>NZ_MIHA01000001.1 GCF_001722335.1 Mycolicibacterium flavescens
GCAGGCTCGGGGGCCGGAGCCGCCGGCTTGGGCGCGGGAGCCGGCTCGGGCGCCGCGGGCGCCGCGGGAGCGGCCTTGGCCGCCGCGGTCGCCGGGGACGGTCCCGCCTTGGCGGGGGCCGGGGCCGATGCGCCGTTACCTGCGGACTTGGGCTTCTCGGCGGCCGGTTTACCGCCGCCGAACGATTCGCGCAGCCGACGCGCGACCGGGGCCTCCACCGTGGAGGACGCGGATTTGACGAATTCGCCCTGTTCGCTCAGACGAGCGAGAACTTCCTTACTGGTGACACCGAGTTCCTTGGCCAACTCGTGTACACGGGCCTTACCTGCCACTACATCTCCATCTCTAGAGGCGTCAGCGGTGGTAGGCGCCGCGCCTCGGTTTAGCTATGACGCATGGTCATCGGGACTTCACGGTGTGCTCATGTTCTTCGCTACCTGTTCTGTTGCCGTGGGGTCGGGCATGTCCGCACTGCGTTCAGCGCCGACGTACTCGATCACCGCGGATACGTCCGGTGAACCGGTGATCCGCAACGCTCGACCGAACGCTCGCCGCCGGACTGCTGCGTCGAGGCACTGTGGAGTGGGATGCAACCATGCGCCCCGCCCCGGCAGCTTTCTCGCTGAATCGACGGTGACGGCGCTGGAAGTGTTCCCAGCTCCATTGCCGACGGCGACTACCCGAAGCAATTCGACGGCCAGCTCTCGTTTCCGACAACCCACGCAGGTCCGCACCGGTCCGACAGGTCCGTCGGGGCTGCGTCGTTGCGCTGAAGCCGAAGTCTCGCGCTGGATCATCGCTGAGTCTACCGTCACCGTCGCTGGTATTTGAAATGGCTTCACCGCTCGGCGTGGGAACCGCCGTCGGCTGCCCGCGCGGGCGGCCTTACCGGTCGTGAACGGCGCCGCGCGCGGCGCCGTGCCCGGTCCCGCCGCGCTCGCTACCGCCGTCGGCGCCGTCGGGCGCCGCGTCGCTGCGGATGTCGATGCGCCAGCCGGTCAGCCGGGCGGCCAGCCGCGCGTTCTGGCCCTCCTTGCCGATCGCCAGGGACAGCTGGAAGTCGGGTACCACGACACGCGCGGCGCGGGCGGTCTCGTCGATGACCGCCACCGAGACCACCTTGGCCGGCGACAGCGCGTTGGCAACGAACTTGGCCGGGTCCGGGTCGTAGTCGATGATGTCGATCTTCTCGCCCGACAGTTCGCTCATCACGTTGCGCACCCGCTGGCCCATCGGGCCGATGCAGGCGCCCTTGGCGTTGAGCCCCGGCACGCGTGAGGTGACCGCGATCTTGGACCGGTGCCCGGCTTCGCGGGCGACCGCGACGATGTCGACGGAGCCCTCGGCGATCTCGGGGACCTCCAGCGAGAACAGTTTGCGCACCAGGTTCGGGTGGGTGCGCGACAGCGTGATGACCGGTTCGCGGGCGCCGCGGGTGACCCCGACGACGTAGCAGCGCAGCCGGTCACCGTGTTCGTACCGCTCGCCGGGGACCTGCTCGGCCGCCGGGATGACGCCTTCGGATCCCTTGGTCTCGCTGCCCATCCGGACGATGACGAGCCCGCGGGCGTTGGCCCGCGCGTCACGCTGGATCACGCCGGCGACGATGTCACCTTCGCGGGCCGAGAACTCGCCGAAGGTCTTCTCGTTCTCGGCGTCGCGGAACCTCTGCAGCATCACCTGGCGCGCGGTGGTGGCCGCGACGCGACCGAATCCCTCTGGGGTGTCGTCCCACTCGGTGATCACGTTGCCGTCGGCGTCGACCTCGGCGGCCATCACCTTGACCTCGCCGCTCTTGCGGTCGATCTCGATGCGCGCCTCGGCGGCGTGTCCCTCGGTGTGCCGGTAGGCGGTCAACAGCGCCGACTTGATGGTCTCGACGAGTTCCCCCACCGGGATTCCCCGGTCCACCTCGATGGCGTGCAGTGCTGCCATGTCGATGTTCACGCGTCAATCCCCCTTCCCGGATTGGCCGACCAGCTCCAGCTCTCGCGGATTGGGAGGCGAAAATTCCACTTGTACAACGGCTTTGGCGATACCGTCCAGAGGGATCTCGCGGACGGTGAAGGTCGGCTGGCGTCCTTCGCGGACCACCAAACGCACGGTGCCGCCGTCGGTTTCGCCGAGTCGACCGGTCAGCTGGGTGCCGTCGGACAACGTCAGCTCCACTTTGCGGCCGCGGGCCCGGCGATAGTGCTTTTCGGTGCTCAGCGGGCGGTCCACGCCGGGCGAGGTGACTTCGAGGACGTATGGCGCGGCGCGGTCGTCGACGCTGTCGAGCGCCGCCGACGCCGTGCGGGACAGATCGGCGATGGTGTCGAGGTCCAGACCGTCGTCGCCGTCGGCGACCACGGTGATGCGCGGCGGACGGGCGGCGGCGTCGATGACCACCTCTTCGATGTCGTAACCCGCGCGCGCGAAATCGCCGCTGAGCAGCTCGATTACCTCCGTCTGCGACGGCAACCCCGCAGAACGCTCCGTCACGGCGAGCTCCTCGTCTTGAGTTGTTCGGACACGATTCCCCGTGATCACAACCCGGAACCGACACCCCACGATACGCCAGGACAACGGCCGCAAGAGCCAAACGCGCACCCGACGTGCACATCGGCGGTAATGGCAAGATATCCCCCGTGCCGAGCCCACCGCCGACCTACAGCAGGCGGACCGTACTGGCTTCGGCGGCGGCATTGGCCCTGGTCGCGACCGCGTCGGCGGCCTGCGGCAGCGCTCCCCCGCCGCCGGAGGTCGACGAGCTGGTCGCCCAGCTGGTGCGGGCCCGCGCCGACAGCGCGCTGGCCACCGACGCCGCCGCCGAGCAACGCGGCCCCGTCGCCCAGGCGTTGACCGCCATCGCCGCCGAGCGCGCCGCGCACGCCCAGGCGCTCTCCGACGAGCTGGTCCGCATGCGCGGCGACGAGGCGCCCACCACGACGCCGACGAGCACCACCGCCGAAGCGGCCAAGGCGCCGACCGTCGCCGACGTCGTCAACGCGCTTCGGGCGTCGGCGGACAGCGCCGCCGAGCTGGCCGCCTCGCTGTCGGGGTACCGCGCCGGGCTGCTCGCGTCGATCGCCGCCGCCTGCACCGCCGCCTATCAGGTGGCACTGCCCGCACCGAGGAAACCGCGATGACCTCACCGGAGCCCGCGATGCCGGAGCGGCCGTCGGATCCCGCCGACGGCGCGCTGTTCGACGCGATCGCCACCGAACACGCCACCATCTACGGGTACGGGGTGGTCTCGGCGCGCTCGACCCCCGAGGACAACTGGCTGGTGTCGAAGGCGATGGCCGAGCACCGCGAGCGACGCGAGGCCGCGTTGGCACTGCTGGAGGAACGCTCGGTCGTCGGTCCGCTGCCCGCCGCCGGCTACCAGCTGCCGATCGAGGTCGACGGCCCGACCGACGCGGTCAAGCTGGCTGTGCGCATGGAGGAGGACGCCGCGGTCGCCTGGCGCGCCGTCGTCGAGCAGGCCACGACCGAGCAGGACCGCGCGTTCGGGGTCAAGGCGCTGACGCAGTGTGCGGTGACGGCGGCGCGGTGGACCCAGGTGCTCGGCGCTTCGCCGGTCACCGTGGCGTTCCCCGGCGGCAGCGTATAGTCCGACTCGCTTACCTGCCGAGTGTGGGCTCGTGTCACGCGCTGACCGCGATTGGCGTGCGGGTAACCCACGTTCGGCCGGGCTAGGAGCTGCGCAGCGCGTCGGCGATCGCGGCCGTCGCGCCGTCGACCGCGATCTCCCGCTTGTCGCCGGTGAACCGATTGCGCAGTTCGACGACGCCGTCGGCCCAGCCGCGACCGACCACCACCACCCACGGCACGCCGAGCAGTTCGGCGTCCTTGAACTTCACCCCGGGCGAGGCCTGCCGGTCGTCGAGCAGCACCTCGAACCCGTCGCCGTCGAGCGCCGCGGCCAACTCCTCGGCACCCGCGCGCGCGGCCGCGTCCTTGTTCGCGATCACCACGTGCACGTCGAACGGCGACACCGACGACGGCCACCGCAGCCCGAACTCGTCGTGCTGCTGTTCGGCGATGACCGCGACCAGCCGCGACACCCCGACCCCGTAGGAGCCCATGGTCAACCGCACCGGCTTGCCGTTCTCGCCGAGCACGTCGACGTCGAACGCGTCGGTGTACTTGCGGCCCAGCTGGAAGATGTGGCCGATCTCGATGCCGCGCGCGCTGACCAGCTTCCCGGCGCCGTCCGGCGACGGGTCGCCGTCGCGCACCTCGGCGGCCTCGATGGTGCCGTCGGGCACGAAGTCGCGGCCGGCGACCAGGCCGACGACGTGCCGACCCGGTTCGTCGGCCCCGGTGATCCACGACGTCCCGTCGACCACCCGCGGGTCGACCAGATAACGAACTCCGTTGGCCAGCAACCCTTTCGGGCCGATGTAACCTTTCGCCAGGAACGGGTACTTCGCGAAGTCGGCGTCGTCGAGCAGCGCGTACTCGGCCGGTTCCAGCGCCGCGCCGAGCCGTTTGTCGTCGACCTCGCGGTCACCGGGCACCCCGATGCCCAGCAGTTCCCACTCGCCGCCGGGCAGCCGGGTCTTGAGCATCACGTTCTTGAGCGTGTCGGCCGCGGTCACCGGCCGGTCCAGCACCGAGTTGGCCCAGTCGACCAGAGTCGCGATCGTCGGGGTGCCGGGGGTGTCGTACACCGTCGCCTCGGGTTGCCCCTCGATCGGCAGCGGCTCGGGCACGGCCGTCGTCACCGCCTCGACGTTGGCGGCGTAGCCGGATTCCAGGCAGCGCACGAACGTGTCCTCGCCGATCTCGCTCTCGGCCAGGAACTCCTCGGACGCGCTGCCGCCCATCGCCCCGGACACCGCCGACACGATCACGTAGCGCACGCCCAGCCGGTCGAAGATGCGTTGGTAGGCCTCGCGATGGTCGGCGTAGGCCGCGCGCAGGCCGTCGTCGTCGGTGTCGAACGAGTAGGAGTCCTTCATCACGAACTCGCGCCCGCGCAGGATGCCGGCGCGGGGCCGGGCCTCGTCGCGGTACTTGGTCTGGATCTGGAACAGCCGCAGCGGGAAGTCCTTGTAGCTGCTGTACTCCCCCTTCACCGTCAGGGTGAAGAACTCTTCGTGCGTCGGCCCGAGCATGTAATCGTTGCGGCGGCGGTCCTGCAGCCGGAACACGCTGTCGCCGTACTCGGTCCAGCGGTTGGTGGCCTCATACGGCGCGCGGGGCAGCAGCGCCGGGAACAGGATCTCCTGGCCGCCGATGGCGGTCATCTCCTCACGCACGACCCGCTCGATGCGGCGCAGCACCCGCAGGCCCAGCGGCAGCCAGCTGTAGAGCCCGGGCCCGACCGGCCGGACGTAGCCGGCGCGGACCAGCAGTTTGTGGCTGGGCACTTCGGCGTCGGCCGGGTCGTCGCGCAGGGTACGCAGGAACAGCTCCGACATGCGGGTGATCACAGCCGACCACCTTACTGACCTACAGTTCCCCGGCCTCCACCGCTTCGCGGGTGTGCTGGGCGGTCGCGATCTGGCGCGCCGAGAAGCCGATCCAGAACGCCGCGACACCGACGATCACCGCGACGCCGGCCACCCACAGCAGCGAATAGGTGTACCCGAACCCCAGCGCGTCGAGCTGGGCCGGGGTCATGTCCTTGACCGGGCCGGTGGTGCCGCCCAGGTACAGCGTGCGCGACGTCTGCACCGCCTGGATGACGACGAGCACCAGCGGGCCGCCGAGGTTCTGCACCATCAGCGTGATCGACGAGACCGGTCCGATTTCGCCGGGCCCGACCCCGGCGATCGCGCACAGCGGCAGGATCACCGCGATCGCGCCGATCCCGAAGCCGCCGACCACGATCGGGGCGAACAGGTCCGGAAAGTACGGGATGCCGCGGCTCAGCGTCGAGCCGTACAGCATCGCGCCGAGCACGAACAGCCCGCCGCCCAGGATCAGCCAGCGCGGCGCCACATGCGGTGCCAGCTTGGCGGCGACCGCGCTGCCGACGCCGAACGCCAGCGCGAACGGGATGAAGCAGATACCGGCCCGCAGCGCCGAGTACCCGAGAACGTCCTGCACCAGCAGGCCGATCATCACCGTCAACGTCAGCATCACCCCGCCGGCCATGAACAGCGCGACGAACGTCATCACCCGGTTGCGGTTGTCGAACACCGAGAACGGCACGATCGGGTGCGCGGCGGTGCGCTCGACGAGCAGGAAGCCGATGAAGAAGACGGCCGCGGCCACTGCGGCGCCGATCACCAGCGGGTCGACCCAGCCGCGCGGCGGGCCCTGGGTGAACACCAGCACCGCCGCCGAACAGCCCAGCGTCGCCAGCAGCGCGCCGGCGATGTCGAGTTTGAGTCGCTCGTGGTGGGTTTCGGCGAGGTTGTAGACCGCGACCGCGATGATCGCGATACCGATCGGCACGTTGATCAGGAACGCCAGCCGCCACGAGATCACCGTCAGCGCGCCGCCGAGCACCAGCCCGAGCACCGAGCCGATGCCCTGCATGGCCGCCGAGATCGCCAGCGCCCGGTTACGGGCCTGCCCGACCGCGTACGTCGTCGCGATCAGCGCCAGCCCGGTCGGTGCGGCGACGGCGGCACCGACGCCCTGCACCGCGCGCGCGACGATCAGCGTCATCGGGTCGGTGGCCAGCCCGCACACCAGCGAGGCGATCGTGAACACCCCGACCCCCGACAGGAACGCGCGCTTGTGCCCGATCGCGTCGCCGACGCGGCCGCCGAGCAGCAGCAGCCCGCCGAACGCCAGCACGTAGGCGGTGATCACCCAGCTCTTGCTGGCGTCGGTGAGCCCGAGGTCGGCCTGCATCCGCGGCAGCGCGACGATCACGATGGTGCCGTCGAGCGTCGACATCAGCTGCATGCCGGTGATCGCGATGATCGCCGGGCCGAGGACGGACTTCGCGAGCGGCAGCTGCGAGGCGGACGATCCGGTGGCGGCCGACGAGCGGTCCATCGAGTCCGGGGAGGACTCCGGGGAACCACCTGCCGCAGACATGGATTGCCAGCCTACAGAGTGCGGTTTGGGTGTAGTTGGATGCGCGAGGCGCCACCAACTACGCCGAAATCACAACTCGCCGGAGTCGATCGCGTCCTTGACTTCCTGCGCGTGCGCCACCTGCTGGGCCGAATAACCGATGAACAGCGCCACCACGCCCACGATCACCGCGACCGCGGCCACCCATAGCAGCCCGTAGGTGTAGCCCTGGTCGAGCGCGTGCAGCTGCGCGGCGTTCATGTCGTTGACCGGGCCGGTGGTGCCGCCCAGATACAGCGTGCGCGACGTGATCACAGCCTGCACGATCGCCAGCACGACGGGCCCGCCGAGGTTCTGCAGCATCAGCGCGATCGCCGACACCGGGCCGATCTGGTCGAAGCCCACCCCGGCGATCGCCGAAAGCGTCAGCGGCACCACGATCATGCCGATGCCCAGCCCGCCGATCGTGATGGGCAGCACCAGGTTCGGGAAGTACGGGATGTTCGCGTCCAGCGTCGAGCCGTAGATCATCGCTCCGAGCACCAGCACGCCGCCGGCGATCACCAGCAGCCGCGGCGGGAACATCTGCACCAGCTGCGACGACAATCCGAGTCCGATGCCGAGCGCGATCACGAACGGGATGAACCCGATACCGGCGCGCAGCGGGCTGTACCCCATGATGTCCTGCACGTAGAGCCCGATCAGCACGGTGAGCGTGAACATCACACCGCCGGCCAGGAACACCGCCGCGAACGTCGCGACCCGGTTGCGCTCCTTGAACAGGTCGAACGGCATCACCGGGTTGGCGGCGGTGCGCTCGACGTAGAGGAACGCCAGCAGCGCCAGACCGGCGACCAGCCCGGAGCCCAGCGTGATCGGCGACAGCCAGCCCTGTTCGGGGCCCATCGAGAACCCGAACACCGCGGCGGTACAGCCCAGCGTCGCCAGCAGCGCGCCGGTGGCGTCGAGCTTGAGCGGCTCGCGGTGCGTCTCCCGCAGGGTCCGGCGGGCCAGGTGGATCATCAGCAGCCCGATCGGGATGTTGATCAGGAACGCCCAGCGCCACGACACCTCGGTCAGCGCGCCGCCGACGATCAGACCCATCACCGAGCCGATCCCGGTCATCGCGGCGAAGATCGCGGTCGCGGCGTTTCGGGCCGGCCCCTTGGGGAACGTCGTGGCGATCAGCGCCAGCGCCGTGGGCGACGCGATCGCCGCGCCGACGCCCTGCAGCAGCCGGGCGATCACCAGCGTGGCCTCGTTCCAGGCCAGACCGCACAGCACCGAGGCGATGGTGAACAGCGCGACGCCGACGATGAACGTGCGCTTGCGTCCGATCGTGTCGCCCAGTCGGCCGCCGAGCAGCATCAGCCCGCCGAAGGTGAGCACGTAGGCGGTGATGACCCAGCTGCGGCCGGCGTCCGACAGGCTCAGCTCGTCCTGGATCTTAGGAAGCGCGACGATCGCGACGGTGCTGTCCATGGTCGCGAGCAGCTGCATGCCGCCGATCGCGATGACCGCGGCGATGAATCGGCGCGACGGCAGCCACGTCGGGTACCTGCCCGTTCGCTCGGCCGCAGACTGATGCACGTGCCCCGGCAGCGCCCGGTTTGCCTTGTTTTCGGCGTCACGGCGCATGGCTGCACGCTCTGCGTCATTGAGAGCCGTCATGCGGGTTACCTTACAGTAATCTTAAGAACCCTTTAACTGCCGAACGCCGCCACAGCACCGATCACGATGATCGCCGGCGGCCGGATTCCGTCCTCGCGGATGCGCTGCGCGACGTCGCTCAGCGTCGCCCGCAAAGTTCGTTCCGCGGCCGTCGTCCCGTGCTGCACCACCAGGACCGGAGTATCTGCAGGTCGACCACCGTCCAGCAGGGCGCGGGCGAACAGTTCGATCCGTTCGACGGCCATCAGCAACACGATCGTTCCGGACAGTCTGGCCAGCGCATCCCAATTCACTAACGATTCGGGGTGCCCCGGCGCGACATGGCCGCTGACCACCACGAATTCGTGCGTGACGTGGCGGTGTGTGACCGGGACGCCGGCCAACGCGGGCACCCCTATGGCACTGGTCACACCCGGCACAACCGTCACCTGAACCCCGGCGTCCGCGCACGCGATGATCTCCTCGTAGCCGCGGGCGAACACGAACGGGTCACCGCCTTTGAGGCGCACCACGAACTTGCCGGCCCGGGCGCGGTCGATCAGCAGGCCGTTGATCGCGTCCTGCGCCATCGCGCGGCCGTACGGGATCTTCGAAGCGTCGATCACCTCGACGTGCGGCGGCAGTTCGGCCAGCAGTTCCTGCGGGGCGAGCCGGTCGGCGACGACGACGTCGGCCTGGGCCAGCAGCCGGCGGCCGCGGACGGTGATCAGCTCCGGGTCGCCGGGGCCCCCACCGACCAACGCGACCCCGCCGGCGACGGCGCCGGGGGTCTCGGCGGTGATGACGCCCTGCTGCAGGGCCTCGCGGATGGCCGAGCGGATGGCCGCCGAGCGCCGGTGCTCACCGCCGGCGAGCACCCCGACCGAGAGCCCGTCGTACTCGAACGTCGCCGGGGTCACCGCGGTGCCGTCGCGGGCGATGTCGGCCCGGACGCAGAAGATGCGGGCCCGTTCGGCCTCGGCGACGATCGCGGCGTTGACGGCCGCATCGTCGGTGGCGGCGATCGCGTACCAGGCGCCGTCGAGGTCGCCGTCGCGGAACTCGCGCAGATGCAGGGTGATTCCGGACATCGCCTCGACGACCGGGGTGGCCTCGCGGGCGATCACGTGTACGTCGGCGCCGTTGGCCACCAGCAGCGGCAGCCGGCGCTGGGCGACGCTGCCGCCGCCGACCACCACGACCTTCCTGCCGGTCAGGCGCAGGCCGACGAGATAGGCGTCTTCGGTACTCATCTTCTGCTCGTCGTTGCCCGCGCTCGTCACCCGGCGAGCTTAGAGGTTGCCGCAGAGGCGACGAACCGGGTGATCGCCTCCGGGTGCGCGGCGGGGTGGGTGTGCAGGTATCCGGCGTGCACGCCGCCGGCGATCGCGCCGTCGCGCCGGCCGCCGGTGAACATCCATGCCGGCTCGTAGGTGTCGGCGAATGAGACTGCGGTGCGGTGGAATTCGTGTCCCATCACCCGGTCGCCGACCGCGTGCAGGGGTGATTCGGCGACGACGACGGCCTCGCGGTAGCCCAGGGTGAGCCGTTCGGTGAACCGGGCAGACCCGGCCAGCGCCCCGCACATCGGGTGGCCGTCGAGGTCGTCGAGCAGGTAGGTGAGCCCGGCGCATTCGGCGTGCACGGGGGCGCCGGCGGCCGCGAGTCGCCGGATCTGGGCGCGCACGGGTTCGTTGGCCGACAGTTCGGCGACGAACTCCTCGGGGAAGCCGCCCGGGATGACCAGCGCCGCGGTGTCGGCGGGGAGCTCGTCGGTGAGCGGGTCGAAGTCGACGACGTCGGCGCCTGCGGCGGTGAGCAGTTCGCGGTGCTCCCGGTAGCCGAACGTGAACGCCTTGCCGGCGGCCAGCGCGACGGTGGGGTGACCGTCGACGGACGTGACGGTCTCGGCGGACCACGGTGCGGCGGTGACCCGGCTGTCGGCGAGCGCGGCGATCGCGGTGAGGTCGACGTGGCGCGCGACGAGCGCGGTCATCTCCTCGACGGCTTCGCGGGCGCGTTGGCCGTGTTCGGTCGCGGTGACCAGGCCGAGATGTCTTGCCGGAACGGTCAGTTCGTCCGACCGCGGGATGGCGCCGAGAACCGGGATGCCGGTGTGTTCGCAGGCCTGTCGCAGCACCTCCTCGTGCCGGGCGGAGCCGACGCGGTTGAGGATCACCCCGACGACGCGCACCGATGTGTCGAATGTCGAAAAGCCGTGCAGCAGAGCCGCGATGCTGTGGCTCTGGCCGCGGGCGTCGACGACCATGACGACCGGCGCGCCGAGCAGGCCCGCCACGTGTGCCGTCGACCCGAACGCGGCGCCCGCCGACCCCTCGGCGATCCGCCCGTCGAACATGCCCATCACGCCTTCGATGACGGCGATGTCGGCGTCGCGCCCGCCGTGCCGGTACAGCGGCCCGATCAGGGTCTCCCCCTGCAGCACCGGGTCGAGGTTGCGGCCCGGCCGGTGCGTCGCGAGCGCGTGGTAGCCGGGGTCGATGTAGTCCGGGCCGACCTTGAACGGTGCGACCGACCGGCCGGCCCGTCGCAGCGCACCCATCAGACCCGTTGCCACCGTGGTCTTTCCGCTGCCCGAGGCGGGCGCGGCGATGACCACACCGGGCGTCACCGTAGTCACGTCGGCCCCCCGCCCCGGTAGCGCGAGCGTGCGCAGATGCGGTATTTCGCGCGGCGTGTCGTGTGCAAACCCTCAGTGTCACTGTCGACTGTGCCGCGTTGCGGTGGTTGGGTCTTTCCATCTGGTGTCTGGCTCTTGCAAACACTGCCACCTTTTGGGTTGGTCTTCGTGCGTTGTGCCGGCGCCAGATGGGAAGGACCGACCGGTGTGACTTGATAGGAGCGTGGCACCGCCCCGACTGAGATGTGTCCACCGGCCGGCCCAACCTTCATCACCCACCTCATATGAAGGAGGCAACCACCATGGTTGTTGTTGGCACCGATGTACACAAGCGCACCCACACATTCGTCGCAGTTGACGAGGTCGGGCGCAAGCTGGGCGAGAAAACTGTCCCCGCGACGACCGCCGGTCATCTCAAAGCGTTGACGTGGGCTCGCCTGGAGTTCGGTGAGGACCTGTTGTGGGGTATCGAGGACTGCCGCAATCTGTCGGCTCGCTTGGAGCGTGATCTGCTCTCGGCACGCCAACAGGTCGTGCGGGTAGCACCGAAACTGATGGCCCAGGCGCGGGCGTCGGCGCGCACCCGCGGCAAGTCCGATCCGATCGATGCGTTGGCCGTCGCGCACGCGGTGCTGCGCCACCCCGATCTGCCGGTCGCCGCCCACGACACGGTGTCTCATGAGTTGAAATTGTTGGTCGACCGTCGTGAAGACCTTGTCGGACAACGGACGTCGACGATCAACCGGCTCCGCCAACGTGTCCACCAGCTCGACCCCGCTGTGGAACCCCAGCTGGCCAACCTGCACCGCGAACCCGCCCGCGCTCGGCTGGCCGAATGGCTCGGCACCCAAGACGGGCTCTTGGCCGAACTGGCCGGCGACGAACTGGCCGACATCACCCGCCTCAGCGCAGCCATCGATGACCTCGCCGAGCGCATCGGCGACCGTGTCCGCACCGTGGCGCCGGCACTGCTGGAACTGCCCGGCTGCGGTGAACTCACCGCAGCCAAACTCGTTGCCGAGACCGCCGGAGTCCACCGATTCAGAAGCGAAGCCGCCTTCGCCCGTCACAGCGGCGCCGCCCCGGTCCCGGTCTGGTCGGGCAACACCGCCGGCCGGGTACGACTGACCCGATCGGGAAACCGACAACTCAACGCCGCCTTGCACCGCATCGCCATAACCCAGATCCGACTCACGACCAGCGCCGGACACGCCTACTACCGCAAGCGCCTCGCCAGCGGAAACTCCAAAACCGAAGCCCTGCGCTGCCTCAAACGCCGACTCGCCCGCGTCGTCTACCAACGCCTGCGAACCGACGACCTCACCCAACATCACAGCCACCAAAGCACAGCCGCTTGACATAGGAGCAATGCACGCTCGCCACAACGGGGCGGGGTTACCACTCGATGCCCTTCTGGCCCTTGCGGCCGACGTCCATCGGGTGCTTGACCTTCGTCATCTCGGTCACCAGGTCGGCGGCGTCGAGCAGCGCGGGCGGAGCGTCGCGGCCGGTGATCACCACATGCTGGGTGCCCGGGCGCTCAGCCAGGGTGGCGATCACCTCGTCGACGTCGATCCACCCCCACTTCAGCGGGTAGGTGAACTCGTCGAGCACATAGAAGTCGTGACGCTGCTCGGCGAGGCGCCGGGCGATCTCGGCCCAGCCGTCGGCGGCGGCCGCGGCGTGGTCGACCTCGCTGCCCGATTTGCGGGTCCAGGACCATCCGGAGCCCATCTTGTGCCACTGCACGGGCCCGCCGACGCCGTGCTCGTCGTGCAGCTTGCCGAGTTCGCGGAACGCCGACTCCTCGCCGACCTTCCACTTCGCGCTCTTGACGAACTGGAACACCGCGATGTCGAACCCCTGGTTCCACGCCCGCAGCGCCATCCCGAACGCCGCGGTCGACTTGCCCTTGCCCGCGCCGGTGTGCACGGCCAGCAGCGGCGCGTTGCGGCGCGCGCGGGTGGTCAGCCCGTCGTCGGGGATGGTCAGCGGCTGGCCCTGCGGCATCGGTGGCTCCTCGGGATCAGGCGGCGGTGCGGACGACGTCGGTCAGGCTGTCGGCGCGCAACTGGGCCAGCCGCACCGCCGGCGCCCCCAGTTGCCGGGCCAGCTCTTCGGCCAACCCGAGCCGCACGTAGGAAGTCTCGCAGTCCACGACGACCGCGGCAGCGCCTTCGGCGACCAGGCGGGCCGCGGCCGCGCGGGTCCGGCCCAGCGGGTCCGGCCCGCCGGTGGCCCGCCCGTCGGTGAGCACCACCACCAGCGCGCGCCGCGCCCGGTCGCGGGCCTTCTCCCGCACCACGACGTCACGGGCGGCCAGCAGCCCCTGCGCCAGCGGGGTCTTGCCGCCGGTGGCGAACCGGGCCAGCCGCCGCGACGCGATGTGCACCGACGACGTGGGCGGCAGCAGCAGTTCGGCGTCTTGGCGGCGGAACGTGATCACCGCCACCTTGTCGCGCCGCTGATAGGCGTCGCGCAGCAGTGACAACGTGGCGCCGCTGACGGCCGACATGCGGTCGCGCGCGGCCATCGAACCCGAGGCGTCGACCACGAAGATCACCAGGTTGCCCTCGCGGCCCTCGCGGATCGCGCGGCGCACGTCGCCCGGTTGCGGCCGCGGGATCCCCGGCCCGCGCTGACGTTCGACCGCGGCGAGCAGGGTGCCGAACACGTGCACTCCGTAGCCGTCGTCGGACGCGGCGGAGATGGTCTTGCCGGTGCGGTTACGGGCCCGCGACCGGCGCCCAGGCGCGCCTTCGCCCACTCCGGGTACCACCAGCGACCGGGTGCGGAAGGTGGCCGACGGCGGGGCGCTGGTCCGTGATCCTGAACCCGAATCACTCTGCGGCGCAGCGTCTTCCGCGTCCCCGTCCGTCGACGACGAGGGGCCACCGCCGGGCGGGTCGGGGTCCGGTTCGGGCTCGGGGTCCTCATCGGCGGCCTCACCGGCCTCGTTCATCGCGTCGTCCAGCTGGCCGGGGTCGAGGCCCGGGTCGTCGAACGGGTCACGTCGACGGCGGTGCGGCAGGGCGAGTTCGGCGGCGATGCGCACATCCTCTTCGCCCACCGTGTCGGCGCCGCGCCAGGCCGCGTGCGCGACGGCCGTTCTGGCGACGACGAGGTCGGCGCGCATACCGTCGACGTCGAACGCCGCGCACAGCGCCGCGATCCGGCGTAATTCCTTGTCCGGCAGCACCACCGAGTCCACAGAGGCGCGCGCGTCGGCGATCCGGCGGGCCAGCTCGGCGTCGGCGTCGGCGTAGCGGCCCGCGAACGCGTCGGGGTCGGCCTCGAAGGCCATGCGCTGACGGATCACCTCGACGCGCACGTCGACGTCGCGGGACGCGCGCACGTCGACGGTCAACCCGAAGCGGTCGAGCAGCTGCGGACGCAGTTCGCCCTCTTCGGGATTCATCGTGCCGATCAGCACGAAGCGGGCGTCGTGGCTGTGTGACACCCCGTCGCGCTCGACGTGCACCCGGCCCATCGCGGCGGCATCGAGCAGCACATCGACGAGATGGTCGTGCAGCAGGTTGACCTCGTCGACGTAGAGCACCCCGTTGTGCGCCCGCGCCAGCAGCCCCGGCGAGAACGCGTGCTCGCCGTCGCGCAGCACCTTCTGCAGGTCCAGCGAGCCGACCACCCGGTCCTCGGTCGCGCCGATCGGCAACTCGACGAGCCGGCCGTCGCCGATGGCCTCCAGGACGCTGGCCAGCCCACGCACGGCCGTCGACTTCGCGGTGCCCTTCTCCCCGCGGATCAGCACACCGCCGATGTCGGGCCGGATCGCGCACAGCACCAGCGCCAGCCGCAGTTGATCGTGTCCGACGAGAGCGCTGAACGGGTAAGTCACGGCTTCAGCATAGGGACGTGCGGAATGCCGTCCTGGAGGAACTCCTCACCGTCGCGCACGAAGCCCAGGCGGGCGTACATGTCGGCCAGGTAGATCTGCGAGTCGATCCGGCACGGGTAGTCGCCGACTTCGGCGAGCGCGGCCTGCAGCAGCCGGGTGCCGTGCCCGTGGCCGCGGGCCTCCCGTTTGGTGCAGACCCGCCCGATCCGGAACTCCTTCTGCCCGCCGGGATGCTCCTCCATCAGCCGCAGCGTGCAGATGACCTCGCCGACAGGCGTTTCCAGCCAGAAGTGGCGGGTTTCGGCCAGCAGGTCGCGACCGTCGAGTTCCGGGTACGGGGTGGCCTGTTCGACGACGAACACCTCGACGCGCAGCTTGAGCAGTTCGTAGAGCATCGCGGCGTCGAGGTCCTTGGCCCAGCTGCGCCGCAGCATGATCGTCATCCCACGGCCACCGTCGAATGCTCCTCGAGTTTGAGCACCCGCGACCCCCATTCCCACACCTCGTCGAACAGGGCGGGCTCGCTGGACAGTTCGACGTTCAGCGAAGGCACCATCTGCTTGAGCTTGGGCAGCCACGCCTTGTACTGCTGACCGAAACAGCGGCGCATCACGTCGAGCATCGCCGGGACCGCCGTCGACGCGCCCGGCGACGCACCGAGCAGGCCCGCGATCGTGCCGTCGGCGGAGGTCAGCACGGTGGTGCCGAAGTCGAGCACGCCCTTGCCCTTCGCTCCGCAGATGACCTGGACGCGCTGGCCGGCGACGTTGATCTCCCAGTCGGATTCCCTTGCGCTCGGGGCGAATTCCTGAAGCGCGTCGATACGCTCGGCATCGGAGAGCATCAGCTGGCCCAGCAGGTACTTGAGCAAACCGAACTGGGTCAGCGCGACGTTGGCCATCTTCGCGATGTTGGTCAGCGTGATCGACTCGGGCAGGTCGAGGACGTCGCCCTGCTTGAGGAACTTCGGCGACCACCCGGCGAACGGACCGAACAGCAGCCAGGACCGGCCGTTGATGACCCGAGCGTCCAAGTGCGGCACCGACATCGGCGGTGCCCCGACCGGCGGCTGACCGTAGACCTTGGCGCGGTGCGCTTCGGTCAGCCGCGGGACGTCGGTGCGCAGGAACTTGCCGCTGACCGGGAAGCCGCCGAATCCCTTGGCCTCCTTCATGCCCGCCTTCTGCAGCAGGTTCAGCGCGCCGCCGCCGGCGCCGACGAAGACGAACTTGCTGCGCAGCCTGCTGGTCTGCCCGGTCCGCAGGTTGGTCAGCTTGAGCATCCAGGTGCCGTCGGATTCCTGGCGCAGGTCGCGGATCTCGTGGCCGAACCGGGTGGTCATTCCGCGCTGGGCGACATAGCCGATGAGTTGGCGCGACAACGACCCGAAGTCGACGTCGGTGCCGTGTTGAGTCCAGTTCAGCGCGACGGGTTCGGAGAAGTCGCGCTGCTCGGCCATCAGCGGCAGCCGGCGGGCGAACTCGGTCTCGTCGTCGATGTACTCCATCCCGCCGAACAGCGGGTTCGGCGACAGCGCGTCGTAGCGGCGCCGCAGGTACTTCACGTTGTCGGCGCCGTGGACGAAGCTGACGTGCGGGATCGGGTGCAGGAAGCTGCGCGGGTCGGCGATCACGCCGTTCTCCACCGCATAGGCCCAGAACTGGCGGGTCACCTGGAACTGCTCGTTGACCCGCACCGCCTTGGAGATGTCGATGGAACCGTCGGGCTGCTGCGGGGTGTAGTTCAGTTCGCACAGCGCCGAGTGCCCGGTGCCCGCGTTGTTCCACGCGTCGCTGCTCTCGGCGGCCGCCCCGTCCAGGCGCTCGATGAGGGTGATCGACCAGTCCGGTTCCAGCAGCCGCAGCAAGGTGCCCAGCGTGCCGCTCATGATGCCGGCGCCGATCAGCACCACGTCCGTCGTCGCCGTCTTCTCCGACGCTCGTTTCACCGACGTTGCGTTTTCCGACGACGTTGCGTTTTCCGACGACGTTGCGGTTTCCGACACTGACAATCACATCCTCGGACGGGGGCGATGACGAACCTCAGGTTAGCCCGCACGGGCCGGTTCCAATCCCCTCGCTTGACCCGGCACCACGGGGTGCGACGACTACTGTTGCGAAGGTGCCGGAGTGGAAGGCTGACGTGCTGCCGGGATACCGCCAGCACACCATGGCGCTCGGGGCCGACCCCGACGGGGAGGGCGATCTGGTCGCCACGTTGGTGCGCCGCGGCGACCCCGACGCGTCGGCCGCGCACGCGGTCCTGCTGGTGCACGGTTTTACCGACTACTTCTTCAACACCGAGCTCGCCGACCACTTCGCCGCGCGCGGGTTCGCGTTCTACGCCATCGACCTGCACAAATGCGGGCGCTCCCGGCAGGAGGGCCAGACCCCGCACTTCACCACCGACCTGGCGCGCTACGACGTCGAGCTCAACCGCGCCCTCGGCGTGATCACCGCGGAGTCGCCGGCGGCCGAGGTGCTGGTGTACGGGCATTCGGCCGGCGGTCTGATCGTGTCGCTGTGGCTGGACCGGTTGCGCAGCCGGGGGCTGACCAGCCGTCGCCGCGTCAGCGGTCTGGTGCTCAACAGCCCGTGGCTGGATCTGCAGGGCCCCGCCCTGCTGCGCGCGGCACCGACGACGGCCGCGCTCGGAGCGGCCTCCCGGCTGCGTAACCGCCTGGTGGTTCGCTCACCAAACCAGGGCGGCTACGGCACCACCCTGCACCGCGACTACCACGGCGACTTCGACTACGACCTGCGGTGGAAGCCGATCGGCGGCTTCCCGGTCACCGTCGGCTGGATCCGCGCCATCCGGCGTGGGCACGCGAAGCTGCAGCGCGGCCTCGATGTCGGCGTGCCGAACCTCATCCTGCGTTCCGACCGCAGCGTGCGCGAGGTCAGCAACCCCGACGCGATCCAACGCGGCGATGCGGTGCTCGACGTCAAGCAGATCGCGCGCTGGGCGGGGTGCATCGGCAACCGCACCACGATCGTGCCGATCGTCGACGCCAAACACGACGTGTTCCTGTCGCTGCCCGGGCCCCGCCGGGCGGCCTACCGAGAACTGGACGGCTGGTTGGACTGGTATCTGCGCAGACCCGCCCGCCAGATGCCCGACGCCGCCCACTGCCAAGGAGGCTGACCCTGTGGCCCATTTCGACATCGCGATCATCGGAACCGGTTCGGGCAACTCAATTCTCGATGAGCGTTACACCGACAAGAAGGTCGCGATCTGCGAACAGAACGTGTTCGGCGGCACGTGCCTGAACGTCGGCTGCATCCCGACGAAGATGTTCGTCTACGCGGCCGACATCGCCCACGACGTGCAGGACGCGGCGCGCTACGGCATCGACGCGCGCATCGACGCGGTGCGCTGGCCCGACATCGTCTCGCGGGTGTTCGGTCGCATCGATCCGCTGGCCGTCGGCGGCGAGAACTACCGGCGTGCCTCACCGAACGTGGAGGTGTTCTCCAGTCACACCCGGTTCCGGCCCTCCACGGCCGACGGCCGCTACGCGTTGCGCACCGACGACGGCGACGAGTTCACCGCCGACCAGGTGGTCATCGCGGCCGGATCCCGGGTCACGGTTCCCGAGGCCGTGACCGCATGCGGTGTGCCGTACCACACCAGCGACACGATCATGCGGATCCCGGAGGTGCCCGAGCATCTCATCATCGTCGGCGGTGGATTCGTCGCCTGCGAGTTCGCCCATGTCTTCTCGGCGCTGGGCAGCCGGGTGACGTTGTTGATCCGCGGCGCGACGCTGCTGCGCGGACACGACGACGACATCGCTTCGCGCTTCACTGATCTGGCCGCCAAGAAGTGGGAGGTCCGCAACCACCACGAACTCGCCGACGCGCGCAAGGTCGGTGACGGCGTCGAGATCACCTGCCAGGACGGGTCGAAACTGCGCGGCGACATGTTGTTGGTGGCGACCGGCCGGGTGCCCAACGGCGACCAGCTCGACGCCCACCACGCCGGGGTGAAGGTCAGCGGCAGCGGACAGGTGGTCGTCGACCAGTACCAACGCACCACTGCGCGCGGCATTTTCGCGCTCGGCGATGTCTCCTCGGACTATCAGCTCAAGCACGTCGCCAATCATGAGGCGCGGGTGGTCAAGCACAACCTGCTGCAGGACTGGGACGACACCGAGGCGATGATGCCGTCCAACCACCGCTACGTGCCGTCGGCCGTCTTCACCGATCCGCAGATCGCCATGGTCGGGCTGACCGAGAACGAGGCGCGCGCCAAGGGTTTGCGGATCAAGGTGAAGATCCAGGACTACAGCGACGTGGCGTACGGGTGGGCGATGGAGGACACCGTCGGGATCGCCAAGCTCATCGTCGACGACGACACCGGGTTGCTGCTCGGCGCGCACATCATGGGCCACCAGGCGTCGAGCCTGATCCAGCCCGTCGTGCAGGCGATGGCGTTCGACCTGCCGGCCCAGGAGATGGCGCGCGGCCAGTACTGGATCCATCCGGCGCTGCCGGAGGTCATCGAGAACGCGCTGTTGGCGCTCTGCGGTGAGCCCCCGTGGCCGCCGTCGCGACGGCACTGAGGCGCGTCACCTCTTGGTGGCGGTCACCAGCAGGTATTCGGCGTCCCAGTACGACGCGCCGGCCTCGCCGCGGTCCCAGTGCTGCAGGAAGGCCAGGAAGTCGGCGTCCAGCGCGGCGACCCGGTCGGCGTCGTCGGCGTTGAAGTTGTACGCCGCGATGGTGGGGCCGTAGTTGCGTTTCCAGTACTCGCGGAACTCGGCCGGGGTGGGGCTGTGGTCGAGTCGCACGGTCTGCCTGCGCATGGTGAGGTCGGCCACCCGGTCGCCGAACAGCGCGCGGACGTGGTTCTCGTCGCCCCACAGCGGTGCCGGGCCGGCGCCGGGCGGCGGCGGGGGCGCATACGGTTTCATGGTCGCGAACAGGTTGCCGATGAACCCCTGCGGCGTCCAGTTGATCATTCCGATCGTGCCGCCGGTGCGGGCCACCCGCACCAGTTCGTCGGCCGCCGCCTGGTGGTGCGGGGCGAACATCGCCCCGACACACGACATCACCACGTCGAAGCTGTTGTCGGCGAACGGAAGTGCTTCGGCGTCGGCTTCGGCCCATTCGAGTTGGACTCCCCGCTCGGCGGCGATCCGCCGGCCGGCGTCGAAGAGTTCCGGCGTGAGGTCACTTGCCGTGACGACGGCGCCGAGCTCGGCGGCGGGGATCGCGGCGTTGCCCGAACCGGCGGCGACGTCGAGGACGAGCTGCCCGGCCCTGACCCCGCAGGCCTGCACGAGTTCGGGTCCGAGCGCCGGGATCAGCTCGGCCGCGACAGCCGGATAGTCACCGGAGGCCCACAGCGCGCGGTGCTTGGTTTTGAGCGCGCGGTCGGCGTCGACGTTCGGTGCGGTCATGATGACCCCCTTCATCTGTGATGTGGTGGTCTCAGCGTGCGCGCCGGAGCTTCGGATGTCGTTCGAATTGGACGAAATTGCCGGGTCGGTCGGGCGGGTCAGCTGTACCGCAGCAGGCTCGGGCGGGCCCGCGTCAGCGGCTGCGCACCCGCGAGCGCAGCCCCGGTGAAACGACGGCCGGCGGGCGGCGAAATCCGCAGATCAGGGGGTTTTCGGA
Organism: Mycolicibacterium flavescens; assembly: GCF_001722335.1. Classification (GTDB taxonomy): domain Bacteria; phylum Actinomycetota; class Actinomycetes; order Mycobacteriales; family Mycobacteriaceae; genus Mycobacterium; species Mycobacterium flavescens. The sequence goes on from NZ_MIHA01000001.1 coordinate 20,738, forward strand.
CGGGTTCTACCCGTGGCGGGCGCCGATCCAGTGCAGCAGGTCGTGCACGATCTCGTCCTCGAGCCGATAGCTGACCGCCCGGCCCACCCGCGTCGAGCTCACCCAACCCTGCTGGCGTAGCACCCGAAGCGCTTGAGAAACAGCGTTTTCCGACCGCCCGAGCGCGGCGGCCAGATCACCGACGCGGATTCCCGGCGCGCGGTGCAGGCACAGCAGGATCTCGAGCCTGTTGGGGTCGGAGAGCAGGTCGAAGCGCAGCGTCCACACGGCGCTGTCGACTTCTGCGAGCGCCGACGACGCGCGCTTGACCAGCGCTTGGTTGTCGGACTGTTCCACGCCCTCGAATCTAGACCAGTGCGGGTCAGCCGGTCGGTATCCCCCGCGCGCGTCAGTCGAGGAAGCCGTGCAGCAGCGCCGCCGAACCCTCGACATGCGCGCGCATGGCTTCGGCGGCGGCGTCGGCGTCGCCGGCCAGGATCGCCAGCACGATCGCTTCGTGCTGTTCGTCGGAGTGGGCGATGTTGCGGGGCAGCAACGGGATCTGGTCCAGCAGGGCGTTGAGCCGCATCCGGTTCTCGGCCAGCAGCGGCACCAGCGACGGCGAACCCGCCGCCTCGGCGATGGCCAGATGCAGCCGCGAGTCCAGCCGCCGGTAGTCGTCGTCGGGATCGGCTTCGCGCGCGTCGGCCAGCCGCGCCCACAGCCGTTCGCGTTCGGCCGCGGTCAGCGTGCGCCGCGCCGCCATGTACGCGGCGCCGACCTCCAGGATCTCGCGCAGCCGCAGGGCGTCGTCGATCTCCTCGCGGCTGACGCCGGCCGTATCGCCGGTGTGTCTGGGCAGTTCGTCGGCCAGGAACGTGCCGCCGTAGCGTCCGCGCCGCGACACCAGATAGCCGGCATCCGAGAGCGACTTGATCGCTTCGCGGACGGTGTCGCGGCTGACGCCGAGGCGGGCGGCGAGTTCCCGTTCGGGGGGCAGGCTTTCGCCCGGCTGCAGCACGCCGAGCCGGATCGTCTGCAGCAGCCGACCGACCGTGTCCTCGAACGCGTTACCCGGCCGCACCGGACGCAGCAGCGCCTCGGCGGCGGCTTCGCCCTGCCCGACGTCGGGATCCGCGGTCATGGCCGTTACAGCGGGGTCACGTAGTGGCCGCCGATGCCGCCGTCGACCAGGAAGCTCGACGCGGTGATGAACGACGCGTCGTCGCTGGCCAGAAACGCGACCGCGGCGGCGAGTTCCTCGGGTTCGGCGAACCGGCCCACCGGTACGTGCACCAGCCGCCGGGCCGCGCGCTCGGGATCCTTGGCGAACAGTTCCTGCAGCAGCGGGGTGTTCACGGGTCCCGGGCACAGCGCGTTGACGCGAATCCCCTGCCGCGCGTACTGCACGCCGAGTTCACGCGACATGGTCAGCACCCCGCCCTTGGATGCGGTGTAGGAGATCTGCGACGTCGCCGAACCGACCACCGCGACGAACGACGCGGTGTTGATGATCGACCCCTTCTGTTGCGGAACCATGTGCCGCAGCGCGGCTTTGCAGCAGAAGAACACCGATTTGAGGTTGACGTCCTGCACCCGCTGCCAGGCGTCGACGCCGGTGTCCTCGATGAGGCCGTCCTCGGGCGGGCTGATACCGGCGTTGTTGAACGCGATGTCGACCGAACCGTAGGTCTCCGCGGCGGTGTCGAACAGCGCGTCGACCTCCACCTGATCGGCGACGTCGACGCGGACGAAGGTGCCGTTGACGTCGTCGGCGACGGTCTTGCCTGCCGTCGGGTCGACGTCGCCGATCACGATGCTGGCGCCTTCGGCGTGCATCCGCTTGGCGCTGGCCAGGCCGATGCCGCTGGCGCCGCCGGTGATGACGGCGACCTTGCCGGCGAGTCGTTGCGTCAGATCCATCAGGCCTCCTGCACGGCAAAGAAGACGTTCTTGGTTTCGGTGAAGGACAGCGGCGCGTCGGGCCCGAGTTCGCGGCCCAGCCCCGACTGTTTGAACCCGCCGAACGGCGTGTTGTAGCGCACCGAGGAATGCGAATTGACCGACAGGTTGCCGGCTTCCACTGCCCGCGACACCCGCACCGCGCGCGAGAGGTTCTCGGTCCAGATCGACCCGGACAGACCGTACGGGGTGTCGTTGGCGACCGCGATCGCGTCTGCTTCGTCGTCGAAGGGCAGCACGGTGACCACCGGACCGAAGATCTCCTCGCGCACCGTGCGGTCGGTGCGCGACGGGGTCAGCACGGTGGGTGCGAACCAGAACCCCGGCCCCGACGGCGCCGAACCGCGGAACGCGACCGGCGCGTCGTCGGGCACGAACGACGCGACCGAATCCCGGTGCGCCCGCGACACCAGCGGGCCCATCTCGGTGTCCTTGTTGCGCGGGTCGCCGACGACGACGCCCTTGACCGCCGGCTCGAGCAGCTCCATGAACCGGTCATAGACGTTGCGCTGCACCAGAATCCGACTGCGAGCGCAGCAGTCCTGCCCGGCGTTGTCGAACACCCCGTACGGGGCGGTCGCGGCCGCCTGCTCCAGGTCGCAGTCGTCGAACACGATGTTGGCGCTCTTGCCGCCCAACTCGAGCGTGACGCGCTTGACCTGGGCGGCCGCGTTGGCCATCACCCGGGTGCCGACCTCGGTGGACCCGGTGAACACGATCTTGCGCACGTCGGGGTGGCTGACGAAGCGCTCCCCGACCACCGATCCGCGGCCGGGCAGCACCTGGAACAGGTCGGCGGGCAGTCCGGACTCGACGGCCAGCTCGCCGAGGCGGATCGCGGTCAGCGGCGTCCACTCGGCGGGTTTGAGCACCACCGCGTTGCCCGCGGCCAGCGCCGGCGCGAAACCCCACGACGCGATCGTCATGGGGAAGTTCCACGGGGTGATCACCCCGACGACCCCGAGCGGCTCGTTGAACGTGACGTCGAGGCCACCGGTGACGGGAATCTGCTTACCCGACAGGCGTTCCGGCGCCGCCGAATAGAACTGCAGCACATCGCGGACGTGGCCGGCCTCCCACTCGGCGTTGCCGATCGGGTGCCCCGAGTTGGCGACCTCCAGGGCCGCCAACTCGTCGATGTGCGTGTCGACGGCGGCGGCGAAGTCGCGCAGCGCGCCCGCGCGCGCCGCCGGCGCCAGCCGCGCCCACTGCCGTTGCGCGACCTTGGCTCTGGCGACGGCGTCGTCGACGCCGGCCTCGTCGGTGTGCTCGACGGTGCGCAGCACCTCCTCGGTCGCCGGGTTGATGACCTGCGACGCGCTCACGCGTTCACCCTTCCTTTCGCATAGGTACCTGCGGCTTCGACGACGGCGGCGAACAGCCGCAGATCGTCGAGCCGTTCCTCGGGATGCCACTGCACCGCGAGGACGAAATCGTCACCGGGCATCTCGATGCCCTCGATCACGCCGTCGTCGTCGCGGGCGCTCACGATCAGACCGGACCCGAGGCGGTCGACGGCCTGATGGTGGTAGCACTGCGCGTCGGACGTCTCGCCGACCAGCGCCGCCAGCCGGGTCCCGGGCACGGTCCGCACGGTCGAGGTGGTGAACACCGCGTCGCCCTGCTGATGGCGGTTGTGGCCGATCACATCGGGCAGGTGCTGGTGCAGCGTGCCGCCCAGCGCGACGTTGAGAACCTGTGCGCCGCGGCAGATTCCGAGGAACGGCAAGCGGCGGCGCAGCGCACCGCGCACCAACGCGAGCTCGAACTCGTCGCGGCTGCGGATGTCGGCGTTGGCCGCGTTGGTGGCCGGATGCGGATCCTGGCCGTAACGCTCGGGCAGCACATCCGGGCCGCCGGTGACGATCAGCCCGTCGAGGCCGTCGAGCAGCCGGTCGGCGATGTCGTCGTCGACCGGTTGCGGCGGCAGCAGCGTCGCGATACCGCCGGCCAGCTCGACGCCCTCGAAGTAGATGGCGGGCAGGAAACTGGCCCGCACGTCCCACACACCGGTCCGGGCCTGCTGCAGATAGGTGGTCAACCCGAGCACCGGCCGCACTTTTTCCTCGCGACCAGACGCAAATTGCCTGGAAAACCCGCCATTTCGAGGCATTTTGCGTCTGCTCGCCGGAGAATCAGAGCCGTTCAAAACCGCGGATCCTCTCCCAGTCGGTCACCGCGGCGTTGAACGCGTCGAGCTCCACCCGCGCATTGTTGAGGTAGTGCTCGACCACCTCGTCGCCGAACGCCGCGCGCGCCACCTCGGACTGCTCGAACAACGCGGCCGCCTCGGCCAGCGTGGTCGGCAACCGCTCGGCGCCGCTGGTGTAGGCGTTGCCCTGCACCGGCTCCTCCAGCTCGAGTTCACGCTCGATACCGTAGAGGCCGCCGGCGATCAGCGCCGACACGGCGAGATACTGGTTCACGTCGCCGCCGGGCGCCCGGTTCTCCATCCGCATACCGTGACCGTGCCCGACCACCCGCAGCGCGCACGTGCGGTTGTCCAGCCCCCACGCGATCGCCGTCGGCGCGAAGCTGGCATCGACAAAACGCTTGTAGGAGTTGATGTTCGGCGCGTACAGCAACGTCAGTTCGCGCAGCGTGGCCAGCTGGCCTGCCACGAAACTGCGGAACATCGCCGACATGCCCAGCGGATCGTCGTCGTCGGCGAACACCGCCGAACCGTCGGCACCCCGCAGCGAGATGTGGATGTGGCAGCTGTTGCCTTCGCGCTCATCGAATTTCGCCATGAACGTCAGGCTCTTGCCGTGCTGGTCGGCGATCTCCTTGGCGCCGTTCTTGTAGATGGTGTGGTTGTCGCAGGTGACCCGCGCGTGGTCGTATCGGAACGCGATCTCCTGCTGCCCGAGGTTGCACTCCCCCTTGACGCCTTCGCAGTACATGCCCGCCCCGGTCATGCCGAGCCGGATGTCGCGCAGCAGCGGCTCCATGCGCGTGGACGCCATCATCGCGTAGTCGACGTTGTAGTCCGAGGCGGCGGTCAGCCCGCGGTATCCCTTGGCCCAGGCCTCGCGATAACCGTCGTCGAACACCATGAACTCCAGTTCGGTGCCCGCGTAGGGCACCAGGTCCCGCTCGGCGAGCCGGTCGATCTGGCGGTTGAGGATGCTGCGCGGCGCGACGTCGACGGGCCGGCCGTCGGTGAACGTCAGATCGGCCATCACCATCGCGGTGGCCGGCAGCCACGGCAGCAGCCGCAACGTCGAGAAGTCCGGCGTCATCACCATGTCGCCGTAGCCGGTGTCCCAGCTCGACATCGCGTAGCCCTCGACGGTGTTCATGTCGACGTCGACCGCCAGCAGGTAGTTGCAGCATTCGGCGCCGTGCGCGGCGACCTCCTCGACGAACAGTCGCGCCGACACCCGCTTGCCGGTCAACCTGCCCTGCATGTCGCAGAAGCCGAGGATCACGGTGTCGACCTCGCCGGCAGCCACCAGCCGTTCGAGGTCGGCCTGGGCCAGCATGCCTGATGGAACGCTCATCGGCTGGTGGGTCCTCTCCCTCGGCGAACGAACGACGGGAATGCCGAGTAGTCAACCATTGGCCGTCGCCCGTCCGGATGGTGGTGCCCGTGTTTTACACGATTGTCACCCCCAAAGGTAGGACAACAGACCATTGCCGAGTTTATTCTCCGTATGCCCTCACGACTGCGAGAAGGAGCGACCCATGGCTCAGGACAGTGCGCAGGACAAGAGAAAGAGTTCGGGCGGCGTCACCTACAGCCAGGCGGGTGAGGGCTACTTCGAGAAACGTCAGCTCAAGCGCACCGCGGGCTTCTGGGGGCTGTGGGGCATCGGCGTCGCGGCCGTCATCTCCGGCGACTTCTCCGGCTGGAACTTCGGCATCGGCGCGGCCGGCTGGGGCGGGCTGGCGATCGCCTCCGTCGTCATCGTGATCATGTACTTCGGCATGCTCTTCTCGATCGGCGAGATGTCGGCGGCCATGCCGCACACCGGCGGCGCCTACTCGTTCGCCCGCGCCGCGATGGGACCGTGGGGCGGTTTCGTCACCGGATTCGCCGAGACCATCGAATACGTGTTCACCACCGCGGTGATCGTGTTCTTCTCCGCGTCCTACGCCAACGCCGTCACGACCGACCTGTTCAACCTCTCCCTGCCGATGTGGGTGTGGTGGATCATCCTGTACGCGATCTTCGTCGGGCTGAACTCGTGGGGCGCGGAGATCTCGTTCAAGTTCGCGCTCGTGGTGGCGATCATCTCGATCGGCATCCTGGTGCTGTTCGGCATCCTCGCCGTCGCCAACGGCGCGGTGGACTTCAGCAGGCTGTTCGACATCGCGCCGGACCCGGCCGCCGCGGGGTCCTCGGAGTTCCTGCCGTTCGGCTGGATCGCGATCCTCTACGCGATGCCGTTCGCGATGTGGTTCTTCCTCGGTATCGAGGAGCTGCCGCTGGCCGCCGAGGAAGCGCACGAACCGGCCCGCGACATCCCGCGCGCCGGCATCTGGGGGCTGATCACGCTGATCGGCTGCGGCGCGATCGTGTTCTTCCTCAACCCGGCGGTGACCGGGTCCGAGGCGTTGGGCAGCTCCGACGAACCGCTGCTCGACGGTTTCCGCGCGTTCCTGCCCGGCAACCTCGCCGCGGTGCTGTCGGCGTTCGCGCTGATCGGCCTGCTGGCCAGCCTGCAGGGCATCATGTACGCCTACGGCCGCAACATGTACTCGTTGAGCCGCGCCGGCTACTACCCGAAGACGTTGTCGCTGACCGGATCCCGGCAGACGCCGTACGTCGCGTTGCTGGTGGGCGCGGTCATCGGCTTCGTCGCGCTGCTCATCGTCAACTACAACGAGGGCGCCGGCGCGGTGGTGCTGAACATCGCGGTGTGGGGCGCGGTGCTGGCGTACGGGCTGCAGATGATCTCGTTCCTGCTGCTGCGCCGCAGGTTCCCCAACGCGCGGCGACCGTGGGTCAGCCCGACCGGCAACTGGGGCGCGGTCGTCGCGCTGGTGATCGCCGCGGTGACGTTCGTCGGCGTCCTCGTCAACCCCGACTACCGGCCCGCGGTCATCGCGATCGTCATCTTCTACATCCTGGGTCTGCTGGTGTTCGGCGTCTACGGACGCCACCGCCTGGTGCTCTCGCCCGAGGAGGAATACGCGGTCACCGGCGGCCTGCACGGCTACGACCCGGACGCCGAGGGCCTCGGCGGCACCATCGAGGACGAGATCCTCAAGGGCCACACCGACTGAGCCTGGGCGCGCGGCGAGGTCAAACCCGCCCGTGAGCAGCGCAAAGTAGAGCCAGGTCACACCCGCACCAGGTTTCATCAGCTTCCACAGGGGTACTGTCGAAGGCGTGTGTGGAGCCACCGGCGAGGTGCGTCTCGACGGCCTGACGCCTGACATTGCAGCGGTCTCGGCGATGGCCGAGGCGATGACCCCCAGAGGTCCGGACTCGGCGGGCGCCTGGTCGCAAGGCAGGGTCGCCCTCGGACACCGTCGCCTGAAGATCATCGACCTGACAGAAGCCGGCGGTCAGCCCATGCTCGACTCCGAGCTGGGGTTGGCGGTGGCGTGGAACGGCTGCATCTACAACTACAAGCAGCTGCGCCGCGAGCTCAGCGAGCAGGGCTACCGGTTCTTCTCGCACAGCGACACCGAGGTGCTGCTCAAGGCCTACCACCACTGGGGTGACCGGTTCGTCGACCGGCTCTACGGCATGTTCGCGTTCGCGATCGTCGAACGCGACAGCGGCCGGGTGCTGCTCGGCCGCGACCGGCTCGGCATCAAGCCGCTGTACCTGACCCAGACCCCGAAGCGGATCCGGTTCGCCTCGTCGCTGCCTGCGCTGCTCGCCGGCGGGGACGTCGACACCCGGATCGACTCGGTGGCGCTGCACCACTACATGACGTTCCACTCGGTGGTGCCCGCGCCGCGCACGATTCTGCGCGGGGTCACCAAGGTGCCGCCGGCGTCGCTGGTGGCCATCGAGCCCGATGGCCGCACCATCACCACGACGTACTGGGAGCCCGACTTCAGCCGCCGCGCCGACCGCGCCGACTGGTCCGAACGCGACTGGGAGGACGCCGTTCTCGAGTCGCTGCGGGTCGCCGTGGACCGCAGGCTCGTCGCCGACGTACCGGTCGGCTGCCTGCTGTCGGGCGGGGTCGACTCCAGTCTGATCGTCGGGCTGCTCGCCGAGGCCGGCCAGCACGGGCTGGCGACCTTCTCGATCGGCTTCGAGTCGGTCGGCGGTGTGGCCGGCGACGAGTTCAAGTACTCCGACATCATCGCCGAGCGGTTCGGCACCGACCACCACCAGATCCGCATCGGCACCGAACGGATGCTGCCCGCCCTCGACGGCGCGATCGGGGCGATGAGCGAACCGATGGTCAGCCACGACTGCGTGGCGTTCTATCTGCTCAGCCAGGAAGTCGCCAAGCACGTGAAGGTCGTGCAGTCCGGGCAGGGCGCCGACGAGGTGTTCGCCGGCTACCACTGGTACCCGCCGCTCGGCGAACCCGACGCGACGACCGTCGACGGCGCGGTGGCCCGCTACCGCAAGGCGTTCTTCGACCGCGACCGCGGCGGCTACGACGCGCTGATCTCGCCGTCGTACGCCGTCGACGGTGACCCGAGCCTGGACTTCGTCACCGAGCATTTCGCGCGCGCGGGCGCCGAGACCGGCGTCGACCGCGGGTTGCGCCTCGACACGACGGTGATGCTCGTCGACGACCCGGTCAAGCGGGTGGACAACATGACGATGGCGTGGGGCCTGGAGGGCCGGGTGCCGTTCCTCGACCACGAGCTCGTCGAGCTGGCCGCCACCTGCCCGCCCGAGCTCAAGGTCGCCCACGAAGGCAAGGGTGTACTGAAACAGGCTGCCCGACAGGTCATTCCGTCCGAGGTCATCGATCGGCCGAAAGGTTACTTCCCGGTGCCTGCGCTGACTCATCTCGAAGGGCCCTACCTGGACATGGTGCGCGACGCGCTGTACGCGCCGGCCGCCAAGGAGCGCGGCCTGTTCCGGCCGGAGGCGGTCGACCGGTTGCTCGCCGACCCGAACGGCCGGCTCACCCCGCTGCGCGGTAACGAACTGTGGCAGATCGCCCTGCTGGAGCTGTGGTTGCAGCGGCACGGGGTGTCGGGGCCCGCGGCATGACGACCATCGACCCGGACCAAACGGGGGCCATCGACCAGACGGAGGCCATCACCCTCGGACTGCACGACGCCTCACCGCAACATCTGGTCGACAAGATGGCCGACGACGTCGTCGTCGAGATGGGTTGGGGACGGCTCATTTTCGGGCAGACATTCGCCGATCCGGCAACCCTGGCCGAGGTGCTGCGCCAGGAGAGCCTGGGCCGACGCGACATCTGCATGTACGCCCGCGAACCGCACGTGCTGGTGTCGATGGCGCCCGCCGAACTGTTCATCGACCCCAGCCACACCTACCGGCTGCGGTTCACCGACGACGACCCGAAGGCCTCCGAGCCGACCGGCTTCTCGGTGCGCGCGCTGCAGAGCGCCGACGACGCCGACGAGATGAACCGCGTGTACGTGCGCTGCGGGATGGTGCCGGCACCGGTCGAACGGCTCTGGCAGAACCATCTCGAACAAGATGCTGTCGACTACCTCGTCGCGGTGCGCGACGACGACGGCAGCGTGCTGGGCACCGTCACCGGCGTCGACCACAAACGGCTGTTCTCCGACCCGGAGAACGGGTCGAGCCTGTGGACGCTGGCCGTCGACCCCACCACCAGCCTGCCCGGTGTCGGCGCCGCGCTGACCCGCGCGCTGGCCGCCATCTACCGCGACCGCGGCCGCGCCTACATGGACCTGTCGGTCAGCCACGACAACTCCGCGGCGATCTCGCTCTACGAGAAGCTCGGCTTCGAGCGGGTGCCCGTGATGGCGGTCAAACGCAAGAACGCCATCAACGAACCGCTGTTCACCCATCCCCCCGAGACCGTCGAGGATCTCAATCCGTACGCCCGGATCATCGCCGACGAGGCCATGCGCCGCGGGATCTGGGTGGAGGTGCTCGACGCCGAGGCCGGGGAGATGCGGCTGTCGCACGGCGGGCGCACCGTCATCACCCGGGAATCGTTGTCGGAGTTCACCTCCGCGGTCGCGATGGCCCGCTGCGACGACAAGCGGCTGACCCGCCGGCTGGTGGCCGAGGCCGGGATCGCGGTGCCCAAGGGCCGGTTGGCCACGTTCGACGAGCAGGACCACGCGTTCCTCGAGGAGGTCGGCGACGTGGTGGTCAAACCGACCCGCGGCGAGCAGGGCAAGGGCATCACCGTCGGCGTCAACAGCGCCGCGGAACTGGACGCCGCGCTGGCCCGGGCACGCGAGGAGCATCCGCACGTGCTGATCGAACAGCGCGCGCCCGGCGACGATCTGCGGCTCGTCGTCATCGACGGCAAGGTGGTGGCCGCCGCGCTGCGCAAGCCCGCCGAGGTCGTCGGCACCGGGCACCACACCATCCGCGAGCTGATCGAGGCGCAGAGCCGACGGCGGGCCGCGGCCACCGGCGGCGAGTCCCGCATCCCGATCGACGCGGTCACCGAATCGACAGTCGCCGAGGCGGGTTGGTCGTTCGACGACGTGCTGCCCGAGGGACAGCGCCTGCGGGTGCGTCGCACCGCGAACCTGCATCAGGGCGGCACGATCCACGACGTCACCGCGAAGGTGAACCCGCACCTGTGCGAGGTCGCGGTCAAATCGGCCGAGGCCATCGGCATCCCGGTCACCGGGATCGACCTGCTGGTGCCCGACGTGACCGATCAGGAGTACGTCTTCATCGAGGCCAACGAGCGGCCCGGGCTGGCCAACCACGAGCCGCAGCCGACGGCAAAAGCGTTCGTGGACTTCCTGTTTCCGGGCAGCCCCGCGCTGCCGCAGGCGTGGACACCGGAAGAGGCGCCGGTCTAGTCACCAGGTGCTGGTGCGCATCACGATCTCGGCGGCCAGTTGCGCGGTGGATTCCTGCGCGTTCCGTCGGCCGAGTAGCTCGACCACCCGGTAGTCGCCGTACACGAAGCGCTGGCTGGCCCTGGCGACCGCGCGGGCGGCCGGGCCGCTGACCAGCGCGGTGGTGTTCATCTCGACCGGCGGGCAGTGCTCGTCGCGGATGACGCCGGCGCCGTCGGCCACCCGCGGATGCCCGCGGTCGATCACCACCAGCCCGATGAACCGGTCGAGGCGGGTGGCGGCCAGTTCCCAGGCCAGCTCACCGCCGATCCGGTCGCCGACGAGCAGCGCCCATTTGATGTCGAGGGCGTCGAGGATCGCGACCACCGACTTGGCGGTCAGCCGCGGGTCGGGCGGGACCACGACCGTGCGCAGCGAGGCGGTGTGCAGGCGTTGGCAGACGGCGTCGTAGGCCACCGGCGACTGGTGGGCCGCACCGAGCAGCACGACCACCGAACCCGTGTCGGGGCCGGTGACGCTGACGGGCACGGTGATTCCCTCGACCGTGACCGTGGTGGATGGCATTGGGCCACGCTACAGCGGCCGATCGGGTGCCGGAGCCGTTTCGCGGTCAGTGAACGCCGGGGTCAGGCCGCGGCGATGCGGTCGGCCTGGCGGGCGGCGATGTCCAGAAAGGTCTGCGGCAGCGAGCCTTTGACCGTGACCGACGGGTTGGGGGTCGGGAACGCGATGCCGTAGACCGCCATGGCCCCGACGTTTTCGAACGAGAAGTACACGCTGTTGTCGGCGCCGGCGAGCCGCATCGTCTGCTGGTAGACCAGCGCGTCGGCGCGCGGTGACGGCATCCGGTTGGTGGTCATCGGGATGCCGGGCGACGACGGGTCGAAGTAGGTCTCGAACGTCGCGCACCGCTCGGCCGCGGCGGCCAGCCGGTCGAGGTCCAGCGGCCAGGTCAGCACGGTGAAGACCATCCGGGCGCCGTCGTAGGCGACGACGTACTCGGCCGCACTGCCCGCGCCGCGTTCGGCGGACTCAGCGATCACCCGGGTCAACGCGTCCGAGCAGCCGGCGGGTTTGGACAGCATCGCCGGTGGTCCGCCTGCACCGTCGGCTTGGCCGGGTTCGCGGGTGATGCGGTCGTACTGGACACCGGGCGGGAAGTCCCCGGCGGTGAGCACGGCGCGCTCGAGTCGGGCGCCGGGCCAGGTGGCGGCGCCCGTCACGGTGTGGCCGCATCCGCTGACGACGAGCAGCAGAACGGCCGCGGCCGCAAACCGCCTGACCATGGCGCCCACACTACCTACCGCCGACTCTCGTCAGCGGCAGGTGTAGCCGCCGTCGATCGGCAGGCAGACGCCGGTGATCATCGCCGCGTCGTCGCTGAGCAGAAACACGATCGGCCCGGCGATCTCGTCCTCGGTGGCCCACCGGCCGAGCGGCATCTGCGCCAGGAACGGCGGGCCGACCTCGGGGTGACCCCAGTGCGACGCCGACATCTCGGTCATCACGACCGTCGGGTTGACGCTGTTGACCCGGATGTTGTGCGGACCGAGTTCCAGCGCGCTGACCCGGGTGATGTTGTCCACCGCGGCCTTCGACGACCCGTAGGAGATGTGTCCCGGCAACGCCACCAGGCTGGCCTGACTCGACACATTGACGATCGCGCCGCCGCGCCCGCGTTGGATCATCCCCGGCGCGACGTGTTTGATGACCAGCAGGCTGCCACGCGCGTTGATGCTGATGACCTTGTCGAACACCGCGATATCGGTGTCCTGCGGCGTGGCGATCTCCCCGCCGAAGCCCCCGCAGTTGACCACGCCGTCGACCGGCAGACCCGACACCGCGTCGCGGACGTCGTCCTCGGAGGTGAGGTCGAACGGCACCGGGTGCGCACCGGTCTCGTCGGCCAGCGCCGCCAACCCGTCGACGTTGCGGCCGCCGGCGTACACGGTCGCGCCGTCGGCGACCAGTCGGCGCACGGTCGCCGCGCCGATACCGCCGGTCGCCCCCGTGACCAGAACTGCCCGTCCGGTGAAATCAGCCACGCCTCATCATCACACGGCCTGCGGGTAGCGTCGAAAGCATGAACGTTCCCGAGCGGATGCGCCGCGTCGTCGTCTCGTCGGGATCCATCGATGTCGTCGACTCCCCCACCCCGACACCCGCATCCGGTGAAGTGCTGGTGCGCTCGGTGGTCTCCGGGGTCTGCGGTTCCGACACGCACGCCGCCCACGGCCGCCACCCGTTCATCGCGCTGCCGTACCACCCCGGCCACGAGGTCGTCGGCGTCGTCGCGGCGCGCGGAGCCGACGTCGGTGGACTCGAGGCCGGCGGTGTCGAGGTCGGCGCCCGGGTGACCGTCGAACCCGACCTGCCCTGCTGGCGGTGCAAACAGTGCCGCGGCGGCAACGAGAACCTCTGCGAGAACCTGCAATTCTTCGGCTGCGGTTACGAGCAGGGCGGGATGGCCGACTTCTTCACCATCGCCGCCGACCGGGTCCACGTCGTTCCCGACGAGCTCGACTACCGCGCGGCGGCGCTGATCGAACCGCTGTCGACGCCGGTGCACGCGGTGCGCATCGCCGGCGACGTGCGCGACAAGGCCGTCGTGATCCTCGGCGCGGGCACCATCGGGCTGCTGGTGCTGGCGGTGGTGCGGGCCTACGGTGCGCGACGCGTCGTGGTCACCGACCCGCTGGCTGCCAAACGCGACCGCGCTGTGCGCCTGGGCGCCGATGCGGCGCTCGACGCGGCCGCCGCCGACGTCGTGACTCAGGCCCGGGATGCGCTCGGCGAGAGCGCCGACGTTGTATTCGACTGTGTGGCAGTCGAATCGACGGTCCGTTCAGCTGTCGCGATAGCCAGCAAGGGCGGCACGGTCGTCGTGGTGGGGGTGCCGACGGGCGACGTGTCGATCCCGCTGGCGACCATCCAAGACCACCAGATCCGCATCCAGGGCAGCGCGACCTACCTGCCGCGCGACTACGCCGAGTCGATCCGCCTGCTCGCCGAGGGCGCGGTGGACGTCGACGAGATCGTCACCGCCCAGGTGCCGCTGGCGCGGGTCGCCGACGCGTACGCGCTGTCGTCGGGCGGTGAGCACGTCAAGGTGCTCGTCGGCATCCACGAGGACTTCCAGATCAGCTGAGCGGCGTCTCGGGCCGCGCCGGCGCGATCGACACGCGGCGGCGCGGATCGGGCACACCGAGCAGCGTGCCCCCGTGCTCGACGGCGGCGGCACCGAAGCGCAGCGCGCCGGCAAACGCCTCCACGCTTGACGCCCCCGCGTGCGCGGCGGCCAGCCACCCCGCCAGGAACGCGTCACCCGCGCCCGCGGTGTTGACCACCCGCCGCGCCGGTGCGCTGCCGTGCACCGGTTCGGGCAGGTCCGGGCCGTGCAGCAGCGCGCCGTCGGCGCCGAGGCTGACCAGCACGGTGTGCACCCCGCGCGCCCGCAGCAGCCCCGCCGCCTCGATCACGTCGCCCAGCGTGCGCAGCGACCGGTTCGTCACCTCGGCGAGTTCGTCGGCGTTGGGCTTGACCAGGTCGGGCACCGTGGCGGCCTCGAGCACCGCGGCCAGCGGCGCGCCCGAGCAGTCGACCGCGACGCGGCGCCCCGCTTCCCGCGCCTCGGTGACCGCGGCGGCCAACCGGTGCGGGCGGAAGCCGTCGGGCAGGCTCCCCGACCACACCACCCAGTCACCGGCCTCCCCCGCCGACAGCGCCGCCGCGCACAGCGCCTCGACTTCGCTGTCCGACAACCGCGGACCCGGTTCGTTGATCTTGCTGGTGCGGCCGTCGGCCTCGACCAGCGTGACGTTCGAGCGCAGCGCCCCGCCGATCGGCACACCGACATGCTCGAGGCCGAAATCATCGAGCAGCGTGACGATCTCGTCGCCGGTACCACCGCCTACCGGCAGCACCGCGCGCACCGGGACGCCGACGCCGTGCAGCGCCAGTGCAACGTTGACACCCTTCCCGCTGGGCTCGACGAGGGTCGACGTGGCGCGGTTGACCTCGCCGGCGACGAACCGCGGCAGTCGCAGCGTGCGGTCCAGGCTCGGGTTGGCGGTGACGGTGGTGATCATCGCGCGATCTCCACGGTCACGTCGAGTGCGGCCAGCCGGTCGCGGTGCTCGCTTGCGTCGGTGACCAGCACGTCGACCTCGTCGAGGTCGGCGTGTCTGGCCAGACTCTCACGACCGAATTTGCTTGCGTCGACCAGGAATACGCGTTGGCGGGCGGCGGCCAGCATCGCCCGCTTGACGTGTGCCTCGTCGGCGTCCGGGGTGGTGAGCCCGCGCTCGAAGGACAGCGCGTTGGTGCCGAGGAACGCCACGTCGAGGTTGAGGCCGCTGAGCGCCGCGACGGTCAGCGGGCCGACCGCGGCGCCGGTTTCGGGCCGCACCCGCCCGCCCAGCGTGACGACGGCGACGCCGCGCTGCAGCAGCACCGTCGCCAACGGTAGCGCGTTGGTGTAGACGACGAGACCGCGGTCGGCGGGCAGCAGTTCGGCGAGCCGCAGCGTGGTCGACCCGGCGTCGAGCAGAAGCGAACCGCCGTCGGGCACCAGTTCCAGTGCGCGCCGGGCGATCGCGGTCTTCTGCGCGGACCGCTCGGTGCGGGTGCCGACGGCCGGTTCGTCGCTTCGCCGCTGCGGGGCCACCGCGCCGCCGTGCACGCGGCGGAGCAGCCCGCGCGCCTCCAGCTGAGCCAGGTCTTTGCGGATACTCTCCGCGCTGACCCCGAAATATCGTGCGAGTTCCGCACTTTCGACCCGGCGTGCGGTGTCGAGCATCCGCAGCACCTCGACGTGCCGCTCGTCGGCAAACCACGTCCGCCTCGACGCGGTCACGGCGGGCCCAGATGGTCGTCGGGTCCGAGCGCCCCTGCGGCCCTGGCCGCGAGCGTCGCGGCGCCCAGGGTTCCGGCCTCGTCGAGGGGCGACACCCGCAGCCCGGGTAAGCGGATTCGTTTGGCGCGCATGACCTCCGCGCTGTGCCGCCAGCCGCCGGTGACGATGACGCCGGAGGCGGGTCCGACGACGTCGTCCATGGCGCGGTGCAGCGCGAGCGCCTCGTCGGCGGCCGCGGCCACGACCGCCTTCCACACCTCGCCCGGCCCGACGCCGCCCGCGATGCCACCGAGAGTCAGCGTCTCGGTGCCCAGCCCGCCGACGACGACCCGCCCGTGCGGGGCGTGCTCGGCCGCGGCGTCGAGGGCAGCCAAACCGCCACCGGACACCCCGAGCATCTCGAGTGCCCGGTTCTGCGCCAGCCCGCCCTCGGTGCCGCCGAGCAGCGTCCAGCGCTCGGGTTCGACGCTCGGGTCGGTGGTGATGCCGGCGGCAGCCAGCCGGACCGCCTCGGCACGGCTCGGCACGCGAGACACGGTGCGCACCAGCGCTTCTGCAGTGCCCGACGAGTCGAGCTCGTAGCCGGGGGCGGTCGCGCGGGCACCGAGCGCCGACGCCTGGTGGTCATGTCCGGCGAGGGTCAGCAGCGCGCCGCGCAGCAGCGGGTGCGCCTCGTCGGTGGTGATGCGGCCGACCGGTTGGCCCGCGGCAACCAGCGGCGGCATGAGCCCGCGCGCCGCCCCGGACCAGGCCAGCGCGTCGTCCCACCAGTCGTGTGCCGCGATGTCGAGCCAGCCGGTGCGGCCGGCCAGCGACAGTTCGATGACCGGTGCGCCGCCGAGGCGGCGCACCACCCAGCCGCCGACGTCGTAGCGCATGACCGCCGACCGCGCCGCCGGCTCGTGGGTCAGCAGCCAGCGGTGTTTGGTCAGCGAGAACTGGCCGCGCGCAGGCTTTCCCGCGATCCCGCCGAACGCCTCGGTCCCGAGTTCGGCGACGAGGTCGGCCACTTCGTCGTGGTCGCGGTCGTCGTGCCAGGCGATCACCGGGGCCAGTGGTCGCTCGTGGGCGTCGGTGAGCACCCCGGACTCCCCCATGCTGGTGATGCCGACCGCGGTCACCGGCACCCCCGCGTCGGCCGCCGCGTCGCACAGCGCGGTCAACGCGCTGCGCCACAGGGTCTCGGCGTCGGTCTGCGTGCCCTGCGGGCCGGCGTCCCACCGCATGGCGGTCCGGCCGGCGCCCAGCGTGGCGCCGTCCTCGGCGTACACCACGGCCTTGCTCGACGTGGTGCCGACGTCGAGGCCGGCGAAGGCGGGCATTCGCGCTCCTCAAACCGTTGCGGAGTTGGGTTTACATGGATATGGTTGCGTCTGATTGGAAACGCGTCAAGGAGGGACATGCCGCTGGCCTCCACCGCCGCCCTCCTCGACGGCGCGCGGTCGCGCGACGTGGGGGTTGCGGCGTTCAACGTGATCACGCTCGAGCACGCCGAAGGCATCATCGCCGGCGCCGAACGCGTCGAACACCCGGTGATCCTGCAGGTCAGCGAGAACACCGTGCGGTTCCACGCCCGGCTGACCCCGCTGGCCGCCGCGCTGAGCGTGCTGGCCGCCGACGCGGCGGTCCCGGTCAGCCTGCACCTCGACCACGTCGAGACCGACGCGCTGTGGGAGGCCGCCGGTCAGGCCGGCTTCTCATCGGTGATGGTCGACGCCGGCGCCCAGCCCTACGACCGCAACGTCGACATCACCGCCGCCGCCGCCCGCCGCCTGCAGAACCAGGGCCTGTCGGTGGAGGCCGAGTTGGGGTACGTCGGCGGCAAGAGCAGCCAGGCCAGCAGCGCGCACACCCCCGGCGTGCGCACCGACCCGCAGCAGGCCGCCGAGTTCGTCGCCGCGACGGGGGTCGACGCGCTCGCGGTCGCGGTCGGCAGCTCGCACGCGATGACTACTCAGACCGCGTCGCTGGACCTCGACCTGATCGCGGCGTTACGCGATGCCGTGCCCGTTCCTCTTGTGCTGCACGGCTCTTCGGGTGTCCCCGACGACACGCTGCGCGCGGCGGTGCGGGCCGGAATCGTCAAGGTCAACGTCGGCACCGCACTCAACGTCGCCTACACCGGCGTCCTGCGGGCGACGCTGAGCGAGGACACCGTGGATCCTCGGGTGCCGTTGACCGCCGCCCGCGACGCCGTCGCCGACGCCGTGTCACACCTGCTCGGCGTCGTCACCGCGGCTTAGCAATCCGACTTGTATGCCGCCGCGCCGCCTTCACCGTCGAGGTTCTCCTGGGTGATGATCGTGAAGCCGGTCTGTACCTTCTTGGTGTTCTCGCCGCCTTCGAGCGCGGTGACCGCCTCATCGACACCGAACTTGCCGATCAGCCCCGGATCCTGCGCGACGAGCGCCTGCACGGTGCCCTCGCGCAGCGCCTGGATCTGATTGGGCCCGGCGTCGAAGCCGACGACCTGCACCTGACCGGCCTTGCCGGCCTGCCGCACGCCGGTCGCCGAGCCCTCGGCCGAGAACAGGTTGGTGGCGAAGACGCCGACGAGGTCGGGATCCTTCTGCAACTGCGCGCCGATCAGCTGCGCCGCGGTCGCGGGATCGTTGTGGCTGTACTGCACGCCGACGTACTCGAATTTGTCGTCGCTCTTGACCGCATCCTCGAATCCCTTGGCGCGGGCGTCGGTGGTCGACACCCCGGGGTCGATGTTCATCACCATCACCTTGCCGCCCTCGGGCCGCAGCTTCTTGATGGCCTCGAACGCGGCCCGGCCGCCGCCCTCGTTGTCGCTGGCGATCTGGGACACGGCGTACGACGGGTCGTTGGTGGTGGTGTCGACGAGCACCACCTTGATGCCGGCCGCGGCCGCCTGCTCGAGCGGCTGCTGCATGGCCTGCACGTCGGTCGGCGCGACCAGCAGCGCATCGGGGCGGCCGGCGACGATCGAATCGAGGATCGGTTTCTGCAACGTCGGGTCGAACTTCTGCGGGCCCTGCGTGGAGACCTTCACGCCCAGCTTCGCGGCCTCCTCCTGCGCACCGCACTGCATGGTGATGTAGAACTGGTCACCCGAGACGCCCTGCAGGAACTGAAGGTTGTACTCGCGGCTGGCTTTCGCGGGTGCGGTGACGGTGGTGGCGGCATCCTCCTGCGCACCGCCTGACGTCTCACCGGAACTCTCGGGTTTCGACGATGTGCAGGACGACAGCCCGAGGACGACGACACCCAACGTCCCCGCGACCACCATGGCGCGCTTTCGGTTCACTGGCGTTCCTTTCGTTGCGTTCTTCGTTTGACGAAACCCCGGGGCCGGGCGCCGCGCAGCGCGGCCGCGCGGCGGGACTGGTCGACGTACACGGCGGCGATGAGCACCGTGCCGACCGCGACGCCCTGCCAGAACGGTTGGACGCCGATGATCACGAACCCGGACTGCAGAACGGCGGGGATGAACAGGCCGACGACGGTGCCGAAGATGGTGCCCTCGCCGCCGAAGATCGACGTCCCGCCGATCACCACCGCCGCGATCACGTTGAGGTTGGTCAGCGACTGCCCGGCGATGGTCGTGGTGCCGAACTGTGCCAGCGTAAGGATCGCGCCGACGCCGGCCAGCGTGCCGGCCAGCGCGTAGACCGCGACGAGGTGGCGGGTCACCTTGATGCCGGTGCGGCGCGCCGCCTCCGCGTTCGAGCCGATCGCGTAGGTGTAGCGGCCGAACCTGGTCTTGTGCAGCAGAATTGCGCCGAGCACGACGATCACCAGCGCCACGAACGGCAGGCCGGGGATGCCGAGGATCTTGGTGTAGGCGCTGAAGTCGGTCAGTTCGGTCGGCACCGAGCGGATGTCGATGCCGCCGGTGATCACCTGCGCCAACCCGAGCGCGACCGACAGCGTGCCCAGCGTGACGATCAGCGCGGGCACCTTCGCGACCGCGACCAGGATTCCGTTGACGACGCCCCACGCCATTCCGCCCACGACCGCGACGACCAGTCCGACGGCCGCCACGCCGGGGCCCGCACCGCCCATCGCCTCCATCACCTTCGCCGACACCACCGAGGCGAACACCAGCACCGAACCGACCGACAGGTCGATGCCCGAGGTGATGATCACGAACGTCATACCGACCCCGAGCACCGCCCACACCGCGACGTTCTGCGAGATCAGCGAGAAGTTGCCCGCCGACAGGAAGCGGTCACCGGCCAGCACGGCGAAGACCAGGCAGATGACGATCAGCACGCCGAGGATCCAGAACGCCTGTAACCCGGCCACCCGCTTGAGGAACGACTGCGCCGGGTCCATGTCCTCGGCGCTCGTCACCGACTTCTCGATGGTGCTCACGCCGCGCCCTCCCGCTTGTCCAGCGCACCGGTCATCGCGCCGACGAGTTCTTCGACCGTGGTCTGCGCGCCGGTGTAGGTCGCCACCCGCCGACCCAGTCGCAGCACCTGGATGCGGTCACACACCTCGAGCACGTGCGGCATCGAGTGGCTGATGAACACCACGGCGATCCCCTTGTCGCGCACCCGTTTCATCGACTCGAGCACGTTGGCGGTCTGCACGACGCCCAGCGCGGCGGTCGGCTCGTCGAGGATCAGCACCTTGTTCGCCCACGCCATCGCCCTGGCGATCGCGATGCCCTGACGCTGGCCGCCCGACATCGACCCGACCGCCGAGTTCAGCGAGCGCACGGTCGCACCGAGGTCGGCGAACGACTCGGCAGCGCGTCGGCGCATCTCCTTCTCGTCCATGAAGCCGAGGCGCCCGAGGATGCCCTTGCGAGCAATCTCCCTGCCCAGGAACACGTTCTGCACCGGGTTCAGATGCGGTGCGAGCGCCAGGTCCTGGTAGACCACTTCGATGCCGAGGTCCTCGGCCTGTCGCGGCCCGGACATCCGCACCCGTCTGCCCTCGAAGTAGATCTCGCCGTCGTCGAGGTCGAGGTTGCCCGAGAGCGCCTTGATCAGCGTCGACTTGCCCGCGCCGTTGTCGCCGATGAGGCCGACGATCTCGCCGGCGTCGACGTCGAAGTCGGCGCCGTCGAGCGCGCGGACGTGGCCGAAACTGCGGGACAGGCCGCGGGCCTCCAGCAGGGCCGTCATGCCGGGCCTCCCCGGGAGTCCGGTAGCGGCGGCGGCCAGGAGTCACCGGGCCGGCAGACGAGTAGTCGCGCGTCGCCTTCGGTGTGCCAGACGCCCGACGACGCGGGCACCACCAGCGTGTTGCCCGCCGTCACCGCGACGGCTTCTCCGCCGGACGGGACCACCGATCCCGTCCCCGAAAGCACCACTGCCACCGCGAATCCGGCGTCGACGTCGGTGCGCGGACCGAGGAGGTCCATGTGGAAGAACGGTGTGGCCTCGACCGGCAGCACCGGGGTCATACCGATCGCGTCGGCCTCGACGTGCCGCATCAGGTCGCCGGTGTCGTCGATCGGTTCGGCGTCGACGGCCGACAACGCGACGTCGCGGTCGAGGCCGAGGAACACCTCGTCGTCGGAGGCGGTGGTGTTGACGCGCTCCAGCAGGATCGACTGGTCGGTGGGTTCCTGCGCCTCGACCAGCAGCACGCCGCGACCGATCGCGTGCGGGGTGCCGCCGGGCACCAGCACCCCGTCGCCGGGCCGCACCGGGATCCGGTGCATCAGCGCGAGCAGGCCGTCGACGTCCTGTGCGGCGACCATATCCGACAGCCGTTGCGGCTCAACGGTTTCCCGCCAGCCCACCCACACCGCGGCGTCGCCGTCGGCGCGCAAAATGTACCACGCCTCGGTCTTACCGTAGGGGCAGCCGAGGTGGCGGCACGCGAAGTCTCGCGTCGGGTGCACGTGCACGGGAAGCCGTTGGCCGGCGTCGAGGAGTTTCACCAGGACACCGGTGTCCCCCGGCGCGCCGTCGTCGCGCCCGAGCCAGGGCAGGGGGTCGCGTTCGACCGCGTCGCGCAGCAGCGTTCCGTCGGCCAGCGTCGAGGGACCCAGCGTCGGTTCACCGAAGCGCGCGACGGTGGCGCCGATCCACTCCTCCGGTGAGCGGTCCCCGACCGGCGGCAGCCCGCGCCAGTCCGCCAGCACCGGGCCACCCGCGTACCAGTGCGGAATGACATTCGGCGGCAGCAGTTGTGGATGCGTACTCACTCGTGCGGCGCCTCCTGTCCTGTTACCTGCGTCACGTCGGTCTGACCGGACAGTACGCCACATCGCGGCGTATGTCACCGGTGTCACACGATTCGGTGCGCGCGCTATGTCATCGGTGACATACTGGCCTCTGACGGAGCGAGGAGGAGCGTCGATGACCACGATGCGCGACGTCGCCGACCGTGCGGGGGTCAGCGCAAAGACGGTCTCGCGGGTGATCAACAACGACCGCTACGTCTCGGCCGACGTCCGGATGCGCGTCGAGCGCGCGATCGTCGAACTGCAGTACGTCCCGAACATGCTGGCTGTCACGTTCCGCGCCGGACGCGACGCGGCGATCGGGGTCGCCGTGCCCGGCGTCGCGGACCCGTTCTTCGCCGGGATCATCGATGCGGTGGAACAGGAAGCCAGCAAGCGGAACGTCGCGGTCATCGTCACCAGCGTCGGGTGGGAGCCGTCGCACGAACAACGCTCCCTGGAGGCGGTTCTCAAGCGTCAGGTCGCCGGCATGATCATCTGCCCGGTCGGTCGCGACATGTCCTATCTGCGACCGTGGCTAAAACGCACACCGCTGGTGTTCGTCGACCGCGAGCCCGGACGGTTGACCGCCGACGCGGTGGTCCAGGACGACGTCGGCGGCGGCCACGACGGCACCCGTCACCTCATCGCGCACGGGCACCGTCACATCGCGTTCATGGGCGACGACACCGTGACCGGTCTGCTGCGGCTCGAGGGTTGGCAGCAGGCACTCGACGAGGCGGGGCTGCCCGCCGGACCGGTGCACATCGGCGCGGTCGACGTCGACACGATCACCGCCGCGCTCCGCCGCGCGCTCGACGCGCCGCAACCGCCGACCGCGGTGTTCTCGTCCAACGCCCGCTGCACGATCGCACTCGTCACCGCACTACAGACGTTGCGGCGCAAAGACATTGCGTTGATCGGCTTCGGCGACTTCCCCACTGCCGCGGCACTGCAACCCGCGATCACCGTGGTCCACCAGGACGGCGACGCGATGGGCCGCTTCGCCGCCGACCGGCTGTTCACCCGACTCGACGCGCCGACCCGGCGGCTGCGGCGCCGCACGGTGCTGCCGGTGTCGCTGGTGACGCGCGCGTCGTGCGCCATGCCCGGCGAGAAGGTCCGCGTCGGGCACCGAATCTAGATCGAGCTGACGATCGTCGGACGCCGCGATGGGCCGCCATCGAGCAGCGCCAACAGCACGTCGATGTCGAGGTGGCCGGCGAGCAGATCGGCCATCGTGTCGAGTTGCGCGTCGCGGCGGGCACCGACGTCGACGTCGGCGGCGACGGTGAAACCGGGCGGCGCCACCTCGGTGAGCCACGCCCGTCGGACGTCGTCGTTGTCGAGCAGGCCGTGCCAGTGGGTGCCGTACACGGCGCCGCGACGCAACCCGACACCCAGCCAGTCGTCTGCGGCGCTGCGCGTGACCCGGCCGTGGTGGATCTCGTAGCCGGACAACCCGTTCTCGTGCCGGCGCAACGTCTTCTCGGCGGCGAACGCGATGTCGGCGTCGAGCAACCCGATGCCGGTGACCCGCCCCGCCTTCGACTCGACGGGGTCGTCGATGCTGCGGCACAGCATCTGGAACCCGCCGCAGATCCCGAGCACCGCCTTGCCGGCCGCGGCGTGTGCGGCGACCCCGTCGGCCAGTCCCCGTTCCCGCAGCCAGTCCAGGTCGGCGACGGTCGCCTTGCTGCCGGGCAGCACCACCGCGTCGGCGTCGGCGAGGTCGGCGGGGTCGGTGACCCAGCGGACCAGCACACCGGGTTCGCACGCGAGCGCTTCGACGTCGGTGGAGTTGGAGATGCGCGGGAGCCGGATCGCGGCGATGCGCAGCCACTGCCGACCCCGTGGCGGCTGCGGGTCGCCGACGACGCGGTGCGCCAGCACCGAGACGGAATCCTCGGTGTCGAGCCACAATCCGTCGGCGTAGGGCACGACGCCGTAGGTCGGCCGGCCGGTGAGCGCCTGCAGTTGCTCCAGTCCGGGGGCCAGCAGCGCCGGGTCCCCGCGGAACTTGTTGACGATGAACCCGCTGATCAGCCGTTGGTCGTCCGGTTCGAGCACGGCCACCGTGCCGAACAGGTGCGCCAGCAGCCCGCCGCGGTCGATGTCACCGACGACGACGACCGGCAGGTCGGCTGCGCGTGCCAGGCCCATGTTCGCGAGATCGGTTGCGCGCAGGTTGATCTCGGCGGGTGAGCCCGCGCCCTCGCAGAGGACGGCGTCGAATTCGTTTCGCAGCTCGGCTAATTCGCTGTGCACGATTTCGGCGAGGTGTGCGCGGTGGGTGAAGTAGTCTCCCGCCCGCACGGTGCCCGCGACGTGACCGCGCACGACCAGCTGCGAGGTGCGGTCGCTGCCGGGTTTGAGCAGCACCGGGTTGAACCGGGTGTGCGGGGCCAGTCCGGCCGCCCGCGCCTGCATAGCCTGCGCGCGGCCGATCTCGCCGCCGTCGACGGTGACCGCCGAGTTGTTCGACATGTTCTGCGCCTTGAACGGCGCGACGCGAACGCCCTTGCGCGCCAACAGTCGGCACAGGCCGGCGACGATCATCGACTTGCCGGCGTCCGACGTGGTGCCCGCGACCAGCAGCGCCCCGCCGCTGGTCACTTTTTTCGGCCGAGCAGACGCAAAGTGACCTCATTTCCGCGCTTTCCGGGACACTTTGCGTCTGCTCGCGGGGGAAGGTTCACAGCTGGGTGAGGATCTCGGCGCCGTCGTCGGTGACCACCAGCGTGTGCTCGAACTGCGCGGTCCACTTCTTGTCGGTGGTCGCGACGGTCCAGCCGTCGTCCCAGATCTCGTAGTCCAGGCCGCCGAGGTTGATCATCGGCTCGATGGTGAACGTCATCCCCGGTTCGAGCACGGTGTCGACCGCGGGCTGGTCGTAGTGCAGCACCACCAGGCCGTTGTGGAACGTGGTGCCGATGCCGTGGCCGGTGAAGTCGCGAACGACGTTGTAGCCGAACCGGTTCGCGTACGACTCGATGACCCGCCCGACCACCGACAACTGCCGCCCGGGTTTGACGGCTTTGATCGCGCGCATGGTCGCCTCGTGCGTGCGCTCGACGAGCAGCCGGTGCTCCTCGGACACGTCGCCGGCCAAAAAGGTCGCATTGGTGTCGCCGTGCACCCCGTCGATGTAGGCGGTCACGTCGATGTTGACGATGTCGCCGTCCTCGACCACCGTCGAGTCCGGGATGCCGTGGCAGATGATCTCGTTGAGCGAGGTGCAGCAGGACTTGGGAAAGCCCTTGTAGCCCAACGTCGACGGATACGCACCGTGGTCGACCATGTACTCGTGGGCGATGCGGTCGAGTTCGTCGGTGGTGACACCGGGCGCGACGGCCTTACCGGCCTCGGCGAGCGCGCCGGCGGCGATGCGGCCCGCGACCCGCATCTTCTCGATCACCTCGGGCGTCTGCACCCACGGCTCGGTGCCCTCTTTCACGGTCGGCTTCCACGCGTACTCCGGGCGCGGGATCGAGTTGGGCACCGGCAGCGTCGGGGACACCGTGCCAGGGCGAAGAGCGCTACGAACAGGCATAACCCCAGCGTAGCCGGAGGATCAGCGGCGATCGAACGGGCTGAGCCGCCAGCCCCGCCGCGGGCCGCGGATGTCGACCGAACCGCAGACCACCTTGCCGGTCAGGATCACGTGCGGGTTTCCGTCGGCCGGGGCGTCGCGGCGATGGTCGTGGGCGCTGCCGACGACGACTTCCACGTCGTCGATCGAGGCGCTGGCCCCCTCGGGCAGCCGCAGCTCCAGCCCGCCGAACTTCAGGTCCAGTTCGACCACCACCATCGGCCCGGCGAACCGCGCCCTGGTCAGGTCCAGGTCCACCGACCCCATCCGGCGGTGCAGCGCCAGCCGGCTCGGCACCGTCCACTCGCCGTGCCGTTTGAGCGAGCCCAGCACTCCGCGCAGTTCCACCCGGTCGGCGGCCGAGGTGACGATCGCGCCGGGTCCGGGAAGGTCACCGACCAGCGCGTCGAGGTCGGAGTGCAGCCGGGCCCGCGCCACCGCCGCCGAGCGCTCTTCGAACTCGTCGATGTCGATCAGCCCCAGCGCGACGGCATTGTGCAGCCGCCGCAGCGTGCCGTTGCGGTCGGCGTCGGAGACGCGCATCGCGTCGTGGTTGGTGTCGGTCATGGCCGACTACCAGGCTACTCAAGCCAGGTAGTCCGGTGGCAGCCCGTCGAGCATGCCCTTGAGCATCCGCACCGCGTACTCCGAGGAGCCGCCGCCGACGATCAGCGCGGCGAACGCCATGTCGCCGCGGTAGCCGGCGAACCAGGAATGCGACCCGCCGGCGAACTCCGCCTCGCCGGTCTTGCCGCGCACGTCGCCCGCGCCCTGCAGGTCCTCGGCGGTGCCGTTGGTGACCACCAGCCGCATCATCGGCCGCAGCCCTTCGAGGATCTTGGGGTCGATCGTCGGCTGCTCACCGTTGATCTGGGTGGGCCTGCCCTCGATCAGTTGCGGCACAGGGGTTTTCCCGGCCGCCACGGTCGCTGCGGCCAGCGCCATCCCGAACGGGCTGGCCAGCACCTTGCCCTGGCCGAACCCGTCCTCGGTGCGTTCGGCCAGATCCACCGTCGGCGGCACGGAACCGGTCACGGTCCGCAGCCCCTCGATCTCGTAGTCGGTGCCGATGCCGTACTGCGCGGCGGCGTTGGTCAGCCCGCGCGGCGGCATCCGGCTGGCGAGTTCGGCGAACGTGGTGTTGCAGGAACTGGCGAACGCCCGCGACATCGGCACCGTGCCGAGGTCGAAGCCGCCGTAGTTGGGCACCGTGCGGTGTCCGATGTCCATCCGGCCCGGGCACGGCAGCAGCGTGTTCGGCGTGGCCATGTCGCGCTCGATGGCGGCGCCGGCGGTGACCATCTTGAACGTCGACCCCGGCGGGTACAGGCCGGTCGTGGCGATCAGGCCCTCGGCGTCGGCGGAGGCGTTCTGCGCCACGGCCAGGATCTCGCCGGTCGACGGCTTGATCACGACGATCATCGCCTTCTTGCCGGTGAAGTTGACCGCGTTCTGCGCGGCGCTCTGCACCGACCGGTCGAGGCTGATCCGCACCGCCGGCGCCGGCACGCCGGGCACCTCGTTGAGCACGTCGACGTCGACGCCGTTCTGGTTGACGGTGACCACCCGCCACCCGGGCTCGCCGTCGAGTTCACCGGCGACGCTCTTCTTGACCTCGTTGACGATCGCCGGCGCGAACCGGTCGTCGGTGGGCAGCAGTTCGGCGATCGGCGTGACCACCACCCCGGGCAGCGACCCGATCGCCGGTTTCACCTGGTCGTGGTCGGCTTTGCGCAGCGTGATCAGCGGCAGCGACTGTTTCGACGAGCTGGCCTGCTCGGCCATCCGCTGCGGGTCCCAGGTGTTGTCGAAGGGCCGCAGCACGTCGGCGACGGTGCGCGCGGTCTGCATCAGCGCGCCGCCGGCCTCGCGGGCGTCGAGCGAGTAGCGGTACAGGTACCCGGGCGCGAGCACCGGGGTGCCGCTGCGCTCGATCACCGAGGCCCGCGGTGGCGCGTCGGCGCGCAGCGCGAACGTCTGGTTCTCGCCGAGGCGCGGGTGCAGGTTCGACGCGCTCCACCGCACCTCCCAGCGGCCCTCGTCGCGGACCATGTTCATCTGGCCGTCGTAGGTCCAGGTCCGCCCCTTGGGCAGATGCCAGGTGTAGCGGTAGGTGATGCTGCCGGTGTCCAGCGCGTACTTCGAGCCCACGATCTGGGTGTCCAGGCGGGTGGCCTGCAACCCGGCCCACGCGCCGTTGAGGTCTTCGCGTGCCTCGGCGGGCCGGTCGCTGAGCTCGGCCGCGCTGCTGGTGTCGCCGGTGGCCAGCGCGGCGAAGAACTTCTCGGCGGCCGTTTCGGGGCCCGCCGGTTTCGGGGTGCACGCGTTCAGGGACAGCGCCAGCGCGCCGACCGCCAACAGGCTCGCAATTCGTGATGCTGAAGTTGCCATTGGGGCAGATGTTACGAAGTCGAGACCTGCAAACCCGGTAGGCGCACCGGGCGGGGCCGCTTAAGCGGTTGATCGCACGCAAATAACCCGTGCAATCAACCCGTCAAGCGCCGGCGGCCGGGGCGCGCACCACCAGCGGCACGCCCGGGAAGTAGGCCGCCATCTCCGTGCGGGACTTGCGCAGCGCCGCGGTGCCGTACCCCTGCTTGCGGTAGGCGGGGTGGATCCAGATGCGCACGTTCACCTCCCCGGAGGTCAGGTCGCCGAACACCATGCCGACCTTCTCGGCGCCCTGCACCGCGACCAGCCAGGCGGCCTCCTCGGCATCCACCCGCGCCAGGCCCGCGCGGATCTCGTCGTCGAGGTCACCGGCGGGGGCGCCGGACCCGTCGCCGGCCTGCGGGACGTCCTCGGTGCGCGCGGCGAAGATGTCGCGGTCCTCGCCGACGCTGAACGGGCGCAACACCATCGCGTCGGCCGACCTCGCCGGCTCGCCCATCGTGAAGCTCAGCTGGTTGTTGAGATCCTCGAGTTCGGCGGCGATGCGACGGCGGGCCACCTTGGTCAGCCGGTCGAACGACAGCCGCAGCACCGCCTCGGCGGCCTGGTGCGACGAGCCCAGCATCCCGGCGATCGCCTCTATCGCGGCGTCGTAGTCCTCGGCGTCGACGATCACATCGAGCAGTTCGTGCCGTCGCTCCAGAGCGCGGACCATCGTGTCGGCGATTTCCCTGCGGGCGATTGTGCGTTCGTCGTCGGCCATGACGCGAGCGTAGGACAGGCCGCCGGGCTGGTCCGTCAGTCCAGCAGAACGGTCGCGAACGTTCCCACCTTTTGGAAGCCGACGCGGGCGTAGGTGGCCCGCGCGACGGTATTGAAGTCGTTGACGTAGAGGCTGGCGGTGCGACCGGACCGCACCACCGCGGCCGCCAGCGTCGCCGTGCCCGACGTGCCCAGCCCGCGGCCGCGCCAGTCGGGGTGCACCCACACGCCCTGGATCTGCCCGACGGTCGGCGACTGCGAACCGACCTCGGCCTTGAACACCACCTCGCCGCGCTCGAAGCGGGCCCAGGCGCGCCCGGCGGCGATCAACCCGGCGACGCGACGACGGTAGCCGCGGCCGCCGTCGCCGAGGCGCGGGTCGATGCCGACTTCGCCGATGAACATGTCGATCGAGGCGACCAGGTAGGCGTCGAGTTCGTCGGCGCGCACCGGGCGCACGGCCGGATCGACCGGGCAGGCGGGTGCGGTGTTGAGCGCCATCAACGGCTGCTGCTCGCGGACGTCGCGGGCGGTGCCCCAGGCGTGCTCGAGGCGCTGCCACATCGGCAGCACCAGCTCGGCGCGACCGACCAGCGACGAGCAGCGCCGCGCGGTGCTCATCGCCTTGTCGGCGAACGCGTGCAGATCGACGGCCTCACCGCGCAGCGGGATCAGGTTCGCCCCTGCGTAACACAGCGATTCGGTGGGCCGGCGCCGCGTCCACAGTTCGCCGCCGATGGCCGACGGTTCGATGCCGTGCTCGGCGACCCGGCAGGCGACCATGCAGGAGCCGACGGGATCCTCGTCGAGGACCCGCATCACGGCGCCGACATCGCGCACGACGGACACCCGTCGTTCGTCGGCATGACGGAACAGCGGCGGAGCCGACATGGAAACTCTTTCTGACCGGCGCTCACCCAGTGGCTGGGATCACACTCAGCTTACGGTGACAACCGGTGTGCCGCTGGCATCTGTTCCGGAGCTTTCGAGGTCCATTTCCGATGCGAGCCGCATCGCCTCCTCGATCAGGGTCTCGACGATCTGCGCCTCGGGCACGGTCTTGATCACCTCACCCTTGACGAAGATCTGGCCCTTGCCGTTGCCGGACGCGACGCCGAGGTCGGCTTCGCGCGCCTCACCGGGACCGTTGACGACGCAGCCCATCACCGCGACCCGCAGCGGCACCTCCATGCCCTCCAGGCCGGCGGTCACCTCGTTGGCCAGCGTGTAGACGTCGACCTGCGCGCGCCCGCAGGACGGGCACGACACGATCTCCAGGCCGCGGGGCCGCAGGTTCAGCGACTCGAGGATCTGGTTGCCGACCTTGACCTCCTCGGCGGGCGGGGCGGACAGCGAAACGCGGATCGTGTCACCGATTCCGCGTGACAGCAGCGCACCGAACGCGACCGCGGACTTGATCGTGCCCTGGAACGCCGGGCCCGCCTCGGTGACGCCGAGGTGCAGCGGGTAGTCGCACTGTTCGGCGAGCTGCTGGTAGGCGGCGACCATGATCACCGGGTCGTTGTGCTTGACGCTGATCTTGATGTCGCCGAACCCGTGCTCCTCGAACAGCGACGCCTCCCACAGCGCCGACTCGACGAGCGCCTCCGGGGTGGCCTTGCCGTACTTCTCCATGAACCGCTTGTCCAGCGAGCCGGCGTTCACGCCGATACGGATCGGGATACCGGCGGCGCCTGCGGCCTTGGCGACTTCGGCGACCCGGCCGTCGAACTCCTTGATGTTTCCGGGATTCACCCGTACCGCCGCACATCCGGCGTCGATCGCGGCGAAGATGTACTTGGGCTGGAAATGGATGTCGGCGATCACCGGGATCTTCGACTTCTTCGCGATCGCCGGCAGCGCTTCGGCGTCCTCCTGCCGCGGGCAGGCCACGCGCACGATGTCGCAGCCCGACGCGGTCAGCTCGGCGATCTGCTGCAGCGTCGCGTTGATGTCGTGGGTTTTGGTGGTGCACATCGACTGCACCGCGATCGGGTGGTCGCTGCCGACGCCGACGCCGCCGACCATCAACTGGCGGGTCTTGCGTCGCGGCGCGAGCACCGGCGGCGGGGCTGCCGGCATGCCCAAACCGATTCCCAGGCTTCCCGTTGTTTCTGGCGGGGCCATCGTTCAACTCCTACTGGAAAGGTCTGATCGGATTGATGAAGTCGGCGGTCACGGTCACGGCCATGTAGCCGACCACGACGACGAGGATCACGTACGTCGCGGGCATCAGCTTGAGGTAGTTGACCGGACCCGCGGCCACCATGCCGCGCGCCGACCGGAACATGTTGCGGATCTTCTCGTAGAACGCGATCGCGATGTGGCCGCCGTCGAACGGCAGCAGCGGCACCAGGTTGACCGCGCCCAGCACGAAGTTCAACTGCGCCAGGAAGAACCAGAACGCCACCCACAGTCCGTGGTCGACCGCGTCGCCGCCGATGATGCTGGCGCCGACGACGCTGATCGGGGTTTCGGGATCGCGTTCC
The DNA here is from genome assembly GCF_001722335.1 of Mycolicibacterium flavescens. GTDB lineage: Bacteria > Actinomycetota > Actinomycetes > Mycobacteriales > Mycobacteriaceae > Mycobacterium > Mycobacterium flavescens. The sequence goes on from NZ_MIHA01000001.1 coordinate 51,844, forward strand.
TCGCCGCCGATGGAACGCACCAGCGCGCCCATCTTGGTCGGGATCTTGGCCAGCGCCTTGCCCAGTTCGGCGGCCAGGTCGCCGGTGAACGCGACGGTTCCCGGTATCGCCGAGAGCATGTTGTACTGCGTCGGCCCGAACTGGGCGGCGGTGATGCCGACGGTGCCGACCGGAACCGGTTGGGCGGCTTGCTCATTGGTGCTGTCGCCGGTGGCGACGTAGCGCTGGGCCGGGACGACGCCGACGACGGTGGTGAACTCGCGGCCGTCGCGCTCGACGGTGAACGGGGTGGGCCCGTCGAGTTCGCGTACCGCCTCGACCATCTCGTCGAAGTTGGCCACCGGGGTGTCGCCGACCTTGACGACGGTGTCGCCGGCCTCGATGCCCGCGGCCGCGGCCGGTGACGGCGCCAGGCAGTCACCGAGCTTGCCCTGGGTCACCTCCGACTTCACGCACGACGTCTCGCCGACGATCGCGGTGGTCGGCGGGTGCAGATTCGGCAGACCCCACACCACCGCGATGCCGTAGATCAGCACCAGCCCGATGACGAAGTTCATCCCTGGCCCGGCGGCCAGCACCGCGGCGCGCTTCCACGTCTTCTGCTTGTACATCGCGCGTTCCCGCTCGTCGGGGGCGAGTTCCTCGACCGCGGTCATGCCCGCGATGTCGCAGAACCCGCCGAGCGGGATCGCCTTGACGCCGTACTCGGTGCGGTCGCCGTGTTTGTTCGCGCGCCACGTCGACCACAGCGTCGGCCCGAAGCCGACGAAATAGCGGCGCACCTTCATCCCGGTGGCCCGCGCCACCCACATGTGACCGCACTCGTGCAACGCCACTGACACCAGGATGGCCAGTGCGAACAGCACGACACCGATGACCCACATCATTTCGTGGTGACTACCTCCCGCTCGACCGCACGCGATGCGCGGTCACGCGCCCACTGCTGGGCCTCAAGTACCTCATCCACGGTAGCTGGTTCGGCGGCCCACTGGTCGGCAGCGCGCAGCACCTCGTCGATCGCGCGCACGATCGACGGGAACCTGATCCGCCCGGCCAGGAACGCCGCGGCGGCCTCCTCGTTGGCGGCGTTGTAGACCGCGGTCAGACAGCCGCCGCCCTGCCCGGCCCGGCGGGCCAGCGAGACCGCGGGGAACACGGCGTCGTCGACGGGTTCGAACGTCCAGGTGGACGCGGTGGCGAAGTCGCAGGCCGGGGCCGCCGCGGGGACCCGCTGCGGCCACCCGAGCGCCAGCGCGATCGGCAGCTTCATGTCCGGCGGGCTGGCCTGCGCCAGCGTCGAACCGTCGGTGAACGTGACCATCGAGTGCACGATCGACTGCGGGTGCACCACCACGTCGATGCGGTCGTACGGGACGCCGAACAGCAGGTGGGTCTCGATCAGCTCCAGGCCTTTGTTCACCAGCGACGCCGAGTTGAGCGTGTTCATCGGCCCCATCGACCAGGTCGGATGCGCGCCGGCCTGCTCGGGCGTCACGTCCTCGAGCCGCTCGGCGCTCCAGCCGCGGAACGGGCCGCCCGAGGCGGTCAGCACGATGCGCGCGACCTCGTCGGGGGTGCCGCCGCGCAGGCACTGCGCCATCGCCGAGTGCTCCGAGTCGACCGGCACGATCTGGCCGGGCGCGGCGGCCTTGAGCACCAGCGGACCACCGGCGACCAGCGACTCCTTGTTCGCCAGCGCCAACCGGGCGCCGGTGGCCAGCGCGGCCAGCGTCGGCTCCAGGCCGAGCGCGCCGACGAGCGCGTTGAGCACAACGTCGGCCTCGGTGTTCTGAACCAGCCGGGTGACGGCGTCCGGGCCGGCGAACGTCACGTCGCCGACGCGGGCGGCGGCCGCTTCGTCGGCGACGGCGATATTGCTCACACCGGTCGCGGCGCATTGGCGCGCCAGCAGTTCGGGGTTACCGCCGCCGGCAGCCAGGCCGACGACCTCGAAGCGGTCGGGGTTGGCGGCGATGACGTCGAGCGCCTGCGTTCCGATCGAGCCCGTGCTGCCGAGGATCAGCACGCGCCGCCGACCCGAACTGGAAACACTCACCGAACCATTGTGCCGCCTGCCGGCGCCGATTCCTCAATCGCGGCAACTGTGACGCAAATCTGACGCAATCCATCCGGGTCCCCGGCGGAACCGAATCACCGGTGTCACACAGCACAGGACGGACACTCCGTCCGCGACAAGGGAGCAGCGCATGAATATCGAGTTCCGCAAGGCAGTTTCGGCCGCGGGCCTGGCGGCCGCAGCAGTGCTGACCATCTCGGCCTGTTCGAACGACGCCAGCCCGACCGCGGCGGCGCAGACCAGCTCGTCGACGGCGACCAGCGCGGCACCCGCGCCGATGGAGCAGCCGATGCAGCCCGCCGGCCCGGTCGGCCCCGCCTGCGCCGACTACGCGGCCCAGAACCCGACGGGCCCGGCATCGGTGGAGGGCATGGCGATGGATCCGGTGGCCGTCGCGGCGTCGAACAACCCGCTGCTCACCACGCTGACCTCGGCGCTGTCCGGCCAGCTCAACCCGAACGTCAACCTCGTCGACACGCTCAACGGCGGCGAGTTCACGGTGTTCGCGCCGACCGACGACGCCTTCGCCAAGATCGATCCGGCGACCATCGAGACCCTCAAGACCGATTCCGATCTGCTGACCAGCATCCTGACCTACCACGTGGTGCCCGGTCAGGCGGATCCGGCGCAGGTCATCGGCACACACAAGACCGTGCAGGGCGCCGATGTCACGGTCACCGGCGGCGGTGAGGCCATCAAGGCCAACGACGCGAACGTGGTCTGCGGCGGCGTGAAGACCGCCAACGCGACGGTGTACCTGATCGACACCGTGCTGATGCCGCCGGCGAACTGAGTTCCCCTGCCGAGCAGACGCGAAATGCCCACTTTCGCGGCGTTTTCAGGGCATTTCGCGTCTGCTCGCGGGGATTCTCAGCCCCGCACCTTCGCGATGATGCTCTCGGCGAACCGCTCGATCGGCTCGCGGTAGGCCTCGACATCGCCGGAGCTCAGATCGGCACCCGCCCACGGGCTGCACATCACGCCGGTGATCCCGGCGTCGCGCGCCCGCAGGAACAAATCGGGTGACGGCGGCTCCAGCAGCGCCAGGATGATCTCGAAAGGCGCACTCTCGCGGCCGTATTCGCGCCGCAACTCCCCCAGCCTGCGGACGTACCCGATCGCGTCGTCCCACTTGTACGCGTAGCCGACCCAGCCGTCGCACAGCCGCGCCGCCCGGCGCAGCGCGGCGTCGGACTCGCCGCCGCACAGGATCGGCACCGGCGCTTCGGGGTGGGGTTCGATCATCAACTCCGGCACCCGGTAGTGCCGGCCCTGCCACGACACCCAGCCGCCGCGCCACAGTTCGCGCAGCGCGGGGATCATCTCGTTGAGCCGGGCGCCGCGGGTGCCGAAGTCCTGGCCCATCAACTCGTATTCCTCGCGCATCCAGCCGACCCCGACCGCCAGCGACACCCGGCCTCCCGACAGCACCGACGCGGTGGCCACCTGCTTGGCGACCTCCAGCAGCGGCCGCGCCGGTGCGACGTAGACGGCGTTGGAGAACCGCAGCCGGTTCGTCGCGGCGGCCATCGCGCCGATCAGCACCCACGAGTCCGGCCACGCGGTGTCCGGCGTCCACATCGGCTTGCCGGTCGGCGAGTCCGGATACGGCGACGTCAGTTCCCGCGGATAGATCATGTGGTCCGAGGCGACGATCCCGTCGAAACCGGCCTCGTCGAGCATCCGCGCCACCGGCAGGATGTCTGACGTTTTCATGAACGCGGTGCCCGACCAGAACTGCATGCTGTTTCCCTATCGCCGATTGCGGGCAGCATCAATGCCATGCCCACGGTGCTGTGGTTTCGGCGCGATCTGCGCCTGCGTGATCTGCCGGCCCTGCTCGACGCGGCGTCCGCCGACGGCGAGGTGCTGGCGTGTTTCGTGCTCGACCCCCGGCTGGAGGCCTCCTCGGGGGCGCGCCGGCTGCAATACCTCTACGACGCGTTGCGCGCGCTGCGCGACAGCCTCGACGGGCAGCTGCTGGTCACCCGAGGCCGGCCCGAACAGCGCATCCCGGCGCTGGTGAAGAAGTGCGGCGCGTCGGCGGTGCACGTGTCGGGCGACTACACCCCGTTCGGGCGCCGCCGCGACGAGGCCGTGCGCGCCGCGCTCGGCGACGTGCCGCTGGAGGCGTCGGGTTCGCCGTACCTGGTGTCCCCCGGCCGGATCGCCAAGCCCGACGGCTCCCCGTACAAGGTTTTCAGCCCGTTCTTCGCGGCGTGGCGCCGGCACGGCTGGCCGAAACCGGCGGCGTCGGACGCCGGGTCGGCACGCTGGATCGACCCCGCCGACGTCGCCAAGGGAGTCGAGATCCCCGACGTCGCCACCCGAATCGACCTCCCGGCCGGCGAGGCGGCCGCGCTGGAGCAGTGGAAAGCGTTCGCCGCCAACGATCTCGGCGGCTACGCCGAGGATCGCAACCGGCCCGACCTCGACCTCACCAGCCGGATGTCGGCGCACCTGAAGTTCGGCGCCATCCACCCGCGCACCATGGCCGTCGACCTCGGCCGCGGCAAGGGTGCGCAGGCGTACCTGCGCGAGTTGGCGTTCCGCGACTTCTACGCGTCGGTGCTGAGCGAGTGGCCGCGCAGCGTGTGGTGGAACTGGAACAGCTCGTTCGACGACATGCCGACCGACGACGACGCCGAGGCCCGGAAACGGTTCGAGGCCTGGAAGGCCGGGCGCACCGGGTTTCCCATCGTCGACGCCGGAATGCGGCAACTCGCCGAGACCGGCTGGATGCACAACCGGGTCCGGATGATCGTCGCCTCGTTCCTGGTCAAGGATCTGCACCTGCCGTGGCAGTGGGGTGCGCGCTGGTTCCTCGACCAACTCGTCGACGGCGACATGGCCAACAATCAGCACGGCTGGCAGTGGGTGGCGGGCACCGGCACCGACGCGGCGCCGTTCTTCCGGGTGTTCAACCCGAACACCCAGGCCCAGAAGTTCGATCCCGACCGCACCTACGTGCGGCGCTGGGTGCCCGAGGTCGACGACGACAGCTACCCCGATCCGATCGTCGACCACGCGGCCGAACGCAAAGAGGCGCTGCGCCGGTACTCGGCGATCACTTGATGATCTGGCCGCCGTCGACCGGCAGCGCCACCCCGGTGACATACCGGCCGGAGTCACCGCACAGGTACACCATCGCATCGCTGATCGCCTCGGGTTCGACGGGCGGAATGCCCAGCAGCGGTTGTTGCGAGACGCTGAACGACGGGTTCTCACCGGCCCACTCGGCCAGCGCCTCGTTGTAGATCATCGGTGTGGCCACCCCGCCGGGGTGCACGGTGTTGACGCGAATGTTCTTCTCCGCCAACCCTCGTGCGAAGTGGCGCATCATTCCGATCACGCCGTGCTTGGCGACGGTGTAACCGGCCGCGCCGTGGTTCATCGTGCCGTAGTCGACGGTGACGGGTTTGAACCCGGCGGCCGAGCTGGTGATCACGATCGCGCCGCCGTCGCCGTGCGCGAGCAGCGCGGGCAGCGCCGCGGTGATCGTGTAGTAGACCCCGTTGAGCATCACGTTGACCGCGTCGGTGAACGCGGCCAGGTCGCGGCCCTGGCTGCCCGCCGCGGGCAGGATGCCGGCGTTGGCCAGGACGAAGTCGATGCGGCCCAGCTCGTCGACCCCGCGGGCGACGATCTCCTGCAGCCGTTCGAGGTCGCGCACGTCGCCGCGTTCGGCCACGATCCGGCGGCCGGTCTTCTCGACCAGGTTCACGGTCTCGTCGAGGTCCTCGCGGGTCGCCATCGGGTAGGCGACGCTGGCGATCTGATCGCACAGATCCACCGCGATGATGTCGGCGCCCTCCTCGGCGAACCGCACCGCGTGCGCCCGCCCCTGACCACGCGCCGCGCCGGTGATGAACGCGACCTTTCCCTCGAACTGCTCAGCCATGAGCGATCACCCTACGGAGGCCGCGGATCGGGCTGTGCCAGAATGTCGGCAGTAGCGAGCCGGACCGTGAGGAGTAGCCGTGGCCAACACCGAGGTGCAGCGACACACCGGGGTCGACGTCGAAGAGGTGCCGTCCGCGGAGTGGGGTTGGTCGTATGTGAACCCCCGCGTGTTCCACATCGGCGGGCTGCTGGGAGCCGCGTTCCTGCTGTTCATGATCCACGGCAACCACACCGGGCGGGTCGAGGACCTGTTCCTGATCGGGTTCGCCGCGATCATCGTCGCGTTCGTCGCGCGGGACTGGTGGCTGCGCCGGCGCGGCTGGATCCGCTAGCCCGCACACCCCTCTCACACCGTCGCCAGCGGCCGGAGATCTCCGGCGCGCAGGTCGAACAGCGTCTCGGTGGCCTCCGCGGCACCTCCCAGTTCGGTACTGCCCAGTTCGGCGGCGGCCAGCGCGCGGGCCTTGAACGCGCGCGCCGCGACGCTCAACCGGTGCGGCCTCGGGTCGATCGAGCCGCCCATACCGTCGGGCAGCGCGGCGCCCCAGGCGATCACCTCGACGTCTCCGCGCCGGGCCGTCTCCACCGCATACGCCCGCACCCGCGCGTCCCGGCGCAGCAGCGTCGCGCTGACCGCGAGCGCACCGTCGACCGGCGCGGTGAACACCTCGTCGGTGATCTCCCCGGCCGAGTCGGCACCCAGGATGGTCAGCGCGCGCACATCCGGACAGTCCTCGACGCGCACCATCACCTCCCAGCCGGCGCTGGCCCGGTCGAACAGCCAACCGCCCGCGAGGCCGACCACGTCGGCGAGGTCGGCGGCCAGCACCGTGAGCTGATGGCGGTTGACCCGCTCGTCACGGTCCCCGTCGCTCAGTACGCCGTCATCGGTAGGGGCTCGAGTTGCCATATGCGTCCAATCCGATCTGTGAGCGACGCCGGGCGCGGGCTGCCGGCGCTTACCTAGAGCGTGACATTATTACGCATATCTGTAAAGGTACGGTTTGGTGACGGAATGCCACGGAACGACTCAGTGCGCGAGCGGCAGCGCCGCGGCGACGGGCGCCAACTCGTCGCGCAGTCCGGCGGCGCGCCGGATCTCGGCGAACGCGGCCAGCATCGCGTCGGTCGCCTCGTGCGGATCGTCGAGCGTGCGGTCGTCGGTCAGCACCGAGATGGCGAGCTGGTCGACGTAACTCCACACGGTGATGTTGAGCCCGCTGCCGGTGACGACCGGACCGACCGAGTAGATCTCGGTGATCGCGCCGCCGGCGAGGTCGCCGCGCTCGCGCGGGCCCGCGACGTTCGAGATCGTCAGGTTCATCACCGCGCCGGACTGCATCCGGCGGGCCTGCATGCGGAAAAACCTCGGCGCCAGTGCCGGCGGCAGGTACGCCATCCACGCCGGCAGCACCGTCGGCCCCAGCAGGCGGTGGTTCTCCTTGGCGATCTCGGTGGCCACCGCGGTCAGTTCCACGCGCTGCAGCGGATCGTCGATGTGCACCGGCAGCGACGGCATCATGTACGTGAACTCGTTGCCCGTCAACCGATCCGGCGATGGGTTCGTGCACACCGGGACACCGGCGATCAGCGGTTCGTCGGCCGCGCCGTCGTGGCGCAGCAGCAGGGTCCGCAGTGCACCGGCCGCGGTCGCCAGCACGATGTCGTTGAGCGTGACGCCCAGCGCCCGTGCGGTCTCCTTGACCTCCGGCAGCAGCAGCGGCGCGGTGGCGAAGCGCCGGCCCGGCGAGACGACGTGGTTGAGAAACGTCTGCGGCGGGGCGAAGCTGCGCGCCATCTCGGGGTGGCGGCCGCGTTCGGCGGCCCGCCTGCGCACCCGCGACACCCCGGCGCCGGTCTCGGCGAGCAGTCGGGGCATGCGACGGATCAGGTCGGCGTGGTCGCGGACGGCGGACCCGAGCAGGTGCGCGCGCGTCCCCGGCCCGTCGTCACCGGTCAGCGGTGTGGTGTCCTCCGGTGCCAGCGCCTTGGCCAGTTGGTTGGCCGAGGCCACGCCGTCGGCGAGCACGTGGTGCACCTTGTGGACGATCGCGATCCGGCCGCCGGTCAGGCCCTCGACGAAGTACATCTCCCACAGCGGGTGGCCGCGGTCCAGCGGGGTGCTGGCGATCTCGCCGACGAGGTCGTCGAGTTCGCGGCGGCCGCCCGGCGGGTCGACGCGCGCGCGACGCAGGTGGTAGTCGAGGTCGAGGTCGGGGTTCTCGCACCACATCGGGTGATGCAGCCGCAGCGGGATGTCGACGAGTTGGTAGCGCAGCGCCGACAACCGCATCAGCCGCGGATACGCCACCCGACGGAACATCTCGAAGTCGAAGCCGTCGACGCCGGAGACGTCCAGGATGCCGACTTTGAGTGTGTGCATGTGGATCTCGGGTGTCTCGCTGTAGAGCATCAGGGCGTCGACACCGTTGAGTCGCTTCATCGTCCCGCCTCCCGTCGCTCCCGGTCTTCCCGAAACGGGCGATTCTCAAGCCACTGGCCCGAAGGCATGACGGTCGAGGCGAAGTTTGTAAAGCTGTCGGGATGAGCCTCGTCGCGGCCCGTGGACCGCTCAGCAAGGACCCCGCCGGGTGGTTCACTCCCCCGCTGCCCGCCGACGTGGTGTTCGTCGAACCGCATCCGCGACGGGTTCAGGGGCTGCGCGACGGGCGCGCGGTGATCGACACAGAGCGGGCGCTGCTGGTGCACCGCCGCGACCATCCGCTGAGCTATGCGTTTCCCGCCGAGGAGGCCGCGGATCTACCGGGTGAGCCGGTCGCCGAGGCGCCCGGGTATGTGCGGGTGCCGTGGGACGCGGTCGACACCTGGCTCGAGGAAGGCCGCGAACTCGTGCACTACCCGCCCAACCCGTACCACCGGGTGGACTGCCGACCGACCGACCGGGCGCTGCGCGTCACCGTCGCCGGCCAGACGCTGGTCGACACCTCCGACACCGTGATCGTGTTCGAGACGTCGCTGGAACCCCGTCTCTACGTCGACCCGTCGCACGTGCGGACCGATCTGCTGCGGCCCTCGGCCACGACGAGCTACTGCAACTACAAGGGCTACGCGACGTACTGGTCGGCCGTGCTGGACGACACCGTCGTCGACGACGTCGCCTGGAGCTACCCGGACCCGCCGCCGGAGACGCTGCCGATCGCGGGCTTCTTCAGCTTCGACGCCGAACGCGCCGACGTGCGGGCGGCGCTGCCGCGAAACTGAACTTGTGCTCGACTCGTCGGCGAAGATTCGCACACAAGCTCAGTTTCGGCGGATCACCGAGTCGCCGAACCGTTCGATCGTCTCGACCGTGTGCGCCAGGCTGTCGCCGGGCAGCCCGACCTGCACCCAGGTGACGCCGATCCCCGCCAGCTTGTCCAGGCCGGCGAGATAGGCGTCGGCGTCGAAGTCGTCGCTGCCGGGATCACCGCCGGCGGGGTTGGTGAACGTGACGTCGATGGTGGAGAAGTCGCGGCCGGCCTCGTCGCAGCGGCGGCGCAGATCCTCGATGCCGCGGGCGAGCGTGTCGACGTCCATCGTCGCGGTGCGCGCGGTCTGCGCCAGCTGCGCGGACGCGGCGAACGGGCACCAGGCGTCGCCGTACGCGACGACCCGGCTGCGGGCGGCGGCGGTGTTGCCGCCGATCCAGATCGGCGGGTGCGGGTCGCTGACCGGTCGCGGGTGCGCGGTGATCCCGCTGGCGGTGAAGTGGCGTCCCTGATAGGAGAAGTCGTCGGTGGTCCAGATGCCGCGGATGACCTCGAGCGCCTCCTCGAACAGCGCGGCGCGCTCGTCGAAGTCGACGCCGAGCGCGGCGAACTCCCGCTTCAGGTAGCCGACACCGACCCCGAGGGTGAACCGTCCGCCCGACAGCAGGTCCAGCGTGGCACCGGATTTGGCGACGACGAACGGGTTGCGGTACGGCAGCACGACGATGTTGGGGATCAGCCGCAGCGTCGACGTGGTGGCCGCCGCGTAGCCCATCGCGACGAACGGGTCGACCGCGTCGTGGCCGCCGGCCTCGAGCCACCGCTGCGTGGGGGCTGGGTGGTCGGTGAAGCCGAACCCGTCAAAGCCCGCCGCCTCGGCCGCCGCCGCGACCGTCGCGATCCCGGCCCCGGTCACGAGTTCGGGGTTGTAGGGATGGCTGTGCATCGGATGGGTGAAGGTGAACCGCATATCAGGCTGCCCCGTTCAGAACTGGCTTCTCGGTATTGGAGAATGTCGTTACACCGCGCAAAGTACCGTATCGACCGCGCCGACCCGGGAGGAACCGCACCGCAGATGAGCAGACCCGAGATCGGCGTGTACCTGCCCCAGATGGGGTTCACCTACGAGCAGCTGCTGCATCGCACGCGGCGTTGCGAGGACCTCGGCATCGATTCGGTGTGGCTCTATGACCACCTCTACGGGCCGGGTGTCCCGGACTACCCGTCGTTGGAGGCCTGGACGCTGGCCACCGCGCTGCTGAGCGACACCGAGCGCATCGACATCGGACACATGGTGCTGTGCAACCAGTTCCGCCACCCGGTCGTGCTGGCGAAGATGGCCACGACGCTGGACCAGATCGCGCCGGGCCGCCTGCAGCTGGGCATCGGCAGCGGGTCGGTCGAGGACGAACACCACCGCGCGGGGCTTCCGTGGGGCACGTTCCGCGAGCGGTCCGAACGGCTCGGCGAGACGCTGCAGATCCTCACCCAGGCCTTCGCTGACGAGCGGATCGACTTCAGCGGCAAGCACTTTCAGATCCGGGACTTTCCGGTCAAGCCGGGACCGACGCGGCGCCCGCCGATTGTGGTCGGCGGCGTCGGCGAGAAGTACACCCTGCCGCTGGTGGCCCGCTACGCCGACGTGTGGAACGTGCCCACCTATGCGCTGGGCGAACTGCGGCACAAGGTGTCGGCGCTGCGCGCGCTGTGCGACGAGGTCGGACGCGACCCGTCGACGATCGTGCTGTCGGTGGAGGCGGTGATGGCGCTGGCGCCCGACGACCGCGCGCTGCCCGAAGTGCGTCAACTGGCCGAAAAGCGTTTCGGGATGCCCGCTTTCGGGCTGCACGACGGCGGTCTGGTCGGCACGCCGTCTGCGGTCGTCGATCGCCTCGGCGAGCTGACCGAGATGGGGTTCGGCCAGATCGTGCTGTTCACCCACGACCGCGGGTCCGACGAGACGCTGGACCTGTTGGCCGCCGAGGTCATCGCGAAACTCTAGGCGGGCCGTTTGGCCGGCGGCGAGTAGTTGGGCCTGCCGAGGCCGAGCACGTGCTGGGCGATCATGTTGCGGAACACCTCGAGCGTGCCGCCGTAGATGCCGGTCGGGCCGGCCAGCCGGAACAGGTACTCAGCTGCTCCGTCGTCGGCGGCGCCGTCGGTGCCGACCGGCAGGGTGGCGGCCGGACCGAGGAGGTCCATCAGGTCCGGGGTGACATCGCGCATGGTCTGGGCGATCGCGACGCGGCCGAACATCTCCGGGCTGCTGGCCGCGGCCTCCATCCGGGCGATCGCGCGGCCGAGCCGGTACCGCACCGACGCCTCGGGGCGGGCCACGGCGGCGGCCCGGTCGACGGCCTCGCCGAGCAGCAGCAGATGCTCGGTCATGGTGGCCAGCTTCTGCAGTCCCAGGTTGTCGCGTTCGATGGTGCCGTGTTCGGCGTTGAGTGCCTCGCGCAGCACCGTCCAGCCGCCGTTGACCTCACCCACCCGGTAGCGGTCGGACACCCGCACGTCGCTGTAGTAGGTGATGTTGGTGCGGTCGCCGTCCACGGTGCGGATCGGCTGGATCTCGACGCCGGGGCGGTCCAGCGGCACCAGGAACATGGTCAGGCTCTGGTGCTTGGGCGCGTCGGGGTCGGTGTTGGTGATCAGGAAGACGAACTGGGCGTTGTGTGCGTTCGAGGTGAACATCTTGGCGCCGTTGACAACCCAGTCGTCACCGTCGCGCACGGCGCGGGTCTTGCAGGTCGCGACATCCGAGCCGCCCTCGGGTTCGGTGTAGCCCAGGCACAACCGGACCCGCCCGGCCAGCACGTCGGGCAGGATCTCGTCGAGCAGTTGCGGGGAGGCGAACTGCTGCAGACAGCGCGCGACCATCATCGTGGTGGGCCAGTGGAACCACGGGGTGTGCGCACGCCCGATCTCCAGTTCCCAGATCCGCCTGCGCACGACGCTGAACCCGCCGTCGGCCTCGGAGTTGAAGTCCGCGGCGAGGTAGCCGGCCTCACCGAGCGCCAGATGCACGCCCTCGTCGAAGTTCTCGCCGGTTTCCCGGTCCCGCTCCAGTACCTCGTCGGTCACGATGCGGGCCAGGAACTCGCGTAGCTCGCGTTGGAACGCCTGATCGCTCTCGCTGAGCTGCACGCGGGAGAAGTCCATCTGGACACCGTGACACTATTGCGGTTAGTTGTAAAGTCTCCCGGAGCTCGGACGAAAGGCAGCACCTTGGGCATCGTGACCACCAGCTCGGAAACCGCGTTCCCGCACGCGCCCGAGACGATCTACGACTTCGTCACCAACCCGGCGAACTGGCCCAAGACCTACCCCACGAGCGCGAACATCGGCGGGTTGCCCGACCACCTGCCGCTGACCGTCGGCGACACCTGGACCGAGACCGGGCCCGACGATGGCCGCATCTTCACCTGGCACCTGGCGATCGCGATGCGCCCGACGCTGTGGGTGTTCAACTCGGTCGGCCGGCTCGGACACGACCGCGACGGCAACGGCGGGATGGCGGGCCGGATCACCGTGCAGTACCACTTCACCCGGCCCGGCCGCGATGTCACCCTGTTCACCAGGACGATGACGGTGGAGGCCCCGAAGGACGAACCGCTGCCCGACGGTTTCTTCCGGGCGGTCAATCCGGCGCACATCGACGCGTACCACGAAGCGATCGCCCGCGAGCTCGGCTAGTTGCGGCGAGCGTGCGGGTCTGCACACGACACGCCGACAAATTCTCGTCGTTTGCGCACGCTCGAACGGCGCCGGACGTGCGCATCACGATCCTCGACTAAGCCCGCGGAATCGGCGCCACCACATGGTTTTCGAGGTGGTCGAACACCACGTCGGTGCGCACGCCGGCGACCTCGCGGCGTTTGGTGACCGAGTCGAGAACGAAGTCGCGCAGCGCCTCGGTCGACGGCACGGCGACGTGCACGAGCAGGTCCTCGGTGCCGGTCGTGACGAACACCTGCAGCGTCTGCGGTAGCTGCAGTACGAAATCGCGGAACTCCTGGATGATCTGGCGCGACTGCGGACGCAACCGCACGGTGACCATCGCCTGCACCGGCCTGCCCAGTTTCGCGAGATCGACGCTGGCGTGCACCCCGGTCAGCACGCCGCGCGCCCGCAGCGCCCGCACCCGTTCCAGCGTCGTCGAGGGCGCGACGCCCAGCGCAGCGGCGAGGTCACGGTTGCTGCGCCGACCATCTGCCTGCAGCGACTCCAGGATCGCCGTATCAAGTTCGTCCACACTGCCTCCCAAACGCGCGTCACCAAATTATATTCGGCTCAGAATCATATTTGGACGATTAATGCCTAGCTTTGATCCCTATGACCGAGCAGATGATGCGCTCAGCCGAGCACAACCCGACCATCGCCACGAAGATCGCCATCGTCGTCCGCGACGACCTGCCCGCCTGGCAGAAGCTCAACATGACCGCGTTCTTGGCCAGCGGCATCGCCGCCAGTGCGCCGGACTCCGTCGGGGCCCCGTACCGCGACGCCGACGGCACCTCCTACACCCCGATGTTCGGCCAACCGGTCATGGTCTTCACCGCTGACCCCGACCGGCTCACCCGCACCCTCAACCGGGCGCTCGCCCGGGGTGTGGTCCCGGCCGTGTTCACCGCCGAGTTGTTCACCACGGGGCACGACGAGGCCAACCGCGCGGCTGTCGCCGCCCTGGGGCGTGACGACATCAACCCGATCGGCCTCGCGGTGCGCTCCGACCGCAAGACCGTCGACAAGATCGTCGACGGTCTGCGCCTGCACCGCTGAAGCTCAACGAGGATGCAGCGCCCGACGCAGCGCGGCACCCTGCAACTCGAACAGCCGCATGCTGGTCTCCCACTCCGGCAGCAGCGAGTCGAACCCGTGACACGTGCCCGCGAAGACATGCAGGTCGGTCGCCACTCCCGCGCGCATCAGCCGCACCGCGTAGTCGATCGCCTCGTCCCGCAGCGGGTCGAGCTCCGAGCAGCTGATGAAAGCCGGTGGTAGGCCGGATAATTCGTCGGCCCGTGCGGGAGCAGCGCGCGAGTCGGCCGGCGCGTCGCCGAGATAGTGGCGCCACATCGCCTCGGCGGCCGGGCCGTCGAATCCGGGTGTCTCGGTGAACTCGGCCTTCGACGGCGTCGGACGGTCGTCGAGCACGGGCTGATGCAACAGCTGGAACACCACAGGCCCCGCGCACCACTGCGCCAGCCCGGCGGCCAGGGCCCCGCCCGCGCTGCTGCCCGCGACCGCGATCCGCGCGGTGTCCACCCCGAGCTCCACCGCGTTGCCGACCACCCACGAGTGCACCAAAAGCGCGTCGTCGAGCGCCGCCGGATAGGGATGTTCGGGCGCCAGCCGGTAACCGACCGAGATCACCGTGCAGGCCGCGCGCCGCGCGAGCTCGACGCACTGCAGATGGTCGGTGTCGAGGTTGCCGAGCACGAACGCCCCGGCGTGACAGTAGATCACGGCAGGCGCCGGCGCGGGCCCGCCGCGGTAGATCCGCACCGGGACGTCGCCGGCCTCACGGTTCTCGTACTCGGTCCCCGCGGTGATGACCTCGGCGGCGGTCTCGGCCCTGCGCTGGTTCAGGGAGTCGCGGACGAAGCCGAGCAGACCGGCCGACAGGTCGGTGCGGGCGTCGGCGAAGCCCCGCAGCGCCGGGTCGAGCCGGTCGCCGATGCTCACGGGTTCTCGGCGGCCTGCAGCGCGGCGCCGCCCACGCCCCCGCCGACCGGCGACCCGAAGAGGTAGTCGGACGGCCGGAACCGGCGGGTCATCTTCCAGAACGCGCCTGCGCTGCGCGGCCACTGGGTCACCACCCGCCCGTTTTCGGCGCGGAAGTAGCTGCTACAGCGGGTGAGCCACACGGTGCCGGTCATCCAGCGGTCGATCCTGGCCAGGAACGCCGCCATCACCTCGGGCCGCACCGCGATATACGTGCGCCCGCGGCGGCGCATGTGCGCCAGCGCGCGCACGATGTAGTGCGCCTGGGCCTCCAGCATGAACAGCACGCTATTGGAGCCGACGTTGGTGTTGGGCCCGTACAGCATGAAGAAGTTCGGAAATCGCGGCACCGCCATGCCGAGGTAGGCGTGCGCGCCCTCGCGCCAGACCTCCCGCAGCGAGGCGCCGCCCTCGCCGGTCACGTCGATCTGCCCCAGGTAGTCCGCGGCGGCGTAGCCCGTCGCACACACCACGACGTCGACGTCGAGTTCGGTGCCGTCCTCGGTCACCAGCACCCGGCGCCGCAGCGCGCGGGCCGGGCTCGCGACCACCCGGACGTGCGGCCGGGTCAGCGTGGGCAGATAGTCGCTGGCGAACACCAACCGCTTGCATCCCAGCGGATGCTGCGGGGTCAACGTGCGGCGCAGGTCCGCATCCTCGACCGTGTTCTCCAGCACCTTGAGCGCGACCTCGGTGAACTCCCGGGTCTTGTCGCTGCCGTGTTCGATCACCGAGATGTTGGCCTCGCTGCGCAGCCACAGCCGCGTCCGGTACACCTTCTTGGCCAGCGGGACGTACCGGAAGATCCGCCTCTCGCGCTCGGTGTACGGCCGGTCGGGTTTGGGCAGGATCCACGTGGGCGACCGCTGCACCGAGTACACGGTCGCGGCGACCTTGGCCACCTCGGGGATCAGCTGGGCCGCAGTCGATCCCGTACCGAGCACCGCGACCCGCTTACCGGTCAGGTCGACGGTGTGGTCCCAGCGTGCGGTGTGCATGACGGTGCCGGCGAACGGTTCCTCCTCGACAAGGTCGGGCATCACCGGCCTGGTGAACAGCCCGACCGCCGACACCACCACGTCGAAACGGTGCTGCGCGCCTTCGGCGGTGCCGAGGAGCCAGGCGTCGCCGTCCCACCGCGCCGAGACGATCTCGGTGTCCAGCAACAGGTGCTGGTCGAGTCGGTGCCGACGCGCGCAGCGCTCGAAGTACTCGAGGATCTCGCGCTGACCCGACCACAGCCGCGACCAGTCCGCGTTCAGGTCGAACGAGTAAGAGTACAGGTGCGACTTCACATCGCAGGCCAACCCCGGATAGGTGTTGATCCGCCATGTCCCGCCGACGCCGTCCTCGCGGTCGAAGATCGTGAAGTTGCGAAAGCCTTTCTTGCGCAGAAATATTCCGAGCGCAATTCCCCCGGGCCCGGCGCCGATGATGCCGATCGACAGATCGCGTCGACCCTTCACATTCGCAGGCATTGGCCTCCGTCCACGACGAGTTCGGCACCGGTGACGAACGACGCGTGCTCGGACACCAGGTAGGCGACGGCATCGGCCACCTCCGTCGGCTGTCCGAGGCGGCCGAACGTCGCGGCCAGCCGGCCCTGGGTGGCGTCGTCGAGCATCGGTGTCGCGATCGGGCCGGGAAACACGGCGTTGACCCGAATGCCCATCGGTGAGAGTTCGGCGGCGGCGATCTGGGTCAGCCCCCGCAGCGCCCACTTCGACGAGCCGTAGGCGGCGTGGTTCGGGAATGCGCGCATCGCGCCGGTGCTGCAGGTGTTGACGACGGACGCGCCGTCGGCCTCGCGCAGATGCGGCAGCGTCGCCTGGATGCCGAGGAACGGGCCCAGACAGTTGACCCGCCAGCTGGTTTCGAAGCCCGCCGCGGTTTCGTCGGCCAGCGAGGCGCGGTGCAGCACGCCCGCGTTGTTCACCAGCGCCGTCACCGGGCCCAACCGGTCCGCGACGGTGTCCACCGCGGCGGCCCACTGCTGCGTCGACGTCACGTCCAGTGCGACGGCCAGCACACCGTCGTCGCCGAGTTCGGCCACGTTCGAGCTCAGTTCCTCGACTCGCAGGTCGCACGCCGCGACACGGAATCCGTCGGCCCGCAGGCGGCGCACGATCGCGGCGCCCTGCCCGCGGGCGGCGCCCGTGACCAGCGCGACCCGGTCCGTCATTGTGCCTCCCGCAGGATCTCGGCGGCCCCGCGGCGCAGGGCCTGCGACTCCGAGCCCAGTGTCAGCATGCGGAACCCGTTCTCCGCCATGGCTTTACCGTGAACACCGGCGTGGATACCGGGGATCAGTCCGGCCGCCTGTGCTGAAGCCTGAATCCGGGCGATCGCGTCCTGCACCACCGGCGCGGTCCACGCGTCCGCCGGGGTGTGCCCGAGCGAGATCGCCAGGTCCGCGGGCCCGACGTAGAGGCCTGTCACACCGTCGACGCCGCAGATCTCGTCGAGGGCCGCCAGCCCGCGGGCGCTTTCGATCATCACGAACACGCTGATCCGCTCCTCGTGCGCGGCGGGGTCGCGGCCCAGGTCGGCGCGCAGCGGGCCGTAGCTGCGCACCCCGGCGGGCGCGTACCGGGTCGCGGCCACCGCCGCGGCGGCCTGGTCGGCCGATTCGACCATCGCGACGATCACCGCGTCGGCGCCGGCGTCGAGCACCCGCCCGATCGGCGCCGGGTCGGTGCCGGCCACCCGGACCGCCGTCGCGATCGGTACATGCTCGAGGCGACGCAGTATCAGCGCGACGTCGGCGTCGTCGAGATAGCCGTGCTGGATGTCGAATCCGACGTAGTCGTATCCGGCGTTCGCGAACTCCTCGGGTCCCAGGATGGTCGGCCCGACGACCCAGCCGCCCCAGAGCCGCTCCCGCGCGGCCAGTGCGTCCTGCAGGCGGCTCATGCGGCGATCGCTATCTTGACCCGGTCGGGTGCCGGCCGGCAGGCGAGGTCGAACGCCGCCTGCACCTCGTCGACGCCGAACGTGTGGGTGACGTAGGAGGGCAGCAGATCCGGGTGCCGGCGGGCGAATTCGTCCGCGGCGGCCAGCATCCGACGGCGCTGCAGGGTGACCCCGGACTTGAGGGTGAGGTTGTTGCGCAGCATGGTCCGGATGCTGATCGGATAGCTGTCGTCGTCGGGCACGCCGAAGTAGAAGACCGTGCCGCCCGGTGCGGCGGCCTCGATTGCGTGTCCCAGCGTGGCGACCTGGTGACCGACCGCTTCGATCACGACGTCGGGCCGCTCCGCCGGTTCGAGGTGGCTGACCCAGCGGTCGCTGGTCGCGCGCACCACCGTGTCGACACCGAACGCGGCCGCCACCGACTCCCGGTCCACGGGGTCGACACCCGTCACCTGCCGGGCGCCGCAAGCCTTTGCCACATAGGAGAACAACAGCCCGATCGAACCTTGGCCGAGGACCGCGACATGCAGGCCGGCCAGCGCCGCCAGCTGTTCGACCGCGTAGAGCACGCACGCCAGCGGCTGCAGCGCGACGGCCTGCGCGGGGGTCAGCGACCGGTCGTAGGAGCCCAGCCCGTCACCGTCGGCGACCACGTGCTGGGTCAGCCCGTCGAATCCCGACGCCCAGCCGACGACCCAGTCGCCCACCGCGTGCGCGGTGTGCCTGCTGTCGATCACCTCCCCGACGATCTCGTGGATCGGGAAGCCGGGCAGTTCGGCGGCGCTGCGGCCGCGGTCACCGGGGATCTTGCCGCGCACACCGCGAAACGGCGGCAGGTCCGAGCCGCACACCCCGGCGGCGCGGAAATCCAGCAGCACCTCGCCGTCGGCCAACGGTGCGGTGCGCGTGGGGATGTCGCACTTCTGGAACGTGTACGGCGCGGTCAGGCGGTAGGACCACACGTCACACCTCCACCGGGACGCTGTTGTAGCCCCACTGGAAGCTCGACGGCGGGCGCAGCGCGGCCGCGGGGTCGATGCGCCAGTCGTCGACCCGTTTGAGCCATTCGGTCACCAGGACGGTGATCTCCAGCCGCGCGAGGTGCACCCCGAGGCAGAAGTGTTGTCCTCGACCGAAGGCCAGCAGTCGTTCGATCGGCCGGTTCCAGATGAAGCGTTCGGGGTCGGGGTACTCGCGTTCGTCGCGGTTGGCCGAGGCCAGCAGGGTGATGATGCGCTGCCCCGGCCGGATCGTGGTGTCGTGCAGCGTGATCGGCTTACGCACCGTCCGGGCGAACCACTGCGCCGGGGCGCAGTAGCGGATCATCTCCTCACGCGCGACCGGCACCGCGGCCTCGAGGTCCGCGCGCACCTCGGCCAATTGGTCGGGGTGGGATCCGAGTTCCCACAGGCCGTGCGCGACGATCTTCGGCACGGTCTCGGTGCCGCCGATGAAGATCCCGAGCAGCTGGGTGGCGGCCTCGACGTCGCTGAACCCCGACCCGTCCGGCAGCCGGTAGGCGATCAGGTTGTCGGCGATCGGGTTCTCCCCCGGCACCGCCCGGCTGCGCTCGATGATCGGGACCAGGTACTCGAGGTAACCCGGCCGGGCCTTGGCGACCTCGACACCGCTGCCGGGTTGCGCCATGCTGCCCGCGTTGACGGTGCCCAACACCTCACCGGCGAGTTCGACTGGCAGACCGAGCAGTTCACAGACCATGGACGCGGCGACGATGCCGCCGTAGTCCTGGGTGAGGTCGAACGTGCCGCGCGGCAGCAGTTCGTCGAGCCGTTCGCCTGCCAGCTGACGGACCCGGTCGGCGAGCCCGCTGACCGAACGCGGCCGCAACGGCGCCGACGTGCAGCGCCGGACGGTGTCGTAGATCGGCGCGTCGAAGTTGGCGTGGAACGGCATCGGGTGCAGGGGCGGGTCCGGCACAGGCCCGTCGTTGTGGTCGGCGAGAACCGTTGCCGCGGGCAGGGTCCCCTCCGAGGCGACGAACGTGCCGTCGTTGATCTCCAGCACCCGCCAGACGTCGTCGAAGCGCGACAGCGCGTAGGTGTCCCACTTGTCGATGTAGTACACCGGGTGGTGGTCGCGCAGTATCCGGTAGTACGGCAGCGGGTCGGCCATCACCGCCGGGTCGAACGGATCGTAGGAGAACGCCTGCAGCGTGGGGGAAGTCATTGCAGCGGCGACGGGGGTAGCGCCTGCAGTATCGAGTCCTCCCAGCCGTCGCGCAGCGCTGGCGCGACGCTCATCCAGGTGACGATCTCGGCGGGCGGGCTGTCCTTCCACGACGGGTAGTGCTCGGCGAAGCAGTCCCAGTCACCGTCGAGCGCCCAGTAGTGGATCACCTCGTTGAACCGGAAGGTGGTGATGAACGATCCGAGCCAGCGCTTGCCGGTGCGCTCCGACCACGGCACGTAGAGCCGTTCGAGTTCGCGGATGTAGTCGTCCTGGCGGCCGGGTTTGGTCTGCATGATCTCCTGGATCACCAGACCGGCACCGAAGTTCGCCTCGGTGAGTTCGGCGAGCGTCCGGTTGTACTTGCCCGCGTACATGATGCGCCCCTCACCGGTGGCGCCGATCTCCGAAAGGTAGGTCGACCATTGCGCCGCGGCCTGTGCGTGGCTGCCGCCGTGGGCCTGCGCCTTGCCGATGCGCGCGTAGTCGGAGAACTTGTCGATCTCCCAGATGATCGTGACCTGCGGCCAGTGCCCGTTGTACGGCGTGGTCTCCCAGATCGCGAACAACCGCGCGCCGAGGTCGGCCATCATCGGCGCGTACACCTCGTCGAACACCTCCGTGAACTGCGCGGCACGCCCGGATCCCAGCGCGATCGTCTCGTGCAAATACAGCAGGGTGTGCCCGTAGAACTTCTTCATGACCGGCACCCAGTTGACAGTGGCACCCTGCGAGCGTGACACTTATCGCGTGTTTTGTAAAGGTGTGAGGGCCGTGTCGGGATGCCGCTGACCGCGTTGGCCAACGGCTTCTGTTTCGGCGAGGGGCCGCGCTGGTTCGAAGGCCTGCTGTGGTTCTCCGACATGCTCGGCGAGGCGGTGCACACCGTCGACCTCGCGGGCGACCTGAGCACACTGGCACTGCCCGGACATGCCCCCGCCGGCTTGGGTTTTCGCCCCGACGGATCGCTGCTGATCTCCTCCACCGAGCGGCGCCAGGTGCTGCGCTACGACGGCGAGTCGGTCACCGTGGCGGCCGATCTGTCCGACGCGGTCCCGGCCGCGCTCGGCGACATGGTGGTCGACGCCGCGGGCCGCGCCTACGTCGGATCGCAGGCCCGCGAGGGCGGGGTGATCGTGCGCGTCGACCCCGACGACACCTACACCGTCGTCGCCGAACACCTCGACTTCCCCAACGGCATGGTGGTCACCGCCGACGGGGCGACACTGATCGTCGCCGAATCCACCGGTCGGCGGTTGTCGGCGTTCACGGTGACTTCGGACGGGGCGCTGACCGACCGCCGGGTGTTCGCCGGCGACCTGGACGGGCCGCCCGACGGCATCTGCCTGGATGCCGGGGGCGGCGTCTGGGCCGCCATGACACTGGCGCACCAGTTCGAGCGGATCACCGAGGGCGGCGAGGTCACCGACCGGATTGACATCGGCGACCGCGTGGCGATCGCCTGCGCCCTCGGCGGTCCCGAACGGCGCACACTGTTCCTTCTGTCCAGCACCGACGCCTACCCGCAGCGACTGGTCGGGACGAAACTGTCCCGCCTCGATGCGACGACCGTCGACATACCCGGAGCGGGCCTGCCGTGAGCGACTCCTACTACGAACTCGTCGACGCGGCCGATCCGCTCGGCGAGCGTTTCCGCGCCGGCGATCTGGTGCGCAGCACCTGGTCGGCCGCCATTCAGCAGGGCGCGCCGGTGTCGGCGCTGCTGGCCCGCGGGCTGGAGCGGTGCCAGGCCCGCGACGACACCCGGCTGAGCCGGGTGCTGATCGACCTGCTCGGCGGTGTCCCCGCCGAGGGTGACCTGTGGCTGCGGTCGCGAATCGAGCGCGCGGGCAAGCAGATCGAGTTGGTCAGCGCCGAACTGCTGGCGCCGGGACGCGACGGTGAACCGCGCGCGGTCGCCCAGGCCAGCGGTTGGCGGCTCAAGACCGTCGACACCAGCCCCGTCGTACGCACCTCGGAGCCGCCGCTGCGTCCGCTCGCCGAGGCGAAAAGCCGTGACATGAAGAAGGACTGGGACCGCAACTACGTGCACAGTGTCGACTGGCGGTGGTTGACCGAGCCGCTGCGCGAGGGCCCCGGCGAGTCGTGGATCCGCCCGGAGGTCGATCTGGTCAAGGGTGAGACGATGACCCCGATCGAGCGGTTGTTCGCGGTCGCCGACGACGCCAACGGCATCGGCACCAAACTCGACATCCGCAAGTGGTCGTTCATGAACACCGACCTCGTCGTGCACATGCACCGCATCCCCGACGGTGAGTGGATCGGTGTGCGGGCCGAAACCAGTTACGGGCCCGACGGTATCGGCACGACGGCCGGAACGCTGTTCGACGAACACGGTGCGGTCGCCGCGATCCAGCAGTCGGTGCTGGTGCGCCCGATGCCGGGCAGGTAGTCAGCCGACGCAGTCGCCGGTGGGCACCGGTTGGGTGGCCGCGACACCGTTCATCATCAGCTCGAACACCTGCTTGGCGGTCAGCACGAAACCCGCCTCGGGGTCCTCGACCGCCGCGCCGAAGCTGATCCCGAGCACCCGGCGGTCCATGTCGATCAGCGGGCCACCCGAATCTCCCTGCCGGATGGGGCCTCTGATCGAGTAGACCTCGCGGGTCACCGTCTTGGTGCGGTAGATGTCGGGACCCTGCAGTTCGATGATGTCGCGGATCCGCGCGGGCGTGGCCGTGAACGGGCCGCCGCCGGGGTAGCCGAGAACCAGCGCGTCGGACCCGGTCTCGGCCGGCTTGTCGGCCATCCCCAGCGGCGGTGCCGGCAGGTCGGGGACGTCGAGCACCGCGATGTCCATGTCGGGGTCGAACACGACCACGGTGGCGGGTCGCTCCTGGTCGCCGACCGCGACGCTGACGCTGTCGGCGCCCGCGACGGCGTGCGCGGCCGACATCACCTTGTTGGGTGCGACGACGACGCCGCTGCCGTCCAGTGTGCGCTGGCACGCCTGCGCGACCGAGTGGATCTTGACGACGCTGCGAGCCGCCTCGGCGACCACCGGGCTGTCGGCCAGTGCGGCGTCGGGCGCCTCGACCGAGACGACGGTGGTCTCCGACGTCGGCACGTCGGCGTCATCGGATCGGCCGGAGCCGCAGCCCGCCGCGCCGAACATCACGGCGATCAGGGCCAGGGCGCCCAGCAGTGTTCTCGGGGTCATCGCCGCAAACGATAGCCGCCCGCGCCGGCACGGTCAGTCCAGGAGCCGCAACGCCGCCGCCGGGCAACCGGTGACCGCCCGCTGCATGCGCTCGCGGTCGGACTCGGGGCGCTGCGCCCCGTGGATGACCGCGAACCCGTCGTCGGTCACCTCGAAGACGTCCTCGGCGATCGACTCGCAGATGCCGTGGCCGGTGCACCGGTCGAGATCGACTTCCACGCGCATGTTCACTCCCCTAGCGGACGACGGCGGGCAGGCGTTTGACGCCGTGCACGAAGCTGCTGTACAGCAGGTCGGGTTCGCCGACCTCGATCGTGGTCAAACGGGTCAGCAACTCCGCGAACAGGTTTCGCAGCTCCGCCTTGGCCAGCTGGCTGCCCAGGCAGAAGTGCGGGCCGCCGCCGCCGAAGCCGAGATGCGGGTTCGGCGAGCGGGACAGGTCGAAGGCGCCGGGCCTGTCGAACGCGGCCTCATCGCGGTTGGCCGAACAGTAGAACAGACCGACCTTGTCGCCCGCTCTGACCGGATGGCCGTTGATGTCGGTGTCCTCGGTGGCGAACCGGGCGAACTGCAGCACCGGCGAGGACCACCGGACGAATTCCTCGATGGCCGAACCGATCCGGCCGTCGAAGTCGGCCATCAGCCAGTCCCGCTGTTCGGGGTGCGCGGCGAGCGCCATCATCGCGTGCGTGGTCGCCTGTTTGGTGGTGTCGTTGCCCGCCGAGGCGAGCAGGATCAGGAACGCGCCGATCTCCTCGTCGGTCAGCCGGTGCCCGTCGACCTCGGCGTTGACGATGCTGGTCATCAGGTCGTCACCGGGGTGGGTGCGCCGGAACTTGGCCAGTTCCACGCCGGTGTTCGACAGCAGCGTGATCTGCGCGACGGGGTCGCCGACCCGTTCGTCCTCGGTGGCGTACTCGTCGTCGCTCATCCCGAACAGCTTCTCGGCCGCGTAGGCCACCGCGGGTTGGTCGGCGCTCGGCACGCCGAGCATGTCCATGATCGTCAACATCGGCAGCTTCGCCGAACACGCCGAGACGAAGTCGATCTCGCCTGCGCCGACCAGGTTCTCGACGATGGTGACGGCGTTCTTGTGGATCTGCTCCTCGATCAGCCGGACGTTGCGCGGGGTGAACGCCGAGCTGATCAGCCTGCGGTACACGGTGTGCTGCGGCGGGTCCATGGCCAGGAAGAACGAGGCGAACCGCTGGATCTCGGCGGGCATCGGGTTCAGTGCCACCCCCTGAGCGGAGGTGAACAGTTCGGGATGCTGGCTGACATAGACGATGTCGGCGCGGCGCGTCACCGCCCAGAAGCCCGGTTCGTCCATGTCGAACATCGACGGCATCGGCGGATGCCAGCTCAGCCCGTCGCCGGCGCGCAACTGTGCGAACGACTCGTCGCGCACGGCGAACGGCTGGCTCCAGAAGTTCTCCGAGGTGATGTCGACAGCGCTGTACCCATGGGCTGATGTCACCGATTCAGCGTGACACTTGCTCAAATGTTTGTAAAGCTATGACGGTGCAGGCAACCGACGCGGACCCGTCGACCCGCGAGCGCATCCTGGCCGCGACCGCGACCGTGCTCGGCCGCCACGGCATGACCAAGCTGAGCATCTCGGAGGTCGCCGCCCAGGCGCAGGTGTCCCGGCCGACGCTGTACCGCTGGTTCGCCTCCAAACGCGAACTGCTGGACGCGTTCGTGGTGTGGGAGCGCCAGTACTACGAGCGCGCGGTCGCCGAGGCCACCGCGGGGCTGCCGCCCGCCGAACGCCTCGACGCCGCGCTGCAGGTGATCGTCGAGTATCAGCAGTCCTATCCGGGGCTGCGGATGATCGACATCGAACCCGAACTGGTGATCCGCCGGCTCTCGCGGGTGATCCCGCTGATGCGCCAGCGCCTCGAGCGCCTGGCCACCGGACCCGATCCCGGTCTCGCGGTCGCGACGGCGGTGCGGGTGGCGGTGTCGCATTACCTGGTCCGCAGCGACGACGACGCGGACTTCCTGGCCCAGTTGCGCTACGCCGCGCGGGTCAGGCACCCGGCGCCTCGGGTCGGGCCCTGAGCTCGGCGAGCACCTCCTCGGTGTGCTCACCGAGCTTCGGGGCCACCGACCGCGGCGCCCACGGCGTGCCGTGGAAGTCGGCGGGCGACGCCGCCATCGGCACCGTCGCGTCGCCGTCGGGCACGTAGACGATCCCGCCCGCGGCGTGGAACTGCTCGTCGCCCACCACGTCTTCGAGCGTGTTGATCGGTGACCAGAACAGATCCGGTTCGGCGGCAAAGGATTCCGTCCACTGCGCCAGTGTCCGGGTGGCGAAGATCTCGTCGAGTTCGGTGATCAGCGTCGTCGCGTTGGCCGCGCGCGCCTGCGGGGTGTCGAAGCGGGGATCGGTCAACCAGTCCGGGCGCCCGACCGAGCGGCACAGCGGCGGCCAGTGCCTGTGGGCCTCGAGCCCGACGATCCAGAAGCGGCGCCCGTCGCCGGCGGTGTAGTTGTTCATGCACGGGTTGCCCATCGTCTCGCGCTGGCCGATCGCGATCTGATGCCCGGTGAGCAGGAACGTGTTCAGGTCGAAGCTGACGGTGTAGGCGCCCTGCCGGTACAGCGACGTGCTGACCAGCTGGCCGGCGCCGGTGCGCGCCCGCGACACCAGGGCCGCGCAGACGGCGGCGGCCAGCGTCATCCCCGCCGAGTGGTCGCCCATTCCGCCGCGCTGAAACGGCGGCGTCTGCCCGGGTCTGGTGAGCAGATGCGCCAGCCCGGAGCGGGCCCAGAACGCGGCGACGTCGTAGGCGGCGCGGTCGGCGTCGGGCCCCGACTCGCCGTAACCGGTGATCAGCGCGTAGACCAGGCGCGGGTTGTCCGCCGCCACCGTTTCGAAGTCCAGGCCGAGGCGCGCCAACGCGGCCGGGCGCACGTTGGTCAGGAAAACGTCTGCACCGCCGATCAAGTCGAGCGCGGCGGCCCGGCCGCCGTCGGCGGTGAGGTCGAGCACGACGCTGCGCTTACCGCGGTTGTCCATTTCGAACGGCGGGCTCAGGTCGCCGTCGACGCCCAGCATCCGGCCGAACATCCGCCCGGGATCTCCGCCGGGCGGTTCGATTTTCACGACGTCGGCGCCCCAGTCGGCGAGAATTCCGCCCGCCGCCGGGCCGGCCACCCACACGCCGAGTTCGACGACGCTTATGCCCTGTAACGGCCCGGCCATGGCGTCCTTCCCACGAACTTTACAAATTAGCGCAACTTCGTAAACTGTCCCGGTGAGTCGAGTTCCGCCGGTCGTCGGCCTCGTGGCGCACCTGGGGCGCGGTGTTCAACGTATCGCCACCGACGGGGTGCTCGGCCGGTTCCGGGCGCTGCCCCGGTCGGTCGGCGACCTCGACGCGGCGTACCTGTCCGCGCTGATGGGCCGCCAGGTCGCGTCGGTGTCGGTGCTCGACGGCGACGCCGGCACCTCGGCGCGGGCGCGGCTGGCGCTGAGCGGCGACGGCGTCCCGGATTCGGTGTTCGTCAAGATGCCCGCCGAAACCGTCGCCACCCGCCTGATGGGCGAACTGGGCCGGCTGGCGGCGACCGAGACCCGCTTCTACCGCGAACTCGCCCCGCAGCTGAGCGGCGTGCCCGGCGCGTACGGTTCGGCGTTCGACGCGGCGACGGGCCGGTTCGTGCTGGTGCTCGAGGACCTCGCCGCACACGGCTGCGAATTCCCCGACACCCTGCACCCGATCGACGCCGGGCGCGCCGGCCTGATCGTCGAACTGCTGGCCCGGCTGCACGCGACGTTCTGGGAGCGGGTGCCCGACTGGCTGTACACCGCATCCGGCGACACGGCCGCCCTGCTGACCGGGCCGCTGCTGAAGGCCTCGGCGCGACGGATCGCCGAGCGCACCGACATCGCGGTCGGGGCGGGCCGGTTCATCGACGACCACTACCGCGCCGTCGCGCGGATCATCGACGCGCCGCCGCACACCGTCATGCACGGTGACGCGCACCCGGGAAACGTGTACTTCCGCGGCGGTGCGGCCGGGCTGCTCGACTGGCAAGCGGTGCGCCGCGGCCACCCCGGTCGCGAGTTGGCGTACACGCTGGTCACCGGCATGACATCCGAGGACCGCCGCACCCACGAGCGCGAGCTGCTCGACCGGTACCGCGACGCGCTC
This sequence comes from Mycolicibacterium flavescens, assembly GCF_001722335.1. GTDB lineage: Bacteria > Actinomycetota > Actinomycetes > Mycobacteriales > Mycobacteriaceae > Mycobacterium > Mycobacterium flavescens. Next base: position 79,204 of record NZ_MIHA01000001.1, read on the forward strand.
GCCGCCTCGGGCGGTCCGCGGCTGGGGCACGACGAGCTGTGGCACCGCTACCGGCAGGGCGCGCTGTACGCCTACGTCGCGGCGCTGATCACCGCCGGGATGGGCGGCATGCAGGCCGAGGGCATCGCGCTGGAGGGGCTGCGGCGGGCGGTCACCGCGCTGACCGACCTCGACACTGTCGAATTACTCCGGAAGTCGCTGTGAGAAGCATCTACCATCGTCTCGACCGCTGACGATTGAGGTTGCGTGAACGAACCGATGCACGACGTCGAGGACAGCTCGACGCGGAACCGCATCCTGGCCGCCACCGCCGAAGTGCTCGCGCGCAGCGGACAGACCAAGCTCAGCCTGTCCGAGGTGGCGTTGCAGGCCGGGGTGTCCCGGCCGACGCTCTACCGCTGGTTCGCCTCCAAGGCCGAACTGCTCGACGCGTTCGGCGCCTACGAGCGCGACCTGTTCGACAACGGCATCAGCAAGGCGACCGCGGGATTGCGCGGCACCGAGAAACTCGATGCCGCGCTGCGCTTCATCGTCGAGTACCAGCACTCGTACTCGGGCGTGCGACTGGTCGACATCGAACCCGAGGTGGTCATCGCCCAGCTCACCCGCATCATCCCGGTGATGCGCGCCCGGCTGCAGAAGCTGCTGACCGGGTCGAACGGAGCGGTCAAGGCGGCCACCGCAATTCGGGTGGCCATCTCGCACTACATCGTCCGCAGCGACGACGACGACCAGTTCCTCGCCCAGCTGCGCCACGCCGCCGGGATCAAGCAGAACGCCTGACACTTGGGCGAAAATTTGTAAAGCTGTGCACATGACCCAGGTGCAGAGTGAGACCGGCGTGCTGGCCGGCGACGAGCGGATGCTGATCGACGGCGAATTGCAGACGACTTCCAGCGGGGCGACGTTCGACGTCATCCACCCGGCCAGCGAGGAAGTCGCCGGCCGGGCCACCGACGGCACCGTCGAGGACATGGCGCGCGCGGTCGGCGCGGCGCGGCGCGCGTTCGACGAAACCGACTGGTCGCGCGACCTGGAGTTCCGCTACCACTGCCTGACCCAGTTGCACGAAGCGCTGGAACGCAACAAGGAACGGCTGCGGCGCATCCTGATCACCGAGGTCGGCTGCCCGGTCACCGTGACCGGCAGCCAGATCGAAAGCCCGATCGAGGAGGTTCGGCACTGGGCCGAGCACGGCCGCAACTTCGACTACCTCGTCGACAACGGGGTGCACGACACCCCGCTGGGCCCGGCGCGCCGCAAGATCCACTACGAACCCGTCGGCGTGGTCGGCGCCATCACGCCGTGGAACGTGCCGTTCTACCTCAACATCGCCGAGACCGTGCCCGCGCTGATGGCCGGTAACACCGTGGTGCTCAAGCCCGCCCAGCTGACCCCGTGGTCGGGCAGCGAGTACGGCCGCATCGTGGCCGAGGAGACCGACATCCCGGCCGGCGTGTTCAACGTCGTGGTGTCAAACGCCAACGAAGTCGGCGCGGCGCTGTCGGCCGATCCCCGCGTGGACATGATCACGTTCACCGGGTCGACGGCGACCGGGCGGGCGATCCTGGCCGCCGGCGCGCCGACGGTGAAGAAGACGCTGCTGGAGTTGGGCGGCAAGTCGGCCCACATCGTGCTCGACGACGCCGACTTCAACGCCGCGCTGCCGATGGCCGCGATGATGGCGTGCGTGATGAGCGGCCAGTCCTGCATTCTGCCCAGCCGGATCCTGTTGCCGCGCAGCCGTTACGACGAGGGCATCGAGGTCCTCAAGAACATGATGGAGAACTTCCCGGTCGGCGACCCGTGGACGCCGGGCAACATGCAGGGCCCGCAGATCAGCGAGACCCAGCGCCAGAAGGTGCTCGGCCTGATCAAGAGCGGTGTCGACTCCGGTGCGCGGCTGGTCACCGGCGGCGGTATCCCGGAGAATCTGCCGGTCGGCTACTACACCCAGCCCACCCTGCTTGCCGATGTCGACCCGAATTCGCAAGTGGCGCAGGAGGAGATCTTCGGCCCCGTGCTCACGGCCACGCCGTACGACACCGACGACGAGGCGGTCGCGATCGCCAACAACACGATCTACGGGCTGTCCGGTGAGGTGTCCAGCGCCGACGTCGACCGCGCGTTCGCGGTGGCCTGCCGGATGCGCACCGGCAACGTCACGATCAACGGCAAGAGCCACTTCGGGATCAACAGCCCGTTCGGCGGCACCAAGCAGTCGGGGCTGGGCTACCGCAACGGCGAAGAGGGTTACAAGGAATACCTGGAGGCCAAGACCATCGGCATGCCGGACCAGTGACGGACTCCGAACAGATCGCCGCCCTGCTGTACCGGTACGCGCGCGCCGTCGACACCAAGGACTGGGACCTGTACCGCTCGGTGTTCACCGACGACGCGGTGATCGACTACTCGTCGGCCGGCATCCCGGTCCGCTCGCGCGAGGAGATCGTCGAGTTTTTCACCCAGGCGTTCACCGCGATCCCGTGGAGCATGCACTACATCACCAACATCGAGGCCGACATCGACGGTGACACGGCCGACGTGCGGGCGATGTTCTACAACCCGATGCAGCTACCCGGCATGGCCGAGCAGAGCGCCTGCGGCGGTTACTACTTCCACCGGTTGGTGCGCACCGCCGACGGGTGGCGCAGCCGCCATCTGCGCGAGGACAACGTGTGGTTCGTCAACCGGCCCGGCGGCGGCACCTGAGTCGCCGAGCAGACGCAAAGTGACCCATTTTCGCGCGACATCCGGGCAATTTGCGTCTGCTCGCCGGAAAAGGTTCAGCCCTGCGCGGCCAATTGACCGCAGGCAGCGGCGATCTCGCGGCCCCGGGTGTCGCGCACCGTGCACGACACCCCGCGTTCGCGGACACGGCGCACGAACTCGCGTTCGGCCGGTTTGGGGCTGGCGTCCCATTCGCTGCCCGGCGTCGGGTTCAGCGGGATCACGTTGACGTGGGCCAGCGGGCCCAGTGCGCCGTGTAGTCGCTTACCGAGAAGGTCTGCGCGCCAAGGCTGGTCGTTGACATCACGGATCAGCGCGTACTCGATCGACACCCGGCGGCCGGTCACGTCGGCGTAGTAGCGCGCCGCGTCGAGCGCCTCGGACACCTTCCAGCGGTTGTTCACCGGAACCAGGGTGTCGCGCAGTTCGTCGTCGGGGGCGTGCAGCGACAGCGCCAGCGTCACCCCGAGCCGCTCGTCGGCGAGTTTGCGGATCGCCGGGGCCAGCCCGACCGTCGACACCGTCACCGACCGCGCCGAGATCCCGAACCCGTTGGGCGCCGGGGCGATGATGCGCCGTACCGCGGCCAGCACCCGGTTGTAGTTGGCCAGCGGCTCCCCCATGCCCATGAACACGATGTTCGACAGCCGCCCGCCGCGCGCCGCAGGAGTGATCCCGTCGCCGTCGCGGTCGCGCAGCTCCACCGCCGCCGCGCGCACCTGTTCGAGGATCTCGGCCGTCGACAGGTTGCGCTTGAGCCCGCCCTGGCCCGTCGCGCAGAACGGGCACGCCATCCCGCACCCGGCCTGCGACGAGATGCACACGGTGTTGCGCTGCGGGTAGCGCATCAGCACCGACTCGAACGTGGTGCCGTCGATCGCGCGCCACAGCATCTTGCGGGTCTCCCCGGCGTCGGTCTCGATCTCGCGGACCGCGTGCAGCAGCGTCGGGAACAGCGTCTCGGCGACCTGGTCGCGCACCGCGGCAGGCAGGTCGGTCATCTGGTGCGGATCGGCGATCAGCCTGCCGTAGTACTGGTTGGCCAGCTGCTTGGCGCGGAACTTCGGCAGCCCGATCTCGGCGACGGCCGCCGCGCGGGCGGCCTCGTCGAGGTCGGCGAGGTGCCGCGGCGGCATGGCGCGGCGCGGCGGGTCGAAAACCAGGGGCAGGGAGGTCGGCATGAGCTTCGTCCAGTATCCCCCATCGGCGGCGGAGCGCCGGTCACGCCAGCAGCGTCAGCACCACCCAGCCGGCCACCGCCGACGGCAGCATTGCGTCGATGCGGTCCATGATCCCGCCGTGGCCGGGCAGCAGCGTGCCCATGTCCTTGATCCCGAGATCGCGTTTGACCTGCGATTCGACCAGATCACCCAGCACCCCGGTGATGACGAGCATCAACCCCAGCGGCACACCCAGCCAGGCGGGTTTGTCCATGAAGAACGTCACCGACACCACAGCGGCGGCGATACCGAACACCAGCGAACCGCCGAGCCCTTCCCAGGACTTCTTCGGGCTGATCGCCGGGGCCATCAGGTGCCTGCCGAACAGGACGCCGGCGACGTATCCGCCGATGTCGGCGAAGACGACGGTCGCGATCACGGTGAACACGCGGCCGCCGCCGTGGTCCTGGAAGATCAGCAGCGCGCTGAAGGCGGCGAACATCGGCACCCAGGTCGCCAGCAGCACCGCGGCCGAGATGTCGCGCAGGTAGTTCACCGGTTGCCTGCGCAGCCCGCCGCCGACGAGCCGCCACACCATGCACACCACGATCGTGCCGCCGTAGGCGCCGAGCAGCCCGGTCGGGCCGAACGGCCAGGTCAGCCAGATCATCGCCTGACCGCCGAGCAGCAGCGGGATGGCGGGCAGGTCGTAGCCGGCCTCACGCAGCCGGCGGATCACCTCGTGGGTGGCGATCGGGATGAAGACCGCCAGCACGGGCAGCCAGCCGATCGGCCAGAACAGCAGGATGGCGATGGCCATGCCGCCGAGCAGCACACCGACGGCGATCGCGGCGGGAAGGTCGCGTCCCGCCCGCGATTTCTTCTTGGGCGGTTCGTCGATCGGCGTCTCTGCCACTGGACTCGAGTGCTGTTCGGTCACTAGACCTCCAGCAGCTCGCCTTCTTTGTGTTTGACCAGATCGTCGATCTGGCTGGTGTAGGTGGCGGTGGACTTGTCGAGATCCTTCTCGGCGCGGCTCACCTCGTCCTCACCGGCTTCGCCGTCCTTCTTGATGCGGTGCAGTTCCTCCATCGCCTTGCGACGGATGTTGCGGATCGACACCTTGGCGTCCTCGCCCTTGGCCTTGGCCTGCTTGACCAGGTCGCGGCGGCGCTCCTCGGTCAGCTGCGGAATCGACACACGGATGATGTTGCCGTCGTTGGTGGGGTTCACGCCCAGGTCGGAGTTGCGGATCGCGTCCTCGATGTTGCGCAGCTGACCGGCCTCATAGGGCTTGATCACCACCATCCGCGCCTCGGGCACGTTGATGCTGGACAACTGGGTGATCGGGGTGGGCGAGCCGTAGTAGTCGACGTTGACACGCGCGAACATGCCCGGATTCGCCCGTCCGGTGCGGATCGAGGCCAGGTCGTCGCGGGCCACCGACACCGCCTTCTCCATCTTCTCCTCGGCGTCGAAGAGGGTCTCGTCGATCACGCTCGTTCTCCCGTCGCTTCCGTTCGCCTGTTTTCCGGGTCAGGTGGTGACCAGTGTTCCGATCTTCTCACCCGCGACCGCCCGCGCGATATTGCCGTCGGTGAGCAGGTTGAACACCAGGATCGGCATGCCGTTGTCCATGCACAGGCTGAACGCGGTCGCGTCGGCGACCTTGAGGCCGCGGTCGATGACCTCGCGATGGCTGATCGCGCTCAGCAGTTCGGCGTCGGGGTGCTCACGCGGGTCGGCGGTGAACACACCGTCGACCGCCTTGGCCATCAGGACCACCTCGGCGCCGATCTCCAGCGCGCGCTGGGCGGCGGTGGTGTCGGTGGAGAAGTACGGCAGCCCCATACCGGCGCCGAAGATGACCACGCGGCCCTTCTCCAGGTGGCGTACCGCGCGCAGCGGGATGTAGGGCTCGGCGACCTGTCCCATCGTGATCGCGGTCTGCACGCGCGTCGCGATGCCCTCCTTCTCCAGGAAGTCCTGCAGCGCGAGGCTGTTCATCACGGTGCCGAGCATGCCCATGTAGTCACTGCGGGTGCGTTCCATGCCGCGTTGCTGCAGCTGCGCGCCGCGGAAGAAATTGCCGCCGCCGATCACCACGGCGACCTGCACACCGCTGCGGACCACCTCGGCGATCTGGCGTGCCACCTGGTGGACGACGTCGGGATCGAGGCCTACCGCCCCGCCGCCGAACATCTCCCCACCGAGTTTGAGCAGCACCCGCCGGTAGGGGCGGTTCGGACCGGAGCCGTTCGGTTCGGGAGTTGACTGGCCGGTGACATTGGAATCCGCCATCCGACTCCTTCGGTTCTCGCTGAGATTTTCCTCATCCTGCCTCATGGCGGGGCAGTTCGAGGCGAAGGGGGTGCGGCGGGCGGCGAGTCGGCTATCCCAGGTGCGCGGTCAGCAACCAGGCCGGCACGGATTTGCGGCCATTGCCCTCGTCGCGGAGGTCCCCGAACGGCATCGGGCCGTCGCCGATGTCGGCGGGCAGGTTGGCGTGGATACGCGCGGGGCGGACCTCGTCGATCACCCAGTATCTGCCGACGACGTCGCGCAGTTCCTCCTCGGTGACCGGGTGGGCGGGCCCCTCGGGCAGGTGGTTGCGGTCGAAGACGAGCACGAAGTACGACGCGCCGGGCGCGGCGGCCCGCACGATCGACTGCTGATAGCCGTCGCGCAGTTCCACCGGCATCGAGTGGAACAGCGTGCTGTCGACGATCGTGCCGAACCGGCCGTCGTAACCGGTGAACGCGCTGATGTCGGCGACCTCGAAGCTGGCGGTGGTCAGGCCGCGTTTGCCGGCCTCGGCGCGGGCCAGTTCGATCGCGGTCGGGGACATGTCCAGGCCGACGGTGGTGAACCCGCGCTCGGCCAGGTACATCGAGGTGGCCGCCTCGCCGCAGCCGGCGTCGAGCACATCGCCGTGGAACTTGCCCGCGTCGATCAGCGCGCGGATCTCCGGCTGCGGTTCGCCGATGCTCCACGGCGGCCGGTTGCCCAGACCCATGTCCTCGACCTCGCCGCGGTAGGCGTTTTCGAACATCTCGTCATGATCGGTCATCAGACGTTGATATCAATGTGATTGATATATGTCAACATGTTTGACATGGATGAGGCGCTCGAGGACAAGCCGTTGGGCTTTCTGCTGTCACGCGTCGTGAACGCGTTGCGCGCAGAGGTGACGGCGACGGTCCTCGAACCGTTGGGCGTGACATTCCCGCAGTACCTGTGCATGCGGATCCTGTCGCAACACCAGGGGCGGTCCAACGCCGAACTCGCCCGCGACTTCAACGTCTCGCCGCAGGCGATGAACGTGGTGCTGCGCGGGCTCGAGGAGCGCGGGTTCGTGACCCGGCCCGCCACCGTCGCCTCCGGCCGTTCGCTGCCCGCGCGCATCACCCGCGAGGGCCAGGAACTGTTGAGACGCACCGATTCCGGGGTCCGGGCCGCCGAGCAGAATCTGATGGCCGACCTCACCGCGCGGCAGCGGCGGGAGTTCCGCGCGATCCTGGCGACCCTCGGCGCCGACTGAAGTCTGCCAGACTGGCCAACGTGAAGATCGTGCTTGCGCCGGACTCGTTCAAGGAGTCGATGACCGCGTCGGAAGCGGTGGCCGCGATGCGCGCCGGCGTCGAGGAGGTGCTACCGGACGCGGAGGTCGTCGGTGTGCCGATGGCCGACGGCGGCGAAGGCACCGTCGAGGCCGTCGTCGACGCACTGCACGGTCGGTACGTCGAGGCGCAGGTCGCCGACGCGCTCGGCCGCACCGTGACCGCGCGGTACGGGCACGTGCCGCTGCGGGCCCTGGCCGTCATCGAGATGGCCGCCGCCGCGGGGTTGGAGCGGATCGCACCCGCCGAACGGGATGCGTTGCACACCAGCACGTTCGGTGTCGGCCAGCTGATCTTGTCGGCGCTCGACCGCGGTGCCGAGGACTTCTTGATCGGGCTGGGCGGGTCCGCCACCAACGACGGCGGCACCGGCATGCTGACCGCCTTGGGCGCCAGGTTCCTCGACGCCGACGGCCGCCCGCTGGCGGCCGGTGGCGCCGCACTGGAGCGCCTCGACCGGATCGACCTCGACGGGCTGGACCCGCGCCTGCGCGACGTGCGCATCCGCGTCGCCTCCGATGTCACCGCGCCGCTGCTGGGCCCGACCGGCGCCAGCGCGGTGTTCGGACCGCAGAAGGGTGCGGATCCGGCCGACGTCGAACGCCTCGACGCGGCGCTGGCGCGGTTCGCCGGTGTCACCGCCGCGACGCTTGGTGAGGCACAGCCGCAGCGCCCCGGCGCCGGGGCGGCCGGCGGCATGGGTTTCGCGCTCGTCGAGTTTCTCGGCGCCACAAGCGAACCCGGTGTCGACGAGGTCGCCCGCACCGTGGACCTCGAACGGGCGCTGAACGGGGCCGACTGGGTGTTCACCGGTGAGGGCAGCGTCGACGCCCAGACCGTGATGGGTAAGACGCCCTACGGTGTCGCGCAGGCCGCGCACCGCGCCGGCGCCCGGGTGGTCATCTTCGCGGGGCGGGTGGCCCCGGACGCGTCGGTGCTGCTCGACCACGGGGTGCACCGACTGGTCGCGATCACCCCCGACGGCACCCCGATCGAGCAGGCGCTGCGCGAAGGCGCCGCGTCGCTGACCCGGGCCACCGTCGAGGTGTGCCGCGAAATCGCTTGAGTGTCAGTGGTGGTGGCACGCCTTCGGCGGTGACGGCGGAACGTCGAGCGCCGGGTTGCCGTCGAAGAAGCCGACCGGTTTGAGGTGAAAGCCCGTGTAGGCGCACGGCATCACCGGCCAGTCCTCCGGACGGACCACGTGGTGGGCGCCGACGGTGTACCACAGCACGACGTCGGTGTTCTCCAACGGAGCGTCGTCCTGCAGGTACACCGGCAACCCCTGTATGTCGGCGGCCTGGTACATGTAGTCGCCCGCGGCGTATTTCTCGGCGGGGTCGTACTTGGTGACCCACAGGTTGTGCTGGACGAACCGGGCGCGGTCGTAGATGTAGGAGCCCTCCTGCACCATGACCGGCACGACATCGCGTGGAGTCAACTTGTAGCCCACCGGGTTACCGACCTCGTTGCGCTTGTTCGGGTTCGTGATCTTCCAGTACCGGCCGGTCGACCAGTCCCAGTCCCTGGCGCCCATCGCCTCGGAGGCCACCAGCGTGTCGCGGGTGATCCAGGCGTTGCGGTGCGGGTTGAGCTCCGGATCGGGTTCGGGGATCGAGTCCACCTCGTAGACGCTGTTACCCGCACCGTCGATGCTCATGTCGAGGCGGAAGTTGAAGAAGTGCTGGTGGTTGGGCCCGTAGATGTTGGGCGCCACCATCTTCCCCCAGCGGGGTTCCTCACCGTCGGGCACCGCGCCGGTGGTGAGCACGCCGGACAGTTTGACCTCGACCTCCATCGAGGCGTCGTTGTAAAAGTACCAGAAGAACCCGTACTCGTAGTTGCCGACCGTGCAGATCATCGAGATCACCAGCCGCCTCGCCCGCCGGACCTCGACCTCGCCGGTCCGGAAGTCGGTGTGTTTCCAGGAGATCCCGTAGTCCTCCTCGTGCATGCAGATCGCGTTCGGGATGGTCACCGGGTTGCCGGACGAGTCGTTGAGCGTCGCGTCGAAGTAGTGGATCTCGCCGAGGCAGTCGCAGCCCAGCGTCAGCGGGTTGGCGCTGAACCCCATGCCGACCTCGCCCATGTCGAACACGTTCTTGTTCCAGTGCGTCGGCGACGAGTCGCCGTAGGGCACCACCATCTCCGACAGCGACGCCCGGTAGATCAGCGGGCGGGTCTCACCGCGATCGGTGTAGGCGATCTCGTGCAGGGTGATGCCCTCGCGGGGGTTGAACCCCAACCGCATCGACCACTTCTGCCACTGCACCTTCCACCCGTCGACGGTGAAGCTCGGACCCTCGGGTTGGGTGATCTCGATCGGTTTGACGTCGGGACGGAACTCGGTGAACGCCGGCCGGTTGTCCGGGTCGAACATGAACCGCTCGGTGTAGTTGCCCGCGGTGGGCGGCAGCGGGACCACGCCGTGGTCCTCGACATCGATCACCTCCATGGCGTCGAGGTCCAGCGTCACGATCAGCCCCTCGACCGGCCGGGCGTAGCCGTGCTCGCCCGGGGCGGCGCGCACGAACGTCAGCGGCCGGCACACCAGCGCCGAGTTGTCGTAGTGGTCCTGCGGGCCGTAGTAGCCGGCCGGCCAGGGGTCGATCATCGCCAGGTCGAAGTCCGTGACGCCGCGTCTGCGCATGGCCTCCTGCCAACGCGGGTCCTGGCGGACCTTCTCCTCGACCCCGGTCATCCACTCCACCAGGTACGACGGGAACCGGCCCGGGATCGGGTTCCACGACGTGATCAGCCGCGCGTCGACGTCGACGGTGGCCTCGTAGATCATCTTGGCGCCGGTGTCGTACATGGTGACGAACGCCTCGCGCGGCACGTCGTCGGTGTCGCTGAAGGTCAGCGCCGCCGGTTTCGCCGGCTCGGCCAGCTGGATCATCACGAACCGCAGTGTGGGGGTGGCGTATTCGGAGTCGGAGATGACAGTGGCGGCGGTGACGATCTCAGCACCCGACAGCGGGTCCAGCGGGTAGCGGGTGGCGTCCGTGGCGTCTGTGCCGGGCACGGTGCTTTCCATCGTCATTTCGTGTCGTCCTTCAATTCGAGCACCGCCAGATGGGCGAGTGCATCCTGTTGCGAAACCTTGTGCGCGGAGCGACGTCCGAAGACGTAGACGATCAGGCCGAGCGCGAACATTCCGAGGCTGATTCCGCCCACCCAGGTCATCCAGGTGGCGGCGGGCACGTCGATCCACGGCGTCGCGAATGAGTAGTACACGCCGCCGATGGTGCCCAGCGTGCCGACGATCACCGCGATCCACACCCCGACCATCCCGCCGGGAATCCGCCAGAACTGTTCGTTGGCGTAGCGATCGGCGTATTTCTTGCGCGCGATGATGACCGGGAACAGGAAGAAGAACCCGGACAGCAGCCAGACCGTCGACAGCCCGCCCTGCAGGTAGATCGTGACGTTGGCCATGCTGCTCTGCGAGTACAGCCCGACCAGGATCAGCGACGAGATGACGCCCTGGATCAGGATGGCGGTCACCGGGTTGCGGGTGCGCGGGTTGAGGTGGGTGAAGATTCGCGGCAGGTGCCGCTCCAGGCCGGAGACGAAGATCAGCCGCGAATACGCGACCTGGTAGGTCATCAGCGCGACGATGATGATACCGGCCAGCACCACCGCGCAGATCTCCATCAACCCGGGAAAGCCTGCGACGTCGAGCATCCCGATGATCCCGGTGACCGGGTCGATCTGGTCGCCCGGCAGCGCCATCATGGTGCCCAGCGTGGTCAGCAGGTAGATGGCGACCAGCGCCACCGAACCCCACAGGATCATCCGCGGGCCGCTTCTGCGCACCGAGAGGAACTCCGCGCCCATGTTGTACGGCGTCTCCACCCCGAGCAGGTACAGCAGCACGGTGCCGTAGAGGAAACCGGCGGCCGCGAAGTTCGGCACCGTGGCTTCCTGCCAGCTGAACGGCGTCGCCGAACCGTGCTCACCGGCGTAGAGCAGCCCGCAGGTGAAGATGGTCAGCGTCAGCGCGCAGTAGACGACGAAGACGATGTTCATGATCCGTTGGTTGGCCGCGAGTTTGGCCAGCGCCAGCCCGATCACCGTCCACAGGATCACCAGCTGCAGGATGATGCTGGTGGTCAGGCCGAGTTCGGCGTGGAACGCCAGCAGCAGGAACTGCAGCACCACCGCCGGCGAGGACGCGGCGTTGAGGATCACCGGCACCCACGACAGGTAGCCGCCGATGAAGCCCCACGTCTCCCCCATTGTCCGGTACGCCCAGATGTAGACGCCGCCTTGGCCGGGCCACAGGTTGCCGAGTTCGACCACCGCCATCCCGGCCGGGATCAGGAAGGTCAGGATGCCCAGCACCCACATCGGGATCGCGGTCCAGCCGCCGGAGGCCATCACCGACGACCCGGTCACCCAGCAGATGATGAAGACGTAGGCGGCGGTCAGCCCGAAGGTGCTCATCACCTTGGGCAGGATCTGTTCGGGGACGAGCTCGGTGGTCATCAGTTTGTCGCGCCCGGCCACGGGTCCGGCGCTGGCCGGTGGCGCGGCTTCTGCTTGTGTCATGTTGTCTCCCAGACGATTCAGTGGACGATCTGTCCGTCTTTCATGCGGACGACACGGCTCGCTTCGTCGGCCACCGTGGGGTCGTGGGTGCTCGCGACCACGGTGACGCCCATGGTCGAGCACAGGTCGCGCAGCATGCGCACCACCGTCTCCCCCGTGCGGTGGTCGAGGTTGGCCGTCGGCTCGTCGGCCAGAACCAGGGTCGGGTTGCTGATCAGCGAGCGCGCGATCGCGGTGCGCTGCTGCTCGCCGCCGGACATCTTGGTCGGCGCGTGGTTGACGCGGTGGCCCAGTCCGACGAGTTCGAGCAGCTCGATCGCCCGCGTGCGCAACGCCTTCCGGTCGTAGGGCTCGAACATCAGCGGAAGTTCGACGTTCTCCACCGCGGACAGAAACGGGATCAGGTTGTAGCTCTGGAAGATGAACCCGATCGTGTCGTGGCGCAGTGCCGCGTACTGGCTCTCGGTCAGCGCGGCGGTGTCGGTGCCCGCGATCTTCACAGTGCCCTTGGTCGGGCGGTCCAACCCGCCGATGATGTTGAGCAGCGTCGACTTTCCGCTGCCGCTCGGGCCCATCAGGCAGACGAACTCGCCGGGCATCACCTGCAGTTCGGCGGCCACCAGCGCCCGCACCACCTCGTCGCCGAGCTTGTGCAGCTTCCACACGTCGGACAGTTCGATCACGGGATCCCCGACGGCGGGAACGACGTCGGTGGGATCTTCGACAGCGGTCATCGTCAGCCTCCTGCGGTCAGTGAGCGGATCGGCGGGCGCGACGCCGCGGTGTAGGTGGGCACGATGCTGGTGACCAGCGCCGCGGCCACACTCACCCCGACGGCGACCGCGGCACCGACCAGCAGGCCGACGGCGGACACCCCGGCGGCGGCCAGTCCTGTTGCGCCCAGGATGATTCCGGATACTCCGGCCAGCGCGGCTCCGGTGCAGGCGCCGATCACCGACGCGATCAGCGGTTCGACCAGAAGTGCGGTGACGACCGGACGGCGCGGCACCCCGGTGGCGCCGAGCACACCGAGTTCGCGGGTGCGCTGCGCGACGGTGCGGGTGGTCGCGACCGCGACCTCCACGACCCCGACCAACAGGACGGTGATCGCGATCAGCACCACCGCGCGCCCGATCTGCTCGGCGTGCCCGAGGGGGGCCGACTGCGCCCGGATCCCGTCGGCCATCCCGAACACGAGGACCACGAGGAAGGCGCCGGTCGCGGTCGTGACCGCGGGAAGCAGCAACTCACGGAGCCGGCGGCGCGTCGCGAGCCATCCGTAGGACAGTCCCTTGCTCAGCATCAGGCTCCTCCCAGCAGCGTGACCGGTCGTTGTTGCAGCAGGCGGTGGACGGGGACCAGGGCGCCGACGATCGCCATCGCCGGCAGGAACGCGGCCACCATCGCGGCGGCCTGCAGCCAGGCGGTCGGTGTCGCGATCCCCGGAATCACCAGCGCGACAGCGGCCCCGGCGCCCAGCACACCGACCGCGTAGGCCGCGATGAACACGATCGCCGATTCGACGAGGAAAAAGTACAGCACCTCGTCGGCCAGGCCGATGCTCGACATGATCCCGAACTCGCGCCGGCGCTCGTGCACGGCCGCCAGAAACGACGACACCGCGATGACGAAGCCCAGACCCAGCCCGACGGTGGAGATCAGGCCGAGCGTCGAACTGGTCACCTTGCCCGAGAACAGCGCGGAGAACTTCTGCTCGAACGTGAGCGGCCCGGCGCCGCCGACGGTGTCGTAGATCAGCCCCCGGCCGTGGGGGTCCGGTTGCTGCGCGGGGTCGGCGGTCGACGCGAGACCGGTTGCGGCCGCGAATGTCTGCGCGAGGTCGCGGCGTTTCTCGTCACCGGGCGGCGCCCACACCGTCCACCACCCGTTGGTCCCGACGACTGCGGCGGCCACCGGCTCGGCGACCGTGACCGACTGACCGGCGCCGTCGACCCGGACGGTGAGGGTGCGTCCGCCGATGGTGACGGTCTGACCGGGGCGCACACCGACGCGCCCGGCGACCGCGGACCCGAACACGGCTTCCCCGGGCTGGACGGTTTCGTTGCCGCGCAATGCGATTCGTTGGCCGGCCAGGTCGGTGAGACCGGACAGCGTGCGGACCGCGGTCCATCCGTCGGGTACGCCCAGGTCGGGCGCGGGGCCGTCGGCGACCAGTGCCCGGGCGTCGCTGTCGTAGTGCGCTCCGGCCGCCGGGACCGCCCACAGCTGGGCGTCGCCCAGCACGTCGGTCACCGAGTCGGCGCCGGTGATCGCGAAGCTCGCCGAGATCGTGCGCACCACCGTCACGCAGGCGATCGCGAGCGCGATGCCGATAACCGAGAGCAGGAACCGCTCCGGGCGACGCCGGATGTTCGCCAGCGCAAACCGGACGAGGCACAGGAACGTGTTTCCGGATGCGGTGGCGATCGCCGGTGATCGAACGGTGGTGGGTGTGCTGCTGACCTGACTGGTCTCCACGAGATGGAATCGTCAGACCACCACGTTTCGGCCGCAGCAGCGCGCAGTGTCGCCTGCGTTAACTCGCCGCGGTTCCCGTTACGGCGCTGTGTCCCCGTGCTGTGAGCCCGCTGGGCGCATCACGTCGTCGAGTGCCACGGTGACGCGAAAACCACAGAGCACCAGGATGTGTAGCAGATACAGCCACAGTGCCAGGGCCGAAACCGCGCCGACGATCGGCAGCCCGCCGAACGGTGCCGACCACGGGATCGGGATCGCCAGGAACAGTACGAAGCCCTGCAGGAAACCGGCCAGGATCGCGCCGGTGCTGAACGCGCCCAACAGCACCGGCCGCCAGGCCAACGAACCCGGACCGATCAGGGCGAACACCCCGACCAGCGCCGTCGACACCGTCAGCCACACGACGTGGAAGGCCACCACGACGCCCCACACCAGCGCCCAACCGCCGCGGTCGTAGAGCGGGCCGACATACGGTGACGACGCGAGCACCGCGAGCACCAGCAGCGGCGCGACCGCCGCCACCCCGAGCAGACCGGCCCGGCCGCGCCAACCCGTGAGAGTGTCCGGCGCAGAGGACATCTGGACGAAGGCCCGGCGCAGTCCCTCCCCGTACAGGCTGGCCGGGAACAGCACCACGGCCGCCTGCACCCATGACATCGACAGCGCCACCGACGTCAGCGTGCGCAGCGCCTCGGGGGTGCCGTGGCCGTCGGGCAGGCCGACGATCGCCGCCTCCATCGCGGACTCGACCGCGTCGTGGCCGACCAGCCCGCCGACCGCCCACAGCGACGCCAGCGCCAACGGGACGATCCCGATGATGCCGAAGAACGTCGCGCCGGCCGCCCACAGCGACAGGTCGCTGCCCGGGAACGTGCGCCGCACCTCGGTCGCCAGCCGGCGGGCGCGGCTCACCGCGACCTCCCGCCCCTCGCGCGCCGGGGCTGGCAGGCTGAGCCTGTGGATCCACGACCCGGCGCCGACGACGGCTGGTCGGCGCTGCACGGCGACATCGAACCCTCGGTGGTGGTGCGCGGGTGGTTGCGGATGATCCGGGCCCTGGCGGCGGGGCCGGTGCTGCGGGTGCCGCCCGATGTGTTGTCGGCTGCCGGGGTGGCGGCGGTGGCGGCGGCACTGGCGGCGGTGGCCGGGCCCGGGTGGTCGTGGCTGGCGGTGCCGCTGATCGTGGCCGCCGGGGTGCTCGACGGCCTCGACGGTGCGGTCGCGCTGCGCACCGGGCGGGCCCGACCGGCGGGCGCCGTCGTCGACGCGGTCGCCGACCGGGTCGGCGACGTGCTGCTGGGCGTGGTGCTGCTGGTGCTGGGCGCGCCGGCGGGCTGGGTGGCCGCGGCGCTGACGCTGGTGCTGCTGCACGAGTACCTGCGCGCGCGGGCGCAGGCGGTGGGCATGCCGGGTGTCGGCGCGGTCACCGTGGCCGAACGGCCGACCCGGTTGATCGTCGTCGCGATGGCCGCGGGCGGCGCGGCGGTGTTTCCGGCCGGGGTGCCCGCGCTCGGCTGGGGCTGGGGCGCGACGTTCGCGATCACGTGGACCGGTATCGGGGTTGTGGGTCTGGTGCAGCTGCTGGTCGGGGTGCACCGCTCGATACCCCCGCGGTTCCCGCGGACCCGATGAGCCCGGCCACGATCTCGGCGGACATCAGCACCAGCGGGATCCCGCCGCCGGGGTGGGCCGAGCCGCCGACCAGGTAGAGGCCGGGCAGGCGGCTGCGGTTGGCCGGGCGTCGCAGGGCGGCGCGCGGCCCGTGCGAGGCGGTGCCGTAGATCGCGCCGCCCGGCGCGCCGGTGCGCCGCTGCAGGTCGGCCGGTGTCACCGTGTCGGCGAACCGGATCCGGTCGCGCACGTCGGCGCCGCGTTCGGCCAGCAGGTCGAGCACCCGCCGCGTGTACTGCTCGCGCAGCCCGGGGGCGTCCCAGTCGACACCGCGGCCGGGGTCGTGTGCGGGCGCGTTGACCAGGACGAACCAGCCCTCGGAGTCGTCGTCGGGCCGCAGCGCCGGGTCGTCGGGTGCGTGCACGTAGACGGTCGGGTCCGGCACCGGTCGCGGCGCCCGGCCGAAGATGGCGTCGAACTCGGCGTCGTAGTCGCGGGGGAAGTAGATCCGGTGCGCAGGGCCGGGCGCGCGCCCGGACAGGCCGAGCAGCACCACGAAGCCGGCCATCGACGGGGACCGTCCCCGCAGCCGGCGCCGCGCCGCCCCGGCGCGGCCCGGGAGCAGTCGGTCGTAGAGCACGGTCGCGTCGGCGTTGCTGACCACCGCGTCGGCGGCGACCTCGACGCCGTCGACCCGCACACCGGACACCCGCCCGCCCGCCACGGTCACCGCGTCGACCGGCGCGCCGGTGCGGATCTGCACGCCGAGGTCGCGGCAGCGCTGCGCGACGGCCTCGACGATGCGGCGCAGCCCGCCGGGCACGTACCAGGCGCCGAACTCCTGTTCCACGAACGACGTCACCGACAGCACCGCCGGTGTGCGGCGCGGGTCGGACCCGGAGTAGGTGGCATACCTGTTGAGCCACATCCGCATTCGCGGGTCGGGCAGCAGCCGGCGGGCCAGCCCGTCGATCGTGCGCCACGGCGCGACCGCCCTGAGGTCGGCCGGTCGCGCGCTCATCCGGGCCAGCGCGGGCAGCGACACCGGTTGCCGCAGCACGGGTTCGCCGACCAGCTCCCACAGTCGCCGCGAGCGGGTGCGCAGCCGCGACCACGCCTCGCCGGAGCCGGAACCGAACGCCGCGCCGAACGCCGCGGGCGTCCGGTCCCTGTCGAACGGCAGCTGCAGGGTCGTGCCGTCGGCGTAGGTGTACACGCACGCCGGGTCGACCGGGGTAAGCGGCAGCTCGGCGGGCCCGCCGGTGTCGGCGAACAGCTGCTCGAGCACTGCGGGCATGGTCAGCAGCGACGGCCCGGTGTCGAAGGTGAACCCGTCGCGCTCGAGCACCCCGAGCTTGCCCCCGACGGTGGCCGCGGCTTCGAAGACCGTGACGCTGTGACCGGCCGCGGCCAGGCGCGCGGCGGTGGCCAGGCCGCCGAGGCCCGCGCCGATCACCACCACCCGGCTCATACCGGCCGACCCTTCCAGCGCAGCGTGCCGCGCAGCCGGCCGGCCCACGACGACACCATCAGCCCGAGCAGGGCCAGCACCGACACCGGATGTGCCACCGCATCGAACCACCGGCCGCACCACGGCGCCGCCAAGACACGACCCACCACGGCCGCGGAGTACCCGAGCGCGCCGATTCGCGAACCGGTCACCGCCGCGGCCGCCGGCAGCACGTAGACGACCGCGAGCGCCGCCCCGACCGCGACCGCGCCCACCGGTGAGCCGAACGCCGCCCACAGCGACTTGCGGTAACCGTCGCGCAGCTCCCGGCCGGTGGCATACATCCGGCAGCTCGCCAGCCGCGACCCGTCGGCGAGCCCGGTGCGCCCACCTGCCGAACGGACCGCCCGCGCCAGCGAGATGTCGTCGAGCACCGCGCCGGCCACCGACGCCCAGCCGCCTGCGCGGGCCAACGCGTCGGCATCGACGATCAGGAACTGGCCGTTGGCCGCGGCCATCGACGGACGCCGGGACCGCTCGGCGATCCGCAGCGGGAGGGTGGTCAGCCAGGACCACGCCAGCAGCGGCTGCACCAGCCGGGCCGCCGGCCCGGAGGTGATCTGGCGGGGCCACGGCGACAGCAGGTCCAGCCGGGCAGAGCGCAGCACGGCGACCGCGGCGGCCACCGCGTGCGGGGCGAGCACGACGTCGGCGTCGACGTACACCAGGATCTCGCCGCGGGCGGCGGCGGCCAGCTGGGCGCACGCGTGCGGTTTGCCGAGCCAGCCCGGTGGCGGCTCGGCGCCGGTCAGCACGGTCACCGCGGAGCCGGCGGCCGCGCGGACCACGTCGGCGGTGCCGTCGGTCGACCCGTCGTCGAGCACCAGGATCTCGACGTCGGACAGCCCGCGCTGGGCCAGCAGGCAGCCGATGGTCGGCGCGATGCGGTGGGCTTCGTCGCGCGCCGGTACCAGAATCGACACCGACGCGGTGACCGGCGGCGGGTCGTCGGGAGGACGACGCAGCAGGCGGCGGTTGACGATCTGGTGGGCCGTGCCCGCGCAGGAAAGCACCGAACCGGCGACGACGAGCGCGCGCAGGGTTTCGGCAACGCGCGCATCGGGCACCTTGCAGACTCTACGAAGTCGCGATCTGGGCGCGCAGCCGACGGGCCCCGACCCGTCCCGAAGCGGAGGTAGCAGAACTGTGGTGGTGGCCGTGCCCCTCGCGCCCGTGCGCGGCACCGCGCTGGTGTGGACGTTGGTGTCGGCGGCCATCGGGGTGCAGATCGCCTATCCGCTGATGCCGGAGTCGGCACGCACCACGGTGACCGTGCTCAGCGTCGTGGTGTTCTTCGTCGCCGCGGTCGCCGACGCCGCCCGGGTGCACGGCGCGGCCGGTGCCGCGGTGCTGGTGGCGGTGGCCGGCGGCGGCGGATTGATCGCCGAGGCGGTCGGGGTGGCCACCGGCTGGCCGTTCGGGCACTACGCCTACACCGGCACGCTGGGGCCCGAGGTGCTCGGTGTCCCGGTCGTGGTCCCGCTGGCGTGGGTGATGATGGCCTGGCCTGCGCTGGTGGTGGCCAGGACGTTGGCCGTGCGGGGTGTTGCCGTCGTGGCGCTCGGCGCGGTGGCGTTGACCGCGTGGGATGTCTTCCTCGACCCGCAGATGGTCGCCGCGGGCCACTGGACGTGGTTCGACACCCTGCCCGGCCTGCCGCTGATCCCCGGCATCCCGTGGACGAACTACCTGGGCTGGCTGGTGGTGTCGGTGGCCATCATGGCGATGCTGAACTGGGCGCTGCGCCGCGAGTCGGCGCCGTCGTCGCCCGCCGCGACGCTGTATCTGTGGGTGTACTTCTCCTCGGTGCTCGGGCACGCGGTGTTCTTCGGGTTGCCGGGCTCGGCGCTCATCGGCGGGGTGCTGATGGGCGCGGTGGCGGTGCCGTTCGCGGTCGTGCTGAGCCGGCGGCGCCGGACGGTGCCGGCGTGAGCGAACTCCGCAGCCGGGCCGCGCCGGGACGGATGCGGCCGCGCCGCCTGGTCGTGCCCGACCCGCTGGCGCCCCACCGGGTCGCCCCGGGCGCCGAGGCGGTCGTCGTCGGGGCCGGCATCGCCGGGATCTCGGCCGCGGTCGTGCTCGCCGAGCGCGGGGTGGCGGTCACGGTGCTGGAGGCGGCCGAGCACCTCGGCGGCCGGTTGGGTGCGTGGCCCGAGCGGCTGCCCGACGGCAGCGAACAGAACGTCGAGCACGGGTTCCACGCCTTCTTCCGCCACTACTACACGTGGCGGTCGGTGCTGCGCCGCGTCGACCCCGAGTTGTCGTTCCTGGCGCCGGCGCCGAGCTATCCCGTCGTCTCGGCGAGGTGGCCGGACGAGAACCTCGCCGGGTTGCCCGCCGCGCCGCCGTTCAACCTGCTGGCGTTGGCGCTGCGGTCGAAGAGCCTGAGCCGACGGGACCTGACCGGCGCGGACCCCGACGCCGGCCGGGCGCTGCTGGCCTACGACCGGGCCACCACGGTCGCCGAGCTCGACACCGTCGATGCGGCAACGTTTCTCGACAACCTGGGTATGTCCGAGCGTACCCGCAGCATGCTGTTCGAGGCGTTCGCGCGGTCGTTCTTCTGCAACCAGGGCGAGCTGTCGGCCGCCGAGCTGGTGGCGATGTTCCACTACTACTTCCTCGGCAACCCGGAGGGCATCGGGTTCGACGTGCCCATCACCGACCACGCCACCGCGATCTGGAATCCGCTGCGCGAGTATCTGATCGGGCTCGGCGCCGACGTGCGCACCGGCACCCGCGTCACCGGCATCGCACCCGACGGGCAGGGCTGGCGCGTCTGCACCGACGCGGAGGATCTCGTCGCGCGTGACGTCGTGCTCGCCGTGGACCCCGGCGCGCTGCGCGGCCTCGTCGGCGGTTCGCGTGAACTGGTTTCGGCCGCGCCGCTGTTGGCGCAGCGCTGCGAAACGCTCACCGTCGCACCGCCGTTCGCGGTCAGCAGGCTGTGGCTGGACCGCGACGTCGCGCCCGGGCGCGCACCGTTCAGCGCGGTGACCGGCCAACCGACGCTGGATTCGGTGGCCGTGTACTCGCGGCTCGAGGAGCCGAGTCGGCAGTGGGCCGTCTCGACGGGCGGCTCGGTGATCGAATTGCATTCGTATGCCTGCCGGTTGGATGATGTCGACGCCGCCGCGCGGGCGCTGCGCGAGGAGCTTGCGGTGCTGTGGCCGGAGACCGCGCAGGCCGCCGTCGTGCACGAACACCACCGGTTGGAGGCGACGGCGCCGGCGTTCCCGCCCGGGTCGACGGGCACCCGGCCGCAGGTGCGCAGCGACGCCCGCGGTGTGCGGGTGGCCGGCGATTTCGTCGAGCTGCCGTTTTTGGCCGGGCTGATGGAACGCTCGGCGATGTCGGGGGTGCTGGCGGCCAACGACATCCTCGCCGAGCTGGGCGCGGCGGCCGAACCGATCGTCGGCGTGCCGCAGCGCGGTCTGCTCGCCGGTGTGCCGAGGGTGCGCTAATCCCGGCGAGCAGACGCAAACTAGCCCTATTCGCCGCGATTTTGGGCGATTCTGCGTCTGCTCGGCAGAGAAACTCAGCCCTGAATGCGGCGCCAGGGGCGGGCCTCTTCGAGCTCATAGGCCAGCTCCAGCAGCCGCCGTTCCTGCCCGAGCGGCGCGACGAACATCATGCCGACCGGTAACCCCGACGCCGACTCGGCGAGCGGCAGCGAGATCGCCGGCTCGCCGGTGGCGTTCTGCAGCGGGGTGAACGCCACCCAGTCGACGAGCCGGCCGATGATCTGCTCGTAGTCCTGTGTCGGGTCCAGGTGCCCGATGCGCGGCGGGGCGTCGGCGAGCGTCGGCATCAGCACGACGTCGTAGGTGGTGGTCAGCCGCGCGGTGATCCGCCGCACCCGCGACAGCCGGGCGATCGCGACCGGCAACCGGTGCAGGTTGCGCGCGGCGTGACGCTCCAGACCCAGCGTCAGGTTGTCCAGACGCGACCGGTCGAAGCTCGGCCCGAACGTCCGACGGCCCCCACGCACCAGCGCGAACGCCAGAAACGACCAGTACAGCAAGAAGTCGTTCATGAAGTACGCCGGCACCGGGTTGTCGATCGTGTCGACGCGGTGGCCCAGCTCTTCGAGCAGCGCGGCGTTCTTCATCGTCAGCTCGCGCACCTCCGGGCCGGCCTCGCGCGCGATCGACTGCGTGCAGACCGCGACGCGCAGCCGCTGCGCGCTCGGACCGGTGACGTCGCCGATGGCGGGAAGCCGCGGGTTGCGCGAAACCCGTTCGGCCTCACGGTAGAACGCCGCGGTGTCGCGCACCGACCGGGTGACGACGCCGTTGGCGACGATCCGCACCGGCATCGCCCGCATGTCCTTGTCCAGCGGCAGCCGCCCGCGCGACGGTTTGAGGCCCACCAACCCGTTGCAGGATGCCGGAATCCGGATCGACCCGCCGCCGTCGTTGGCGTGCGCGATCGGCACCACCCCGGCGGCGACGAACGCACCCGACCCCGACGACGACGCCCCCGCGGTGTACTCCGGATTCCACGGGTTGCGCACAGCGCCGAGTCGCGGGTGTTCGGCCGATGCGCTGAACCCGAACTCCGAGAGCTGCGTCTTGCCCAGCGGCGCAAGGCCGGTCGCGAGGAACGAGCGCGCGAAGTCGCCGTCGCCGCGCTCGGGCCGCGGCGTCCACGCGTCGGTGCCGCTCATGGTGGGCATGCCCTCGACGGCGACGTTGTCCTTCAGGTACGACGGCACGCCGTCGAAATAGCCGCCGTACGGGCGGGATCCGGACGCCCGCGCCCTGGCCCGGTCGAACGCCTCGTAGGCCAGGCCGTTGAGCGCCGGGTTGACCGCCTCGGTGCGGGCGATCGCCGCCTCGACCAGCTCGGCCCGCGACACCTCGCCCGCGCGCAGCGCCTCCACCAGGCCGACCGCGTCGTGATCACCGAGGGCGTCGTCGCCGAAGGCGCTTATCCGAGTCATGGCGATGACGGTACCAAGTCGTACCGCGGCAGCTGCCGGAATCGCGGGCCCCCAGAAATGGGCGAGCGCTCACTGTCGGTACAACAGTGAGCGCTCGCGCCAGAAAACAGAGAGGTTTAGGCCTGGCCGACCTCGAAGCGCACGAACCGGGTCACGGTCACGCCCGCCTCGTCGAGCAGCGCCTTGACCGTCTTCTTGCTGTCGGACACCGACGGCTGATCGAGCAGCACGACATCCTTGTAGAAGCCGGTCACGCGGCCCTCGACGATCTTGGGCAGCGCCTGCTCGGGCTTGCCCTCCTCCTTGGCCGTCTCCTCGGCGATCCGCCGCTCGTTGGCGACGACGTCCTCGGGCACGTCCTCGCGGCTGAGGTACTTGGCCTTGAGCGCGGCGATCTGCAGGGCGACCGCGTGGGCGGCCTGCTTGTCATCGCCGGTGTACTCCACCAGCACACCCACCGCCGGCGGCAGGTCGGCGGCACGCTTGTGTAGGTAGGTCTCCACGGTGCCGTCGAAGTAGGCGACGCGGCGCAGTTCGAGCTTTTCGCCGATCTTGGCCGACAGGTCCGCGATGACCTGCTCGACCGTAGCGTCACCGATCTTCGCGGCCTTGAGCGCGTCGACGTCGTTGGCCTTGGCGGCCGCGGCGGCGGCGACGATCTGGTCGGCGACCGACTGGAATTCGGCGTTCTTGGCGACGAAGTCGGTCTCGGAGTTCAGCTCGATCAGCGCACCGTCCTTGGCGGCGACCAGGCCCTCGGCGGTCGCGCGCTCGGCGCGCTTGCCGACGTCCTTGGCGCCCTTGATGCGCAGCAGCTCGACGGCCTTGTCGAAATCGCCGCCGGACTCGACGAGCGCGTTCTTGCTGTCGAGCATGCCGGCACCGGTCAGCTCCCGCAGGCGCTTGACGTCGGCCGCGGTGTAGTTAGCCATGTTCTAGCTTCTCCCTAAGCTTCTGGAGTCTTCGGTTCGGTCTGGATCTCTGCCTCGGGCGTGCCGGGCTCGGCACCCGCGGCGGTCGGCGACGCGGTCGCCGGCGCGGTCGCGGAAGCCAGCAGCTCCTGCTCCCACTCGGCGAGCGGCTCGGCGGCGGCTTCGGGCTTGTCGCCGTCACGGCCGGCGCCGGCGCGGGCCTGCAGACCCTCGGCGACCGCGGCGGCGATCACCTTGGTCAACAGCGCGGCCGAGCGGATCGCGTCGTCGTTGCCCGGGATCGGGTAGTCGACGAGATCGGGGTCGCAGTTGGTGTCCAGGATCGCGATGATCGGGATGTTGAGCTTGCGCGCCTCGGCGACCGCGAGGTGCTCCTTGTTGGTGTCGACGACCCAGATCGCCGACGGCACCTTCTGCATGTCGCGGATACCGCCGAGCGAGCGCTCGAGCTTGTTCTTCTCGCGGGTCAGCATCAGGATTTCCTTCTTGGTGCGACCCTCGAAACCGCCGGTCTGCTCCATCGCCTCGAGTTCCTTGAGGCGCTGAAGACGCTTGTGCACGGTCTGGAAGTTGGTGAGCATGCCGCCCAGCCAGCGCTGGTTCACGTACGGCATGCCGACGCGGGTGGCCTCTTCGGCGATCGACTCCTGCGCCTGCTTCTTGGTGCCGACGAACATGATCGTCCCGCCGTGCGCGACGGTCTCCTTGACGAACTCGTACGCCTTGTCGATGTAGGTCAGCGTCTGCTGCAGGTCGATGATGTAGATGCCGTTGCGGTCGGTGAAGATGAACCGCTTCATCTTGGGGTTCCAGCGTCGGGTCTGATGCCCGAAGTGCGCGCCGCTGTCCAGCAGCTGCTTCATGGTTACAACGGCCATAGCCAGCCATATCCTTTTTTCGTCGGTTGTCGCCCAGCGTCGGGTGATGCCGGGCCCTGGTGCCTGCGCGGAATGCCAGACCCGTCGCGAAGACGGGACCGACGGCATCCGGGGTTACGACCGAGGGTCGTGTGCAGACACGCGAAGTCAGCCCGCGCAAGCGAGCTGCGGTTAGCAGTTTACACCCTGACCAGGGGTGGTTTTACCACCGCGACCTGGCCATCCACAGATCCGCGGGCGGGGCTGGCGGTCTTCGCCCGGTATGCGCTGAGCTGGGCGGATGCGAGTGCTCACGGTCCTGACCATCGTCCTGGCCGGGGCGCTGGTTTCTGCGCTGGTGGATGCGACGCCGGTCGCGGCCGACGAGGGCCGCTTCGACTGGCCGCTGCGGCCGCGCCCGCAGGTGGTGCGGATGTTCGACGCCCCGAGGCCCGACTGGCAGCGCGGGCACCGCGGTGTCGACCTGGCCGGCGCGCCCGGCCAGCGGGTGTACGCGGCGGGCCCGGGCACCGTCGTGTTCGCGGGCCGGCTGGCGGGCCGGACGCTGGTGTCGGTTGCCCATCCCGGCGGCCTGCGGACCAGCTACGAGCCGGTCGAGGCGACGGTGCGCGTCGGGCAGCGCGTCGACGCGGGTACGACGATCGGCGCGCTGCAGGCCGGCCACCCCGGGTGTGCGGCGTCGGCGTGCCTGCACTGGGGCGCGATGTGGGGGCCGGCGGCGAACGCGGACTACGTCGACCCGCTGGGCCTGCTCGCGTCCACCCCCATCCGCCTCAAACCCCTCCCCTGATTGCGGCGAGCGTGCGTGCCTGACGACGACACGCCGCTACTTTTTCAGCATTCGTGCACGCTCGCGCCACACCGAGCGTGCCCCTACCGTCAAACCCGTGACCACCGACGCCCACCGATCACGGACTCCACGCTTCGGCCTGACCACCGCCACACCGCGCACCGGGACACAGCTGCGCGAGTTCGCCCGGACGGTCGAGGCGGCCGGCTTCGACGTGCTGACCTTCGCCGACCACCTCGGACCGTTGGCGCCGCCGTTCACCACCGCGGCCGCCGCCGTGACGGCTACCGAACGCCTGCACGTCGGAACCCTGGTGCTGAACAACGACTTTCGCCACCCGGTCGAAACGGCGCGCGAATCCGCCGGTCTGGCAACGCTTTCCGATGGGCGGTTTGAACTGGGGATCGGCGCGGGACACATGAAGTCCGAGTACGACGCCGCGGGTTTGCAGTTCGACGATGCCGGCGTGCGGGTTTCACGCATGATCGAGGCCGTCGCAGTGATCCGCGCGCTGCTCGACGGCGCACGGGTCGACCACGACGGCGAGCACTACCGCGTGCATGCCGACGCGGCCTCGCTCGTCGCCCCTGCCCCGGCCCGGGTGCCGCTGCTCATCGGCGGCAACGGTCGACGGGTGCTGCGACTGGCCGGCCGCGTCGCGGACATCGCGGGCCTGGCGGGCATCACGCACAACCGTGACGCCACCGAGGTACGCCTGTCCCATTTCGACCCGGCGGGTCTCGCGGATCGGATCGCGGTCGTCGCCGACGCCGCGGGTGAGCGCTTCGAGCGCATCGAACTCAACGCCCTGATCCAGGCGGTGGTCGCCACCGATCAGCCGCGCCGCGCCGCCGAACACCTCGGCGAAACGCTCGGCGTCGCGCCCGACGCGCTCATCGACTCGCCGTTCGTCCTGCTGGGCACCCATGAGCAGATGGCCGAACAACTCGTCGCCCGCCAGCGCCGCTTCGGGGTGAGCTACTGGACGGTGTTCGACGAGCTGCCTGGCCGGCCGTCGGCGATGCCGGACCTCGCCGAGGTCATCAAGCTGCTCAGCTGAGCCCACCGAGGAACTCGAGCATCGCAGCCACCACGACGTCCGGCCGGTCCCGCTGCACCCAATGTGCTGCTCCGGCAACGAATTCAAGCCGCGCATCGGGCATCACGTGCGCGGCGGCCCGCGCGGCCGACACCGGCACGCTGCTGTCGCGGTCGCCGTGGACCAGCAGCGCGGGCCGCGGGAACGACGGCAACCGGTCACGGTAATCGGTCCGCAGCCCGGTGCACCCGACCTCGTCGCGCTGCCACTGCCCATAGGCCTCGAACGCGTGCGGCGACCGCGCCGCGGCCAGGACCTCGTCGACGAGTTCGGGGGGACGCCGCGCGGGATCGCGGATCAGCGCCGGCATCACCCGCGTCATCGCCGCCCGGCTGCGCCCCGACCACCTGGTGACCGCGCCGAGCAGACCGCTGCGCACCATCGCCCACATCGCCGCCTGCCGCACCAGTGACAGCTGCCCCTCCGACAGCCGCCCCGTCAACCCGTAGCTCGCCAACAGCATTGCGCCCGTGACATTTTGCGGCCTACCCAAGACGTGGCCGATCGTCATGCCGCCGCCCAGCGACAGACCGCCGATCGCGTAGCGGCCCAGGCCCAGCGCGTCGACGAACTCCCCCACGTAGGCGACCAACCGCTCCTGCGTCGACGGCCACGGCGCCGGCGCAGTGTGCCCGTAGCCGGGGTGATCGGGCGCGAGCACGCGGTAACCGCCCGCCGCCAGCCGCGGCCCGACCTCACCCCAGGACAGCGACGCGCTGTCCACCCCGGCGCCGTGCAACAGCACCACCGCCGGCGCCTGGGACGACCCCCACGAGAGATAGCTGACGGACCCCCACGACAGCCGGACCGTAGAGCGCTGCACATCCTCTCCTTCTGTGATTTCGGGGCGCTAACAGTCGCTCACCCATTGGTAGCGCCCCGAAATCGCCAACTTACGCGCGCGGGTGGGCCTGGTCGTGGACCGCCCGCAGCCGCGCGACCGTCACATGCGTGTACAACTGCGTCGTCGCCAACGACGAATGCCCGAGCAACTCCTGCACCACCCGCAGGTCGGCCCCGCCCTCCAGCAGATGCGTCGCGGCGCTGTGCCGCAACCCGTGCGGCCCGATGTCCGGTGCGCCGTCGACGGCCGAAACCGTCTGGTGCACGACGGTGCGGGCCTGCCGCGGGTCGAGGCGACGCCCGCGCGCACCCAGCAGCAGCGCAGGCCCCGAATCCGCGGTGACCAGCGCGGGCCTGCCGGAGTCCAGCCACGACGACAGCGCCGCCTGCGCCGGCTCGCCGAACGGCACGGTGCGCTGTTTGTCGCCCTTACCCAGCACCCGCAGCAGCCGCCGCGGCATGTCGACGTCGTCGATGTCGAGCCCGCACAGCTCGCTGACCCGGATCCCGGTGGCGTACAGCAGTTCCACGATCAGCTGGTCACGCAGAGCCAGCGGATCATTCTGCTGGGCACCGGATTTCGCGGCGGCCATCGCGTCCAGGGCCTGGTCCTGGCGCAGCACCGCGGGCAGCGTGCGATGCGCCTTGGGCACCTGCAGGCGCACCGCCGGGTCGGTGTCGATCAGGCCGCGCCGGGCCGCCCACGCGGTGAACGTCTTGACCGCCGACGTGCGTCGCGCCAGCGTGGAGCGGGCGGCACCCGCAGCGGCCTGGGCGGCCAGCCAGGACCGCAGCCTCGGCAGGTCCAGCCCGGACAACCCGCAGTCGACGAACGCGAACAGCGCCCGCAGATCGGCGAGGTAGGCGCGACGGGTGTGCTCCGAGCGCCCACGCTCCAGCGCGAGGTACTCGTCGAACTCGTCGAGGACGGCTTCCACGGCATCCACCGTGGCAGACGCCGGCCGCACCGCTCAGGTGACGCGCCGCAATGTGTCCGGAGTGAGATCGGCCAGCGTCGGATACCCGTCGACGGCCATCGTGAGGTCGGCCTCGGCGAGCAGCGAGCGCAGCACGTGCACCACGCCGTCGACCCCGCCGAGCGCCAAACCGTAGGCGTAGGGCCGCCCGATCCCGACTGCGGTGGCTCCGAGCGCCAACGCCTTGACGATGTCGGCGCCACTGCGGATACCGGAGTCGAACAGCACCGGCAGCCCGTCGGCCGCCGCCACGACGCCGGGCAGGCAGTCGATCGCGGCGAGCCCGCCGTTGGCCTGCCGCCCGCCGTGGTTGGAGCAGTAGATCGCGTCGACGCCGCCGTCCCTGGCGCGCCGCGCGTCGTCGGGGTGGCAGATGCCCTTGACGATCAGCGGCAGATCGGTCAGCGACCGCAGCCACGGCAGGTCGTCCCACGTCAGCGGGTTACCGAACAGCCCGACCCAGTGCAGCACGGTGGCCTGCGGGTTCTCCTCCGGCGGCTGGGCCAGGCCGGCGCGGAACACCGGGTCGCTGGTGTAGTTGGCCAGGCACCGGCCCCGCAGCTGCGGGAAGTTCGAGGTGGACAGGTCGCGGGGTCGCCAGCCGGGCACCCAGGTGTCGAGGGTGACGACGATGCCCTTGTATCCGGCCGCTTCGGCGCGGTGCACGAGGCTGGCCGCCAGTTCCCGGTCGGTCGGGGTGTAGAGCTGGAAAAACCCTGGGGTGTCACCGAATTCGGCCGCGACGTCTTCCAACGGGTCCTCGGTGAGGGTGGAGACCATCATCGGCACGCCGGTCTGGGCCGCGGCGCGGGCGGTGGCGAGGTCACCGTGACCGTCCTGGGCGCAGATCCCGATCACCCCGACCGGCGCCATGAAGACCGGCGACGGCAACTGCAGGCCGAACAGGTTCACCGACAGGTCGCGCTCGCGGGTGGCGCGGAACATCCGCGGCATCAGGCCCCAGTTGTCGAAGGCGGTGCGGTTGAGCCGCTGGGTGCGCTCGTCGCCCGCGCCGCCGGCGACGTAGGAGTAGACCGACGGCGGCATCGCGGACTCCGCTTTGGCCTCCCAGTCCGCGAACGTCATCGGGAGTTCGGGCACGATGCCCGACAGGCCCTGCAGGTAGATCTCGAACTGGTAGTTGCCGAAGGTCATGCGGTCAGCTTGCCAGTCAGCCGCCCTGTCCGGCCTCGACTTTCGCGAGTTCGGCCTTCCACTGCCGGAAGGTCTCCTCGGTGCGGCCGCGCCGCCAGTACCCGGAGATCGACGACGCCCACTTGGCTTCGATGCCGCGTTCCTTGCGGATGTAGGGCCGCAGGTTGTGCATGACGGCCTGCGCCTCACCGTGGATGAAGACCTGCACCTGGCCCGGCAGCCACGGGGTCTCCTTGACCGCCGCGATCAGCGGCGCGTGGTCGCCCGCCTGGTCCTCGGGCACCAGGTCGGCGCGCCCGCCACGGTAGATCCAGCGCACCTCGACGCCGTCGGGCTTCTTGAGCGGGATCTCGTCGTCGGGGCCCGCGACTTCGATGAACACCCGACCGATCGCGTTGTCGGGCAACGCTTCCAACGCGGAACTGATCGCGGGAACGGCGGCTTCGTCGCCGGCCATCAGATGCCAGTCGGCGGCCGGGTCGGGCGCGTAGGCGCCGCTGGGCCCCATCAGGTAGGCGGGCTGCCCGGGTTGCGCGGCGGCCGCCCACGGCCCGGCGACACCGTGTTCGCCGTGCACGACGAAATCGATGCACAGTTCGCGGCGCTGCGGGTCGACGTTGCGGACGGTGTAGGTGCGCACGGTCGGGCGTTTCTCGGGCGGCAGCGAGGCGAAGCTGTCCATCGTCAGCGGCTGCGGCAGGGCGGCGACGTCGATGGCGGTGTCGACGATGACGAGCTTGACGTAGGCGTCGGTGAAGTCGTTCGGGGTGAAGGTGTCAAATCCCGGACCGCCGAGCACCAGTCGGATCATGTGCGGTGTCAGCTCTTCGGTGCGCACCACTTCGAATGTGTGAATCGGACGCCCTGCCACTGTTCCTCCAAACTCGGCGACCGGTCCGTACCGGTCGGCATTTTCAACTATACGAGCGCGATATCGCCCGGGGGCCGCTACCTCGCGAGGGCCGCGGCCGCCGCCTTGGGCCGCCAGTCGGTGGTGACCAGGGCCCCGAAGTTGTCCTCGCGGTTGTCCCGGTTGGCGGTGTCGGAGTCGCGGATCGAGAAGATGAACGCCGGACCGCTGTACGGGGTCTGCGCCGCGCGCCGCAGCCCGTCGAGGATCTGTTTGGCCTGCTCCTGTTCGCTGACCCCGTCGGCGATCGGGGCGCTGGTCGGCGCACCCATCTCGGTCATCCAGATCTTCTTGTCGCCGTCTCCGTTGGCCACCATCAACTCGCGTACCCGTTCCACGTCGGACCACCCGTTGTGGGTGTCGGCCGCCAGGCCGTGCGGGAAGACATACGGATGCATGGCCATCGCGTCGAAGTACCCCTTGGCGCCGCGGTCATACATCTCGGCGACGAATGTGGGTGGCGCGTCGGGCGCAAACGCCGGGCTCAGCCCGCCGGCGAGCACCGTGCTGTCCGGCTGTACCGCCTTGACCGCCGGGTAGGCCGCCTTGAGCAGTTCGGTGTAGCCGGCCGCCCGGTCGCCGAGGTAACCCCAGAACAGCGGGATGTTCGGCTCGTTCCAGATCTCCCAGTTCGAGACGCGGTCGCCGTAGCGCTGCACCACCGTCTTGACGAAGCTGGCCAGCACCGCGGTGTCGGTCGGCGGTCCGGTGAAGTAGACGCCCGGGGCGCGGGCCCAGTCGGGGCTGTACCCGATCAGGCCGAGCACCTTGATGCCGCGCGAGAGCGCACCGTCGATCCAGTGGTCGACGTAGCCCCAGTTGTAGGCGCCCGGCATCGGTTCGACGCGGCTCCAGTCGATGAACACCCGCAGCCATGACGCGCCGGTCTTGGCCGCCGCGTCGAGTTCGCCCTCGGCCTCGTCGTAGCTCATCCAGGTCATGGGCGCTCCGACGCTGAAGCCGTAGCCGTCGGCCGGTGCGATGACCGACTCGGCGCGCGCGGTGGCTGTCTCGGCGAACAGCGTCACCGCGATCAGGCACGCCGTGACGGCGACCCGGGCGATCACGCTGCGCAGCCGCTGGTACATGGCGACAACCTACCCGAGCGCGACCGCCGCCGACCCCTCGTCGCGGCGGCGGCGCCCCCGGGTCAGCCCCGCTATCCGCGCAGATCGGACGGGTGCACCGCCAGCGGGGTGACCGTGATGTCCATGTAGGGGAACAGCGGCAGCCCCGAAAGGATCTGGTGCAGTTCGTCGTTGGTGTCGACGTCGAAAACGGAGTAGTTGGCGTACTCGCCGACGATGCGCCAGATGTGCGGCCACTTGCCTGCGCGCTGCAGCTCCTGGCAGTAGGCCTTCTCCCGGGTCACCATGTCGTCGCGCTGCGCCGGATCGAGATCCGGCGGCAGGTTGACGTCCATGTGCACGTGAAACAGCATCAGGCACCGGCCCGTTCGGGGTCGAGGACGAAGTTGTAGATGACCCTGCGCGCACCGCCGGTGTGCGGCTGCGGGTCGAGGATCAGCTCGGGTTTGACCGCGGCGGCGATGTCGTCCTCGTTGTGCGGGTCGCCGGGGAAGTACAGCTGCGCGGTGAGCAGTTCGTAGCCCGGGGCGGACACCTTGACGTGCAGGTGTGCGGGCCGCCAGGCGTGCCATCCGGCGGCGGCGATCAGCTTGCCGCAGGACCCGTCGGTGGGGATCTGGTAGGGCGCCGGCATGATCGTGCGGATCTCGAACTCCCCGTCGTCGCCGGTGGTGAACGTGCCGCGCAGGTTCCACTCGGGCAGGTTCGGCGCGAACTGCGAGTAGAAGCCGTCGGCGTCGGCGTGCCAGAGTTCGACCTTGCCCGGCAGCGGGGTGCCGTCGGTGGCGGTGATGCGGCCCTCCCACACCAGCGGGGTGCCCTGCTCATTGTCGCGCATCGGGATCGTGCCGCGCGCACCGCGTTCCGGCGACCCCGGCACGTAGTACGGGCCTTCGATCGAGCCCTTGTTGCCCGAACGGTGGTCGGTGGCGACCTCCTCGACCACGTGCTCCACCCAGACGTCGAGGAACAGCGGCCACTCACCATCGTTGCCGACGTCGATCAGCCACGCTTTGAGCGCGTTGTACTCGTCGTAGGTGACGCGGTGGCGGCGGATGGTGTCGTGCACCGCCGACAGCACTTCGCGAGCCAGCAGGTCGACCCGCTCGGCCGGGGTGTCCCTGACGGCGTCGTACGGCGACTTGTCGGCATGGAATCGCTCGGTCGCCGAGGCGCCCGACGCCGCGGCGCTGGCGGTCTGGGTGTCGGACCGATGCTCGATGCGTTCGATGGTGGTCATGGCGTGATCTCCTTCGGAATTTGGGCTGCGCTGGTCAAATGGACTGGGCGTGTTCAGTTGTCGGTGCGGTAGCGGGTGAGCTTGTCGGTGTCGATGTCGATTCCCAGGCCCGGGCCCGGCGGCACCTGCAGGTGGCCGTCGCGGATCGTCAACGGGTTCGCGAGCAGGTCGTCGGACATGTCCAGGAAGTTCGACAGCTCGCCGGCGCGGCGCGCGGTGAGCTCGAACGCCGAGCCGAACGCCACCGCACACGCGGTGCCGATCTGACCGTCGATCTGGTTGCCCATCACGACTTCCACGCCCAGCCCTTCGGCGAGGTGGTGCACCCGCCGCGATCCGGTGAACCCGGTGCGGGCGGTCTTGATGCTGATCGCGGTCGCCGACCCGCCCAGCACCTCGCGGGTGACGTCGGCCGGTGTCGGCACGGATTCGTCTGCGATGAACGGGATGTCGAGATGGGAGACCAGCCAGCGCCGGCCCTGCACGTCGTCTGCGGGGCACAGTTCCTCGGCGAACAGCAGGTCCAGGTCGGCCATGTCCTTCATTGCCCGCATCGACTCGGCGGCCGTCCAGCCGCGGTTGCCGTCGACATACAGTTCGACGGCGTCGCCGAAGCGCTCGCGCAGCGCCCGCACCACGGCGGTGTCCAGGGTGACCGGGCGCCGGCCCACCTTCACCTTGAAGGTGGTGATCCCGTAGTCGTCGTTGATCCGCTCGGCTTCGGCGACCATCTTCTCCGGGGTGTCGAAGCCCAGCATGTGGCTGACCCGCATCCGGTCGGTGTAGCCGCCGAGCAGCGCGGTGACCGGCAGGTCGAGGGTGCGCCCCAGGGCGTCCCAGATCGCCATGTCCACAGCGGCTTTCGCAGTCGGGTTGCCCACCGTACGGGCCATGCGGGTGTGCACCGTCTCGCGTTCGGTCAGCGTCAGCCCGACGAGTTGCGGGGCGAAGATCTGGCGGATCACCGCGAGGATGCCGTCCTGGGTCTCGCCGTAGGTGTAGGGACGCGGCGGCGCCTCGGCCACGCCGACGACGCCTTCGTCGGTGCGCACCCGGACCAACACGTGTTCGGCGGTCCGCACTTCGCCAGAGGCGAACCTCAGCGGTTTGCGGTACGGGATGGCGAACGGGATGGCTTCGACGGCAACGATTTTCATGGGATCTCCTCGGTGAGGGCGGCTTCGACCGGCGTGTAGGCGGCGGACAGGACGGTGACGACGGCATCGACGACGGGGTTGTCGGCGCCGCGCCGCCAGGCCAGTGCCAGTTCGATGGTGGCGCTGTCGAGCAGGTCGCGGAACACGACGCCGTGCAATGGCAGGGAACGCACCGACGCGGGCACCATCGCGATGCCGAGTCCGGCGGCGACCAGGGCCAGCAGCACCGCGGTGCCCGGCGCGGCGTGTTCGCGGTGCGGTACGAAGCCGGCCCGGCGGCAGGCCCGCGCGACGGTGTCGTTGACGGCCGAGTTCTGGCCGGTGTAGCCGATGAACGGCTCGCTGCGCAGGTCGGTGAGCGACACCACGGGTTCGGCGGCCAGCCGGTGGTCGGCGGACACCGCCAGGATCAGCGGTTCGACGTCGATGGCGCGCAGTTCGATGTCGTCGCCGACCGCGGGCGGCCGCAGCACCCCGACGTCGAGCGCGCCGGTGCGCAGACCGTCGCACTGGGCCGGGGTGAGCATGTCGGCGTGGATGTCGAGCGCGACGGCGGGCAACTCCTGGCGCACGACGCGCGCGATCCGCGGCAGGTGGGAGAACGCCGCGGTGCCGGTCAGGCCCAGCCGCAGCAGGCCGCTGCGGCCGGCGGCGATGCGACGCACCCCGCGCTGAGCTTCGTCGACGCCGTCGAGGATGCGGGCGGCTTCGGCGCGCAGGAACTCCCCGGCCGCGGTCAGTGCGACGTGGCGGGTGGTGCGGTTGAACAACGTGACGTCGAGTTCGTCTTCGAGTTGGCGAATCGCGTACGACAACGCCGGCTGCGCGACGTGCAGCTGTTCGGCCGCGCGTCCGAAGTGGCAGGTGTCGGCCACCGCTACGAAGTACCGCAGGTGCCGCAGCTCCATCGCGTCTTCCCTTCCGTGTGCGCCACTCCCGAACCGGGGTGCACTGTGACCGCCGACACCTCGACGGTATCGGCGATCATCCATAGTCACAAAGACTTGTTACGCATCTATTGATCGTCTTTGTTTATCAATCGGCACCCGAGTCACGACTAGGCATAGCCCTAGTGTGACCGGTACCACTCGCTGCGAGAGTGCAGAGAAGCATCACAATCGGCCCACTCGCTGGAGGTCCCCATGACCGCATCGCAATCCGTCTCGCCCGACCACCGCCGCGTCGCCGCCGTCCTGGCCGACGCGGTCGTCGACGATCCCGAGGCCGGGATCTACCGAGCGAACCGGCGCATCTTCACCGACGAGGAGATCTTCGAGCTGGAGATGAAGCACATCTTCGAGGGCAACTGGATCTACCTGGCCCACGAGAGCCAGGTCGCCGACCCCGGCGACTACTTCACCACCTACATCGGCCGCCAACCGGTGGTCATCACCCGCGCCAAGGACGGCAGCCTCAACTGCCTGATCAACGCCTGCGCCCACCGTGGCGCCATGATCTGCCGGCGCAAGACCGACAACCGGATGACGCTGACGTGCCCCTTCCACGGGTGGACCTTCCGCAACGACGGGTCGCTGCTCAAGGTCAAGGACCCCGACGGCGCCGGCTACCCGGATTCGTTCAACGTCGACGGTTCGCACAACCTGACCAAGGTCGCCCGCTTCGAGAGCTACCGCGGATTCCTGTTCGGCAGCCTCAACCCCGACGTGCTGCCGCTGGCCGAGCACCTCGGCGACGCCACCAAGGTCATCGACATGCTCGTCGACCAGTCCCCCGACGGCCTGGAGGTGCTGCGCGGATCGTCGACCTACACCTACGACGGCAACTGGAAGGTACAGGCCGAGAACGGCGCCGACGGCTATCACGTCACCGCCACGCACTGGAACTACGCGGCGACCACCAGCCGGCGCAGCACCGGTGAGTCCAAGAACGAGACGAAAGCTCTCGACGCGGGCGGCTGGGGCAAGTCCGGTGGCGGCTACTGGTCGTTCCCGCACGGGCACCTGTGCCTGTGGACGTGGGCGGCCAACCCGCAGGACCGCCCGCTGTGGGACAAGCTCGACGAGCTCAAGGCCACCTTCGGCGACGCCAAGGGCGAGTTCATGGTCAAGGGTTCGCGCAACCTGTGCCTGTATCCGAATGTGTATGTGATGGACCAGTTCTCGACGCAGATCCGGCACTTCCGCCCGATCAGCCCGGACCAGACCGAGGTGACCATCTACTGCATCGCCCCCAAGGGTGAGAGCGCGGCCGCCCGCACCCAGCGCATCCGCCAGTACGAGGACTTCTTCAACGCGTCCGGGATGGCCACGCCCGACGATCTCGAGGAGTTCCGTTCGTGCCAGCTGACGTTCCGCGCCGAAGCCGCGCCGTGGAACGACATGAGCCGCGGCGCCCAGCACTGGCTGTCCGGTCCAGACGAGGTCGCCGTGTCGCTGGGCATGCACGGCGTGGTCTCGGCCGGGGTGAAGAACGAAGACGAAGGCCTCTACCCCGTCCAGCACGGCTACTGGCTGCACACCATGCGCGAGGCACTGCAGAACGAATCGGAGAAGTGACGATGACGACCACCGAAGCACCGGCGACCACCAAGCTGATCACCCAGAACGCGATCGAACAGTTCCTCTACCGCGAGGCGCGCTACCTCGACGACCGGGAGTTCGAGAAGTGGCTGGACTGCTACGCCGACGACGTCGTGTACTGGATGCCGGCGTGGACCGACGACGACCGGCTCGTCGAGGACCCCACCCGCGACATCTCGCTCATCTACTACTCCAACAAGGGCGGACTCGAGGACCGGGTGTTCCGCATCCGCACCGAACGCTCGTCGGCGACGTCGATCCCGGAACCGCGCACCAGCCACAACATCTCCAACGTCGAGGTCATCGAACGGCGCGGCGACATCGTCGACGTCCGATTCAACTGGCACACCATGTATTTCCGGTACAAGACCGTCGACCCGTACTACGGCACGTCCTTCTACACCATCGACTTCACCGGCGAACAGCCGTTGATCCGGCGCAAGACGGTCGTGCTCAAGAACGACTACATCCACCACGTGGTGGACGTCTACCACTTCTGAGGTGATCCCTGTGACCGAGACCTACTCGGTGGCGCTGTCGTTCGAGGACGGAGTCACCCGCTTCATCAACTGCCGGCCCGACCAGACCGTCGCCGACGCGTCCTACCGTCAGCGCATCAACATCCCGCTCGACTGCCGCGACGGGGCGTGCGGAACCTGCAAGGCGCTGTGCGAGTCCGGCAGCTATGACGGCGGCACGTACATCGACGATGCGCTGCCCCCCGACGAAGCCGCCGCCGGGTTCGTGCTGCCGTGCAGTATGCGACCGCGCTCGGACCTGGTGTTGCAGATCGCCAGCAGTTCCGACGCCGCGAAGACCGAGGCTGCCACCTACACCGGCACCCTGACTGTGCTGCAACGCCTTTCGCAGACCACCGTCAAGATCGGCATCGAGATCCCCAACCGTGCTGAACTGGCGTTCCTGCCCGGCCAGTACGTCAACATCGCCGTGCCCGGCACCGACCAGACCCGCTCGTACTCGTTCTCCAACGCCCCCGGCGACGACGTGCTGACGTTCCTGGTCAAATTGACCCCGGGCGGGGCGATGTCGGACTACCTGGCCCAGCGCGCCGCGATCGGCGACGCCATCTCGTTCACCGGCCCCAACGGTTCGTTCTTCCTTCGCGAGGCCGACCGACCCGTGCTGCTGCTGGCCGGCGGCACCGGACTGGCACCGATCCTGTCGATGCTGCGCACGATGCGCGCCGCGGGCAGTACACGCGCGGCCCATCTCGTCTACGGCGTCAGCTCCGACGAGGATCTCACCGCAATCGACGAGATCACCGAGATCGGTTCGGCGCTGTCCGGTTTCACGTGGGACTACTGTGTGGCCGACCCGGCCAGCACCGCGCCCAACAGAGGCCCCGACCGCGCCTACGTCACCAGCCTGATCGGTCCCGAGCACCTCAACGGCGGCGACGTGGCCATCTACCTGTGCGGTCCGCCGCCGATGGTCGAGGCCGTGCGCACCCACCTGAACGGCGCGGGAATCGAGCCCACCGGCTTCTACTACGAGAAGTTCGGGCTGGCCAAGACGGGCGCTGCGACGCCCGCGGCGGCACCGTCCACCGCCGAGGCCGCATCACCGGCCGCCGTCGACGAGATCCGGCCCGCGCCCGACGCCCGCGCTGTCGCGGGCCAACCGGTGCTGCCGCCCGCCGACTTCACCCCGGCGAGCGCTGCCGTGCCCGCCGGTGATGAGAGTGTCGTGATCCGCAGCGTGGCAGGGCAACTGGTGGCTCCTCCGCTCGGTGGTGCGGCACCGTGCCCCGTCGACGAGGACGACGGACGGCTGCTGCCCACCGCCGCCCGCGGCATCGTCGGACAGAACCTCTGGCCGGCGACCGAGGTCACGCCGACGGCGGCGGATCCGATCGTCGTCAGCGACGACGGCTACCAGATCGGTGAGGAGCATCCCGAGGTCCACGAATCCGACGCGCTGTTCGAGGCGCGCTCGGCGCTGGAACTGGGCGCCCTCGAGCTGACCATGGGCCGGTTGTCGAGCCAGCAGCTGGCGGGCTACCGGTTGCTCGCCGAGTCGACGCTGCCCTACCTCGACGGCGACCGGTTCGTCGACGCCGAGCAGTACACCCAGACCAACGCGGCCTTCCACGACTACCTGTTCACACTGACCGGCAACACCCACCTGCTGCAGGCGTACCAGGCCCTCGACGTCAAGGGCCGGATGAGCGATGTGCTGCGCAACGCGACCTGGTGTCATCCCCGCTGCGCCACCGATCACGTCGAGATCGTCGACGCGTTCGAATCCGGCGACCGCGACACCGCGCGGGCATTGATCGTCGCGCACGCCGAACGCTCCAAGCAGACCATGCGCCGCGCCATGGCCGACACCGCGGCCGCCACCACGCCCGCGTTCACCACGCCGGGCCGGTTCAGCGGCAAGGTCGTCGTCGTCACCGGCGCCGCGCAGGGCATCGGGGAGCAGACAGCGCGCCGGATCCACGCCGAGGGCGGCACGCTGGTGCTGGCCGACCGCTCCGAGCTGGTCAAGGAACTCGCCGACGACCTCGCCGAGCGCGGCGGCCCGGCGATCGCGGTGACCGCCGACCTCGAACACAGCGAGGGTGCCGGCGCGGTGATCGACCAGACGCTCGCGGCGTTCGGCCGCATCGACGTGCTGATCAACAACGTCGGCGGCGCGATCAACTTCAAACCGTTCACCGAGTTCGGCGCCGACGAGATCCGCGCGGAGATCGACCGGTCGCTGATGACGACGCTGTTCGCGTGCCGCGCCGCGCTGCCACCGATGGTGCGCCAGGGCGGCGGGACCATCGTCAACGTGTCCTCGGCGGCCACCCGCGGTATCCACCGCATCCCCTACTCGGCGGCCAAGGGCGGTATCAACGCGATCACCGCTTCGCTGGCAATGGAGTACGCGGACAACGGCATTCGAGTCGTCGCCACCGCTCCCGGCGGTACCGCCGCACCGCCGCGGCGGATCTCGCGCGGCACGCCGGCCCCGGCGTCCGCGCAGGAGCAGGCCTGGTTCGACGCGCACATCGAGCAGACCGTCGGCTCGTCGCTGCTCAAGCGGTACGGCACCCTCGACGAGCAGGCCGCGGCGATCTGCTTCCTGGCCTCCGACGAGGCGTCCTACATCACCGGCACCGTTTTGCCGG
Organism: Mycolicibacterium flavescens; assembly: GCF_001722335.1. Lineage (GTDB taxonomy): Bacteria > Actinomycetota > Actinomycetes > Mycobacteriales > Mycobacteriaceae > Mycobacterium > Mycobacterium flavescens. The sequence continues at coordinate 118,560 of NZ_MIHA01000001.1, forward strand.
TCGCGGGCGGCGATCAGGGCTGACGCCCCGGGCGCCACCTCTACCATGGTGGACGTGCCCGTCGCGCCAACCTCTTTCGTCGGTCGGGTCGTCGACCTGGACGAACTGGCCGGCCGCGTGGAAGCGACGGCCACCGGCGGGCTGCAGATCCTCGCTGTCACCGGCGAGCCCGGCGTCGGCAAGACCGCGCTGCTGCGTCAGCTGTGCGACCGGGTTCCCGAGTCCCGCTGGGCGGCCGCGCTGCCGTGGGAATCGGCCCGCGACGGCGCCGTCGTCGCCCAGCTGCTACAGCGGCCCGCACCGACGGACCCGGTCGCCGCGGCCCAGGAGATCGCCGCCGGCGTCACGGACCCGACGCTGCTGGTCGTCGACGACGCCGCACACACCGATCAGGTTTCCTGGCAAGCCCTTTCGACGCTGCTGCACCACCACCGGGCGCTACCGGTCCTGGTGGTGACGGTGTTCGACACGTACCCGGACACCGTCAGCGACATCATCGCCGGGGAGTTCGCGGTGACCGGGTTGGACCGGGCCGAGGTGGCGGCGATGGCAGCGGCGCGCGGCCGCATCCTGCACCCCTCGATGGTGGACCGGCTGGCAACGCACACCGGCGGTAACCCGCGCCACATCCGCGCGCTGCTCGACGAGGTGCCGCCGACGATGTGGACGCAGTTCGACGCCCGCCTGCCCGCCCCGCGCAGGGTCCGGGAGGAGGTCGCCGCGAAGTTGGCCGAGGCCGGCCCGGACGGCAGCGCCCTCACCGTCGCGCTGACCATCCTCGGTGAGCACGCCACACTGACCGACGCCGCGCGGCTGGCCGGGATCGACGAACCGCTGGCCGCAGTCGAAGCCGCCAGCCGGGCCGGGCTGCTGACCGGCGACCCGTTCGAACCCGCGGTGCGCGATCCGATAACGGCGGCGGCGGTCATCGATGCGCACGGCCCGCAGGCCACCGCGGCCGCACACCGGCGCGCCGCCGAGATCGCCGAGCACCCGGTGGCCCGCCTGCGGCACCGGGTCGCCGCCACCGCCGTGCGGGACCAGGGCCTGGCCGACGAAGTGGACGCACTGGCGCGCTCCCGCAGCGCGGACGGCGCGTGGCAACAGGCCGCGGTGCTGTTCCGCGATGCCAGCCGGCTGACCGACGACCCGCTGCTGCGCGACGAACGGCTGACCCGCTCGGTGGACGCGCTGGTGGCCGCCGGCGACTGCGTCGGCGCGGCCTCGCTGGTTCCCGCGGTGGAGAATCTGCGCGAAACTCCGCTGCGCAACGCCACATTGGCGTATCTGGCGATCCTGCGCGGACGTGCCACCGAGGCCGAACTGCGGCTGCACCGGGCCTGGGACATCGTCAACGTCGAACGTGACCGCGGCACCGCGGCGTTCATCGCGCAGCGCCACGTGCTGCACGCGCTCGTGCACTGCCAGGGCGACGAACTGGTGAACTGGGCCGACCGGGCGCTCGACCTCGCCGACCCCGACTCACCCGCCGGGATCGAGGCCGCGGCCATCCGCGGGCTGGGCCTGTTGGCCGCCGGTCACCCCAAACGCGCGTCGGCCGCCTACGACGACCTGCACACCCGCGTGCGCCACGGCGCCCAGGCCCAACGCGTGGTGATGGGCCGGGGCTGGGTGCAGCTGATGCGCGACGACGTCGACGCCGCCCGCGCCAGCCTGGAAAGCGCCTGCGCCGCCGCCGCTCTCGGTGGCTCGATCCGCATAACGCTGTGGTCGTACGCCTGGCTGGCGCGCACCCAGTTCGCGATGGGCGAATGGGACAGCGCGCTGCGCAGCGTCGAGGAAGGCCGCGCGCTGGCGGCCTCGAGTGGGATCGTGTTGATCACACCGCTTCTGGAGTGGACCGCCGGGCAGATCAGCGCGCTGCGCGGCGACTGGGACGCCGCCGACGCGGCGGCCCGCGCCGCCTCCGACGGGCCCAGCGAGTACGCGATGATGCGGGTGCCGACGCTGCTGCTGCGCGCGCAGATCGCCGAGGCGCGTGCCGACTACGCCGCGGTACGGCGGATCCTCGAACCGCTGCAGCGCATTTCGGCGGGCACCTCGCTGCAGGAGCCCGGGTACTGGCCGTGGGTGGACACCCTGGGCAACGCGCTGGTCCTCGACGGCGACCCGGCCGCGGCCGACACGCTGCTGCGCCCTCACGAGCAGCGCGCCAAGACCCGCGGACACCGCAGCGCACAGGCCCGGCTGGGCGCGGTGCGGGGCCGGTTGCTCGGCGCGACCGGCGACATCGCCTCGGCGTGCCGGGCGTTCGAGCACTCGCTGGCGCTGCTGGACGGTCTGCCGTTGCGCTACGACACCGCGCGGGTCAACTTCACCTACGGGCAGACGCTGCGCCGGGCGGGCAAGCGTCGTGAGGCCGACGCCGCGATCGGGGCGGCACGCGAACTGTACGCCGCGCTGGGCGCGCAGACCTATGTCGCGCGCTGTGACCGCGAACTCAAGGCGGGCGGTTTCAACCAGTCCCGGGAGAACCGCGACGCCGTCGACCTCACGCCCCAGGAAGAGGCGGTGACCACCCTGGTCGCCAAGGGCTTGTCGAACCGGGAGGTGGCCGCCGAACTGTACGTGTCGCCGAAGACGGTGCAGTACCACCTGACCCGGATCTACGCGAAGCTCGGGGTCCGCTCCCGCTCCGAATTGGCGGCGTTGCGCCGCTGACCGTCGCGCAGCGGGGCGGCGGTCCGCTCGGCGACCTCGTCGAAGCTGACACCGGGTGCCAGCTCCACGACGTCGAAACCGGTTCCGGTGACGTCGAATACGCCGAGGTCGGTGATCACGCGGCTGACCACCGCCTTGCCCGTCAGCGGCAGGTCACACGCCGACACCAACTTCGCGGCACCGGATTTGGTGACGTGGTCCATCAGCACGATCACCTTGTCGGCGCCGCTGACCAGGTCCATCGCGCCGCCCATCCCCTTGACCATCGAGCCCGGCACCATCCAGTTCGCCAGATCGCCGTTGGCCGCGACCTGCATACCGCCCAGGATCGCGAGGTCCACGTGGCCGCCGCGGATCATCGCGAAGCTGGTGGCCGAGTCGAAGAACGACGCGCCCGGGAGCACCGAGACGGTCTGCTTGCCGGCGTTGACCAGGTCGGGGTCCACCTCGTCCTCGTACGGGAACGGGCCGACGCCGAGGATGCCGTTCTCGGCGTGCAGCGTGACGGTGGAGTCGGCGGGCAGGTAGTCCGGGATCAGCGTCGGCAGGCCGATGCCGAGGTTGACGTAGTCGCCGTCGCGCAGTTCGCGCGCGGCCCTGGCGGCCATCTCGGTGCGGGTCCAGCTCATGACAGTGCCTCCTCGCGGGGTCGGGTGGTGCGCTTCTCGATGCCCTTGCGGGCGGCCTGCTGCGGGGTGAGCTCGACGACGCGCTGCACGAAGATGCCGGGCAGGTGGATCTCGTCGGGGTCGAGTTCGCCGACGTCGACGACGCGTTCGGCCTCCACCACCGTGATGCGGCCGGCCATCGCTGCGGGCGGGTTGAAATTGCGTGCGGCGGCGTGGAAGACGCAGTTGCCGGCCCGGTCGGCGACCGCTGCGCGCACCAGCGCGTAGTCGGTGACGATCGACTCCTCGAGCAGCATCTCGCGCCCGTGGAAGGTGCGGACCTCCTTGGGTGGTGAGGCCACCGCCACGCTGCCGTCGGGGTGGTAGCGCCACGGCAGCCCGCCCTCGGCGACCAGCGTGCCGACTCCGGTCGGGGTGAAGAACGCGCCGATCCCGCTTCCGCCGGCGCGCAGACGTTCGGCCAGCGTGCCCTGCGGGGTCAGTTCGACGGTCAGCTCACCGGCCAGGTACTGGCGGGCGAACTCCTTGTTCTCGCCGACGTAGGAGGCGATCACCCGGCGGATCCGGTGCGCCTCGAGCAGCAGGCCCAGCCCGCCGCCGTCGACGCCGCAGTTGTTGCTGACGATGGTCAGGTCGTCGGCGCCCTGTTCCAGCAGCGCCTCGATGAGGAACCACGGGATGCCGGCCAGGCCGAACCCGCCGACCGCGAGGCTGGATCCGGTGCCGATGTCGGCGACGGCCTCGGCCGCTGAGCCGACCGTTTTGTCGAGTGTCATTGGTGCTCCAGGTGATTCAGGATGGCGGGCGTGATGACGCCGGGTTGTTGGACGTTCGCCAGGTGCGCGGCGTCGTCGACGACCAGCAGCGTCGAGTCCGCGACGCCGGCGGCGATCTCCTCGAGCTTGGCCGGCGGGGTGGCCGGGTCGTCGGCGCCGGCGATGCACAGTGTCGGGGCGGTGATCTGCGGAAGTGATTGGTGCAGATCGAGTTCGGCGATGGCTTCGCAGCAGGCGGCGTAGCCCTCGGCGGGGGTGTCGGCGACCATGCGCTCGTGGGCGGCCCGCACCTCGGGTCGCGCGTCGAGGTGGGCCGGGGTGAACCACCGGTCGACGACGACGGCGGCGGCCACCGAGGCGGATCCTTCGGCGCGGACGGTGGCCGCGCGCTGCGTCCAGGCGTCGGCGGGCGGCAGCGCAGCGCCGGTGCACAGCAGCACCATCCGGTCGACGCGTTCGGGGTGGCGGGCGGCCAGCCGCATGGCGGTCATGCCGCCGAGCGACAGCCCGACCACGTGGGCGCGTTCGATGCCGAGCCGGTCGAGCAGCGCGACGAGGTCGTCGGTCAGGTCGTCGATCGAGTACGGTCCGTGGGGCACCGGGGAGGCGCCGTGGCCGCGGGTGTCGTAGCGCACGACGCGGTAGCGCTGGTGCAGCGCGTCGAGTTGCGGTTCCCACATCCGATGCGTGGAGCCCAGCGAGTTCGACAGCACGACCGTCGGGCCGTCGTCGCGTCCGGTGACGACGGCGTGCACGTCCACCGCGCTCATCGGATCACCTCGAACACCGCGGCCAGGCCCTGTCCCCCGCCGATGCACATGGTTTCGAGCACGTAGCGGGCGGCGCGGCGGCGCGCCTCGTAGGCGGCGGTGGCCAGGATGCGCGCGCCGGTCGCGCCGATTGGGTGGCCGAGCGAGATGCCCGAGCCGTTCGGGTTGACCCGCTCGTCGGTGGGGTCGATCTTCCACTCGGCCAGCACGGCCAGGGTCTGGGCGGCGAACGCCTCGTTGAGTTCGATCAGGTCGAGGTCGTCGAGTGAGAGCCCGGCCCGGTCCAGCGCGGCCTCGGTGGCGGCCACGGGCCCGATGCCCATCGTCTCGGGTGCGCAGCCGCTGACGTTCCACGAGCACAGGCTCAGCAGCGGGGTCAGGTCGAGCCGTTCGGCGTCTTCGCGGGTGGTCACCACGCACATCGCGGCGCCGTCGTTCTGGCCGGACGCGTTGCCTGCGGTGACGGTCGCGGCGGGGTCGACGCGGCGCCGGATCGGGCGCAGCGCGGCCAGGTGTTCGGCGGTCAGGTCGGCGCGCGGGTGCTCGTCGCGGTCGACCACGGTGGTGCGGCCGCGGGAGCCGGTGACCGTGACGGGGACAAGTTCGTCGATGAACCGGCCGCTGTCGTGGGCGGCGACGGCGCGCCGATGGGACCGCAGCGCCAGTTCGTCTTGCTCGTCGCGGGTGATGCCGTAGTCGCGGCGCAGGTTCTCCGCGGTCTCGATCATGCCGCCGGCGACGGGATGGCTTGTGCCACCGGCGGTCTCGCGGGCCCGGTCGAGCCGGTCGCGCAGGGCGATCCCGCCCTGGCGGACGCCGGTGCGCAGGCCCAGGGCGTAGTGCTCGACGTTGGACATCGACTCCACCCCGCCGGCGACGACAACGCGCGCGGCACCGGTGGCGACCTGACCGGCCGCGTAGAGCACGGCCTGCAGGCCCGAACCGCAGCGGCGGTCGAGCTGCAGGCCCGGCACTGCGGTGCCCAGGCCGGCGTCGAGGGCGGCGATCCGCCCGATCGCGGGCGCCTCCCCGTTGGGGTAGCCGTTGCCGAGCACGACGTCGTCGACGTCGTGCTCACCGAGACCGGTGCGGTCGACGAGCGCCTGCAGCGTGCGGGTGGCCAGGTCGGCGGCGGTCAGCGAGGCGAGCGCCCCGCCCATTCGTCCGACCGGGGTGCGCACGGGGTTGCAGATCACGACGTTCATGGGTTCGAGCCTATGGACCGGGCTCGATATTCTGAAATACCTATTTGACGTGAATTGAGATCTGTAGCCTCTCAATCGTGGAGCTGCGTCATCTGCGGTATTTCCAGGCGGTGGCCGAGGAGCTGCACTTCGGCCGCGCGGCCGACCGGCTCCACATGGCTCAGCCGCCGCTGTCCCAGCAGATCCGTCAGCTCGAGCGCGAGATCGGCACCGACCTGTTCGTGCGCACCACCCGCAGCGTGGAATTGACCCCCGCCGGCGAGGCGTACCTGGCCCGGGTGGTGCGCATCCTCGACGCCGTCGACAGCGCCGCGGACCAGGCCCGCCGGATCGGAGACGGCGTGGAGGGTCATCTGGCGATCGGATGCGTCGGCTCGGCGACCTACTCGCTGCTGCCGCGACTGGTCCGCGCGCTGGGCGAGGCGCTGCCGGAGGTCGACGTCAGTGTCCGCGGTGAGATGCTCGCCCCCGCCCAGCTCGCCGCGCTGCGGACCGGAGAGATCGACCTCGCGCTGCTGCGGCCACCGGTCGACGATCCCGACATCTCCGCCGAGCCGATCCGGCGCGACCGCCTGCTGATCGCGCTGCCGGCCGACCACCCGTTGGCCGACCACGACGAACTCGACATCGACGACCTGCGCGACGCGGACCTCATCGGCCACGCCGGCGGCGGCCGGTCGCGGATGAGTTCGTTGGTGACCACCCTGTGCGTACGGGCCGGTTTCACTCCCCGGGTCCGCCACGAGGTCGAGGAGACCTCGACGCTGGTGACGCTGGTGGCGGCCGGACTCGGCGTCGCGGTGGTCCCCGAACCGACCGCCGCCCTCGGGATCGGCGGTGTGGTGTACCGACCGCTTCGCGCGCAGCAGGCCTCGGTCGAACTGCTCGTCGGCTACCGGAGCGCCAACGTCTCACCGTTGATCGCCAACGCGATCCGGGTCGTGCGCGCCGCAGCAACCACCGCCACCACCTGACCACCCGCCCTACCCGCCCGACCCGCCCTACCCGCACGACAGCTTCCACCGTCCGTCGCGCGACACCACCAGCCCCTGCAGTTCGAGGTTCGCCAACGGACCCAGAACCTGGCGGGCCGGCAAACCGGATGCGACCGCGACCTCGTCGGCGGTGCGCCCACCACGCCGCGGCAGCGCGTCGTACACGCGCTTCTCGGTGTCGCTGAGCTCGTCCAGCGGTGAGGTCGGCCGCTGCTCGTCGAGCGCCAATTCGCCGATACGGCCGACATATTCGACGACCTCATCGGCACGCGTCACAATCCGGGCACCCTCGCGCAGCAACACATGGCAGCCGACCGACGCCGCGGACGTGACCGGCCCGGGCACCGCGCACACCGGGCGTCCCAAGCCACGCGCCCACGCCGCGGTGTTGGCCGCACCGCTGCGGGCCCCGGCCTCGACGACCACCGTCGCCCCGGCCAACGCGGCCACCAACCGGTTGCGGGTCAGGAAGCGGTGGCGCGCGGGCCGAGTCCCCGGCGGATACTCGCTGAGCACCAGGCCGTGTTCGGCGATACGCCGCAACAGCGCGGTGTGCCCGGCCGGATACGGCACGTCGATCCCGCCGGCGAGCACCGCGACCGTCGTCCCCTCGGCGGCCAGGGCCGCGCGGTGCGCCGCCCCGTCGATGCCGTACGCACCGCCGGAGACCACCGCGACCTCGCGTTCCACCAGACCGGAGGCGAGGTCGGCGGCGGCGAACTCCCCGTACGCCGTCGAAGCCCGGGTACCGACCAACGCCGCCGCCCGGTAGGCGACCTCGTCGAGAAGGGCAGGACCGATCGCCCACAACACCATCGGCGCATGCGCCTGCGACCGCATCCGGTCGGGCACACCGCCGAACCCGGTGAACGCCAGTAGCGGCCACTCGTCATCGTCGGCGGTGAGCAGCCGCCCACCCAACCGCTGCAGTATCTCGAGATCCGCTGCTGTGGAGTCGATCTCGCGGCGCGCTTCGGCGATGCTGTTGACCTGCTCCCCCGCCTCCCCGCGGCGTACCCGCTCGGCGGCCTCGACGGCCCCCACCCGCGATACCAACCCGGCCAACGCCGGACATGGCGGTTCGACCACCCGCGACAGGTAGGCCCACGCCAAGGCCACATCGTCGGTCATCTCGCCCTTCCTCCCTGCCGGAAACTCAGCGCGGTGGTGATGTCCTCCAGCACCGGCGACGTGCGCCCGGCCAGATCCGCCAGCGTCCACGCGACCCGCAGCGTGCGATCCATCCCCCGGAGGCTGAGCGTTCCGCGGGCAGCAGCCACGTCCAGCGGTTTCATGGTTTCCGGCGGCAACCGGAATTTGCGGCGCAGAAGCGAGCCACTGACCTCGACATTGGTGCGAATACCGTACGGCCGCCACCGCTCGGCGGCGGCGTCGCGCGCGGCGGCCACCCGGGCCCTGACGACGGCGGTGGATTCGCCGTCCTCGGCGGTGGTGACACCCGCCCGCAGAGAATGCATCTGGATGTCCAGATCGACCCGGTCGAGCAACGGGCCGGACAGCTTGCCGAGGTAGCGCCGCTTCTCCAGCGCACCGCAGACACAGTCACGCGGATCAGGGCGGGCGCACGGACACGGATTCGCCGCCAACACCAGCTGGAACCGCGCCGGATAGCACGCCACACCGTCTCGGCGGGCGATGCGAATCTGGCCGTCTTCCAACGGTGTCCGCAGCGCCTCGAGCACCGGCGTGGCGATCTCGGCGCACTCGTCGAGGAACAGCACTCCGCGGTGGGCCCTGCTGACCGCGCCCGGCCGCGCCATCCCCGAACCGCCGCCCACCATCGCGGCCACGCTCGAAGTGTGATGGGGCGCCACGAACGGGGGCCGGGTGATCAGCGGTGTGCTGCTCGACAACAGCCCCGCCACCGAGTGGATCGCCGTGACCTCCAGCGCCTCGCTCTCCGCCAGAGGCGGCAACAGGCCCGGAAGACGTTGCGCAAGCATTGTTTTCCCGACTCCAGGAGGGCCGGTCAACATGAGGTGGTGCCCGCCGGCGGCGGCGACTTCGACGGCGAACCGGGCGTGACTCTGGCCGACCACATCGGCGAGATCGGCGGTTTCGCGCTGCACGGACGGAACCGAGTCGACCCGTGGTTCGAGCGATCCCTCACCTCTGATCCACGCGTGCAGATGGCGCAGATCGCGCACACCCCACACATCGATGCCGTCGATAAGACTCGCTTCGGGAAGGTTCTCGAAGGGAACGACAGCCGCGGGCCAACCCTCGCGTTTGGCGGCCGCGACGGCCGGCAGGATCCCCTTGACCGGACGGACCCGCCCGTCGAGCGCCAGTTCGCCCAGCAGCACTGTCTTTGCAAGGCGCGGCCAATCGTCCTTCGTCTGCGCCGCGAGCACGGCCAGTGCCAGTGCCAGGTCGTACACCGAACCCATCTTGGGCAGCGTCGCCGGCGACAACGCGAGGGTCAGTTTCGTATCCGGCCAGTCCTGCCGGCTGTTGGTGATCGCGGCGCGAACCCGGTCGCGGGATTCCTGCAGCGCCGTGTCGGGAAGCCCGACCAGACTCACGCTCGGCAGCCCGCCCGAGATGTCGGCCTCGATCTCGACGATGTGGCCGTCGAGTGCGCGCACCGCGACCGAGAACGCCCGCCCCACCGGCATCTACCCCACCCCCTGCACATGGGTGATCTCCGGTCTCGGGCTGCGGCCGATGCGCACGCCGACGACGTCGATGCGCACCCGCGCCCAGCTGCTGTGCTGGCCGGACAGCCACAGCCCGGTCAGCCGACGCAACCGGCGCACCTTCTGCGGCGTCACCGCGTACTCGACACCGCCGAACCGGTCGGTGGTACGGGTCTTCACCTCGACGAAGACCACCGTGCCAGTGGTGTCGTCGGCGGCGATCACATCCAGTTCGCCGTACCGGCACCGCCAGTTGCGCTCGAGCACCCGCAACCCCAGCGCCTGCAGGTGCTCGACCGCGAGCTGCTCGCCCAGCGCGCCGATTTCAGAACGGGTCATCGAAGTCATGTCCCGACCGTGCGGCAGAGCACCGACACCTCACCGGCTTCACCTCACCGCCATCCCCAAGTGCGAATTCATCCACAGACCCCCCGCCCCCCGGTTTCGGCGTCGTCAAAAAACGGGTACACGCCGGCATGTCCAACACGTCGGTACCCGGGGTAGCCCAGCGGGCGACCAACAGCGATGCGTTCGAATACACCGCGCGAGCGGGTTTCGCGGTCAGCGGGGTGCTGCACCTGCTGGTCGGATACCTCATCCTGCGGATCGCCTTCGGCGCCGGCGGCAACGCCGACCAGTCCGGAGCACTGGCCACGCTCGCCCAGCAGACCGGCGGCACGGTGCTGCTGTGGGTGGTCGCCATCGGGTTGTTCGCACTCGGGCTGTGGCGGATCGCCGAGGCGGTGATCGGCGCCAAGCCCGGCGAGGGCGGCGGTCGCCACGGTGACGACACCCCCGCGTGGAAGCGTGCCAAGGCCGTCGGGTTGGCGATCGTCAACTTCGCCATCGCGTTCTCCGCGGTGCGCTTCGCCACCGGCAGCGGGCAACAGAGCAGTCAGCAGAACTCGAGCCTCAGCGCGCAGATGATGCAGTCGGGGTGGGGTAAGGCGGTGCTGATCGCAGTCGGTCTCGGCCTGATCGCCGTCGGCGGCTACCACGTCTACAAGGGCGTGACCAAGAAGTTCTACAAGGATCTGCGCGTCTCGGGCGGCACGGCGGTCACCGCGGTCGGGGTGGCCGGCTACGCCGCCAAAGGCCTGGTCCTGGCCGGCGCCGGCCTGCTCGTCATCGTGGCGACCCTGCAGGCCGACCCCGCCAAGGCGAGCGGCTTCGACGCGGCGGTCAAGACACTCGGGCAGGCACCGTTCGGCAAATTCCTGCTGATCCTGGCCGCGGTCGGGGTGGCCGCGTTCGGCGCGTACAGCTTCGTGCGCGCCCGCCACGGCCGGATGTGACCGCGAGCTGAGAGCCCGGCTAAGAACCCATCGTCTCGAGCAGGGTCGCCAGTTGCACCGGGCTGACCGAGATCCCGCACTGGTTGCGCATGTCGGTGAGCGGACCGGCGATCCGCCGCAGGTCGAGGTATTCCCCGGGATGCGCGGTGAAGTAGGCCCGCACCGCGTCACGCGCCTGCTCCGGGGGTTGGGTGGCGGCGGCGGTCAGCACGTCGTTGGCACCGGGGTGGGCCTCGAGATACCCACTGGCCTCACCGAGCACGCCGCTGGCGGTGGAGGCCAGCCCGCTGGCCGTGCACGGCGCCGCAGAAGCGACCGGGGCCGCCGTCACCGAACCCACCAGAACCACGCCCAGCACTGCCGACCGCATCATTGCCCTCATCCGCCCATCCTCGGTGTCGCCGCGGGCCGGCCGCCCCCGGATGCTGGGGAACGTACCGCTGCGTGCGGGCGCCCGCGGCGTTGTGCAGAAATGGTCACCGGGGGTTGACGCCGTCGGGATTGCGTACAGCGGGGCGGTCGAGCGTCGCGAAGAGGTATGTTCATTAGGTTATCCTCAGCTAAAGAACGTGGATTGACCAGCAAAAACAAGGGAGAGGTCCGGTATGCGCGCACGGTGGAAGCGAATCGCCGCAGTGGTGTCGGCTGTTGCCGTGCTGGGCGGGTCCACCGCCTGCTCGAGTTCGGATGACGACGACGAACTTCTGATCTACAACGCCCAGCACGAGTCGCTGACCAAAGAGTGGATCGAGGCCTTCACCGAGGAGACCGGGATCAAGGTGACCTACCGGCAGGGCGGAGACACCGAGTTCGGCAACCAGCTCGTCGCCGAGGGCGCAGGCTCGCCCGCCGATGTGTTCCTCACCGAGAATTCACCGGCGATGGCCGCCGTCGAGCGCGCCGGGTTGTTCGCCGACCTCGACGCCGCAACCCTCGAGCAGGTTCCCGCGCAGTACCGCCCGTCCACCGGCAAGTGGACCGGAGTGGCTGCGCGCAGCACGGTTTTCGTCTACAACACGTCGCGCTTGCAGCCCGACCAGCTGCCGAAGTCGCTGCTGGATCTGCAGCAGCCGCAGTGGAAGGGACGCTGGGGCGCGCCGCCGCCGAAGGCCGACTTCCAGGCCATTGTGTCGGCGCTGCTGCAGCTCGAGGGTGAACCCGCGACCGCGCAGTGGCTGGCCGGCATGAAGGCCAACGCCAAGCTCTACAGCGACAACATCGCCACGCTCAAGGCGGTCAACGCCGGCGAGGTCGACGGCGGCGTGATCTACCACTACTACTGGTACCGCGATCAGGCGAAAACCAAAGAGATCAGCGGTAATACGGCGCTGCACTACTTCAAGAACGAAGATCCCGGCGCGTTCGTGAGCCTGTCCGGCGGCGGCGTGCTGGCCTCCAGCGACAAGTTGGACCAAGCGCAGCAGTTCCTGACCTTCATCACCAGCCGGGCCGGCCAGGAGGTGCTCGAGAAGGGCACGTCGTTCGAGTACCCGGTCGCCAGCGGGGTCCCGGCGAATCCGGCTCTGCCACCGTTGGATTCGTTGCAGGCCCCGGAGGTCGACCCGTCGGACCTCAACGCCCAGCAGGTGACCGATCTGATGACGAAGGCTGGCTTGCTGTAGGTGGTCGCCGCTCCCCCTGTCTCACCTCCCGCGGCGCCTGCACCGCGGTCGCAGGGGACGCCCCGCCCGGGACCGCTGGTCTCGGTGACGGTGGCGATCCTGGTCGCGGCGACCTGTATCCCGCTGGGTTACGTGGTCTGGGCGGCATTTTCGGTCGGCTGGACGCGGGCCTATGAGCTGATCGTCCGCCCGCGGGTCGGTGAACTGCTCATCAACACCCTGGCGCTCGTGGCCATCACGGTGCCGCTCTGCGTGGTCATCGGGGTCGGTGTGGCCTGGCTGGTGGAACGCACCGACCTGCCCGGCCGCGCGCTGTGGCGCCCGCTGTTCGTTGCCCCGCTTGCGGTTCCGGCATTCGTCAACAGTTACGCCTGGCTCGGGGTCATCCCGTCGCTGCACGGGCTGGCGGGCGGCGTCCTGGTCACCACGCTGTCCTACTTCCCGTTCATGTACCTGCCCGTCGCGGCCACCATGCGCCGTCTCGACCCGGCCGTCGAAGAGTCGGCGAGGACGCTGGGATCCGGTCCGGCCGCGGTGTTCTTCCGCGTGGTGCTGCCGCAACTGCGGTTGGCCATCCTGGGTGGCGCTCTGCTCGTCGGAGTGCATCTGCTCGCCGAGTTCGGTGCGTTCGCGATGCTGCGCTTCGACACCTTCACGGTCGCGATCTTCCAGCAGTTTCAGGCCACCTTCGACGGCGCCGCGGGCAGCATGCTGGCCGGTGTTCTCGTCCTGCTGTGCCTGGCCCTGCTGATCGGTGAGGCGGCCGCGCGCGGCGGCGCCCGGTTCGCCCGGATCGGTTCGGGCGCACCGCGGCAGGCCGCTGTGGTCGGGTTGCGGGCGAGTCGGATTCCCGCGCTGGCCGGCCTGGCGACGCTGGCGGTGCTGTCGATCGGCGTCCCGGTCGGCACCATCATGCGGTGGCTGTGGCGCGGCGGAGCCGACGTGTGGATCGTCGACGAACTGTTCACCGCGCTGGGCCAGACCATCGGGCTGGCCACCGCCGCGGCCGTGGTGACCACGGTGCTGGCCTTCCCCGTCGCGTGGGTTGCGGTACGGTCCAGCGGTTTTCTGGCCCGCGCCGTCGAGGGCGCCAACTATGTGACCAGCTCGTTGCCCGGCATCGTCACCGCGCTGGCCCTGGTGACCGTCAGCATCCACTTCGCGCGTCCCCTCTATCAGAGCGTCTCGTTGATCGTGTTCGCCTATGTGCTGTTGTTCATGCCGCGCGCGCTGGTCAACGTCAGGGCCGGTCTCGCGCAGGTACCGGTCGGCCTCGAGGAGGCCTCCCGCTCGCTGGGCCGGTCACCGACGGCGACGTTCCTACGGGTGACTCTGCGCCTGACCGCACCGGCCGCGGCCGCCGGCGCGTCGCTCGTCTTCGTCGCGGTGGCAACGGAACTGACCGCCACCCTGTTGTTGGCGCCGACCGGAACCCGGACGCTGTCGATGCTGTTCTGGTCGTACTCCAGTGAACTGGATTACGCGGCCGCCGCCCCCTATGCGCTGACGCTGGTGCTGTTGGCGATTCCGGTCACGTTGCTGCTGTATCGGCAGTCGACGAAGGCGGCGGCGTTGTGAGCGTCGTGCAGACCCGGGGACTGGGCAAGTCGTTCGACGGGCACACCGTGCTCGACCACATCGATCTCGACCTGCCCGCGGGCACCATCACCGCGGTGGTCGGGGCATCGGGATGCGGTAAGACCACGCTGCTGCGGCTGATCGCGGGCTTCGAATCCCCCGACGCCGGAACGGTGACCGTCGCGGGCCGCCAGGTCGCGAGCCGGCAGCACTCGGTGGCACCGCACCGGCGTGCGGTCGGCTACGTCGCCCAGGACGGCGCTTTGTTCCCGCATCTGACCGTCGGCCAGAACATCGCGTACGGGTTGGCGGGCTCACCCCGGCGGGCGGCGGTCCGCGCCCGGGTCGACGAGCTGCTCGAGACCGTCTCGCTGGATCCCTCCTACGCCACGCGCCGCCCGCATCAGCTGTCCGGGGGTCAGCAGCAGCGGGTCGCACTGGCCCGGGCGCTGGCCCGCCAGCCGGCCGTCATGCTGCTCGACGAGCCGTTCAGCGCGCTCGACACCGGGCTGCGGGCCGCCACCCGAAAAGCCGTGGCACACCTGCTCAGAGAGGCGGGGGTGACCTCGCTTCTGGTGACCCACGACCAGGAGGAGGCGCTGTCGATCGCCGACCAGGTGGCGGTCATGCGCGACGGGCGCTTCACCCAGCTCGGGCCGCCGCTGCAGGTGTACCGCCGTCCCAGCGACCACTTCACCGCGGCGTTTCTCGGCGACTGCATCACGCTGCCCTGCACGGTCACCGGCGGTATCGCCGACTGCGCGCTGGGACAGGTGCCGGTGGACGGCGTTTCGGCATCCGGCGCCGCGACACTACTGCTGCGACCCGAACAACTGGTGGCGACAGTGGTCTCCGACGCCGAACGCCGCGACGCCACCGGCACCGTGCTGGCAGTCGAGTTTCTCGGTCACGACGTCCTGCTCACCATCGACCCGGACGGCGACACCGAGCCGATCGTCGTGCGCCAACACAGCCTCGACCCACCCGCGGTGAACGCCAAGGTGCACATCGACGTGGTGGGCAGCGGGGTCGTGCTGCCATGAACCGGCTGCTCGACCATCTGCACCGGTCCGGCGAACGCATTGCGGTCCATACCGATTCGCAACACCTGTCCTACGTCGATCTGGCCGCGCGTGTGCAGACCGCGGCATCGACCTACGGCGACGGGCGTCGGCTGGTGCTGCTGGAGACCCGCAACGACGTCGCCACACTGGTGCACTACCTCGGGGCGCTGGCGGGCGGGCACGTCGTGCTGCCGGTACCCGCCGGGCGCGACCACACCGCGGTGCTGCAGACCTACGACCCCGACATCGCGGTCAGCGACGGCGAGGTGCACCACCGCCACGACACCGCGGCCCACCGGTTGCACCCCGACCTGGCGATGCTGCTGTCGACCTCGGGCAGCACCGGTTCCCCGAAGCTGGTCCGGCTCTCGTACACCAACCTGCTCAGCAACGCTCACGCCATCTCCGACTACCTGACCATCACCGAAAACGATGTCGCCGCAACCACTCTGCCGATGTCGTACTGCTACGGACTGTCCGTCGTCAACAGCCACCTCCTCAGCGGAGCCGGACTCCTGCTGACCGACCTGTCGGTGACCGACGAACGGTTCTGGGAGTCGTTCCGCCACCACCGTGCCACCTCGTTCGCCGGTGTTCCCTACACCTTCGAACTGCTCGAGCGGCTCGAGTTCGATCGACTCGACCTCCCCGACCTGCGCTACATCACCCAGGCCGGCGGACGGATGGCACCCGAGCGGGTGCGCCGGTTCGCCGAATACGCCGACGCGGCCCGGTGGCAGCTGTTCGTGATGTACGGAGCCACCGAGGCGACAGCCCGGATGGCCTACCTGGCACCGGAACTCGCGCTGACACGCCCGGCCGCGATCGGAACACCCATCCCCGGCGGTGCGTTCACCGTCGACCCCCTGCCCGAGGGCACCGACGACACCGTCGGCGAACTGGTCTACCGCGGCCCGAACGTGATGCTGGGATACGCCCGCGGGCCGGCCGATCTGGCGCTGGGCAAGACCGTCGATGCCCTGCACACCGGCGACCTGGCGCGACGTGCCCCCGACGGCCTCTACGAAATCGTCGGACGCACCAGCAGATTCGTGAAGATGTACGGGCTGCGTATCGACCTGCAGCGGGTGGAAACCGCGTTGAGCGCGGCGGGGATCAGCGCATTCTGCGCCGACGCCGAGGACCGCCTGGTCGTCGCCGCCAGAACCCAAGAGGTCGGCGGCGTACAGCAGATCGCGGCCGAGGCCGCGGGGGTACCGGCGTCGGCGGTGTGCGCCGTCGCCGTCGACGAACTGCCGCTGCTGACCTCCGGCAAGCCGGATTACCCGGCGGTGCGGGCGCTGGCCCGCGCGCCGTCGCAATCGTCGGCCACCACGGTGCGTGATCTGTTCGCCGATGTCCTGCAACTGGGCGCCACCGGTATCGACCCCGACGCCAGCTTCGTCGACCTCGGCGGCAACTCGCTGACCTACGTCACGACCTCGGTGCGCCTGGAGCGCGTACTGGGCCGGCTGCCCGCCGACTGGCCGCAGCGGCCGGTGCGCGACCTCGAGGCGATGGAGAAACCGGCGCGGTCGCGCCGATCCTGGGCCGCAACCATGGAAACCAGTGTGGCGCTGCGGGCCGCGGCCATCGTGTTGATCGTCGGCTCGCACGCCGAACTGTTCGAGCTGTGGGGCGGCGCGCACATCCTGCTCGGTATCGCCGGCTACAACTTCGGCCGGTTCTGTCTGACCCGCCGCCCCCGCACCGACCGGGTTCGGCACCTGCGCAACACGATCGGCTGGATCGCGGTGCCGTCGGTGCTGTGGGTCGCTCTCACACTGCTGCTCACCGACCACTACACGTGGACGAACCTGCTGCTGGCCAACAAGATCCTCGGCCCGCACGACAGCATGACCGCGGGCCGGCTGTGGTTCGTCGAAGTGCTGGTGTGGACGCTGGTCGCGCTGGCGCTGGTGTTCTGGTCACCGGCGATGGACCGCGTTGAGCGACAACGTCCTTTCGCGCTCGCGGTGGTGTTCCTGGTGGTCGGGCTGGCGCTGCGCTACGACGCGCTGAGCCTCGACATGGGCCGCGACGCGTGGTTCACGATGTTGGCGTTCTGGTTCTTCGCGATCGGGTGGGCGGCGTCGAAGGCCACCACACCACTGCAGCGGGTGCTGTTGACCGCGGTACTCGCGGTGGCGCTGCACGGCTACTTCGACAGCCTCACCCGCGAACTGCTGGTGTTCGGCGGCCTGGCGCTGGTGATGTGGCTGCCCACGATCCGCTGTCCGGCCGCACTGACCGCGGCGGCCGGTGTGCTCGCCGAAGCATCGCTGTACACCTATCTGGTGCACTACCAGGTGTACGCGCTGTTCCCGGGTGACCCGTTGATCGGCGTGCTGGCCTCGCTGGCCGTCGGCATCCTGCTCACGCAGCTGGTGACCGTGGCGCGGCACCGCCTGCGCGTCCGGCGCACCGAGCGGCGCAGGACCCTCACTCCCGCTCCGCGATGAGGCCTTCCTGGGCCACCGTCGCCGCGGTGACGCCGTCGGCGCGGATCAGCGCGCCGGTCACGACGCCTCGTCCCCTGGCGGCCGCCGGCGAGGTCGTCTCCAGCAGATTCCACTCGTCGGCGCGCACCGGGTGGTGAAACCAGATCGACGAATCGGTGGTGCCGCTGCGGTGGGTCCGCCCCGCCATCGAGTGCCCGTGCACCTGCAGCGCCGGATCGATCATGTAGACGTCGCAGACGTAGACCGCGACCAGCGTGTGCAGCGCGGCGTCCTCGGGTAGCGGTACCGTCGCGCGCCACCACAACCGGCGCACGAACTGACCCGACGACTCGTCGTCGGCGATGCGGATGTCGAGTTCGGCCAGCGGCATCGACGGCGCCGGACCGGCGGGCCCGGTCTGTGGCAGCGACTCCGGTTTCGGCTCGGCGACGGCCCGCCGTCCGTGCTCGGGTCCGCGGGCCGGCGTCGCGAACGACACGGTGGCCGCGGTCAGTAACCGGTCCTGCTGGTGCGACTCGATGCGCCGCGCCGACGACGTGCGCCCGTCGAAGATCCGTGTGACGATGTAGTCGACGTCGTCGCCCGCTTCGCCGCCGCGCAGGAACTGCAGGTGCATGTTGGTGGGCATCCGGTCGGGTTCGACGCTGCGCCATGCTGCGGCCAGGCTCTGGGCCATGAACTGCCCGCCGTAGGCCCGTTTTCCCGCCGGGCCGCTGGCCGGACCGACCCACCGATCCGCGGCCGCGCCGGGACGCACGTCCAGAAGCGTGAGCAGCACGCTCACAAGGGCAGTCCCGTCGCCACGGTGCCGGCCCGGACCAACGCGTCGACCTGTTCACCGGACAATCCGAGCCAGTCGCCCAACACACCCGCGGTGTCATCACCGAGCGCCGGCGCGGCGACGGCCGGCGGGTACTGCCCGGCGATCGAGATCGGCAGTCCGGGAGCGAGATACGTACCGATCCGCGGTTGCTCCAACGTGCTGAACAACGGGTTGTCGGTCACCTTCGGCGCGACGGCAGCCTCGGCGAATGAGCGATAGCGCTCCCACAGCACCGACGACGACGACAGCGCCGCCGTGATCTCGTCTGCGGTGTGGGCGCTGAACCATTCACCGAACAAGCCGGACAGCGCCTCGCGGTGCTCGTACCGCTGCCCCTCGTCGGTGAAATCGGCATTGAGCGACTCCGCGAGCGCGGCAACGGCTTTCGTCGTACCGGTCAGCTCGGCCAGGTCACCGAAGTGCCGGCCCGTCAGCGCGACCACCATGAACGCGGCCCCGTCGCTGCTGACGAAGTCCTGACCGTACTGGCCGTACACCGAGTTGCCGATGCGTTCGCGGGCGGTGCCGTTGACCATCACCTCGGTGAAGAACCCGAGATTGCCGGCGGTGGCCAGCGCGACGTTCTCCAGGGGGATGGCGATCCGTTGGCCTTCACCGGTCGTATCGCGGTGCCGCAGCGCGGTCACCACCGCCAGCGCGGTGTAGATCCCGCAGGACACGTCCCAGGCCGGCAGCACGTGGTTCACCGGTGCCGCGAGTTCAGCCGGTCCGGTCACCATCGGGAAGCCGACCCCGGCGTTCACGGTGTAGTCCACGCCGGTGCCGCCGTCGGCGCGTCCTGATACCTCGACGTGGATCAGGTCGGGCCGCATCTCGCGCAGCGTGTCGTACGAATGCCATTGCCGTCCCGCGACATTGGTGATCAGCACACCGCTGCCGGCGATCAGCCGCTGGACGAGCGCCTGTCCCTGCTCCGACCGCATGTCCGCGGCCACCGACCGCTTCCCCTTGTTCAGGCCCGCCCAGTAGATGCTTTCGCCGCCGTCGGTGACCGGCCAGCGGCGGTAGTCGGCGGCACCGCCGATCGGGTCGACGCGCGTCACCTCCGCGCCCAGCTGCGCCAGCGTCATCCCGGCCAGCGGTACGGCGACGAAGCTGGAGATTTCCACGATGCGCACACCGGCCAGTGGGCGGGCCGGGCTGGGTGTCTCGGTCGTCGGGGTCATCGCGCACAGTCTAAGCAGCCAGGTTCGCGGGCCGAACGGCCGTGCTTCACACCAGTTCGATGGCCTCGGCGATCGACGGCAGCACCCGGCTGGCCCGGAACGGGTAACGTTCCACGTCCTCCACGCTCGTCGACCCGGTCAGCACCAGGATCGTCTCAAGGCCCGCCTCGATGCCGGCGACGATGTCGGTGTCCATCCGGTCGCCCACCATGATCGTGCTCTCGGAGTGGGCCTCGATGCGGTTGAGCGCGCTGCGGAACATCATCGGGTTCGGCTTGCCGACGAAGTAGGGTTCTCGTCCGGTGGCCTTGGTGATCATCGCGGCGACCGACCCGGTGGCCGGCAGCGGACCTTCCGCGGACGGCCCCGTGACGTCGGGGTTGGTGGCGATGAACCGGGCGCCGCCGAGGATCAACCGGATGGCCTTGGTGATCGCCTCGAAGGAATAGGTGCGGGTTTCGCCGAGCACGACGAAGTCCGGTTCGATGTCGGTCAGCGTGTAGCCCGCCTCGTGCAGCGCGGTGGTCAGCCCGGCCTCACCGATCACGTAGGCCGACCCGCCGGGCAACTGGTCGCCGAGGAACGCCGCGGTCGCCAACGCCGACGTCCAGATCGACTCCTCCGGCACCGACAGACCGGACCGGCGCAGACGGGCCGACAGGTCGCGCGGCGTGAAGATCGAGTTGTTGGTCAGCACCAGGAACGGCCGCTGCAGTTCGGCAAGGCGCTGCAGGAAGTCCGCGGCGCCGGGCAGCGCGTGTTCCTCGCGGACGAGCACGCCGTCCATGTCGGTGAGCCAGCACTTCGGTGTGTCGCGCACCCGTCCAGTCTGTCAGTTCATCGGCATGTCCGGCATCTCTACGCTGCAGCGGGCCCGGAAGTCGGCCGCCGCCTGCCGGACCGCGCGTAGTTCGTCACGGACGCGGGGATTGGCATCCATGTAGGCCTGGATCTCAGCCGTCATCTGCTCCCGCGACTTGCCCTTGAGCCCGGTGAAGAACGCGTTCACCTCCGGATGGGTGAACAGGTACGACGAAGTGCCTGCCGACACACCCGCCATCACCCCCGCGAGGTCGGCGGCCGTGCAGTTCGGCGGATCGGCGGCGGCGGTTCCGGCAGCGCCGAACAGAGCCGCAGCGACTACCGCGGCCGCCCCAAATACCCTCGGTGACAACATTTTCGGACTCCTTGCTCGATGTGACGGACGGCGTAGGAAGCTCAGCGGGGACCTATGCCGCCACCGCCGCCACCGCCGGGGCGGCCAGGGCGACCGATGTCAATGCCGGGTGGCCCGGGATCGACGATGATGTCGAGTCCCCAGTCGTCGCTGCAGTACCAGGGGTCGGGACAATAGCCCGGATAGGCGGGGCCGGCCTGTGGGGCGTCGGGGCCGCCACCGCGAACCGACCCCTGGGCGCACACCGTGGCAGCGCCGGCGTTCGTGCAATCCGCGGACGCGACGGGCGCGAGTCCGATCGGCACCAGTGCCACAGACAGACCCGTCAACACCCAGCGGTATAGCCGTTTCATCGTCGACTCCCTCCTCGACAATGCGACGGATCACCGCAATGCGATTGCTGACAGGTACCGGCAGCGTAAATCTGCGAACCGGGAAGCGACGCGAATTGGACATTTCCGTTCGATAATTCGGCCTCACCACCATTCGCATACCGGATAGATCGACTACCTAAAATGGATTTGTTTGAAAACGCACGAGGTGACGGTCGAACGAAGGTTTTCCTCGCCTAACAGGCGCCGTCGACCCGCGCGGGACGTCGCGGTAGTTGGCGCAGTGTGTTCGGTAAACGAAATGGCTTCCGTCTCCAACGGTCGGTGCTACTGTCCCGGCACGCCGGCTGAACGGAGGGGTGTCCATGGCACCGAACGATCAATGGACGCGTCCGGCCGCAATGGCAATTCCCGAGGAGGGATATCTGGAATTCGAGCGCGGCCGCTACGGACCGGTGTTTCCCAGGACACCAGCCTGCTACGGCTTCTCGATCATCGCCAAGGTGAAGGACGGCCGCGAAGAAGCGGTACGCGCATACGGAAAACAGATCGAGGAGGCGATCGCCGCCAGCCCCGACGTGCTCGCTCCGCTGCGCCTGCACTACCTGCGCTGGGTGCTGTTCGACGTGGGCTCCGGGCTGCACTTCCAATATCAGGGCATCTTCGACACCGACTTCGACAAATACACCGAAGACGCCGTTCGACTGTTCGGCCAGACGGGTATCACCACGGTGTTCACCAATCTCGAGGGCTTCCCGGACGATTGGCGGGAGAACCCCGACGCGTTCGTGAAGTTCGTTCGCGAGCACCATGTGCCGAGCTTTCTGGAGTACGGCGAATACCCGTACGTCACCGCCGACGAGATCAAGAAGGCATTGCGGTTGAAGGCGGCCTTCTCGGACATGCTCGACCAGATGCAGTGACGGACCGACGGTGAACACCTCGGACGCCGAAGCGGTCCTAGCCACTGTGCTCCGGTACATCGCAGGCTTCAACCGCGGTGACATCGACGCGATGGCAGAGGCTTTCGACCCGTCGGGGGTGATCCTCGACGGGATGCCACCGCATGTCTGGCTGGGGCCGTCGGCCTCGCAGGACTGGTACCGAGATGTCGCATCGGAATCGGCGCACACGGGTGCCTCGGAATACCAAGTCAGCCTCGGTGATTCTCTGCACAGTTCCGTCAGCGGCGATCACGCCTATATCGTTCTGCCGGCTTCGATGACCTTCACTCTCCGTGGGACGCCGGTCACACAGCTCGGTGCATTCTTCACCGCGGCGCTTCGTCGCCTCGACGGCGAGTGGCGGATCTCCGCCTGGGCGTGGACCAAAGGGCGGCGGGCAGCGTGATCGCCGACCAGACCGTCCTCGAACTCGACGACATCCAGCACATCCTGCTGACTCGGACCCCCGCGCTCACGGGACGCTACGAGTTCCTGTCGTTCGATACGCCTACCGGCGGACGCACCTGGCTGGCCGCGCTGCTGGACAAAGTCCAGTCAGCCGCCGACGCGCACGCGACAATGGGCGACTCCGACCGTTGGGTCACCGTCGCCTTCACCTGGCGCGGGCTGCGGTCGCTCGGTGTGCCCGAGGAGTCGCTGGCCACGTTCCCCGACGAGTTCCGCGAAGGTATGGCCGCGCGTGCCGACATCCTGGGTGATATCGGCGACTGTGCGCCACAGAACTGGGTCGGAGGGCTCGCGGACGACGACCTGCATGCGATCGCAATTCTTTTCGCCCGGACCGACGACCAGTGTCGGCGTTCGATCGACGAACACGACAAGCTCCTCAACCGAACCGACGGGGTCCGCAGCCTTTCTCACCTCGATTTGAACGCGACACCGCCGTTCAACTACGCCCACGACCATTTCGGGTTTCGGGACCGCCTGTCCCAGCCGGTGATGGAGGGCTCCGGCGAGCAACCGACACCGGGGTCGGGCGGCCCGCTCAAGCCCGGTGAATTCATACTCGGCTACCCGGACGAGGACGGCATCCCCAGCGACCTTCCGCAGCCGGCAGTCCTGTCGCGCAACGGAAGCTATCTGGCCTACCGCCGCCTGCAGGAGCACGTGGCGTTGTTTCGTGATTATCTGCGCGAGAACACCGACACCGCGGCCGACGAGGAGCTCTTGGCCGCGAAGTTCATGGGACGCTGGCGCAGCGGTGCGCCGCTCGTCCTGGCGCCCGAAAATGACGATCCCGAACTCGGTGCAGATCCGTTGCGCAACAACGACTTCAATTACAAGGAGATGGATCCGTTCGGTTACGCCTGCCCGCTGGGGTCCCACGCACGGCGTCTCAACCCCCGCGATACCGCCCACAACATGAACCGCCGCCGGATGATCCGCCGCGGCGCCACCTACGGTCCCGCACTCGCTGACGGCGCTCCCGATGACGGTGTCGACCGGGGCATCGCGGCGTTCATCATCTGCGCCAGCCTGGTCCGTCAGTTCGAGTTCGCCCAGAACGTGTGGATCAACGACAAGACGTTTCACGAACTCGGCAACGAGCACGACCCCATCTGCGGAAGTCAGGACGGCACACTCGAGTTCACCATCCCTCGCCGCCCGATCCGCAAAGTACTCAAAGGGCTTCCAGCGTTCACCACATTGAAGGGCGGGGCCTACTTCTTCCTTCCCGGGATCGCCGCCCTGCGCTATCTGGCGGGCTTGACGTGAGCGGCGCCAGGACCTACAACCAGCAACACGTCGCACGCGAACACGACGGGCGCAGGCGGATCAGCATCTACTGGACTTGGAGCTATCCGTGGGAGGCGCAGCGCGATCCCGCCGAAATGTACAACCGCTTCTCGACGATGACCGAAGTGCGCAACGCGTTGTGGCCCAGCTATGAGCAGCCGGCATACGATGCGGCCCACTTCCTGCAGGGCATCGCCGGCACCCTCGAGTTGTTCCACCGGTCTACGCTGGCCTTCCAGCGCTTGGCAGGCGAGACGACCGGTCATCCGGTCGCGGTCTTCCAGCGCATCGACCAGGCCGGCTACCGGCAGCCGATCGACGAGCGCGTTCTCGCCGACACCGACACCCTGATGGTGTTCGGCCTCGACCACCTGCTGTCCCAGCAGGAGGTGGACCTCGCGGAGGTGGAGGCGGTCGAGCAGTGGCTGCGCCGCGAACACACCTGCCTTCTGCTGGCCCCTCATCATGACGTCGGCTTCAGCGACGACTATGCGCAACGGCAGATGGAGTTTTCACACCACGGTGACCCGCTGGTGCCCCGCCAGCAGCGCTTCGGTCATTACACGCGGTCGCTGATGACGGCCCTCGACGTGCCCGTCCACAACACCTGGGGGCTCCGTCCCGCCGTCGTCCCGGGCACCCGGGACATCGCTCCGCTGACCGCGATCCGGGATCTGGACGGCGTCCGGTTACTCGACAACGTCACCACCTTCAACTTCCACCCGCACCTTCCGCA
Source organism: Mycolicibacterium flavescens (assembly GCF_001722335.1). Lineage (GTDB taxonomy): Bacteria > Actinomycetota > Actinomycetes > Mycobacteriales > Mycobacteriaceae > Mycobacterium > Mycobacterium flavescens. Next base: position 143,255 of record NZ_MIHA01000001.1, read on the forward strand.
TTACGACCTCACCGTCGCGGAAAGCGACGCGGTCCGGGTGCTCGGCAGGCAACGGGTCGATCCCGAACGGCCCCACCCGTTCACCGCCGACGGCAATTCCGAGTTCAACGCACTGATCTGGATGCCTCCGGCAGGTTCGCGGGCCGGTGACATCGTGCTCATCGACTCGACGCATTTCACCACGCTTTTCGGTGGAACCGACAGCCTTCGCAATCTCTGGCAAAACCTCGCAACCATGCCCTAGGAGTCACCATGTCGATCTCGAGAACCTCTGTCGGCCGCCCCATCCTGAGCACCGGCCTCGCCCTGTTGAGCGCGACAGCCATAGCGGTCGCGCCGATTGCGCCACTCCCGTCGGTCGCCACTCCGCCCCAGGTGGGTGTCGCGGCGCAACCAGCGCCGGCGTACCAGCTGACGGCCTCCATCGCCGACATCCTCCAGTTCCCGGCTCTGCGCGAATACATCATCAACCAGATCACCGACCTCGCCACGTGGGGTGTGGGATTCGCCGAAGCGGGAGCGAATCTGACCAGGGCGATCGGACTGCTTCCCGAGACATTACGGCTGCTCACCCAACAGTTGCTGTCATTGGATCTTCAGGGCGCGCTGACCACAATCGAAGAGGCGTTGGTCGGCACCGTCGCAGCGGTCGGATTGCCGATCCTGGATTCGATCATCACCGTGCGCGAACGCAACCTGGCCGTGCAACTGGCGATGCAGACGGCCGTTCCCGAGGCGGTCATCGGCTTCGGTGCAGCACTTTTCGGTGCTGTCGACGGCGTGCTGCGGGCCTCGATCGCCGGCGGTCAACAGGTTGTCGACGCGATCCTGACCCTCGACCTGGGGAACATCGTCGCCGCGTTCGTCGATGCCACGCGCGGCTTCTTCGGCTCGTTCGTGGAGGGCGGGCAGGACATCGTCGACGGAATCGTCTTCGTCCAACGGACGATCGCGAACGCACTGGCGACACCGCCCCCGCTGGTCACCGCCGGCGACGCGGAGCTGATGGGCTTCGCGCAGCGCTCAGCCGCCGAACCCGGCGACAACGCAATCAACACCGCGTCCTTGGCCGGCGCGTCGACTGACGACCACGGACCCGGAGCTGCCGAAACACCCGGTCCCGGTGAGGAGGACCCGACCGCGCCCGGTTCGGATGAGGACACGACCACCGAGCCCGCGCAGGAGGAAGAAATCGAGGTCGAGGATCCCGGCGACGACGCTCCGGATTCTGAACTCGCAGAGCAGGAGTCCGCACTACAAGACGAGGTGCCACAAGATCAGGGGCGGCAACCGGTGGACCAGCAAGCCCCGCCCCCGTCCGCGCCCGCGGCCGGCGCCGGTCCGGCTGCCGAGGCGCCCGACGCCGAGCCGGACGACACCGACACCGACACCGACACCGACACCGACTGACTAGCCGCCCGGCCCGTTCGGCCACTTCAGCAGTGAACCAGCGTCGACGCGGATGTGCTGGCCGGTGATGTAGCGGCTCTCGTCACTGGCCAGGAACACCCCGAGGTTGGCGATGTCCTCGGGTTCGACGTACGGGATCGGCATCGCCTGAAAGATCGTGAACAGCGGTTCGGCGTCCTCGCGTGCCGGCTGCTTGCCCTCGGCGGTCATGTCCGGCCGGAAGATGCTGTACATGCCGTCGTTCTGCAGCAGATGGGTGTTGCAGTTGGTCGGGTGGATGGCGTTCACGCGGATCATCCGCGGCGCCAGGTGCAGACACATCTCGTCGACGTACTCGATCACGATGCGCTTGCTCCACCCGTAGCCGGCACCGCCGGGGCCCATCGTCGGGTTGTCGGTGGTGCCGCGCATCATTCCCGCCGTCGACCCGGTCACGATGATCGACGCCCCGTCGGGCAGATGCGGGATGGCCACCGCGACGGTGTTCATCACACCGACGAGGTCGACGTCGGAGGCGTCGACGAACTGCATCGGATCGGGTTTGCCCATCGCCATCGGCAGGATCCCGGCATTGGCGACGACGATGTCGATCTTGCCGAGGTCGGCGACACCCGCTTCGACCGCGTCGCGCAGTTCGTGGCGCTCGCGGACGTCGGCCATCCGGGCCACCACCCGCCTGCCGGTCTCCTTGACCGCGCGCTCGGTCTCGGCCAGATCATCCGGTGTGGCAAGCGGATACGGGTTGGACTCGATCTGGCGGCAGATGTCAACCGCGATGATGTCGGCGCCCTCTTTGGCCATCGCAACGGCGTGCGCGCGGCCCTGCCCCCGCGCCGCGCCGGTGATGAACGCGACCTTACCTTCGAGTCGTCCGGCCATTGCCTACCTCCTTGAGATGTTGACTCTGCGGTGAGGGCGCACACCCCTCGCGAATACGCGTCCTCACCGCAGAGTCGATGGCGTGAAAGTGAGATGCAGTTCGTTGAGCCCACGCATGATGAACGTCGGCTCGTAGACGTAGCGGCGGTCACCGGCAGGGCCGTGATGGTCCTCGGACACCGCGATGTCGGTCATCCGGTCCAGGATCCGGTTCAGCGAGATACGCCCCTCCGCGCGCGCCAGCGGTGCCCCCGGGCACGAGTGCACGCCGCGGATGAACGCGATCTGTTCGCGCACATTCGGCCGGTCCGGACGGAACTCGTTCGGGGCGGGGAACTTTCGTTCGTCGCGGTTGCAGGCGCCGGGCAGCAGCATCACCGTCGTGCCGGCCGGCACCTTGACGTCACCGATGCTGGTGGTCGTGCGCGCCATCCGGAAGTGCGCCTTGACCGGGCTCTCCATCCGCAGCGTCTCCTCGAGGAACGCGGGGATCCTGCTGCGGTCCTCGCGCAGCGCGGTCTCGAATTCGTCGTTCTCGCCGATGACGCGCATCGCCGAACTGACCAGTTTCGTGGTGGTTTCGGTGCCCGCGGCGAACAGGAACGTCGACAGGTTCATCACGTCCTCGATGTCCGGCGTCGAACCGTCCTCGTATTTGGCCTGGGCCAGTTCGGTCAGCACGTCCTCGCGCGGGGCGCGCCGACGGTCCTCGATGTAGCCGTAGAACTTGTCGTTGAGCCACTGCAGCGGGTTGTGCGAGGTCGGCGCCTCCTTGCCCAGCTCCCCGACCGTCTCCAGCGCGAACGCGGCCTTGAACTCGTCGTGGTCTTCGGCGGGCACCCCCAGCAGGTCGGCGATCACCAGCAGTGAGAACGGTTTGGCGTAGTCGGCGAGGAACTCGCAGCTGCCCCGCTCGATGAACGTGTCGAGTTGCCGGTCGGCCAGGCGCCACATGAACTCCTCGTTCTCCTTGAGGCGCTTGGGCGTGATCAGCTTGTTCATCAGGCCGCGGGTGCGGGTGTGCAGCGGCGGGTCCTGCGAGGTGATGTGCTCGGCCATCGGCACCGCGTCGCGGTGTTGCTCGATCAGTTCGCTGACGTCGTCGCGGCCGTCGGGCCCGAACGGCATCCCCGAGAACGGGCCGGCCACCGACACACACGACGAGAACGCGGGGTCGCGGTAGACCGCCAACGCCTCGTCGTAGCCGGTGACCGCCAGCACGTTGAACGGGGTGGCCTCGGTCACCGGGCATTTCGCGCGCAGGTGATCGAAGTACGGGTACGGGTCGGGCACCAGCGTCGCGTCGGTGAAGAAGTCGACGGTGTCGAAGTCGGTCATGAGGCACCCCTCACGGTGTCGAAGGTGACGGGCAGGGCGGTCGGTGAGCGGAACACCTGACCGCGGATGAACGGGTCGCCGGAGGTGTCCAGCCGCAGGTTGGGCAGCCGGTCGAGCAGCAGGTTGACCGCCACCCGCATCTCCAGGCGCGCCAGGTGCATACCCAGGCACACGTGGACACCGTGGCCCCAGCCGATGTTCGGCTTGACATCGCGGAAGATGTTGAACCGGTCGGGATCCGAGAACCGCTCTTCCTGCCGGTTGGCCGCGCCCAGCACCGGCATCACCGAACACCCCGCCGGGATGTGCACACCGCCGAGCTCGGTGTCGCGGGTGGCCACCCGGGTGATCATGAGCAGCGGCGGCTCCCAGCGCACCGCCTCTTCGATCGCCTGCGGGATCAGTGACCGGTCGGCGCGCACCGCGTCGAGCTGGTCGGGGTCTGACAGCAGCCCGAACAACAGGTTTCCCAGCGACCGGTAGGTGGTCTCCACCCCGGCCGGCAGCAGGAGCCGGAGAAACGAGAAGATCTCCTCGTCGGACAGCTTCTCGCCGTCGATCTCGGCCGCGGCCAGGCCGCTGATCAGATCGTCGCGCGGATCCTGCCGGCGGGCGTTGAGGATCGGGCCGAGATAGTCGGCCAGCGCCTGCGACGCCTGCCGCCCGCGTTCGGGGTTGACGGTGAACGACAGCAGCGAGATCGACCATTTCTGGAACTGCGCGTAGTCCTCCTGCGGCAGCCCGAGCAGGCCGGCGATGATCAGCGTGGGGTACGGGAAGTTGAACTCCTTGACCAGATCGGCGCTACCGCGGCCGGCGAACCGGTCGATCAGCGCCGCACCGATCCGGGTGACCAGGTCGTCTTCCCAGCGGGCCAGCGCCTTCTGGGAGAACGCTTTCGAGATCAGCGCCCGGTGCCTACCGTGCTCGGGTTCGTCCATGCCGAGGATGACGTACTTGCCGAACACGTCGCCGAAGGCCTGGATGATGATCGACGACGAGAAGGTCTCGTTGTCGCGCAGCATCTGCTGGGCTTCCTCGTAGCGGTACACCATGAAGAGCGGTTTGCCCTCTTCGCCGGGAATCCCGGGGATCTCGATCTTCTGGACCGGCTCTTCGCGCCGGAGCCGGGCGAGTTCGGTGTAGGGGTCCCGGACGTCGCCGGAGACGAAATCGTCGAACTCCCCGAAGTCTTCGAGGTCGTCGAACAGCTGCTGCATGGCTTCCCTCTCAGGCCGGGTACGCGACGGACTTGATCTCGGTGTACTGGTCGAAACCGGCGGTGCCGTTCTGACGACCCACCCCGCTGGCCTTGTAACCCCCGAACGGGGTGTCGGCGCCGTAGCCTGCCGCGCCGTTGATGCCGAGGAAGCCGGCCCGCAGCCGGCGAGCGACCGCCAGGCCGTGCTCGATGGAGCCGGCGATGACGTTGCCCGCCAACCCGTATGGGCTGTCGTTGGCGATGCGCACCGCGTCGTCCTCGTCGGTGTACGGGATGACCGCCAGCACCGGACCGAAGATCTCCTCCTGCGCGATGGTCATCTTGTTGTCGACGTCGGCGAAAAGGGTTGGCCTGACATAGAACCCCTTGTCGAGCCCATCGGGTGGCTCGGCACCGCCGACGACCAGCCGTGCGCCCTCTTCGACACCCTTGTCGATGTAGCCGCGGATGCGGCCGCGCTGCTTGTCCGAGATCACCGGCCCGCACAAGGTGGCGGGGTCCTGCGGGTCGCCGGGGCGGACGCCCTCGTAGATGCCCTTGAGCATCTCGATGCCCTCGTCGTAGCGCGCCCGGGGCAGCAGCAACCGCGTCGGGTTGGCGCAGCCCTGCCCGGCGTGCATGCAGGGCGCGATGCCCATCATGCAGCCCAGCCCGAAGTCGGCGTCGTCGAGCACGATCGTCGCGGACTTGCCGCCGAGTTCGAGGAACAGCCGCTTCATGGTGGCCGCGCCCTTCTCCATGATGCGCTGCCCGACGACCGTGGATCCGGTGAACGAGATCAGGTCGACCTTCGGCGAGAGCGTGAGTTCCTCGCCGACGAAGTGGTCGGAGGCGGTGACGACGTTCACCACTCCCGCTGGGATGTCGGTCTTCTCGGCGATGAGCCGGCCGAGACGGGTGGCGTTGTAGGGCGTGTTGGGCGCCGGCTTCAGCACGACCGTGCACCCGGTCCCCAGCGCCTGGCCGATCTTCTGGATGGTGACCTCGAACGGGAAGTTCCACGGCACGATCGCGCCGACGACTCCCGCGGGTTCGCGCCACACCTTCCTGGTGGTGTTCATCCCGGTGACCGAGACGAAGGCGTCACCGAGCGGGGTCTCCCACGGGTATTCGTCGATCAGTTTGGCCGGATAGCGCAGCCCGTCGGCGAGCGGCGCATCGAGTTGCGGGCCGTGGGTGATGGCGCGCGGGCACCCGACCTCGAGGATCAGCTCTTCGCGCAGTTCCTCGCGTTCGTCTTCCAGTGCCTCCTGCAGTTGGAGAAGACAGCGCTGCCGGAACGCGTGATCGGTGGACCATGTGGTCTCGTCGAACGCGCGGCGCGCCGCGTCGATGGCCCGGTGCATGTCGGCTTTCGACGCGTCGGCGACCTCGCCGAGCGTCTCCTCGGTGGCCGGGTTGATGTTGGTGAAGGTACCGGCCTCACCGTCGACGAGCTTGCCGTCGATCAGCATCCTGGTCTCGAAGCGGGGCACGATGTCAGCCATTACTCTGTCCTCCCAGCGCACCGAAACGCGGTATCCCCATCATCAACCGGGTCATCTGGTGCAGCCCGGCGGCCGGTAGTAACCGGTTGGCGATCATCAGCATTCGCGCATCGGGGCCGACCGGTACTTTGACGAAGGGTTTGGTGCTCTCGAGCGCCTTACTCAGGCCGGCGGCGAACTTCTCCGGCGAGCGGGCGGCCATCCGCATCGCGGCCCTGCCCCGTTTGTCCATGGTGGCGTGGTGCGGTGCGTACACCCCGGCCAGGTCACGACAGTCCGTGGTGCCGGCGTCGGTGATGATCTCGGTGTCGTAGGTGCCGGTGACCAGGATCGTGACGCCGATCCCGAATGGCGCGACCTCGGCGGCCATCGCCTCACCCCACCGTTCCAGGGCGCCTTTGGCCGCTGAATAGGGTGCGGTAGCGGGCATTCCACGCACCCCGCCCTGACTGGACACCAGCACGATCCGTCCGCGTCCGGTCCGGCGCATCTCGGGCAGCAGGGCCTTGGTCAGCGCGACCGGGCCGAACACCGTCGTCGCGAACATCCGCTCCCAGAGGCTGGTCGGTGTCTCCTCCACCATGCCGGCCGCGGAGATACCGGCGTTGTGCACCAGGGCGTGGGGTGCGCCGACCGCCGCGGTGATCGTCTGGGCCGCGGTCTCGATCGAGCCGGTGTCGGTCAGGTCCAGGGTGACACCGGTCAACCGTGGATCGTCGTCGGCGGCGCCGGTCGCGTCGCGCAGCGCCTTCATCCCGGTGTCGACGGACCGCATCGCGGCCAGCACGTGCCACCCATTGCGGTACAGGTGGCAGGCTGAGGCGAATCCCAACCCGCGCGACGCGCCGGTGATCACGACGCTGCGCTGACTACCCATCCGCGGCCTCGGGGGCACACCGGTCGCTTCTGGCTCCGATCGCGACGTCGGGGCGGCCGTCGGGTTGCATGCTCATCCAGGTGGACCAGATGCCCGACGAGTAGGGGCCGGGGTGCCCGTTCTCTTCGTAGAAGCCCTGCGGGTCATAGACTTTCGCCTCGGGATACGGCCACGGGCAGGCCACCGACGTCGAGATTCGGGTCCACTTGAGGATCGCGAATCCGGTGCCGTAGGCGAAGTAGGCGACGTTGATGATCACGAACATCACCACGAACATGCCCAGCGCGGGTCGGCGGGCGAACAGCCGGGACCGCTGTGCCAGCTTCTCGGCCACCGTCCTTCCGGTGTCGTCGCGGTAGAGCAGCACACCGGCGGGGATCATCACGAAGGTGACCATCACGGTTTCCCAGATGAACGGGAACTGGTAGGTCTCGCCGACGAACACCGAGCCGAACGGCACCACCTGTGAGTAGATGTAGAAACCGGTGCGTACCAACGTGATTTCGAGCATCGCGTCGATGAGGATGCCCAGCGGCAGGATCAGCGCCGCCAGGCTGATCAGCGGGTGGCGCCACACGAACGAGTCGGGTGGCCGCTTGGCCTGCAGTTTGCGCAGGATCCAGATCGCCGGGAAGAACGGCCCGAGGTAGAACATGATGTAGCCGATCACCAGGAACGGCTCGACCGTCGGCGAGATCGACACCAGCGGCCAGTCTTCGGGCCAGTGCCACAGTTCGGGGTTGTACACCGCGAACGGCGACCAGTTCATGATCGGGTCCTGCCACACGATCAGCGTCGTGACGATGCCCATCAGCAGCACCGGATGCGCGCCGAGCCGGCGCCACGCGATCACGTACACGATCACAATGGCTGACATCGAGATGATCGTGAAGATCTGGAACAGGGTCAGCCAGTGGTCGAAGCCGAACAGCGGCTCCACCGGACGGGGTGCGCCTTCGACTTCGGGGTTGCGGATTCGCGGTGAGACGGCGCCCTTGCGGGCGTTGACCGCGATCAGCACGAGCAGGAACACCGCGACCGCGATCCACAGCGCGGCCCTCCACGACCCCTTCTTCGGTTCGGCGGCCTGCTCGGCGGGCGGTGTGGCTTCCTGGGTGGCCATCGCTCACTCCTCTCCGAAGCGGTCCACGAGATAGGAGGTGACGCCGTCGGCGTCGAGGCGGCGGGCCACGAGATACCCTGCGCCCATCCAGGCGCGGCGGGTCCAGTTGCCGAACGACACGCGGGTGCCCGGCGCCCCGGACGCGGCGGGCATCATCTTGACCCGCTCCAGCGCCTCCTTGATCCCGCGCGGGCTCAGCGGGTGCGCGTCGGCGCACGCCCGCAGCAGCGCCGAGGCGATGTCACAGTTGACCACCGGTACGCAGTACTGCGGGCGGCGACCGTATTTCGCCTCGTACTTGTCGAGGAACTGCTGGCCGACCGGGTTTCCCTCGTCGTACTGGTCGACACCCGTCCATCCCATGAACGCGTTCCACATGACCGGGTTCATCCACGCGTTCTGGAATGCGGTGCTGGTGAACCGCGGCGGATCCCAGTCCAGCGACTCGAGCGCGGTGTTGAGGAACACGATGCCGAAACCGAAACCGCAGTGCACCAACGCGTCGGGTTTGGCTTCGTGCATCGTGCGCACCGCCGCGGTGACGTCCTGGGCGGTCTGCGCCAGCGACGCTTCGGCGACGATGCGAATGTTCTTGCGCCGACACGCGGCCCGGAAGTTCCGCAGGTAGGTCTCACCGACCAGCGACTGCTCGATCAGCACACCGACCTGGCTGTGTCCGCCCTTGGCCAGCAGGTCGGCCCAGAATATCGGCTCGTCGGTCAGCGACCCCTGCGGGAACGCGAACGTCCACTCCCCGAGCCAGTCGTCGCTGCCCGAGACGCTCAGCGCGGGAACCTTGAAACGTTCCTCGATCGCCTCGCGGGTGGGGATGCAGTTGTCGCTGATGTTCGGCCCGAACACCGCCAGGCACCCCTCGTCGACGAGTTCGCCATAGGCGTCGATGACCTTCTTGACCGATCCCTTGGGCAGACCTTCGGCTTCGCGGTACACGATCTCGATGGGCCGGTCGATGATCCCCTGCTCGCGCGCCTCTTCGAAGATCAGGTGAAACGGGTTGAACAGGTCGTCCTTCATCTCCTGCGGATAGAACTCCGGCAGTTTGAAGTCCATCAGGTAGCCCAGTCTGATCGGCTCCGCAGTGCTCTCGTACGACATGCGACCTCCGTTGGCGGGCCGGGCTGCGACTGCCCAAACCTAATATTTGTTCAGACCCTAGCGAGCCGGTAGCCGAGCGTCAATCACTCGCCGGCCTGCTGATCAGCCAGATAGACCTCGATCATCTCCATCAACCCGCGGGTGACCGTCGAGTCGTCGGTGAGGGGGCCGGCGATGGCCGCGCGCGCCGCGTCGCGGGTGTCGAGACCCTCGGCGATCAGCCTGCCCGCGGCGATCAGCACCCGCGTGGAGGCGACTTCGCGCAGTCCCCCGGTCTCCAGCCGCCGGATCGCCTGGCCCAGCCGGACGAGCTCGGCCGCGCGGTCGGGTGCGATGCCGGCCTCGTTGGCGACGATCTTCTCCTCGATATCAGGTGTGGGGAAGCCGAATTCGATGGCGATCATGCGCTGGCGCGTGGAGTCCTTGAGGTCCTTCAGGACGCTCTGGTAGCCGGGGTTGTACGACATCACGAGGCCGAATCCCGGCGCCGCGTCGAGTGTCACACCCAAGCGCTCGATCGGGAGTTGGCGCCGGTGGTCGGCCAACGGGTGCAGCACGACGGTGGTGTCCTGGCGGGCCTCCACCACCTCGTCCAGATAGCAGATCGCGCCTTCGCGCACGGCGCGCGTCAGCGGCCCGTCGACCCACTCGGTTTCGCCGCCGCGCAGCAGGAACCGGCCGACCAGGTCCGCCGTCGTCAGATCGTCGTGACAGGACACGGTGACCAGCGGTCGACCCAGGTCGTGCGCCATCGCCTCGACGAACCGCGTCTTACCGCATCCGGTCGGACCCTTGAGCACGATCGAGAGCCCTTGACGGTAGGCAGCGGTGAAGACCTGCTCTTCGTTTCCGACGGGTACGTAGTACGGGCGGGTGGTCGTCACCGGTATCGGTTCCCCTCTGTGCGGGACGCTTTCGTGCAGCCTACGCGGAACAGATATTTGGTTCAAGGATCCTCACGAGATTTTCCGACGGAGGTCGGCACTGCGCAGAGCCGCGCGAAACAGCGGACCCACCACGTCGGCCAACTGACTCGGCTTGGGGATCGAGGCGTGCGCGGCGCTGCCGAACACGTTGGCCAACTCGCCGGTGTCGGTCGTCGCTCCGATCGTCAGGCACAGGCAGCCGATCCCCCGCCTGCGGGCTTCGGTCAGCGCGCGCCGGGCGTCCGCCGCACCGTAGACCCTCTCGTAACCGTGGTCGTAGGCCAGACCGTCGGAGAGCACCACCAGCAGCCGCCGCGTGGTGCCCGCCTTCTCGTCGAGCACCGAGGTGCCGTGCCGGATCGCCGCGCCCAGCCGCGAGTAGGCACTGGGCACCAACGCACTCAGCCGCCGCATCACCCGCACGTCCATACCGTCGTCGAACCGTTTGACCGGAAAGAGATTCACCGTTGCGCGGCCCTGCGACCGGAAGGCGTACAGCGCCACCCGGTCGCCGAGTTCGTGCAGCGCGATCGTCAGCGCCGCCGCTGTGGCGCGCTGCTGTTCGTGGATGTTGGGACCGAGGCTGCCGGCTTCGCCCGCCGAACCCGACACGTCCAGCAGCACCAGCACCGCGAGGTCGCGGCGCCGACGCAGGTTGTCGAGGTACACCGACTCGTCGGGCGCCGATCCGGCCAGCAGCTCCACCCTCGCCTCGACGGCGGCGTCGACGTCGATGTCGTCGCCCTGGGCCTGCCGGTGGCACCGGTCCAGCCCGATTCCCAGCCGGGTCAACGGCCGGCGCAGCGAATGGACATCCGGGCGGGTCAACGGTTTCGGGCCGAGGTCGGGCTCGATCTCGTGCACCGTGCACCAGTCCGGACGGTAGCGCTTGTGGTGGACATCCCATTCCGGATACTTGCGCCCGTCGGAGCCGTCGCGGTCGTCGTGCCCGTCGCCGGGTCCGGCGGCCACCGACGTCACCGGCCCGCCGCCCGACGTACCCCGACTCGACCGGTGGGTGGGACTGTCGGCTCCCGGGGTGCCACCGTCGCGGAGTTGGCGCACCGCGCTGAGCATGCGCTGCAACAGTTTTCCCAGCGTCCCGCCGCCACCGACCGGGCTCGAGAACAAGTCGATGACGTCCTCGCCGTCGTCGGCCTGCTCGTCGAGTTCGGCCAGGTCCTTGGCGAGGTCGTTGCGGGGCACGTGGGTGTCGCGGTGGCTGGCAGCAGCGTGCGCGGCCAGAAGCTGACGCGCCCTGATCACGCCGAAGCTGGCGGGCGGATCGGCGGGTCGATCCCTGCCGGAAGCCATCGCCAGGGATTCGGCCGGCGTGCCGACACGTGCGGTGATGTCGAGATCGATCAGCGACCGCACCCGGGCGGGCAGCAGCTCTTCGTTGACCGCCAGCGCGCGATGCCCCTCGACCGCGAGGTACCGACGCGCCAGCGCGGGTCGACGGCGCATCCGGCGGATGTGGTCGGGCTCCAGACCGCCAGCGGCCAGCAGTGACGCCTGCACCGCGACCGACTCGAGCTGGGCAGCACGGCTCGCCGAGCCGTCGATGAACACCGTGACACCGTCGGTCCACGCCGGCGAACCGGGCTCCGCCCCAGCCACCGCGACAGTGCGGCCCGCCAGCGCCGAGGCCAGCAACGCGAGCGGGTGCGCCCCGCGGCCGCTGTTCTGTGCCGACTCGTCCAGAGCACACCTCACTCGTTGACCAAATATCTGTTCCAACGTAGAGTCCCGCGCACTGACCCGTCAATCACCCGGAGGGAAGATGATCGACTTCAGTGGTCAGGTCGCGGTCGTCACCGGCGCGGGCCGCGGGCTGGGTCGGCACTACGCGCTCGAATTGGCAAGGCGCGGCGCGGCGGTGGTGGTCAACGATGTCGGAGCCACCATGGGCGGCGTCGGCGCCGACACCTTGGTCGCCGATCAGGTGGTCGACGAGATCACACACGCGGGCGGAACGGCGGTAGCCTCCTACGACTCGGTGGCCACGCCCGCCGGCGGTGAGGGGATCGTGGATACGGCGGTCGAACGTTTCGGCCGCCTCGACGCGGTGATCAGCAATGCCGGGATCTTCAGCGCGGTTCCGTTCGACGAACTCAGCTCGCACGACTGGCGGCACATGCTGTCGGTGCATCTCGACGGCGGGTTCCACCTCGCTCAGCCGGCGTTCCGGATCATGAAGGCCCAGCAGTACGGACGGTTCGTGTTCGTCGCTTCCTCGGCGGGAGCGTTCGGTCAGCATCTGGAGGCGCACTACGCCGCGGCCAAGGCCGGGCTGCTCGGGTTGACGAACGTCATCGCGTTGGAGGGCGCACCGCACGGGATCCTCGCCAACACCGTCCTGCCCTTCGGCATCTCCCGCATGGTCACCGAGACCTTGGGTGACCCCGCGGTCCTCGAGGAGAACGGGTTCTTCCGGGCGATCCGTCCCGAACTGGTCACGCCGCTGGTCGCATTTCTCGCGAGCCGGGAGTGCGCACTCACACACCACAACTTCTCGGCGTGCGCGGGCCGTTTCGCGCGGGTGTTCGTCGGGCTGGGTCGCGGTTGGATGGCCGACCCGGGCGACCGCGTCGACGCGGACGATATCGCGGCGCACCTCGACGAGATCACCGCCGCCGAGCCGTACATCATTCCCGGCTCGATCTACGACGAGGTCTTCGAAGTGACGCAGCGACTGGGCACCACCACCGGCTGAGGCCCGCGGCGGTCAGTCCCACACCACCGGGAGATGCTGCGGTGAGCGGAAGTAGGTGCCCGCCACGTACGGTGCCGGGGCGTCGGGGTCCAGCCGCAGACCCGGCAGCCGGTCGAACAGCGTGTTGAAGATCAGCATGCTCTCCAGGCGCGCCAGGTGCATACCGAGGCAGACATGTGCGCCGTGCCCGAACCCGATGTGCGGCTTACGGTCCCGGAAGATGTCGAATTGCTCGGGCCGGTCCCAGCGGGACTCGTCGTGGTTGGCGCTTCCGAGGTTGACCGCTACCGTCGATCCGGCCGGGATGGCGTGCCCGTAGAACTCGACGTCGTGGGTGGTCTCGCGCATGAAGTTCAACAGCGGGGTCTCCCAGCGGATCCCCTCTTCGATCGCCTGCGGCAACAGGGCGCGGTCGGCGATCACCGCTTCGAGTTGGTCCGGGTGGCCCAGCAGGCCGAGCGCCAGGCTCGCGGTCGACCGCGAAGTGGTCTCCGCACCGGCCGGGAGCAGATTGCGCATGAACCCGTAGATCTGCTCGTCGGACATCTGGACGCCGTCGATGTCGGCGGCGGCCAGCACGCTGACCATGTCGTCACGCGGGCTGCGCCTGCGGTCGGCGAGGATCCCGACGAAGTAGTCCTTCAGTTCGGCCGACGCCCGCAACGCGCTGTCCATGTCGGAGTGAAAGCCCAGCAGGTCGATGGCCAGCCGGTGGAACTCCGGCACATCGGACTCGGGCAGACCGAGCAGCGCGGCGATCACCCGCACCGGGATCGGCATGAACACCGTCTCGACGAGGTCAGCGCGCTTGTCGCCGCGGATCCGCTCGACTGTGCGTTGCACCAGCGGGCCCACCAACTCCGCTTCCCACCGTCGCATCGATGAACGCGCGAAGGCGAATTCGTGCAGACGGCGGTAAAGCCCGTGCTCGGGTTCCTGCATTTCGAGGATTGTCGGACCCTGCAACGGCCGCACGATCGCCTCGTAGCACCGCGTGCTGAATGTGATGTTGTCGGTGAACACCGCCTTCACCGCATCGAACGAGTACGCGGTGAAGATCTGCTGCCCTTCGGCGGGGTTGTCGAGGATGCCCATCTCCGGCCAACCCGGATGGACCGGTGCCTGCCGCCTGAGCCGGTCGAGCATCGGATACGGGCTGGCCTCACCGTCCGCGCCCATGCCTGCGTCGAAGCGAGCCTGGGCGTCCTTGACCCCCTGCGACAGTTTCTCGGTCATCGGCTACCGCCCCGTCGAGTTCATGCATCTCCCACACAGTCGATTTCGCCACCGACCTAACTTTTGTTCAGACCCTAACGGGGGGTGATCGGGGCGTCAATCGCCTGCACCCGCCGGTCAGACCGGAGAAAGGCGCGCTTCTGGTACCTTTGAACAAACGTTGGGTTTGTCCGGCGAACCAATACGGGAAGTGTGAGCGGTGGAGGTGTCGTGGGGCGCCCTCGGGTGACGCCGAAGTCCGGCCAGTCCTCGGCCGACGGCACACGCCGCACCGAGATCCTACAGACAGCCGCGCTGCTGATCGCGACATCCGGGCTGCGGACCTCGCTTCAGGAGATCGCCGACGCCGCCGGCATCCTGCCCGGCAGCCTCTACCACCACTTCGAATCCAAAGAGGCCATCCTCGTCGAACTGCTCCGGCGCTATCACGACGACCTCGACCGCATCGCCGGCCAGGCGATGGACCGGTTGGACGACGCGACATCGATGTCGGCGTTCGACCGGATCGTCGATCTGGGCTCGGAGATCGCGCAGTGCGCGGTCACCCACCGCGCGGCGCTGCAGATGACCTTCTACGAGGCCCCGACCTCCAACCCGGAACTGGCCGCACTGGCCCAGAAGCGCCCGTCGTCGATCCTGGAAGCGATGGTGCAGACGCTGCGCGCCGCGCGCTGGAGCGGCTATCTGCGCGCTGATGTGGATCTGCCGGTGCTCGCCGACCGGATCGTGCAGGCCATGCGCCAGGTCGGCCTGGACGTGATCCGCCACACCGCGAGCGCCGACAAGGTGGCCACGTTGATGTGCCGAATCCTGCTGGAGGGCTTGGCCACCGAGCCGCCGACCGATGCCGCGCTCAACGGTTCGGCGGCGTTCCGTGCGGCCGACGAGGTGGTGCGCTCGTGGGGCGAGGACGCACAGTCGGCGGCCGACGACAAGGCGGCTCATGTGCGCGCCGTCGCGCGCGCCGAGTTCGGCCGAAAAGGCTACGAGGTCACGACAATCCGTGATATCGCCTCGGCTGCGGGGTTGGGCACCGGGACGGTGTACCGGCTCATCGGCTCCAAAGAGGAACTGCTGGCCTCGATCATGCAGTCGTTCAGCGAGAAGATCGCAGGCATCGGATGGACCAATGTGCTGCGGTCGGACTCGACGCCGGTCGAGAAGCTCGACGCGCTGGCCTGGCTGCACACCAACGCGCTGGACCAGTTCGGCGACGAATTCCGGATCCAGCTGGCCTGGATGCGGCAGTCGCCGCCCGATACGCCGAACATCGCCTGGCTGTTCACCAAGCGGCTGCGCCAGATGAAATCGCTTCTGGTCGAGGGCCTGCGCTCCGGGGAGATCGCGATCGACAGCCCGTCGAACGAGGTCCTCGCCCGCTGCGTGCTCGGGGTGTCGTGGATACCGGAGAACATCTTGCACGACATCGGCATCGAGCGGTCGCTGGGTCACGTCCGCGACACGATGCTGCGCGGAGTGATCACCCGCGGGCAATGACGGGGCCGGCTAGCGGACCCTGATCGGTAGCGTGCCCCAGCCCCGCACGCTGGACGTGTGCGCCATCTGCGCAGCCTCGTAGCCGATGTCCCACTCCGGCCAGCGGACCAGGATCTCCTCGAGCGCCACGCGTGCCTGCATCCGGGCCAGCGCGGACCCGAGGCAGAAGTGCAGTCCCTGACCGAAGGACAGATGCGCGGCGTTGCGGTGAATGTCGAAGCGCTCGCCGTCGGCATAGTGTCGATCATCGCGATTGGCCGATCCGTTGAGCAGCAACATGATCGACCCCTCCTCGATGACTTGACCGTGGCATTCGACATCGTGTGCGACATGGCGGGCCTGCACCGGTGACGGCGCCTGGAATCTGAGCACCTCCTCGACCGCGCCGGGGATCAGCGAGAAGTCAGACGCCAATTCGGCGCGCTGTCCGGGATGTTCGGCAAGGATCTGGCCGATGAAGCCGATCAGCCGGGTGGTCGTCTCGTTGCCCGCGCCGGCGATCATACTGGTGTAGGTGAGCACCTCGGTCCGGGTCAGCGGCCGTGGCGACCCGTTCTCCTCGATCTGCGCGGTGAGCAACTGCGTCATCAGGTCGTCGGAGGGATGGTCGGCCCGCCACTCGATGTAGTCGGCGAACAGTTGGTAGCTGTTCTCGAATGTCTCGGTGGTGACGGCCTTGAACGTCCCTTCCGCCAGGCCGATCGCGCCGCCGGTCTGCTCGCGGATCTGGGCCTGGTCGGTCTCCGGGATCCCGAGCAGGTAGCCGATCGTGCGCATCGGGATCTGGGCGCCGAGAACCGCGATCAGGTCGAAGCCGTCCTCCCCGGTGAGCGGGTCGAGGGCCCGCACGCAGAACTGACGCGTCAGGGGCTCGATCGCGGCCATCCGCCGCGGCGTGAACACCTTCGACAGCAGCCTGCGGTGCAGATCGTGCAGCGGCGGATCCTCGAACAGGATGACGCCCGGCGGCACCTCGATCCCGCTCTTGATGACGTCCATGGTGGTGCCGCGACCCGACCGGTAGGTCTGCCAGTTCGGCAGCTCACGGGCCACGTCGTCGTAGCGGCTCAGTGCGTAGAAGTCGTACTTGTCGTTGTAGTACAACGGCGCTTCGTCGCGCATTCGCCGCCAGATCGGGTACGGGTCGTCGTCGATCGCGAAGTCGAACGGGTCGTAGTAAAGGTCGACCGTCTGCGCGTCAGTCACGCCGATCCGCCTCCTCAGTCGTCGAATGCGTGGCGCGGCAGCGTGTTCGGCATGTCGAGCGAACTAAGCAACCCGGTGGGGGCCGCCACGACATACGGAATCGCGTTGACCACCCGCATCGCGGTTGCCGCCATCGCCGCATGGCCGGCGCCATGGCCCTCGGCGTCGCCAAGGTTCATCGCGCAGTGGATGTCCGGTTCGCCGGTGATGTCGACGCGGTAGGTCGCGTCGAATTCCGATGTCAGCCAGTCCGGTGCCACGTCGCGGGCCATCCGGATGATGTGCTCGATGACGATGGCCTCCCGTCCGTTGACCACGCCGGCGGCCCTGGTGCACACCGCACCGCAGGTCCCGGCCTTGATGGTGCCGAACGCGACTTCGATGTCACGATCGGTCAGCCGCCGGTCCAGCGAACCGCGCACTTCGGAGACCTCCACCCCCAGGCCGGCCGCCATCAGGTGAATCGGTGCCTTCCAGGCCATTTCGATGAAACCAGGTGTCTTCAGCAGCGGTTCGAAGTCGAGTGGGTGCCCGAACCCCATCCCGTTCATCATCACGTCGGCCACCGGGTAGTGGTCGTTGAGCGCCACCTCCGTGACCTTGATGCAGTCGATCTTCTTCGACTGTGTTGTCAGGAGCAGTGCCAGTTGGTCCGATCCGAAACCGGGGAAGATCCCCGAGGCGTAGAACGACACGTTTCCGGACTTCGCCGCCTGCTCCAGCTGGTCCCGCCACTCGGGCGAGTAGTAGGCCGGCGGGTAGATCAGCGTGGTCGACGTGGTGGACACGATGTTGATACCGGCTTCGAGCAGTCGGAGGTAGTCGGGCACCGCGCCCGCATCGCGTTCGGGACCGCTGGCGGCGTACACGACACAGTCGGGTTGCAGGGCGATCAGCGCGTCGGCGTCATCGGTGGCCGTGACACCGACCGGGTTTCCCCCGGCCAGTTCACCGGCGTCCTTACCGACCTTGGTCTTCGAATGCACCCAGACGCCGACGAGTTCGAGGTCCGGTCTGCGCCGGATCGCGTCGATCGCGATGGACCCGACGCCTCCGGTGGACCAGACCACCGTGCGTAGTGGTGTTGTCACTCAAGCCTCCAGTTTCGTGTCGTGTGCTCGCTCGACCGCGCGGGCGGCACGTTCGAGGTAGGGCCAGGCGGTCTCGGGCGGCAACCCGCCGCACAGCGGCAGGAGCGGCAGCAGCCCACCGCCACGGATGGTTTCGGCAGCCTCGTCGGTCGACATGATGCGGTAGGGGCTGTCCTGGTCGCGCAACGCCGGCACGCTGTCGGCGCGGCAGATGCTCGCCACGGAGTCGTCGCCGTGGCGGTAGGACGCCGCGGTCATCGCGTCGTGGAGCAGATAGGAGCCGATTTCGTCCCAGGCCGTGTCGATGTCGTCGGCGACGAACACTGCTGTCGGCGCGCCCGCCACCGGGAGCTGAAAGAGCCCCGGTTCGAAGCCGTGGGCGCGGCATTCGGCCTCGTAGAATTCCCTGAGCTCCGGTGACGGGGTCTGGGAGATGAACCCGAGCCCGTTGCGCGCGGCCCGGCGCGCGGCGGCCCGGCTGCCGCCGGCGATGAGCAGCAACGGGCCGCCGGGGGTGGCGGGTGGCGGCGTCACGTGACTGACCGAGCCGTCGCGGTGGACCGGCTTGCCCGAAAGCAGTTGGCGCAGCACGGTAAGCGTCTCGTCGGCCACTCGACCGCGATCAGCCATCCCGACGCCGAAGTGTTCGTATTCTTCGGCGCGGTGGCCGATCCCGAAGGCGTACGACACGCGCCCGCCGCTGATGATGTCGAGGACGCTCATCTCCTCGGCCAGCCGCACGGGGTCCCAGAAGGTGATCGGTACCGCGGCCAGCATGATGGCCAACTGTCGCGTGCGGGCCGCGATCGCCGACGCCAGGATCAGCGGCGCGGGCAGGTGCCGGTCGTCGGTGGCATGGTGCTCGGACAGTACGGCCGCCACCGCGCCGCGCGTCTCAGCCCATGCGCACATCTCGATGGCCGCCGCGTAGAGACCGGTGGTGTTCCCGGCGGGCGCCCGCATGTCGAACCGCAGCGTGAACATCAGCGCTCCGCCAAGGTCGTCACGCCGACCGACTCTAACCTAAAATTTGTTCCCTGGTGTGCGTTCAGCTCACCTGTGTCAACGTGACCGGCATCTCGACGTCGAGAACCTTGTTGAATCCGCATGCGCCGCTGGGGCCTTCGGTCTTGTCCCAACCGACGAAGCGGCCGGGTTCGGGCGGGTAGTCCGACCAGAAGGTGAACGACTGTCTGCCGGGGTGCTTGGTTCCGTCGATGCAGGGTTCCCAGTCCGGGACGGTCCTGGTCACCTTCCACCGGCCGCTCATGTAGACCAGGTCGGCGCTCCACCCCTGGTCGCTGACCACCCGGCCGGCGCAGTCCTGGTAGGTCGTGCACGTGGAGGTGACCGTCCAGGTCTGGGTGACGCTGAGCTCCGGGTGGTCTGAGTCGTTGGTCTCGGCCCAGCGGCCGTCGGAGAACACCGTGAACGTGCCGTTGATCGCGACCTCGCCCTGGGCGCGGGCGGGTGACGCGACGCCAACCAGACACGTCACCGCCACCCCGATAACCACCGCCGGGCGGATCACGGCGGCCCCCCCGGGTAGACGAGGTCCTGCCAGGAGCGTGGCTGCTCGACGAGATCGGTCTGATGCCCGGCGTTTCCGTCCGGTGTGGCGTATCGGCCGCTCTGCGGATCGTAGTGCGCGACGGCCACCGACGGCCCCGGTCCCGGCGGGATCCCCGGCGGAAGTGGTGTCCCCTCGACCGGTGCGAACAGGTTCTCGTCGGCGGTGACCCGATCGTCGGGCGGCACCCCCTGCGCGATCAGGTTGGGGTCGATCGGATACGCGCCCAGCGAGTGCTGGCGCATCGCCAGCGGCTTGTAGGGCTGGTCGCTGTAGCACTGCTCCACGGTCGGTGCGCGCTTGCCGGGCACACCCATGCACGGCGCATTGCGCGCGCCCCGCACGACGATCGGCGAATCCTGCGGCAGCTTGCAGTACACCCCGTCCGGGGTGTCGATCGTGGTGAGGTCGGCCGGGCTGCGCCAGGCCGAGGGCGGAAGGAACCCGACGGTGCAGGGGTTGGGGTCGGTCATCTGAATCCTGAAGTCGCCGATCGGGATTCCCGTGGCATTGTTCTCGGCGGCCGAGGACTGCGCGTTGGCCACGAACGACGGCAGCAGCACCAGCACCTGTTCGAGTGAGGGTCGGTAGGTCACCGCCACCTGGCCGAACGTCGTCATGTTCGCCAGCAGGACCGGCAGGGTCGGTTTGATCTGCTCGAGCAGGTGGGCGGCCTCGTCGGCGGCCGGCGGGCCCGCGGTGAGCAGCGTGCGGATCTGCGGGTCGTTCTGCACCACCTGCCCGGTGATGCCCGCGAGACTGCCGGCCCACAGCCGTAGCGCATCGGTGGACCGCGCCTGCGCGTCGAGCAGCGGCACGGAATCCTCGATCAGCGTCGCCGAGCGCGCGGCGTCGCGGTTGAGGTCGCCCGACAGCGTGGCCGACGAGTCGATCAGCGATCCCATGTCATAACCGGCGCCGCCGAACGCGGTGAACGAATCGTCGATCAGCGCGCGCAACCGGCCGTCGGGGATGCTGCCGATCAGCGTGTTGACCTGTTCGAGCATCGGGCTGACCGGTTGCGGAATCGTGGTGTCCGACATGGGGATCACCGATCCATCCTCGAGATACGGCGGCTGGTCGGTTCGCGGTAGCAGTTCGACGTACTGTTCGCCGACCGCCGACACGCTGCGCACCTCGGCTTGCAGGTCGGCCGGAATTCTCGGGGACGTGTCGAGGCGCAGGGTGGCGACGGCCTTCGTGCGCGACACGTCGATGCCGGTCACCTTGCCGATCTGCACTCCGCGGTAGGTCACGTTGGCGAACCGGTACAGCCCGCCGGACGCGGGCAGCTCGAGGGTCACGGTCACCTTGCCGATCCCCAGCAGCGTCGGCACCCGCATGTAGGCGAACACCATCGCCGAGACGCCGACGATCGAGGCGATCGTGAAGATCACCAGCTGGATCCGGACCAGACGCGGCAGCATCAGCCACCACCCCCGGGCTCCCAGGGTGCGGGCGCAGCATTCGGGATCGGCCCGAATGGCGGCGAGGTACCCACTCCGAGCGGATATTTGGTGTAGTACGAGTCGTAGCCCGGGTCGCCCGGCGCCGGGACGAGCGACGCCCGGTCCTGGCCGAGCGCGGTGCCCAGCAGCAGGCCGCGCTTGATGCGCGCGTTGGTCAGGTCGACGGTCACCCACAGGTTCATGTAGTCACCGCGGATCCCCCGGTCGATGAGGTTCTGCGTCATCGGGAACGTCGGTAGCCACGCCAACGCGGTGTCGATCTCGGGCCCCACATCGGCCAGCGCGCGCAGCGTGGGCGCCAGGTTCGTCAGGTTGGCCACCAGATCGGCGTGGGTGTCGTCGACCAGCCCGGTGATGGTGCGGCTGAACTCCCCCAGCCGTTGTAGCGCGGTGGTGAACCGGGGACGTTCCCGCACCAGCACGTCGAGCGCCGGCGGGATCTTGTCCAAGGCCCGGGTGAGTACCTGCTCTTCGTCCCCGAGCCGCTGCGCGAACTTGTTGAGCTCCTCGATCGTGGCGATGATGTTGTCGCGCTGCCGGTACAGCGTCGCGACGAAGGTGTCCAGGCGCGTGATCAGGTCGCGCACATCGCCCTGTCGACCGGACAGCGCGGTGTTGAAGTTCGCGATGATGTCGCCGATCTGGCCCAGGCCGCCGCCGTTGACGACGGCGGCCAGCGAGGCGAGCGTGCGCTCGGTCGACGGGTAGGTCGACGTGCCGTTCAGTCCGATCGTCGCGCCGGGCTGCAACCGACCCCGCGGCGCCTCACCCGGCGGCGGGTCCAGCGCGACGTGCATCGAGCCCAGTAGGCTCGTCTGCCCGACAGTCGCAACGGCGTTGGCGGGCACCGCCACTGCGGGCTCGACCGACACCTCGAGGTCGATGTGCCACCCGTGCAACGTCATCGCACCGACGCTGCCGACGATGACGTCGTCGATCATCACCGGTGAATTCGACTCCAGCGTGCCGACATTGGCGATCTCGAGGTGGTAGACGGCGGAATCGGAGCCGCGCCCGACCGCACCGGGCAGGGGCAGCGAGTTGACGCCCTGAAACGAGCACCCGGTGACCGTCAGCATCGCGGTCAGGCTCAACGCCGCCATCCGCCTGCCGGTCACGGGGGTGTCCCGTGGCTCGGCGGCGACGACGGCTGCTCGGCGGGCAGCAGCATGTCGGGCAGGGTGACAGGGCCGGGGGCGGCGGCGCCCGGCGCGTGTGCCGGCCCCGGTGGCGGCGGGAAACCCGGCGGCGGCGGCACATCCCCGGAACCGGTGTACGCCGACACCGCGGGCCGCGGCTCGGGTTCCCGGGCCGGTGCGCCGGCGCCGGGCATCAAATCCGGTTCGGTGTAGCGCAGCATGTACGGCGGCGGGTTGGAGGACAGAAACAGGCTGAACGGGAACGGCAGGTTGTTGAAGTTCGCGGTGCGAAGTCCCGGGCCGAGGTACTGCGAGCACAGTTTCCCGGTGCTCGGCGCGGTGACGTTCTCCAGCGCCCCGATCATCCCGCAGATGAACCACTTCGGGTTCGACATGTTGTTGAGCACGAAGACGCCACTGGCCGCGCCGGTGCGTGGGTCGAACATGTTGACGGCATTGGCGATCGAGTGCGGCGCGATGTGCAGGACGTTCTCCAGTGCCATCCGGTTGTCGGCCAGGTTCTGCGTGACGGCGGCCAGCCGCTGGATCTGTTCGGCGGTCTTGTCGCGGGTGCCGCGGATGAACCGGGTGGTCTCGCCGACGACCTCGGAGAGGTTGGTCAGCGCGGCGTCGAGGTCGGAGCGGCTGTCGTTGAGGACGCTGGTGAGTGTGGCGAATCGGTCCTGGAACTGCACGATCTGGTCGTTGCTCTCACGCAGCGCGGTGACGAAGGTCTGCAGGTTCGCGATCGTGTCGACGACGTCGCCGCTGCCGTCGGCGAGGATCCTGCCGACACCGGACAACTGGGCCAGCGTCTCGCGCAACCGCGCGCCGTTGCCGTCGAGTGCGCCGGCCGCGCTGTCGATGAACCGGCCCACCGAGCCGGTCGACATGCCGTCGGCCGGACCCAGATCCGTTGCCAGCCGCATCAGCTGGTCTTTGACCTCGTTCCATTCGACCGGGACCGCGGTGCGGTCGACCGGGATCACCGCGCCGTCGGCCATCACCGGTCCCGACTCGTACGCCGGGGCGAGTTGGACGTACCGCGCCGACACGAGGTTCTGCGCGACGATCACCGCCTTGGCGTCGGCGGGTACCCGCACCCCCCGGTCGACGGCCAGTCTCATCTCGGCCTGTGTGCCGATCGGACGGATCGAGGAGATCGTGCCCACCTTGACCCCGGCGATGCGCACCTCGTCTCCGGGGTAGATCGCGGTGGCGGTGAGGAACTGCGCGGTGATCACCGTCGGCCGCAGCAGGGTCTGGCGGATCAGGACGACCCCGCCGCCGAACAGGACGGCGACCAGTAAGACGGCAAGCACGCGTCGGAGCTGGATGCCGCCAATGTCGCGGCCCCGGCTGGTCGGGCTCATCGGGGCGGCCCTCCCCACTGTTCGTGTGGTTGTGGGATCCCGTTGTAGGGGAACGGGAGTTCGGCGCGCGGGCCGGCGTTGTCGGGCGGCTGACCGGCGTTGACGCCGCGCCGGAACCCGAACGCGTAGTCGAGCCACGGCTGAAGCAACTGGCCGAACGCAATGTTCGGGATGTAGGCCTGATAGTAGGGTCCGTTGCCGATCGTCTCACCGAGCGTGATCTGGAACTTGGCCAGCCCCGGCAGCGCCTTGGCGATGTTGTCGCGGTTCTTCTCCAGCACCGCGGTGACCGCGTTGAGCGTGTCCAGCGTGGGGGCGAGTTCGCGTTCGTTGTCCTCGATGAGCTTCGACATCTGTTGGGACAGCGCCGAAGTGTGGGCCAGCATCTCGACGATGGCGTAGCGGCGCGCCGACAAAACCGTGACCAGATCGTTGGCATTGAGAAGAAGGGTGTTGACCTGCTGGCTACGGTCGCTGAGAATCTTCGACACGTCGGCGCCGCTGGCCAGCAACTCCCCGAGGGTGTCGTCGCGGTCGTTGATCGCGCGCGACAGGTTGCTCAGCCCGTCGAAGGTCGGGCCGAGTTGGGGCGCCACTTCGTCGAGGGTGGCCGACAGGGTGTCCAGCGACTGGTTCAACGCCGCCGTGTCGGTACCGGCGGTGTTGGTCGTGAGCTCGCTGACCGCCTCGGTCAACGAATACGGCGATGCGGTGCGCGACACCGGGATCACCGCCATCGGGCGCAGCGTGCCCTCGCCCTTGGATTCCAGGGTCACCACGCGCTCCCCGAGCAGCGTGCCGGTGCGTACGTGGGCGGTGGTGTCCGAACCCAGCGTGACGGTGCCGTCGACCGTCAGCGTCACCAGCGCGTTGCGCCCCTGCAGCGCGACAGCCGATACGCTGCCGACCTTCATCCCGGAAATGGTCACGTCGTTACCGGGGGCCAGTCCGCCTGCGTCGGCGAACTGGGCCTGGTAGCGCACCGCGGTCGCCCATGACATCAGGCGTTCAGGGGCCAGACCGACAGCGATCACCAGCGTGATCAGTATCACGCCGATGATTCCCGACCGGATGAGCCGGCTGCCACGGTATTTCAGCATCAGGGTTCGCTACACCTGCCGTTCTCCTGCCGGACCCACGGGAACACGGCGGTACGGCCCTGAAGATCGGTGACCCGCCACTTGAGTTCGCAGATGTAGTAATTGAAGAAGCTGCCGTAGGCGCCGGTCCGGATCAGCTTGCGGTAGTTCTCCGGCGCCTTCTGCAGTCCGGTGTCGATCCGGTCCTTCTGGAAGTCCAGGTTGGGCGCCAGCCGGTTCAGTTCGTCGACCGTGTCCGCCAGCGGTGTGCGGGCTTCGCGCAGGAGATCGGCCACCGAAGCGGTACCGTCGTTGAGCGCGTCGATCGCGGTGCCGATCGGATCGCGCTCGGCCGCAAGCTCGGTGACGAGCACTTCGAGGCGGTCGATGGTGCCGGAGAACTTGTCGCCTTCCCTGTTGAGGGTGCGCAGCAGGGTGTGCAGGTTGTCGATCAGGGTCTGGATGGTCTGGTTGCGTTCGGCGAGTGCGGTGGTGAACCCGGAGGTGTTGGTCAGCAGCGAATGCAGTGTGCCGCCCTGGCCCTGGAAGATCTGGATCAGCGACGCCGAGAGCGCGTTGACGTCTTCGGGGTTCAGGCCACGGATGACGGGTTTGAGCCCGCCGAGCAGAAGGTCGAGATCGAGTGCGTGCTCGGTCTGTTCGCGCGGGATCCGGGCACCCGACGGCAGCGGTTCACCGCCGGGGCCTTCGATCAGTTCGAGATAGCGGTCGCCGACCAGGTTGAGGTAGCGCACCGCCGCGCGGGTGCCGGTCGTCATCTGTACGTTGCGATCGGCGTCGAAATGGACCAGCACGGTCTTGTCGGGCAGCAGTTGCACCTGCTCGACCGTGCCGACCCGCATACCGCCGACCCGCACCGATTGGCCGGTCTCCAGGCGGGACACGTCGCCGAAGACCGCGGAATAGCTTCTGGTGCTGCCGGTTTGATACTGCCCGAAGATGACGAACAGCGATGCGGTCAGCAGCGTCATGACCGCGGTGAAGATCCCGAACTTCACCAACGTCGGACGAAGCGGCTGTCTCATCCGGGTTGTCCGATCTGCGCGGTGTTACGCGGTGGTCCGGCAGTTTCGGTGTCGGGGAACATGATCTGTTTGATGATGTCGGCGTTGAGGATGATGCCCGGATAGGTGCGCCGCCACGGGTTGGTTCCGGTGTCGGCGACGACATAGGGTGCGACCGTTTCGTAGGGCAGTTTCGGAAGGCCGGTGCACTGCGGTCCCCCGGTCGCGCCGGCTTTCGGCAGATCGAGCGGGTACCGGTACCGCTCCTGCGCCCAGAGGAAGCCGGCCAGAACGGTGACGCCGGGTTCTTTCATCGGCGGTCGGTGCGCGAGATCGACCATGCCGGCCAGCGAGCACCAGAGCGCCTGGTTGTACTGGTCGGTCAGCTCGGTGGTCGGCACCAGCAGGGCAAGCACCTCGGCCAGGGGTTGGTGGTTGTGGCCGAGCACATCGTTGCCGATATCGGCGAGCCCGATGATGCTGACCAGGGCGGCGTCGAGGTTCTGCTCCTGATCGACCACGCTGTCGCCGATGCGGGCCGCGTTGTCGGCGATCGTCACGAAATCGGTTGCGGCGTCGGCATAGGCGCGCAGTACGCCCGGCGCGGTCTGGAGGTCTGCGTCGAGGGCGGGCAGGGCGGGCTCGAGTGTCGCCAGATACGAGTCCAGATCCGAGAGCATCTGACCGAATTTGTGTCCGCGTCCCGACATCGCCGAAGCGATCGCGCCCAGGGTGGCGTTGAGCTTCGCCGGTTCGATGTTGGCCAGCACCGAGGTCAGCTGCTCGAAGACGGTGTTCATCTCGACCATGACGTGCCGGGCGTCGATCACCTGGCCCGCCCGCAACGACTCCCGTGACGGTTCGGCGGGGAACACGAACTGTATTTGCTTGGCGCCGAACACCGTCGGCGAGGCGATGTCGACCAGGGCGTTGGCTGGTATCGCCTCGAGCTTGGCCGGGTCGAGGGCGAGGTGGATCGCCGCCTGCCCGGTCGGCAGGTCCTCGATGGCGGACACCTTCCCGACCTGCACGCCGCGGACCTGGACCTTGGCGTCCGGGTTCATCACCAGTCCGGCGCGCTGCGAGATGACGGTGACCGGCACGGAATCCGAAAGCCCGCCGCGGAACAGGTTGGCGGCCAGGACGAACATCGCCGCAACCGACACGATGGCAATCAAGCCGACGAGCGGGCGCAGCAGATGTCGTCTCACAGATCGACTCCGCGAATGCGTACGTCGCGGTGACGCGGGCACACCGCCGGTCGGTATGACAAGCCCGCTTCACCCCCCGTACGCGTGGAAGACCGGTGCAGCACTTTACGCCGGAACATATCTTTGGGTCAATCACTTCCGGTTGGCCTGGCCGACAGGGACAGTAACCGCTCCCCTTCCTGCAAACTTCACGGGTCGAAGCGCAGATAAAAGTTTGCTACATAAGATTGACACACGCCTCTGGGCTGTTCAAGCCGCAGAAATGAGACATCAGTGTCTTACCTGTCTCGCCGAGGAGTCTGCGTCGACCCATGTGTCTCTTGGCGATCTGCCCGGAACAACTATTAGGCCCGAAACCCGGCAGGTGGTAACTCGCGAGGTCTCTACCTCGACGAGGAGAAATAATGCCGCGTCGCGCGCGCCGACGCGTACCAAACGGCAATTTTTATGAAGATAGCCAGTCGGTGGTGCCGGCGGCTCGGCTGCCCTGACGCATGCGTCGGGCTGAAATCACTCGGGCAGACGCAGTTCGGGTTTCTCGACCTCTTCGATGTTCACGTCCTTGAACGTGATGACGCGCACCTGCTTGACGAAGCGGGCGGGCCGGTACATGTCCCACACCCACGCGTCGCCCAGCCGCAGCTCGAAGTACACCTCACCGTCGGAATTGCGGGGCACCACCTCGACGCTGTTGGCGAGGTAGAACCGGCGCTCGGTTTCCACCACGTAGCTGAACTGCCCGACGATGTCCTTGTATTCGCGGTAGAGCGAGAGCTCCATCTCGGTTTCGTACTTCTCGAGATCTTCGGCACTCATCGCTTCAGCTGTCCTTCATCCTGGTATCGCCGCCCGCTTGTAGGCGCCCCCGTGTAGGCGCCCCCGTGTAGGCACCCCCGTGTAGGCACCATTGTCCCCTACCCCACTTCCCCACGCTGCTCCGGCACACAGTCGTCGACCAGTTCGGTGACCACCTTGATGCCACCGGAGGTCGCGACCCGACGCACGTTGATGAACGAGTGCCGGTGCTGGGCGCACGGACCCCGTTCGGCCAGCGCAGCGCTGTGCGCGGGCGTGCTGTAGCCCTTGTGATCGGCGAACCCGTAACCCGGATGCTCGGCCTCCATCTTCACCATCAAGCGGTCCCGGCTCACCTTGGCCAGCACGCTGGCCGCCGCGATGCACGCCGCGGCCGCGTCGCCACCGACCACCGGCAGCGAGGGTACCGCGAGACCGGGTACCCGGAACCCGTCGGAAAGCACATAGCCCGGACGCACCGACAGGCCGGCGACCGCGCGGCGCATGCCCTCGATGTTGGCGACGTGCACTCCGCGGCGGTCGACCTCGGTCGACGGAATGAACACCACGTGATAGGCCAGGGCGTAGCGGCGGATCAGCGGGAACAGCCGCTCACGTTCCCTCTCGTTGAGCCGCTTCGAGTCGTCGAGCGCGCTCAGGCTCTCGAGCCGGTTGGGCCCCAGCACGCAGGCCGCCACGACGAGCGGGCCCGCGCACGCGCCGCGACCGACCTCGTCCACTCCCGCGACCGGGCCGAGCCCGCTGCGGTACAGCGCGGATTCCAGCGTGCGCAGCCCCGAGGATTTCCGGATCACCGTGCGTGGCGGCCATGTCGCCGGCAAGACCAACTCCTACTGATCAGCGAGTCACGTCTGCGGGTTCACGCTGCCGATTCCGCCCCACCGTGACGGCGGCCAGGCGATGAACCGCGCCTTTCCGATCACATTGTCCACCGGGACCGTGCCCGCCTCCGGGTCGCCCGTGCAGATCAGGCCCTTCTGGGCGTCTTCGGGGTTGCTCGAGCAGTGCGCCCGCGAGTCGGCCGAGTGCGTGCGGTTGTCGCCCATCACCCACACCCTGTCCTCGGGGACCTTCACCGGGCCGAACTCCCGGCCGAGGCACGGGTAAATCGCCGGGTCGGCGTTCATCGTCTCGGGATCGAGGTACGGCTCGTCGAGCCGTTTTCCGTCGACCGTCAGCCCGGTGGTCGCGCGGCACTCGACGGTCTGGCCACCCACCGCGATGATGCGTTTGACCAGGTCGTTCTCGTCGGGCGGGACGAAGCCGACAAAGGACAGCGCGTTCTGCACCCAGCGGATCGCGGGGTTGTCCGAGCGGATCGACCGGTAGTTGAGGTTCCAGTTCGGCGGGCCCTTGAACACGACGACGTCGCCGGGTTCGGGCGAGGTGAACCGGTAGGTGAGCTTGTCGACCATGATGCGGTCGCCGGTGCAGCCGGCGCAGCCGTGCAGCGTGGGCTCCATCGACTCCGACGGGATCAGGTACGGCCGCGCGACGAACGTCAGCATCACGTAGTACAGGACCAACGCGATCGACACGAGGATCGCGAATTCCCGAACCGCTCCGCCCTTCTTCTCGGGCTTCGCAGAGTCCTCGGACGAATCCTCAGACGACACGACGCTGTCGTCGTCGGAGTCGTTCGGGGCGGGATCGGCAGGCTTCTCGTCGGGCTCTGTGGGTCCGGTCACCGCATCAGGGTAGCCAGCGCGGTCGTCATCGCCGCGCTGCTGGCGTTCCAAGGATCAGGCTTCGGTGCGGATGCGCCGACGGACCGTCAGCGCTTCTCCTTGATCTTGGCCTTCTTGCCACGCAACTCGCGCAGGTAGTAGAGCTTGGCGCGCCGGACGTCACCGCGGGTGACGACGTCGATGTGGTCGATGTTGGGCGAGTGCACGGGGAAGGTGCGCTCGACACCGACGCCGTAGCTCTCCTTGCGCACGGTGAAGGTCTCGCGGACACCGCCGCCCTGGCGCCGCAGCACGACACCCTTGAAGACCTGGACGCGCTCCTTGGAACCCTCGATGACCTTCACGTGCACATTGATGGTGTCGCCGGGGCCGAATTCCGGAATATCGTCGCGCAGCGACGTCTGATCGACGAAGTCCAGCGTGTTCATCGGTGACACTTCCTTGCGGTTGGCGGCTGCGGGCGATGCGGTCGCGGTGGACGCATGCCGAGCCGATCTGATCGGGCGTATCGGGGTGTATCTCGCAGCGGGCGGAGCTAACCGTTCCCGGGTCCTGCACAGACAACTGCTCAATTGTGCCAGATGGGGCGGGGTCGAGTGAAATCGCTTCCGCCTCGGCGCGGTGGACACCACGCTACCGCGCTCCCCGCGACGGTGCGCCATACCGATTAGGCTGGAAGCGGGCCGATTCCGCGCCCGATTCTCGGCGCACCGTAGGAGGGCCATGCGACGTCGGCCGTCGAGGCTGGTGAGGGCGGTCGTTTCGATCGCCGCTGTGATTCCCGTCGTCGCTGGTTGCAATGCCCAGGTCAACGGTATGGCGCCGGAACCCGCAACGCCGCACCTGACCGTCGTCGTCCCGCAGGGCACCATGGCGCCGCTGCCCGAGGCGGCCCTCGACGAGCCGCCGCCGTCGTTCACCGGGCTGCAGGAACGCATCCGGCAGGCCACCGAGGACGGCAGGGCCGCGGGCGCCGACATCAGCGTGACGGTGCTCGACCGTTCGACCGGCCAGCGGGTGTCCAACGGCAACGACCGCGGGGTGGCGATCGCCTCGGTGGTCAAGCTGTTCATCGCCGACGACCTGCTGTTCCGCGACGAGCCGTTGAGCGAGCAGGACCGCGAATCGTTCGACACGATGCTGCGCGTGTCCGACGACAGCCCCGCCGAGGTGTTCTGGAACCGGGGTGGCGGCAGCGCGATCGTCACCCGCGTCGCGCAGCGGTACGGGCTGACGGGCACCCGCCCGCCGGGCAACGGACGCTGGTTCAACACCATCAGCACCACCGCGGACCTGGTCCGCTACTACGACATGATGCTGTCGGGCGCCGGCGGGCTGCCTACGCAGAAGGCGGAGATCATCCTCGACGATCTCGCGGCGTCCGCGCCCGTCGGCATCGACGGGATGATGCCCGGCGGGGTGTACCCGCAGCGGTTCGGTATCCCCGACGGCCTCTACGAAGAACCGGTGGCGGTCAAACAGGGCTGGATGTGCTGCATCGGAGCCGACTGGGTGCACCTGTCGACCGGTGTCATCGGGCCCGATCGGCGTTTCGTGATGGCGATCGCCTCCGATCAGGCCGCCGGCGCCGCCGAGGCCCGCGACACCATCACCGAGGCCGTCAAGACGATGTTCCCGGACGGCGCGATCTAGTCGTCGAGCAGATCGGGGCGGCGCTCCCGGGTGCGCTGCAGACCCTGCTCGTGTCGCCAGGCCGCGACCTTGGCGTGGTTGCCCGACAGCAGCACCTCGGGCACGTCCAGGCCGCGCCAACTGGGCGGCCGGGTGTAGCTGGGCGCCTCGAGAACTCCGTGCGAGTGCGAATCGTCTTCGTGGGACGCGGGATTGCCGAGCACGCCGGGCAGCAACCGGACCACCGCCTCGATCATCACCAGCGCGGCCGACTCCCCGCCGGGCAGGACGTAGTCGCCGATCGACACCTCGGCGACCCGCATGCGGCGCGCGGCGTCGTCGGCGACGCGCTGGTCGATGCCCTCGTAGCGACCGCAGGCGAACACCAGGTGTCTCTCTGCCGCCCACGCCTGCGCGTCGGCCTGGGTGAAGAGCCGTCCCGCCGGCGTTGGCACCACGAGAAGCGTTTCCGCCGAGCAGATTTCGTCGAGGGCCTCACCCCAGACCGGTGCCGTCATCACCATGCCGGGGCCACCGCCGTAGGGGGCGTCGTCGACCGAACGGTGCACATCGTGGGTCCAGCGGCGCAGGTCGTGCACCGCCAACTCGACGATGCCGGCGTCGATCGCCCTGCCCGGCAACGACTGTCGAAGCGCGTCGAGGTAGGCCGGGAAGATGGTCACGACGTCAATGCGCACCGCTGTGCATCCTCACTGGAGTTCCAGCAGTCCCTCGGGCGGATCGATCTCGATGGTCTGATCGGCCAGCGACACCGAGGTGACGATCGCGGCGACGAACGGCACCAGCACCTCGGCGCCGTCCTCGGCGGTCACCGACAGCAACTCCCCCGCCGCGGTGTGCAGCACCTCGGAGACGTTGCCGACGAGGCGGCCCTCGGTGGTGACGACGCGCAGCCCCTCGAGTTGATGGTCGTAGAACTCGTCGGGGTCGTCGATCGGGGGCAACTCCTGCGAGTCGACGAGGAACAGCGTGCCGCGCAAGGCGTCGGCGGCGGCGCGGTCGTCGATCCCGCGCAGCCGCACCAGGAGCCGACCGCCGTGCGCGCGCACCGTCTCGACGACGAACTCGCGTTCGGTGCCGCCCCGACCGGGCCGACCGCGAAGCACGGCGCCCGGCGCGAACCGGGTGTCGGGATCGTCGGTGCGGACGTCGACGGCCAGCTCACCGGTGACGCCGTGCGCCTTGGCGACGCGCCCGACCACCAGGTCCATGGCTGATTGCCCGCCCGGTCTACTGGTCGGTGTCCACCACGTCGACGCGGATACCGCGACCGCCGATCCCGGCGACCAGGGTGCGCAGCGCGGTGGCGGTGCGGCCGCCTCGGCCGATCACCTTGCCAAGATCGTCGGGGTGCACGTGCACCTCGACGGTGCGCCCGCGCCGGTTGGTCACCATGTCGACGCGGACATCGTCGGGGTTGTCGACGATTCCGCGCACCAGGTGTTCCACCGCGTCAACGACGACAGAACTCACGGCCGTGCTCAGCTCTCGGTGGCGGACTCGTCCGCCGCGCCCTCGGTGGCACCGGCGACGGTGGCGTCCGCGCCCTCAGCCGGCGGCTCGGACTCGTCCTTGGTCGGCGCCGGATCCGCGGCGGCTTCAGTCTCGGCGGCCTGCCCTGCCTTTTTGGCTGCGGGCGCCTTCTTCTTCTTGGGCTGGGTGGCCTCGGTGCTCGGGCCGCCATCGGCCTCGGCCAGCGCGGCGTTGAACAGGTCCAGCTTGCTGGGCTTGGGCTCCTTGACCTTCAGCGTGCCCTCGGCGCCCGGCAGGCCCTTGAACTTCTGCCAGTCACCGGTGATCTTCAGCAGCTGCAGGACGGGCTCCGTCGGCTGCGCGCCGACCCCGAGCCAGTACTGCGCGCGCTCCGAGTCGAGCTCGATCAGGCTCGGCTCTTCCTTCGGGTGGTAGCGGCCGATGACCTCGATCGCGCGCCCGTCGCGGCGGGTGCGGGCGTCGGCGACGATGATGCGGTACTGGGGGTTGCGGATCTTGCCAAGCCGCGTGAGCTTGATTTTGACAGCCATGGTGAAGCACTTCTCCTGTGATTGCCACGCTGCAATTCAGCGGTCGAGGCGGGATGCCCGGACCCGGTTTTGCCTTACGTGTGTGACCGCTGCGGGGCCGTAATCCCGGAGCAGACAGCCGCCTATTGTGCCAGACCAGCGGCGACCGGCAAAAATCGTGCCCGGGTACGGGGCTCTCGCCCGTCCGCGTTGAATGCAGTCAGATCCCGAGAACCGCCTTCGCGATCAGGAAGTAGATCAGCAGACCGGTCGCGTCGACGAAGGTCGTGATGAACGGATTGGAGAAGACTGCCGGGTCCGCGCGGATTGCCCGTGCGAGCAACGGCATCGCCCCGCCAACCGTCGCCGCCATGGTGCACACACTCAGCAGCGTCAGCGCGATCACCGTCCCCAGCGCGCGTTCGTACACCGCGGACGTCACGACGAAGGCCACAGCACCCAGCAACAAGCCCAGCGCCAGCCCGACACGGAACTCGCGGAACAACACCTTGAACAGATCGCTCGGCCTGACGTCGCCGAGGGCCAGCGCTCGAGTGACGGTAGTGGCGGCTTGGTTTCCAGTGTTGCCTCCCGTGCCGATCAGAAGCGGCACAAACAACGCCAGCGTCACCGCCTCGGCCAACGTCTGCTCATACACCTCGAGCACCTGAACGGTCAGCGTCGCTCCGATGGCCAGGACGAGCAGCCAGACCACCCGCGAGCGCACCAGGCTCGCCACGGGCGCTGTCAGATAGGGCCGACGCAGTGGTTCGACACCGCTGATGCGGGCCTGGTCCTCCGATTCGGCCGACTCGAGGATGCGCAGCGCGTCGTCGACGGTGAGGATGCCGATCAGCCGGGTCTCCGTGTCAACGATCGGCAGGGTCAGCACCTTGAGATCGGCACACCGGCGGGCCGCGGTTTCGGCGTCGTCGGTGGCGTACGCCCACTGCACCGGACGCATCAGTTGTCCGATCGTCGTTTCGGGCGCGGCGCCGAGCAGCTCGCGAAGACTGACCACCCCGACGAGTACCCGCTCGTCGTCGGCCACCGGGAGCGTGTAGACGGTCTCGGCGTCGGCCAGATGGCGCGACACCCGCGACATCGCCTCGGCAGTGGTCATTCCGGGGCGCACGGAGACAAATTCCGGACTCATCCGGCGCCCGATCGAACCCTGCGGATAGCCGAGGATGTCGGCGGTCATGGCGCGTTCATCGGGCGGCAGGCCCTGCAACAGCCGGTGCGCCACCGTCGCCGGTAATTCGTCGAGCAACTCGACGCGGTCATCGGGATCGAGGTCGGCGAACAGTGCGGCCACCGCATCGTCCTGCAGGGCTTCGACGAGATCGCGCTGCAGACTGGCGTCCAGGCTTTCGAACACCTGCAGTGCGAGGTCCTTCGGCAACACTCGATACAGCACTGCCTGTTGCCTGCGGTCATGACGTTCCAACGTGGCCGCGATGTCGGCCGCCGGGAGAGTCCGCACCTCGGCGGTCATGGCCGCCACGTCCAGGCGGTCGATGGCGTCACAAAGGGCCTTCACGGCCGCATTCCGACGGTCGGTCTCAACGTCACCCGTCACGGGTGACCCTCGAGCCGCGCCTTGACGTCCGGAAAGCGGTCGTCGATGTAGGCGCGGTGGTCGATGTAGGCGTCGTGGGTGGAGACCCGGCTCCCCTTCCTCAACATGGATCGATTGAACACGGTTCGGGCTCGTCGAGTGAACTGGTAGCGGTCCGGCACTTGTTCACGACCTCATTCACGCTCGGCGTCGCGCCGGCGGGCACGATGGTGGATCGTTTCGCGCACTGGCACCGTAGGTACAGATATGAATCCGCTCCGACGCAAACTGATGGCCGCCACCGCCCGGCAGCTGGGCCGCCCCCACGGGCCGTTCGGACTGGTCGTCGCGAAGAAGCTCAACCGGTCCAACGAGCGCGCCGTCGCGGCCGCGGTCGACGCGACCGGGGTCGGGCCCGGTGCGGTGGTCACCGACGTGGGGTTCGGCGGCGGGGTCGGGTTGCGGCTGCTGCTCGACCGGGTCGGTCGCGGCGGCGTGGTGCACGGGGTCGAGGTCGCGGAAACGATGCTGCGGCGCGCCCGGCGGGGCTTCGCGCGCGACATCGCGGCGGGCCGGCTGCGGTTGCACGACGGATCGCTGACCGCGCTGCCGTTCGACGACGGCGTGCTCGACGCCGTCGTCACCGTCAACACGGTGTACTTCATTCCCGATCTCGACGCCGCCTGCGCCGAGTTGGCCCGGGTCGTGCGGCCGGGCGGCCGGGTCGTGATCGGCATCGGCGACCCCGACGTGATGCGCCACGCGCCGTTCACCGCCTACGGGTTCACGCTGCGGCCCGTCGACGAGGTCCGCGCGGCTCTCGCAGGCACCGGGCTGACCGTCGAGCACCGGCCGATTGCCGACCACCCCATCCCCCGGCACGTGCTGGTCGGGCGCTGACGGTTCAGAGCAGCTTGTCGAAGCACTTCTCCTCGACGCGCCTGCTCATCCGCCACCCGTCCGCGGTGCGGATGAACTCGTCGACGTACCAGATCCCGACGAAATAGATTGGCGCACCGTCTTTGTGCGCACCGCCCATCACCATGGGGTTGAAGCAGATGGCTCGCGACGTGGCGTGATTGCCGGACACGCGGATGTCGACGTTGCCGAGCATGTGGTAGTACGCCGGGAAGTTCGGCAGCACGTCCTTGAGCCAGGCCTTGACGTCCGGAAAACGCCCGTCGACGCCGCCGGTCACCCGGTAGTCGATGTAGGCGTCCTCGGTGAACACCCGGTCGAGGTCGTCGAACCGCTTCTGGTCGATGGCCGTCGAGTAGTCGATCAGTAACTGCTGGATCTCCAGGCGGTCCGAGATCTCCTCCAGGCTCAACATGCGTCGATTCAACACGGTGCGGGCTCGCCGAGCGTGAAGTGGTGGCGGTTCGCGGTCTGAATCCAGGGCCGGATTTCCAACCCTGGGTTCACGCTCGAGGTGCGGGGTTAGGCTCGGGACCCATGCGCAGAACCGTGACCTGGCTGGCGATCATCGGCGCGCTGCTGACCGCGCTGTGCCCGGCAGCGGCCGCCGCGCCGGCCGCGGTGCAGCAGCCGGCCGGCTCGGTGCCGATTCCCGACGGGCCGGCCCACGCCTGGGTCGTCGCGGACATGGACAGCGGCGCGGTGTTGGCCGCGCGCGACGAGTACGGGCAGTACGCCCCGGCGAGCACCATCAAGGTGCTGCTGGCCCTGACGGTCCTCGACGAGCTCCCGCTGGACATGACGGTGGTCGCGAACGAGGCCGACACCCGGGTGGAGTGCAACTGCGCGGGCGTCGCTCCCGGCATCGTCTACACCACGCGGCAACTCCTCGAAGCGGTGCTGCTGGTCTCGGGCAATGACGCGGCCAACACGCTGGCCACCATGCTGGGCGGGCGCGATGTCGCGGTCACCAAGATGAACGCCAAGGCCGCGCTGCTGGGCGCCTACGGAACCAACGTCGGTTCGCCGTCGGGGCTGGACGGTCCGGGCATCGACATGTGGTCTTCACCGCACGATCTGGCGGTGATCTTCCGCGCCGCGATGGCCAACCCGGTGTTCGCGGCGATCACCGCCCAGCCGACCGCGGTGTTCCCGACCAGAACCGGCGACAAGGTGCTGGTCAACCAGGACGAGTTGCTCAAGCGTTACCCCGGCACGCTCGGCGGCAAGACCGGGTTCACCGATCGCGCGCAGAAGACATTCGTGGCCGCCGCGCAGCGCAACGGCCGCCGGTTGGTGATCGCGATGATGTTCGGGATGGACAAACCCGGCCAGCCGACGTACTGGGATCAGGCCGCCGCCCTGTTCGACTGGGGATTCGCGCAGCCTGCCGGCACCAGTATCGGCGCCCTGTAGCGCTGCCGAAGTTGCTCAATCGCAACGAATCCGAGACCGGCGCGGACAGCGCGGCGGATACGCTCGGCGGCCATGCGAAGCTTGCTGGCTGCGTTGGCCATCGCGCTGTCAGCGGCTCTGGGTGTCGCGGCGCCCGCCTCCGCGCAACCCGGCGGTGAGCCGTCGGGCGCGGTCGCTCTGCCCGACGGGCCCGCGCAGTCGTGGGTGCTCGCCGACCTGGACTCCGGGCGGATTCTGGCCTCCCGCAACCCGCATGAACCCCGCGCGCCGGCAAGCACGATCAAGGCGCTGCTGGCGATCGTCGTACTGGACGCGCTTCCGCTCAACGGCGTGATCGCGGCGCGGCCCGCGGCGGCCGACGTCGAATGCTCGTGCGCCGGAGTCAAAGCCGGCCGGCCCTACACCGTGCGTCAGTTGCTCGACGGGCTGATGCTGGTGTCCGGCAACGACGCGGCCAACGTCCTCGCCGACGGCCTCGGCGGCTACCGCGTCGCCGTGGCCAAGATGAACGCCAAGGCCGCGTCGCTCGGTGCGCGCAGCACGCGGGTGTCGTCGCCGTCCGGACTCGACGGGCCGGGGATGGAATCGTTCACCACCGCAACCGATCTCGCGATGATCTATCGACATGCATTGCGGTATCCGGCTTTCGCCGCGATCGTGCGCCAGCCGTCGTCGCTGTTCCCGACTGACAGCGGCCCCAAGACCATCACCAACCAGAACCAGCTGCTGAAGAGGTATCCGGGCACACTGGTCGGCAAGACCGGCTACACCAACCTGGCCCGCGATACGTATGTCGCTGCGGCGCAACGCAATGGTCGACGGTTGGTGGTCGCCCAGCTCTACGGCAGCGGGGACCTGTACGGCCAGGCGATCAAGCTGTTCGACTGGGGTTTCGCCCAACCCTGACCTCCGCCCGGTTTGTGTGGCGAGCGTGCGTGTCTGCGCCCCGACACGCCGCGAAAAGCCAACACTTTGCGCACGTTCGCGCCGCGACGAGCGTGCGCGAACACAGCGGAAACTCCGGCGCGTCGCCACCAGACACGCACGCTCGCGGTACGAAGGCGAAGCAAACTAGGCGAACACGCGGCCGCGCAGGATCACCACGTCGGGGTGGTTGAGGACGGCCGCGCCGCGGCGCGGATCCTCCGAATAGCACACCAGATCGGCGGGGGCGCCGTGCTCCATCGCGGGCCGGCCCAGCCACTCGCGGGCGCTCCAGCACGCCGCGCCCAGCGCCTCGGTCGCCGACATCCCGATGCGGGTCAGCGCCTCGATCTCGTCGGCGATCCGCCCGTGCGCCACCATGCTGCCCGCGTCGGTGCCCGCATAGATCGGCACCCCGGCCTCCCGGGCCGCCGCGATACGCGGATAGCACTTCTCGTGCAGATCCCGCATGTGCCGGGCGTACGTCGGGTATTTGGCCGCCGCGTCCGCGATGCCTGGGAAGTTCGCGATGTTGATCAGCGTCGGCACCAGCGCGGTGCCGTGCTCCACCATCAGGTCGATGGTGTCGTCGGTCAGACCGGTTCCGTGTTCGATGCAGTCGATGCCGGCCTTGATCAGCCCGGGCAGCGCGTCCTCGCTGAACACGTGGGCGGTGACGCGGGCGCCGTTGTCGTGGGCGGCGTCGATCGCGGCCTTGAGCACCTCGTCGGACCACAGCGGCGCCAGGTCGCCGACCTCACGGTCGATCCAGTCCCCGACCAGCTTGACCCAGCCGTCGCCGAACCGCGCCTGTTCGGCGACCGCGGCGGGCAGCGCGGACTCGTCCTCCAGCTCGATCGCGAAGTCCCGCTGGTACCGCTTCGGGCGCGCGAGGTGGCGGCCGGCGCGGATGATCTCGGGCAGGTCGTCGCGGTCGGCGAGGCTGCGGGTGTCGATCGGCGATCCGGCGTCGCGCAGCAGCAGCGCCCCCACGTCGCGTTCGACCTCGGCCTGCGCGATGCAGTCGTCGAGGTTGTCGAGCGGACCGTGATCGCCGAGGCCGACGTGACAGTGCGCGTCGACCAGGCCGGGCAGCACCCAGCCGCCGTCGAAAACCGTCTCCGCGCCGCTGACCGGTTCGGCGCTGAGCGCGCCGCGGTCGATCCACCACTCCACCGGCTCCCCGGTCGGCAGGCCGCGACCCCGAACGTGCAGCGCCACGCTACTTCTGACCCGGGAACTTCAGCTTCGACAGGTCGATGTCGGCCAGCCCCGGCGGCAGTTCGTCGAGCCCCTTGGGCATGTCGGACAGATCCGGGAAGCCCGCGGGCAGTCCCGGCATCCCCGCGCCGAGCGGATTGCGCACCTTCGGCGGGGTCGGACCCTTGCCGCCCTTCTTGCCCTTCTTCTTGTTCTTGGCGTTCTTGCGGTTGTTCTTGCGGCCGAACGGCATTCCCATCTGACCGGCCATGCTCGACATCATCTTGCGGGCCTCGAAGAACCGTTCGACGAGCTGGTTGACCTCGCCGACCGTGACACCGGAGCCGTTGGCGATCCGCAGCCGCCGGGACCCGTTGATGATCTTCGGGTCGGCGCGCTCCTCCGGCGTCATACCGCGGATGATGGCCTGCAGCCGGTCGAGCTGTTTGTCGTCGACGGCGGCCAACGCGTCCTTCATCTGACCGGCACCGGGCAGCATGCCCAGCAGGTTGCCGATCGGGCCCATCTTGCGGATCGCCAGCATCTGCTCAAGGAAGTCCTCCAGCGTCAGCTCACCGCTGCCGATCTTGATGGCGGCCTCTTCGGCCTTCTGCGCATCGAAGACCTGTTCGGCCTGCTCGATCAGCGTCAGCACGTCGCCCATGCCCAGGATCCGGCTGGCCATCCGGTCGGGGTGGAAGACGTCGAAGTCCTCGAGCTTCTCCCCGGCGGAGGCGAACAGGATCGGCACGCCGGTGATCTCGCGCACCGACAGCGCGGCGCCGCCGCGGGCGTCACCGTCGAGCTTGGTCAGCACGACGCCGGTGAACCCGACGCCCTCGCGGAACGCCTCCGCGGTGGTCACCGCGTCCTGGCCGATCATCGCGTCGAGCACGAAGATCACTTCGTCGGGGTCGACGGCCTCGCGGATCGCGGCGGCCTGGCTCATCAGCTCGTCGTCGATGCCGAGGCGGCCCGCGGTGTCGACGATGACGACGTCGTAGTGCTTGGCCTTGGCCTCGGCCAGGCCGGCCGCGGCGACCGCCACGGGGTCACCGGGCGCGGCGTCGGCGGCACCGTCGGCGGACACGCCCGGATGCGGGGCGAACACCGCGACGTCCGCGCGCTGGCCGACGATCTGCAGCTGGCTCACCGCGCCGGGCCGTTGCAGGTCGCACGCCACCAGAAGCGGGGTGTGCCCCTGCCCGCGCAGCCACTTCGCCAGCTTGCCGGCCAGGGTCGTCTTACCGGAGCCCTGCAGACCCGCCAGCATGATCACCGTCGGCGGGTTCTTGGCGAACGTCAGCGAGCGGGTCTCACCGCCGAGGATCCCGATCAGTTCCTCGTTGACGATCTTGACGACCTGCTGGGCCGGGTTGAGCGCACCGGAGACCTCGGCGCCGCGGGCCCGTTCCTTGATGCGGTTGACGAACGCGCGCACGACGGGCAGCGACACGTCGGCTTCCAGCAGCGCCAGCCGGATCTCCCGGGCGGTCGCGTCGATGTCGGCGTCGGTCAGCCGCCCCTTACCGCGCAGCCCCTGCAGGGCGCCGGTCAACCGGTCGGACAGGGATTCAAACACGCCGTCCAGCCTAATGGGAGCGCGACGGTGACCGCCCCGGCAGGGCGGACGCGCCCGCGATCAGCTGGCTTCGGAGACCGGCTTGGCCGGCGGCGGCGTGGGCAGCACCGCGTACAGGTCGCGGTCGAGGTCCTCGCGCAGCGCCGGACCTGCGGTGATACCGAACAGGTCGACGACCGACGAACCCAGCGTCGTGACCTTCGCCCAGGCGATGTCGACACCGTCGCGTTCGAACACGGCGGTGAGCCGAGCCAGCAGCCCGGCACGGTCGGTGCTGCGGATCTGGGCGACGAGCTCACCCGGCCTCGCGCCGTCGGACCACAGGATCCGCGGCGGTGCGGCGACGTGGTTGATCGGGACCGCGGCCGGGACCTCCCCGGCGCGGCCCGACCCGTGTTTCGACGCGTCGCGGTCGCGGCGGTCCAAGGCCTCCAGCACGTCGAGTTCGCCGTCGAGCGCGAGGATCAGTTGCTGGCGCAGCAGTTCGGCGGCCGGCGGCGCACCAAAGTGCGGGGACACCACGAACGTGTTGATCGCCGCACCCTCGTGACCGTTGACCGACGCCGAGTGCACCCGCAGCGAGTTCAGCGCCAGCACACCGGCCGCCTTCGACAGGAACCCCCGCCGGTCGGGCGCGATCATCGTGACGTGATGGATCTGCGGGCTGTCACCGGGGGTCATCTCGACGTGCACGCCCACTTGCGAAGCTATCGAAAGGTGCCGGGGATCAACGGGATCCGGCTGCGGCAGCGGTTCCCCGGCCATCACCATCCTGCACCGACCGACCAGATCCCCGATCAGGGAGGCCTTCCAGTCGCCCCACACTCCGGGTCCGGTGGCCAGCGAGTCGGCCTCGGCCAGCACGTGCAGCAGTTCCAGCAGAACCAGATCGCCGTCGAGTGCCTCGGCCACTGCGGCGATCGTGGCGGGATCCTGCAGGTCCCGGCGGACCGCGGTGTGCGGCAGCAGCAGGTGGTGGCGGACGACTTTGGACAGGATCTCCACGTCCGACGGCCACAGCCCCAGCCGGGTGCCGATCTGGGTGGCCAGCTCGGCACCGATCACGCTGTGGTCGCCGCCGCGCCCCTTGCCGATGTCGTGACACAGCGCGCCCAGCAGCAGCAAGTCCGGCCGGGACACGCGGGTGGTGAATGCGCTTGCCCG
This sequence comes from Mycolicibacterium flavescens, assembly GCF_001722335.1. GTDB lineage: Bacteria > Actinomycetota > Actinomycetes > Mycobacteriales > Mycobacteriaceae > Mycobacterium > Mycobacterium flavescens. Next base: position 185,170 of record NZ_MIHA01000001.1, read on the forward strand.
CGCGACGGTTTCGACGAGGTGACGGTCGACGGTCCAGATGTGCACGACATCTCGCGGCGGTAGGTCGCGCACCGCGCCCCATTCGGGGAACAGCCTGCCCCACAGGCCGGTGCGGTCGAGAGCCTCGATGGTGGCCACCGCCGACGGTCCCGCGGCGAGCATCACCAGCAGGTCTTTGAGCGCCTGCGCCGGCCACGGGGTGCGCAGTTCCGGTGCGGCCGCGGCCAACCGGGCCAGCGTCGACGCGGCCATCGGCAGGCCGGTGGTCGCCGAAGCGGCGGCGACCCGCAGGATGAGCCCGGGGTCGCGTTCGGGGCGCGCGTCGCGAGCCAGGATGACCTCTCCCGCGAATTCGATGACTCCCTCGTCGAGGGGTCGGCGCGACGGGCGGCGCAGCGCGGCGAATCCGCGCCGCGGCAGCGCGTTGCCCGCGGTGCGGATCCCGGCGTCGACGTAGAAACTGATCGTGCGCGCGGCATCGGAGAGCATGCGGGCCAGGTCGAACCGGTCACCGATGTGCAGTGCGGCGCCGATCTCGTCGGCGTGCTGCGCCAACAGCAGGTCGCGACCGCGCCCGGCGACCCGGTGCAGTTCGGTGCGCACGTTGAGCAGCGCGAGATGCGCTTCGCCGAGTGTGCCGATCGGCGAGGCCAGGCTCCGGTTGGGATACACGTCGGTCAGCTGGGCGATCGACAGGGCGTTGAGCAACTGCACGTCGCGCAGCCCGCCGCGGCCGCATTTGAGGTCAGGTTCGGCGCGGTGCGCGATCTCCCCGCTGCGGCCCCAGCGCGCCCTGGTGTGCTCGACGAGTTCGTCGAAGCGGGAGGCGATTCCGGTTCGCCACTGCCGTCGGGCCCCGCCGATCAACAGCGACGACAGATCCGAGTCACCGGTGATGTGACGGGCCTCGAGCATCGCCAGGCCCGCGGAGATGTCCTCACCGGCCACCTTGAGCGCCTCCGGAACGGTACGCACGCTGTGGTCGATGCGAATGTTGGCGTCCCACAGCGGATACCACAGCAGCTCGGCGACCTGGCTGACGATGTCGGTGGGCATATTGTCGTGCAGCAGCGTCAGGTCCAGGTCGGAGTGCGGGACGAACTCCCCGCGCCCCAGCCCGCCGGTCGCGACGATCGCAAAACCACTGGTCGGGGTGATCCCGATCTCGGTGGCCTTTGTGGTGAGCCAGAACTCGTGCAGATCCTGCAGCGCCTCGCGCAGCGCAGCCGAATCCAGTTGGCGCGCACCGCCGGAGAGCAGCTGCTTGGCGGCAGCGGCCAGGTCGGTGGCGGGACGGGACGAGCCCGCCGCCGGCGCCACCCATCGAGAGGGGGCACCGGCGGCGGGTCGCTGTTTCTCGGTCATCTCGTCATCTCCCCACCTGTCGGAATCAGCAATCGGTTCATCGGGTCGGGAGACGACCTCTCATTTGGTCAAGCGGCTCAAAGGGCGTCGGCTCCGCGTTCTCCGGTGCGTACCCGGACCACGGTGTCGACGGGGCTGACCCACACCTTGCCGTCGCCGATCTTGCCGGTGCGTGCGGCCTGGACGATGACGTCGACGACCTTGTCGACAGACGCGTCGTCGACCACGACCTCGACACGCACCTTCGGCACGAAATCGACGGAGTATTCAGCGCCGCGGTACACCTCGGTGTGACCCTTCTGGCGTCCGTAGCCCTGAACCTCGCTGACGGTCATGCCGAGAATACCCGTCTGTTCGAGTCCGGTCTTGACGTCTTCGAGCGTGAACGGCTTGACGATCGCAGTAATCAGCTTCATGTAGTCGATCCCTTCCGAGGAAATTGTTGCCGATCAGACGAGCTCGTAAGCGGTTTCGGCATGTTCGGTCGCATCGATGCCGGTGTCCTCGTCCTCTCGGCTGACCCGCCAGCCCAACGGTTTGACAATAAAGGCAATGATCGCCGTCATGATGCCAGTGAAGATGACGGCCACCAAGGCGATCACCACCTGCACCACCAGCTGCTGCACGCCGCCGCCGTAGAGCAGGCCGGTCTCCGTCGCCAGGAAGCCGATGCCGACGGTGCCCCACAGGCCCGCCACCAGGTGCACACCGACGACGTCGAGCGAGTCGTCGTAGCCGAACTTGTACTTCAGCCCGACCGCCAGCGCGGACAGCACACCGGCGATGACGCCGAGGATCAGCGACCCGATCGGCGAGAGTGAACCGCAGGCCGGTGTGATCGCGACGAGGCCGGCGACGACGCCGGAGGCGGCGCCGACGCTGGTCGCGTGGCCGTCCCGGATGCGCTCCACCAGCAGCCAGCCCAACATCGCGGCGGCGGTGGCGGCGGTGGTGTTGACCCAGACCAGGCCGGCGAGCATGTCGGCCGCGCCCTCGGATCCGACGTTGAAACCGAACCAGCCGAACCACAGGATGGCAGCGCCCAGCATCACGAACGGAATGTTGTGCGGCCGGTAGGCGACCTTGCCGAAGCCGGTGCGCTTGCCGAGCAGCAGCGCCAGCACCAGTGCGGCCATGCCCGCGTTGATGTGAACGACGGTGCCACCGGCGAAGTCGATCGGCGAGACGTTCGCGGTGCCTTCCTCGCTGACACCGAACATCTTGGCCGCGATGCCGTTCTCAGCGCCGGACAGCAGACCGCCGCCCCAAACCATGTGCGACAGCGGGAAATACACCAGCGTGACCCAGATGCCGCCGAACACCAGCCAGGTGCCGAACTTCATGCGCTCGGCCACCGCGCCGCTGATCAGCGCGACGGTGATGACCGCGAAGGTCAATTGGAAGCCGACCCACACGATGGCGGGCACGGTGCCGAAACCGCCGATGACGTAGAGCGTGTCCGCACCGACTTCCTTGGCTTCCAGCAGCGGGCTCAGGCCGAACAGCGCGAACGGGTTGTCGAAGATGCCCGCGATGTCGCTCTCACCGGTGTGCGCGGAGGCGAACGACATCGAGTAGCCCCACAACACGTAGATGACGCTGACCACGCCGAGCGACCCGAACGACATCATCATCATGTTCAGCACGGACTTCTGGCGGGACAGCCCGCCGTAGAAGAACGCCAGGCCCGGTGTCATGAACAGAACGAGTGCCGCGGCGGTGAGTACCCATGCGGTGTCGCCTGAGCTCAACCCGTCTGGGCCGAACGGCGCGAACGCATCATCGGGTAGAGCTAGGGGTAAGGCTGAAACCACTTTGTGTGAACCTCCTTGGGAAGTGCGCCGATCGGATCGGCCTCCCGAAGAGACTCTTTGGCTCGCGTTTCACCTGTGATTCTGTTCCGTTTCCGTTAAGTGAACGGACACGTCAGAAGCGTTACGCTCGTGTTTCGCACGCGCGCGGCCAGCAAAAACGGGTCCGGACACGACTCGACGATGTCTCGTCGGACTAACCGAGTAGCGCGTCGACGAACGCCGCCGGTTCGAACGGCGCCAGATCGTCGGCGCCTTCCCCGAGCCCAACGAGTTTGACCGGAACGCCGAGTTCCTGTTGCACGCGGAACACGATTCCGCCCTTCGCCGTGCCGTCGAGTTTGGTCAGCACCACACCGGTGATGTCGACGACCTCAGCGAACACGCGCGCCTGCGGCAGACCGTTCTGTCCGATGGTGGCGTCGAGGACCAGCAGCACCTCGTCGACCTCGGCGCGCTTGCTGACCACCCGCTTGACCTTGCCCAGTTCGTCCATCAGGCCGGTTTTGGTGTGCAGGCGCCCGGCGGTGTCGATGACGACGACGTCGGCGCCGTCGGCCACACCCTTGTCGACGGCGTCGAACGCGACCGACGCCGGGTCGGCACCCTCGGGTCCGCGCACCACCTGCGCGCCGACCCGCGACGCCCAGGACTGCAGCTGGTCGGCCGCCGCGGCGCGGAACGTGTCGGCGGCGCCGAGCACGACGCGGCGGCCGTCGGCCACCAGCACCCGCGCCAGCTTGCCGACCGTCGTCGTCTTACCGGTGCCGTTGACACCGACGACCAGCAGCACCGACGGCTTGTCGGCGTGCGGCAGCGCCCTGATCGAGCGGTCGAACTCGGGGCGCAGCTCTTCGATGAGCACCTCGCGCAGCACCGCGCGGGCGTCGGCTTCGGTGCGCACCCCGCTGGACGCCATCCGTGCGCGCAACGACGTGACGACCGACTCGGTGACCACCGGGCCGAGGTCGGCGATCAGCAACGTGTCCTCGACCTCCTCCCAGGAGGCCTCGTCGAGGTCACCGGCGCCGAGCAGGCCGAGCATGCTGCGGCCCAGCGTGTTCTGCGAGCGGGCCAGCCGTCCGCGTAGCCGCTCGAGGCGGCCCTCGGTCGGCGCGATCTCGTCGATCGCGGGCGCGGCTGGGGTCGGCTCTTCGACCGGTTCTCGGACGGGTTCTCGGACGGGTTCTTCGACGGTCTCCTCGACCGGCTTCTCGACCACCGGCGGAGTCTCGACCGGCTTCGGCACCGGCTTCACCGGAGCCTCGGGCAGCTGCACGTCGGCGATCGGGCGTTTCGGGGCGTCCCGCGGGACGGTCGCGTCGTCGCCGACGGCGGGCAGCCCGCTGGTGTCGATCCGCTCGGCGGGCTGAGGCGGCGCGGTCGGCGCGGACTGCGAGAACGTGATGCCCGAAGAGGCCGTGTAACCGCCCGAGCGGTCGACCGCGGCCGGGGTGTCGGTCTTCTTCAGGCTGATCTGGCGGCGCCGGTAGCGCACCAGCCCGATGATGAGCGCGGCCACGAGCAGAACGGCGATGACCGCGACTGCGATCCACAAACCTTCGGTCACCGAACCATTGTCTCAAGATGGCTCGGCGTCTCCCCCGCGCCCTCAGTTGGGGGCAGTCAGTTGGTGGAGGCGAGCAATTCCTGCCCGCGCATGCGCTGGCTGATGACCGTGGTGATGCCGTCGTCGCGCATGGTGACGCCGTAGAGCGCGTCGGCGACCTCCATGGTCGGCTTCTGGTGGGTGATGACGATCAGCTGTGAGCGTTCCCGCAGCTGCTCGAACAGGCTGATCAGCCGGCGCAGGTTGACGTCGTCGAGCGCGGCCTCCACCTCGTCCATCACGTAGAACGGCGACGGCCGGGCCCGGAAGATCGCGACCAGCATCGCCACCGCGGTCAGCGACTTCTCGCCGCCGGACAGCAGCGACAGCCGCTTGATCTTCTTGCCGGGCGGGCGGGCCTCGACCTCGATCCCGGTGGTGAGCATGTCATCGGGGTTGGTCAGCAGCAGCCGGCCCTCGCCGCCGGGGAACAACGTCGAGAACACCTGGGTGAACTCGCGTTCCACGTCGGCGTAGGCCTCGGTGAAAACCTGCAGGATCCGCGCGTCGACGTCGTCGACCACGTCGAGCAGGTCCTTGCGCGCGCCCTTGACGTCCTCGAGCTGGGTGGACAGGAAGTTGTAGCGCTCCTCGAGTGCGGCGAACTCCTCGAGCGCCAGCGGGTTCACCCGGCCCAGCTCGTTGAGTTCGCGTTCGGCCTTCTTCGCGCGGCGTTCCTGCGTCGGCCGGTCGAACGGCATCGGAGCCGGCGCGGTGACCTGCTCGCCGCGTTCCCGGGCCTGCTCGTACTCGGCCATCTCCAGCTCGGTCGGCGGCAGCGGCACGTCGGGGCCGTACTCGGCGATCAGGTCGGCGGTGGCCATCCCGAACTGTTCGAGGACCTGCTCTTCGAGTTGTTCGATGCGCAGCGCCGCTTGGGCTTTGGCCACCTCGTCCTTGTGCAGCGCGTCGGTCAGCGCGTTGCTCTTGGCGGTCAGCTCGTTGACCTCGTCGCGGGTACGGGCCAACGCCGTCGACCGGTGTTGCCGCTCGGCGGCCACCTCGTCGCGCACCCGTGACGCCACCGCGACCACCGCGCTCAGCCGTTGCGCGACAAGGCGTCCCGACTCGGCGACCGCAGCGGCCACCGCGGCGGCGTGCTCGCGGGCCTCGCGCGCCCGCTGGGCCCGCAGCCGGGCCTCGCGTTCGGCCGTCGCCGCCCTGCGCAGTGAATCAGCCCGGCCGCGAACGGCGTTCGCGCGTTCCTCAGCGGTGCGCACGGCCAGCCGGGCCTCCACCTCGGCGGCGCGGGCGACCTCCGCGGCGGCCATCGTCTCCTGACGGTCGACCGGTTCGGCTTCGAACATCGGCGCCTGCTGCGCGTTGTGCAGGCGCTGTTCGAGCTCGCCGAGTTCCTCGACGGTGCGGGCGCGGTTGGTTTCCAGCTCGGCGCGCTGCTGGATCAGCCGTTGCCATTCGTCGTCGGCGGCGCGGGCGTCCTGGCCGAGCCGGCCCAGCTGCTCGTAGATCGCCGAGATCGCGGCATCGGACTCGTTGAGCGCCGCGAGCGCCTGCTCGGCGGCGTCCTGCCGGCTGGACTGCTCGGCCAACGCGCCCGCCAACGCGGCCGACAACTCGCCGACCTGGGTCTCGGCGGCCTCGAGTTCGGCGCGGGCCTTGTCGACCTCGGAGGCGATCTCCAGCGTGCTGACCTTGCGATCCGAGCCGCCGCTGAGCACGCCGGCGCCGACCAGGTCGCCGTCGGTGGTGACCGCGCGCAGCCCCGGGCGGGCGGTGGCCAGGTCCAGCGCGGCCGACAGATCCCCCACCACCGCGACGTCGCCGAGCATCGCGTGCACCGCACCGACCAGCCGCTGCGGCGCCTCGACCAGATCGACCGCCCAGTGCGCGCCGTCCGGAAGCGAATCACGCTGCGGCACAGCGTGATCAGGCCAGTCGCTGAGCACGATGGCGGCACGTCCGCCGTCGGATTCCTTGAGTGCGGCGACCGCAGCGCGGGCCGCGGCGGCGTTCTCGGCGGCGACGGCGTCGGCGGCCGCGCCGAGGACGGTCGCGACGGCCACCTCGTAGCCGCTGCGCACCTTCAGCAGGTTCGCGACCGACCCGAGAAGTCCTGCGTCGCTGCGGTTCTCCTGCAGCCAGGCCGCGCCGTCCTTGCGGTCGAGACCGACCGAGAGCGCTTCGATCCGGGCCCGCAACGATGCCACCTGCCGTTCGGCGCTGCGCTCGGCGGCCTGCAGTTCGGCGACGCGTTCGTCGGCCAACCGCAGCGCGGTCACGCTGCGGTCGTGTTGTTCGTCGAGCCCGACCTCGCCGGCGTCGAGTTCCCCGACGCGGCCCTGTACGGTCTCGAACTCGGCCTGGGTGTGCTGGGCCTTGGCGGCGGCCTCCTCGATGGCGCCGCTGAGCCTGCTCACGGTCTCGTCGATCGACTCCACGCGGGTCCGCATCGTGTCGACCTGGCCCGACAGCCGGGCCAGCCCTTCGCGGCGGTCCGCTTCGGCGCGGGCGGCGGCCATGTGGGCGCGTTCGGCTTCGGCGGCCATGCGCTCGCACTCGCCGAGTTCGGCGCGAGCGGCTTCGAGTGTGCTGCGGGATTCGGTGAGTTCGTCGAGCAGTTGCCGTTCCTGGGCGGCAATCTCGTCGGCCTGCGCGTCGAGTTCGTCGGGGTCCGGCCCGGTCGACATCTCGGGCTCGCCCTCCAGATGCTGGGCCCGTTCGGTCGCGATGCGGACCGTCGCGCTGACACGTTCGGCCAGCGCCGACAGCGAGAACCACGTCTGCTGCGCGGCGTCGGCTCGCGCGCTGAGGGTTTCGACCGCCGACTCGTGGGCGCTCAGCTCGACGGTCTTGGCCTCCAGGCGGGCGGCGATCTCGTCGTGCTCGCGGCGCAGCGTGGTCTCGGCCTGGTTGGTGTTCTCGAACTCGGTGCGGCGGGTGACCAGGTCGTCGGCGGCCAGCCGCAGCCGGGCGTCGCGCAGATCGGCCTGGATGGTCTGCGCACGCCGGGCCATCTCCGCCTGCCTGCCCAGCGGTTTGAGCTGGCGGCGCAGTTCGGTGGTCAGGTCGGTGAGCCGGTTGAGGTTGGCCGACATCGCGTCGAGCTTGCGGACCGCTTTTTCCTTGCGCTTGCGGTGTTTGAGGACGCCGGCGGCCTCCTCGATGAACGCCCGCCGGTCCTCGGGCCGCGACTCGAGGATCTCCGAGAGCTTGCCCTGCCCGACGATCACGTGCATCTCGCGGCCGATGCCGGAGTCCGACAGCAGTTCCTGGACGTCCATCAACCGGCAACTGCTGCCGTTGATCTCGTACTCGCTGCCGCCGTCGCGGAACATCCGCCGGGTGATCGAGACCTCGTTGTATTCGATCGGCAGTGAGTTGTCGGAGTTGTCGATGGTGACGTTGACCTCGGCACGGCCCAGCGGCGGCCGCGACGACGTGCCGGCGAAGATGACGTCTTCCATCTTGCCGCCGCGCAGCGTCTTGGCCCCCTGCTCGCCCATCACCCAGGTGAGCGCGTCGACGACGTTGGATTTGCCCGAGCCGTTGGGCCCGACCACGCACGTGATGCCTGGCTCGAAGCGCAGAGTCGTCGGCGAAGCAAACGACTTGAAGCCCTTCAGGGTCAGACTCTTGAGGTGCACGACGTGCCACACTACCGCCGGAACGGCTATCGCTCGGTGAAGCTTTCTAGCGAGTCGCGAGGTTCGGTGAAGTCGGCGACGACGTTGTCGACGCGACCGGGGGTGTCGCCGCTTCGCAGCAGGTCAAGTAGCCGATCGCAGGCCTCGCGCGGGCCCTGCGCGACAACCTGGACCCGGCCGTCGGGCTTGTTGGCGGCGTAGCCGGTCAGCCCGAGTTCCAGCGCGCGCGAGCGGGTCCACCAGCGGAAGCCGACGCCCTGGACGTGGCCGTGCACCCAGGCCGTCAGACGTACCTCAGCTAACTCCTGCATCATCAACCTCAAATGTCACTTCCGCCCCGGCCTTGAGCGTGCGGCCGACCGTACAGACCTGGTCGATCGCGCGCTCGACCACGGAGAGCACCCGCGCGCGCTCCGACTCGGAGAGCCCGGACAGGTCGAGCTCCATGCGTTCGGCCAGCCGCGGATAGCGCTCGGCCTCGCGGTCGGCGGCACCGGACACGCGGATCGTCGTCGTGTAGTCCTCGCCGAGGCGGCGCTGCAGGGGGATGTCGCTGGCCATCCCGCTGCACGCGGCCAGCGCGATCTTCAACAATTCGCCGGGGGTGAAGACGCCGTCGACGTCCTCACTGCCGACGAGCACCTGCGCGCCCCGCGAACTGCGTCCGGTGTACCGGCGCGCTCCGGTCCGCTCTACCCAAAGTTCGGTCATGGCCCCATCTTCGCCCAGACCGACGAATTGGCGGAAAACCGCGCGCGCAATCGACCATTACGTCGCTCTCGGCAAGGTTCGGCGCACCCGCGGGCGCGGCTGGCATCTCGGGCAGTAGAACGAGGAGCGGTTCATGAACTTCTCCCGCCGCATGACGGCTCCGCAGCGGCGGCACGGTTCGCCCTCGCGGCCGTAGGCGTCCAGCGAGCGGTCGAAGTACCCGGACTCGCCGTTGACGTTGACGTACAGCGAGTCGAACGACGTCCCGCCCTGGGCCAGCGCCTCACGCATCACCTCCGCGGCCGCGTCGAGCACTTCGGCCAGCTTGGGCCGGGTCAGCGACGACGCCAGCCGCGCGCCGTTGACCTTGGCCCGCCACAGCGCCTCGTCGGCGTAGATGTTGCCGATGCCCGAGACGACGGTCTGGTCGAGCAGCTGCCGTTTGATCTCGGAATGCTTGCCGCGCAACACTTTCACGACACCGTCGCGGTTGAATCGCGGGTCCAGTGGGTCGCGCGCGACGTGCGCGACGGGCACCGGCACCTCGCTACCGTCAACGGTGACCATGTCGGTGAGCATCCACCCGCCGAACGTGCGCTGGTCGACGAAGCTCAGCGCGGTCCCGTCGTCGAGCAGCGTCGCGATCCGCAGATGGTCCTCGCGCGGCAGCGGGCCGAGCAGCATCTGCCCGCTCATGCCCAGGTGCACCACCAGCGCGGAGCCGTCGTCGAGCGTCAGCCACAGATACTTGCCGCGCCGCCCGGTGCCGACGATGCGCGAACCCAGCAGCCGCGCGGTCAGATCCCCCGGCCCCGCCTCGTGCCTGCGCACGGCGCGGGGATGGTGCACCCGCACCGCGGTGATCGCCTTGTCGACGACGTGTGCGGCCAGTCCCCGGCGCACGACCTCGACTTCGGGAAGCTCAGGCATCTACCTCAGCGGCGGTCAGCGCCGTCCACGCGGCCGCGGCCGCCTTGAGTTCGGCTTCCTTCTTCGTGCGGCCCACTCCCCTGCCGTACTCGGTTTCGGCGACGACGACGGTCGCGCTGAACTCCTTGTCGTGGTCCGGGCCGCTCGAGGTGACGATGTAGGACGGCGCGCCGAGCCCGCGGCCGGCGGTGAGTTCCTGCAGGCTGCTCTTCCAGTCCAACCCGGCGCCCAGCGTCGGCGCGGTGTCGAGCAGCGATGCGAACAGGCGCAGTATCACCTCACGCGTGACCGTGATGCCGTGCTCGAGATAGATTGCGCCGAGCAGGGATTCGACGCCGTCGGCCAGGATGCTCGCCTTGTCGGCGCCGCCGGAGTTCTCCTCGCCCTTACCCAGCAGCAGGTGCGTGCCGAGGCCGCCCTCGGTCAGGTGGCGCCCTACCTCGGCCAGCGCCTGGGTGTTGACGATGCTGGCCCGCAGCTTGGCCAGATCACCCTCGGAGCGCTCCGGATGACGGTGGTAGAGCTCTTCGGTGATCGTGAGTCCCAGCACGGCGTCGCCCAGGAACTCCAGGCGCTCGTTGGTCGGCAGTCCGCCGTTCTCGTAGGAGTAGCTGCGGTGGGTGAGCGCGACGGTCAGCAATTCGTCCGGCAGTTCGACCCCCAGCGCAGCCAACAGCGCGGCGCGGTCAGTCACGCGCGTCCTTACTGATCCCAGACTCGCTCTCCTGCCCACCGGCGTCGAACATGCCGGCCAGCTTGGCCCAGCGCGGGTCGAGGCGTTCGTGGTGGTGTCCGGGTTCCGCGGTGGCCAGCGCGATACCGCACTCCGGGCACAGACCGGCGCACTCCGGGCCGCACAGCGGCGCGAACGGCAGCGCGAGTCCGACGGCGTCGACGATCGGCTGCTCGAGGTTCACGGTGTCGTCCACCACGCGGCCGACCTCGTCGGCCTCGGTGGTCTCGTCGGTGGCGCTGTCGGGATAGGCGAACAGTTCGGTCAGCTCGATCTCGACCTCGCCAGTGACCGGTGTCAGACATCGCGCGCACTCGCCCGACGTCGGCGCCGACACGGTGCCCGAGACCAGGACGCCCTCCGAGACCGACTCGACCCGCACGTCGATGGTCAGCGGTGCGCCTTCGGCGATCGCGATGAGGTCGAGCCCGATCCTCGACGGACTCGGCACCGTCTCGTGGACAGCCACCATCGACCCGGGTCGTCGACCGAGCCGGGAGAGGTTGATGACGAGCGGCGATTGTGACGCGCGGTGCGTCGCCGCTCTGGCATGCGTCGCCATAGACGTCCAGTTTACGGCGATCGCCGGGCGGCTACCGAGCCGCGTAGTCGTGGGTGCCGGCGGCGGTCCGCAACTGGTGCCTGCCACGCCCGACCGAGCGCAGTGTGCCGTTGAGGAAGTCCTCGAACTCGGCGAGCTTGCTGTCGACGTAGATGTCGCATTCGCCGCGCAACCGGTCGGCCTCGGCGTGCGCCGAGTCGATCAGACGGGTGGCCTCGGCGGTCGCGGTCTGCACGATCTCGGTCTGCGACACCAGCCGCTGCTGTTCCTTGATGCCTTCCTGCACGGCCTTCTCGTAGGCCAGGTTGCCGCTCTCGATGAGGCGGTCGGCCTCGGTCTTGGCGCGTCCGGTGCTGGCCTCGTACTCGCGCTTGGCGGTCGCGGCGATCCGGGTGGCCTCGTCGCGGGCCTCGACGACCATCCGCTCGCTGTGCTGGCGGGCCTCGGCGACCATCCGGTCGGCCTGGGCCTTCGCGTCGGCCAGCAGCCGGTCGGCTTCGGCGCGGGCGTGGTTGAGCACCGAGTCGGCCTCGGCGGTGGCCGTCGACACCATCGAGTCGGAGTGCTCCTTGGCTTCGCGCAGCAACCCGTCCCGGGCGTCGAGCACATCCTGGGCGTCGTCGAGTTCACCGGGAATCGCGTCCTTGATGTCGTCGAGCAACTCGAGGACATCGCCGCGGGGCACCACGCAGCCGGCCGTCATCGGCACGCCGCGGGCTTCTTCCACAATCGCGCTCAGTTCGTCGAGCGCCTCAAAAACTCGGTACACGGCAACACCCTCCAGGCGTAGTTGACGGTTACTAGTGTGCCTGGTGTTACGCCTGTGACTCAGCTTCCCGCCCGGTGTGTCGCCGGTCGACTTGTTTGCCGCGAGCTTCGAGCCACTACCCCAGACCCCTTGGCCGCCGAACGTGAACTGTGCGCGAGAGCTTCGACCACCAGCTCACGTCCGGCGCGACGAGGCGCTACTTGACCACGGCCCCGATCAGGTCGCGCGCGCGGTCGAGCATCGACGCGAACGGGCCGACCGCGAAGTTCGCCTTGGCCGACTCGACCCCGGCGTGCGGATGCGTCGGCGCGATGGCCTCGGCGGCCTGGACCGCACCGGCCATCACCTTCAGGTCGTTGTCGTCGAGTTGCTGCTGCAGCCGGCTGAACTCCTCGCGCTCCTCGAGTTCGGCGTGCTCGATCACGTCGTCGCGGAACTTGGTCAGTTCGGTGATGAACTCCTGCGACGCGATGTCCATCTTCTCCAGCCGCGACAGGAACTCCTTGGCCTCGTGCTCTTCCTTGAGCCGGGCGTCGACGACCGCGTCGCCGTCCTCGACCGCCGAGCGGGCCCGTGGATGCACGACCATCTCCTCGGCGGTCTCGTGCACGGCGAGCAGTCGGCGCAGATCGGTGAACGCCTTCTCGCGGGCCTTCGGATGGGAGGCGCCGAGCACCTCGTCGAACAGATCCTTGATCAGGTTGTGCTGGTCGGTCAGGAACTTGACCACGTCACTGGTGTCCTGGACAAACGTGTCCACCATGGCAGAACCTCCTGCGGTGTCGAGTGATGGCGCTGTTGGGCTGGTGCGCCATGTGCGGACTACCCGCGCAGGGGGGTTCTAATCTCGGCGAAGCTTTGCCTGCAACCGCTCGTTGACCGCCGCGGGAAGCAGATCGGACACGTCGCCGCCGAGTGAGGCGACCTCCTTGGCCAACGACGACGACACGAACGAGTAGCGCGGCGTGGTCGCGACGAAGAACGTGTCGACGCCCGCGACATGTTTGTTCATCTGCGCCATCTGCAGCTCGTACTCGAAGTCGGCTCCGCTGCGCAATCCCTTGATGATCGCGGTCATCCCGCGCTGGCGGACGAAGTCGACCACCAACCCCTCGCCCGACTCGGCCCGCAGGTTGGGCAGGTGCGCGGTGGACTCCTCGATCATCGCGATGCGCTCGTCGAGGGTGAACATGCCCTTCTTGTTCGGGTTGACGAGTACGGCGATCACCACCTCGTCGAACTGCGCGGCCGCGCGCTCGAAGATGTCGATATGGCCGAGAGTCACCGGGTCGAAGGATCCCGGGCATACCGCGCCGCTCATGACCGAAGACGCTAGCAGGGCGGCTCAGCCGGTCCCGGTGTCGCCGTACTCGGCCAGTTCCAGGCGGGTGTCTCCGTAGCTGCGCGCCGGCCACACCTGCCAGCCGGCCGGCCAGTCCAGCGGCGGGCCGTGCGCGGAGCGCTCGATGACGACGACGGTTCCCGGCGCCGCCCACCCGCCGCGCGCCAGGGCCTCGAGCACCGAGATCACTTCGGCGGCAACGACGTCGTACGGCGGATCGGCGAACACGAGGTCGACCGGGCTCGTCGCACCCGCACCCAGCACCGCGGCGACCGAACCGCGGCGCACCACCGCCCCGGTCACGTGCAGCGAGGCGATGTTGTCGGCGATGACACCGGCGGCGCGGCCGTCGGATTCGACGAACAGTGCTGACGAGGCCCCGCGCGACAGCGCCTCCAAACCGAGCGCGCCCGAACCCGCGTACAGGTCGAGTACCGCCGCGCCGTCGAGGTCCACCCGCGCGGCCAGCAGGTTGAACAACGCCTCGCGGACCCGGTCGGTGGTGGGCCGGGTGCCCTGACCGGATCGCTGCTGGGGCACCGAGATCCGCCGTCCGCCCAGCGCGCCGCCGATGATGCGGGTCAGCTGACCACCACCAGCAGATCGCCGCCCTCGACCTGGGCCGTGGCCGACACCGCGACCCGCTGCACCTTGCCGGCCTTCGGGGCGGTGATCGCGGCCTCCATCTTCATCGCCTCGATGGTGGCGACGGTCTGACCGGCCTGCACCTCGTCGTCGGCGGCCACGCTGACGGTGACCACCCCGGCGAACGGCGCGGCGATGTGGTCGGAGTTGGACCGGTCGGCCTTCTCGGCGGCCGGGACGTCGCTGGCGACGCTGCGGTCGCGCACCAGCACCGGGCGCAGCTGTCCGTTGAGGATGCACATCACCGTGCGCATACCGCGTTCGTCGGGATCGGAGACGGCCTCGAGCCCGATCAGCAGCTCCACGCCGCGCTCCAACTGGACGCGGTGCTCGTCGCCGTGCCGCAACCCGTAGAAGAACTGGTTGGCCGACAGCCCGGAGGTGTCCCCGTACTGTTCGCGGTGCGCCTCCAATTCCTTTGTCGGACCGGGGAACAGCAGCCGGTTCAGCGCGGCCTGACGTTTCGGTCCGGCCTGCGCGAGCACGGCCTCGTCCTCGGCGCTGAGCTCGGCCTGCGGTTTGGCGGGGGCACGGCCGGCCAGCGCCTTGGTCCGCAGCGGCTCCGGCCACCCGCCGGCCGGGTCGCCGAGTTCACCCCGGAGGAACCCGATCACCGAGTCGGGGATGTCGAAACGCGCCGGGTCCGAGGCGAATTCCTCGGCGCTGACGCCGGCCCCGACGAGCGCCAGCGCCAGGTCGCCGACCACCTTCGACGAGGGGGTGACCTTCACCAGCCGGCCCAGCACCCGGTCGGCGGCGGCATAGCTGGCCTCGATCTCCTCGAACCGGTCGCCGAGGCCCAGGGCGATCGCCTGCTGCCGCAGGTTCGACAGCTGACCGCCGGGGATCTCGTGGCGGTACACCCGGCCGGTCGGCGCCGGCAGGCCGGACTCGAACGGCGCGTACACCTTTCGCAGCGCCTCCCAGTAGGGCTCCAGATCGCACACCGCCTGCAGTGACAGTCCGGTGTCGAACTCGGTGTGCGCGGTGGCCGCGACGATCGAGCTGAGCGCGGGCTGGCTGGTGGTGCCGGCCAGCGGCGCCGAGGCGCCGTCGACCGCGCTGGCGCCGGCCTGCCACGCCGCCAGGTAGGTCGCCAACTGGCCGCCCGGGGTGTCGTGGGTGTGCACGTGCACCGGCAGGTCGAACCGCGACCGCAGCGCACCGACCAGGGTGTGCGCGGCCTGCGGACGCAGCAGACCGGCCATGTCCTTGACCGCCAGCACGTGCGCGCCGGCCTCGACGATCTCTTCGGCCAGCCGCAGGTAGTAGTCCAGCGTGTAGAGGTCCTCCCCCGGGTCCGACAGGTCCCCGGTGTAGCTCATCGCGACTTCCGCTATGGCCGAACCGGTTTCGCGGACCGCGTCGATCGCCGGGCGCATGGAGTCGACGTTGTTGAGCGCATCGAAGATCCGGTAGATGTCGATGCCGGTGGCGGTGGCCTCGGCGACGAACGCCTGCGTCACCGACTCCGGGTAGGGGGTGTAGCCGACGGTGTTGCGTCCGCGCAGCAGCATCTGCAGGCAGATGTTCGGCAGCGCCTCCCGCAGCGCGGCCAGCCGCTCCCACGGGTCCTCCTTCAGAAAGCGAAGCGCCACATCGTAAGTCGCGCCGCCCCAGCATTCGATCGACAGCAGCTGCGGCGTCATCCGCGCGATGTAGGGCGCCACCATCAGCAGCCCGGTGGTGCGCACCCGGGTCGCCAGCAGCGACTGGTGGGCGTCGCGGAACGTCGTGTCGGTGACGCCGAGCGGACCCGAATCGCGCATCCAGTCGGCGAAACCCTGCGGGCCCAGTTCGGTCAGGCGCTGCTTGCTGCCCGGCGGCGGCGCGACGTCGAGGTCGACGTCGGGCAGCTTGTCCTGCGGGTACACCGACGCGGTACGCGGGCCGTGCGGTTGGTTGACCGTGACGTCGGCGAGGTAGTTGAGGATCTTGGTACCGCGGTCGGCGGGTGTACGCGCGGTCAGCAGGTACGGCCGCTGGTCGATGAACGACGTGCTGACCCGGCCGGCCCGGAAGTCGGCGTCGTTGACCACCGCCTGCAGGAACGGGATGTTCGTCGACACCCCGCGGATGCGGAACTCGGCCAGGGCGCGGCGGGCCCGGGCCACCGCGGTGCTGAAATCGCGCCCCCGACAAGTCAATTTGACCAGCATCGAGTCGAAGTGCGCGCTGATCTCCGCGCCGAGGTGCGTGCCGCCGTCGAGGCGGATCCCGGCGCCGCCGGGTGTGCGGTAGCCGGTGATGCGGCCGGTGTCGGGCCGGAACCCGTTGGCCGGGTCCTCGGTGGTGATGCGGCACTGCATCGCGAAACCCCGCGGCACCGGCAGCGCCTCCTGGCTGAGCCCCAGCGACTCCAGCGTCTCGCCGTCGGCGATCCGCAACTGGCTCGACACCAGGTCGATGTCGGTGATCTCCTCGGTCACGGTGTGCTCGACCTGGATCCGCGGGTTGCACTCGATGAACACGTGATGGCCGCGCTCGTCGAGCAGGAACTCCACCGTGCCGGCGTAGGTGTAGTCGATCTGGCGGGCGAACGCGACCGCGTCGTCGCAGATCCGTTGCCGCAGTTCGTCGGACAGGTTCGGCGCCGGCGCCAGCTCGATGACCTTCTGGTGGCGGCGCTGCACGCTGCAGTCCCGTTCGAACAGGTGCATGATGTTGCCGCGGGTGTCCGCCAGGATCTGCACCTCGATGTGGCGCGGGTTGACCACGGCCTGCTCGAGGTACAGCGTGGCGTCACCGAACGCGGATTCGGCTTCCCGCCCGGCCGCCTCGATCGCGTCGGGCAGCGCTTCCATGTCGGCCACGTGGCGCATGCCGCGCCCGCCGCCACCGGAGACCGCCTTGACGAACAGCGGGAACTCCATGTCGCGGGCGGCGGCCAGCAGTTCGTCGGGCGATGCCGACGGCGCCGAGGACCGCAGCACCGGCAGCCCCGCCGCGCGGGCCGCCTCGATCGCGCGCGCCTTGTTCCCGGTCAGTTCGAGGACCTGGGCGCTGGGCCCGACGAACGTGATCCCGGCCTCGGCGCAGGCGGCCGCCAGCGCCGGGTTCTCCGACAGGAAGCCGTATCCCGGATACACCGCGTCGGCGCCGGCATGTTTGGCCACGCGGATGATCTCGTCGACCGAGAGGTAGGCGCGCACCGGGTGCCCGGTGTCGCCGATCTGGTAGGACTCGTCGGCCTTGAGCCGGTGCAGCGAGTTCCGGTCCTCGTGCGCATAGACCGCGACGGTGCCGATGCCCATCTCGTAGGCGGCGCGGAAGGCCCGGATCGCGATCTCGCCGCGGTTGGCGACGAGGACTTTGGAGATCACGCGCCCATTTAACCCCGGGTACTCAAAGAAGTCTCAGAGCAGGGTCGACCAGTAGTACCAGAACCGCACCAGGATCAGCAGCAGCAGCGCGGTGAACCACAGCGCGACCAACGACCACCGCCAGGTGTGCACCACCCGCGCGACGGCGCCGCGCTGCTGCGGTTGCAGCGCGATCGAGGCGACCACCACCAGAAGCGGAATGACCACCGCCCACACGACCATGCAGTACGGGCACAACGCGCCGATGCGGTACATGCTCTGAAAGATCAGCCAGTGCACGAACGCCGCGCCCAGCAGCGTCCCGACGGCCAGGCCGGACCAGTACCAGCGCGGCAGTTCGACGCGGGCGAGCGCGAGCACTCCGGTCACCACCACCACCGTGAACGCGACGATGCCGATCAGCGAGTTCGGGAACCCGAACGCCGACGCCTGCGGGGTGATCATCACCGAACCGCACGACAGCACCGGGTTCAGGCTGCACGACGGGACATAGTCGGGGTCGATCAGCAGTTCGATCTTCTCGACCGTCAGCGCCGCCGCGGCGGCCAACCCCAGCACCCCGGCCAGCAGGATCCACACCGCGCTCGCGCGCCCGACCGGCATTCCGGGCGACCGCTCGGGCGCCGGTCCGGTCGGCGAGACTGCGCCGGGCGCGGTGACGGTCACGGCGCCGGCGGGGCCTGCGGCGGCGTCGGGTCCGGATTCGGCGACGGCGCGCCCGCATCCAGGGCGGGCACCTCGCCGACGATCTTCTCGATCTCGGCGATCAGCGCATCAGGTGTGGAGGGCCGGTAGTCGTTGCCGTTGATCCGGATGGTCGGCGTGGAGTTCACCTCGGTGGCCTTGGCCAGGCCCTTGACCATGTCCTCGTAGCGGCCGTTGTTGATGCAGGTCGGCACGTCACCGGTCACCCCGGCCTGGCGCGCGACCTCGATCAGCCGCGAGTTGTCCGGGAACGGGCCGACACCTTCGGGGGGCTGTTGCGCGTACAGCGCGCCGTGGAAGCGACGGAACGCCTCGGTGTCGGCGTCGGCGACGCAGTAGGCGGCGTTGGCCGCGCGCGTCGAGTAACCCTGTCCCTGCCGGTCGAGGATCGAGACCATGTAGTAGTCGGCGGCCACCGCACCGCTGTCGATGAGCTTGTTGATCGTCGGCCCGAACTGCTTCTCGAAGTTGCCGCACGCCGGGCACAGGAAGTCCTCGTAGAGCGACAGCACCGCCTTGGGTTCGGTGCTGCCCTCCGCGGTGATGACGTTGCTCGACGCCACCCGGATCGACTTGGCCTCACCTTCGCCGGGCTTGTCCTCTTTGGTCATCACGATGTACAGCACCAGCGCGGCGGCGAAGATGACGACGACGGCGGTCAACCCGATCTGAATTGCCAGGTTGCGCTTCCGGTCGGCCGCCTTGAGGTCGTAGCGCGGGTTCTTCTTCGGTTTCGTGGCCACGGGGTAAGCGTACCGGCGGCGGTTTCGCGTCTGGTCAGCCGCGCACCAGATGGGCGCGCAGCGCGGAGATCATGTCCGACACCGCGGCCGCGCTGCCGCCGCCGAGGGGGAACATGCTGGCGAAACCGTGGACCAGTGACCCGGCCTGCCGGAAGTCGACGGGCACGCCGGCGCTGCGCAGCGCGTCGGCGTACTGGATTCCCTCGTCGCGCAGCGGGTCGAAACCGCCGGTCAGCATCAACGCCGGCGCCAGCCCGGACAGGTCGTCGGCCAGCAGCGGTGAGACCACCGGGTCGGTCACCGCGACCGGCGCGTCGGTGAGGTATTTGTCGCGGAACCAGTGCAGGTCGGCCTTGGTGAGGAAGTAGCCGTTGGCGAACAGGGTCTGCGACCGGGTCTGGGCGGCCAGGTTCGTCCACGGGTAGATCAGCAGCTGCAGCGCCGGCGACGGCAGTCGCTCGTCGCGGGCGCGTTGGGCGACGACGGCGGCGATGTTGCCGCCTGCGCTGTCACCGCCGACCGCGATCCGGGCGGGGTCGGCGCCGAGTTCGGCGGCGTGCTCCAGCGCCCAGCGGTAGGCGGCGAACCCGTCCTCGGCCGCGGCCGGCGCCTTGTGTTCGGGCGCCAACCGGTAGTCGACGGACAGCACGTGCAGGTCGGCGTCCCGGCAGATCAGCCGGCACAGGTCGTCGTGGCTGTCGAGGTCGCCGAGCACGAACCCGCCGCCGTGGAAGAACACCAGCAGCGGGGCGTCCGGCGCGGCGGTGGCGTAGTGCCGCGCCGGGATCGGGCCGGCACCGCCCGAGACGGTCAGGTCGGTCACCGCGGCGACCGGAATGTACTGGTCGAACCCGGCGGACAGGCCGCTGAGCTGGGCGCGGGCGGCGGCCACGTTGCCGGGACCGCTGAGGCCGTCGATACCGACCAGCTTCTGCCCGGCCAGCATCAGCTGCAGCGTGGTGTCGAGCGTGTTGCCGTCGACGGTGATGCTGCGCCCGCCGAGCAGGAGCCGTTTGACCCGGTCCGGGATGCGGGGCAGCGTGCGCAACGTGACGCCGGCGGCGGCGTTCAGCAGCGCCTCACGGCGGCCCGGGCTCCAGGTTTGTTGAGCTGGCAGACTCTCGGTCATGGCATCTCCCTCGATCACGCTGAACGACGGTAATTCGATACCCCAGGTCGGTCTGGGCGTTTGGCAGACCCCGCCGGAGGACACCGAGCGGGCCGCGGCCACCGCGCTGGAAGCCGGGTACCGCCACATCGACACCGCTGCTGCCTACCGTAACGAGCGCGAGGTGGGCCAGGCGCTGGCCACGTCGGGTGTGCCGCGCGAGGAGGTGTACATCACGACCAAGCTGTGGAACTCCGACCAAGGCTACGACACCACCCTGACCGCGTTCGACAAGAGCATGCAGCGGCTCGGGCTCGAGTATCTCGACCTCTACCTCATCCACTGGCCGATGCCGAAGACCAACAAGTTCGTCGACACCTTCAAGGCCTTCGCCGAGCTCAAGGAGCAGGGCCGCATCCGCTCCATCGGGGTCAGCAACTTCGAGCCCGAGCACCTGCGCGCGCTGGTCGACGCGACCGGCATCGTGCCGACCGTCAACCAGATCGAACTGCATCCGCTGCTGCAGCAGGAGGAGCTTCGGGAAGTGCACGCGCAGTTGGGTATCGCCACCGAGGCGTGGAGTCCGCTGGGGCAGGGTTCGTTGCTCTCGAACGAGACCGTGACCGCGGTTGCCGAGGCACACGGCAAAACGCCCGCACAGGTACTGATTAGGTGGCATATGCAACTCGGCAATATAGTCATCCCGAAATCGGTGACCCCCGAGAGAATTGTGAGCAACTTCGACGTGTTCGACTTCGAGCTGAGCGAGCAGGACATGGCGTCCGTCTCGTCTCTCGGCGACGGCACTCGGTTGGGTCCCGACCCGAAAAACTTCGAGTTCACAGGGTAGGTGAGATGACCTCCTCGGCCACTATTCCCACGGTCACACTCAACGACGACCACACCATGCCGGTGCTCGGCCTCGGTGTCGGCGAGTTGTCTGACACCGAGACCGAACAGGCCGTGTCCGCGGCGCTGTCGGCCGGCTACCGGCTGATCGACACCGCCGCCGCGTACGGAAACGAGGAAGCGGTCGGCCGGGCGATCAAAGCGTCGGGTGTCCCCCGCGAGGAGATCTTCGTCACCACCAAGCTGGCGACGGCGGACCTGGGGTTCCAGTCGTCGCAGGACGCGCTGCGGGCCAGCCTCGAACGGCTCGGCCTCGACTACGTCGACCTGTACCTGATCCACTGGCCCGCCGGCGAGCAGGGCAAGTACGTCGACAGCTGGGGCGGGTTGATGAAGCGCAAGGAGGTCGGCGACACCAAGTCGATCGGCGTGTGCAACTTCCACTCCGAGCACCTGGCGAACGTGATCGACCTGTCGTTCTTCACCCCGGCGGTCAACCAGATCGAGCTGCACCCGCTGCTGAACCAGGCCGAGTTGCGCGAGATCAACGCCGGCTACGGCATCGTCACCGAGGCCTACGGCCCGCTCGGCGTCGGCCGGCTGCTGGACAACGAGACCGTCACCGCCGTGGCCGAGTCGCACGGTAAGACGCCGGCGCAGGTGTTGATCCGGTGGAGCCTGCAGCTGGGCAACGTCGTGATTCCGCGGTCGTCGTCACCGGAGCGGATCGCCTCGAACCTCGAGGTGTTCGACTTCGAGCTCACCGACGATCAGATGGCCGCGCTCAACGGCCTCGACGAGGGCACGCGGTTCCGGCCGGACCCGGAAACCTACACCGGCGCCTAACTCTCACTTTTTCCTCGCGAGCAGACGCAAACTGCTCTGAAATCCGCCGTTTTCGGGTCACTTTGCGTCTGCTCGCGCGGGAGAACTTCAGCCCGTCGGGCAGGTCGCCGCGGCCTCGCGCAGCACCGTGGCCGACGGCGCGTCGACCGGCAGCGCGTACCCGCGCAGCACCGCGATGAACTGCATGGCGTACTGGCAGTGGAACGCGGCATTCGGCGGCATCCACTGCGACGGCTCCTGATCGCCCTTGTTCTGGTTGGCGTCGCCGGCCACCGCCAGCAGGTTGGCCGGGTCGTTGGCGAACCGGACCCGCATCTCCTCGGGCCAGCCACGCGCACCGAGGTCCCACGCCAGCGCAAGCGGCACAATGTGGTCGATCTGCACTGCGGCGCCGGTCTTCTCGCCACGGGTGAACGGCACGACGGCGTTGGTGTAGGGGTCGATCAACGTGCCGGTCGCGACCGCGGTGGGACACCGCTTGATCGACACGAACGTCTTGTCGAGCAGGTCCCGGTTGAGCACGTCGTTGCGGGTGTCACACCCGTTTCGCCCACCGGGGGCCGTGGTGTCGTCGGTCCAGCTGTCGCCGAACGCGGCCCGGCGGTAGTCGTGCCCGCGGATGCGCAGCGGGATCACCGGGATCCCGGCCAGCACGTCGGTGCCCGGCGCGACGGTCGGGACGTCGGCCTCGGCGATGAACTCGGCCCGGTCGTGCGAGGACACCACGGTCTGCACCGCGACGGCGACCATCAGCGCGACGATCGCGGTCAGCCACAGCAGATACCGACGCCTCATGCCTTGTCCAGAAACTCGACACGATCGTCGGTGAACGGTGCGGCCAGCGCCGCCATCCCGACGTGGCCGGGGTCCCGCTCGTAGAGCGCGGTGCAGAACTCGCGGGCCTCGACGATCACGTCGAGATGCTTCTGCAGCGACAGGAACCGCAACGTGATGGCACGCCCGGACTGACTGTGCCCCAACACATCTCCTTCCTGACGCTCTTCGAGGTCGAGGTCGGCGAGCGCGAACCCGTCGAGCGTGGCGGCGACCGCTTTGAGCCGCTGACCGGCCTTCGACATTTCGGGTAGCCGGGTGGCGAGCAGACACAGGCTGGGGTGTTGCCCCCGGCCGATCCGGCCGCGTAACTGGTGGAGCTGGCTGATGCCGAACCGGTCGGCGTCCATCACCAGCATCACGGTGGCATTCGGCACGTCGACGCCGACCTCGATCACCGTGGTGCACACCAGCACATCGATCTCGCCGGACCGGAACGCGCCCATCACCGCGTCCTTCTCGTCGGCGGGCAGCCTGCCGTGCATCAGACCCAGCCGCAGACCCGACAGCGGCCCGCCGCTCAGCCGGTCGAACAGCTCGACGACCGTGATCGGCGGTGGACCACCGTTCTTGTTGTCCTTCTTGTCCTTGTCGCTCTCGTCGATACGGGAGGCGACGATGTAGGCCTGCCGGCCCGCGCCGACCTCCTCGATGATGCGCTGCCAGGCCCGCTCGAGCCAGCGCGGTTTCTCCTTGAGGAAGATCGTGTTGGTGGTGATCGGTTGTCTGCCGCGCGGCAGTTCGCGCAGCGTCGAGGTCTCCAGATCGCCGTAGTGGGTCAGCGCGACGGTGCGCGGGATCGGGGTCGCGGTCATCACCAGCAGGTGCGGTGTCACCCCGTCGGGGGCCTTGCTGCGCAACCGGTCTCGTTGTTCGACGCCGAAGCGGTGCTGTTCGTCGACGACCACCATCCCGAGACGGCTGAATTCGACGGCGTCCTGCAGCAGCGCGTGCGTACCGATCACGATGCCGGCCTCACCGCCGGCCACCTCCTCTCGGACGGCGCGTTTCTGCGGCGCCGACATCGACCCGGTCAACAGCGCGACCCGCGTGGCCCCGTCGGCGCCGCCGAGCTGACCCGCCATCCCCAGCGGGCCCAGCACATCGCGGATCGACCGGGCATGTTGGGCGGCAAGCACTTCGGTCGGCGCGAGCAGGGCGCACTGATAGCCGCCGTCGACCATCTGCAGCATCGCCATCACCGACACGATGGTCTTACCGGAGCCCACCTCGCCCTGCAGCATGCGGTTCATCGGCCGGGTGGCGGCGAGTTCGGCGGTCAACACCTCCAGCACATCGCGCTGGCCCGCGGTCAACTCGAACGGCAGGCGTTCGCGCATGGCGGCCACCAGCCCGTCGTCGCGCGGCGCTACCGCGGGACCGGATTCGCCGAGCTCGCCGTGCCGCCGTTCGGCCAGCGCCCACTGCAGCCCGAGCGCCTCGTCGTAGGTCAGCCGCGCGATCGCCGCATCGCGTTCGGCCGAGCGCTCGGCCGTGTGGACGGCCCGCAGCGCCTCGTCCTCGGTGATCAGACCGTGTTGCCGCAGAAAGGATTCCGGCAGCGGCTCGGGGATCGGGTCGAGAACATCGAGCACCTGGCGCACACACGCGTAGATCTCCCAGGTCTGCACTTTCTTGTTGGCCGGATAGATCGGGAAAAAGTCCCGTTCGAACGCGGCGAGCAGGTCGTCGCCGGTGGCGCCGGACGTCGAGACGATGGTCTTCATCGACTTGGTGCCGATAGTCCTGCCGCCCGGCGACTCCAGCACGAGAAACGCCGGGTGCGTGAGCTGCAGAGCACCCCGGAAGTAGTCGACCTCACCCGACAAGATCAACCGGGTTCCTTCGACCAACTCAGGAATCATCCAGTCGGCATTGAAGAACGTCGCGGTGACCGCGCGCCCACGACCGCCGAGGGTCACGCGCAACCATTTGCGCTTCCGTATCCTCCCCTTCTTGTCCCGCTGCGGCTTCATGTCGCCTGTGGTGGTACCGGTGATGGTGTCGACGAACGTGACGTGTACGCCTTCTTCGAGTTCCTCGTTCTCGCCGGCGGTCGTCATCTCGTCGCTGTACTTGCGGGGGTAATGGCGCAGCAGGTCGTTGACCGTGTGGATGCCGAAGTGCTCCGCCAGCGGGCCGGCGGCCTTCTTGCCGAGAACGAAGTCGAGACGGTCGGACAGGGTGGCCACCGCTACTCCACCCCGATCAGCAGCGCGTCACCGCGGTGGCCGGTGTGGTAGGTCACCAACTCCGCGCCCAGATGCCGTCGGTGCACGTGTTCGGCCAGCGCGTCCGCGACGCCGTCGTCGACGCCGCTTCCGGTGAGCACGGTGACCAGTTCTCCGCCCGCCGCCAGCAGCAGATCGATCAGCCCGGCTCCCGCAGCCACCAGATCGTCGCCGACGATCAGCACTTCGTCACCCGAAATGCCCAGGCCGTCACCGGGTTTGCACATACCGGCCCAGGTCAGCGCCTCCTCGGTGGCCACTCGCACCGAGCCGTGCCGGGCCCCGGCGGCGGCGCGGGCCATCGTGTAGCCGTCGTCGACGGCTTGGCGTTCGGTGTCGTGGACGGCCAGCGCGGCCAACCCCTGCACCATCGACGCCGCGGGCACCGGGACCACGTCGATCCCCCACCCGATCGCGGCCGTGCACCCGGCCACCAGCTCTTCGGCCGCGACGTAACCGTTGGGCAGCACCATCGCCTGGCCGGCGTCGGCGTTGACCAGCGCGTGCAGCAGTAGTTTGGCGCTGATCGGCCCGTCGTCCTCCAACCGCAGCACGTGCGCGCCCTCACCGGCGAACAGTTCCTCGGCGCCGGCGCCGTCGACCACCGCGAGCACGACCCGCCCGCGCGACCACCCGGCGGCCGGGCGCGCTCCGCCGGTCAGCGACGTCACCTGGATGCGGCTGGGCGTGCCCACCGACAGCGCCGCCTCGATCGCGGCACCGGCGTCGTCGGCGTGCACATGCACCGAATAGTGCCCGGCACCGTCCTGCGCCGCGGCGATCGCCACCGAGTCCCCCAGTCGGTCGAGTTCGCCGCGCAGCGTCTCGACATCCGCCGGGTCGCAACCGCCGAGCAGATACATCACCTCGTAGGCCGGGGTGACGGCGGCGGGCGCGCGGGTCTCACCGTGGGTGTGGGTGGGCACGTACTCGTCGCGACGCGGCGCCGTGCCGGTCAGCGTGGCGGTCATCGCGTCCAGCAGTACCAGCAGGCCCCGCCCGCCCGCGTCCACGACACCGGCCTCGGCCAGCACGTCGAGTTGGTGCGGCGTCTCGTCGAGGGACCGGACGGCGGCCTCGGTTGCGCGCGCCAGGACGTCGGCCAGGCCCGCGTCGTCGGTGACCGCCTTCTCGGCCGCTGACGCCGCGGCCTGCAGGACGGTGACGATGGTGCCGGGCACGGTTTCGCCCATGGACCGGACCACCAGCGCCACGGCCTGGCGCAACGACGCCGCCAGCAGCGGCCCGTCGACCGCCGCGACCGGGCCGTGGGTCGCGGCCCCGGCGGTGACGTCGGCCACCGCGCGCAGGATCTGCGACAGGATCACCCCGGAGTTGCCGCGGGCGCCGTGCAGGGCGCCGCGGGCCAGCGCCGCCGCGACCTGCGCGACGTCGTCGCAGTCCGCCAGCGCGTCGGCCTGCGCCCACGCGGCCCGCATGGTGAACAGCATGTTGGTCCCGGTGTCCGCGTCGGCCACCGGGAACACGTTGAGCCGGTTGATCTCGTCGGTGTGGGTGATGAGATCGCCGACGGCGGTGTGGGCCCATTCGATCAGGGTGGCGGCATCGAGCCGTCGAGCCGACATGCCTAACCTCCACGCACTCGCCGTGCGGGTCAGCCTAGTCACTGGACCCGACAGCGACGCCGCGACATCGCCGCCGGTCGCCGCGCCACCGCGGGGCTGGGGACGCCATTTTGGTGATCCCCGCGGCTATCGGTATCCTGGTCAGGTTGTCGGGTCACGCCGCGCCCGGTGTGGTGCAGCGGCCCGAACCCCCACGTACTGATCTGAGGAGTTCTGCATATGGCTGCCGTGTGCGATATCTGCGGGAAGGGCCCCGGCTTCGGCAAGTCCGTCTCGCACTCCCATCGCCGGACCAGCCGTCGGTGGAATCCCAACATCCAGACCGTTCGCGCGGTGACCCGCCCCGGCGGCAACAAGCAGCGGATGAACGTCTGCACCTCGTGCCTGAAGGCCGGGAAGGTCGCGCGCGGCTGACGCTGCCGCGCGTTTAGCACCGTCAGCGCGGGGGAAGCCCGCGGCCATGACGGTCCATCGAGCACGACCCATTCTCGCGTTGGCTTCCGCTGCTGCGCTGGCCTCGCTGCTGGCTGCCTGCGGCGACGACTCCGGGGGCAGCGAGAGCACTTCGTCCGAGACGACCAGCGAGACCACATCGGTGACCACCTCGGTGGAGGTCACGGTCTCGCCGAGCGCACCTCCTGAGACCACCGCGCCGCAGCCCGCGGCACCCCCGGCCACCGACGGCGACGGCACCGTCGAGGTGCCGATTCCGGACATCCCGTCGCCGCCGGCCATACCGTCGCCTCCGGCAATCCCTTCACCGCCGCCGATCCCGTCGCCGCCCCCGATCCCGGGCGTCGGCTAGGTGTGATCCTCGCGGGAGGGCAGTCGCCAGTCGATCGGCTCGGCGCCCATCTTGTCGAGCAACTCGTTGGCCCGGCTGAACGGGCGCGACCCGAAGAAGCCGCGCGACGCCGACAGCGGTGACGGGTGCGGTGACTCGATCGCGACGCAGTCGGCGCCGTCGAGCATCGGTTTGAGCGTCGACGCGTCGCGTCCCCACAGCACCGCGACCAACGGTTGCTTCCTGGCCACCAGCGCGCGGATCGCGCATTCGGTGACCGCTTCCCACCCCTTGCCGCGGTGCGACGCGGGGCTTCCGGGCCGCACGGTCAGCACCCTGTTGAGCAGCATCACTCCGCGCTGCGCCCACGGCGTCAGATCGCCGTTGGCCGGCGGCGGGTAACCCAGGTCGCTGGCGTACTCCTTGAAGATGTTCTCCAGGCTGCGTGGCAGCGGGCGTACTTCGGGCGCCACCGAGAAACTCAGGCCGACGGCGTGGCCGGGCGTCGGGTAGGGGTCCTGCCCGACGATCAGCACCCGGACCCGCTCCAGCGGAAAAGTGAACGCGCGCAGGATGTTCGGGCCGGCCGGCAGATAGGTGTTGCCTGCGGCGATCTCGGCGCGCAGAAACTCGCCCATCTGGGCGACCTGCCCGGCGACCGGTTCGAGCGCGCGCGCCCAGCCGTCGTCGACGAGTTCGTGCAGCGGCCGCGCGGTCATCGATGTCCCGGGGTCGTCGTCGCGGAAGTCACGAGTGGCCACCCTAGCTAGTCGAAGGACTGCCAGCCGGGATTGCCTTGCCACGCCGCGTCGTCCACCAACACCCGCGGCGGGCCGTCGAGCACCCGGCCGATCGGCGTCCACCCCGTCGGCGGCGCCCCGGGGAACGTCGCGACCAGCGCGTGGTCCTCTCCGCCGCCCAGGATCCAGGCCATCGGGTCGGCGCCGACGGCGGCGGCCGCGGCGGCCAGCGCGTCCCGGTCGGCGCTCAACGCTTCGGTGCGCAGTCCGATGCCGACGCCGGATCCGTCGGCGATGTGGGCGAGGTCGGCGACCAACCCGTCCGACACGTCGGTCATCGCGGTCGCACCGGCGTCGGCGGCCGCCCGGCCCTGACCGTAGGGCGGCTCGGGCACGAGGTGCCGGCGGCGCAGCTCGTCGAATCCGTCGACCCAGTTGTCCCACAACGCATATCCGGCCGCCGAGCGGCCCAGCTCACCGATCACCGCGACAGTGTCACCCGGCCGCGCCCCGCTGCGGCGCACGGGGTGCCTGCCGTCGAGGTCACCGAGCGCCGTCACCGAGATCACCCATAGCGGGGCACTGACCAGGTCACCGCCGATGATGCCGGCGCCCAGCGCCGCAGCCTCGTGCCACATCCCGTCCGCCAGCGCCAGTGCCTGCGCGGCCGGGGTGTCGGCGGGCGCGCCGAACGCGACCACGAACCCGGTCGCGCGCGCCCCCATCGCCTCGATGTCGGCGGCGTTCTGCGCAATCGACTTGCGCCCCACGTCGTGTGGGGTGGACCAGTCGAGGCGGAAGTGCCGGCCCGCGACCAGCATGTCGGTCGACACCACGGTCTGGCCGTCGCTGGATCGCAGCACCGCCGCGTCGTCACCGGGCCCGAGCGTGACGGCGTCGGGTTGGCGCCGGCCGGCGACCAGGCGCTCGATGACGGTGAACTCACCGACCTCGGCCAGGCTCTCGCCGCGGTCGTCGGTCGCCATGTCGCCTCCTGTCGCGGCCAGCCTCCGCGCCCTGAACACCGGACGGACCTGCGGTAGGTTAAGCCCCTGCGGCGTGGAGTCTATGCAGCGGTGAGGAGGTCCGGGTGGTCGAGGCGTTCATGCTGATCCAGACCGAAGTCGGACGCGCCCGGGTCGTCGCGGACCAGCTCGCCGAACTGCCCGGAGTGACCTCCGCCGAATACGTGACCGGTCCGTACGACGTCGTGGTCCGCATCGGCGCCGACACCCTCGACGAGTTGACGGCGTCCGTCGTGCCCACGGTTCAGCAGGTGACCGGCATCACCCGCACCCTGACCTGCCCGATCGCCAACGGGGCGCATCCCTAGAGTTGGGGTTCCGTGAACACCGACACCGACACCGACACCGACGCCGACGGCCCACCGCGCACCCTGCTGATCGCCGCGGTCGTGGTGGCCGTCACCGCCGTGGTCGTGCTGCTGGTGGTGGCGGTCTCGCGCCAGCGCGCGGTCCCGCCGCGCCCGGTGCCGCTGGTGGGGATCCCGGCGCCGCAGGCCACGAGCGCCGACTGCGCGACGGTGCTCGGTGCGCTACCCGACGGCCTCGGCGACGCCGTCCGCGCGCCGCTGGCCGAACCGGCGCCGCCCGGCGCGGCGGCATGGCGGTCCGACGGCAGCGACGAGGCGATCGTGTTGCGCTGCGGGGTGGATCGGCCCGTCGAGTTCGTGGTCGGCGCGCCGCTGCAGGCGGTCGACGACGTGCAGTGGTTCCGGGTCGGCGAGTCCGGGGTCGCCGACACGGGCGACGGCCGCAGCACCTGGTACGCCGTCGACCGCGGCGTGTATCTGGCGCTCACGCTGCCTGCGGGTTCCGGGCCGACGCCGATTCAGCAGATCACCTCGGTGATCGCGAAGTCGTTGCCCGCCAAGCCCCTCGACCCGGCGCCGGCGCGGTGATCCGGCGAGGTCAGCGCAGCCCAGTGCCCCGCGCGAGCGCGGTTTCGACCATGGTGGCCAGCAGCGTCGGATAGTCTACGCCGCTGGCCGCCCACATCCGCGGATACATCGAGATCGTGGTGAATCCCGGCATCGTGTTGATCTCGTTGATCACCGGCCCGTCGTCGGTGAGGAAGAAGTCGACGCGCGCCAGCCCCTGGCAGTCGATCGCGTTGAAGGCTCGAATCGCCAACTGCCGCACCATGTCCGCGACATCGTCGTCGACCTTGGCAGGTACATCGAGTTCGGCGGCGTCCTCGAGGTATTTGGTTGCGAAGTCGTAGAAACCGTCTTCGCGGCCGCGCACACCCGCGACCCGGATCTCGCCGACGGTGCTGGCTTCGAGCCGGCCGTCGGGGAATTCGAGCACGCCGCACTCGAGTTCGCGTCCCGGCACCGCGGCTTCGACGATGACCTTGGGGTCGTGGCGGCGGGCCAGTTCGATCGCCGCGGGCAGCTGATCCCATGCCGTGACCCGGCTGACGCCGATCGAGGATCCTCCGCGGGCGGGTTTGACGAACACCGGCAGCCCGAGCCGCTGCCGCTCGTCGAGGCTCAGCGTCTGCTTGCGTGGCCGCAGCACCACGTGGTCGCCGACCGGGAGGCCGTCGGCGGTCAGCAGCTTCTTGGTGAACTCCTTGTCCATGCCCGACGCACTCGCGAGCACCCCGGCCCCGACATAGGGCACACCCGCGAGTTCGAGCAGGCCCTGGATCGTGCCGTCCTCGCCGTAGGGGCCGTGCAGCACCGGAAACACCACGTCGACGGCGCCGAGCAACGCACCGGCGTCCTCTCCGAGCGAGAGCAGGTGACCGCCGCGGCCGGGATCGGCGGCCAGCGCCAGCTCGGTGCCCGACGTCGCGGTCACTTCGGGTAGCCGGCCGTCGGTGATCGTCAGCGTGTCGGGTCGTGCGTCGGTGAGCATCCACGCGCCGCCGGGCGTGATGCCGACGGCGACGACGTCGAAGCGCTCGGGATCGAGGTTACGCAGGATGCTGCCTGCGGAGACGCAGGAGATGGCGTGCTCGGAGCTGCGTCCTCCGTAGACGACGGCGACCCGGACGCGTCCCGAGCCGGAGTCATGGCGGGCAGTCACAATCTGGAGAGGCTACCGTCCGGCCGCACCGTGAGTCGTCCCCGATATCTGACCTGCGGTTCAGGCCAGCGCCTGTTCGACGTCGGCGACCAGGTCATCGGTGTCCTCGATGCCCAGCGAGATCCGGGCGAAACCCTCGCTGACCGCGTCACCCCAGCGGGCCCGCCGGTCCACCGAGGTGTGGATTCCGCCGAAGCTCGTGGACGCGACCAGCAGCGCGCTGCGCCGCACCAGTGCCTCGACCGCGGCGGCGTCGGCCAGTTCGACCGCGACGAGGCCGCCGAACCGTTTCATCTGCGCGCAGGCGACGCCGTGCGCCGGATCGCCGGGCAGCCCCGGGTACCGCACCGCGCGCACCGCCGGGTGGGTGTGCAGCATCACCGCCAGCGCGGCGGCGTTCTGGCACTGCCGTTCGAATCGCAGCCCGGCGGTGCCCAGGCTGCGCAGCACCAACCAGGCTTCGAATCCCCCGAGCACGGCACCGGCCAGCAGGCGCTCGCGCTCCAGCGCGGACATCAGGTCGGCGCGGCTGCTGGCGACATAGCCGGCGACGAGGTCGCTGTGTCCCGAGAGCGCCTTGGTGGCGCTGGCCACCACCACGTCGGCGCCCAGCGACAGCGGTTGCTGACCGAGCGGGGTCGCGGTGGTGTTGTCGACGACCAGTATCGCGCCACGGCGACGGCACTGCATGGCGAGCCGGTACAGGTCCACCACGTCGAGTCCGGGGTTGGCCGGGCTCTCCGCAAGCACGACGTCAGCGTCGGCGGACGCTTCGCACATCTGCTCGGCGCTCGCCTCGACGACGGTGACACCTTGTGGCGCAAGGTATTCCGATGCGTACCGGCGGACCTGATAGTAGCCGTCGGCCGGCACCACCAGCTTGGTTCCGGGCTTGGCCAGGACCCGCAGCGCTGCGGTGATGGCGGCCATGCCCGAGGCGAACGTCAGCGCCGCGGTGGCGCCCTCGAGTTCGGCCAGCGCGGACTCCAGTTGCCGCCAGGTGGGATTGCCGCTGCGCCCGTAGGTGTCCAGTCCGGCGGCTTCGTCGGCCGACAGGTGGAAAGTGGCGGCCGAGACCGGCTGCGGTGCCACCGGGCTTCCCGGAACATGCTCGGAGGCAACGGCTTTGACGCTACGAGTGGAGTCGCCGTACTGACCGTCCATGGTTACTCCGGTTTGGTGCTGCGCCCGAGTAGCAGTGCGACGGCCTCGTGCACCGACAGTCCCTTGTGACACACGCGGACGACGGCGTCCGTCAACGGCATTTCGACGTCGTAGCTGGCGGCCAGCGCCAGCACCGACTGGCAGCTCGCCACCCCCTCGGCGACGTGACCACCGGTGGCCTGCAGCGTCTGTTCCATCGAACCGCCGCGACCCAGGCGTTCACCGAAGGCGCGGTTACGGGAGTGCGGGGAGGTGCAGGTGGCGATGAGGTCGCCGACACCGGCCAGCCCGGCGAGGGTGGCGGGCTTGGCGCCCAACGCGATTCCCAGCCGCATGATCTCGGCCAGCCCGCGGGTGATGATCGCGGCCGCGGTGTTCTCACCCAGCCCGACACCCGCGGCCATGCCGCTGGCCAGCGCGATCACGTTCTTGCACGCGCCGCCCACCTCGGCGCCGATCACGTCGGCGTTGGTGTAGGGCCGCAGGTATCCGGTCGACAGCGCACGCTGCAGCGCCACCGCGCGGCCCGAGTCGCTGCACGCGACGACGGTCGCGGCGGGTTGTTCGTCGGCGATCTCGCTGGCCAGGTTGGGCCCGGTGACCACCGCGACCCGCGCCGGATCGACCCCGGTCACCTGCACGATGACCTGGCTCATCCGCATCAGCGTGTCGAGTTCGATGCCCTTGGCGAGGCTGACGAGCGTGACATCGTCGCCGATCAACTCCGTCCACTGACTGAGGTTGGTGCGCAAGGTCTGCGCGGGCACGGCCAGCAGCACGGTGCACGCACCGGCGAGCGCTTCGGCGGGATCACCGGTCGCATGGATGGTCTTCGGAAGTTCGATGTCGTCGAGATATCCGGGGTTGCGGTGCGTGTCGTTGATCTCGTCGGCCAACTCCGCGCGCCGCGTCCACAGCCGGACGTCGTTGCCCGCGTCGGCGAGCACCTTGGCGAGCGCGGTTCCCCACGCTCCGGCGCCCATCACCGCTGCCTCGACCACGCCATCAGCCTAGCGTGGGGCACCGGCTGGCAGGATGACGCACATGAGCGGGCCACCCGAAGCCGATATCGGATTGGTGATCGCCGTCAAGCGCCTCGCGGACGCCAAGACGAGGCTCGCGCCGGCGTTCTCCTCGGCCCGCCGCGAACAACTCGTGCTGGCGATGCTCGTCGACACCATCACCGCCGCGGTGGCCGTCCCGGCGGTCCGCTCGATCACCGTCGTGACACCCGACACCGGTGCCGCCGAGGCGGTACGCAGGCTGGGTGCCCAGGTGCTCACCGACCCCACCCCGGCCGGCCACGGCGACCCGCTCAACAACGCGATCTCCGCCGCCGAACGCCAGATTCGTCATCAGACGCCCAATATCGTTGTGCTGCAGGGCGATTTACCCGCACTGCGAACCGATGAGCTCGCCGCCGCCGTCGACGACGCCCGCGCACACCCCCGCAGTTTCGTCGGGGACCGCCACGGCACCGGCACCTCCGCGCTGTTTGCGTTCGGGGTCGCGCTTCACCCGCTGTTCGGCAGAAATTCCGCTGAGCGTCACCGGAGTTCCGGTGCCGTCGAACTGAGCGGGGTATGGCCGGGTCTGCGCTGTGACATCGACACCGCCGAGGATCTGACGGTGGCACGCAGGCTCGGCGTCGGCGCGGCCACCGCAGCGGTGATCTGAAGGGCCAGCGGCGCTGGCACGAACACCGGTTCGTAGGGAATCATCTGTGACATGACCGAAGCCGAGACGCAGACCCGGGACAACACCACCGAGGCGACGGAGGAAGAGCGGCCCGGCATCAGGGACTCGGCGGATTCCAGCGACACCGCTCCCGGCGCGCCCCCGGCGGCCACCTCACCGGCGGTCGACGACGCCCTGCCCGAGGACCGCTACCTCAACCGCGAACTGAGCTGGCTGGACTTCAACTCTCGGGTGCTCGCGCTGGCCGCCGATCCGTCGCTGCCCCTGCTCGAGCGCGCGAAGTTCCTCGCGATCTTCGCCTCCAATCTCGACGAGTTCTACATGGTCCGGGTCGCCGGGCTCAAGCGCCGCGACGAGATGGGGCTGTCGGTGCGCTCGGCCGACGGTCTGTCCCCGCGTGAGCAGTTGCGCCGCATCAACGAGCGCACCCAGCACCTGTCCGACCGTCACGCGCACGTGTTCCTCGACTCGGTGCGCCCGGCGCTGGCCGACGAGGGCATCGTGATCGTGACGTGGGCCGAACTCGACGAGCCCGAGCGCGGCCGGTTGTCGACCTACTTCCACGAGCAGGTGTTCCCGGTGCTGACGCCGTTGGCGGTCGACCCGGCCCACCCGTTCCCGTTCGTCAGCGGGCTGAGCCTGAACCTGGCCATCACCGTCAGACAACCCGAGGACGGCGGAGCGCACTTCGCCCGAATCAAGGTGCCCGACAACGTCGAGCGGTTCGTCGAACTCGCGCCGCGACCCGGCGACGACCAGGTCGTGCGGTTCCTGCCGATGGAGGAACTGATCGCGGCGTTCCTGAACGTGTTGTTCCCGGGTCTGGAGATCGTGGAGCACCACGCATTCCGGATCACCCGCAACGCCGACTTCGAGGTCGAAGAGGACCGCGACGAGGATCTGCTGCAGGCGCTGGAACGCGAACTGGCCCGGCGCCGCTTCGGCTCGCCGGTGCGCCTCGAGGTCTCCGACGACATGACCGAGAGCATGCTCGAACTGCTGCTGCGCGAACTCGACGTCGCCCCTGGCGATGTCATCGAGGTGCCGGGGCTGCTCGACCTGTCGTCGCTGTGGCAGATCTACGGTCTGGACCGGCCGGCGCTCAAGGACCGGCCGTTCGTTCCTGCGACCCCCCCGGCGTTCGGTGAGCGAGAGACCCCCAAGAGCATCTTCTCCACGCTTCGCGACGGCGACGTGCTGGTGCACCACCCGTACGACTCGTTCTCGACCACCGTGCAACGGTTCATCGAGCAGGCCGCCGCCGACCCGAATGTGCTGGCGATCAAGCAGACGCTGTATCGGACCTCCGGCGACTCCCCGATCGTCAACGCGCTCATCGACGCTGCGGCCGCCGGTAAACAGGTCGTGGCGCTGGTGGAGATCAAGGCCCGGTTCGACGAACAGGCCAACATCAAGTGGGCGCGGGCCCTGGAACGCGCGGGCGTGCATGTGGTGTACGGCCTGATCGGGCTCAAGACGCACTGCAAGACGTGTCTGGTGGTGCGCCGGGAGGGCTCGCTGATCCGTCGCTACTGCCATATCGGCACCGGCAACTACAACCCGAAAACCGCACGGTTGTACGAAGACATCGGGCTGTTGACCGCCGCTCCCGACATCGGGGCCGACCTCACCGACCTGTTCAACTCGCTGACCGGGTACTCGCGCAAGGACTCGTACCGCAATCTGCTGGTCGCCCCGCAGGGGGTGCGACGCGGCATCATCGACCGGATCGAGCGCGAGATCGCCGCGACCCGCGACGGTGCGGAGGGCCGAATCCGGCTCAAGGCCAACGCGTTGGTCGACGAGCAGGTGATTGACGCGCTGTATCGCGCCTCGCAGGCCGGGGTGCGGGTGGAGGTGGTGGTGCGCGGCATCTGCGCGTTGCGGCCGCAGGCCGACGGATATTCCGACAACATCGTCGTGCGCTCGATTCTCGGCCGCTTCCTCGAACACTCGCGCATCATCCACTTCCGCGCCATCGACGAGTTCTGGATCGGCAGCGCCGACATGATGCACCGCAACCTCGACCGCCGCGTCGAGGTGATGGCCGAGGTGAAGGACCCACGGCTGAAGGCACAGCTCGACGAGATCTTCGAATCGGCGATGGATCCCGCGACCCGCTGCTGGGAACTTGGTATGGAT
The DNA here is from genome assembly GCF_001722335.1 of Mycolicibacterium flavescens. GTDB lineage: Bacteria > Actinomycetota > Actinomycetes > Mycobacteriales > Mycobacteriaceae > Mycobacterium > Mycobacterium flavescens. The sequence goes on from NZ_MIHA01000001.1 coordinate 221,061, forward strand.
GGAAAGTGGACAGCTTCGCCGAAGGAGGGACAGACGGTTCGCGACCATCAGGTGTCGATGATGGAGCGCCACCGGCAACCGTGACCGCACAGGGCCGTTGGACGGCTGACCGCCGAATCATCCGCAGGAGTTGAGGTGGCCAAGAACACGTCAGATGGGGATGCGACGCCGATTCTCGCCGCGGGCGCGGTGTTGTGGCGCCCCAACCCCGACCTGAATGTGCCGGAGGTGGCGGTGATCCACCGTCCCCGCTACGACGACTGGTCACTGCCCAAGGGCAAGGTGGACCCCGGCGAGATCGAACCCGTCACCGCGGTGCGCGAGGTGCACGAGGAGACCGGCTACACCGCGGTTCTCGGCAGGCGCCTCATCTCGGTGAGCTATCCCGTCGAGCAGGGCACCAAGAAGGTGCAGTACTGGGCGGCGCGTGGGAAACACGGCGCCTTCAGCCCGAACGACGAGGTCGACGAACTCAAATGGCTCCCCGTCGGCGAGGCGGCCAAACAGGTGGACTATCCGCACGACCGAAAGGTTCTGCGCCACTTCGACAAGTACCCCGTCGACACCAAGACGGTGCTGATCGTGCGGCACGGCACGGCCGGCAGCAAATCGCGTTACCGCGGCGATGACCGAAAACGGCCGCTGGACAAGAAGGGCCGCGCGCAGGCCGAGGCGCTCGTCGGCGTGCTGCTGGCGTTCGGCGCCGACACGCTTTTCGCCGCCGACCGGGTGCGCTGCACCTCGACGCTGGCGCCGCTGGCCGACGAACTGGACACGTCGATCGCCACTGACGCGATGCTCACCGAGGAGGCCTACGCCGAGCACCGCAAGCTGGCGCGGCTGCGGTTCCTCGAACTCGCCGAGACACCGGGCACACCCGTGATCTGCACGCAGGGCAAGGTGATTCCAGACCTCATCGAATGGTGGTGCGACCGCGACGGAGTGCGGCCCGACAAATCGCGCAACCGCAAAGGCAGCGTCTGGGTACTGTCGTTTCACGACGGCAGGATGGTGGCCGCCGACCACATCAGCAGCCCGCTGGCGGTCGTGGTCTGACCCGCCGATCCGGATGTATCGGAGAGTCCGGGTCCAAACAGTCCGCCTTCAGCGGGTTTTGGCAGTCTATGAAACACAAACACGCCGCGGGTCGAGTGACCCACGGCGTGTCTGAGTTGAATCTATTTGCGGCCGCGCTTGGCAGGCGCCTTGCGCGCCGGAGCCTTCTTCGCGGTCTTCTTGGCCGCCGTCCGCTTGGTCGCGGCCTTCTTGGCCGGAGCCTTCTTGGCAGCGGTCTTCTTGGCTGCAGTCTTCTTGGCCGGAGCCTTCTTGGCTGCAGTCTTCTTCGCTGCTGCCTTCTTGGCCGGAGCCTTCTTGGCTGCAGTCTTCTTCGCTGCTGCCTTCTTGGCCGGAGCCTTCTTGGCAGCGGTCTTCTTGGCAGCGGTCTTCTTGGCCGGAGACTTCTTGGCGGCCTTACGAGCGGTGCCGGCCGTCACACCACGCTTCACCGCGGGGCCCTCCGCCGGGAGACGCTGCGCGCCAGAGACAACGGCCTTGAACTGCGCACCGGGACGGAACGCGGGTACGGACGTCGGCTTCACCCGAACCGTCTCGCCGGTGCGCGGGTTACGCGCGACGCGGGCGGCGCGACGGCGCTGTTCGAAAACGCCGAAGCCGGTAATGGTGACGCTGTCACCCTTGTGAACCGCACGCACGATGGTGTCAACGATGTTCTCCACCGCAGCGGTTGCCGACCGACGATCCGAGCCCAACTTCTCCGTGAGTACGTCGATGAGCTCTGCTTTGTTCATGCATAACCTCCGGAAACCAGTGGTCCACTTTGGACCGACTAGAGGACACGGTAAACCCATTCCCCATTGATTTCCAAGAGCCACGCGCAGTTTCATGCGAGGCTAGCGAACTTTCTTGCCCCCCTTGACCTCCTGAGGGCACCCCGGAGAACCGGGTTTCAGAGCGGTGAATTCGGCCCGACCGGGCTCGAAATCGGCCCGAATCAGGCCGGCAGAGTCCGCGGTTTCCAATCCGGCCGGGTCACTTCGTAGGCCGCTATCTCATCGCATTTGCGCAGCGTAAGGCCTATATCGTCGAGCCCCTCGAGCAGCCGCCAGGCGGTGTAGTCGTCAATTCTGAACGGCACCATGACCGTTCCAGCGGAGACGGTTCGATCTTGAAGATTCACAGTGATTTCCAACCCGGGCTGCTGCTCGATGAGCTTCCATAAAATTTCCACATCATCTTGCGCGATTTCGGCCGCCAGGAGGCCGGCCTTGCCCGCGTTGCCGCGGAAGATGTCGGCGAATCGGGACGATATGACGACCCGGAAGCCGAAATCCATCAGTGCCCACACCGCGTGCTCTCGCGACGACCCGGTGCCGAAATCGGGGCCGGCGACCAGAACCGAACCCTTGTCGAACGGCGGCAGGTTCAGCACGAAGGAGGGGTCGTTGCGCCAGGCGGCGAACAGACCGTCCTCGAAACCCGTTCGGGTGACGCGCTTCAGATAGACGGCCGGGATGATCTGGTCGGTGTCGACATTGGACCGGCGCAGCGGCACGCCGATCCCGGTGTGAGTCCGGAAGGGTTCCATCAGCTTTCCTCTCAGGCGGTCAGGTCGGCGGGCGAGGACAGCGTGCCGCGGACGGCGGTGGCGGCAGCGACCGCGGGTGACACCAGATGGGTGCGACCGCCCTTGCCTTGCCTGCCCTCGAAATTGCGGTTGGACGTCGACGCGCAGCGCTGCCCCGGGGACAACTGATCTGGATTCATCCCAAGGCACATCGAGCAGCCCGCCTGGCGCCATTCGGCTCCGGCCGCGGTGAAGATCTCGCCCAGACCCTCGGATTCGGCCTGCGCCCGAACTCGCATGGAACCCGGTACGACCAACATCCGGACGCCGTCGGCGACCTTGCGTCCGCGCAGCACATCGGCGACGACCCGCAGATCCTCGATGCGGCCGTTCGTGCACGAACCGACGAAAACCGTGTCGACGGAGATGTCCCGCATGGCCGTACCCGGACGAAGGTCCATGTATGCCAGTGCCTTTTCCGCGGCCTGACGCTCCCCCTCGTCGAACATCAATTCGGGATCGGGAACCGAATCCGCCAGCGGTACGCCCTGACCGGGGTTGGTGCCCCAGGTCACGAACGGACTCAGGGTGGCCGCGTCGAGATAGACCTCGGTGTCGAATTCGGCGCCTTCGTCGGTGCGCAGGCGCCGCCATGCTGCGACCGCTTCGTCCCACTGCGCGCCCTTCGGCGCATGCGGACGACCGCGCAGGAACTCGAACGTGGTGTCGTCGGGTGCGACCATTCCCGCGCGCGCACCCGCTTCGATGCTCATGTTGCAGATCGTCATGCGACCCTCCATCGACAGGGATTCGATGGCGCTGCCCCGGTATTCGATGACGTGGCCCTGTCCCCCGCCGGTGCCGATCTTCGCGATCACCGCCAGGATGATGTCCTTGGCGCTGACACCGTGCGGCAGCTCGCCGTCGACGTTGACCGCCATCGTTTTGAACGGACGCAACGACAGCGTCTGCGTCGCGAGCACATGCTCGACCTCCGACGTGCCGATTCCCATCGCCAGTGCGCCGAACGCGCCGTGTGTCGACGTGTGACTGTCGCCGCACACCACCGTCATACCGGGCTGGGTCAGACCCAGTTGCGGACCGATGATGTGGACGATGCCCTGTTCGGCGTCGCCCATCGGGTGCAGCCGGATGCCGAATTCCTCACAGTTGCGCCGCAGGGTCTCGACCTGGGTGCGCGACACGGGATCGGCGATCGGCTTGTCGATGTCGACCGTCGGCACGTTGTGGTCTTCGGTTGCGATCGTCAGGTCCGGCCGCCGGACCGGGCGCCCCGCCAGCCGAAGCCCGTCGAAGGCCTGCGGGCTGGTCACCTCGTGGACGAGATGCAGATCGATGTAGATGAGATCGGGCTCACGTGAGGAACCGTCGCCGGCCCCATGGACGACGACGTGGTCGGCCCACACCTTCTCCGCGAGGGTGCGCGGCGTCGCGTCGATTGCGCTGGACACATCGGTGGACATCGTGGCTATCTCACAATCTGGGAAGTTAGTATCTCCTTATGAGACAGGATAGCGGTATCGGCGTGCTGGACAAAGCGGTGGGCGTACTGCACGCGGTCGCCGACTCTCCTTGCGGGCTGGCCGAACTGTGCGAGCGCACGGGTCTGCCGCGCGCGACCGCGCACCGACTTGCCGCGGGGCTCGAGACCCACCGGCTGCTGACCCGCAACGGTGACGGCCGGTGGCGGCTGGGTCCGGCGGTCACCGAACTCGCCGGTCACGTCAACGACCCGCTGGTCGCCGCGGGCGCGGTGGTGCTGCCGCGGCTGCGCGAGCTCACGGGCGAGAGCGTGCAGCTCTACCGTCGGGAAGGCACTTCGAGGATCTGTGTGGCCGCGCTGGAACCGCCTGCCGGACTTCGCGACACGGTGCCCGTCGGCACCCGGCTGCCGATGACGGCCGGCTCGGGCGCCAAAGTTCTGCTGGCGTACGCGGACACGGCCACACAGGAGGCGGTGCTACCCGCGGCGAAGTTCACCGACCGGGCCCTCGCCGAAGTCCGCAGACGCGGCTGGGCGCAGAGCGCCGCCGAACGCGAACCCGGAGTTGCCAGCGTCTCGGCGCCGGTGCGCGACGGCCGCGGAACGGTGATCGCCGCGGTGTCGGTGTCGGGGCCGATCGACCGGATGGGCCGGCGTCCCGGTGCGCGATGGGCGGCCGATCTGTTGGCCGCCGCCGAAGCATTGACGCGGCGCCTGTGAGCCGTCCCGACGAATTGCGAAGTGCTGTTGTACCCCCGATGGGATTCGAACCCACGCTACCGCCGTGAGAGGGCGGCGTCCTAGGCCGCTAGACGACGGGGGCTAGAACTGTTTTCCGGTTAGCCAGCATATCTCAGGGAGATTTGTCGGCCTAATCGCGGTGGTTGGCTGGGGTACCAGGACTCGAACCTAGAATGGCTGAACCAGAATCAGCTGTGTTGCCAATTACACCATACCCCACTGGGGACCCGTAACCGCTGGTCACGGACCTCCTTCGGCCTTCTCACCCGGCGAGTGGATCCCGTCGCGTGTTGTGTGGGCCGACGAGCAGACTACCAAAGATTCGCGGGCCGATTTTCACGCCACCGCCACTCTAAGCCGCCGCGGCCGCGTGCTCGCGGCCGGCGCGCAGCCGGGCCAGGCTGCGCTCGCGACCCAGCAGGTCAAGCGATTCGAACAGCGGCGGGCTCACCGATGCGCCGGTCGCCGCGACGCGGATCGGGCCGAACGCCTTGCGCGGCTTGAGCCCCAGTTCGTCGAGCAGGGCCTGCTTGAGTGCCGCCTCGATCGCCGGGGTGCTCCAGTCGCCGACGGCGTCCAGGGCGCTGACGGCGGCGTCGAGCACCGCGACCGCCTCGGCCTTGAGTTCTTTGGCCGCGGACTTCTCGTCGAGACGGAATTCGTCGTCGTTGAGGAACTTCAACAGATCCCACGCGTCGCCGAGCACCACGATGCGGGTCTGCACGAGCGCGGCCGCCTCGGCGAAGCGCGTCTGGTCGAGGCCGGTGTCGTGGCCGTGCGCCGCGAAATAGTCGGCCAGCCGCGCGGTGAACTCCGCCTCGCTGAGCATCCGGATGTGCTCGGCGTTGAGCGCGTCGGCCTTCTTCTGGTCGAAGCGGGCGGGGTTGGAGTTGACGTCGACGACGTCGAACGCGGCCACCATCTCGTCGAGGGTGAACACGTCTCGGTCCTCGGCGATACCCCAGCCGAGCAGCGCCAGATAGTTCAGCAGACCCTCGGGGATGAAGCCTCGTTCGCGGTGCAGGAACAGGTTCGACTGCGGATCGCGCTTGGACAGCTTCTTGTTCCCGTCGCCCAGAACGCTTGGCAGATGGGCGAACTCGGGAATGCGCTCGGCGACTCCGATCCGGATCAACGCCTCGTACAGCGCGATCTGCCGTGTCGTCGACGGCAGCAGGTCTTCACCGCGCAGCACGTGGGTGATCTTCATCATCGCGTCGTCGACCGGATTGACCAAGGTGTACAACGGCTCCCCGCTACCGCGGGTCAACGCGAAGTCGGGCACCGTGCCCGCGGGAAACGTCGTCTCGCCGCGCACCAGGTCGCGCCAGCCGATGTCCTTGTCGGGCATCCGCAACCGGATCACCGCGCCGCGGCCTTCGGCGCGGAACGCCGCGCGCTGTTCGTCGGTGAGGTCGCGGTCGAAGTTGTCGTACCCCAGTTTGGGGTTGCGTCCGGCCGCCAGATGCCGGGCCTCGACTTCCTCGGCCGTCGAGAACGATTCGTAGGCCTCCCCCGCCTGCACGAGCCGGTCGATCACGTCGCGGTACAGGTCGAGTCGCTCGGACTGCCGGTACGGCCCGTAGGGTCCGCCGACCTCGGGCCCCTCGTCCCAGTCGAGGCCGAGCCAGCGCAGCGCGTCGAGCAGCGCGCGGTAGCTCTCCTCGGAGTCCCGCGCGGAGTCGGTGTCTTCGATGCGGAACACGAACGTGCCGCCGGTGTGCCGGGCGTAGGCCCAGTTGAACAGCGCGGTGCGGATCAGCCCGACGTGCGGTGTGCCGGTGGGTGACGGGCAGAACCGTACCCGCACAGTGGTTTCACTCATGACTTTCCCTTGCGGACAACGGGATTGGTCAATGTTCCGATGCCTTCGACGGTGATGCTGACGGTGTCGGAGTCTTCGATCGGTCCGACCCCTGCCGGGGTGCCGGTCAGAATGAGGTCACCCGGCAGCAGGGTCATCACCCGCGAGACCCACTCGACGATGGCACCGACGTCGTGAATCATGTTCGAGGTCCGACTGTCCTGTTTGACCACGCCGTTGACCTCGGTGCGGATCGCGAGGTCGGCCGGGTCGAGGTCGGTGACGATCCACGGCCCGACCGGACAGAACGTGTCGTGGCCCTTGGCGCGGGTCCACTGGCCGTCCTTCTTCTGCTGGTCGCGCGCGGACACGTCGTTGCCGATCGTGTAGCCCAGGATGTTCTCGGCTGCCCGCGCCGCGGGAACGTCCTTGCACGGTCGACCGATCACCACCGCCAGTTCCCCTTCGAAATGCACGGGATCGGCGTCGGCCGGCAATTGGATCGGCACGTAGGGTCCGATGATCGCGGTGTTGGGCTTCATGAAGATGACCGGATCCTCGAACGTCCCGCCCCCCATCTCTTCGATGTGCGCAGCGTAGTTCTTCCCGACGCACACCACCTTGCTGGCCAGGATCGGCGCGAGCAGGCGGACGTCGGCCAGCGGCCACTGCCGGCCGGTGAACTGTGGAGTGCCGAACGGATGTTCAGCGATTTCCCGGGCGACTGCCTGGGTGGGATCGTCGGGCGGACCCTCGACGCTGACGAAGGCGACCCCGTCGGGACTGGCGATTCGGCCTAGGCGCATGCGCTCAGCCTAATCGGCGGGGTCGGCGCGGGGTGCCACCGGGCCGAACAGGCAGTCTCACATTATGAAACGGTGATTCTGGACTGTGAGATCGATGTGCCACGATGGGCCGATGACCATCGAGGCGATCGGCACAGCGCGCCGGTGGTCGCTGCTGGGTATCGCGTTGGCGGCCACCACGAGCGCCAACGTGTTCATCAACGGTGTGGCGTTCCTGATCCCCACCCTGCACACCGAACGCGGACTCGATCTGGCCACCGCGGGTCTGCTCTCCGCGATGCCGGGGTTCGGTCTGGTCCTGACGTTGATCGCGTGGGGTTACGTGGTGGACCGGGTCGGCGAACGCTTCGTGCTGACGGTCGGTTCCGCGTTGATCGCCGCCGCGGCCTTCGCGGCCGCCTCGGCGGATTCGCTGTTCGCGGTGGGAACGTTGCTGTTGCTCGGGGGGATGGCCGCGGCGAGCAGCAACTCGGCCAGCGGCCGGCTGGTGGTCGGCTGGTTCCCGCCGCAGCAGCGCGGGCTGGTCATGGGTATCCGGCAGACGGCCACCCCGCTCGGGGTCGGCTTGGGGGCGCTGGTCATTCCGCGCCTGGCCGAAAGTCACGGTGTGTCGGTGGCGTTGCTGTTCCCGGCGGTGGTGTGCGCCGCGTCGGCGGTGGTGTGTCTGGTCGCCGTGATCGACCCGCCGCGTCCGCCGCGCTCGCAGGCCCCCGCCGAGCACCTGGCCAGTCCGTACCGCGGTTCGTTCCTGCTGTGGCGCATTCACGCCGTCTCGGTTCTGCTCGTGGTTCCCCAGGCGGTCGTGTGGACGTTCACGCTGGTGTGGCTGATATCCGAGCACGGATGGTCGGCGGGATCGGCCGGCGCCGTGGTCATGGCGGCCCAACTGCTCGGCGCGGGCGGCCGGGTCGCGGCCGGCTACTGGTCCGACCGACTGGGGCAGCGGCTTCGCCCGATCCGCTGGATCGCGATGGCGGCCGCGCTGTCGATGGGACTGCTGGCGCTGTCGGACTGGATGGGATCACCGGTCAGCGTCGCGCTGATGGTGATCGCGTCGGTGATCACGGTGTCGGACAACGGCTTGGCGTTCACCGCGATCGCCGAGATCGCCGGCCCGTTCTGGAGCGGTCGCGCGCTGGGCACCCAGAACACCAGCCAGCACCTGGCGTCGGCAGCGGCGGCCCCGCTGTTCGGGGCGCTGATCGGGGTGGCCGGCTATCCCGCGGCGTTCGCGGCCAGTGCGGTGCTTCCGCTGCTGGCCGTTCCGCTGGTGCCGTCCAGCGACGGACCGTCGAAAACGACGCCGGGGCGGTGATTTCGGCCGGACCACTGGGATTCGGCGAACGAACTAGAGGAAGCTCTCGATCCGCTCGCCGACCTGCGCGGTGGACAGCTTCTCGTCCCCGCGAGTGCTCAGGTGCCGCTCGACGGCCTTGTCCACGCGTGCGGCCGCGTCATGCTCACCGACGTGAGCCAGCAGCAACGCAACCGACATGATCGCCGCCGTCGGGTCCGCGAGGCCCTGCCCGGCGATGTCGGGCGCACTGCCGTGCACGGGTTCGAACATCGACGGGTTGGTTCCGGTGGCGTCGATGTTGCCGCTGGCCGCCAGCCCGATACCGCCGCAGACGGCGGCCGCCAGATCGGTGATGATGTCGCCGAACAGGTTGTCGGTGACGATCACATCGAATCGGGCCGGGTCGGTGACCATGTGGATGGTCGCGGCATCGATGTGCTGGTAGGCGACTTCGACGTCGGGGAACTGCGCGCCCACCTCGGCGACCACCCGCGACCACAGTCCGCCGGCGAAGGCCAGGACATTGGTCTTGTGCACCAGGGTCAGATGCTTGCGCCGGCCCTGCGCGCGGGCGAACGCATCGCGCACCACCCGTTCGACACCGAACGCGGTGTTGACGCTGACCTCGGTCGCCACCTCGTGCGGGGTTCCGGCGCGCAGCACTCCGCCGTTGCCGGTGTACGGTCCCTCGGTCCCTTCCCGCACGACAACGAAATCGATGTCCGAGACGCCGGAAAGCGGGCTGCTGACACCCGGATACAACCGGCCGGGTCGCAGGTTGACGTGATGGTCCAGCGCGAACCGCAGTTTCAGCAGCAGCCCGCGCTCGAGCACCCCGCTGGGCACCGACGGATCACCGATCGCGCCGAGCAGGATCGCGTCGTAACCGCGCAACTCCTCGATGGTCGCGTCGGTGAGCAGTTCACCGGTCGCGTGGTAGCGCCGCGCACCCAGGTCGTAGTCGGTCCTCTCCACCCCGGGCAGCACGGCGTCGAGCACCTTGACCGCCTCGCCGACGACCTCGGGGCCGATGCCGTCGCCGGCGATGATCGCCAGTTTCACGACAGGTCCACCACTTCGAGCATTTTGGCGCCGACCTCTTCGGAGATCGCGGTGCGCACCTCCGGCGGCACCGCACGGTCGATGCGCAGCAGGATCGTCGCGCCGGGACCTTCGGCGTCCTCGCTGAGCTGCGCGGCGTGGATGTTGATGTCGGCCGAGCCGAGGATGGTGCCGATCTTGCCGAGCGTTCCCGGCTGGTCGACGTAGTTGACGATCAGGTAGATGCCTTCGGCCCGCAGATCGAAGTTGCGGCCGTTGATCTGAACGATCTTCTCCACCAGCTGCGGCCCGGTCAGCGTGCCCGCGACGTTGGCGGTCGTGCCGTCGCCGTAGACCGCGCGCACGTCGACCACGCTGCGGTGGTTGGGGCTCTCGCTGGCGGTGCTGATTTCGGCCTCCACCCCGCGCTCGGCGGCCAGAGACGGGGCGTTGACGAACGTCACCGGATCCTCGATGACCGCCGAGAACAGCCCGCGCAACGCCGAAAGCCGCAGCACGTCAACCTCTTCGGCGGCGAGCTCACCGCGCACCTGCACCGACAGCGACACCGGCAGCTCCCTGCACAGCACCCCGACCAGCAGGCCCAGTTTGCGGACCAGGTCCAGCCACGGCGCCACCATCTCGCCGACGACGCCGCCGCCGACGTTGACGGCGTCCGGCACGAACTCGCCGGCCAGCGCGAGCTTCACACTGGCCGCGACATCGGTGCCCGCCCGGTCCTGGGCCTCCGCGGTCGACGCCCCGAGGTGCGGCGTCACGACCACCTGGGGCAGATCGAACAGCGGGCTCTCGGTGGTGGGCTCCGTGGCGAACACGTCGAGCCCGGCGCCGCGCACATGCCCCGAGCGCACGGCCTCGGCGAGCGCGTCCTCGTCGATCAGCCCGCCGCGCGCGGCGTTGACGATGATCACGCCGGGCTTGGTCTTGGCCAGCGCCTCCTTGCCGATCAGCCCCGCCGTCTCGGGCGTCTTCGGCAGGTGCACGGAGATGAAGTCCGCGCGGGCGAGCAGTTCGTCCAGGGTCAGCAGTTCGATGCCCAGCTGCGCGGCGCGGGCGGCGGACACATAGGGGTCGTAGGCGACGATGTGCGTGCCGAACGCGGCCAGTCGCTGCGCCACCAGCTGTCCGATGCGCCCCAGTCCGACCACACCGACGGTCTTGCCGAAGATCTCGGTGCCCGAGAACGACGAACGCTTCCAGGTGCGTGCGCGTAGCGAGGCGTCGGCGGCCGGGATCTCGCGGGCCGCCGCCAACATCAGCGCCAGCGCATGCTCGGCGGCGCTGTGGATGTTGGAGGTCGGCGCGTTGACCACCAGCACACCGCGGGCGGTGGCGGCCTCGACGTCGACGTTGTCCAGACCCACGCCCGCACGCGCGACGATCTTCAGTTTCGGGGCCGCCGACAGCACCTCGGCGTCGACGGTGGTCGCCGAGCGCACCAGCAGCGCATCGGCTTCCGACACCGCGGCCAGCAGCTTCTCGCGGTCGGGTCCGTCGACCCAGCGGACTTCCACTTGGTCGCCGAGCGCGGCGACCGTCGATTCGGCCAGTTTGTCGGCGATCAATACAACGGGCAGACTCACGCGGTCAGCCTAATGGGCTTGAATGGTCCGGTGGCCAGTGGGAGAACCGCGAGCGTGGATGTCACCGTCGTCGGCAGCGGACCCAACGGGCTGGCCGCCGCCGTCGTGTGCGCCCGCGCCGGGCTGTCGGTGCAGGTGCTCGAGGCTCAGCCGACGTTCGGCGGTGGTGCCCGCACGCTGCCCGACCCCGAGTTCGACGGCGTCCGCCACGACATCTGCTCAGCCGTGCATCCGCTGGCGCTGGCCTCCCCCTTCCTGGCGGAGTTCGATCTGCCGGCGCGCGGTGTGCGCCTCGAGGTGCCCGAGGCGTCCTACGCCAACCCGCTGCCGGGGGCGCGTGCGGCGATCGGGTACCACGATCTGGACCGCACCGCCGCAGAACTCGACGACGGCGGCTCCTGGCGCCGCCTGCTCGGTCCGCTGGTCAAACGTGACGCGGCCGTCGTCGACCTGCTGCTCGGCGACAAGCGTTCGATTCCGACCGACGTGCTGGCCGCCGTGCAGGTGGGGCTGCGGGTACTCGAACAGGGCACCCCGGCATGGCGGGCGCTGTCCGGCGACGACGCCCGCGCGTTGTTCACCGGCGTTGCCGCCCACGCTATTTCGACGATGCCGTCACTGGTGTCCGCGGGCGCCGGTCTGATGCTGGCGACGCTGGCGCACACGGTCGGCTGGCCGATCCCGGTCGGCGGCAGCCAGGCCATCGCCGACGCGCTGGCCGCCGACCTCGTCGCCCACGGCGGCGTCATTGTCACCGGCCAGCAGGTGACCCGGCCGCCCGCCGGGGTCGTGCTCTACGACACCGCTCCCACCGCCCTTCTGGACATCTACGGTGACGCCACGCCGACGCTTTACGCAAAAGCGTTGCGCCGCTACAAGTTCGGCGCAGGTGTGGCGAAGGTCGACTTCGTGCTCAACGGCGAGATCCCCTGGGCCGACGAGCGTCTGGCGAACGTCCCGACCCTGCACATGGGCGGCACCCGCGAGCAGATGGCCGAGGCCGAACGCGAGGTCGCGGCGGGCCGCCACGCCGAATGGCCGATGGTGCTGGCCGCGCTTCCCCACCTTGCCGACCCGGGCCGCGTCGACGCCGCCGGCCGCCGCCCGCTGTGGACGTACGCGCACGTGCCGTCGGGTTCGACCGTCGACCAGACCGACCGGGTGATCCGCATCTTCGAACGCTTCGCCCCGGGTTTCCGCGACGTCGTGGTCGCGGCGCGGTCGGTGCCGGCGGCGCGACTGTCCGAGCACAACGCGAACCTGGTGGGCGGTGACATCGGCGTCGGCGGCACCACGCTGGTGCACGCCCTGGCCGGTCCGACCCCCCGGATCAACCCGTGGAGCACCCCGATCCCGCACGCCTATCTGTGTTCGTCGGCCACGCCACCGGGCAGCGGCGTGCACGGTATGGCGGGTTACTTCGCGGCGCGCACCGTGCTGCGCCGCGAGTTCGGCATCTCGGAGATGCCCTCGCTGGCCCCCTAGTGTCGTGAGTCGCTAAATCGGGTGCAGTACATCGTCATGGGTCATTTGGGCCGCGAGATCTGCACGAGGGTCGTTACCAGCGCGGTTTCACAGCCCTCGTGCAGATCTCGAAGAACGTCGACACCATGTGGCCGGTCCGAATCCCGCACACTGCTGTGTCTGAACCTTCGACTCAGGACACCAGTTCCGGCCGCCCCCGAAAAATCGATGCATATTCGATGCATATCTGGGCTCGATCTGGGTATTCCGGTTCGAGCGCAACCAGACGGGGTACTTGCCCCGCATCGAGTGAAGGGGTCGCTGCTTGAGCGGGCTGAATGGAAACACCAGCGCCCCGGTGCTGGCGATAGCGCACCGATCCGCTCCGGGACGGGAACTGCTGGCCTCGGCTTTCCCGGCGTGGCGTAGCACGCTGCGCCGGACCGTGCTCGGCGCGGTCACCGAGTTTGTCCAGACGCGATGCGCCCAGGATCTGTCCACCGCAGGTGTCGACGCCGCCACCGATGTGCTGACCTCGTTCGTCGACGGCGGCAAGTGTGTGCGCTCGACGTTCGCGTACCTGGGCTGGCTGTGCGGAGCCGACGACGACCTCCGCGCGCTGCGGGCCGCGGCGAGCTTCGAACTGTTGCACGCCTTCGCGCTGCTGCAGGACGACGTGATGGACGGGGCGACGCTGCGGCGCGGCCGCCCCGCCGCGCATGTGAGGTTCGCCGGTTGGCACCGCGAGCGGGCATTGTCGGGCTCACCGGAGCGCTTCGGTGAGGCCGCCGCGGTCCTGCTCGGAGACCTGTGCCTGGTGTGGGCCGAGCAGATGCTGCGCGAAAGCGGCGTTGCGCCGCAGGCCCTGGCGCGGGTCTGGCCGCGCTACGACGCGATGCGCACCGAACTCGCCGTCGGGCAGTTCGCCGACCTGGTCAACGACGCCGCCGGGTTTCCCGATCTCGAGCAGGTACTCGACGTGCTGCGCCGCAAGTCGGGCAACTACACCGTGCGCAGACCGCTGGAGATCGGTGCGGCCATGGCCGGATGCCCCGCTCCCGTGCTCGAATTGCTCGGCGGGTACGGCGAAGCGGTCGGTGAGGCGTTTCAGCTGCGCGACGATGTGCTCGGCATCTTCGGCTCCCCCGACGTCACCGGTAAACCGGCAGGCAGCGACTTGTCCGAGCACAAGGCGACCAGCGTGGTGGTGGCCGCCTACCGCCTCGCCGACACCCCGACGCGCCGCCAGCTCACCCAGCTGATGAGCACCAACGACCTCGACGACGCCGACATCCGGCAGTGGCGCTCCCTGATCGTCACCACCGGCGCGGTGGATTGGGTTGAGCAGCTGATCGATTCGCGGCTGGCCCGCGCACTCGACCTGATCGGCGGCGGCGAAGTCGACAGCACGCTGCGTTCGGCGCTGGCCGACATGGCCGCGGCCTGCACCGAGCGGGCCGCCTGATGCGCACGGTCGAGGGTCGCACCGAACGCGTGGTCGTCGTCGGCGCCGGGCTGTCGGGCCTGTCCGCGGCGCTGCACCTGGCCGGGCGCGGGCGCACGGTCACCGTCGTCGAACGGGGCGCCCATCCCGGCGGACGCGTGGGCCGCGCCGACATCGGCGGATACCGGCTCGACACCGGCCCCACCGTGCTGACGATGCCCGACATCATCGACGACGCGTTCGCCGCCGTCGGCGAAACGCTGGCCGACCGACTGGACCTGATCCGGGTCGACCCCGCCTACCGCGCGTCGTTCGCCGACGGCAGCGCACTGCACGTGCACAGCGACGGCGACGCGATGGCCGCCGAGATCGAACGGTTCGCCGGTGCCGCCCAGGCCGACGGCTACCGGAAGATGCGCGCCTGGCTGACCAAGCTGTACGAAGTCGAGTTCGACGGTTTCATCGCGGCCAACTTCGACTCGCCGCTGTCGCTGGTGACCCCGCAGTTGGCGCGGCTGGCCGCGATCGGCGGATTCCGCCGCTGGAACAAGATGGTGCACCGCTACATCACCGACGAGCGCCTTGCGCGGGTGTTCACGTTCCAGGCGCTCTACGCCGGTGTCCCACCGCACCGCGCGCTCGCGGTGTACGCCGTCATCGCCTACATGGACACCATCGCGGGGGTGTACTTCCCGCGCGGCGGGATGCGCGCACTGCCCGATGCACTGGCGGCCGCGGCGTCCGATGCCGGCGTCGAATTCCGTTACAGCTCACCGGTATCGGACCTGGAACGCAGCGGCGACCGGGTGGTCGCGGTGCGCACCGAGAGCGGCGACCGGATCCCGGCCGACACCGTGGTGCTGACCACTGAACTGCCGGACACCTACCGGTTGCTGGGCCGCACACCGCGGCGCGTGCTGCGGCTGCGGCCGGCACCGTCGGCGGTGGTCGCCCACGTCGGGTGCCGCGCCCCGGCGGTGGAGACCGACCACCACACCATCATCTTCGGCGACCAGTGGGAGCAGACCTTCACCGACATCATCGACGACGGCCGCGTGATGGCCGACCCGTCGCTGCTGGTGACCCGGCCGACCGCCGGTGACCCGTCGCTGGCGCCGCCGGGGCGCGACCTGCTCTACGTGCTGGCGCCGGCCCCCAACCTCGATGTCGGACAGATCGACTGGGCATCGACCCGCGACGGGTACGTCGCCCAGATGATGGACATCGTCTCCGACCGCCTGCCCCAGCTCGGCGATGACGCCGAGGTGCTGCACGTCGTGGACCCCGCGGACTGGGCGCGCCAGGGCATGGCCGCCGGCACGCCGTTCGCGCTGGCGCACACCTTCAGTCAGACCGGCCCCTTCCGTCCGGCCAACACCGTGCGCGGCATCGCCAATGTCGTGCTGGCGGGTTCGTCGACCGTTCCCGGTGTCGGTGTGCCCACCGCCCTGCTCTCCGGGCGGCTGGCTGCCGACCGAATCACCGGCCTGCCATCCCGGCGGGCCCGTACCCAGGTGGTGTCCTCATGATCGGATCCGAACTCGACGCGGCAGGCGTACACGACCCGGCGCTGCGCGACGCCTACCGGCGGTGCCGCACGATCAACGCCGAACACGGCCGGACCTTCTTCCTGGCCACCAGACTGCTTGCGCCCGAACAACGTCCGGCCGTGCACGCGCTCTACGGGTTCGCCCGGCGCGCCGACGACATCCTCGACGACTTCGACCCGGTCATCAGCATGGCCGAACGCGGCGAGCAGTTGCAGCGGCTGGCCACCCAGCTGTTCAACCGCCTGGCCCAGGGCAGCTGCGACGACGGCGACCCCGCGTTGGCCGCGGTTGTGCACTGCGCACGCCGCTACGACATCCCCTGGGAACTGTTCGACGACTTCCTCGGCTCCATGCGGATGGACCTCAACGTCACCGACTACCCGGACCGCGCCGCACTCGACCGCTACATGTACGGCTCGGCCGAGGTGATCGGGTTGCAGCTGCTGCCGGTGCTGGGCACCGTCGGACCGCGCGAGGAAGCCGCACCTTATGCCGCCGCGCTCGGAAAAGCGTTCCAACTGACCAACTTCCTGCGCGACATCGACGAGGACCTCGAACGCGGCCGCGTGTACCTGCCCGCCGACGAACTCGCCGTGCACGGTGTGGACCGCGACGTGCTGACCTGGTGCCACGAGAACCGCCGCACCGACGCCAAGGTCCGGCGCGCGCTGGTCGAGCAGCACGCGATCACCCGGCGCGTGTACGACTATGCTCAGCAAGGTATTTCGAAACTCAGCCCGCGGTCGCGTCCGTGCGTGTCGGTGGCCCTGACCCTGTACTCGGAGATCCTCGACCGCATCGAGGAGATCGACTTCGCCGTGTTCACGCAGCGCGCGACGGTCGGGACCGGGCGGCGGATCCGCGTCGGCGGCGCCGGCCTGCTCAAGGCTTGGGGCGCCCGTCTTCGGGACCACGGGGCGTGACGATGGACCAGTGGCAGTACCTGATCGTGCTGGCGGCCTGCCTCGCGCTCACTGCGCCTCTGGAACTGCTCGGCCCCGGGGTGTACCGGCAGGCCGGGCGCGCCGCCCGCGCGATACTGCCGGTGGCCGCCGTGTTCGTGCTGTGGGACGCGATCGCGATCGTCGCCGACGTGTGGACCTACAACCCGCGCTACGTCACCGGCATCGACATCCTTGGCATGATGCCGCTCGAGGAACTGCTGTTCTTCATCGTCATCCCCCTCTGCGCACTGCTGACCTACAACGCGGTCACCACCATCCTCGGCCGGACGAAACGCACCCGGACACGTTCGGAGCAGACCACGTGAGCGGCCTGGGGTACACCCTGCCCGCCGTGCTGGCGGCGATCGCGGTAATCACCTGGGAGCTCGTCGTTTTGCGCACGGGCCTGTTCCGCAAGACCGCCTACTGGCTGTCGATCGCTATCGTGCTGGGCTTTCAGATCCCGGTCGACGGGTGGTTGACGAAGCTCAGCGCGCCGATCGTGATCTACGACGAGCAGCACACCACCGGGTTACGGTTCCCGTTCGACATCCCCGTCGAGGACTTCCTCTTCGGCTGGGCGTTGGTCACCGCGGTGCTGCTGCTGTGGGAACGTCAGCGGCAGGTGAGAAAGGAACAAGCGTGACGGTCAACGCGAGCGGCGATCCGACAGATGTGCCCGCGGCCTTCGACGATGGCGCTTCGGCGTATGACACGCTGGTCAACGCGAATCCCGGGTACCACGACCACCTGAGGATCTCCGCGCAACGCATGCGTCTGCCCGACCAGGGGCGCGGGCTGCGGTTGCTCGACGCAGGCTGCGGTACCGGCGCGTCGACCGCCGCGCTGCTGGCCGTCGCGCCGCACGCCGAGATCGTCGCGGTCGACGGGTCGGCGGGCATGCTGGCCGAGGCCGCGGCCAAGCAGTGGCCCGCGTCGGTCCGCTTCGTGCACAGCCGAATCGAAGACCTCGCCGACGCCGGGGTCGCCGGTCCGTTCGACGGGATCTTCGCCGCCTACCTGATCCGCAACCTGCCCGACCCCGACACCCAGCTGCGTACGTTCTGCTCGCTGCTGCGCCCGGGCGCGACGCTCGCGGTGCACGACTACTCGGTGCGCGATTCGAAGCTGGCCACCGCGGTGTGGAACGCGGTGTGCTTTGCGATCATCATCCCCAGCGGCAAGATCCGCAGCGGGGACGCGTCGCTGTACCGGTATCTGCGGCGCAGCGTGAACCGCTTCGACGGTGCCTCCGGTTTCCGGCAGCGCCTGCAGCGCACCGGGTTCACCGCGGTACGCAGCGACACCATGCCGGGTTGGCAGCGCAACATCGTGCACACCTTCCTGGCCGAGGCGCCCCGATGACCGACCGGCGCCGCGTCATGCACGCCGCGCCCCGTGGCGCACCGGACGCGACCTCGCTGCCCGAACAGCCCCGGGTGATTGTCGTCGGAGCCGGGATCGCCGGGCTGGCGGCGGCGACGGGTCTGGCCGAACGCGGCGTGCAGGTCGAGGTTCTCGAGCGCGAGGCCTACCTCGGTGGCCGCGTGGGCGGTTGGACCGAGGAACTCGACGACGGGACGCCGGTCGCGATGAACCGCGGTTTCCACGCGTTCTTCCGGCAGTACTACAACCTCCGGAACCTGTTGCGGCGCATCGATCCCGCGCTGGGGATGCTCTCCCCGGTGCTGGACTATCCACTGGTCGACCGGCAGGGCAGGCGCGACACGTTCCGCGGCCTGCCGCAGAGCCCGCCGCTGAACGCGGTGGCGTTCGCGTTGCGCAGCCCGACCTTCCGGCTGCGGGATCTGGTGCGGCTCAACGCGCGCGCCGCCGCCCCGCTGGCGGCGGTGAGCGTGCCCGGGATCTACACCGAACTCGACGACGTCGACGCCGATACGTTCCTGCGCAGCATCAACTTCCCGCCGGCAGCGCGGCATCTGGCGTTCGAGGTGTTCTCGCGCAGCTTCTTCGCCGAGCCGACCGACTTGTCGGCGGCGGAACTCGCGACGATGTTCCACATCTACTTCCTCGGCTCGAGCGAGGGCCTGGTGTTCGACGTCGCGAACGCCAACTTCGACGCCGCGCTGTGGGATCCGCTGCGCACCCACCTGCAGTCGCTGGGCGTACAAGTGCACACCGGCGTCTCGGTGACCGAGGTGCGCGCGGGAACCCGGTTCGAGGTGCGGACCGACCGCGGTGACGACCTCACCGCCGACGGCGTGGTGCTGGCCACCGACGTGACCGGTCTGCAGCGGATCGTCGCCGCTTCACCGGATCTCGGCGACCACGCGTGGCGCTCCCGGGTCGGCGCGCTGCACACCGCCCCGCCGTTCGTCGTGCACCGGTTGTGGCTGGACCAACCCGTCGACCCCGACCGCGCCGCGTTTCTCGGCACGGGCGGGCGGCCTCCGCTGGACAATGTCAGCGTGCTGGACAGATACGAGCGCGAGGCGATCGACTGGTCACGGCGCACCGGGGGTTCGGTCGTGGAGCTGCATTCCTACGCGGCGACCGATGACGTCGCCGACGTGACCAGCCGACTGCTGCCCCGCATGCACGAGCTGTACCCGGAGACCAAGAACGCCAACATCGTCGGTGAGCGTGTGCTGTGCCGCCAGGACTGTCCGCGGTTCGGCCCCGGCGATTTCGCGGCGCGCCCCACGGTGTCCACTCCGACTCCGGGGCTGGCGCTGGCGGGCGACGGTATCCGCATCGACCTGCCGGTCGCGTTGATGGAGCGGGCCGCCACCACCGGATGGGCGGCGGCCAACCTGCTGCTGGGACGCCACGGGGTCGCCGGACACGACCTGTACACCGTGCCCACCCAGGGTCGCTTCGCACCACTGCGGCGACTGGCTGAAAGGCAACTCCGATGAAGGTGTTCTCCGAACTGAGAGCGCGGGTCGCGAAAACCTCACCGTTCGAGGTGCTTCCGCGCACACCCTGGTCCGGTCAGGTGCCGACCTACGCCGACGCCGAGCCGGCCGTGATCAACACCGCGCTGCGCCGCTGCCGGCGCAGGCCCAGTGGGAACTGGTACGCGTTCGCCGCCAGCGACCGGATCGGAGCCCGTCCGGTCAGCGCCACCGTCGGCGGCGTCGAACTGGTGGCCTGGCGTACCGCTGACGGCAGCCTCGCCGTCGGACCCGCGGCGTGCCCGCACCTGGGCGCGGATCTGTCCACCGGGTCGGTGGACTGTGGTGTGCTCATCTGCCCGTGGCACGGCCTGCGGTTCGACGGCGGCCGCACGTGGGGCTGGCGGCCGCTGCCCGCCCACGACGACGGTGTGCTCGCATGGGTGCGGCTGGACCGCGTCGGCGGCGAAACTCCCACGGACACACCGATACTGCCCAAACGCCCGGACGGCGTCCAGATCTCGGCGGTGACCCGCCTTGACGGCACCTGCGAACCGGCCGACGTGATCGCCAACCGGCTCGACCCGTGGCACGGCGCATGGTTCCACCCGTATTCGTTCGCGCGCCTCGAGGTGCTCTCGGCCCCGCCCGCTGACGACGAACTCGCCGAGGACGACGACCGTTTCCTCGTCGCGGTCACGTTCCACATCGGCCGCCTCGGCGTCCCGGTGATCGCGGAGTTCACCGCGCCGGAACCGCGCACCATCGTGATGCGCATCGTCGACGGCGAGGGGGCGGGAAGCGTCGTCGAAACCCACGCCACCCCGCTGGGTCCCGGCGCCGACGGGCACCCGCGCACCGCGGTCATCGAAGCGGTCATCGCGCACTCGGACCGGCCGGGCTTCGTGCACGCGCTGCGCGGGGCGCCGTTGATCACCCCGCTGATGCGCAGCGCGGCCACCCGCCTGTGGCGCGACGACCTCGCCTACGCCGAACGGCTGTACCGCCTGCGCGCGCAGGCCTGACCCGTTTCGCCCCGGGCGCCCCGGGTATCCGGCCCCAATGAGCAAGGACATCAACAAGGGCGACAAGGTGCAGTGGAAGAGCCACGGCAGCACCGTGACCGGAACCGTCGAAGAGAAGATCACGTCGGACACCGAGGCCGCCGGGCGCACGGTGCGCGCCGATTCGGACAACCCGCAGTACCGGGTGCGCAGCGACAAGAGTGGTCGCGACGCCGTGCACAAGCCGGAATCGCTGAAGAAGAAGTAGGCGCTCGATGGCCACCGACGACCACGACGCCACGTACGCCGAGTTCACCGACACCGTCAACATGACGGCCGGTGAGCTCGAGAAGTGGCTGGACACCGCCGAATCCAAAGACGTGGGTCAGAAGTCCGGTGACGGCGAGTCGACCGGGCACGCCAGCGGCAGGCGCATCGTCGAACTGCTTCGGAAGAAGAAGTCAGAACTCGACGACGACGATTTCGCGCACATGCGCAAGGTTGTCGGCTATGCCCACCGTCATCTGGCGCAGAAACCTCAGGGCGACATCACCGATTCGGCGTGGCGCTACTCGCTGATGAACTGGGGTCATGACCCCAAGAAGAGTTAGCACCGTCGAGCAGCGGGATCTGCTCCATGGCCCACGGGCTGATCGCCCACGGCAACCCGGCCGCTGAGCGCAGCTGCTCCCAGGACACCCACATCCACTCCATGACCTCCGACGGGTCGGGCGCGAGTGGGCCGTCGCACCGTGCGACGAACACCGGGCAGATCTCGTTTTCGACCGTGCCGTCGGCCGCGACTGCCCGGTAACGGAAGTCGGGCAGCACGCACGTCGGCGCGCCGATCTTCACACCCAGTTCCTGTTGTGCGCGGCGACGGACCGCGTCGTCGACCTGCTCCCCCGGCGCGGGATGTCCGCAGAACGAGTTCGACCACACCCCCGGCCAGGTCTTCTTGCCCAGCGCTCGGCGGGTCAGCAGCACCCGGCCGTCACGGTCGAACAGATAACAGGAAAATCCCAGGTGCAGCGGTGTGGCCTCGTGGTGCACCGTGGTTTTGGCGGCGCTGCCGATGGGCTGGCCATCCTCATCGAGGAGGATCACGGATTCGCCATCGGTGGCCACCGCGGCCTCAGTCGTCGTCACAGACACCTCGTATACATACCCACAATCGCGATTCGCAATGATGCCAAAATCGCGCGTCCACCGTCACTCGGACACCTCCCAGCGGCGCAGCGCTTCGGCCAGGCTGCCGACGTGCACCCCCGGCGCGACATCCGGCACGTGCACCCAGCCGGGACCGGCGAGCACCACCTCGGCTTGCGCGCTCACCGCGCGCACGGTGTCCATGTCCGCGGTGTCGGCGCTGTGCGACCACAGCATCGCGGTGACCGGCACCGTGATCCGGCCGATCGCATCGATCAGCGCCCACGCGGGCACGTCGGCGCCGAGCATCAGCGCACCGTGCCCGCGTTCGCCGAGCGCGGCGCGCAGCGCCTCCAACGCCAGCACATGCGTTTCGCCTGCGGCACAAGCCAATACGATCGATGTCGTGGTTCCGGACGGCGCCAGCGGCACCCGCTGCAGTGCGCGTGACACCGCCCACGACAACGCGTGCTCGACGTCGATGCAGCCACCTTCGTCCTGCTGCCTGGACACGATCGCGGCGAAGGCGGGCCGCACGACGAGCTCCCAGGTGTCGAGCACACCGAAGTGCCGCAGGTGCGATTCGAGCAGCCGCCCCAGCGTCGGCAGGTCCAGCTCGAACGCGGCGCTCAGCAGCGCCTCGACATCACCGCGCGGCGGGGCGATCGACTCGGCCGCCATCTGGGCCGCGCTGCGCGGGCTGGCGCCGTCGCGGATCAGGGCGTGCATGCGCTGCACGACCGTGACGTCGTTCTCGCTGTAGAGGCGGTGCCGGCCGGGAACGTGGTGCGACGGGCCGACCCCGTAGCGCTGGCTCCAGCTACGCAGTGTGGCGGTCGGCACACCGACGCGTTCGGCCACGACGCGGACCGTGTACATCGGCTGGTCAGCGTCGGACATCGGAGCTGCTCATGGCGGTATCGACGCGGAGAGAGTAGACCGCGGACCCGGTCGGCAAACCCCGATCAATGCATTATCGATGCGGAGTTTCGTTATCAGGATAGACGGCCGGGCAGAAGCGGGTACCTGTCTGCCATGACCGATCAGCAGAAGGACGAACAGCACAGCCGCCCCGAGGGGCTCGACGACGCGACGGTGGAGGCCGTCGGCGGTGTCTCGGAGGCGTTGGAATGGGTGGAACGCGCCCGCGGACACCTGTACTCGTTTCACCAGTTGATGGGTCGCGCCGACCTGCTGCTCGGCGAGGCGTGCGACAAGCTGCGCGCCGCGGGCCACGACAGCGTCGCCCAGCGACTTGAGGAAGAGGTCGTCGGCCGCAACGTGCTCTACGGCCGCTGGACGTTCCAGATCGTCGAGGATTTCGACGACAGCTACTGGTCGGTGTTCCGCGACCACGAGCGCCGGGTGCGCGACGAGCTGCAGCAGGGCCGTCGGCACGTGTTCGAGTCGGAGATGAAGGAGCGGCGTCGCACCCAGGGCCGACCCGGGCACGAACACCGCCCCTGAAACTTGTGATTTCGGTGTCGTTGGTCGCGGTCAGCGCAACCAACGACACCGAAATCGCAGCTAGATTCAGGCCGTCTCGGTGATGGGCCGGTCCACCCAGCTCATCAGGTCGCGCAGCTTCTTGCCGGTCACCTCGATCGGGTGCTCGGCGTTCTGCTTGCGCAGGCCCTCGAGTTCCTTGTTGCCGCCCTCGACGTTGGCGACCAGACGCTTGACGAAGGTGCCGTCCTGGATCTCGGCGAGGATCTGCTTCATCCGCTCCTTGGTGCCGGCGTCGATCACCCGCGGCCCGGACAGGTAGCCGCCGAACTCGGCGGTGTCGGACACCGAGTAGTTCATCCGCGCGATGCCGCCCTCGTACATCAGGTCGACGATCAGCTTGAGCTCGTGCAGCACCTCGAAGTACGCCAGCTCGGGCTCGTAACCCGCCTCGACCATCACGTCGAAACCGGTCTTGACGAGTTCCTCGGTGCCGCCGCACAACACGGCCTGCTCACCGAACAGGTCGGTCTCGGTCTCGTCCTTGAACGTGGTCTTGATGACCCCGGCCCGGGTGCCGCCGATGCCCTTGGCGTACGACAGCGCCAGCGCCTGTCCCTCACCCTTGGGGTCCTGGTCGATCGCGATCAGGCAGGGCACGCCCTTGCCGTCGACGAACTGGCGGCGCACCAGGTGGCCGGGGCCCTTCGGGGCGACCATGCCGATCGTGACGTTGGCCGGCGGCGAGATCAGGTCGAAGTGGATGTTGAGACCGTGGCCGAAGAACAGCGCGTTGCCGTCCTCGAGGTTGGGCTCGATGTCGTTCTTGAAGATCTCGGCCTGCGCGGTGTCGGGGGCCAGCAGCATGATCACGTCCGCCCACTTGGCGACCTCGGCGGGAGTGTCGACCTCGAGGCCCTGCTCGGTGACCTTCTCCCGCGACTTGGAGCCCTCTTTGAGCCCGACCTTCACCTGGACACCGGAGTCGCGCAGGCTCAGCGAATGCGCGTGGCCCTGGCTGCCGTATCCGATGACGCCGACCTTGCGTCCCTGAATGACCGACAGGTCCGCATCGTCGTCATAGAACATCTCTACTGCCACTGAATTTCCTTATCTCTCACCTGATTTGGGGATACTCGTTATTCGGGTACTACTTGGTGGTGCCGATACCGCGCGGACCGCGGGACAGCGACACCACGCCGGACTGCACGATTTCGCGGATACCGTAAGGCTCCAGCACCCGCAGCAGCGCCTCGAGTTTCTCGGGCGTGCCGGTGGCCTCGATCGTCAACGACTCCGTGGACACGTCGACGACCTTGGCGCGGAACAGGTTCACCGCCTCGATGACCTGACCGCGGGTCGACGCGTCGGTGCGCACCTTGATCAGCGCCAGTTCGCGCGCGACCGAGTTGTCCTCTTCCTGCTCCACGATCTTGATCACGTTCACCAGCTTGTTGAGCTGCTTGGTGATCTGCTCCAGCGGTGCTTCCTCGACGCTGACGACGATCGTCATGCGCGACATGTTCTTCTGTTCGGTCGCGCCGACAGCCAGGGACTGGATGTTGAACCCGCGCCGCGAGAACAGCGACGCCACCCGGGCCAGCACACCGGGTTTGTCCTCGACGAGCACCGACAGCGTGTGCGTACGCGCGCTCATCAGGCATGCCCCTCTTCGTTGTCGAACAGCGGGCGGATGCCCCGTGCAGCCTGGATCTCGTCGTTGCCGGTGCCCGCGGCGACCATCGGCCAGACCTGCGCATCGGCGCCGACGATGAAGTCGATCACCACCGGGCGGTCGTTGATCTCACGTGCCTGGCGGATCACGTCCTCGACGTCTTCGGCACGCTCACAACGCAATCCGACGCAGCCCAGCGCCTCGGCCAGCTTCACGAAGTCGGGGATGCGGCGCGAGTGCGTCGACAGATCGGTCTGGCTGTAGCGCTCCTCGTAGAACAGGGTCTGCCACTGCCGCACCATGCCCAGGTTGCCGTTGTTGATCAACGCCACCTTGATCGGTGCGCCCTCGACCGCGCAGGTGGCCAGTTCCTGGTTGGTCATCTGGAAGCAGCCGTCACCGTCGATCGCCCACACCTCGGCCTCCGGGCGGCCGAACTTGGCGCCCATCGCCGCGGGCACCGCGAAGCCCATCGTGCCCAGCCCGCCGGAGTTCAGCCAGGTCTTGGGGTTCTCGTACTTCACGAACTGCGCGGCCCACATCTGGTGCTGGCCGACGCCGGCGACGTAGACCGCCTCCGGTCCGGCCATCTTGCCCAGCGTCTCGATGACGTACTCCGGGGACAGGCTGCCGTCGCTCTGCGGTCCGTAGCTCAGCGGGTAGGTGGCCTGCACCCCGCGCAGGTACTCCCACCAGTTGTCGATCGACAGCGAGGTGCCGTCGCGGCGGAGCGCCTCGATCAGCTCCCCGATCACCGCCTTGACGTCACCGACGATCGGCACGTCGGCGTGCCGGTTCTTGCCGATCTCGGCCGGGTCGATGTCGGCGTGGATCACCTTGGCGTCCGGGGCGAACGACTCCAGTTTGCCGGTCACCCGGTCGTCGAAGCGGGCGCCCAGCGTGATCAGCAGATCGCTGCGCTGTAGCGCGGCCACCGCGGCGACGGTGCCGTGCATACCGGGCATGCCGACGTTCTGCGGGTGGCTGTCGGGGAATGCGCCGCGCGCCATCAGCGTGGTGACCACGGGGATACCGGTCAGCTCGGCCAGCTCCAGCAGTTCGGCGCTGGCCTCGCCGCGGATCACGCCGCCGCCGACGTAGAGCACCGGCTTGCGCGAGGCCGCGATCAGCTTGGCCGCCTCGCGGATCTGGCGGTTGTGCGGTTTGGTGTTGGGCTTGTAGCCGGGCAGATCGATGCGCGGCGGCCAACTGAACGTGCACTGCGCCTGCAGCACGTCCTTGGGGATGTCGACCAGCACCGGGCCGGGGCGGCCGGTGGACGCGATGTGGAACGCCTCGGCGATCGCCTGCGCGATGTCGTCGCCGTTGCGCACCAGGAAGTTGTGCTTGGTGATCGGCATCGTGATCCCGGAGATGTCGGCCTCCTGGAATGCGTCGGTGCCGATCAGGCCGCGACCGACCTGACCGGTGATCGCGACCACCGGGATGGAGTCCATGTGCGCGTCGGCCAGCGGCGTGACCAGGTTGGTCGCGCCGGGACCCGAGGTGGCCATCATCACGCCGACCTTGCCGGTCGCGTGCGCGTAACCGCTGGCGGCGTGCCCGGCGCCCTGTTCGTGGCGGACCAGCACGTGGCGCAGCCGCTGCGAGTCGAACAGCGGGTCGTAGACCGGCAGCACGGCGCCGCCGGGGATGCCGAAGATCGTGTCGACGTCGAGTTCCTCCAGCGACCGGATCACCGCCTGCGCACCGGTCATCTGTTGCGGCGCAACATGTTTGGCGGGCGCGGCGGTGGTCTTCGGCGCCGGCTTGCCGGCATGCCCGTCGTCGGGCACGGTCGCGACCGCCTGCTCCAGCGGGCGTGTGGTGGGTGCGCTCACGGTGTTCGTTCTCCTAAATCCTGTTTCGGATCCGTGTCTAGGGTCTCAAATCGGTGGTCGGGCAAGAAAAAACCCCCGTCAGCTGGGCCGCTGTACGAGGGTCGCGCGTCGATGCTGGTGGCTATGCCCGAGTCTGGGCCAGCGCATCAACGCGCTTCCCAATTACTACGAGCGTGCCCAGGGTCTGCATAACCGTCGACGGTAGCCTCCGCACTGGTCACAGGTCAAATTGCCCTCCGATGCAAAGATGGCGGTGTGAGTTCTGAGGCCGCCCCCGCCCCCGTCGTCATCCGCATCTCGCCGATGGCTCACTTCGCCGTCGCGTTTCTGGCGCTCAGCCTGCTCACGCTGGTGCTGGCGGGTCTGCCGTGGGTGCTGGCACTGCTGGTCATCCCGGTCGGGCTGTCGGCGTACGTCGTGCGCAACCGCACCGTGGCCGACCGCGACACCGTCACCGCCCGCACGCTGCTGGGCAGCGAGACCCTGCGGTGGGACGACGTCGACGGTCTGCGCTTCGGGAAAGGGTCGGCGGCCTACGCCCACCTCAAGGACGGCCGCGATGTGCGCCTGCCCGCGGTGACCTTCGCGACGCTGCCGTTGTTGACCGAGGCCAGCGGCGGGCGCGTACCGAATCCGTACTCGACGGATTAGGCGAACGGGTTGCCGCCGTTGAGCACGACCCAGATCGCCACACCGGCGCCCACGCCGAGCACCAACGCGACGAACGATCCGACGAACGGCCGGCGGGCCCACCCGCGGCCCGCGTCGAATCCATAGCGGCCGGGTCCGGTCAGCACCAACACCGCGACCGCGCAGGCCAGGAACACCTGATATTCGTGGCCGTCGGTCAGGAAGTCCGACAGCCGGGCCTCTTCGTGGGCGACCATCGCCTGCGCCAGCACGCCGGTGACCAGATAGGCCAGCGCGCCCGCGGCGGCCACCGGGGTGAACAGGCCGAGGATCAGCAGCACGCCGGCAGCGATCTGCCCGCCGGTCGCGACGTAGGTCAAAATGTCGGCGTAGCGGAAGCCCATGTCGGACAGTTCGGTTTCCCAGCCGTTGAGCCCGGGTCCGCCCCACAGCCCGAACGCCTTCTGCAGGCCGTGGCCGATGAACAGCACACCGATCGCCACCCGCAGCAGCAGCAGGCCCAGGTCCAGGGTGCCGCGACGGTCCGCGCCGCGCGCCATCGGATCGGGTTCGATCTCGGCCGGTTCGGCACCATAACCGCCCATCGCGTGCCGCCCGCCCGGCTGGACGTACGGCAGCGGTTCGGGCTCGTGCAGCAGCCCGAAGGCGGGCGCCGCGGGCTGCGCCGGGGCCGCGGCGCCGGCGTCGTAGTGCGGGATCGCGGTGGTCTCGAAGTCGCCGCCGTAATTGGCGACCGGAAGGTCGTCCTCGGGATCGACCAGGCTCGCCGACACCGGTCGCCCGGCCGCGTCGTCGGGCCGCTGCCAGGTGCGTGGGTCATTGCTATGACTGGTCACATGGCCAGAGTAAGTGCACATCACCCGGTAGCCGGGTATTGGCGCGGCGCTTCGGCACGCCAATTCGCGTGCTCACCGGGGGCGCGGGCGCGGGTGCGCGTGGCGCGTCCGGCGGATTGATCCGTAACCTGGCTCGCATGAGTGTGCGCCGGCCGCTGCGGGGTGTGTTCGCTGTGCTGTGTGCGGCGCTGCTCGTGGGATCCGGGTGCGCGCGGTTCGACGACGCCCAGTCCCAGCCCTTCACCACCGAACCCGAGCTGGCGCCGGGGCCGACGTCGACGCCGCCGCCGCCACCGCCGCTGCCGCCGACCCCGTTCCCCAAGGAGTGCCCGGCGCCCGGCGTCATGCAGGGCTGCCTGGACAGCACCAGCGGGCTGATCATGCTGCCGGACAGCCAGTCCGCGTTGGTCGCCGAGCGCACCACGGGTGTGGTGAAGGAGATCTCGGTGCGGGCCGAGCCGAAGGTCAAGACGACGCTTCCGGTCGACGGTTCCGGTGACGGCGGGCTGATGGACATCGCGATGTCGCCGACCTACCAGCAGGACCGGTTGATGTACGCCTACGTCAGCACCCCCACCGACAACCGGGTGATCCGCATCGCCGACGGCGACATCCCCAAGCCGATCCTGACCGGTATCCCGAAGGGGGCCGACGGCAACACGGGGTCGTTGATCTTCACCAGCCCGACGACGCTGCTCGTGCAGACCGGGGATGCGGGCAACCCGGCCGACGCCGCCAACCCCGGGTCGCTGGCGGGCAAGGTGCTGCGCATCGAGCAGCCCACCACCGTCGATCAGGCCCCGACGACGACGGCGCTGTCGGGTCTGGGCGCCGGCGGCGGGATGTGCCGCGACGGGTCGGACGGGTCGCTGTACATCACCGACCGGACCCCGACCGGTGACCGCCTGCAGCGGATCACCAAGGACTCCAAGACCTCGACGGTGTGGACCTGGCCCGACCGTCCCGGGGTGGCCGGCTGCGCGGCGCTCGACGGCACCGTGCTGGTGAACCTGGTCAACACCAAGCAGACCGTCGCGGTGCGGATGGCGCCCGAAACCGGTGCGGTCACCGGCGATCCCGAGGTGGTGCGCCAGGATCAGCACGGCCACGCCTGGGCGCTGGCGATGTCGCCCGACGGCAACATCTGGGGCGGCACGGTGAACAAGACCGCAGGCGACGCGCAGAAGCTCGACGACGTGGTGTTCCCGTTGTTCCCGCAGGGCGGCGGCTTCCCGCGCAAGAACGAAGACGCCACCTGATTTGATTGCGCGCCAATAAAACTCAGCCGTCGACCATTCGCAGGCCGACGCGCGACGCTGGCGCATTCCCCGAGCGTGCCCGCCACCGCGACGCCGACCGCGCCGAAGCTCTCGGCGATCGCCGCCTGGGATGTGCTGGTGTCGGCCCGATCAGGCGTGTGCGATCAACCGCTCCCGCGCCTCGGCCGGGGTGACGGTGTGCGCATTGGTTGGCGCCCCAGAGGTCAGGTGAGCTTCGAGCACGTCGGCGGTCGCGGGGGCGATGCGACGGGCGACCGCCAGCATCGGCCGGCGGTCGAGGGCCGACAGCGCCCGGATCCAGGCCCGCGCGATCGGGGTGACCGCCGCGTCGACGGCCGCGGGCTGATCGAACCTGCCCATCTGCCGCATCCATCGGGGCAGTGTCGCGATGGCCGCGGGTGCCAGCAGGCGACTACCCGCCCACAGCTGCACGCCGCGGTCGCGTGGCGTGTACAGCAGATAGTGCATTGCGCGGTCGGCGTGTTCTGAAGTGCACAACCTCCCGCGGACCTCGGAGAAGTACTGCCGCACCTCATCTCGTGACGCCGGCACGTCGGCGGGTTTGCACGTCTGCAGTTCGGCGGCGATCCGCGCTTCGGCCCAGAATCGGGATTCCTCGGCCGGCGACAACGGGCCGGGCCCATACCGTTCGTAGCACTTGAGCACCGAATGCCATCCGGTGATGTGGATCCACAGCTGTGAGTCCGGGTGGTTGGCGCTGTAGCGCGCGCCGGTGATCGGCTCGATGCCCTTGGCGTGGGCGTGCACCCGCATCAGGGCGTCGGCCACCCCGACGGCGGTGCGGCCGTCGGCCACCGCGACGGTCAGGAAATAGGCCAGGGTGCGGTCGAGTCGACCGCGCGGATCGTCGTATATGCCCGCGCTGTCCGCGACCGCGGCGGCCAGGAACGGATCGAAGTGTTCGAGCACCACCGCGCGCTGGAAACCGATCAGCGCGGTCGGCGCGGCCCAGACCTTCCAACTCGGCGAGTCCGGTCCGAAGAACCCGTAGTCGTCGCGCCTGATCTCCATCGCGTCCACCTCCTGTCACCCCGCGAATAGAACGCCACCGTAGCAATTGACCGCAGCGAATACAACGGTGGCGTAACATTGGCGCATGGCCCAGGCCCGTCGTAAGTACGCACCGCGGTTACCACCCGAACAGCGGCGCGAGCAGTTGCTCGACGCTGCCATGACCGTGCTCGCCGACAACCCGTTGCACGAGCTCAGCATGGAATCGGTGGCCGAAGCCGCTGGTGTCGGAAAACCGGTGCTGTACACAGTTTTTCGCACGCGCAGCGAACTGGTGTCGGCACTGCTGAGCCGCGAACACGAACGCGGGGTCACTCAGGTCCGCGACGCGATGCCCGACGACCTGTCCGTACGGGGGCCGACCGGCGCGTACGTCGCGACCATCTCTACGTTTCTCGGCGTGGTGCTGGCGAACCCGACCCGGTGGCGGCTCATCCTGACCCTTCCTGACAGCGCGCCGCGCGAGTACCGCGGCGCGCTACGGCGGGCGCGGTCGTCGATCCTGTCCCAGGCTGAGCAACTCGCCAAGGCGGGCGCGGCGCTCGACCCGCGACTGGCCGACCTGGATCCGACCCTGCTGGGTCACACCATGTTGTCGTTCGCCGAGATGCTGGGCCGGCTGGCGGTCAGCGAACCGCAGACGTATCCACGCGAACGGCTCGAACAGTTCGCGGCGGCGGCGCTGGGCCTGGCGCGACGGCGGCCCTAGCCGCAGGCCGCGAGCACCAGTTCGCGCACCCGGGCCGCGTCGGCCTGACCCTTGGTCGCCTTCATCACCGCGCCGACGATCGCGCCCGCGGCCTGCACCTTGCCGCCGCGGATCTTCTCGACGACGTCGGGGTTGGCGGCCAGCGCCTCGTCGACGGCCGACTGCAGCGCGGAGTCGTCGCGCACGACCTCCAGGCCGCGGTCCTTCATCACCTGTTCGGGCTCGCCTTCACCGGCGAGCACGCCTTCGACGACCTGACGGGCCAGCTTGTTCGACAGCTTGCCGTCGTCGACCAGCTTGACCACCGCGGCCACCTGCGACGGCGAGATCGGTAGCGCATCGAGTTCGACCCCCGCCTCGTTGGCCTTCTGCACCAGGAAGTTTCCCCACCAGGCGCGGGCCGCGTCGCTGGAGGCGCCCTGTTCGACGGTGGCGGCGATGAGGTCGAGCGCGCCGATGTTGACCAGGTCGCGCATCACCTCGTCGGAGATGCCCCAATCGTCCTGAATTCGCTTGCGCAGCACCCACGGCAGCTCGGGGATGGTCTTGCGCAGGCGCTCCACCCACTCGGCGTCGGGGGCGACCGGTTCGAGGTCGGGTTCGGGGAAATACCGGTAGTCCTCGGCGGTTTCCTTGCTGCGGCCCGGCGAGGTGTAGCCGTCCTCGTGGAAGTGCCGGGTCTCCTGGGTGACTCGGCCACCGGAGTCGAGAACCGCGGCCTGACGGCGCATCTCGTAGCGGACCGCAACCTCCACGCTCTTGAGCGAGTTGACGTTCTTGGTCTCGGTGCGGGTGCCGAATTCCTTCTGGCCGACCGGCTTCAGCGAGACGTTCGAGTCGCAGCGCATCGAGCCCTGGTCCATCCGGACGTCCGATACTCCCAAGCCGCGCAACAGGTCTCGCAGCGCGGTCACATAGGCTCGGGCGATCTCTGGGGCCCGCGCGCCGGTGTTCTCGATCGGCTTGGTGACGATCTCGATCAGCGGCACCCCGGAGCGGTTGTAGTCGATCAGCGACGTGGTGGCGCCCTCGATGCGGCCGGTGTCGCTGCCGAGGTGGGTCAGCTTGCCGGTGTCCTCCTCCATGTGGGCGCGCTCGATCTCGACCCGCCAGGTGGTGCCGTCGTCGAGCGGCACTTCCAGGTAGCCGTTGATCGCGATCGGCTCGTCGTACTGGCTGATCTGGTAGTTCTTCGGCATGTCCGGGTAGAAGTAGTTCTTGCGCGCGAACCGGCACCACGGCACGATCTCGCAGTTGAGCGCCAGCCCGATCCGGATCGCCGACTCGACGGCCTGCTGGTTGAGCACCGGCAGCGACCCCGGCAGTCCCAGGCACACCGGGCACACCTGCGTGTTGGGCTCGGCGCCGAACCGGTTGGCGCACCCGCAGAACATCTTGGTCGCGGTGGACAGTTCCACGTGGACTTCCAGTCCCAGCACCGGCTCGTAACGCGCAACGACGTCGTCGTAGTCGATCAGATCGGCGGTCGCAGCAGTCATACCCCTGATCCTAGTGGGTCACCTTTTCCCGGCGAGCAGACGCAAAGTGCCCTCAAACAGCCGCGAAACGGGTCACTTTGCGTCTGTTCGCCGAAATAATCAGCCGAAGAACTCCGCGGCGTCGTCGTAGCGGCTCTGCGGGACCAGCTTGAGCTGGCGCACCGCATCGGCCAGCGGCACCCGGCCGATCTCCTGGCCGCGCAGCGACACCATCATCCCGTACTCCCCCGCATGCGCGGCGTCGGCGGCGTTGACACCGAAGCGGGTGGCCAGCACCCGATCGAACGGGGTCGGGGTGCCGCCGCGCTGCACGTGACCCAGCACGGTGACCCGGACCTCCTTGTTGATCCGCTTCTCCACCTCGAGCGCAAGTTGCTGCGCGACGCCGGTGAACCGCTCGTGGCCGAACTCGTCGATGCCGCCCTGGCGCAACTGCATCGACCCCTCGGCGGGTTTGGCGCCCTCGGCCACCACGCAGATGAAGTGCGAATCACCGCGCACGAAGCGCTGTTTGATCAACCGGCAGACCTCTTCGACGTCGAAGGGCTGCTCGGGGATCAGGGTCATGTGCGCGCCGGACGCCAGCCCGGCGTTCAGCGCGATCCAGCCGGCGTGGCGGCCCATCACCTCGACGAGCATCACCCGCTGATGCGATTCGGCGGTGCTGTGCAGCCGGTCGATCGCCTCGCTGGCCACGCCCAGCGCGGTGTCGTGGCCGAACGTCACGTCGGTGCAGTCGATGTCGTTGTCGATGGTCTTGGGCACCCCGACCACCGGCACGTTCTCCTCGGACAGCCAGTGCGCGGCGGTCAGCGTGCCCTCACCGCCGATCGGGATCAGCACGTCGATGCCGTTGTCGTCGAGCGTCTGCTTGATCTGCTCCAGCCCGGCGCGCAGCTTCTCCGGATGCACCCGCGCGGTGCCGAGCACCGTGCCGCCCTTGGCGAGCAGCCGGTCGTTGCGGTCGTCGTTGGCCAGCTGGATGCGACGGTTCTCCAGCAGCCCGCGCCACCCGTCGAGGAATCCGACCACCGACGAGCCGTACCGCACGTCGCAGGTGCGCACCACGGCTCTGATCACCGCGTTCAGTCCTGGACAGTCACCGCCGCCGGTGAGCACTCCGATCCGCATGTCCTCATCCTCCCCGAGCGCACGCATGTTCGCGCCCTCTGTCGACGTTTGTGCGCAACGACCGCGCGCCCGACGGCCTCAGAGCGCGGTGGGCAGCGGTCCGCGGGCGGCCTCGTAGGCGGCGCCGACGCGGTACAGCCGGTCGTCGGCCATGGCGGG
The DNA here is from genome assembly GCF_001722335.1 of Mycolicibacterium flavescens. GTDB lineage: Bacteria > Actinomycetota > Actinomycetes > Mycobacteriales > Mycobacteriaceae > Mycobacterium > Mycobacterium flavescens. The sequence continues at coordinate 255,114 of NZ_MIHA01000001.1, forward strand.
CGCCATGATCTGCAACCCGACGGGCAGGTTGTCGTCCGACGACAGCCCCGACGGCACCGACATGCCGCAGTGCCCGGCCAGGTTCAGCGGCAGCGTGCACAGGTCGAACAGGTACATCGCCAGCGGATCGTCGACCTTCTCGCCCAACCCGAAGGCCGTCGTCGGTGTGGTCGGGGTGACCAATACGTCGACCCTCTGGTACGCCTCGTCGAGGTCACGCGCGATCAGCGTACGGACCTTCTGCGCCTGGTTGTAGTAGGCGTCGTAGTAGCCCGCCGACAACGCATAGGTGCCGATCATGATGCGCCGCTTGACTTCCGGGCCGAATCCGGCGGCCCGCGTCATCGCCATCACCTCTTCGGCGCTGTGGGTGCCGTCGTCGCCGACCCGCATCCCGAAGCGCATCGCGTCGAAGCGGGCGAGGTTGCTCGACACCTCCGACGGCAGGATCAGGTAATAGGCGGGAAGCGAGTAGTCGATGTGCGGGCAGTCGACCTCGGTGACCTCGGCGCCCAGCGCGGTCAGCTGTTCGACCGCGGCGTCGAACGACGCCAGCACACCGGCCTGGTAGCCGTCGCCGCGCAGCTGCTTGACCACGCCGACGCGCACACCCTTCAGGTTCCCGGACGCCCCGGCCCTGGCGGCGGCCACCACATCGGGCACCGCGGCGTCGACCGACGTCGAGTCCCGCGGGTCATGGCCGGCGATCACCTCGTGCAGCAGCGCGGTGTCGAGCACGGTGCGCGCGCACGGACCACCCTGATCCAGCGACGACGCGCAGGCGATCAGCCCGTACCGCGACACCGTGCCGTAGGTCGGCTTGACTCCGACCGTCGACGTCAGCGCCGCCGGCTGGCGGATCGAGCCGCCGGTGTCGGTCCCGATGGCCAGCGGGGCCTGAAATGCCGCCAGCGCGGCCGCGCTGCCGCCGCCCGAGCCGCCGGGGACGCGGTCGACGTCCCACGGGTTGCGGGTGGGCCCGTACGCCGAGTTCTCGGTCGACGAACCCATCGCGAACTCGTCCATGTTGGTCTTGCCCAGGATCGGGATCCCGGCCGCGCGCAACCGGATCGTCACCGTCGCGTCGTAGGGCGACGTCCAGCCCTCGAGGATCTTGGACCCACACGTGGTCGGCATGTCGGTGGTGGTGAACACGTCCTTGAGCGCCAACGGCACCCCGCTCAGCGCCGAGGGCAGCGTCTCACCGGCGGACACCGCGGCGTCGACGGTGGCGGCGGCGGCCAGCGCCTCCTCCTCGGCGACGTGCAGGAACGCGTGGTACTTCTCGTCGGTCGCCGCGATCTGATCCAGGCAGGCCCGGGTGACCTCGGTCGACGACACCTCCTTGGCGGCGATCTTGGTGGCCAGTGTCGCCGCGTCCATCCGGGTCAGCTCCGAGGCGCTCATTCGGCCTCCCCCAGAATCCGCGGCACCGCGAACCGACCCTCGGCGGCCTTGGGCGCCTGGTCGAGCGCTTCGTCCTGCGACAGGCTGGGCAGCACCACGTCGGGGCGGAACACGTTGACATCGGTGAGCGGATTGTCAGTGGGGTCGACGCCTGCGACGTCGACGGATTGGATCTGGCTGACGTGGTCGATGATCGCGCCCAACTGCCCGGCGTAGCTGTCCAACTCGTCCTCGGTCAAAGCGAGGCGGGCCAGCCGCGCCAGGTGGGCGACCTCGTCTCGGGAGATTTGCGACACGACAAGCAGCCTAGTCACCGCCGTTGAGGCCGGAATGCTCAGCGTCGGGTGCTGTGAAACAGTGTGCGCGTGCGTTCGTACCTACTGCGCGTCCAGCTCGAGGACCGACCGGGCAGTCTCGGCTCGCTGGCCGTGGCGCTCGGTTCGGTGGGCGCCGACATCCTCTCGCTCGACGTCGTGGAGCGCGCCGCCGGATACGCGGTCGACGACCTCGTCGTCGAACTGCCCGCGGGTGCGATGCCCGACATGCTGATCACCGCCGCCGAGCAGCTCAAGGGCGTCTACGTCGACAGCATCCGGCCGCACACCGGGCTGCTCGAGGCGCACCGCGAACTCGAACTGATCGACCACATCGCCGCCGCGCCGCGCGACCGGAAGCTGCAGGTCCTCGTCGACGAGGCACCGCGCGTGCTGCGGGTCGGCTGGGCCACCGTGATCCGGTTGACCGACGCGGGACCCGAACGGCTCGTCGGCAGCCCCAGCGCACCGGAGACGCAGACCGCCGCCACGCCGTGGCTGCCGCTCGAACACGCCGAGGCCCTCGACGCCGACGCCGACTGGGTGCCGCAGCCGTGGCGCGACATGGACACCACGCTGGCCGCCGCCCCGCTCCGCGATCCGCGGACCGCGCTGGTGCTGGGCCGTCCCGGCGGCCCGCTGTTCCGGCCGTCCGAGGTCGCGCGCCTGGGGTATCTGGCCGGCGTCGTCGCGACGATCCTGCGCTGAAATCGCGCCCCGGGCGCCCACCGGAGTGACTGTTACCGTGGGTTCCGACCGTCCCGCTCACCGTCGAACGGAAGGTTCCGGGTGGACACGCTGCTGATCCTGCTCGCCGCCGTGCTACTCATCGCGGCAGTCATCGTTCTGGTGATGGCGTTGCAGCGGCCCAAGAAGAAAGCCCGCCCCCAGGAGCGCGAGGACCCGCTGAAGTTCGCGGCCACCATGCCGCAGTTCGGCCCGCGCCAGCTCGGGCCCGGCGCCATCGTCGCCCACGGCGGGATCGACTACGTCGTCCGCGGCTCGGTCACCCTGCGCCAGGGCCCGTTCGTCTGGTGGGAGCACCTGCTCGAAGGCGGGCCGGAACCGCTGTGGTTCGGCGTCGAAGAGGACGAGGGGCGCCTCGAGTTGGTGATGTGGAAGCGACGGAAGGATCTGGCGCTGCAGCCGGGTGGAGACCTCGTCGTCGACGGGGTGACGTGTCGCGAAATCGAGCGCGGCAGTGCATCTTTCACCACGGAAGGCACCACGGGGCTGCCTGCAGGCGGTGAGATGGACTTCGTCGACTACGCCGACGCCGACGAGGGTGTGCTGCTCGGTTTCGAGCGGTGGGCACCCGACATGCCGTGGGAGATCTCGACCGGCAGGTCGGTGCGCCCCGGTGAGCTCACGGTGTACCCGGCGCCGTCGCCCGGCACCTAGGAATTCTGAATTGCCCTTTCATCGGCTCGCTGTGGAACCGGTCGACGTGTCCGGTACGACACTGCGACTCGCGCTCAACGCGCCTCCGCCGGAAACACTGGCGACGAGTGTGTTGTCCAGCGACACCAGCACACTGGCGCTCGGCGTGCTCGGCGCATCACATCTGATCACCATCGAAGGCACCAAAACCGTTTTCTCCGAAGAAGTTTCCTGCACAGCCCGGACCGACACCGCGCTGCCCGGGGCGGCAACCGCGCCGGGCTACCGCATCGAGTCGCGCACCGAGTTCTGTGACCCGACAGAGTTCCGGCGTCTGGCGCACCGGTTGCGCGTCAGCTGCGAACGCGACGACGGTTGGCTCGGCGGCGCCTTCCCCGGCGACGACGCCGCGCTGACCGCGCTGTCCGCCGAACCGGACCGTGACGGATGGCGGTGGCAGACCTGGCATCTGTACCCGGGCGAGGCCGGCGGCACAGTCGTCTACACGCAGAGCCGGTGGCAGCCGTGAGCCGCAATGGTCTTTTCCTGCTGGCCGCCGGGCTCGCGGTGGCCGGGATCGCCTGCCTGATCATGGGCGTCTCCCTGCAGAACCGCGACATCCGCACCCACGTCGCCGAGAACTACGCCGCGTACTCGCGATCGGGCGAGGCCACCAGCTACGAATGCGACGGATCACCGACCGAGGTGGCCGACCGGCTCGCCGACTATCAGAGCCCCGAGGCCCGCGCCACCGACCGCGGCACCGAATACCTGCGCTACCAAGACGACATCGTGATCGTCGGACCCGACGGGGACCGGCCGTGCACGATCCGCGTCGAGGACGTCCGCGGCAGCAGATACATGGGCGGCGGTTTCATCTTCCTCGGGCCGGGCTTTTTCCCCGGCGCGCCCGCGGGCGGTTCCGGCGGCAGTTCAGGCGGGCCGGGTGGGTCGAAATGACATGCGCAACAGGCCGATCAGGTAAGGAGAACCCATGAATCTGGCCCTGGTTGAATTCGGGACCGTCAGCGGCGAGAGCCTCATCCAGAACGTCGTCGCCGCGATCCTCTACTTCATCATCGGCGTCGCCGTGCTCGCCGCCGGCTTCGTGATGGCCGACGTGTTGACGCCGGGAAACCTGCGCCATTTGGTGTTCGTCGAACGACGGCCAAACGCCGTCGCGGTCGCCTCGGGCATGTACGTCGCACTGGCGATCGTGGTGAGTTCGGCGATCGTGGCCAGTTCGGCCGAACTCGGCCAGGGCCTCGTCGACGCGGCGGTGTACGGACTGGTCGGGGTCGCGCTGCAAGGCCTGGCGCTGGTGGTGCTGGAACTCGCCGTCCCGGGACGGTTCCGCGACCTGATCACCGAGGAACGGCTTCATCCGGCCGCGATCGCCACCGCGGTGGCCCTGCTGGCTGTGGGAGGGGTGAACGCCGCGGCGCTGTCATGACGGCGCCCGAGGACGAAACCGTCCACGCCGCACCGCGATTGGGCGGGTCGGCGACGCGGTGGCGGGCGGTGCTGTTCGCGGCCGTGGCGACGTGCGCGGCGTGCGGCATCGTCTACGAACTGGCGCTGCTGACCCTGTCGACCAGCCTGCACGGCGGCGGGGTGACCGCGATGTCGTTGATCGTCGCCGGCTACGTCGCCGCGCTGGGCGTGGGGGCGCTGCTGGTCAAACCGCTGCTGCACCGCGCCGCGTTGACGTTCATCGCGGTGGAGACCGCGCTGGCGATCATCGGCGGGCTGTCGGCCGCGGCGCTCTACGTCGCGTTCGCGTTCATCGGCGGATCGCTGTGGGTGCTCGTGGTCGGCACCGCGCTGATCGGCTGCCTGGTCGGCGCCGAGGTCCCGCTGCTGATGACGTTGCTGCAGCGCGGCCGGGTCGCGGCGGCCACCGACACCGGTCGTGTGCTGGCCAACCTGAACGCCGCCGACTACCTGGGCGCCCTGGTCGGTGGCCTGCTCTGGCCGTTCCTGCTGCTGCCGCAGCTGGGCATGATCCGCGGCGCCGCGGCCACCGGGATCATCAACCTGGTCGCCGCGGGCGTCGTCGCGCTGTTCCTGTTGCGCCGCATCGTCAGCGGGCGCGAACTGGCCGCGGCGCTGACAGCGCTGACCGCCGCGCTGGTCCTGCTGGTCACGCTGCTGGTCAATGCTGACGGGATCCAGACCTCGACGCGCCAACGGCTTTACGCGGACCCGATCATCGCCTATCAGCAGTCGCCGTATCAGGAGATCGTCGTCACCCGCCGTGGTGACGACACCCGGCTCTATCTCGATGGCGGGCTGCAGTTCTCGACGCGCGACGAGTACCGCTACACCGAGAGCCTGGTCTACCCGGCGCTGGCCAACCACCCGCGTTCGGTGCTGGTGCTCGGCGGCGGCGACGGCCTGGTGGCGCGGGAATTGCTGCGGCAGAACGGCATCGAGAATATCGTGCAGGTGGAGCTGGATCCCGCCGTGATCGAGATGGGACGCACGACGCTGCGCGACGCCAATGCCGGTGCACTGGACGACCCGCGGGTGCACGTCGTGATCGACGACGCCATGCGCTGGTTGCGCGAACACCCGGACCGGAGTTTCGGCGCGGTGATCGTCGACCTGCCCGACCCGGACACTCCCGCGCTGGGCCGGTTGTACTCAGTGGAGTTCTACGCGTTGATCTCTCGCGTGCTGACCCCTGACGGTCTGGTCACGGTGCAGGCGGGCAGCCCGTTCTCCACACCGGCCGCATACTGGCGCACGGTGTCGACGGTCGAGGCGGCCGGGTTCGCGGTGACGCCGTACCACGTGCACGTGCCCACGTTCGGGGACTGGGGTTTCGTGCTGGCCCGCCGCGGTCCGACCCCGCCGACGCCGAGACTGCCGGGCGAGGTGCCGCCGCTGCGGTATCTCGATCAGCGCGCGCTGGACGCCGCGACGGTGTTCGGCGCCGACACCGCGCCGCAGAACCTGACGCCGTCGACGCTGGACCACCCCCGGGTCGTCGATGACGTCCGGCGCGGGTACCGCTGAAGCTCAGCCGCCCGCGGGCACCGGCCAGCGGTCGTTGACGTCGGCATTGCTGTCCTTGCGTGCGCAGTGCGCGCAGCAGAACATCGCCTCTTCGGTCTCGATGCCGTGGCCCAGGATGCGGCAGCCGCAGTGCGCACACTCGGGCGCCAACTGCATCGCCGCACACTCCACGCTGTCGAACGTCGCGCTGCGGCCGTCGGGCCAGGACACGGTGAACGCCTTGTCGTAGTCGTTGCCGCAGGTATCGCAGATCGCCATCACCACTCCTTGGTCGCTTCGCCCAACCGTGTGCCCCGTGAACACGGCGGACAAACGCGCGCCTCAGTCGCTCTTGGGCCCGTTCTGCAGCAACTCGGCGAAGCCGTCCTCGTCGAGGATGGGCACCCCGAGCTCGACGGCCTTGTCGTACTTCGACCCTGGCGAGTCGCCGGCGACCAGGTAGGCGGTCTTCTTCGACACCGAACCCGCCGCCTTGCCGCCCCGGGCGACGATCGCTTCCTTGGCCTCGTCGCGGGAGAAACCGGTCAGCGATCCGGTGACGACGATCGACAGCCCTTCGAGGGTGCGCTCGATGCTGGCGTCGCGCTCGTCGGCCATCCGCACGCCCGCGTCGCGCCACTTGTCGACGATGGCGCGGTGCCAGTCGACGGTGAACCATTCGGTGACCGCCGCGGCGATGGTCGGGCCCACCCCTTCCACCACTGCCAGTTCGTCTTCGGAGGCGGCCATGATCGCGTCGAGGCTGCCGTACTCGGTGGCCAGCGCGCGCGCCGCCGTCGGGCCCACATGCCGGATCGACAACGCCACCAGAACCCGCCACAGCGGTTGCGCCTTGGCCTTGTCCAGGTTGGCCAGCAAGCGTTTTCCGTTCGCCGACAGGTCGCCCTTCTTGGTGGTGAACAGGTCGGTGCGCAGCAGGTCGTCTTCGGTGAGGGTGAACAGGTCACCCTCGTCGGAGATGACGCCGGCCTGCAGCAGCGCGGTTCCGGCCTCGTAGCCGAGACCTTCGATATCGAACGCGCCCCGGCCCGCGACGTGAAACACGCGCTCCCGCAACTGCGCCGGGCAGCTGCGGGTGTTGGGGCAGCGGATGTCGGCGTCGCCCTCTTTGGCCGGGGCGAGTTGGGTGCCGCATTCGGGGCAGTGCGTCGGCATCTCGAATTCGCGTTCGGAGCCGTCGCGCAGATCCACCACCGGCCCGAGCACCTCGGGAATGACGTCGCCGGCCTTGCGGATCATCACCGTGTCGCCGATCAGCACCCCTTTGCGTTTGACCTCGGAGGCGTTGTGCAGCGTGGCCTGGCTGACCGTCGAGCCGGCGACCTTCACCGGCTCCATCCAGGCGAACGGGGTGACCCGGCCGGTGCGCCCGACGTTGACCTTGATGTCGAGCAGTTTGGTCTGCGCCTCTTCGGGCGGGTACTTGTACGCGATGGCCCAGCGCGGCGCGCGTGACGTCGACCCGAGCCGGCGTTGCAGCGCCACGTCGTCGACTTTGACCACCACACCATCGATTTCGTGTTCGACGTCGTGGCGGTGCTCACCCCAGTAGGCGATGCGTTCGCTGACCGCGTCCAGTCCGTGCACCTGCGCGGTGTGCTCGCTGACCGGCAGTCCCCACGCCTTGAGCGCGCGGTAGGCGTCGTGCAGCGTCTTGGGCCGGAATCCGTCGACACGTCCGAGGCCGTGGCAGATCATCCGCAGTTTGCGGCGGGCGGTGACGGCCGGGTTCTTCTGCCGCAGCGAACCGGCCGCGCTGTTGCGCGGATTGGCGAACGGCGGTTTGCCCTCCGCGACGAGGCCGGCGTTGAGCTCTTCGAAGTCGGCGACCCGGAAGAACACCTCGCCGCGGACTTCGAGGACCTTCGGGATCGGGAATTCGTCGTTCTCGGTGAGCTTGTGGGGAACGTCGGCGATGGTGCGGGCATTGAGGGTGACGTCCTCACCGGTGCGCCCGTCGCCGCGGGTGGCGCCGCGTTCCAGGCGGCCGTCCCGGTAGACCAGTGACAGCGCCACCCCGTCGATCTTGAGCTCGCACAGGAACTTCACGTCGTCGCCGATCTCGCCCTTGAGCCGGCCCGCCCAGGCGGCGAGTTCGTCGGGGGTGAACGCGTTGTCGAGGCTCAGCATCCGCTCGAGGTGTTCGGCGGGAGTGAACTCGGTGGCGAAGCCGGCGCCACCGACCAGCTGGGTCGGCGAGTCGGCGGTGCGCAGTTCGGGGTGTTCGTCCTCGAGTGCCTGCAGTTCGCGCAGCAGGGTGTCGAACTCGGCGTCGGTGATGATCGGAGAGTCACGGACGTAGTAGCGGAACTGGTGTTCGCGGACCTGCTCGGCGAGCTCCTGCCACCGACGGCGCAGATCGGCGTCCGGGCCGCCTTCGGCCTGCTGGGCCAGCGTCGTCTCCGGATTTGGGCTTGCCTTGGCGCTCACCCTCGAAGGCTAACCGAGGGGGCCGACACGGCTCGACGAACCCGACACCGTCGGATGCCCGGACGCGTCTGCGCATCCGGCTACCCTGACCGCCATGCCGCATCCGGTCATGTTCCGCGACGACGACTTCGGTCTGGCCGAGGTGCGCGAGATCGCGCTCGGCTTCCCCGAGGCCTTCGAGAAGATCTCCTGGGGTCGGCCGGTGTTCTGCGCGCCGAAGATGTTCGCGTTGTACGGCGGCAGCGTCAAGCCCGCGGCCAAGGGCGACGACTACATCCAGTACCGGCACTCCGTCCTGGTCAAGGTCGACGAGTCCGACCGCCAGGCCCTCGAGCAGGACGACCGGTTCTTCTTCCCCGCCTACATGGGTCCGTTCGGCTGGCTCGGACTCGACCTGACGGCCGGCAGGACCGACTGGGACGAGGTGCGCGAACTGATCGACGCCTCGTTCCGGTTGACCGCTTCCAAGAAACTCGTCCGGTTGCTCGACGAAGGTTGACGGGGCGGCGGTCGGCCATGGTTCGATCGGAGCCATGAGCTTCGCCAGCCCCTTCCCCGAGGTCGAAATCCCCTCCAGCAGCGTCTACGACTACCTGTTCGGCGATATCGGAGACGCCGACCTCGACCGCATCGCGCTCGTCGACGCGAAATCGGGTCGGGAGACCAGCTACCGCGAGCTCATCGGCCGCGTGGACGCCTTCGCCGGCGCGCTGGCCGCCCGCGGCATCGGCGTCGGCGACGTCGTCGGCCTGCTGTCGCCGAACAGTTCGGGATTCGCCGTCGCCTTCCACGGCATCTTGCGCGCCGGCGCCACCGCCACCACGGTCAACGCGTTGTTCACCGCTTCCGACATCGCCAAACAGCTCACCGACTCCAAGGCCCGCATGCTGGTGACCGTCAGCGCACTGCTGCCCCAGGCCAAGGAGGCCGCGGCCGCGGCGGGCATCGGCGACGACAACCTCGTGGTCCTCGACGGCGACGGCCGGCAGTCCGGCGGCCACCCCAACGCCGAAGACCTGATGGGGCCCGGGCAGCCGCCCCCGGATGTCAGTTTCGCGCCGTCGTCGCACCTGGCGGCGCTGCCCTACAGCTCCGGGACGACGGGAAACCCGAAGGGCGTGATGCTCACCCACCGCAACCTGGTCGCCAACGTCGCGCAGATCCGGCCGTTGCACGGAATGGAGCCCGACGACACCGTGCTCGCGGTGCTGCCGTTCTTCCACATCTACGGGATGACGGTGCTGCTCAACGCCGCACTGCATGCCCGCGCCCGACTGGTGATCATGCCGGGTTTCGACCTCGCCGACTTCCTGGGCAACATCCAGAACCACAAGTGCACAATCGCGTTCATCGCACCGCCGGTCGCCGTCGCGCTGGCCAAACACCCGCTCATCGACGACTACGACCTGTCTTCGCTCAAGGTGGTGATGTCCGGGGCCGCGCCGCTGGACGCCGACCTCGGCCATGCCGTCGCAGAACGGCTCGGCTGCAGCGTGGTTCAGGGCTACGGCATGAGCGAGCTGAGCCCGGTCAGCCACATCACCCCGTTCGACGGCGGCAAACTCGACATGACGGTGCAGGCGCCGTTGAGCTCGGTCGGCTGGACGGTGTCCAACGCCGCGTCCAAGATCGTGGACACCGATACCGGTGACGAAATCAACCCTCCCACCGAGGGTTTGAGCAAGACCGGCGAGCTGTGGTTCAAGGGGCCCAACGTGATGGCCGGGTATCTCAACAACGAGGAGGCCACGAAGCAGACCATCGACGACGACGGCTGGCTGCACACGGGCGATCTGGCTCAGGTCGACGCCGACGGCTGCGTGTACATCGTCGACCGGCTCAAGGAGCTGATCAAGTACAAGGGCTACCAGGTGCCGCCTGCCGAGCTCGAGGCGGTGCTGTTGGCGCACCCGCAGATCGCCGACGCCGCGGTGATCGGTGTCAACGACGCCGACGGCGAGGAGATCCCGAAAGCGTTCGTGGTCAAGCAATCCGGGGCCCAGTTGACCGAGGACGAGGTGATGGAGTTCGTCGCCGCACAGGTGGCGCCCTACAAGAAGGTGCGTCAGGTGGCGTTCATCGACGCGGTGCCGAAGTCGGCGTCGGGCAAGATCCTGCGCAAGGATCTGCGGGGCTGATCAGACCCGGCGCAACCGCTCGGCGGCCTGCGCGGCGCGGGCCTGCCGATAGCCGAGCGCGGCGCCCGCGGCGGGGATCAGCAGCAGCCCGGCGATGCCCCAGAGCGCGCCACCGGGTTCGGCGGCCGGGGCGCCGACGAACTGGCGTGCGATCGCCGACGACGTCGCGACCCGATCCCCGAACGACGGTGCCGGCGGCGGCGCCGGCGCGGGCGGCGGCGCCGGTTCGGCGACGGGCGCCGGAACCGACGGTTGCCATTGTGTCGGCGGCGCATCTTCCCCGCCGAACACCGGTGTCCGGCCGTTACCGAACGTCACCTGCGGGGTTTCGAACGCCGACGCCGGTGCGCCCGCCTGGTCGGTTCCCGCCGATGAGACGGCGCCGCCTTCGGTCGCCTGCACCGATCCGCTGCTGACCACCGGGCCGGGGTCGGGGGCCGGTCGCGCCGGGGCGCTGGCGCTCGGCACGCTCGCCGACGACCGCGCGGCCGGGCTGTTGGCGGTGGCGGACCGGTTGCTCGACGGTGCCGGGGTCTCGCTGCGACCGCTGCCGACCCGTGATGACGGCGCGCCACCGGACTTACCTGCCGAGGCGTCGCGGTTGTTGCTGTCGTTCTTGTTGCTCCGGCCGCTGTCGCCCCTGGCGTCACCCCGGTCGTAGTCGCCCCGGCCGTTGTTGAAGTCGCGGCGGTCGCCACCGGATCTGCCGTGGTCGGACCCGCGGCCCTGGCTTCCGCCCCGATCGGAGCCGTGCCCGCGGTCAGAACCGTGTGAATGCCCGGGATGCGCGATGGCCACGGCCGCGCCGGATCCGCTCATCAGCAGAAATGCTGAGAGCACGCCAGCACCTGCCGCGAGACGCGGGTTCACTCCTGGCACCATTCCTCGTTCGGGGGCAAAGACAATCCCTGTCCAGTGCAAGCATTCTTGCACGCCCGACGAACCCCTATCCGCGTCTCTTGCGAAAACAGCGCAAATCGAGCAGCGAACGCCGCTCAGTCGTCCTCGACGTAGGCCCGCAACCGGTCGATGGCGCGGTCCCAGCGCTGTGAGAGCCGGGTCAGATACTCGCTGGCGTCGGCCAGGGGCGCCGGCTCCATCCGCCAGATCCGCTCCCGGCCGCTGCGTTGACTGTGCACCAATCCGGCCGATTCGAGCAGCAGCAGATGTTTGGTCGCGGCCTGCCGGCTCACCGGCACGACCTCGGTGAGCTCGGTCGTCGAACACGGTCCGCCGTCGCACAACCGGGTCACGATGCGCAGCCGGTTGGGATCGCCGAGCGCGTTGAAGAACGACGACAGCGGCGCCTCGGCGGCCGCCGCGCTCACACTCTCTCGCTGAGCTCGAGGTATTTGCGGACCAGGTTGGTCTGTGCGGCCCAGCCCTCGCTGTTGCCCTCGAACGCGGGCCCACGGCGCTCGGCTGGCAGCGCGTCGAACCCGGACTCGACGATGCGCAGCAGCACCCCGTCGGCGGTGTCCTCGAGCGTGAACTCCACGAGCGTGGTCGGTTCGTCGGTGAGATCGAGCCCCTCTTCGGCCCCGTACGGGTGCCAGCGGTAGGCCAACCGTCGCTGAGGCTCGACGGCCTCGATGTGCCACACGTCGGCCAGACCCGCGTACGGTTCCTGCGCCTTGGCGACGTCGGCATCGACCGCGGTCGGCGTCATCACGCCGGTCACCGCGACCCCGGCCCGGAACGGCCCGTCGAAGCGCACCCCGAACCAGCGGCCGAACTCCTCGGCGTCGCTGATCGCCCGCCAGACGCGCTCCAGCGGCGCCTTCAGCAGAACTTCCTTCTCGATACGATCGGTACTCATATGCAACCTCCTGGTTGCGCATGAACGTACCCCTCCACGACGTGCATGCGCAACCCTTTGGTTGCGTTTTATCGTCCGTCTCCGCCGAGTTCTGCCCGAGGGTCGCGATCGGAGCCGCGATGACAACCCTGGCGTCGATCTCGGCGAAGTTAGGTGAGCGGACGACGGGCATCGAGTGGCGCAATCGCGCGCGAGCGCTGAACCGCCTCCTCCGAACCCCTGCGCTTCGCAGTATGCGCCCCGCGAGCGGTGGCTGTACGCGCTTTTCGGCTACTTGAACGAGTCCACTAAACCGCGTCGGGATCGTCGGCGAACGCATCGGCCGCCTTCTGCGCCAGCTCGATCGCGCGCCGCGCCCATGCCGAGGTGGCACCGGCCAGACCGCAGCCCGGGGTGATGCCGATCCGCTCGGAGAGCACGCCGCGCGCGAACCCGAGCCGGTCGGTCACCGTGGCGGCGGCCTTGGCGATCTCCTCGGCCGACGGGCGTGAGTCCGGAGCCGTCGCGGGAACCACCCCGAGCAGAACGGTCCGACCGGTTTCGACGAACTCACCGATTCCGTCGAGATCAGCGGCGACGAGTGTGGACACATCGACCGACACTGCCGCAACTGTACTGCGCTGCAACGCCTTCCAAGGCAGTCCGGATGCGCAGATGTGTACTGCCACGTCGACGCCGGCGGCCGCGACGCAGTCGTCGAGCAGGCTCATCGCGACCGGTTCGTCCACCGGGTGCACCGGCGTGAGGCTGGTGACGCCGGTGAGCCGACCGGCCAGCGCCGCGGGCAGAAGCGGCTCGTCGAACTGCACCACCACGGGGGCGTCCACCCGGCGGGCCAGCTGCGCGCGGTGCGCGGCCACGCCCTCGGCCAGCGAGGCCGACAGGTCGCGCAGGGCGCCGGCGTCGGTGATCGCGCGGTGGCCGCCGGGCAACTCCAGCTCCGCGGCCAACGTGACCGGGCCGGGCGCCTGCACCTTGACGGTGCGGTCGCTGCCGCGCAGACCGGCCTTCTCCCACGCCTCCTCGAACGCGTCGAGGTCCTCGTCGAGCAGGCTGGTCGCGCGCCTGCCGGCGGCGGTGCGCCCGTTGGCGATCCGGTAGCCGCGCGGCACGGTGTCGATGGCGATGTCGACCAGCAGTGCTGCGCCGCGCCCGATCATGTCGGCCCCGACGCCGCGAGCCGGCAGTTCGACCAGGTGCGGCAGGGTGTGCAGTTCGCCGATGACGACTTCGGCGGCCTCGCGCACCGACGTTCCTGGCCACGATCCGATTCCGGTCGCTGCGGCGAATGCACTCACTCGTTTGACAGTATTCGATCGGGCTAATCTCGGTCGGTAAGGGTCGGGAGGTACAGCCATGCCCGTGGCGCCGCGACAGATGCTGCTGTGGGGTGCGGTCGCGGCGGTGGCGACCGGCTGCTCGGTGACCGTCGACGGGCACGCGATGCGCGCGGTTCCGGGGATCGACGACGACTCGCTCTCACCGGTCGACGTGGAGATGATCATTCTCGACCAGGCGCAGATGCGGGCGATCACCGGCGCGGGCGAGGGTCTGACGATCATCCCGAGCATGGACGGCAAGATCCCCGTCGACATCGATGCGCTCGCCGAAACCACTCCCCCGCAATGCCGGTGGGTCTTCGCCGAGACCCAGACGTTCGGGCCTGAGGTCGAGGAGTTCCACAAGACCACATTCCAGAATCCTCCCGAGGGCGGGTTGATCTCCGAGGGCGCGGCCGCCTACCGTGACGCCCCGACGGCACGGCGGGCGTTCGACGACCTCGTCGCGAATGTAGACCGTTGCGCGGCAACACCTCTGGGTCCGATGTTCGTCGGCGACTGGACGGTGGGTGCCGACGCGTTGCAGACCCGCCAGGCCGGAGGGTGCGGCCGGGACTATCGGGTGAAGTCGGTTGTGCTGGTTGAGGTCACGGCCTGTCAGTTCCCGGATTCGGTGCCCGACATCATCATGACGAACATCCTCGCCAAGGTGCCGGGCTAGCGGGTGATCGTCGCGCTGCCCAGCACCTCGTCGCCGGCGGGGTCGGGACGGTAGAGCACGAGCGTCTGGCCCGGGGCCACACCGCGCAGCGGTGTACGCAACTCGACGACGACGCGGCCGTCGCGCAGTTCTGCCACCCCGTCGCCGAGGCCGCCGTGCGCGCGGACCTGCACCTGACATTCGACGGGCCCGTCCGGCGCGGTACCCGACGTGAAGTTCGGCCGCTCCCCGACCAGCGTCCAGACGTCGAGGTCATCGGCGGCGCCGACCCGCACGGTCGCGGTGTCGGGGTCGATGCCGGTGACGTACCGAGGCCGGCCGTCGGGCCCCGGTCCGGCGATGCCGAGACCTTTGCGCTGGCCGATGGTGAAGCCGTGCACACCGTCGTGGTCGGCCAGTTTGGTTCCGGTCGCGTCGACGACGGCACCGCGCCGGACCCCGATCCGGGCGCCCAGGAACGCGCGGGTGTCACCCGACGGAATGAAGCAGATGTCGTGGCTGTCGGGTTTGTCGGCCACCGCCAGCCCACGCTGTGCGGCCTCCTCGCGGATCTGCGGCTTGGGAGTGTCGCCGATCGGAAACACCGCGTGCCGCAACTGGTCTGCGGTCAGCACCGCCAACACGTAGGACTGGTCCTTGTCGGCGTCGACGGCGCGGCGCAGCCGGCCGCCGGACAGCCGCGCGTAGTGACCCGTGGCCACCGCGTCGAAACCCAGCGCCATGGCGCGGGCGGCCAGCGCGGAGAACTTGATCCGCTCATTGCACCGCACGCACGGGTTGGGTGTCTCCCCGCGGGCGTAGGAGGACACGAAGTCGTCGATCACGTCTTCTTTGAAGCGGTCAGCGAAATCCCATACATAGAACGGGATTCCGAGCACATCGGCGACACGCCGGGCGTCGCCCGCGTCTTCCTTCGAACAGCAGCCGCGCGACCCGGTCCGCAGCGTGCCCGGCGCGCTCGACAGCGCGAGGTGCACTCCCACCACGTCGTGGCCGGCGTCGACCATTCTCGCGGCGGCGACCGACGAGTCCACGCCACCGCTCATCGCGACCAGGACGCGCATCAGTCGACGACCCCCGAACTGGCCAGCGCCGCCTGGCGGGCGCGTTCGACCACGGCGGGCAACACCTCGAGCGCGGCGTCGACGTCGTCCTCGGTGCTGTTGTGCCCCAGCGAGAGACGCAGCGAACCGCGGGCGTTCGCGGGGTCGGCACCCATCGCGATCAGCACGTGCGACGGCTGCGCCACACCCGCTGTGCACGCCGAGCCGGTGGAGCACTCGATGCCCCTGGCGTCGAGCAGCATCAGCAGCGAATCACCCTCACAGCCGCGGAACGTGAAGTGCGAGTTGCCGGGAAGCCGTGCCGCACCGGTTGCGCCGTTGACGTCGACGTCGTCGATGGCGGCCAGGACCCCGTCGATGAGACGGTCGCGCAGCGCGGCGACCCGCGCACTGTAGGCCTCGAGGTTCTCGACAGCGACCTCGGCGGCCGCGGCCATCGCGACCGCGCCGGCGACGTTCGGCGTGCCCGAACGGACGTCGCGTTCCTGGCCACCGCCATGCAGCAGCGGAACACACGCGGTGTCGCGCCGCAGCAACAGCGCACCGATCCCGGTGGGCCCGCCGAACTTGTGGGCGGTGACGCTCATCGCCGACAGCCCGCTGGCGGCGAAGTCCACTGCAACCTGACCGACGGCCTGCACCGCGTCGCTGTGCATCGGGACATCGAATTCTGCTGCCACCGCCGCCATTTCGGCGATCGGCATGATGGTACCGACTTCGTTGTTGGCCCACATGACCGTGACGAGGGCCACGTCGTCGTGCGCCTGCAGCACGTCGCGCAACGCGGCCGCCGACACCGAACCGTCGGCGGCGACCGGCAGCCAGGTCACCTCGGCGCCCTCGTGTTCGACGAGCCACTCGACCGAGTCCAGCACCGCGTGATGCTCGACCGGAGTGGTCACGATGCGGACGCGGCGCGGGTCGGCGTCGCGGCGGGCCCAGTAGATGCCCTTGACGGCGAGGTTGTCGCTCTCGGTGCCGCCGCCGGTGAAGAGCACCTCGGACGGGCGGGCGCCGAGCAGGCGGGCCAGCGTCTCGCGCGATTCCTCCATCCGACGGCGCGCGGTGCGGCCGGTGCCGTGTAGCGAGGAGGCGTTGCCGACGGTCGCCAGGGCAGCCGTCATCGCCTCGATCGCGGCGGGGTGCATCGGGGTGGTGGCGGCATGGTCGAGGTAGACCGGCCTGTGCGAGGTCATAACCAGTCCAGAATAGCCGCCGGACCGGTGACCCCCGGATCCGCTCAGGCGGCGAGCAGGTGGCCGCTCGACAGTGGTGCGGAATCGCCGCGCACGACGTTCTCGCAGCGGGCGGCCAGCTCGCGGCGGTCGGCCCCGGGCAGCTGCAGCGATTCGACCCGCACCCGGACCTCCGTGCGCCGCGCCACGATCAGGCGGCGGATCGAGTCCACCAGCGTGTCATCGCCGACGTAGGCGGCCACCGTCGACGGTCGCCCGTCGGGGCGGTGATAGCTCAGGCGCAGCGGCTGGACCGGTCGGCCCGCGTCGACGGCCGCCTGGAACATCGCCGGCCGGAATCGGCCGTAGGCGAGCCCGCAGTACGTCGTGCCTTCGGGGAAGGCGATGATCGTCTGCCCGGCCCGGAGACCACGCGTCACGGCGCCCACCACCGCGGGCAGGCGCCGCAGGTTGGCCCGCTCGATCGGGATCACCTTCATCAGCCGGGCGAGCAGGCCCAGTCCCGGCCAGCTGACCAGGTCGGACTTGGCGACGAACCGGCCGGGCTGCACCGCGCCGATGACGAAGATGTCGACCCACGAGACGTGTCTGCTGACCACCAGGACACCGCTGAGGTTGCGGACCGGGCCACCCGTCACCGTGATGCGGATCCCGAGGGCCCGCAGCATGAGCCGGCAGTAGCGGCGTTGCAGCCGTCCGCGGCCCGGGGCGGGCACGGCCAGGATCGGCGCCATGGCCAGCAGCAGCAGCGCGGCGCTCACCCGCAGCGCGGCGCGCGTCGCGGTCACCAGGCGCCGGCCGGCGTCCTCGACTGTGACACAACTCTCGTCGCACGCCGCCGTGGGGACCCACGGGGTGGTCATGCCTGCTCCATCGCTGCGGCCGCGCCGACCGACCGGAGCCGGCGAAGGTAGCGGATGTCGGCGCGACGTTTGTCGAGCAGGGCGGGAAAGTCCCCGACCCCGAAGTCGGGGTCGTGCGCGGGGTCCCCGCACACCTGCGCGCCCAGCCGCAGATAGCCCCGCATCAGCGGCGGGACGGTGATGCGGGCCGGCGGCGCGATGTCGTCGAGGCCGCGGCCGTCGACGGTGACGGGCCGGTAGGGGTGCACCGTGTACTGGTTGGGCGCGGGGTGCCGTCGGCGCACGAAGTCGCGCACGCCGCGGATCTGCACTCCGGCGGTCAGGTCGCCGGGTGCCTGCAGCGGCACCGACACGCAACCGGTCACGTAGTCGTAGCCGCTGCGGTCGAGGTAGGCCAGGATGCCGGCCCACATCAGCAGCACCACGGCGCCGTTGCGGTGCTCGGCGCGCACCACCGCCCGGCCCATCTCGACCAGGCCGGGCCGCAACGGATCCAGCCCGCGCACGTCGAATTCGGTGGCCATGTACAGACCGCCGGCGGCGATCGCACCGGGCGGCGGCAGCATGCGGTAGCAGCCGACCAGTTCGCCCGAGTTGTCCTCGCGGACCAGGAGGTGGTCACAGTGCTCGTCGAACCGGTCGGCGTCGCGTCCATCGGGCGATCCGGTCAGCGCGTAGCCGGGCTCGGAGGTGAACACGTCGTGGCGGAGTCGTTGGGCCGCCTCGATCAGGCTGGCGTCGCCGGACAGCAGCAGCGTGTAGCGCGGCGTCGTGCTGGTCGGCGTGTCGTCGGGGGCGATGAGTACAGAAGCAGTGCTCATGGCGCCACCGTCGCCCAGTCGCCTCTCCGGGCGGCATCGCGCGCGTGACGTGTCCGTGAGCGCCAGATGACGAGTTGGCTCCCGTGGCGGTCAGTCGTCGAGCAGCACGACGTTCGCGGCCACCGGGTTGCGCGGGATCCGCAGGTGGTTGGTCGGAAAGTCCGGATCGGCGTACCCGATCCCGAGACCGCACAGCACCCGCAACTCGTCCGGGATCTCGAGCCCGTCGCGCAGCACGTCTGGAAAGTGAGCGACCGACACCTGTACGCAGGTGGCCAGGCCGCGCTCGGTCGGCGCGAGCAGCAAGGTCTGCAAGAACATCCCGACAGCGAGGCTGTCGGCGTGACCGAGGTCGCGATGCATACAGATCGCCCCGGCGGTCGGCGCGCCGAAAAAGTCGAAATTGCGCAACTGGGCCAGGCGCCTGGCCTCCGCGTCGTCGCGGGCCACGCCCATCGATCCGTACACCACCGCCCCCAGCTCCCGACGCAACGCCGCGAAACTCTCCGGAATGCCCGCTGTGGCCGGAAAACCCGCCGACGCCCGGCGCATGAGCTCCTCGCCGAGGCGCTTCCGCCGCGCGCCAGTGGCCAGGAAGAGCCGCCACGGCTGGATGTTGGAGTTCGACGGCGCCCGCATGGCCAGTTCCAGCGCCTCGTCGAGAAGGTCACGCGGTACCGGCCTGTCCGGCAGGAACATTCGCGTGGTGCGACGCTCACGGATGACCGTGCTCAACGCGCTGACCCGCACCGGCATGTCCCTCACCCGCCTTCCGACCGCCAAGCACCCGATTTTTCGCGCTCTTACTCGACGTTCACGCACAAGCGTGCGCCAAGCGCCCGCACCGTCGCGCCCTTGACAGTCCGTAGTTGTGCCCGGAAGGCACGAAACCCCGGTGCGCAGTGCACCGGGGTTTCGCGTCAGAGCAGGATCAGCCCTTGCGAGCCTTGACCGCGTCGGTCAACTGCGGGGTGACCTTGAACAGGTCACCGACGATGCCGAGGTCGGCGATCTCGAAGATCGGCGCCTCCTCGTCCTTGTTCACCGCGATGATCGTCTTCGAGGTCTGCATGCCGGCGCGGTGCTGGATCGCACCGGAAATGCCCAGCGCGATGTACAGCTGCGGCGACACCGTCTTGCCGGTCTGACCGACCTGGAACTGGCCCGGGTAGTAACCCGAGTCGACCGCGGCGCGCGACGCACCGACAGCACCACCGAGCGAGTCGGCCAGATCCTCGACGACCTTGAAGTTCTCGGCGCTGCCGACACCGCGACCACCCGAAACCACCACGGTGGCCTCGGTGAGCTCGGGACGGTCACCCGCGACGGCGGGCTCACGCTTGGTGATCTTCGTCGCATTCTCCGCCTGCGCGGGCACCTCGACGTTGACGACCTCACCGGCACCGTCGGCAGGGTCGGCGTCGACCGAACCGGCACGCAGCGTGATCACCGGCACCTCACCGGTCGACTCGGCCTCGACGGTGAACGCGCCACCGAAGATCGAGTGGATGGCCTTGCCGCCCTCTTTGACCTCGACCACGTCGGTCAGCACACCGCTGCCGATGCGCGCGGCCAACCGGCCGGCGATCTCCTTGCCGTCGGCGTTGGCCGACAGCAGAACTGCGGCCGGCGACGCGGACTCGACCAGCGAGGCCAACACGTCGACCTGCGGGGTGATCAGGTAGCTCGCCGCCTCGTCGGACTCCGCGACGTACACCTTGGCCGCACCGGCGGCCTTCAGGCCCTCGATGAGCGGCTCGGCGGTGCCCGGCGCGTCGACCACGACGGCCGAAGGCTCGCCCAACTTGCGAGCCGCGGTGATCAGTTCCGAGGTGACCTTCTTCAGCGCACCTTCGGCGTGCTCCACGAGCACGAGTACTTCAGCCATGCTTCTTCCTCGTCCTTAGTCTTGGGCAGTCTTAGATGATCTTTTGGGCGACCAGGTACTCGGCGATCTTCGTGCCGCCGTCGCCTTCATCGGTGACCTTCTCGCCGGCGGTCTTCGGCGGCTTCGGCGTCGACGACAGCACTTTGGAACCGGCGTTGGCGCCGCCGACCTCGTCGGCCTCCACACCGATCTCGGCGAGCGTGAGCTTGGTGACTTCCTTCTTCTTCGCGGCCATGATGCCCTTGAAGGACGGGAAGCGGGGCTCGTTGATCTTCTCGTTCACGCTGATCACGGCGGGCAGCGATGCCTCGACGGTGAACACGCCGTCGTCGGTCTCACGCTCGCCGGTGACCTTGCCGCCCTCGACGGTGACCTTGCGCAGGTGCGTCAGCTGCGGCAGGCCCAGGTACTCGGCGATGATCGCGGGAACCGCGCCGCCGGTGCCGTCGGTGGCCTCGTTACCGGCGATGACCAGTTCGGTGCCCTCGATGGTGCCCAGCGCACGGGCCAGGGCCCAGCCGGTCTGCACCATGTCCGAGCCGTGCATGCCGTCGTCGACCAGGTGGACGGCCTTGTCGGCACCCATCGACAGCGCCTTGCGGATCGCTTCGGTGGCGCGCTCGGGCCCGGCTGTGAGCACTGTCACAGTGCTCTCGCCGCCTTCCTTTTCCTTGATCAGCAGCGCCTCTTCGACGGCGCGCTCGTTGATTTCGTCGAGCACGGCGTCGGCGGCCTCCCGGTCCAGGGTGTAGTCGCCGTCGGACAGCTTGCGCTCCGACCAGGTGTCTGGGACCTGTTTGATCAGGACCACGATGTTCGTCATGAGTCTGGTTCGTCCTCCTCGGAAGGCCGGGCGGCCGGCCTGCTTACCACGTTTCAAGCAACAACCACCATGTTACTCGCGGGTAACTTTTGGTGGATCGCAGAAACACCATAGCGGGTCGATGTTTGCGTTCTAGCAGCACGTAGGCGGTGAACCGTTCGCCTGTGGGCCGATTCACGTTAGCCTGCCTTGCAATGAGCGCATTTGTGACCGGTGCGGCGGACAGCCGGCCGGAGTTGCCGTTGACCGGGGAACGCACCGTTCCCGGGCTGACGGAGGAGAACTACTGGTTCCGCCGACACGAGGTGGTCTACCAGCGGCTGGCCGACCGCTGCGCAGACCGCGACGTCCTCGAAGCCGGATGCGGCGAGGGTTACGGCGCCGATCTGATCGCCGACGTGGCGCGACGGGTCATCGGCCTGGACTACGACGAGTCCGCGGTCGCGCACGTGCGGGCCCGCTACCCGCGGGTCGAGATGCGCCACGGCAACCTCGCGGAGTTGCCGCTCGACGACGGCGAGGTCGATGTCGTCGTCAACTTCCAGGTCATCGAACACCTGTGGGATCAGGCACATTTCGTGCGCGAGTGCCTGCGGGTGCTGCGCCCGGGTGGGACGCTGCTGATGTCGACGCCGAACCGGATCACCTTCTCCCCCGGCCGCGACACCCCGATCAACCCGTTCCACACCCGCGAACTCAACGCCGCCGAACTCACCGAGCTGCTGACCGACGCCGGCTTCGCCGTCGAGAGCATGCTCGGGGTGTTCCACGGTGCGCGGCTGGTCGAAATGGATGCCCGCCACGGCGGTTCGCTCATCGATGCGCAGATCGAGCGCGCGCTGGCCGACGCGCCGTGGGGTGAGCAACTGCTCGCCGATGTCGCGGCGGTGCGCACCGATGACTTCGACCTGGTCGACGCCGCCGAACGCGACATCGACGACAGCCTCGACCTGGTGGCGATCGCGGTGCGGCCGTGAGTCCGTCTGCCCCGGCGCGGGATCGGCAGACCCCCGGCCTGTTCACGTTCGTCCTGCACACCCACCTCCCCTGGCTCGCCCATCACGGTCGCTGGCCGGTCGGCGAGGAATGGCTCTACCAGTCGTGGTCGGCGGCCTACCTCCCGCTGATGCGGGTGCTGCGGACACTGGCCGACGAGGGCCGTCAGCACCTGCTGACGCTGGGGATCACTCCGGTCGTCGCGGCCCAACTCGACGACCCGTACTGCCTGACCGGTATGCACCACTGGCTGGCCAACTGGCAGCTGCGCGCCATGGAGGCGACGACGCTGGCCGACCCGTTGCGGCAGTTCGGCGTTCGTGAGCACGCCGCAGCACAGGAGGCCATCGAGGACTTCGAGGACCGGTGGGCGCACGGCGGCAGCCCGGTGCTGCGCGCGCTGGTCGACGCCGACGCCGTCGAACTGCTCGGCGGTCCGCTCGCGCACCCGTTCCAGCCGCTGCTGAACCCGCGGCTGCGCGAGTTCGCGCTTCGCGAGGGCCTGGCCGACGCCCGCCTACGGTTCGCACACCGACCCGTCGGCATCTGGGCGCCCGAGTGCGCGTATGCGCCGGGGATGGAAACCGGTTATGCCGCAGCGGGTGTCGGGCACTTCATGGTCGACGGACCGTCACTGCACGGCGACACCGCGCTCGGCCGACCGGTCGGCACCTCCGACGTCATCGCTTTCGGCCGGGACCTGCAGGTGAGCTACCGCGTGTGGTCCCCCAAATCGGGCTACCCCGGCCACGCCGCCTACCGCGACTTCCACACCTACGACCACAGCACCGGGCTCAAGCCCTCGCGGGTGACCGGACGCAACGTGCCGTCGGAGGAGAAGGCGCCCTACGACCCCGAGCGTGCGGAACGCGCGATCGACGCGCACGTCGCCGATTTCGTCGGCGTGGTGCGGCAGCGTCTGCTCGACGAGAGCGACCGCATCGGCAGGCCCGCGCACGTCATCGCGGCGTTCGACACCGAACTGTTCGGCCACTGGTGGTACGAGGGTCCGCGGTGGCTGGAGAAGGTGCTGCGCGCGCTGCCCGAGGCCGGCGTTCGGGTCGGCACCCTGGCCGACGCCAAGGCCGAGGGTTACGTCGGGTCGCCCGTCGAATTGCCGCCCAGCTCATGGGGTTCGGGTAAGGACTGGCAGGTGTGGGCCGGTGACCAGGTCGCCGATCTGGTGCGGCTCAACAACGAGGTGGTCGATACCGCTCTCACCGCCGTCGACAAGGCGCTCAGCGAGATCGGCTCCCCGCCGGCGCGCAACGCCGTCGCCGACCAGATCCTGCGCGAGACGCTGCTGACGGTTTCGAGTGACTGGCCGTTCATGGTGAGCAAGGATTCCGCCGCCGACTACGCGCGCTACCGTGCCCATCTGCACGCGCACGCGACCCGCGAGATCGCCGACGCGCTGGCGGCCGGGCGCCACGAGCATGCCCACCGGCTCGCCGAGGGCTGGAACCGCGCCGACGGACTGTTCGGCGCCCTGGATGCGAGGCGACTCCCGCGATGACTGACCCCACCCCCGTTTGCGCGAGCGTGCATGTCTGCACCCCGACACGCCGCGAATCGACGGCAGTTTGCGCACAGTCGCACCGAGATGAGCGTTCATGAAAATCCTGATGGTGTCGTGGGAGTATCCGCCGGTCGTCATCGGCGGACTCGGCAGGCACGTCCATCATCTGGCCACTGCGCTCGCCGAGGCCGGCCACGAGGTCGTCGTGTTGAGCCGCCGGCCCAGCGGCACCGACCCGAGCACCCACCCGTCGACCGACGAGGTGGCCGAGGGCGTCCGCGTCGTCGCCGCCGCGCAGGACCCGCACGAGTTCGAATTCGGCGACGACATGATGGCATGGACGCTGGCGATGGGCCACGCGATGGTCCGCGCCGGTCTCGCACTGAAATCCGACCGCGGTCGGCCCTGGCGTCCCGACGTGGTCCACGCCCACGACTGGCTGGTCGCTCACCCGGCGATCGCGCTGGCCGAATTCTTCGATGTGCCACTGGTTTCCACCATCCACGCCACCGAGGCCGGCAGGCATTCGGGGTGGGTGTCGGGCCGTATCAGCCGCCAGGTGCACGCCGTCGAGTCCTGGCTGGTGCACGAATCCGACTCGCTGATCACGTGTTCGACGGCGATGAGCGACGAGATCACCGAGCTGTTCGGCCCGGGACTGGTCGAGACCCGGGTCATCCGCAACGGAATCGACTGTGCCAGTTGGCCGTTCGCCGAGCGTGAGCCGCGGACCGGGCCCGCGAAGCTGCTGTACCTCGGTCGGCTCGAGTACGAGAAGGGTGTGCACGACGCCATCGCGGCACTCCCCCGGATCAGGCGGACGCACCCGGGCACCACGCTGACCGTCGCGGGCGAAGGCACCCAGCTGGGCTGGCTTGTCGAGCAGGCGCGAAAGCACAAGGTGCTCAAGGCCACCGCGTTCGTCGGGCACCTCGACCACGCGGCGCTGGTCGAGATGCTGCACGGCGCCGACGCGGCCGTGCTGCCCAGCCACTACGAGCCGTTCGGCATCGTCGCGCTCGAGGCCGCCGCGACCGGGACGCCGCTGGTGACGTCGAATGTCGGCGGTCTCGGCGAAGCCGTCATCAACGGTACGACCGGAATTTCGCATCCGCCCCGCGACGTCGCCGCGCTGGCGGCGGCGGTGCGTACGGTCCTCGACGACCCTGGGGCCGCGCAGCAGCGCGCGCTCGCCGCGCGTGAGCGGCTCACCTCGGATTTCGAATGGCACTCGATCGCCGACGAGACCTCGCAGGTGTATCTGGCCGCGAAACGGCGTGAGCGCGAACCACACCGGCGCCGGCCGATCGTCGAACACGCGCTGCCGGACCGCTGACGTCTTGTGCACGGTCGCGGCGGCGTGAGCGTGCGCAAACTGTCGGAGTTTCGCGGCGTGTCGGGCAGCAGACGCGCACGCTCGCCAAGAAGGGGCGGGCCCCGGTTAGCGGGAGGCCTTCTTCCGTTCGATGTCGGCCAGCGCGGCCGCCAACTCCGCCCGCTGGGCCGCTGACGTCTCCCACGCCAACTGGCGGTTCTTGACCACCTTCGCCGGCGCGCCGACCGCGATCGAGAAGTCCGGGATCTCCCCGCGCACCACCGCGTGCGAACCCAGCACGCAGCCACGCCCGATCGCGGTGTTGCGCAGCACCGTGACCTTCACCCCGACCCAGGTGTCCGGGCCGATGCGTACCGGACCCTTGATGATGCCCTGGTCTTTGATCGGGATGTTGATGTCGTCCATGCGGTGGTCGAAATCGCAGATGTAGCACCAGTCGGCCATCAGCACCGAGTCCCCCAACTCGATGTCGAGGTAGGTGTTGATCACGTTGTCGCGGCCCAGCACCACCTTGTCGCCGATGCGCAGCGAACCCTCATGACAGCGGATCGTGTTCTTGTCGCCGATGTGCACCCAGCGACCGATCTCCATCGTCGACAGCTCCGGCGTCGCCTCGATCTCGACCCCCTTGCCGAGGAAGACCATGCCGCGGGTGATGATGTGCGGGTTGCGCAGTTTGAACTGCAGCAGCCGCCAGTAACGCACCAGGTACCACGGGGTGTAGGCGCGGTTGGCGATCACCCATTTCAGTGAGGCTCTGGTCAGGAATCTCGCCTGCCGCGGGTCGCGCAGCCGCGACCCCCGCCAGCGCTTGTGCAACGGTGCGCCCCACATCGTCGTCATGGCCGCAAAGCCTACGCGAGCATCACAACCCCGAGCGGTTACCCTCACGTGGACCGAAAACGAGGAACGAGAAGGGTTCGAGTGTTCCGGCGACTGACCGTGCTCGCTGTTGCGGTACTGACAGCGCTGATCGCACCGGCCTTGACGGCCTGCCAGAACACCGACTCGTGGGTGCTGGCCAAGGCCGCCGACGGTTGGGCCGCGCAGTACGCCGACGCGGCCAACACCAGCTACGAGCCCACCGCCGGCGCGGACACGCTGCGGCTCGAGTGGATGCGCTCGGTCAAGGGCGAGATGGCCGCGTCGGTGGCGCTGGGTTCGGGCGACTACCTGGCCGCCAACGCGCAGACCTCCGCCGGCTGCTCACTGATGGTGTGGGAGACCGACAACAAGGCCCGGCAACGCTGGTGCACGCGGCTGGTGCAGGGCGGCGGCATGTCCAGCCCGCTGTTCGACGGCGTCGACAACCTCTACATCGGCCAGCCCGGCGCCATGCTGTCGTTCCCGGTGACGCAGTGGATCCGCTGGCGCAAGCCGGTGATCGGGATGCCGACCACCCCGCGGATCCTCGAGCCCGGGCAGCTGCTGGTCGTCACCCATCTCGGCCAGGTGCTGGTGTTCGACGCCCACCGCGGCAACGTGGTGGGCGCGCCGCTGGACCTGGTGTCCGGCGTGGACCCCAAGGACTCCGAACGCGGGCTGACCGACTGCGGGCCCGCGCGGCCCCGGTGCCCGGTCGCTGCGGCGCCGGCGTTCTCGGCGGCGACGAACGTCGTCGTGCTGAGCCTGTGGGAGCCCGGCGCCGACGCGCCCGTGCTGGTCGGCCTCCGGTACCGGCCCGGGCAGTCGCCGCTGCTGACCCGCGAGTGGACCAGCGACGAGGTCGGCGGCGGCCCGATCGCCAGCCCGGTGCTCTCCGAAGACGGCGCGACGGTGTACGTCAACGGCCGCGACGACCGGCTGTGGGCCCTGGACACCGCCGACGGAACGGCCAAATGGTCCGTGCCGCTGGACTTCCTGGCCCAGACCCCGCCGTCGGTGTCGGCCGACGGGTTGATCGTCGCGGGCGGCGGTCCCGGCGCCAAGCTGACCGGCATCAAAGACGACGGCAAAGTGCAATGGGTGCGCGACGACGTCACCCCGCTGACCACGTCGAGCCAGTCCGGATCCGAGGTCGCCTACACCGTCGCGCGCGACGGCGACGACGGTCAGACCCTGCTGGTGTTCGACCCCGCCGACGGCCGCACCGTCAACACCTACCCGCTACCGCGGGCGTCGGGTTGGCCGGTCGGCGTCTCGATCGGCCATGACCGCCGCGTCGTGACGGCCACCAGCGACGGGATGGTCTACGGCTTCGCGCCGGCCTGACCGCACCGTTCGTCGCGGAAAATCGACCGTCCGGCGGGGCCTGACACCGATGTGACGGCTTCGAAACACCTGAAGTTCACCGACGTGTCACCATGCACCGGGCTCAAATCGAACCGTCGAACCGGGCCGGCATCGCAGAACGTCGCAAGGAGGTCACTTGTCCGAATTCCTCGACGCAGTCAACGGATACGTGTGGAGCAACGCACTGGTCTATCTCTGCTTGGCCGCGGGGGTTTACTTCTCGTTGCGGTCGCGGTTCGTCCAGGTCCGTCAGGTCCGGGAGATGGTGCGGCTGATGCTCAAGGGCGAGAAGTCGCCGTCGGGGGTGTCGTCGTTTCAGGCGTTGACGATGTCGCTGGCCGGGCGGATCGGCACCGGCAACATCGCCGGCGTCGCGACCGCGATCGCGTTCGGCGGTCCCGGCGCGCTGTTCTGGATGTGGGCGATGGCCTTCCTCGGAGCGTCCACCTCGTTCGTCGAGTGCACGCTCGGGCAGATCTACAAGACCCGCGACGCACTGACCGGTGAGTACCGCGGCGGGCCGGCCTACTACCTGAGCCGCGCGATGGCCCACACCCGCGCCGCCGGCGCCTTCAAGGTCTACGGCCTGATCTTCGCCGCGGTCACCGTGCTGGCGTGCGGACTGCTGCTGCCCAGTGTGCAGTCCAATTCGATGGCGTCGGCGATGGAATCGGCGTGGGGCTTCGAGAAGTGGTGGGTCGGTGCCGGCACCGTCATCGTGCTGGCCTTCGTCATCATCGGCGGCGTCAAGCGCATCGCGGCGTTCGCGTCGATCGTCGTGCCGTTCATGGCGGTCGTCTACATCGCCCTGGCGCTCGTCGTCGTGATCGTCAACGGCGAGCGGATCCCCGAGGTGCTGCAGTTGGTGTTCGCCAGCGCGTTCGGCCTGGACTCGGCGTTCGGTGCGATCGTCGGCTCGGCGGTGATGTGGGGCGTCAAGCGCGGCATCTACTCCAACGAGGCCGGCCAGGGCACCGGCCCGCACGCGGCAGCGGCCGCGGAGGTCTCACATCCGGCCAAACAGGGTCTGGTGCAGGCGTTCGCGGTCTACGTCGACACCCTGTTCGTCTGCTCGGCGACCGGCTTCCTGATCCTGTCGACGGGCGCCTACCGGGTCTTCGAGGGCGAGAGCGAAAGCGGCCCGGTCCTCGCCGAGGGTGGCCTGCTCGCCACCACCGTCGAGGTGGGTCCCGCCTACGCCCAGGTGGGCTTCGACACCCTCTGGAGCGGGGCCGGGTCGACTTTCATCGCGGTGTCGCTGGCGTTCTTCTGCTTCACGACGATCGTCGCGTACTACTACATGGCCGAGACCAACCTGCGATTCCTGCTCGGCCGCTTCTCGACGGCGTCGATGCCGGTGATCCGCGGGACCGTGGGATCGAACCTCACCATGGCGCTGCAGGCGCTGATCCTGGTGTCGGTCATCCTCGGCGCGGTGTCGACCGCGACCGAGGCGTGGGTGCTCGGCGACATCGGCGTCGGGTTGATGGCCTGGTTGAACATCGTCGGCATCCTGATCCTGCAGCAACCGGCCTACCGTGCGCTGTGGGACTACGAGAAGCAGAAGAAGGCCGGCCTGGATCCGGTGTTCGACCCGCACGCGCTCGACATCGTCGGCGCGACGTTCTGGGAGAACTACGACCCGAACAAGACCGAGGAGCCGCAGCGGGCCAGGACGTGAGCGCTCACACCGCGAGCAGGGACGCCACCGCGGCGCGCGGCACCGTCGCCTGCACCGGGCCCGCGGACTCCGGGTACACCTCGCCCTGACTGAAGAAGAACAGCAGCGAGTCGTCGGTCAGCGCGAAGTTCTGGTATCTGGCCGGGTCCATGCCGTCCTCGGGCGGCACCGGCCGGATCATCCCCTGGTGCTGCAGGAACCGGTTCACCTCGGGATAGATGACGTCCAGCGGTCGAGTGCCGGGTTTGAACAGCGTGTCGAAGGTGATGGGTGCGCGTTTGGCGACGTCCCAGTTGAAGGTTTCGTAGAACGTCTGCGGATGCATGCCGCCGAGGTTCTGCCACATGGTGAGCACCACGCTGCGGGTGCCGCCACCCGGCGGACCCGACCGGTAGCCGACACCGTCGGCGTCGAGTTCGTACGGCGGGTTGTAGGCGTCGGGATCCTCGGCGACGTTGAGGAACCCGTCACGCGCCTGCGTCAGGTAGGCCACCACCGGCGCCTGGTCGGGGTAGTCGGTGGGAAAGCTCAGGTCCAGGGTGTAGGCCGGCTTCTCGACGAGCACGCGGCAGATCTGGTCCGGCCCGACGGTGCCCTGCAACTGCGCGCACCCGGACTGTGCGCCGGCGGCCGGGACCGCGATCGAGCCCGCGACGATCAGCGTCGCCAGCGGTACACCGAGGTTGCGCATGCGCATCGTGTGGTCGTCCTCGCAGCCGGCACCGGTTCGGCCACCGGTGCATCACTGCCAGCGTACGTAAAGGTCATCGGGAGGGACGACAAATGAATGCCGTTGCCCGGCTTGCCACCCCAGCCCCGATACGAGCGATCACCACCGATGCTTGCCCGCTGCCGCGCAGGCGAAGCCGCGACCGCAGGGCGTCGGGGTCCACGTCGACACCGCGCACGAGGATCTCGACCGCACCGATATCGCGGGCCGAAAGCGCCTGCCGCAGCCGCCGTTCGCTGAACGCGAGTTCCTCGAGGACCTCGAATCCGCGGACCCCGTCGGGCAGCCGGTCGGTCGACAGGTAGGCGATCGCCGCGTCGAGTTGCCACATGCCGTGCCGAGCGGCGTAGTGGCGCACCAGGCCCGCCCGCACCACCGCGCCGTCCGGGTCGACGATCCACCGGCCCGCCGGTCCGACGGCGCTGTCGTCGGGATCGGCGTCGGTGATCTCCTCACCGGTGTCGAGCACCGAGGCGCGTCGCCGTACCCCGGGTTGCGTCAACTCGCCCGTCCACAGGCACGCTTCGCGCACGCTGCCCGTCAGCGATGTCACCTCGATCTCGCCGGTGAAGCCCAGACCGGTCAACGCGTCGAAATCGATTCCCGGCGCGCACTTCACCGCGGTGTCGCGGTCGCGGTAGACGTCCAGCACGGCGTCGAGGGCGGGCGCGTACCCGCGCGGGTCGAACCGGCGCCGGCCGCCGCTGCGGCGCGCGGGGTCCAGTACGACGACGGTGTCGCGGGTCACCGGTCTCAACGCGTCGGCGCGGCACACGTCGACGCCGGCGACGTTGTGGCGCGCCATCGCCAGGCGCACCGGGTCGAGGTCGCTGCCGACGAGCGCCGCGGCGGTATCCCGAAGCGCCGCAAGCTCGGCGCCGATCGAGCACGTCGCGTCGTGAACCCGCGCACCGGCCAGTCGACGTGCGCGGTGACGGGCCACCGGCTCGGCGGTGGCCTGCTGCAGCGCTTCGTCGGTGAACAGCCACCGCTGGGCGTCGGAGAACTTGGCGGCCGCCTTGCGGCGCAGCACCGTCGTCTCCACCAGCACCGCCGAACGATCACCGAAACGCGAACGCGCCGAAGCGATGTCGGCGACGAGCGTGGCCTTGCTCAGGGGCAGGGCGCCGACTTCGGCCAGGGCGCGCACCCCGGCTTCGCTGCGCAGGTAGGCGACGGCGTCGACGTCGAAGGCGACGCTCACTGCGCGGTCGGCTTGACCCCCGTGATCATCACGTTGTAGTACCAGGACTTGGGAACCACACGGCTCCACAGGTTCTCGTCAACCCAGCTCAGCGCGATCCAGCTGTTGAACGCGAACTTCGCGTAGTTCCAGCCCAACCGGCCCGGCGGGACCGCAGCCTCCAGCGTGCGCAGCGGCCAGCCCAGCATCGCCGCGGTGAATTCGGTTGTCGCAGTCGATACCTCGACGGCGCCGGCGTTACCGGCCATGCGCTCGAGGTCGGCGGGCGAGAACGTGTGCAGGTCGACGATGGCCTCCAGCGCGGCGGCCCGCGACGACTCATCGAGTTCGGTCTGCGGCCGGCGCCACCCCGACAGGCCGGGCAGCCGCGTCACGTTGGTGACAGCCTTCCAGGTCAGCGTGGACAGCGGCCGCGCGTAGTTCTCCCCCGCGTTGGTCGGCTCGCCGGCGAACACGAACCGCCCGCCCGGCTTGAGGACGCGCACCACCTCGCGCAGCGAAAGTTCGACGTCGGGGATGTGGTGCAGCACCGCGTGGCCGACCACCAGGTCGAAGGTGTCGTCCTCGTAGGGGATGCCCTCGGCGTCGGCGACCCGGCCGTCGACCTCCAGTCCGAGGTTCTCGCCGTTGCGCACCGCCACCTTGACCATCCCCGGCGACAGGTCGGTGACCGAACCGCGGCGCGCAACACCGGCCTGCATCAGGTTCAGCAGGAAGAAGCCGCTGCCGCAGCCGAGCTCCAGCGCCCGGTCGTAGGGCAGCTTGCGCTGTTCGGAGTAGGGCACGGTGACGTCGAACAGGTCGCGCGCGTAGTCCACGCAGCGCTTGTCGTAGGAGATCGACCACTTCTCGTCGTAGGTCTCGGCTTCCCAGTCGTGGTACAGCACCTGCGCCAGCTTGGAGTCGTGGCGGGCGGCTTCGACCTGTTCCGCGGTGGCGTGCGGGTTCGGGGCGGCATCGGAGCGGGCGTCGGTACTCGTCATGAGGGCAGCCTAATTGGCGAAGGTGGCCTTGGCGGCAGCCAGTGCCTGCGGCGGATGCTCGACGAACCGTTCGGCCCAGGCCAGCGCCGCGTCGTACACGCCGTCGGGCGCGACCATCTGGTCGATCAGACCCAGCGCCGATGCCTCCTTCGCGTCGATGAACCGGCCGCTGAAGACCAGGTCCTTGGCCTTGCTCACCCCCGTCGCGCGCGCCAACCGGTCGGTCCCGCCGGCCGGGGCGCGGCCCGCGAGGATCTCGGTGGCGGCGAACTTGACGTTGTCGCCGGAGACCCGCCAGTCAGCGGCCAACGCCAGGGTCAGCCCGCCGCCCAGCGCGTACCCGGTGATCGCGGCGACCACCGGTTTGGGGATCGCCGCGACGGCGTCGAGCGCCTCACGGCAGAGCACCGCCGCCGCGGCGGTCTCGTCGGCGTTCAGCGTCTGCAGTTCGGCGGCGTCGTCGCCGGCGGAGAAGATCTCGTGGCCTCCGAACAGGATCACCGCGTGCACGTCGTCGCGCCCGGCCAGATCGGCCGCGGCGTGCGCGACTTCGCGGTACACCTGCCGGGTCAGCGCGTTGGACGGCGCCCGGGCGATCAGCAGCGTGGCCACGCCGGGATGCGCGTCGGCGGTGTGGACGGAGACGAACTCGCTCATTTGGTGCGCGCGCCGGACCCGTAACCGTCCGGCGACCGGCGGTTGCGGGCGGCGTTGTACCGGTCGCTGTTGAAGAACTCGATCTCCCAGTTGCCGGTGTCCTCGTCGGCCGTCAGGTGCGGTTCGACCGCGACGATCTTCCGGTCCAGCGCAAGCACTTCGGCGACCGTGCGCCCGTTCAGTGAGTCCAACTGAGTCCACGTCGGGGGCAGCAGGAAGCTGCGGCCCTCGGCGAAGTCGTCGAGCCCCTGCTGCGGGGTGATCCAGTCGGCGCCCTCGGATTCGGTGTTGTCGTCGTCGGCGCGCTGCCCCTCCGGGAGGGCGCCGACGAAGAAGTAGGTGTCGTAGCGACGGGTGCGCTCCTCCTTCGGCGTGACCCAGTTCGCCCACGGCCGAAGCAGGTCGGCCCGCAGCACCAGGTTCTCGCGGCGCAGGAAGTCGGCGAACGACAGCGACCGGTCGACGAGCGCGGCGCGCGCCTCGCGGTACACCGACGCGTCGTCGACGAGCACGTCGCTGTCGTCGGCCGCGCCGGCGAACAGCACGCCCGACTCCTCGAACGTCTCGCGGGCCGCCGCGCACACCAGCGCCTGCGCCAGGTCGGGTTCGACGCCGAATCGTTCTGCCCACCAGGCCGGTTCGGGCCCGAACCACGCGATGTCGGCGTTGCGGTCGCGGTCGTCGACACCGCCGCCGGGAAAGACCATCACCCCGGCGACGAAGTCCATCGCCGAGTGCCGCCGCATCAGGAAGACCTTGATCCCCTCGTCGGTGTCCTTGATCAGCATCACGGTCGCGGCCGGCCGCGGGGTCAATGGCTCGTCAGTCACGCTTTCCTCCTGTGTGCGGCGCGGCTCCTCGCCCGGCGCGCGAAATACCGTCCGTCGGAAACCTCGAGGGTGATCGCCTGACCGAACGCCTTCGACAGGTTCTCGCCTGTCAGCACGTCGGACAGCAGACCGGACGCGACGATCTCGCCCTCCGACAGGATCAGGCAGTGCGAGAACGCCCGCGGGATCTCCTCGACGTGGTGGGTGACCAGCACCATCGCCGGCGAGTCCGGGTCGGCGGCCAGATCCTCCAGCCGCGCCAGCAGTTCCTCGCGGCCGCCGAGGTCCAGACCGGCGGCGGGTTCGTCGAGCAGCAGCAGTTCGGGGTCGGTCATCATCGACCGGGCGATCAGCACCCGCTTGCGCTCGCCCTCGGACAACGTGCCGTAGGTGCGTTCGGCGAGGTGTTCGGCACCAACGCTCTCGAGCATGTCGATGGCCTGGTGGTAGTCGACCTCGTCGTACTGCTCGCGCCACCGGCCCATCACCGCGTAGCCCGCCGAGACCACGAGATCGCGCACCACCTCGTCGTCGGGGATCCGCTGCGACAGCGCCGAGCTGCTCAGGCCGACCCGCGACCGCAGCTCCGACATGTCGGTGCGGCCGAGCCGCTCACCGAGTACGTAGGCCGTTCCCGACGACGGATGCTCCAGCGCGGCGGCGATGCGCAGCAGCGAGGTCTTGCCCGCGCCGTTGGGGCCGATGACGACCCAGCGCTCGTCGAGTTCGACGGCCCAGGTCAGCGGGCCGACGAGGACCCGACCGCCCCGTCGCAGCGACACCTTCGCGAAGTCGATCAGCAGGTCCGGGTCGGCTGAGTCTCCTTCGGGGGTGGGCACTCGCTCATCGTAGTCAGGCGGGTCGCGGCCACCCCACGCCAGCCACTGACCGCCAGCACCCGCGTCGGCGTCATCCGGACGAACATCTGTACCAGCGGACCGATGCCGAGCGCATACGCCACGGTGCCGACGCCGACCGTGCCGCCGAGCAGCCATCCCGCGGCCAGCACCGTCACCTCGATCGCGGTGCGGATCAGGCGCACCGACAGCCCGGTGCGCTGCACCAGACCGGTCATCAGGCCGTCGCGCGGGCCCGGCCCGAGCCCGGCACCCACGTAGAGCACGGTGCTGAACGCGTTGAGCACGACGGCGGCGACCATCATCGCGATCCGCGCCGGCAGCGACGTCGGCGCCGACAGCAGCCACAGCCCGGCGTCGACGGTCACCGCGATGACGATGACGTTGGCGACGGTCCCGATGCCGGGCCGGTTCCGCAGCGGGATCCAGGCCAGCAGCACCGCGACGCCCACCACCGCCGACGCCATGCCGATCGACATCGGGGTGTGGATGGCCAGGCCCTGGTGAAAGACGTCCCACGGGTCCAGTCCGAGCCCGGCGCGCACCATCATCGCCATCGACAGGCCGTAGCCCGTCAACCCGGTCAGCAGCGCCGCACCGCGCAGGACACCCTCACGCATGGTGGGGAAAGCGCAACTTGATCGCCTCCAATTCCCTGGCCATGCGTTCGGCGTCCCGGTCGACGTAGTCGGTGTAGGCGACCGGGGGCTGCCAGGCGAAGAGCCGCGCGAGCCGCCGAGCCAGCCGAGAGATCCAGTTTCCGTTCATTACCGCATGATTTCGGCGAACTGGCTTGCTATTCAATAGCCAGTTGGCGAATACTGGCCTCTAATGACCATCGATATGCCCGCTCGTGCGCTGAATGTGGATCTTCTGGCTCGCGAATTGGGCAACTGGCGTACGTCCAGTCGGACCGGTCCGGCCTACCAGGGGCTCGCGGACGCCATCCGGTTGCTGATCGTCGACGGCCGGGTGCCAGTCGGCGCGCGACTGCCCAGTGAACGCGCGCTGGCCGACGCGCTGCGGGTGTCGCGGACCACGGTCACCGCCGCGTACACGCAACTGCGCGACGACGGCTATCTCAACGCCCGCCGCGGCGCCCGCAGCACCACCGCGCTGCCGCTGGCCCCGGCCGCGCCGGTCGAGGCCGCACCACCGACGGTGAGCCTGGCCGCGGCGGCGCTGTCGGCCCCGGCCGCCGCGGTGATGGAGGCGTTCTCCGAAGCCACCGGTGACGTGACGCCGTATCTGCACGCCCCCGGCCACGAACTCGTCGGTGTCGCACCGCTTCGCCAGGCGATCGCCGAAAGGTATTGCGAGCGGGGGCTTCCCACCGAGCCGGACGAGGTCATGGTGACCACCGGCGCGCTGCACGCGATCGGCCTGATCCTGACCACCTACGTGCAGCCCGGCGACCGTGTGCTCGTCGAACAACCCACCTATCACGGTGCGCTGAGTTCGATCGCGACGACCGGGGCGCGCGCTGTCCCGTTCGCGCTGACCGACGACGGCTGGGATCTCGAGGCGCTGGCGGCCGTCATCCATCAGATGACGCCCACCCTGGCCTATCTGATCCCCGACAACCAGAACCCGACCGGGATGACGATGCCGGCCGAGGGCCGAAAACACCTGGCGCGCCTGATCTCCGAGACACGGACCCGAACGATCATCGACGAGACCATCCTCGACATGTGGCTCGACGACCCGATGCCGGCGCCGATGGCCGCCGCGATGTCCGCGCGGCGAGACCTGGTGCTGACGGTCGGCTCGATGTCCAAGTCGTTCTGGGGCGGGCTGCGGGTCGGCTGGATCCGCGCCGAGCGCGCGACCATCGCCACGATCGCCGCGCTGCGGCCGTCAGTCGACATGGGGACCGCGGTGCTCGAACAGTACGCTGCGGCAAGGCTTCTCGGACGGCACACCGAGCTGCTTCCGGAGCGACGTGAGATCCTGCGCAGCCGCCGCGCCCATCTTCAGGCGCTGCTGAGTCGCCACCTCCCCGACTGGGAACCGGGTCCGGGTGTCGGCGGGATGTCGTTGTGGGTGCGGCTGCCCGCGCCGATGAGCACCGCCCTGTCGGCGGCCGCGTCCCGGCTGGGGCTGGAGCTGCCCGCCGGCCCGAGGTTCGGTGTCGACGGGACGCTCGAGCGGTTCGTGCGGGTGCCCTACGCGCTACCCGAGCCGCAGCTCGACGAGGCGGTGGAGTTGCTCGCGCGGGCGTGGCACAGCATCACCGGGCTGTCGGCCCCCGAACCCGCGACCGTGGTCGTCTGACTACTGCCGAGCAGCGCCACGCCGAGCAGACGCAAAGTGCCCCGAAAACCCGCGAAAATAGGGCATTTTGCGTCTGCTCGCGCAAGAAAACCGGGCGTCAGTCGGGGATCTCGACCCGGCGCAGCACGCCGTCGATCGCGTCGGCGGCCTCGATCTCGCCGCGGGTGATGCCGAGGATGAACAGCACCGAGTCCAGATACGGGTTGCTCAGCGACGCGTCGGCCACCTCGCGCAGCGCCGGTTTGGCGTTGAACGCCACCCCGAGACCCGCGGCCGCCAGCATGTCGATGTCGTTGGCGCCGTCGCCGACAGCGACCGTCTGCTCCATCGGCACACCGGCCTGATGGGCGAAATCACGCAGCGCCTTGGCTTTTCCGGGCCGGTCGATGACGGGGCCGATGACGCGCCCGGTCAGCTTGCCGTCGACGATCTCCAACTCGTTGGCGGCGACGAAGTCCATCATCAGCTCGTGGGCCAAGGGTTCGATGACCTGACGGAAGCCGCCCGAGACGATGCCGCAGTGAAAACCCAACCGCCGCAACGTGCGCAGCGTGGTCCTGGCGCCGGGAGTCAGCTCGATCTGCTCGGCGACGTCGTCGAGCACCGACGCCGGAAGCCCCGCGAGCGTCGCGACCCGCCGGTGCAGTGATTCGGCGAAGTCCAGTTCGCCGCGCATCGCGGCCTCGGTGACCTCGGCGACCGCGGCCTCGGCGCCGACGCGGGCCGCCAGCATCTCGATCACCTCGCCCTGGATCAGCGTGGAATCGACGTCGAAGACGATGAGCCGCTTGGCCCTTCGCGCCAGGCTGTAGTCCTCGAGCGCGACGTCGATCTCCTGCTCGACCGCGACCCGCGCCAGCGTCTGCTGCAGCTCTTCGTACACCGCCTGTGACGGCACGGAGACCAGCAACTCCAGGCCGGTAACCGGGTAGTCGGACACGCCGCGGATGGTGTCGATGTTGACGTTGAGCCGGGCCAGTTCGCGGGCCACGACGCCGAACTCCTCGGCGCTGATGGGCCTGCCGAGAACGATGATCGTGTGCGTCGACGGCTCGCGCATCACGGGCAGACCGTCACTGCGCTCGATCGTGACGTCGAGCCCGACCCCGCGGATCGCGGCGGTCACCTCGTCGCGCAGCGGCGAACCACCGGTGACTTCGGCCGATCCGGCGACGAGCACACCGAGCGTCAACCGTCCGCGGATGACGACCTGCTCGACGTTGAGAAGCTCGACGCTGTGGCGCGAAAGCACCTCGAACAACGCCGACGTCACACCGGGCTGGTCAGCCCCGGTCACCGTGATCAGCAGCGACGACCGATCGCGCGGCGAGCCGCCGCTCACACCGGCACCTCCGGCTTACCTCCCCCGACGGCGCCCGCCGTCAGCTCGACTGGTCGACGGGCCGCGGATCCGAGGTGTCGTGGCTGCGGCCGACGTGTGCCTCGGCGCGCATCCGGTCCACCATGTGCGGATAGTGCAGCTCGAACGCGGGGCGCTCGGAACGAATCCGGGGCAGTTCGGTGAAGTTGTGCCGCGGCGGCGGGCACGACGTGGCCCACTCCAGCGAGTTGCCGTAGCCCCACGGATCGTCGACCGTGACCGGCTCGCCGTAGCGCCAGCTCTTGAAGATGTTCCACACGAACGGGATCGTCGAGACGCCGAGGATGAACGCGCCGATCGTCGAGACGACGTTGAGGGTGGTGAAACCGTCGGTCGCCAGGTAGTCGGCGTAGCGGCGCGGCATACCCTCGTCGCCCAGCCAGTGCTGCACCAGGAACGTGGTGTGGAAGCCGATGAACGTCAGCCAGAAGTGCAGCTTGCCCAGCCGCTCATCGAGCAGGCGCCCGGTCATCTTCGGGAACCAGAAGTAGATGCCGGCGTACGTGGCGAACACGATCGTGCCGAACAGCACGTAGTGGAAGTGCGCGACGACGAAGTACGAGTCGGTGACGTGGAAGTCCAGCGGCGGGCTG
Source organism: Mycolicibacterium flavescens (assembly GCF_001722335.1). Lineage (GTDB taxonomy): Bacteria > Actinomycetota > Actinomycetes > Mycobacteriales > Mycobacteriaceae > Mycobacterium > Mycobacterium flavescens. Next base: position 293,552 of record NZ_MIHA01000001.1, read on the forward strand.
GCCAGCAGCACGCCCGACAGGCCACCGAGCAGGAACGTCAGCAGGAAGCCCACCGAGAACAGCATCGGTGTTTCGAACGTCAACTGCCCCTTCCACATCGTGCCGATCCAGTTGAAGAACTTGATCCCGGTCGGCACCGCGATCAGGAACGTCATGAACGAGAAGAAGGGAAGGAGAACGGCTCCCGTCGCGTACATGTGGTGCGCCCACACCGCGATCGACAGCGCCGCGATCGCGATGGTCGCGTAGATCAGCGTGGTGTAGCCGAAGATCGGCTTGCGGCTGAACACCGGGAAGATCTCCGACACGATGCCGAAGAACGGCAGCGCGATGATGTACACCTCGGGGTGCCCGAAGTACCAGAACAGGTGCTGATACAGCAGCACACCGCCGTTGGCGGGGTCGTAGATGTGCGCGCCGAGGTGGCGGTCGGCGGCCAGGCCGAACAGCGCGGCGGTCAGGATCGGGAACGCCAGCAGCACCAGGATGGAGGTGACCAGGATGTTCCAGGTGAACACCGGCATCCGGAACATCGTCATGCCCGGGGCGCGCATGCACACCACGGTGGTGATCATGTTCACGCCGCCGAGGATGGTGCCCAGACCCGAGATGGCCAGGCCGAGGATCCACAGGTCACCGCCCGCGCCGGGTGAGTGGATGGCGTCGCTGAGCGGGGCGTAGGCGGTCCAACCGAAGTCGGCCGCGCCGCCGGGGGTGATGAACCCGGAGATGGCGATCAGGGCGCCGAAGACGAACAGCCAGAAGCTCAGCGCGTTCAGCCGCGGGAAGGCCACGTCGGGCGCGCCGATCTGCAGCGGCAGCACCAGGTTGGCGAAGCCGAACACGATCGGGGTGGCGTAGAACAGCAGCATCACCGTGCCGTGCATGGTGAACAGCTGGTTGAACTGCTCATTCGACAGGAACTGCAGCCCCGGCATCGCCAGCTCGGTACGCATGAACAGCGCCATCAGCCCGCCGATGAAGAAGAAGATGAAGCAGGCGACGCAGTACATGATGCCGATCAGCTTGTGATCGGTCGTCGTGACGAGCTTGTAGATCAGGTTGCCCTTGGGACCGAGCCGAGCCGGGAACGGACGTCGTGCCTCGAGTTCTCCGATAGGGGGCGCTTCGGCTACCAACAGGTCCTCCAAATTCCGATCGGGGCTTGCCCGCAGTGTTGCTGATCGAATCCTAGCTGCCTCTGTACCCACGGGTCGTGCCGGTCCTACAAAGTGTCGTATTCGACGGTCCGCACCGCTGGCCGGGCAGTCAGCCTCCCGATGTTACCGTCGGCGACGTGCTGATCAGCGGACCGCAGTGGGGTATGGCGGCCAGGGCGCTGGGTCTGACGGCAGTCGCCGCGGCGGTCGCCGTCACCGCGGTGAGCGGATGCGGCGGCTCCCTCGGCGGGGCGCCCCCCGAGGGTGCGGCTTCGCAGTCGGTGATCACCAGCACCACCCGGATTGCGGGCGCCGGCGTGCTGGGCAACGATCGCAGGCCCGACGAGTCCTGCGCACCCGAGCCCGCTGCGGTCGATCCGGGCCCCCCTGAGCGCAGTGTCCGGCACGCCGCGGGTGAGACCGTGGTGCGCGCCGACCCGCAGCGCATCGTGGTGCTGTCCGGCGACCAGCTCGACGCGCTGTGCGCGCTGGGCCTGCAGTCGCGGATCGTCGGGGCCGCGTTGCCCGACGGGTCGCCCGACCAGCCGTCGTATCTGGGGCAGGTCATTCACGACGTCCCCGGCGTGGGCACCAGCAGCGCGCCCGATCTGGACGCGATCCGGGCGGCCACCCCCGACCTCATCCTGGGATCGGAGGCCTTGACCCCGCAGGCGTACGGCGCGCTGTCGGACATCGCGCCGACCGTCTTCACCGGCGCACCCGGGCCGGCGTGGCAGGACAACCTGCGCACCGTCGGCGCCGCGACCGGACGCGCGGACGCGGCCGGCGGGCTGATCGAGGGTTTCGACCGCGAGGCCGACCGCGTCGGCTCCGAGAACGACGCGACGCATTTCCAGGCCTCGGTGGTGCAGTTCACCGATACGACGATGCGGGTGTTCGGCCCCGACACCTTCCCCGGGCGGGTGCTTGCCGAGGTCGGTGTGGATCGTCCTGCGGCGCAACGGTTCACCGACAAGCCCTATGTCGAGGTCGGGGTCACCGACGCCGACCTGGCCGACTCCCCGGACCTGTCGGCCGCCGAGGGCGACATCGTCTACGTGTCGTTCGCGTCGGGGGAAGCCAAGGACCACGCGTCGACGGTGATGGGCAGCGACGCGTGGAAGAAGTTGAGCGCCACCCGCGACAACCGCGTCTATGCGGTCAACAACGAGGTGTGGCACACCGGTGAGGGCATCGTCGCGGCGCGCGGGATCCTGGCCGACCTACGGTGGATCAACGCCCCGATCAACTGACGCGCCGATCTGTCGCCGCGACGGTGATCCGATAGCGTGGCAGCCGTGTTCCACGTGCTGAAGTCGACCTATCTGCAGCCGCCCGAGGTCGTCGACCAGACCCGCCCCGCGCATCTGGAATTCCTCAAAGGTGAGGTCGCCGCCGGGCGCATCGTGCTGGCCGGCCGGCTGGACGACGAGACCGGTGCGGTGCTGGTCACCGGTGACATCAGCGCCGAGGAGGCGCAGGACATCGTCGACCGTGACCCGTACACGCCGGCCGGCGCGGCGCGCTACGAACGGGTTTCGTTCAACGGCGCGTTCCGCGCCGCGGGACTTTAGGAGCGAATTCACAGGCTCGCACGGGATTGCTGAGCGCTCGTGGTTCGTTGGGGCTTACAGGTGGCCGCACTGTCGCGGTGAGTTCGTGTTGTCAATCTGCAAATAGAGAAGGTCGCTAATGAGCACTGTTACCGCCTACGCCGCACCGTCGGCGTCCGCACCGCTGGAAAAGACCACGATCACCCGCCGCGAGGTCGGGCCGCACGATGTGGCGTTCGACATCCACTTCTCGGGCATCTGTCACTCCGACATCCACACCGTGCGCGACGAGTGGGGCCGGGCCAGGTATCCGGTGGTGCCGGGACACGAGATCGCCGGTGTCGTCACCGCGGTCGGCGCGGAGGTGACCAAGTTCGCCGTCGGTGACCGCGTCGGCGTCGGCTGCTTCGTCGACTCGTGCCGCGAGTGCGAGCAGTGCCGCGCCGGTGAGGAGCAGTACTGCACCGGTGGCGGGATGGTCGGCACCTACAACGCCGTCGGCCGCGACGGGCAACAGACCCAGGGCGGCTACAGCGGCGCGATCGTCGTCGACGAGAACTACGTGCTGCGCATCCCCGAGGGCCTGCCGCTCGACGCCGCCGCTCCCCTGCTGTGCGCGGGGATCACGCTGTATTCGCCGTTGCGGCACTGGAACGTCGGCGACGGCACCCGAGTCGCGATCATCGGTCTGGGCGGGCTGGGGCACATGGGCGTCAAGCTCGCCGACGCGATGGGCGCGCACGTCACGGTGCTGTCGCAGTCGCTGAAGAAGATGGAGGACGGGCTGCGCCTGGGCGCCGACGAGTACTACGCCACCGCCGACCGCGACACCTTCAAGAAGTTGCGCGGCTCCTTCGACGTCATCCTCAACACCGTGTCGGCCAACCTCGACATGGGCGGCTACCTCGGCCTGCTCAAGGTCGACGGCACCCTGGTCGAGCTGGGCATGCCGGAGAAGCCGATGTCGGTGCCCGCTCATCCGCTCGCCGGCGGCCGGCGAAGCCTGTCGGGTTCGATGATCGGCGGGATCGCCGAAACCCAGGAGATGCTCGACTTCTGCGCCGAGCACGGTGTGCTGCCCGAGATCGAGGTCATCACACCGGATTACATCAACGAGGCCTACGACCGGGTGGTCGCCAGCGATGTGCGCTACCGCTTCGTGATCGACACCGCGACGCTGCGCGGCTGAGGCTCAGTAGCCGCGGACTTCGACGGCGTTGACGAACAGGCCGTGGCCGGTGGAGTCATAGGTGATGCGGGTGCGCAGGCCGTCGGGCTCGATGGTCCAGCCGTTGACCTTGTAGGCGCCGGTGTCGACGGACACCGGCGCGGTCGGCAGCTGGGCGGCGTCGGGCAGAAGGCCGCGGTCCCAGTTGAACTCGCCGGTGCCGCGAATCACGGCGAGGTTCAGCCGCTGGTTCCATTTGGACGTCTCGAACGGCGCCATCCCCCACGGCTGGCCGTTGGTCAACGCGCAGACCGTCATGGGCCCGCCACCGAAAGCACGGTCGTCGGCGTTGACGAGGCACCGCACCGTCCCGGATTGCAGGAGCACGATCTGGCCCGTGTAGTCCGCCCCGGCCGGCGGCGCCAACGCCACGAGTCCGAGGCCCACGCCCAGAGCCACCGCTGTCCGCCGCACCATGCTTCGTCTCCACACTCTTCGCGTCATCACCTTCAGCGTGGAATGTTCTCACGCCCGGTGACCGGCGGTGGCGGGTTTCCCGGGGAAGCCGCCGGCGATCAGAAGTCCCAGTCCTCGTCTTCGGTGTTGACGGCCTTGCCGATCACGTAGCTCGACCCCGAGCCTGAGAAGAAGTCGTGGTTCTCGTCGGCGTTGGGCGCCAGCGCCGACAGGATCGCCGGATTGACGTCGGTCTCGTCGCGCGGGAACAGCGCCTCGTAGCCCAGGTTCATCAGCGCCTTGTTGGCGTTGTAGCGCAGGAACTTCTTGACGTCCTCGGTCAGCCCGACGGCGTCGTAGAGGTCCTGGGTGTACTCGACCTCGTTGTCGTAGAGCTCGAACAGCAGCTCGTAGGTGTAGTCCTTGAGCTCCTGCTGCGTGGCGGCGTCCTCCATGGCCAACCCGCGCTGGAACTTGTAGCCGATGTAGTAGCCGTGCACGGCCTCGTCGCGGATGATCAGCCGGATCATGTCGGCGGTGTTGGTCAGCTTGGCCCGGCTCGACCAGTACATCGGCAGATAGAAGCCGGAGTAGAACAGGAAGCTCTCCAGCAGCGTCGAGGCCACCTTGCGCTTGAGCGGCTCGTCGCCCTTGTAGTACTGCATGACGATCTCGGCCTTGCGCTGCAGGTTCGGGTTCTCCTCCGACCACCGGAACGCGTCGTCGATCTCGGCCGTCGAGCACAGCGTCGAGAAGATGTTGCTGTAGCTGCGCGCGTGCACCGACTCCATGAACGCGATGTTGGTGTACACCGCCTCCTCGTGCGGTGTCAGCGCGTCCGGGATGAGGCTGACCGCGCCGACGGTGCCCTGGATGGTGTCGAGCAGCGTCAGGCCGGTGAACACCCGCATCGTCAGCTGCTTCTCGCTGTCGTTGAGCGTGTTCCACGACGGGATGTCGTTGGACACCGGCACCTTCTCCGGCAACCAGAAGTTGCCCGTCAGCCGGTCCCAGACCTCGGCGTCCTTCTCGTCTTGGAGACGGTTCCAGTTGATCGCCGAGACGCGGTCGATCAGCTTCATGCCATCACTCACGAGAACCCCATTTCACCAGGCTGTTTGTCTTGTGTCGCAAATCTCTCCGCGACGCCTCCAACACTACAACTGGGGTCCGTCATCCCAGCGCTATACGAGATGTTGTGTCTGGCGTGTCGCCCCCGAACTCGCAAATCCGGCAGCGTCGCGGGTGCAGGTCCTCAGGCCGCCGCAGCGCGCCGCCCGCCGAGAAACCGGTACTCGGACGCGTCGAACTTGCGGGTCGCCAACCAGTACTGCCAGGTCATCCCGCTCCACAGCGTGCGGTTGACCCCGTGCTCGTCGAGGTACCAGCTGCGACAACCGCCGGTGCTCCACACCGTGCCGGCCAGGTCGGCCTGCAACTGCTCGTTGTAGTTGTCCTGCGCCTCGCGGGTCGGCGCCAGCGCCTGCGCGCCGGCCCGGTCGACCGCGGCGATCGCCTGCGCGGCGTAGCGGATCTGCGACTCGATCATGAACACCACCGAGTTGTGCCCCAGCGCGGTGTTCGGCCCCAGCAGGAAGAACAGGTTCGGCATGTCGGCGACGGTGATGCCGCGCAACGCCGCGATGCCCTCGCGGTTCCACCGGTCCACCAGGTCCTCGCCGCGCGGGCCCTTGATGTTGACGTAGGTGTACGAGTCGGTGACGTGGAAGCCGGTGGCGAACACCACGACGTCGACCTCGTGTTCGACACCGTCGGCGGTCACGATCCCGGTCGGCGTGAACCGGGTGATCGCCTCGGTGATCACATCCGTGCGGGGGTCGGCGATCCCGCGGTAGTACGTGTCGGAGTTCAGGATCCGCTTGCAGCCGGCCCGGTAGTCCGGGGTGAGCTTGCGGCGCAGCTGCGGATCCTTGATCGACTTGCGGATGTTCCACTTACCCAGCAGCTCACCGATTTTCAGCAGCTTCGGCTGCTGCGTCATCGCGAACCCGACACCCTCGTGGATCCAGTAGATGCCCGCGCGCATCAACTGCCGGGTGCCGGGAACCGTGCCGAACATGTTGCGCATCCACTGCGGGATCGGGTTGTTGGGCCGCGGCATCACCCACGCCGGAGTGCGCTGATACAGCTGCAACTCGGCGACGTCCCTGACGATCTCCGGCACGATCTGGATGGCACTGGCCCCGGTGCCGATCACCGCGACCCGCTTGCCGGTCAACTCGACGCTGTGATCCCATTCGGCGGAATGGAAAGTGGCACCGCCGAATTCGTCGAGGCCGGGGAACTCCGGCACCAGCGGGATGTGCAGGCCGCCGGCGCCCGAGACGACGAACTGTGCGACGAACTCGCGGCCGTCCTTGGTGAAAACGTGCCAACGGTGCTCATCGTCGTCCCAGTGCGCGCGGTCGACGTGCGAGCCGAACCGGATGTAGCGCCGCAGCCCGTACTTGTCCGTCACGCCCTTGAGGTAGTCGAAGATCTCCGGCTGAAACGACCACATGTGGCTCCAGTCGGCCTTTGGCTCGAACGAGAACGAGTACATGTGCGACGGGATGTCACACGCGCAGCCGGGATAGGTGTTGTCCCGCCACGTACCGCCGATCTCGTCGGCCTTCTCCAGGATCAGGAACTCCACGTTGCGCCGCTGCAACTCGATCGCCATGCCCAGCCCGGAGAAACCGGTGCCGATGATCAGTGTGCGGGTGTGCACGGGTTGATTGCTCGTCTGCGCGGCAACCGTCATGGTGGGCCCTTCCTGGGAACGCCGGTACCGGGTACTTCAGGCAAGTCTCCGGAACGGGACCGACGGTGTCAACGCGCCGTCACGCGCTGTCAGTCACGCGACGGGCTGCTGCTTGCGGACCGCGGTGTTGATGGGCTGGTCAGCGTCGATCTTGATGCCGAGCAGTTCTGCGGTGCCGTTGATCGCCCCGACCATGATCGTCGTCATGTGCGCGATGAACTGGTCGGCGGGCATGCGGCGGGGCTGGTCGTCGTCGGCGCCGAGCCACCAGTCGGTCGCCGAGGCCGCGGTGCCGAAGATCGCGAACGCCGCCAACTCGAACGCGGCCGGATCCGAGGCGAGGTCCTTGAGTTGCGCGCTGATCATGTCGGCCACCGCCAGGGTGATCTCGCTGCCCTTGTTCACCGTCGTCATCGCGGCGGCGGACTGATCGGCGAAGCGGCCCTGCAGCAGGAACCGCACCACGTTCGGATGCTGCTCGACCAGCTCGACGTAATGCCCCACCCCGCGGGCGACGATCTGGCGCGCCGAGTCGTGCTCGACATCGATGCTCGGGATGATCGCCGCCCACAACATGTCCCGCATGCGCTGGCCGATCTCGCTGAACATGTCCGACTTGTCGGTGAAGTGCCGGTAGATCTTCGGCTTGGCGGTCCCGGCCTCTTCGGCGATCTCGCGCACGCTGACGTTGGGGCCCAGGTTGTCGATGGCGCGGAACGCAGCGTCGACGATCTCGGCGCGCACCTTTTTGCGGTGCTCGCGCCAGCGTTCACTGCGGGCGTCCACCTTGACGCCCGACTCGCCGCTGGGGCGTGGCTTGGACCCTCGTCGCACCCGGTCACTGTACCGCTCCGGCGCTGCTGACCTGCTCAGACCATGCTGGGGCGTGTTACGTGTGACGCTCGCCGGGCAACGCCGTCCGACGAGAAACACGCTCGCGGCGCGAGTAATATCGCTTCGACAGCCGAACGACGAGACGAGTTTCATGACGCAGCGATACGACCTGGTCATCGCAGGTGGCGGGCCTTCCGGCTCGGCAGCAGCGTGGCAGGCCGCGCAGACCGGCGCCAAGGTAGTGGTCCTGGACAAGGCCGAATTCCCCCGGGCCAAGCCCTGCGGCGACGGGCTGACCGCCCGCGCGGTCAGCTATCTGCAGAAGATGGGGCTGGCCGACGAGGTCGCCACCTACCACCGGGTGAATCGCGTGACGGTCTTCAGCCCGAGCGAGTGGGAACTGTCGTTCCCGAAGCGCCCCGGCATGCCTGATCACGGGCACACCGTCAGCCGCGAACGCCTTGACACCACCCTCCTCAAGCACGCCGAGTCCGCCGGCGCCGAGGTGCGTCAGGGCGCCGAGGTGTCCGGGCCGATCCTGGAGAACGGCCGCGTCGTGGGGGTCACGCTCAAGAGCGGCGAGAAGGTCTACGGCGATGCGGTGATCGCCGCCGACGGCGCCTACTCCCCCATCAAGCGCGCGCTGAAGATCGACTCGGAATACAACGGCTACTCGGCGATCGCGATCCGCTCGGAGATGGCGGCCAACCGGCCGGACTCCGACAGCCTCGACATCTATCTCAAGCTCGTCTTCGAAGGTGACCAGTTGCCGGGCTACGGCTGGGTGTTCCCGATGGGCGACGGCATCTTCAACATCGGGCTCGGCTACGTCAACAGCTACAAGAATTGGCAGTCGATCAACGCCACCCAGTTCCTCGGCGACTTCCTGCGCACACTGCCGCGCGAGTGGAACCTGCCGCCGATCGAGGAACTGAAGAAGAACAAGAGTGTGCGCGCCTGGCGGCTGCCGATGGGCTTCACCGCCTGGCCGCCGTGGCGTCCGGGCGTGCTGTTCACCGGCGACTCGCTGGGCGCCGGCAAGCCGGCCTCCGGGGCGGGCATCTCCAAGGCGCTCGAATCCGGTTTGGCCGCAGGCGAATGCGCGATCGCGGCGCTGCAGAACGGCGGCCCCGACGACTTCACCAACTACGCCCAGCGCATGGAGGCGGCGTGGGGCCGGGAGTATCGGCGCGGCCGCTACATGCACAAGTTGATCGGTCAGCCCAAGCTCGCCAACGCCGGTGTCAAGCTGATCGACAACGCCGCGTTCCGCGACCGGATGCTCAAGGCGCTCTACAAGAAGGCCCAGGGCCCGCAGCACACCATCAAGAAGTAGCTCGGCGGCCGAAGGGCCACTTATCCCGCGGTTGACTAAGTGGCCACTCAGCGCGGGCTACTTGGCGACGACCGTCAGCAACACCGCCGAATCCTCGAGCGCAGCAAGGCTGTGCCGCTCCTCGGGGATCGGCAGGTAGTCGCCGGCCGCCCCTTCGACCGCCCCACTGGGCGCGTCGAGGCGCACGCGGCCCCGCAGCACCAACAGCGTTGCCTCGCCGGGGCTTTCGTGATCATCGAGGCCGTGGTCGGCGGCCAGCGCCAGCACGGTCTGGCGCAGCGTCTTGCCGCTGCCGCCGAACACGCTGCGCGCCGACCGGCCCGCCGAGGCGGCCTTGGCGGCGGTGATCAGCTCGTCGGCCAGCTGGTGCAGCGACAATGCGGTGGACGTGGTCATGAAATCTCCTTTTCTGCCCCGACGGTCAACGTTCGGGGCGCAATACCAATCCGACCTCGCACGAACCGCCGTGCGGGTCCGGCGTCACCGACGCCTGATACTTCGCGCCGACCGCGTCGGCGTTGCAGTCGATCACTTCCTGGATCAGCCCCTGCTGGATCCCCCGCACGACCTCCGGCGCCGACGCCGCGACCTGCGCCAGCGGGCAGGTGCAGATCTGCACCGTCACCTCGCCGAACGAGTTGAACACCGAGCGCACCTGGAAGCCGAGTTCGTTGAGCGTGGCCACCACCATGTCGGCGATCGTCGGCTCGGAACGCGGCCGCGCCAGCCGGACCCGGCGCGCCAGATCCGCACCGATACGCACCGCGCGCTGCTCCCGCTCCTGCGGTGTGCCGCCCAGATGCGTCGCGAACAGCGCGACGATGTCGGCGTAGTCGAGCCGCGGCGCGACCTCATAAGTCACCCGCGGCCGGCCCGCGCGACCGGCCCTGGCCGTGTGGCCGCGCCGCACCACGCCCTGCTCCTCGAGCGTGGCCAGGTGGAACCGCGCCGTCGTGATGTGGATCTGCAGCGCGTCGGCGACCTGTTGGGCGTCGACGGCGGCCGTCGCGTTCTGCAGCAGGTTCAGCACTTTCCGGCGCTGCTGGCCGACGGCCCGCTCCGAGGGCGCGTCGACGTCATGTCGCGGCACTGACATGACCCGAGTCTGTCACGACTCCGGCACGACGCCGACCAGCGCGACCGCGGTCAGCGTGTGCCGATACCGGTGGAACGTCTTGCGCATCCCGATGACCCGTTTGCGCGCGGCCGGTCGGCGGATCAGGTTTCCGACGATCCGCAACGCGCCGAGCGGTCCCTCGTCGGCCAACACGCGCGCCGGGTTGAGCAGCGCCATCTTCGCGTGGTCGACGGTGTCCACGGTGAACCCGGCGTCGGTCAGCAGCGCCGCCCACTCCGCTGTGGTCAGCGGCCGGGCGTTGACCTTGATCGCACGCGACATGTCGCGGCGGATTTCATCCTTGGTGTCCTGCGCAATGTCGTCGGGCGCGAGGCCCAGCTCGTGGATCGCGTAGCGCCCGCCCGGCCGCAGCACCCGGAACGCCTCGGCGACGATCGCGCGTTTGTCCTTGTCGCCTTGCATGGTCAGCATCGCCTCGCCGATCACCACGTCGGCGCTGTCCGACGCCAGCCCGGTCTCGGCGGCGTTGGCGACCACGACTTTCCCGTTCACGGGTGCGACGATCTTGCGCACCGCCTCACCGGCCGCCGCGGTGTCGTCGACACCGACGTAGGAACGCGGATGCTGCGCGACGATGTCGGTCGCGGTGCGGCCCAGGCCGGGGCCGAGTTCGACGACGTCGGCACCGGTGATCCCGGCCGCACCGAGCAGTCGGCTGGTCAGTTCGAGTCCGCCGGGGCGCAGCACCCGCTTGCCCAGCCGGGCCAGCAGCCAGTGTCCGGGAAGATCTGCGTCGGGCCGCTGCGCCAGCGGAAGTGCCTCTCTATCAGTCATTTTCGAACCGTCCTTTCGACAGCGGCGATCGCGATGATCGCCGTGAACACTGAGCATGCGTACACCAGCGCGGCGTTGGGACCCCACGGCGGAGTCAGCACGCTGTCCTGACCGGTGCCGTACACCGCGTTCAGGAGCGGCAGAAAGCGTTGCAGCGTCGCCCCGCTGGGCAGATAACCGGCCGCGCTCTCCACCACGAACGCCCACAACAGGATCGCGCCCACCGCGCCGAGCGGCGACCGGACCAGCGCGCCCACCCCGACACCGGCCCCGGCGGCGAAGAACGCCAGCAGCGGGACCGACCACAACAGTCGCACACCGACGTCGTCGCCGATCGACACCGGTCCATAGACCGTAGGTGCGATGACCGGCAGACCGATGAGCACGACGGCCACGGTGGCCGCGGCGACGGCGGCGCCCACCACGCCGTAGAACAGCCACCGACCGGTCAGCACAGGCCAGGGCCGCGGCATCGCCAACCGGACGTACTCACCTGCGTGGTAACGGTTTTCGGCTGTCTGACCGTCTGCGCCTGCGACGGCGACCATCGCAACGGTGATCGTGATGACCCAGTAGGCGGCATTCGAGGTGGTCACCTGCAGCACCGAGATCTGGCCCGGGATGCGCGCAAACGACTCCGCGATGAGCGCGACGGCGAACGTGATCGCCACCGGGATCCCAGCGGCGGCGGGGATCTCGACGGTCCACAGCCTGCTGCACCCGCCGGTGCGGATCTGTTCGGCGCGTACGTTGCGCGCTACGGCGCCGGCGATCATGCGCACTCCAGCAGCGTCGACTCGAGCCATTCGCGGGTGTCGGCACCTGCCGGGGTGAGTTGTCCGAGGTCGCCGGTGGCGTGCACGCGCCCGTCGCGCAACAACACGATGTGGTCGGCGGTCAGCGCCACTTCGCCGAGCAGATGGGTGGCGACGACGACGGTGCGGCCACGGTCGGCGAGCTCGCGGACCAGCGACCGGAACCAGACGATGCCGGGCACGTCGAGACCGTTGAGCGGTTCGTCGAACAGCACCGTGGGCGGGTCGGCCAGCAGTGTGCCCGCGACGGCCACCCGCTGACGCAGACCCAGCGAGAGCCCGGCGATGCGCTGGGCCCGGTGGTCGTTGAGACCGGTCTCGGCGAGCACCTCGTCGATGCGGGCGTCGCCGATCCCGGAAAGCGCTGCGAGCCAGCGCAGATGGCGGTGCACCGTGTGACCCGGGTTCATGGCGGCCGGTCCCAGATGGAAGCCCGACAGCAGCGGGTCCGCACCGGCCGGCGTCCCGCACACCGTGACCGTCCCCGTGTCGGGCCGGGTCAGTCCGCCGAGGATCCGCAGCAGCGTGGTCTTGCCCGCGCCGTTGAGACCGAGCAGCGCGGTCACCGCCCCGGCCGGGAAACTCACCGTGACGCCGTCGACGGCGCGGCGGCGACCGAAGGACTTGGTCACCCCGACGGCGTCGATCGTCATTGGAAGTTGCACGGGATCGGCAGGCCGAGGGTCTTGATGCCGTTGCACAGCGACTTGCTCGCCAGCTTCCACCGGCCGTCGATGCGGCGCCACTCGGCCTCGACCTGGACGGTCGGGGCGCCCTGCCGGCTGGCGTTGATGACCGCGGTGTGCCGGTCGCCGTCGTGGGTCTCCGGGCCGGTCACCACGCTGGATCCGCGGGGCGGCCGGAAGAACCCGATCCGGTAGACCATCTTCGGCACGACGACCGCGCGGCTGCCGCCCTCGAGCTGAGCGGCCTTGACCGAATCCGGGGCCGGCGTGCCGACCAGCAGCCGGATCTGCGCGTCGAGTTCGGCCAGCGACGGCACCTCCGAAGTGATGGCGAACTCCTGGACCGGATCGGGTTGGGCCTGCGCCGCGGGCGCAAAACCGGAGGATGCCACGGCGATTGTCGCCATCACTACGCACAGACGCCTGAACATGACCCGGTCTCCTATTTAGAGGAAATCTTTCCGCTAAATGTAGACCGCCCGACCGAGTGAGGCAAGGCTTACCTCTGATAGCAAGCGTGCAGTTGGCGCCGCAGAAAACGGGCTCTGCTGTCTAGACTCCGCGTATGGGTGGCGCGGTCAGGGGGGCGACGGTCGCGCGCACGTCGGTCACCGCGGTGACCTTCCTGCTCCTCATCTACCTCGCCGTGATCGCCCTCTATCCGGAACTGCGTCAACGTGTTCCGAGCGCGGTGCGGTGGTTCGGCGAACCGGTCCCCGTGTCGGTGCCCTCGATCGCGGTCGTCGTGCTGCTGTTGCTGATCGTCGGGATCGGGATCTTTCGCGCGCACGGCAACCGGGAGACCGGCGCGCCGCTCGCCGTGGTCGCCGGGCTGGCGACCATCAGCCTGGTGCTGAGCCTGGCCTCGTTCTGGCGGTGCCACGACTCGTCGCACCCGTTCTTTTTCGCGCCGCTGATCGGCGCCGTGGGAGTCGTCAAGGGCGGCACCGGCGCGCTCGAAACCGAGGCGGGCGCATGTCCGTCGCCGGTGCCGGTGGCGCTGGAGATCGCCCGCCTGTCCGCGCTCGCCGCGATCTTCCTCAGCGTGATCGGCGTGGCCGCCGCACTGTTCCGCAGCCGGGTGGACCGGTTGCGCGTCCGCTTCGCCCGGGCCGTGACGGTGGCGGTGGGCCTCGACGACGACAGCCTGTCGATGGTCGAGGCCGTCGCCGACACCCTCGGACGTCGCAGCACCCTGGTCGTGGTCACCTCGATACCGGACCGGCACTGTGTGCACGCCGCGCGCACCCGCGGCGCCCGCGTGCTCACCGCCGACCTCAGCCACCCCGAGACTCTGCCGGCGCTGCAGTTGTGGCGCCGACTCGACCGGCTCTACCTGCTGTCGGCCGACCCGTCGACCAACCTGCGGCGCCTCACGGCGATCAGCAGTGCGATCCCGGAAACGCATGGGCGTCAACGGATTCCCCTCATCATGCGGATCGACGACCCGTGGCAGGCCATGGCGTGGCGGGCCCAGCACTTCGGCGGCACCGACACCCGGTGGGCCGCCGACGCGGTCGGCAAGTACGAGGTGACCGCACGGCGCCTGCTCGACCGGATCGTCGCCGACCGCAGCTCCCGGCTGCTGGTGTGCGGATCGTCGGCGCTGACGCTGGCGTTGTGCGCGGACCTGGCACAGCGTCGCCTGGAGCGCGACTACCACGCCGGCGAGACCGAAGCCTCGCTCCCCCAGCTGATTCTGGTCGCTGTCAACGCCGACGAATACCGCCGCGACCACGAGCACTGCCTACGACAGGCCGGCTTTCCGCCGGACCGCCTCACCGTCGAGGTCGTCGCCGCCGAGCCCTCGGTCGCGACGGTGCTGGATCTCGTCGAGGGCGGTGACCCGGCCACGACGGCGGTGATCCTGGTCGACTCGGCCGCACTCGATCCGACCACCGCGACACGCCTGGCCGCGCGGCTGCCTGCGACCAGCATCTGGGCGTGGGACCCGAAGGCTGTCGGCTCCGACGAGCGCGCCGCGCTGGTCGGCAGGTTGCGCACGTTCCGGCTCAGCATGGATCTGCCGCAGGGCCAGGCGCACGACGCGTGGGAGCGCGCCGCTCGGCTCATCCACGAGCGCTACGCCTCCGCCGTCGGGCATCGCACCGCCGCGAGCGCGCCGTGGCAGGACCTCGACGAGTTCTACCGCGGGTCCAACCGGCGGCAGGTCGAGACGACCCTGTGGATCGTCGAGGCGATCGGCGGGCACACCTGGAACACGTTCGGCGCCGAGTCCGACGAAGTATCGATCGCCGAGCTGCGGGGACTGGAACCGCTGGAACAGTTGCGCCGGCTGGGTTTCGACCGCGACCGGGCGCTCGCCATGGCGCGCGCCGAGCACGAGGACTGGTGCCGCTACTACCGCAAGCACGGATGGCGGCACGGAAAGGTGCGCGACGACGCCCGCAAGATCCACGACAAGTTGGTCGACTGGAGCGTCGTCGAATCCGAACCGGCGCTGCTGTCGAAGTCACTGAGCAGTCTGGCGGCATCCCTGACGGCCATGCGCGAGCTCGGTTACCGGTCTCGACCGGTCACCGATGCCGCGTCGAACGGCATTCCGTGGCAACGCTTTCGACGCACCGGGACCGTGATAGCCGAAAAGCGTGACGAGCCGTGGACGTGGACCGCGTCGTCCGGGGATTCGATGAAGGCCAGTGCGGGCGACTGGGCGGTGCGCGACCCCGACGGCGGACAATGGTGGTCGGTGCGCGACGACATTTTCCGGTCGCGCTACGAACACCTGGGCGGCGACCGGTGGCGCCGGTCCGGTTTCGCCGCGGCCCGCCCCGCCCGCGACGGTGAGGTGATCGACACGCTCGAGGGTCCGGTAACCGCGTCGGCCGGCGACTGGGTGGTCCGCGGTGAGCACGACGAACAGTGGCCGGTGCCTGCCGATCAGTTCGAACGTCGCTACCAGGGCCCGGTTTCGGATTGACTCAATCCGGCGCGATCGGTAGCTCCGGACACGTCTTGATGTAGTCGATGTCCGGGGAGACCCATTCGTCCCACTGCTTTTCGCTCATGTTCGCGGTGAGTTTGGCGCACAGGTCGTCGGGCTCCGAGCGACCAACCCGGCCGGGGCTCAGAAGAGCCGGTAGCCCTGCCGCGAGATCGTGAAGCCGTGGCCGTCTTCGACGTCGAGGCACGTCACGCCCGACTCGGCGCTGTCACAGCGCAGCACCCCGGCCGAGGCGGATCGGCCGTAGGCGAGCGGTGCGCCGGCGGCGAGCGCGGTGTCGCCGGCGCAGACGAACCAGGCCCCGCGGCCGGGTTGGAGAACGATGCCCTGGCCGTAGTCGAGATGGCAGTCGGCGGGTGGCGGCGGCGGAGCCCAGTCACGTTCGCGGATATCGCACCTGACGTGATCGACGTCGAGGACGCAGCCGATGTTGCCCGATGGCGACGTGAAGCCGGTGATCTCCGCATGGGCGGTCGGTGCGGCGCCCAACGCGACGGCCATGAGGGCACCTGCGAGCAGGTATGCGATCCGCGAGTGTGCCATGGCCATTCCCCCGTCTGCCTCGAGTTCTGACAGAACTCGTTGCACGGTCTTACCACACTGGCGACGGTGATGCCCGCCGACCGAGTCAGCCGGTGACGAAGAGCGCTTTGACCTTGATCAGCAACTCGTAGACCCCGTAGGCGAACGGCACGCCGACCCACACCCACGCCAGCGCGATGTACATCTTCGGCACGGTTTCCTGGTACTCGTGCAATTCGGCGGACTGTTCGGTCATCGCTTCGCCTCCTGCAGTTGGTCTTTGACGTCCGCGGCTTCATGCCATTTGTCGTTGACGGGACGGATCAGCTCGTTGCAGACGAAGCCGACGACGAGCAACCCGATCATGATCGAGAACGACATCGTGTACAGGCCGGGGCCGGACTTGCCCGCGGCCTCCTGGCTGTCGGCGACCGCGTTCACCAGGATCGGCCCGAGGATGCCGGCCGCCGACCACGCGGTGAGCAGTCGGCCGTGGATGGCGCCGACCTGGTAGGTGCCGAACAGGTCGCGAAGGTAGGCGGGCACGGTTGCGAAACCCGCACCGTAGAAAGACAGAATCAGCATGGTGGAGACCAGGAACACGACCTTGTTCGAGTTCTCCATCAGCGTGATCGTCAGGTAGAGCAGCGCCCCGACGCCCAGGTACATCCGATAGGCGTTCTTGCGGCCGATCTTGTCCGACAGGCTGGACCAACCGATGCGCCCCAGCATGTTCGACAACGACAGCAGCGCCACATACCCTGCCGCAGCCGCGGCCAGTGCGGTGGCCGCAGCCCCCGCGGCGGGGAAGAAGTCCTGGTAGATCGGTGACGCCTTCTCCAGGATGCCGATACCGGCGGTCACGTTGAAGCACAAGACAACCCACAGCAGCCAGAACTGGGGCGTCTTGACCGCGTTGTTCGCCGAGACCTGTCCTCCGGTGACAATCGAGTCGGCCTCCGACGGCGCCGGTGGCGTCCAGCCGTGCGGTTTCCAGTCAGAACGCGGGACGCGCACCAGAAGCCAGCCGAGCGACATGAACACCGCGTACGCGAGGCCGTGTACGAGAAAGGTTTTGGCGATGCCCGAGGACTCGGTGCCGAAGACGTCGAGCATTGCCGTCGACCACGGGGAGGCAATCAGCGCGCCGCCGCCGAAGCCCATGATCGCCAGGCCCGTCGCCATCCCGGGCCGGTCGGGGAACCATTTGATCAACGTGGAGACCGGCGAGATGTAGCCGATGCCCCACCCGATGCCGCCGACCAGCCCGTAGCCCAGAAGCACCAGCCGCCAGTACTGTCCGATCGCCAGGCCCGCTGAGCCGATCAACCAGCCGCCGCAGAAGCAACACATCGCAACGAACATCGCGGCACGTGGGCCGTTGCGGTCCACCCAGGTGCCGAAGATCGCCGCGGAGACACCGAGCACGACGATGCCGACGGTGAAGGGCAGCGCGCTGAGCGTGCCGGAGATCCCCAGCGCACCCTCCAGCGGGTTCTTGAACACGCTCCAGGAGTAGGCGGCGCCGATCGACAGGTGGATCGACAGTGCCGCGGGAGGCACCAGCCAGCGGCTCCAGCCCGGCGAGGCGATGATCCGGTCGCGGCTGAAGAAGGGCGGCTTGGTCGCTGCGGTCATCCCCTCGCCTTTCGTTTTCGGTGGTCACACGGAGTGGGCGCACGTCACTGGCGGCACGTGGTGTGGCCGAGCGCACACTCGTGCGTACCCGCGACGACGATAGCGAAACGGCGCCGATCTTGAAACGTTTCATGGAGATTGATGATCGCAGCAAACGACGACCTCACCCAGCCTGTGAAAATGCTGGTAACCAGCTGAAAACCGTTGGAGTCCACGCGGTTCTGCCGCCGAGATTGAGTAACCGTTGAATGGGTAGATAACAGTTACTTGATCTAGAGAGGTGCATCATGACGGGGCTGACGACTCGAGAGCTGACCAGCGGCACGTGGGACGACTTCGTCGGCGTCCTCGGCTCCAACGGCGGCGCCAGGGGCTGCTGGTGCATGCACTGGCGACTGTCGATCGCCGAGTGGACGGACGGCAGAGGTGACGGCAACAAGCGGGCGATGAAAAGCCTCGCCCGACGAAAGAGGGCACCCGGTGTCGTCGTCTACCGGGACTCGACTGCGGTCGCGTGGTGTTCGCTCGGGCCGCGCGACGAGTTCCCGCGCCTTGTCCGGTCGCCGCTGCTGAAACCCGTTGACGATGAGGATGTTTGCGCCATCGCCTGCGTGCTGGTGGCGCGCGCACACCGGCGAAGCGGTCTTCTTCCGTCGGTCTTGGACGCCGTCTGCGACTACGCCGCGGCGCGCGACTACCCCGCGGTCGAGGGTTATCCCGTGGATCCGCCCGACGGCCGCCGCGCCGGTGCCGACACCGCGATGACCGGTATCGCGAGTGCGTTTCGCGAAGCCGGTTTCACCGAGATCGCGCGGCGTCGTAAGGACCGTCCGATCATGCGTCGCGTGCTCAGGTGACGAGGCTGCGGTGCCGGCTGGCCTTTTCGCGGTTACCGCAGGTGCTCATACTGCACCAGCGTCGCCGCCCGCCGCGCGACGAGTCGAGGAACAACCAGCCGCAGCGGTTGCACGTCCTGACCCGGTCCGGCGGCAACGTGAACACCGCGTGCACTGCGAACATCGCCAGGACCGCCGGGATGGCCTGCGGCGCCCTACAGTCGATGCTGAGATCGTGGCCGGTTGCGGAAATGTCGCCGGCACTGGCGCCGTCCGCGGCTCGCCGGAGCAGGTCGCCCAGTTCCGCGCCCGGCAGTGGTTCGGCCCGCGTCACCGCCGCGAATACCGCCCACACCTGCTCGCGGACCTCGCGGAGATCGCGCACCAGGGTGTCGGCCGTCGTTGCGGGCAGCCGCGGCATGCGTCCCATCAGACCGACCGACTGACACCACGACAGTGCATCGGCTGGAGCTTTAAGCAATTCGTTGTCGGCTAACGGATTTCGCCGGTCGGCCACGGTGTTGGCCAGGTCCAGGACCGGATGCCCGCCGATGAAGTGCGCATGCTGCCACGGTTTGCGGGGTCGAATGCGCAGGTCGGCGACGGTAACCATTGAACCGAGTTTAACCGGTTGCGCCTTCTCCGAGCCGTGTCAGCGACGGCCGCGACCGGGCCGGCCCGGTTTGCGCGCCACCTTGCCCGCGGCCGCACGGGCGGCTTGCTTGGCGAGGGTCTTTTCGCGCGCGGTGCGTTTGGGTGGAGTCGCCGCCTGTCCGCGCGACGAACCGGGTTTGCGGCCGCGGACGACGCCGATGAACTCCTCGAGCAACGGCGACTGCGGGCCGTCCTGGAAGGCGAGCGCCACGGGGCACGTGGGAGCGTCGGTGATCGGCCGGTAGGTCAGGTCTTTGCGGTGATACAACCGGGCCAGCGATTGCGGGACGATCAGCACACCCATCCCGGCGGCGACGAGTTCGACTGCGGCCTCGGTGTTTTCGGGTTGGTGTTCGATCGGCGTTCCGGGCGCGTCGGGCCAGGCGACGACGTTGTCCAGTGGGAGCAGTACCGGCTCGGCGGCGAGGTCGGCGGCGGTGACCGTCTCGGCGGCGCTGACGAGATGGTCGGTCGGCGCGACGACCACCGTCGTCTCCTCGTAGAGGGGAATGACCGAGAGCCCGCCGGTGTCTGCGGGTAGCCGGATCAGCGCGACGTCGACGTCACCGGCCCGTAGCGCGTCGGCGGCATCGGCCGCGGCGACGGCGCACAGCTGCAGCGGCGCGTCGGGGTGGCGCTGCGCCCAGTGCCGGACCCATTTCGCGGGTGTCCCGCCGGGCACGTAGCCGAGGGTCAGGGACGGCGCGGTCACTGCCTCAGGTTACCGATACGCTGGGGCTATGAGCAGGCCGAACACGCAGTCCATGAAACCCGCGACGGCGGCGAAGAAGCTGGACGTGTACCTGCCCGCGACTCCCGGGGAATTCCAGCAGAACCCGATCACCCGCGGCGAACTCGAGGCCCTGCAGGCGGACCCGCCGCAGTGGCTCAAGGACCTCCGCAAGAACGGTCCGCACCCGAAGAACCTGGTCGCCGCGAAGCTGGGCATCTCGATCGCCGGTCTCGCACGCGGGGGCGTCACCGAAGCGCTCACCACCGAGCAGATCACCGCGCTGCTGGAGGAGATGCCGGAGTGGCTGGTCGCCGAGCGTGAGAGCTACCAGAACGTGCTGCGCGAAGAGCGGCGCCTGAAGTCGCAGCGTGCCGAGCAGGCCCGCTGACGTCAGTCGTCACCGGAAGAACTTGTCGCTGAGTCGGTCGAAGAAGCCGTCTATGCGCCGATCCAGTCGCGAGCCTTTGACCCATGTCTCCCATACGAAGATCAGAGCTAAGAGTGCGAACACGATCCCGAGAACGAGCGCGGTGATGAGAATTGCCTCGACGGTCGTCGACATCTGATGATCCTCCGGTACCTAGTGATTCGGGAGGAAGCCGGCCAGCTTATGCCGAGTCTTCGTTGCAGTACCGACACGTCTCCTTCTTGATGCCCTTGTTCGTGTGGTGCCTCGTATGCGCACTGCGCTTACTCGACGGCATTGGCCGCCCCTTCCGCACTGCCGACATCTTTGCGCGGGTCTCAGCACTGGCTTGGCGCCCGAAATTCGGATTGGCGGCGCCTCGCCGCTGTTCGGCCAACTGGGCACGAGCCTCTTCCGACATGACGTGACCAAAGCTCGGGTGATCGGCTCCGAACTTCCCGAAGTTGGGATTCTCGGGACCTGAGTTCTGTCCTTTGCGTTGTTTCGCCCATTTTGCGCGCTGCTCAACAGCATGCGTCCGTCCGTCCGTAGAAAGGATTCTCCGCCGCGTATCTACTCACTCCTTTTCGACCCGTCGACCGAATTCTTGCGGCTTCACGCATTTCCGCCGTCCATACGATTCCCATGGGCCCTAAACCGCCCTTGGACAGATTGAGCAACGGGTGCCCTTCCCCCCGGAGGCGCTCGATCCAAGCGACTTCCGCCTGCCCTAGTTCTTCGAGGCCGATAACCTGCTGCAGAACATCCGCGACGATGTCATCACCGTCATGAACTCGAAGCCAGTCATAGAACGGCGTCTTTCTGCCCGACCTGGCAACTTTGACATGCTGCCTGAGACGAATCTCGGCATTCTTGGTCGTCAGACCCACGTAGCGGTAAACGAACCCCGGAGCCTGATCCCATAGATCACGCCTCCGACCGGGGTTTCGTCAGTCACGACATTGCCGCGCTGTCAGCGAGCTACAACATACAGCTGACGCAATTTTCCACCTCAGTGCCTGCCAAGGCCATCTGGCGCAACCGGATGTAGTACAGCGTCTTGATTCCCTTGCGCCAGGCGTAGATCTGCGCCCTGTTCACGTCGCGCGTGGTGGCGGTGTCCTTGAAGAACAGCGTCAGGCTCAGCCCCTGGTCCACATGCTGGGTTGCCGCGGCATAGGTGTCGATGACCTTCTCGTAGCCGATTTCGTAGGCGTCCTGGAAGTACTCCAGGTTGTCGTTGGTCATGTAGGGCGCCGGGTAGTAGACGCGGCCGATCTTGCCTTCCTTGCGGATCTCGATCCGGCTGGCGATCGGGTGGATCGAACTGGTGGAGTGGTTGATGTAGGAGATCGACCCCGTCGGCGGGACCGCCTGCAGGTTCTGGTTGTAGATCCCGTGCGCCTGCACCGACTCCTTGAGCCGCGACCAGTCGTCCTGGTTGGGGATCCGGATGCCGGCGTCGGCGAACAGCTTGCGGACCTTGTCGGTCTTGGGCTCCCACACCTGCTCGGTGTACTTGTCGAAGAACTCACCGCTGGCGTACTTCGACTTCTCGAATCCCTTGAAGTGCGTGCCGCGTTCGATCGCGATGCGGTTCGACGCGCGCAGCGCGTGATACAGCACGCAGTAGAAGTAGATGTTGGTGAAGTCGACGCCCTCTTCGGAGCCGTAGAAGATCCGCTCACGCGCCAGGTAACCGTGCAGGTTCATCTGCCCCAGCCCGATGGCGTGGGAGTCGTTGTTGCCCTGCTCGATCGAGGGCACCGACGCGATCGACGTCTGGTCGCTCACCGCGGTCAGTGCGCGGATCGCCACCTCGACGGTCTGCGCGAAGTCCGGCGAGTCCATCGCCTTGGCGATGTTCAGCGAGCCCAGGTTGCACGAGATGTCCTTGCCCACCTTGGCGTACGACAGGTCCTCGTTGAACTCCGAGGGCGTCGACACCTGCAGGATCTCCGAGCACAGGTTCGAGTGGGTGATCTTGCCGTCGATCGGGTTGGCCCGGTTCACCGTGTCCTCGTACATGATGTACGGGTAACCCGACTCGAACTGCAACTCGGCCAGGGTCTGGAAGAACTCGCGCGCCTTGATCTTGGTCTTGCGGATGCGCGCGTCGTCGACCATCTCGTAGTACTTCTCGGTGACGTTGATGTCGGCGAACGGCACCCCGTACACGCGTTCGACGTCGTACGGCGAGAACAGGTACATGTCCTCGTTCTTCTTGGCCAGCTCGAAGGTGATGTCGGGGATGACCACGCCCAGGCTCAGCGTCTTGATCCGGATCTTCTCGTCGGCGTTCTCGCGCTTGGTGTCGAGGAACCGGTAGATGTCGGGGTGGTGGGCGTGCAGGTACACCGCGCCGGCGCCCTGCCGCGCCCCCAGCTGGTTGGCGTAGGAGAACGAGTCCTCGAGCAGCTTCATGATCGGGATGACGCCCGAACTCTGGTTCTCGATGTTCTTGATCGGCGCGCCGTGCTCACGAATGTTGGTCAGCAGCAACGCCACCCCGCCGCCGCGCTTGGACAGCTGCAGCGCCGAGTTGATCGAGCGGCCGATCGACTCCATGTTGTCCTCGATGCGCAGCAGGAAGCAGCTCACCGGCTCGCCGCGCTGCTTCTTGCCCGAGTTCAGGAATGTCGGCGTGGCCGGCTGGAAGCGTCCGTCCATGATCTCGTCGACCAGCTTCTCGGCCAGCGTGGTGTCGCCGGCGGCCAGCGTCAGCGCCACCATCACGACGCGGTCCTCGAACCGCTCCAGGTACCGCTTCCCGTCGAACGTCTTGAGCGTGTAGGAGGTGTAGTACTTGAACGCGCCCACGAAGGTCGGGAACCGGAACTTCTTGGCGTACGCACGATCCAGCAGCGTCTTGACGAAGTTGCGCGAGTACTGGTCGAGCACCTCGCGCTCGTAGTAGTTCTTCTCGATGAGGTAGTCGAGCTTCTCGTCCTGGCTGTGGAAGAACACCGTGTTCTGGTTGACGTGCTGCAGGAAGTACTCCCGCGCGGCCTGCACGTCCTTGTCGAACTGAATCTTGCCGTCGGCGTCGTACAGATTCAGCATCGCGTTCAGCGCGTGGTAGTCCATCTCCCCCGGGAGCGCGTGCGCGCCGGTGGTTACAGGCTCTGCAGCTGTGACGGTTGGTGGCACGTCTGTTCCTTCCAGAATTCTTGCAATCCCACCCGGACGGCGTCCACGTCGTCCGGGGTTCCCATGAGTTCGAAGCGGTAGAGGTACGGCACCCGGCACTTGGCCGAGACCACATTGCCCGCGTAGGCGAATTCCTCGCCGAAGTTGTTGTTGCCCGCGGCGATGACCCCGCGGATCAACGCCCGGTTGTGCTCGTTGTTGAGAAAGGCGATGACCTGCTTGGGTACATAGCCGCCGCTGTTGATGTCGGGGCTGGCCTTGCCGCCACCGTAGGTCGGCAGCACCAGCACGTAGGGTTCGTCGACCTCGATGCGTCCGTGCAACGGGATGCGGGTGGCGGGCAGACCCAGCTTCTCGATGAAGCGGTGGGTGTTCTCCGAGACGCTGGAGAAGTAGACGAGGTTGCTCATCGATTTCTCCTTTCTGCCCGTTCGATTACCCCGTGAGTTGTTCGTCGTGTCCCTGTTACGCCGTGGCCGTGACGGCGGCCAGCGCCTTGATGCGGTCCGGGCGGAATCCCGACCAGTGCTCGTTGCCGACCACCACGACCGGGGCCTGCAGGTAACCCAGCGCCATCACGTAGTCGCGGGCCTCACTGTCCAGGCTGATGTCGACGACCTCGTAGTCGAGGCCCTGCTTGTCCAGCGCCTTGTAGGTGGCGTTGCACTGCACGCAGGCGGGCTTGGTGTACACGGTGATCGAGGGCTGAGTCATCTGCGGTACGGCTCCTGTGCGAACTGGGACTGGCAACTGACGGGTTACTGCGGTTTGCCGAGATTCACTGAATATCAGCGGTCCGGAGGCCGGGAGAATTCCCTGCCGTCCGGAGCCGCCGTCGCCGGTGTCGGATGACCCGATCCCCCGGTTTGGGAGGCTCCGTCCGGCCCTTGAGAGCGTGGGAATCGCGGGGGCCTTCGGTGCTTCGGAACACTACACCTAGTGTCCGACATTGCGAAGGGATACAAGATGTTCTGAATGACATTTTTGAAATTCCCAGGTCGTAAGCTTTTCGGGCCGACACGCCCCGGCGTGTCGCACGTCACATCTGGCCGGTGTGTCGCGGTGCACCCTCGATCCTGCCACCGGGCACCGACAGGTCCGCGCCGACGACTTGCTGACGACTCGCCGACAGCAAAGCGCCGGCCGGGCCACCAGGGGCCGGGCCGGCGCAGGGTCGAGGGTCGGGTCAGCCGACCTCGGCGACCAGCTTTCCGACGATGTCGCGCAGGTTCGCGGCGAGCTCGGCGTGCTCGCGCGGGTGCCGGCCGTCGAGCGATTTGGTGGGCACGGACAGCTTCAGGTCCTCGACCACCCGCGCACCGGCGATCCCGAACGACTTGCGGGTCTCGTCGTGAGCCCACTGGCCGCCGTAACCCCCCAGCGCCGCGCCGACGACGGCGAGCGGCTTGTCCTTGAGCGCGCCGTCGCCCCAGGGCCGCGACAGCCAGTCGATCGCGTTCTTGAGCACGCCCGGGATGCTGCCGTTGTACTCCGGGGTGACGACGAGTGCGGCGTCCGCTTCGGCGGCGGCCTCGCGCAGCGCGACGACGGGCTCGGCCGGCTCGGCGGTGTCGATGTCCTCGTTGTAGAACGGCAACTCCGCCAACCGGTCGAACAGCTCGAGGTGCACACCGTCGGGTGCGCTCTCGATCGCCAGCTCGACCAACTGCCGGTTGATCGAAGCCGCCCGCAGGCTTCCTAGCAGTACCAATACCTTGGTCTGGGTGGACTCCGGCATTTCCGTCCCTTCGTCGTCGGTGAAATCTTCGCACGACACAACCGGACCATAGTCCGTTTCATTCCCGCTGAACTAAACTACTGACATGGTCGCCTCTCGCCCCGCGCGCGGGTTGCCGGTGGCCGACCAAGCGCCCCACGAACGCGGCGACGCCGCGCGCAATCGCACGTTGATTCTGGACGCGGCCCGCCGACTGATCGCAGAACGGGGGGCCGACGCGGTCACCACCGACGACATCGCGGCGGCCGCCGGCGTCGGTAAGGGGACGCTGTTCCGCCGGTTCGGCAGTCGGTCTGCCCTGATGATCGTGCTGCTCGACGAGGACGAGAAGGTGCATCAGGCGGCGTTCCTGTTCGGTCCACCGCCGCTGGGCCCCGGCGCGCCCCCGCTCGAGCGCCTGCTGGCCTACGGTCGGGCCCGGCTGGAGTTCGTGCATCTGCACCACGACCTGCTGTCTGATGCCAACCGCGATCCGCAGATGCGCTTCAACGCGCCGGCCACGCTGCACCACCGGCATGTGCGCGTGCTGTTGGCCGACGCCGACACCACCGGTGATCTCGACGCGCAGGCCGCCGCGCTGCTGGCGCTGCTGGACTCCGACTACGTGCAGCATCAGCTCCATGACCGCGGCGAGACCCTGGAGTCGCTCGGAGATGCGTGGGAGTCGGTGGCGCGCAAACTCTGTGGCACATGACCCGCTGGGTGCTGCATGTCGACCTGGATCAGTTCCAGGCCGCGGTGGAGATCCGGCGCAACCCCGACCTCGCCGGGGTCCCGCTCATCGTGGGCGGCAACGGCGACCCCGCCGAACCGCGCAAGGTGGTCACCTGCGCGTCCTATCCGGCCCGGGCGTTCGGCATCCATGCGGGCATGCCGCTGCGCACTGCGGCGCGTAAGTGTCCGCAGGCGACGTTTGTGCCGTTGGACACCGACGCCTACGACGAGGTCTCGGCTCAAGTGATGGATGTGCTGCGCGAATTCGGTCATCCGGTGGAGGTGTGGGGCTGGGACGAGGCCTACATCGGCGCCGACCTCGACGATGATCCCGTGGCTTTCGCCCAGCGCATCCGCGAAGTGGTCGCCGCCGAGACCGGCCTGACATGTTCGGTCGGCATCAGCGACAACAAGCAGCGGGCCAAGGTCGCCACCGGGTTCGGAAAGCCGGGGCGCACAACCGGTCCCCCGGGTGTCTTTGTGCTCACCGACGAGAACTGGATGGCGGTGATGGGTGATCGCGGGGTCGACGCGTTGTGGGGCGTGGGCCCGAAGACGACGAAGAAGCTCGCGGGTATGGGAATCACGACGGTCGCGGATCTGGCGTCCACCGACGCGACCGTTCTCACCGCGGCGTTCGGCCCGACCACCGGGCTGTGGATCCTGCTGCTCGCCAAGGGCGGTGGTGACACCGACGTCAGCGCCCAGCCGTGGGTGCCGCGGTCGCGCAGCCATGTCGTCACCTTCCCGCGCGACCTGGACGACATCGACGAGATGCGTTCGGCGGTGATCGATCTCGCGCGACGCACGCTCGCCGACATCGTCGAGCAGGGGCGCGTCGCGGCGCGGGTGGCGGTCACCGTGCGGACCAAGACATTTTTCACCAGGACGAAGATCCGCAAAATGCCCGCACCGACGACCGACGCCGCGGTCATCACCAGCACCGCGCTCGATCTCCTGGCCGAATTCGACGTCGACCGGCCGGTCCGACTGCTGGGTGTGCGGCTGGAGCTGACCCCGCCGGAGGGTGGTTACTGACTGCGCGCCTGCACTTTCGGTGTCTCGATCGGCCGAAAGCGCCTACGGATCAACGCCGTTGCGGGCACCGCCGCCAGCGTCATGACGATGCCGGCCATGATGATGTAGAGGTAGACGCCGGTCGCGGTGCTCACTGCGTCGTCACCGGGGGACGCGTTGGTTCGAAGGATCTCGCCGCCGGCGACATTGAACACCACCGAGCCCAGTGCGAGCACGACCGAGACCAGTCCGGCGCTCGTACCCTGCCGTTGCGGCGTTTCGAGGCTGGTGGCCAGGTTGTATCCGGACGCGCCGATCGCACCGGCGGCCATCCCGAGCAGACCACCGCAGATGATTGCGACCGGGACCGCGGACGCCCCGGCCAACATCCCGAAGGCTCCCGCTGTCCCGAGTACGACGCCGCCGAGCAGCGGCAGTTCGGGGCCGACGCGCCCGGCGATCCAGCCGGCGCCGACCCCGCCGATCACGATGCCGAGGTTGGGGACGGCGAGCAGCACCGCGACCGCCTCTCCGCTGCCCAGCCCGTAGCCGAGCCCGAGGTCCGGCGGTACCTGCGCCACGAGGCTCGTCAGTTGCAGCATGCTTCGAAAGGCGCCCGCCGCCAACACCAGAGCCATCAGCGTCAGCAGGATCGGCCGGGACAGAGCGCGCACGTCGATGATCGGTTCCTCTACGCGCAGCATCACGAACACCCAGCCGAGCAGAGCTACCACACCGGCGGCCAGCAGCGCGGCCATACCCGCGGACGACCACCCGAAGCTCCGACCGAGGCTCGCATATGCCAGCACCGCGCCGAGCCCCCCGCCCAGCAGGAGCCCCCCGGCCACGTCGACCCGGCCGGGGCTGCGGATCGGCGACTCCGGAATGAAGATGCGGACGCTCAGTGCGGCCCCCGCGGCGAGCAGGGCCGCCACGACGAACACGCCGCGATAGCCGAGCACCTCGATCACCGGCGCCATCAGGAACGGCTCGACGACGCCGACGATCGCCGACCCCGAGGTCAGGATTCCCACCACCGCCATCGCTGCGCCCGCAGAGCAGATCTGGCGAACCAGGGTCACCGAGAGAAAGACCGCCGCGAAGGCTGCGCCTTGGAGGAAGCGGCCCACGAGAAAGATCCACATGGTGGGCGCGACAAGGCAGATGAACGCGCCGGCGCACGCCAGAAGCAGCGCGATGATCAGGATTCGGCGTTTACCGAAGATGTCGGAGCTCTTGGCGAGCAGCGGCGACCAGATGGCCCCGGCGAGCATGGCGCTGGCGTTCAGCCACGCGGCCTGGTCGGTGTCGAACCGTTCGAGCAGTTGCGGGAGCACCATCATCGGCGAACCGACCACGACGTCGGCGAGAACGTTGGCACACACCAGGACCGCGGTCCAGAGCACGAGCCGACCACTCCACCTGCGTCCCGTCGACGCCGGCGCGCCTGACCTGTCGCTCAAAAGAATCCTTAAATCTACAATTAGTCGCTTTAGGGCTACGGTAACCCTGCATCGCTTGCACCGCAACGCCGGGCCCGACCACAATCGACACCTCACGCGCAGAAGACAGGGGCACGACAATGGGCGACGGCACCGCCGACCGGCGCCCCGGCGGTCGCAACGCGCGGGTTCGCAATCAGATCCTCAGCGCCACAGCCGAACTCGTCGCACGTCACGGAGTCACAGGATTCCGCTACGAGGAAGTCGCCGAGCTCGCCGGCGTGCACAGGACCAGCGTGTACCGCAACTGGCCGGACCGCGAGAAGCTGGTCGCCGCGGCCCTTCTGCAGTACGCCGAGGACCTCGCATCCATCGCTGACACCGGAGACCTGCGCAAGGACCTGGTCGATTACCTCGTTCGCATCGCCACCGGCCTGCAGACCCCGTTCGGGCGAGCGCTCGAGTCGGCGATGCAACTCACCGACGACAGCCCCGCCGTCCGGCAGACCGTGGCCCTGATCCTCGAGGAGCGGGGCGCCGCGTTGCGGCGACGGGTGGCCACCGCGGTCGACCGGGGCGAGCTGCCGAAGGTCGACAGCGTATTTCTCGGCGAGATGCTGGCCGGCCCGACCCGCCTTGTCGTCAACCGCGGCGGCCGAACGTTCACCCGCGCGGATGCCGAACGCATCGTCGACGTGGTGCTCGCCGGTATCCGGGCCACCGCATCCGAAAGGGAGAACTGACCGACCATGCTGCGCACCGTCGCCATCCGCGGTTACCGCTCGCTGCGGGACATCGTGCTTCCGCTGGCGCAGTTGACCGTCGTCACCGGAGCCAACGGGACCGGCAAGTCGTCGCTGTACCGGGCGCTGCGGCTGCTCGCCGACTGCGGTCGAGGCGAGGTGATCGGCTCGCTGGCCCGCGAGGGGGGCCTGGAGTCGGTGCTGTGGGCCGGCCCCGAACAGCTCGGCGGGGCGCGCCGCACCGGCCGCGTCGAGGGCACCACCCGCACCGGCCCCGTGTCGCTCGAACTGGGTTTCGCCGCAGATGATTTCGGCTACCTCGTCGACCTCGGGCTACCCCAGATGGCGGGCCACAACTCGCTGTTCGCGCGGGATCCGGAGATCAAGCGGGAGGTGGTGTTCGCCGGGCCCGTCATGCGCAACAGCTCGACGCTGGTGCGCCGCACCCGCGACTACGTCGAGACCAGCTCCGAATCCGGTCGCGGTTTCGACAAGCTGACCCAGGCGCTTCCGGCGTACCGCAGCGTGCTCGCCGAGTACGCGCACCCGGGCGCCCACCCCGAACTCGCCGCGGTCCGGGACCGGTTGCGGCACTGGCGGTTCTACGACGGGTTCCGCGCCGACGCGGCCGCCCCGGCCCGGCAGCGTCAGGTCGGCACCCGCACACCGGTGCTCTCCGACGACGGCGCCGACCTCGCCGCGGCGATCCAGACCATCATCGAAGCCGGCTTCGAGGACCTGCACCGTGCGGTGGCCGACGCGTTCGACGGCGCCTCGCTGTCGGTGGCCGTGCACGACGGGCTGTTCGATCTGCAACTGCGCCAGCCGGGCATGCTGCGGCCGCTGCGCGCCGCCGAACTCTCCGATGGCACACTGCGTTTCCTGCTCTGGGCGGCCGCGCTGTTGAGTCCGGCGCCGCCGCCGCTGATCGTGCTCAACGAGCCGGAGACGTCGCTGCATCCCGATCTGGTCGCCCCGTTGGCGTCGCTGATCCGCACCGCGTCCGAGACCACGCAGGTCGTCGTCGTGACCCATTCGCGCACACTGCTCGACCGGCTCGACGCCGCACCGCTGGACGCCGAGGACGACGACCGGGCCGCCGTGCAGATCGCGCTGTTCAAGGATCTCGGCGAAACCCGCATCGAGGGACAGGGTCTGCTGACCACGCCGCCGTGGGACTGGGGCAAGCGTTAGCGGCGGCCCGCCGGCCGCAACGCCTTGGTGAACAACACGTTGGCCTGACGCATCGCCACGCTGTACGGCCACCAGGCCACCCGCTTGAACATGTAGAGCGCCCGGATGTCGAACGACGTGTAGATCAGGAACCGGTTGCGCCGCACGCCCTTGAGGATGCACTCGGCGGCCCGCTCCGGTGAGACCGCGTGACCGCTGAAACGGTCGGTCCACTTCTTCACCCGCGGGTCGTCGCGGTCCACACCTGCGATCTGAACCGTCTGCACCAGAGGCGTTTTGACCGCACCCGGGACTACCACCGAGACGCCGATGCGGTGCCGCGCCAGGTCGAAGCGCAACACCTCCGACATGCCGCGCAGCCCGTACTTGCTTGCGCTGTAGGCCGCGTGCCACGGCAACGCGACCAGCCCGGCCGCAGACGACACGTTGACGATGTGACCGCCGGTGCCCGCCGCCACCATCGGCGGCACGAACGCCTCGATGACGTGGATCGGGCCCATCAGGTTGATGTCGACCATCGACTTCCAATGCTCGTGCGACAGCGTCGAAACGGTGCCCCACGCCGAGACGCCGGCGATGTTCATCACGATGTCCATCGCGGGATGGCGCTGGTGGATGTCGGCGGCGAACGCGCGCACAGCGTCGTAGTCGGAGACGTCGAGGGCGCGGTACTCGGGTACCTCCGCGCCGAGCGCTCTCGCCTCGGCGACCGTCTTCTCCAGGCCCTCGGCGTCGCGGTCGGTCAAAAAGAGCTGGGCCCCCTCGGCGGCCAGTTGCAACGCCGTCGCACGGCCGATACCGCTGGCCGCGCCGGTCAGAAAGCAACGCTTGTTCGCAAACCCGGGGTGCGCCATGGCCGTCACGATACTGGCCTCAGGTCTGCGGCTGGTCGGACCGCTGCAGATGCCCCCAGAAAGCGGCGACCCACAGCCGTTCGAGCGCCTCGACCGCACGGTTCGGGTCGATACCGCGACCGACGAACGTGCTGTCCTGGGTCAGCGTCATCGTGGTGGTGGCGGCCAACGTGCGCACCAGGGCGGGCAGGTCGTCGGTGATCGGGCGGGCGTCCTCGTCCTGTTCGAGCAGCATGATCAGCTTGTCGATGATGCCGTCGTAGAAGTCGTCCATCATCTCGCGGATCTTGGCGTCGGTGTTGCGCGCGGTCGCGCACGCCGACATCACCGGGTCGTCGTTGGCGTACACCTGCGCGGCGCTGCCGACCATCCGCTGGGCGAACGATTCGGGCGTCTCCCCCGGCGCCCGGGGCGCGAAGTGGTGGGTGAGGCTGTCGAGCAGTTCCCCCGCATCGGCCAGGATGGTCGCCAGCACTGCGTACTTGGAGTCGAAATAAAAGTAGAAACCCGAGCGCGCGACGCCGGCGCGTTCGCTGATCGCGCTGACCGACAGGTCGGCGAACGACTGTTCCTGCAGCAGGTCGCGGACGGCTTTGACGATCGCGTCGCGCTGCCGGTCACCGCGGCTGCGACGCGGTGGCGGTGCTGGTTGCGCGGTCATCGCCCTAGACCTTGGCACCACGACGCGCCAAGACAAAACTTGACATGCGTCAAGTGTGCCATTCAGGATGATGGTAGGAGTGAGAACGGCCACAGTCCCTTGGCTCAGGAGAACGTGAATGGCATCGATCAGCACCACCGACTACCTGCTCGACCAGGCGAAGCGACGGCTCACACCGACGCTGAACAACCTCCCGTTGGGCCCGCTCGAGCGTCGGCTCAACAACCGGGAGTGGCCGCAGTTCGTGCTGGCCGAGCCTCCCGCCGGCAGCGGCCTGAAGCCCGTCATGGGCGACTCCGGCCTGCCGATCCTCGGGCACATGATCGAGGCGTTCCGCGGCGGCCCGGAGTACGTGCTGCAGGTGTACCGCAAGTACGGCCCGGTGCACTACGCGCATTCGCCTGCGCTGTCGTCGGTGTCGGCGCTGGGCCCCGACGCCACCCAGGCCGTCTTCTCGAACAAGAACAAGGACTTCTCGCAGAAGGGCTGGCATCCGGTCATCGGCCCGTTCTTCAACCGCGGCCTGATGATGCTCGACTTCGAAGAACACATGTTCCACCGGCGGATCATGCAGGAGGCGTTCACCCGCACCCGGCTGTCCGGATACGTCGAGCACATCGACAAGGTCGCCTCGAAGGTGGTGGCCGAGGACTGGGTCGCCAACGACGCGCGCTTCCTGCTGCACCCGGCGCTGAAGGAACTGACCCTCGACATCGCCTCGGTGGTGTTCATGGGCCACGAGCCGGGCACCGACCACGAGCTGGTCACCAAGGTCAACGAGGCCTTCACGATCACCACCCGCGCCGGCGGCGCCATCATCCGCACCAGCGTCCCGCCGTTCAAGTGGTGGCGGGGCCTGCAGGCGCGCAAGGTCCTCGAGGACTACTTCGAGGAGCGGGTCAAGGAACGCCGTAACTCCGGGGGCACCGACATGCTCACCGTGCTGTGCCACGCCGAGGACGAGGACGGCAACCGGTTCAGCGACGCCGACATCGTCAACCACATGATTTTTTTGATGATGGCCGCGCACGACACGTCGACGTCGACGCTGACCACGATGGGCTACCACCTGGCCGCCAACCCCGAGTGGCAGGAACGCTGCCGCGACGAGTCGTCGCGGTTGGGCGACGGGCCGCTGGACATCGAGGCGCTGGACAAGCTCGAGACGCTCGACCTGGTGATCAACGAGTCGCTGCGGCTGGTCACGCCGCTGCCGTTCAACGTGCGCCAGGCCGTGCGCGACACCGACCTGCTCGGCTACTACATCCCGGCCGGCACCAACATCGTGACGTGGCCGGGCATGAACCACCGGCTGCCCGAGCTGTGGACCGATCCGGACAAGTTCGATCCGGACCGTTTCACCGAGCCGCGCAACGAGCACAAGAAGCACCGGTATGCGTTCGCGCCGTTCGGCGGAGGCGCCCACAAGTGCATCGGCATGGTGTTCGGCCAGCTCGAGATCAAGACCGTCATGCACCGGCTGCTGCGCAAGTACCGGCTGGAGCTGCCGCGGCCCGGCTACCAACCGCAGTATGACTACGCGGGTATGCCGGTGCCGATGGACGGTATGCCGATCGTGCTGCGCCCGCTGCACTGATCTTTTCGCCGGATCAGGCGGCCAGTAGCCGGTTGGCGCACGCGATCACCGCGGCCAGCGCGGACTGCGTCGCGTCGTCGTCGAGGCCCATCGCCCACTCGGCGCGCAGCCCGTCGGAGCCGTGGATGAACGTCGCGATGCGCTCCCCGGCGTGCACCTGGTGGAAGTCGATCATCTCGACTCCGATGCCGCGGTCATAGAGCATCGCGGTCAACGCCGCGACGGGTCCGGGGGCGGCCGCCGTCGTCGTGCAGATCCGGTCCCCGATCGCCAGCGTCGCCTGGTAGTGCCGCGGCCCGAGCCGGTTGGCGGGCCGATCGCCGTCGGCGCAGCTCCAACTGCCCAGGCGCAGCGGCCCGGTGGTCGGTGAGTACTCGGCGAGAAAGGTATCGAAGGGCATCGCGTCTGCCTCCTGGCGCAGACCGCGCGGCATCGGGGCGTCGACGTGAGCCGCGAACGACGGCAGTGCTGCGGTGGTTGCGGATTCTGGTGCGAACGAGATGGTCATGTGCCGGTCTTCTTCTTCGAGAAGGGAAGTGACCGACTACGTAGCGACGACCCA
The DNA here is from genome assembly GCF_001722335.1 of Mycolicibacterium flavescens. Classification (GTDB taxonomy): domain Bacteria; phylum Actinomycetota; class Actinomycetes; order Mycobacteriales; family Mycobacteriaceae; genus Mycobacterium; species Mycobacterium flavescens. The sequence goes on from NZ_MIHA01000001.1 coordinate 327,662, forward strand.
CAGCGAGGGGTCGGTCAGGATCAGACCCCGCTGCGGGTTGCTACTACGAGTCGCCTCGGCACGCGCTCGATGCTAGTCCTCCCCGACGTGTTGACGCAAAGGCATAATTGTTCGCGAAACGGTCGGTGGTCTTCGCCTTCTGGCTGGCCTCCGACCGAACCCGATGAGAAGGTGTTGGCCTACTTCTGGAGTCGCCCTGACCTGGAGGAACCGTGCGAAACATCGACTGTTCACAGGACGCCCCCGTGCCCGACGACCCGACGACGGTCGGCAATCGGGTGGGCGCCTTCCGCTATTTCCGCGCACAGGACCGCTGGGAGTGGTCCGACGCCGTCGCCGAGATGCACGGATATCCGCCCGGCCAGGTGCAGCCCACCACGGCGCTGGTCATGTCGCACAAGCATCCCGATGACGCCGCCAGCGTCGCGCTGCTGATCGAGACGGTCACCGGTCAGGGCCGGCCGTTCAGCAGCCGCCACCGCATCATCGACAAGAACGGTGACGTTCACCTCGTGCTGGTGATCGGCGAGCGGATGCGCGACGACAACGGCGACGTCATCGGAACCCAGGGCCTCTACGTCGATCTGAGCAACGTCGACGAGACCGGCACGGTCGACGCCGCGATCGCCGACTTCACCGAGCACCGGGCGATCATCGAACAGGCCAAGGGCGTGCTGATGCTGACCTACGGCATCTCCGCCGAGCGCGCGTTCGACATCCTGGTGTGGCGGTCACAGGACAGCAACACCAAACTGCGCCGACTGGCCCGCCAGGTCGTCGACGACTTCACCACGACGCTTCAGGTCCCGACCGGGCTGCGCGAGCGCGCCGACCATCTGCTGCTGACCGCCCACCAGCGGATCACGCCGATGGATTCGCGCAGCGACGCCTGCTGAGCACCGGAGCCCGCGCCCGGACGGTCAGGACCGCGCCGTAACGTGTGGCCGGTGTCGGCCGGTCGTGTGCGCTTTCCGCAGCGGTGAACTGGGCACTGCTGTTCGCCGCGGGCATCCTCGGCGGACTCACCGGCAGCATCGCCGGGCTCGCGTCGGTCGCCACCTATCCCGCCCTGCTGCTGGCCGGCCTGCCCCCGGTGACCGCCAACGTCACCAACACCGTGGCGCTGGTGTTCAACGGCGTCGGGTCCGCGCTGGGCTCGCGCCCGGAACTGCGCGGGCAGGGCCGCTGGATCCTCGGCACACTGCCGGTCGCGGTGCTCGGTGGCGCGGCCGGCGCCGCGCTGCTGTTGTCCACCCCCGCCGAAGGTTTCGAGAAGGCGGTGCCGTTCCTGCTCGGGTTCGCCTCGGTGGCGATCCTGCTGCCGCGCCGGCCAGCCGCACCCGACAGTCCGGGCAACCACCGGGCGCGCAGGGCGCTCGAAGCCCTCGCGATCTTCGCGATCTGCATTTACGGCGGCTATTTCGGTGCGGCCGCGGGCGTGCTGCTGCTGGCGCTGTTCCTGCGCATCGAGCACGCGTCGCTGGCCGAGGCCAACGCCGCCAAGAACGTCATCCTCGGCATCGCGAACGCCGTCGCCGCGGTGGTCTTCGCCGTCCTGGCCCCGGTGCACTGGTGGGCGGTGCTGGTGCTGGGCCTCGGCTGCCTGCTGGGCTCGCGGCTGGGCCCGGTCGTGGTGCGGCACGCGCCGCCCGGGCCGCTGCGTGTGGTGATCGGCGTGGCCGGGGTGGCGCTCGCGGTCAAGCTCGGTCTCGACGCCTACCGGTGACCGGCGTCAGCCTAGCTCAAAAGGGCTGTCGCCCTTGGTGACCCGCGTCCCGACGTCGATCAGGTTCTGCGCGTTGGCGTGCAGCCGCTCCCCCGCGTCGCGGCTGGCCTGCCCGAGCAGATAGCGCGACCACGTCCCCTCGATGACGATGCCGAGCTTGAAACACGCCATCGCGACGTACCAGTCGAGGTGGTCGGTCTCGCGCCCGCCCGCAGCCAGATAGGCCTCGAGAAGCTCACGGCGACTGGCCAACCCGCCCAGGGCCGCGAGGCGCGCCCCCGCGGTGATCGTGCTGATCTCCAGCGGCCAGCAGATCAGCATCCAGCCGAGATCCAGCAGCGGATCACCGATCGTGCACATCTCCCAGTCGACGAACGCCGCCAGTTCGGGTTTGTCGCGGCGCAGCATCACGTTGCTCAGATGCGGGTCGCCGTGCAGGACGCCGGGTCTGCCGTCGGGCGGCAGGTTCGCCGTCAGCCACTGCGCCAGCTCGGTCACCGCCAGCGTCTCGGGGTCGTAGCGGTCGTGCCGGTAGCTCTCGAGCAGCCGCAGGAACTGCGGAACCTGGCGCTCGAGAAAGGAACCCGGCCGCTTCAGTTCGGCCAGTGGCCTGCCCTCCCAGTCCACGTTGCCCAGTTCGGCGAGGCTGGCCGCGTACGACAGTCCGACCTGATGACGCATCGCCGGGTCGCGTTCGTAGGCCTCGGCCATGTCGTCGCCGGGGTTGAACCCGTCGACCTCCTCCATCAGGTAGAACACCACGCCCAGAACGCTGAGATCTTCACAGCCGGCGATGAAGCCGGGGTGCGGCACCGCAGTGCCCGCCAGCGTGCGCAGCGCCGCGATCTCGCGCAGCATCGTCTTGTCGCTCGTCGGCCGGGGATGCGCGGGCGGCCTGCGCAGCACCATGGGCCGATCGTCGACGCGCAGCCGCACCACGATGTTCTGCGTCCCGCCGGTCAGCGGTTCGACGTCGGTGACCGACTCCCCCAGCCCTTGCCGGCGGACCCAGTCCTGCACCGCGGCTTGGTCGGCGGGGCTCAGGGTCGGAAGCTGCTGCGCGTCGTCGGGCATGCCGCCATCGTCTCAGGTGGCGATTTCGGTGTAGTTGGTGGCGGTGAGCGCAACCAACTACACCGAAACCACGCGATTACTTGGGGGCGAAGCGCTGGCCGGCGTCCAGGCGCAGGCACTGGCCGTTGAGCATCGGGTTCTCGACGATCGCGGCCACCAGCTTGGCGTACTCCTCGGGCTTGCCCAGCCGCTTCGGGAACGCCGCATCCTTGGTCAGCGCCTTGGCGAACTCGTCGGGGATGCCCTCGGTCAGACCCGTGGCGAACAGGCTCGGCGCAATCGCCAGCGCCCGGATGCCCAGGCTGCCCATGTCGCGGGCCATCGTCAGGCACATGCCGGCGATCGCGGCCTTCGACGCGGTGTAGGCGACCTGCCCGATCTGGCCCTCGAACGCGGCGATCGAGGCGGTGTTGATGATGACGCCGCGCTCTTCCTTCTCGTCGTCGACGAGATCCTGCTGGCTCATCTGCCAACCGGCCAGCCGGCTGATGTTGAAGGTGCCGATCAGGTTCAGGTCGACGCACTTGCGGAACGTGTCCAGGCTGTGCGGCCCGTCCTTCTTGACCGTGCGCTCGGCCGCGCCGCCGCCTGCGGTGGTGACGATGATGTGCAGCCCACCGAGCTTGTCGATCGCCTGCTGCAGCACCTTCTCGGTGCCCTCGAAGTCGGTGACGTCCACCTCGAAGAAGGAACCGCCGATCGCGTCGGCCACTTCCTTGCCCTTCGACTGCGGACGGTCCAGCACCGCGACATCGGCGCCGCGCTGCGCCAACAGTTCGGCGGTGGCCTTGCCGAAGCCCGAGGCTCCGCCGACAACGATGGCCTTCTTGCCCGAGATCTCCACTGAGTCCCCTTTCCAGAAAATGCTCGAATCGTAAAGCAACCTAGCTGACGTCACTGTTCGGTAAGCCCCGCGGGTCGCCCGCATGAGTACTTTGGCGGGCATGACCCCGCGCGCGACCAAGGCGATGGCCGGTATCGCGGCGGCCGCGGTCGCCCTCGGAGTGGTCCAGTTGGTCGCCGCGATCGTCGGGCCGCGCTCGGACGCACGCACCGCGGTGGGGTCGGCCGTCATCGATCTGACCCCGGGACCGGTCAAGGAATGGGCCATCCAGACCTTCGGCACCGCGGACAAACTGGTGCTCACGCTCGCGGTGCTGGTGGTGATCGCGGCCGTCGCCGCGGCCGCCGCGGCGCTGGAGACCCGGCGCGTCCCGGTCGGCAGCGTCGCGATCGTGGCGGCCGGGGTCGCCGGTGCGGCGGCCGTGTTGTCGCGCGCGGGTGCGACGCCCGTCGACGTGGTGCCCACGGTGGTGGGCACCGTGTGCGGTGTCGCGGTCCTGCGGCTGCTGCTGTCGGGCCGGTTCACCGACGACGCGCCGACCGCCGACCCGTCCACCGACCGCGGCCCCGACCCCGGCCGACGCTTGTCGTTGGTGACGCTCGGCTTCCTGGGTGTCGGCGCCCTGACCGGTGTGGGCGGGCTGGTGCTCGCGCGGGTGACCGGCTCCGTGTCCGGTGATCGCAACGCGTTCGCGCTGCCACCGGTCGATGTGGCCGCACCGCCGGTGCCACCGAACGTGCAACCGCGGGGCGTCGAGCTGCCGTCGTTCGTGACCCCCAACACCGACTTCTATCGCATCGACACCGCGCTGAGCGTGCCGCAGCTCAGCCGGGAGAACTGGGAGCTGCGGATCCACGGCATGGTGGACCGCGAGATCACCTACGGCTTCGCCGATCTCGAGCAGTTCGAGGTGGTCGAGAAGCTCGTCACGTTGACGTGCGTGTCCAACCCGGTCGGCGGCGACCTGGTCGGCAATGCGGCATGGACGGGGTACCGGGTGCGGGATCTGTTGGCGCCCGCGGGAATTCACCCGGACGCCGATATGGTGTTGTCGATGTCGATCGACGGTTTCACCGCGGGCACGCCGGTCGAAGCCTTCACCGACGACCGCGGGTCGATGCTGGCGATCGGCATGAACGGCGAGCCGTTGCCGACCGACCACGGCTACCCCGCCCGGCTGGTGGTGCCGGGACTGTACGGCTATGTGTCGGCGACGAAGTGGGTCGTCGACCTCGAGGTCACCCGGTTCGACCGCGCGCAGGCCTACTGGACGCGGCTGGGCTGGTCGCCGCGCGGGCCGATCAAGACCGAGTCGCGCATCGACGTGCCGCGCAGCGGTCAGGACGTGCCCCGCGGCCCGGTCACCTTCGGCGGGGTCGCGTGGGCGCAACCGCGCGGGGTGCGCGCGGTGCAGGTGCGGGTCGACGGCCCCGACGGTGAGGGTGACTGGCAGCAGGCCACGCTCGGCGCCGGCTACTCCAACGACACCTGGCGGCTGTGGAGCCTGGCGTGGCAGGCCACCACGCCGGGTCCGCACACGGTGACCGTGCGGGCCACCGACAACACCGGCGCGGTGCAGACCGCCGACATCGCCGACCCGGTCCCCGACGGCGCGACCGGCTGGCACAGCGTCGACTTCGCCGTCACCTGAGCCTTCTGCCTTTGTGGCGCGAGCGTGCCACGCTGGACGGGTGCAGTTGCTCGATGTCGCCACCGCATCCGCTGACGTCGGCGCCTCCTCGTCGCGGCTGGCCAAGACCGCCCGGATCGCCGACCTGCTGCGCCGCGCCGCCGCCGACGGTGACGCCGACCAGATCGCCGTCGTCGTGTCGTGGCTGTCCGGCGAGCTGCCGCAGCGGCAGATCGGTGTCGGCTGGGCGGCGCTGCGGTCGCTGCCGCCCCCGGCGAGCGATGCGGCTCTGACGGTCTCCGAGGTCCATGCCCGGTTCACCGAGATCGGACAGGTCGCAGGTGAGGGTTCGAAAGCACGACGCGCCGAGTTGGTGGCCGCCCTGTTCGGCGCCGCCACCGACACCGAACAGACGTTCCTGCGCCGCCTGCTCAGCGGGGAACTGCGACAGGGCGCGCTGATCGGGGTGATGGCCGACGCCGTCGCGAAGGCCGCCGCGGTGCCGGCCCCCGCGGTGCGCCGGGCCGCGATGCTCGGCGGCGCACTGCCCGCGGTCGCGGCCGCGGTACTCACCGGCGGCGAGGACGCGCTGCACCAGTTCACGCTCACGGTCGGGCGACCCGTCGGGCCGATGCTGGCCCAGACCGCCGCCAGCGTGTCCGAAGCGCTCGACCGTCTCGGCGGCACAGGGGTTTTCGAGGCCAAGCTCGACGGGGCCCGGGTACAGATCCACCGTTCGGGTGACACGGTGTCGATCTACACCCGCAGCCTCGACGACGTGACCGGCAGGCTCCCCGAGGTCGTGGACGCCGCGCTCGCGCTGCCGGTCACCGAGTTGATCGCCGACGCCGAGGCGATCGCGCTGCGCGCCGACGGCCGTCCGCACCGCTTCCAGATCACCGCGTCGCGCTTCGGCCGCTCCGTCGACATCGCCGCCGCGGCGGCCGCCCAACCGCTGTCGGTGTTCGTCTTCGACCTGCTGCACGTCGACGGCACCGACCTGCTCGACCGGCCCGCCGCCGAGCGCATCGCGGTGCTCGACGCGCTCGTCCCCGACCGCCACCGCGTCGACCGGCTGGTCACCGACGATCCGGCTGCGGCTCAGGCGTTTCTGGACGCGACGCTGGCCGCCGGTCACGAAGGCGTGATGGCGAAATCGCCGGGCGCACTGTACGAGGCGGGCCGCCGCGGCGCCGGCTGGTTGAAGGTCAAGCCCGTGCACACCCTCGATCTGGTGGTCCTGGCGGTCGAATGGGGGTCGGGCCGTCGCACAGGCAAACTGTCGAACATCCATCTCGGTGCACGGGACCCGGACTCTGGCGAATTCGTCATGCTGGGAAAGACATTCAAGGGCATGACCGACGCCATGCTGGAATGGCAGACCGCGCGGTTCCTCGAACTGGCCGACGGAGCGACCGACGGCTACGTCGTCAAAGTGCGTCCCGAGCAGGTCGTGGAAGTGGCGTTCGACGGCGTGCAAACCTCGTCGCGGTACCCCGGCGGCATGGCGCTGCGGTTCGCCCGGGTGCTGCGCTACCGCGACGACAAGAGCCCGGCCGAGGCCGACACGCTCGACACGGTCCGGGCCTTCTACCAGCGCGGAAGTTAAAGCCGCCGTTTTTCCACACGTTCCGCGGGGCCGATGAAAGGATCGGTACATGGCATCCCCCACCGCCGCTTCAGAACGGATCGAAGAAACCGTAGGTGACGTCACCTACGTCCGCACCGACAAGGACCTGCCGCCGGTCGCGATCATCGACCGGTCGCCGATCACCGTCAAACACCGGGTCATCTTCGGCATCATCGCCGTGCTCGGCGCGGTCGCGTGGGCGGTGATCGCGTTCTTCCGTGGGGAGACCGTCAACGCGGTCTGGTTCGTGATCGCCGCGATCTGCACGTACGTGATCGGTTTCCGGTTCTACGCGCGGCTGATCGAGATGAAGATCGTGCGTCCGCGCGACGACAACGCCACGCCCGCAGAGCTGTTCGAGAACGGCACCGACTACATGCCGACCGACCGGCGGGTGCTGTTCGGACACCACTTCGCCGCGATCGCCGGCGCCGGCCCGCTGGTCGGGCCCGTCCTGGCCATGCAGATGGGTTTCCTGCCCGGCACCATCTGGATCATCATCGGCGCGGTCGTCGCCGGCTGCGTGCAGGACTACCTGGTGCTGGTGATCTCCACCCGCCGGCGCGGCCGGTCGCTGGGCCAGATGGCGCGCGACGAACTCGGCACCGTCGGCGGCGTCGCCGCGATCATCGGCGTGCTCGTCATCATGGTGATCCTGCTGGCGGTGCTGGCCCTCGTCGTCGTCGGCGCTCTCGCCGAAAGCCCTTGGGGCGTCTTCTCGATCGCGATGACCATCCCGATCGCCATCTTCATGGGCCTGTACCTGCGCTTCCTGCGGCCCGGCCGCGTCTCGGAGGTCTCGCTGATCGGGGTCGCGCTGCTGCTGCTCGCGGTCGTCTCAGGCGGCTGGGTCGCCGAAACGGCATGGGGCGACGAATGGTTCACGCTTTCGAAGGTCAGCCTGTCGTGGGCGATCATCATCTACGGGTTCGCCGCCTCGGTGCTGCCGGTGTGGTTCCTGCTGGCGCCGCGCGACTACCTGTCGACGTTCATGAAGGTCGGCACCATCGCGCTGCTGGCCGTCGGCATCCTGCTGGCCCGCCCGATCATGGAGGCGCCCGCGGTGTCGTCGTTCGCGGGTCAGGGCACCGGGCCGGTGTTCGCCGGATCGCTGTTCCCGTTCCTGTTCATCACGATCGCCTGCGGCGCGCTGTCGGGATTTCACGCGCTGATCTCCTCGGGCACCACGCCCAAGCTGCTGGAGAAGGAAGGGCAGATGCGGCTGATCGGCTACGGCGGCATGCTGACCGAGTCGTTCGTCGCGATCATGGCGCTGATCACCGCCGCGATTCTCAACCAGCACCTGTACTTCGCGATCAACGCGCCCGCCGCCTCCACCGGCGCGACGGCCGAGACCGCGGCCGCCTATGTCAACAGTCTGCCGATCGACAGCCCGCCGATCACCGCCGAGGACATCACCGCCGCCGCCGAGAGCGTGGGCGAGGAATCGATCGTGTCGCGCACCGGCGGCGCGCCGACGCTGGCGTTCGGGATGTCGGAGGTGCTCAGCAAGGTCTTCGGCGGTGATGCGCTCAAGGCGTTCTGGTATCACTTCGCGATCATGTTCGAGGCGCTGTTCATCCTGACCACCGTCGACGCCGGCACCCGCGTCGCGCGGTTCATGCTCTCCGACGGCCTGAGCAACATCGGTGGCCCGATGCGCAAGCTCAAGGACCCGAGTTGGCGTGTGGGAGCGTGGATCTGCAGCCTGGTCGTGGTCGCGGCGTGGGGCAGCATCCTGCTCATGGGTGTGACGGACCCGCTGGGCGGCATCAACACGCTGTTCCCGCTGTTCGGCATCGCCAACCAGCTGCTGGCCGCGATCGCGCTGACCGTCGTCACCGTCGTGGTGGTCAAGAAGGGTCTGATCAAATGGGCCTGGATCCCCGGCGTTCCGTTGTTGTGGGATCTGGTGGTGACGATGACGGCGTCGTGGCAGAAGATCTTCTCCGGCGACCCGAAGGTCGGCTACTGGACCCAGCACTTCCAGTACCGCAACGCCAAGGATGCCGGGGAGACCGCGTTCGGCGCGGCCAAGGACGCCGGGCAACTCGACGCGGTCATCCGCAACACGTTCATCCAGGGCACCCTGTCGATCATCTTCGCCGTGCTGGTGCTGATCGTGTTCGCCGCCGGCGTCATCATGGTGCTCCGTAGCCTGCGCGGGACGGGAACGCCGACGACCGAGGACGAGCCGGTGCCGTCGCGGATCTTCGGGCCGTCGGGCCTGCTCATGACGAAACCGGAGAAGGAGGTGCAGAAGCAGTGGGACGCATTACCGAAGTCGCACGCCAGATCCGTTGGTACTGGGGCTCATTGATGGGTGACAACCACTACCGGCGCTACCTCGACCACCGGTCGCGCACGCACCCCGGCGAGCCCGTGCTCTCCGAACGCGACTACTGGCGGATGCGGCACGCCGCATCGGACGCGAACCCGAGCGCGCGCTGCTGCTGACCCTCGGAGCGGGACCTACGTCAACGTGTAGCGGATCGGCAAGTGCTTGAGGCCGCCGACGAAGATGGTCGCGATGTGCTCTGCCGGCCCGGCCAACTCGATCGCACCCCGCGCACGGTGGTGTCGGCGCGGGCGGTACGCATGAACTCCTTGACCGGGCTCACCCACCGGATCATCTCCTCGGTGGCCAGCGGCATCAGGTCCATGTCGGCCTGCAGACGCGCCAACTGGTCGGGGTGTTCGATCAGCGCGTGCAGGCCACCGGAGACGACCGCGCTGGTGGTGTCGTGACCGGCCGCGGCGATGATCGCGTAGTAGGACACGGTCTCGATGTCGCTCAGCGGTTGCCCGTCGACGGTCGCGTTGGCGATCGCCGAGGCGAGGTCCTCGGTCGGGTGCTCGCGGCGTGACGCCGTCACGGTGGTGAAGTACGCGAACATCTCGAGCAGCGCCATCATCTGCTCTTCCTTGGTGGTGCCGCGTTGCAGTTCGGCGTCGTCGTTGCCGAACAGTTCCTGGGTGTACTTGAGCATCTGCGGGAAGTCCGCCTCGGGCAGCCCCAGCATCGACATGATCACGTACAGCGGGTAGTTGACCGCGACCTCCTGGACGAAGTCGCATTCCGGGCCGCGTTCGAGCATGCCGTCGACGAACCGCTTCGCCAGTTCGTCGATCCGAACCTTCATGGCGCGCATCGCCTTGGGCCGGAACCAGTTCGCGCCGATGGCGCGGATCTCGCGGTGCTGCGGGTCGTCCATGTGGATCAGTGTGCTGATGCCGACGGCGGCCTGCTGTTCGTCGGCCTCCTCGGTCATCAGGACCGGTCGCGGCGCGTTGGTGAACAGCGTGTTGTCCCGCTCGATCGCCATGATGTCGGCGTGTTTGGTGATCGCCCAGAACGGCCGGTAGCCGGGAACATCCACCCAGGACACCGGTGCGTTGGCGCGCAGATGCGTCAGCGCGGCGTGCAGCCGCGGTTCGTCGGCGTAGACCTGCGGGTCGGCGAGCACCCTCGCCGCTTCGTCGATGACCCGAGCGCTCATCATCACTCCTCATCACTCCTGCGGCGACTGGCCGCGCACATCCCGAACAACTTGCACGACAGTGTCTTCGGCAACCGAAGACGGGAACCCGATCAGCACCCGGTCGATCAGCCCGTCGCAGCGGTCGCGCAGTTTGGCCGCCAGTTCGTCGATCGGCGCGACGACGGCGAACGCGTCGAGGATGTCGTCGTCTATCAGCGTGCCCATCGCGTCCCACTGCCCGGCCAGACTCAGCCGGTGCAGCTCGGTGTGCAGCTCGCCCCAGCCGTGCAGGTCGAGCACCTTGCGGTAGGCCGGGGTGGATCCGTAGAACGCGATCTGCTTGCGGGTGGCGACGGCGGCCGCCGCGAGGTCGCGTTCGTCGGCGCCGGTCACCACGAAGATCGGACACGACACCTGAAAGTCGCTGCGCTGACGCCCGGATCGGGCCATTCCGCGCTGCAGCGCGGGCATGGTCACCTCGGCGAAGTACCGTTTGGTGGTGAAGGCGTGGGCGAGAACTCCGTCGGCGACCTCGCCGGCCAGTTCGGTCATCGCCTCACCGACCGCGGCCAGGAACACCTTGGGTATCCCGTGGCTGTGCGGCTCGGGGGTGAACATCGGCGTCATCAACTTGTGGGTGTAGAAGTCGCCCTCGAACTGCAGGCGGGTGCCGTCGCTCCAGCACGTCCAGATCGCGCGCATGGCCGAGATGAACTCGTGCATGCGGCGCACCGGTTTACCCCACGGCATACTGAACCGGTTCTCGATATGCGGTTTGACCTGTGAGCCGAGCCCGATGATCATCCGGCCGCCCGAGTAGTCCTGTAGGTCCCAGCCGATGTTGGCGATAGTCATGGGATTACGGGCGAACGCGACCGCGATGCTGGTGCCGAGGTCGATCGTCTCGGTGTGTTCGGCGGCCAGGGTCAGCGGCAGGAACGGATCGTGCGCCACCTCGGCCGTCCAGCACCCGTCGTATCCGCGACGCTGCAGCGTGGTTGCCGTACTCACGACGTTGGCGAGCTGACTCGAAACCGCCCCGTCGACCTTCAGGCCGGCGCCGCTAAGCATGGTCGTAGACGCTACAGTAAGCAATTCAGTATGGTCAACGAGGACCCGCCGGTGCGACGATCGCCTAACTGGAGACAGGAGCTGCGATGACCAAGGCCGACGATTGGCATGACACGCTCGAGGAGTTGGCCCGTCGGCGTCGCACCGCGCACGACATGGGTGGCGCCGAGCGTCTGGCCAAACACCACGGCAAGGGCAAGCTGGACGCCCGCGCGCGCATCGGCCACCTGCTCGACAAGGGCTCCTTCCGCGAGTTCGGCACGCTGGTCGGCGGGGACATCGCCGCCGACGGGATCGTCGCCGGGTCCGGGTCGGTCGACGGCAGGCCGGTGATGATCGGGGCCGAGGACTTCACCACGCTCGCGGGCAGCATCGGGCCCGGCGGTAACGCCAAGCGGTACCGGCTTGCCGAGTTGGCGCTGCGCGACCGGGTGCCGCTGGTGATGCTGTTGGAGGGCGCGGGTTTTCGGCCCAGCGGCGAGCATTACGGCCGCACGCCCACGGATCTGCTGGCGCAGGCGCAGTGCTCGGGCAAAGTACCGATGGTCGCGGGCCTGCTGGGCCCGTCAGCGGGCCACGGCGCGCTGGTGGCTCCGGTCTGCGACTGGACGATCATGAGCCGCCAAGGCGCGATCTTCACCGCCGGTCCACCCGTGGTCAAAGAGTCCACAGGCGAGGAGATTTCGAAGGAGGACCTGGGCGGGCCGAAGGTGGCGCTGGCCAGCGGGGTGATCCACAACGTCGCCGACGACGACGAGGCGGTGCTCGGCGACATCCGGCGCTACCTGTCCTACTTTCCGACCAGCGCGTGGTCCTATCCCCCGTCGCTGCCTGCCGACGAGACCGCCGAACCCCGCACCACCGCCGAACTGCTCGACATCGTGCCGCGCGGCAACCGTCGGGTCTACGACATGCGGCGCGTGCTCGACGTGGTGTTCGACCGTCCGGACTGGTTCGAGGTCCAGCCGAAGTTCGGTCCCGCGATCATCTGCGCGCTGGCTCATCTCGGCGGCCACCCGGTCGCGGTGGTGGCGAACCAACCGCAGGTGATGGCCGGTTCGATCGACGCCGACGCGGCCGACAAGGCTGCGCACTTCATCACGGTGGCCGACTCGTTCCACCTGCCGATCGTGTTCCTCGCCGACAACCCCGGGATGCTGCCGGGCAGCCGCTCGGAGAACAGCGGTGTGCTGCGCAGCGGCGCGCGGATGTTCGCCGCGCAGACGGCCGCGACGACGGTCAAGCTGCACGTCACGCTGCGCAAGGCATACGGTTTCGGCTCGATGGTGATGTCGCTGTTGGGGTTCGACAACCAGAGCGCGACGTTCGCCTATCCCGGTGCGACGATGGGCGCGATGAGCGCGGCCGCATTGAGCCGCGCGTCGCACGCCGCCGAGGACGTCGAGGCGCAGCTGCGGCAGATGGAGGTCGACGCGTCGTTCCGCTCGGCGAGCCACCTCGGTTTCGACGAGCTCATCCACCCCGAGGAGACCCGCAACGCGCTGATGAGCGGTCTGCAGCGCGGGCTGTCCAGCCGGCAGGCCGCCGCAGAACCGGTGTGCCGCACGGTGATCACCCCCTGACTCTGGCGGCTTCGGGGCCTTACCAGTCGCTCAGCCACAGGTAGCGCCCCGAAGTCACTCGGAGGTGCGGTAGGCCTCGACGATCGGCTCGAGTTCGTCGGGCGTCGCGCCGTGCATGATCAGCGCGTCGGCACCGTAGTCGAACTCCTTGCGGATCCGCTCCACGCATTGCTGGGCCGACCCGGTGGCCGACGGCTCCAGCCACTCATCGGGGATGAGCGTTGCGATGTGTTCGATCTGCTCGGACGACGCCTTGTGGTCGATGCCGCCGGGAATCGACTGCACGACCTTGTCATCGCGGAAGCGTTGCAGCACAGCCGGATCCCAGCCGTTGGTGTCGACCAGCAGATCGCCGTACCCCTGCAGGTAGGTCGCCAGCCGGGCGACGGTCTTCTTCAACCGCAGCTCCTCGGGCAGGTGGTCACCGACCGTCGCGAAGCACGACCACACCCGCACGCCGGCCGGGTCGCGGCCGGCCTGCTCCGCGGCGTCCTTGACCGTCTTGACCGCGCGCTGCAGCGTCTCGGGATTGAAGTACGTGTGCAGGATGACGTCGTCGAACGCCCGCCCGCCCAGCGCCAGCGTCTGCGGCCCGAACGCGACGATGGCCAGCCGGATGTCCTCGCGGAAGTCGGGGTCCAGGAACAGCACCTGGTACTTGCCGATCGGGCCGTCGTGGTTGAAGATCACCTCGCCGTGCCACAGCCGCCGCATGACCTGCGCGAAGTCCTCCATCTGCGCGGTCGTCACCGACGGGATCCCGAACGCCGCGTACATCGCCGCCACCCCGCGCCCGATGCCCAACGTGAACCGGCCGCCGGAGAGCCGGTGCATCGTCGTCGCCCACGATCCGGTGATCAACGGGTGGCGGGTGTTGTGATTCGTTGCCGCCGTGGCGATCTGCATGCGCGACGTGACCGCGCACGCCGCACCCACCAGCGACGAGGCCTCCTTGACGTTCCAGCGCTCGGAGATGAACGCCGTGCCGAACCCGAGTTCCTCACCGCGCCGCGCCTCGTCCATCAGCGCGGCCGGGCCCTCACCGCCGGCGCCGGCCAGCAGGTAGTAGCCCAGCTCGTCGAGCACCCTGTGTCCTGCCCCCCTGTCGCTTCGCTCCTGCCCGCCGGCATCCGTCACGCCCAGACTCCTTCTTTGTAGCCGCAGTTCCACACCTCGACGATCCATCCGTCGACTACCCGGAACACTTCCATACTGCCGATCGTGGTCTGCGTGCCGTCCGTCGTCGTAATCGTGGACTCGTAGACGATCGCGACGTGCTCGCCGTCGTCGCCCGCCACCACCAGCCGCAGATCGAAGCGGATCGACTTCATGGCTTCCGACACGTCCACCACCCGGCGCACCGCCTGCGCACGGGTCAGCACGTGCGCCTCCTGACCCACCTCGTGGCGGATCACTCTCTCGCCCAGCAGTTCCTCGGCGAGCGCGTAGTCCGACCCGTTCCACACCACGAGGTTGTACAGCTCGACCACCTCCCGGGCCGACCGGGTCATGCGTGAGCAACCGCGGCGAGGAACCGTTCCGACGCGGCCTGCACGCCGCCGGCGAACAGGTGACCCACGTGGCTGCCGCGGTGCCAGTACAGTTCGCCGCCCCACCGCTCGTGGAGCTGTTCGGCCGGTTCGGGGCGGGCCATCTGGTCGTGGCGGGCGCCGACGATCAACCGGCGGGGTGCCGACGGTTCGAGCGCGTGGTAGTCGACGACGGACATCAGCTGCTCGACGGGCTCTGCGCGCAGCAGTTCGATGGTGTCGCGCACCGACGGACCCCAGCGGCCCAGATGCGCGGCGATCATCGCGTTGAGGCCGAAGATCGGGGTGTACACGGCGACCGCGTCGACATCCTCGAGGTGTGCGACCAGCCCGGCCACCGGGCTGCCCATCGAAACCCCGGACACCGCCACAGCGCTCGCCTGCGGGCGCAGCCAGCGGATCAGCGCCCGGACCTCGGACACCACCCGGACCATGCCCGCCAGGTTGTTGAGCGGGTCCATGTTCGGATACGTCGGCCACCGGTCGCGCCGCACCCCGCAGCCGGGTTGCACCGGTAGCGCGATATTGAAGCCCAGGCGTTCCTGCAGTCGCCGGGCCCGCGAGAACATCAGGTCGATCGGCTGGCCCTGTCCGGCGCCGTGCACCCACACCAGCCACGGCCGCGCCTCGTCGTCGTCTCGGCACAGGTGGGCCACCGCGGTGGCCGGGCCGCCGAAGCCCTCGGCAACCAGTGCGTCGGGCAGGTGAGGGTCGTGCTCGAACCTCAGCTGCTCGTAGCGCAGCCGACCGAACCACCGCTGCCGGATCATTTTCGGCTGCAGAACATCCGGGGTGACGTGCACACCCGCCACCCCCAGTGGCGCGAGATCGGCGGCCACCTGAGCGCAGGAGTCGACGGTGCGCTCCAGCCGGGGCGGCGGCGCGGTCAGCGTCATCCCGGTCAGCGCGAGCTCGTCGAGCACCACCTCACCCAGCTGCCGGACACTGCTCGGCGACAACGTGTTCCAGTCGCCGGACCCGGCGACCGCGGAATGGGCACGAGGCACCACACCGGCGAAGTCCCGCCCGATCCGGTAGGCGCGTTCGGCGACCCTCATGCGAGTTTGAACCCGGTGTATCCCGCTGCCGCGATCTCCTCGCAGCGGCGACGGTACTCCGGGATGCCTGCCGTGTACCCCATGTACATCCGCTTCTTGCCCGGCACGTTTCCGCCGTTGTACCAGGAGTTGCACGTCGGATGCACCAGCACCGTGGGCTCGACGAGCGCGGTGGTGTGCTCGGTCCACTCGCGCTGCGCGTCCGGCAGCGCCTCGATGGTGCGGTATCCGTTGGCCCGCAGGTGCGCGATGCAGTCGCCGATCCACTCCACGTGCTGTTCGAGTGCAGTCACGAAATTGCTTGCCGGCGCCGGGCTTCCGGGGGCCTGGACGATGAACAGGTTCGGGAAGCCGGCGACCGCGATCCCGAGGTAGGCGTACGGGCCCTCGGTCGTCCAGTAGTCGGCCAACGACATTCCGTCGCGGCCGGTGACCGCGATCCGCGTCATCGCCCCGGTCATCGCGTCGAAACCGGTGGCGTAGATGATCACGTCGAGTTCGTGCTCGCCCCGCTCGGTGCGGATCCCGACCGGGCTGACCTCGACGATCGGGTCCTTGCGCAGGTCGACCAGCGTCACGTTGTCCCGGTTGAACGTCTCGTAGTACCCCTGGTCGATGATCGGCCGCTTGCAGCCGAACGGATGTGTCGGGGTCAGCGCCGCCGCGGTCTCGGGGTCCTCGACGATGCGCGCGACCGCTTCGCCGTAGAGTTTGGCGGCCATCTGGTTGGCCTCGATGTCGAAGAACACGTCACCCCAACTGAGCGCGCCGATCACCCCGCCTTCCTCGACGGCGCGCTGCTGCTCCTCGCGCGACGCGGACTTCAGCGGCGGCTTGGTCATCATCTCGAGCATCACCGAGAACGCGCTCAGCCGAGCGGCACCGACCGCGTGTGCCCGTTGCGCGGCCCGGATCTCGCTGTAGTTGGCCTTCAGCTCGTCGAGTTCGCCGTCGTCGAACGGGCGGACCTCCCACGGCAGGGTGTAGGCCGGCGACCGCTGGAACACGGTGAGTTGGCCGGCCTGGCGGGCCACCACCGGGATCAGCTGCACCCCGGTGCTGCCGGTGCCGATGACGCCGACGCGCCTGCCGGTGAGGTCGACGTCCTCCTTGGGCCACCGGCTGGTGTGCAGTGAGCGGCCGGCGAACGACTCCACCCCGGCGATGTCGGGTTCCTTGGGCACCGACAGGATGCCGGCCGCCGCGACGACGAACGGCGCGACGACGGTGTCTGCGGTGTCCGTGCGCACCACCCATTCGGCGGCGACGTCGTCGAACGTCATCGCGGTCACCTCGGTGTGGAACCGGATGTCGCGGCGCAGGTCGAGCCGGTCGGCGACGAAGTTGAGGTAGGCCTCGATCTCAGGCTGACGGGGCATGGTCTCGGTCCAGACCCACTCCTGCTGGATCTCCTCGGAGAAGCTGTAGGAGTACTCGATGCTCTCGATGTCGCACCGCGCCCCCGGGTACCGGTTGAACAGCCATGTGCCGCCGACGTTCTCGGCTTTTTCGAGCACGATCGTGCGCAGCCCCAGCTCACGGAGCCGGTGCAGCGCGTACAGGCCGGAGAACCCGGCGCCGATGACGATCGCGTCGTAACGGGTGGTGTCAGATGTCGCCACAGATGTGCACCTCAGGTCCGGAAGCGGAGATACTGTAACTATTACAGTATTGGCGCATCCGGCTGTGTAGTTTCGGAGAATCCCGGATCATCCCGCGCAGCGTCCGGAAAGGGCTACTGTAAGATTTTCGATTGGCGAAGGAGGTGGGATCGGCGTGAAGGTCCCGTTCACCTGGAAGGTCACCGGCTGGTTCATGATCGGCTGGTCTGCCGAATTCCCGACCGGCGAGACACGACCGCTGCGGTACTTCGGCGAGGACCTGGTGGCCTACCGCGACGAGGCCGGCGAACTGCACCTGTTGTCCGCGCACTGCAGGCACCTGGGCGCGCACATCGGCCACGGCGGCAAGGTGGTCGGCGACTGCGTGGAGTGCCCGTTCCACGGTTGGCGGTGGGGACCCGACGGCACCAACCGCTACATCCCCTACCAGCCGGACCGCCCGAACAAGGCGCTGCGGCTGCGGGTCTACCCGGTCGCCGAACAGTACGGATGCGTGTTCGCATGGCATCAGCCCGAAGGCAAGCCGCCGCAGTGGGAGCTGCCGGACCTGTTCGCCAAGTTCCCGCAGTTCCCGACCGACGAAGACGCGTATTACCGCCCGTACCCGGAGTTTTCGAGCCGCGCCGAACGCGAGCCGGTGCACCCGCAGATCGTCGCCGAGAACGGCCCCGACAGCGCGCACTTCCACTACGTCCACGGCGCCACCGTCACCCCGGTCTGCCTGAACTGGGAGGTAGCCGACGAGGAATGGCGGTTTCTGACCGGCTGGCCCGACGCGCGCAGCGACGACCCCGAGGCGATGGCGCTCTACATCCACAGCCACTTCTCCGGTCTCGGCTTCGCGGTCAGCGCGTTCGAGGGCTCGTCGAACCACCGGCTGATCTTCGCCTGCACTCCGGTCGAGGACGGCTACTCGGACATGTTCTATTCGATCTGGTGGCCGCGGCTGCCCGGTGACACCTCCGACGTCCCGCCCGAGGAGGTCCGTCGCAAGGTGGAGGCTCAGTTCATGGGCACCGTGTGGGACGACCTGAACATCTGGCGCTACCAGGAGTACGTGGAGAACCCGGCGCTGTCGAAGGTCGACGCGAAACCGTATATGGCACTGCGGAAGTGGGCTCAGCAGTTCTACGAAGTTCCCGCGTCGGTATGAAACCGGACCTCGCCGAGATCGCCGCGCCCGGCCACACCGCGATCGTCACCCAGGAATGTCAGGGCGCGGTGGTCGGGCCCGACGCCGGGCTGAGGGCACTGGCCGACGAGGCCCGCCGACAGGCCGTGCCCAACATCGCCCGCCTGCTGCCGGTCGCGCGGCAAGCGGGCGTGTCGGTCGTGCACTGCCTGGTGCAGCGCCGCCCGGACGGGCGCGGCGCCAACCACAACGCCAAGATCTTCGCGATCGGCGGCGACGTCGCGATCGCGCCGGGCACCCCGGGCGCCGAACTGCTGCCCGAACTGGGCCCGGAACCATCCGACGTCGTGCTGCGCCGCTGGCACGGCATCGGTCCGATGGGCGGCACGGACCTCGACGCGGTCCTGCGTAACCTCGGGGTGACGACGATCGTCGCGGTCGGGGTGTCGGTCAACGTGGCGATCACCAACCTGGTCATGGACGCCGTAAACGCCGCCTACCGCGTCGTCGTGCCCCGCGACGCCGTGGCGGGCATCCCGTCGGACTACGCGAACGCCGTCATCGACAACACGCTGTCGCTGCTGGCGACGGTCACCACCACCGACGAGCTGATCAGCACCTGGGAGTAGCCGCGCCGTGACCGACACCGAGGACCACATCCGCGAATTCGCCCGCGTGAAGCCGACTTCGGGCACACCACAGATGGGTCGCTTCATCGCCGCGCTGCGCCGCCTGCAGGACATCACGGTCGCCACCGACCCCGACCCCGCGCTGTGGGACGACAGCGCCGCGCTCATCGAAGACATCTGCGCGCGGCTCGAGCAGCACCGGGCGCCCGCCGGGTCCGCCCCGGCCGGCCGCGCCACCAACCTGCCCGGCAACGGGCATCCGCTGATGCCGCCGTGGCAGGTGATGGCCGCCAGCCCCGACGAGGTCACCATGGCCGGTTCCTTCACCCGGTTCCACGTCGGCGGCAACGACGCCGTGCACGGCGGGGTGATCCCGCTGTTCTACGACTGGCACTTCGGCATGGTGGTCTCCGCGGCCGGCCGCCCCGACAGCCGCACCGCCTACCTGCACGTCGACTACCGCAGGGTGACGCCGATCGACGCGCCGCTGCGGTCGCGGGCCTGGATCGACGAGGTCGACGGCCGCAAACTGTTCGTCAGGGCGACGATGACCGACGCCGACGGCAACGTACTATCCGAGGCCAACGGTCTGATGATCAAACTGCTTGCCCACCAGCCCTGAAAGGCCCGAATTCTGTGACCACCCAGTTCACCGTCGCGGCCGCCGCCGACACCGTCGCCGCCACGATCGGCGACCGGGAGTTCATCGTCCAGGGCGACCGGCGCTACACCTACGCCCAGGTGGTCGAACGGTCGAACCGGCTGGCGGCGTTCCTGCACAGCCGGGGACTGGGCTGCCACGTCGAGCGCTCGCAACTGTCCGGCCACGAGGTCGGCCAGGACCTGCTGGGCATCTACGCCTACAACGGCCCGGAGTACATCGAGGGGATGCTCGGTTCGTGGCGGGCCCGCGTTGCGCCGTTCAATGTCAACTACCGCTACGTCAAGAACGAATTGCACTACCTGCTCAACGATTCCGACGCGAGCGCGCTGCTGTACCACGCAGCGTTCGCGCCGCGCGTGGCCGAAGTGCTGCCGGATCTGCCCAACCTGCGGGTGCTGATCCAGATCGCCGACGACTCCGGCAACGACCTGCTCGACGGCGCCGTCGACTACGAATCGATCGTCGGGTCGGGCACTGCGGTGCTGCCGCCGATCGAGCCGTCCCCCGACGACCTCTACGTGCTGTACACCGGCGGCACGACGGGGATGCCGAAGGGCGTGCTGTGGCGTCAGCACGACATCTTCATGACCTCGTTCGGCGGCCGCAACATGGCCACCGGCGAACTGATCACCTCGCTCGACGACATCGCCAAGCGGGTCGCGGAAGGCCCCGGCACGAAGATCCTGACGCTGCCACCGCTCATGCACGGCGCCGCGCAGTGGGCGGCGATGACCGCGCTGACCACGGGGCAGACCATCGTGTTCATGGCCAACCCCGGCAGCCTCGATGCCGACGAGGTGGTACGCACGGTCGAGCGGGAGAAGGCGCTCGTGGTGCAGGTGGTCGGCGATGCGGTGGCGCGACCGCTGGCCGACGCGATCGAGCGCAGCTCGGCCGACCTGTCGTCGCTCGCGGTGATCGCCAACGGCGGCGCGCTGCTCACCCCGACCGCGAAGCAACGCCTGATCGACGTCAAGCCCGGCCTCATCGTGATGGACGGTGTCGGCTCCTCGGAGACCGGCATCCAGATGAACCACATGTCCGCACCGGGTGCGGTCTCGACCGGCAAGTTCAACGCGGGGCCCGACACCTTCGTCGCCGCAGAGGATCTCAGTGCGATCCTCGAACCCGGCCACGACGGCATCGGGTGGCTGGCACAGCGCGGCTTCGTGCCGCTGGGTTACAAGGGTGACGCGGACAAGACCGCCAAGACGTTCCCGGTCATCGACGGCGTGCGCTACTCGATCCCCGGTGACCGCGCCCGCCACCAGGCCGACGGGTCCATCGAACTGCTGGGCCGCGATTCGGTCACCATCAACTCCGGCGGCGAGAAGATCTTCGTCGAGGAGGTCGAGACCGCGCTGCTGTCGCATCCGGCAGTCGCGGACGTCGTGGTGTCGGGCCGGCCCAGCGAGCGGTGGGGGCAGGAGGTCGTCGCGGTGGTCGCGCTGACCCCGGGCGCCTCTGCCGAAGCGCAGGAGCTGATCGACCACGCAGCTGAATCGATTGCCCGCTACAAACTTCCGAAAGCGGTCGTGTTCCGGCCGACGATCGAGCGCAGCCCGGCGGGCAAGGCCGACTACCGGTGGGCACGCGAACAGGCGATCAGCGAGGCCTGACCCCCCGAGCGGGGAATGCGGTGCCCGTCACACCTGTTGTGCACAGGCATGCAACTCGGATACCACGTACCCATATTCGAAATCGACGGCGGAACGCCCGCGATCGCCGCTGAGCTCGCCCGTGTCGGCGAGGCCGCGGAAGCGTCCGGGGCGACCTGGTTGTCGTTCATGGACCACTTCTTCCAGATCGAACCCACCGGGCTGCCCGCGCAGGCGAACATGCTCGAGGGTTATACGTCCCTGGGCTTCATGGCCGCCCACACCTCGACGCTGCAGCTGAGCCTGCTCGTCACCGGGGTCACATACCGGCACCCCGGGCTGCTCGCCAAGACCGTGACGACGCTCGACGTGCTCTCCGGGGGACGCACATGGTTGGGCATCGGTGCGGCGTGGTTCGAGCGCGAACACGTCGGGCTCGGGGTGCCGTACCCGCCCGTCGCCGAGCGGTTCGAGCGGCTCGAGGAGGCGCTGCAGATCTGCGCGCAGATGTGGGATCCCGCCGACAACGGCCCGTACCGCGGTAAGCACTACGAGCTGGCGGAGACACTGTGTAGTCCGCAGCCGATCAGCCGACCGAAAGTGATGATCGGCGGCGGCGGTGAACGCAAGACCCTGCGCCTGGTGGCGCAGTACGGCGACGCGTGCAACCTGTTCGGCACCCCGGACGAGATCGCCCACAAACTCGAGGTACTGCGTCGGCACTGCGACACGGTCGGGCGCGACTTCGACGACATCCGCGTCACGATCCTCGACCACGACGGGCCCACGCCGGGGTCCACCGACGACTACGTCCGCAAGATGGCCGCATACGCGAAGGTCGGTGTGGACACGGTGATCGTCATGCCGCCGGGCGGTTCGCCGGCGGCGTGGATCGACGGCATCGCCGCGGTGGTTCCGCAACTGGCCGACCTCGGCTGATCGGCGCCTGATCGCTTCGTTCGCCAAATAACGTTCCCGGCCCCGATTGGCCGCGAACCACAGCCAGGAACGCTATTTCGCGACACCCGGCGCCCCGAATTGGATACTGTCGTGCTTACAGTGGGCCATTCGAAAGGAAGGGTGCAGATGACGGAGCGGCGCAGGATCGTGGTGGTCGGTGCGGGTTCGGGTATTGGGGCGGCGGTCGCGACGCATTTCCACGACCGCGGCGATCACGTGCTGGCGGTCGACGTACGCGAGATGTCGACACCCGCTTCCGAATACGCCCGCTGCGACCTGCGCGATCCGGCGAGCATCCGCGATCTGCTCGACGGAATCGGGTCCGGCTGGGACATGCTGGCACACGTCGCGGGCGTGCCCGGCACCGCACCGGCCGCCGACGTCCTCAAGGTCAACTACCTCGGCATGCGCCTGGTCGCCGAGGGCATGCTGCCGCTGCTGCGCCACGGCGGATCCATCGTCGCCGTCGCCTCCACCGCCGCGCTCGGATGGGACCAGCGCCTCGACACGCTGGCCGGACTGCTCGACCTGACCGACCCTGACGCCGTCGAGCGCTGGCAGTCCGAACAGGATCCCGACTATCCCGTGTACAGCACCTCCAAGCAGGCCGTCCTCCTCTACGCCAAGCGCCTGGCCGGCCCCGCGTGGACCAAGTACGGGGTGCGCGTCAACACGGTCAGCCCGGGCCCCGTGGAGACCCCGATCCTCACCGACTTCGAGCAGACCATGGGCAAGGACGTCCTGGACATGTGCAAGGCCACCGTCGGCCGCCACGCGTGCGTCGACGACATCGTGCCGGCGATCGCGTTCCTCGGCTCCCCGGCGGCGCAGTGGATCACCGGACAGGATCTGCAGGTCGACGCCGGGTTCATCAGCTCGATGACCGCCGGCACTCCTATCCAGCTGGTATAGACTACTGTAATCTTTACAGTAAGTAACCGCAGGACGGATCGAACGGCTGGAGATATCGGTGGAAAGCCCCGTTCAGGACGTCGCCTCCGACGAGGCGGCCGATCTGCTTCGTGACCCCTATCCCTTCTTCGCCAAGAAGCGACGCGAGACCGGCGGCGTGTTCCGCGGCAGCGTCATGGACTGGTCGCAGGCGCCGGACGCCATGCCGGAAAACCTCTACGCCGCGGTCTCATTCGATGCGGTGAACCGGGTCTTCCGCGACGGCAAGGTGTTCAACTCGCACATCTACGACAACACCATCGGGCTGTTCATCGGTCCGACGATCCTGGCCATGGAGGGCAAGAAACACTGGGACCACCGCAACCTGGTGTCCTCGGCGTTCAAGTCGAAGTCGTTGGCGCGCTGGGAACCCGAGGTGGTCCGCCCCGTGGTCACCGCGCTGATCGACGAGTTCGTCGAAGACGGGCGCGCGGACCTGGTGCGTGACTTCACCTTCGAGTTCCCGACCCGGGTCATCTCCAAGCTGCTGGGCCTGCCCGAGGACGACCTGCCGTGGTTCCGCAAGCGGGCGGTCGAACTGATCAGCTACCACGTCCGGTACAAGCGTGCGTTCGAGGCGTCCGCAGCGCTCAAGGACTACTTCCTCGACCAGATCGAACAGCGCAGATCCAAGCCGACCGAGGACATCATCGGCGATCTGGTCAGCGCCGAGATCGACGGCGAGAAACTCAGCGACGAGTCGATCTTCTCGTTCCTGCGCCTGCTGCTGCCCGCCGGCCTGGAAACCACCTACCGGTCATCGGGAAATCTCCTGTACCTGTTGCTGACCCATCGCGATCAGTTCGCCGCCGTGCAGAACGATCGGGACCTGATTCCCGCCGCCATCGAAGAGGGACTGCGCTTCGAGACGCCACTGACCACCGTGCAGCGCTATGCGACCGAGGAGACCGAACTGGAGGGCGTCACGCTCCCCCGAGGTTCGGTGATCGACGTGTGCATCGGGTCGGCGAACCGCGACGAGAACCGGTGGGAGCGGTCCGAGGAATTCGACATCTTCCGTAAACGGGTGCCCCACATTTCCTTTGCCGCCGGCGAACACACCTGCATGGGTCTGCACCTGGCCCGGATGGAGACCCGGGTCGCGGTGGAATGCCTGCTCGACCGGATCACCAACATCGAACTGATCCCCGACGACAATCCCCACATCGCGGGCCAGCCGTTCCGCTCACCCACCGCGCTGCCGGTGACCTTCGATCCCGTCGGCTGACAGGTGCCCAACCCCGCCCGTCAGCGCCGCGGCCGCGGGTCGATCAGCGCTGAGGAGATCCTCAACGGTGCAATGGAAGTCGCGGCCGAGGTGTCGATCGACCAGATGAGCATGCCGCAGCTGGCCAAACACCTCGGCGTCGGTGTCACCAGCATCTACTGGTACTTCCGGCGCAAGGACGATCTGCTCGACGCGATGACCGACCGCGCGCTGGAACGGTTCGAGTTCACCGTGCCGACGATCGCCGCGTCGAACTGGCGAGAGTCGTTGCGCGACCATGCGTTGACGATGCGTCGACGGTTCCGCGCAGACCCGATCCTGTGTGACCTGGTGCTCATCCGCGGGCAGTACGGTCACCGCGCGATGCACGGCGCGTTGCAGAAACTCGAACAACCGATCCGGGCGCTGATCGAAGCCGGGTTGAGTCCCGAACAGGCCGTCGACACCTACGGCGCGATCTCGGTGCACATCCGCGGATCGGTGGTCCTCGAACGACTCCAGGACAAGACCGAGGGCTTTCCCAAGCAGGGCACCGGCGGCAACCGCTACATCGGGTTCGCCGACGACACCGACTTCGGCTACATCCTCGACAGCATCCTCGACCACGCCGAGGACATCATCCGCGCGGCGTAGCCTCTGTCCGCGGTGCCCGGTAGGCCACCGTCTTGGCCTCCAGGTACTGCTCGAAACCTTCCACACCGCACTGTCTTCCGACACCGCTGTTCTTGAAGCCGCCGAACGGCGCGTCGGCGCCGTAGTACATACCGCCGTTGACGCCGAACGCGCCTGCGCGGATCCGTCCGGCGATCCCCATCGCGCGCTCGTGCGAGCGCGACGACACCGCACCGGCCAACCCGTAGGCGCTGTCGTTGGCGATGCGCACGGCTTCGTCGTCGTCGTCGAACGGCAGCATCACCAGCACCGGGCCGAACACCTCCTGCTGTGCGATGGCGGCGCTGTTGTCGACGCCGACGACCACTGTCGGCGCGACGTAGTGGCCGTCGGCGAGGTGGTCCGGCAGGTCCGCGACCGGGCCACCGCCCGCGACGATCTCGGCGCCGTCGTCGCGCGCCTGCGCCAGCGCGTCGAGCACCCGCTGCTTCTGTGCGGCGCTGATCACCGGTCCGACAAGGGTTTCCGGGTCGAGCGGGTCGCCGACGGGTATCGCTTGGTACGCGGCGGTGACGGTGGCGACCGCGTCGTCGAACAGCGATCGGTGTACCAGCATGCGGGTGGTGGCCGCGCACGCCTGCCCGGCGTGGACGCAGACGCCGACAGCCGAACCGAGGATCGCCGCCGGTGGTGCGTCGTCGAGCACGATCGACACCGATTTGCCGCCCAGTTCCAGGAACATCCGCTTCATGGTGTCGGCGCCGCGGCGCATCAGCTGCTTGCCGACAGCCGTCGACCCGGTGAACGAGACCATGTCGACCCGCGGGTCGGTGCCCAGCAGGCCGGCCACCTCGTTGGACGGGGTGGGCACGACATTGACCACCCCCGGCGGGATGTCGGTGCGCTCGGCGATCAACCGGCCCAGCCGGGTCGCGTTCCACGGCGTGTTCGGATCGGGTTTGAGCACAACGGTGTTCCCGGTGGCCAGGGCCGGACCGAGCTTGTTGAGGGTCACTTCGATCGGGAAGTTCGACGGGGTGATGGCCGCGACCACACCGACCGGTTCCTTGACGACGGTGCGCACGTTGCGCTCGCCGAACAGTCCGCCACCGTCGAGCGTGCGTGTCCAGTCGTAATCGAGCATGAGCCGCGCTGGGAACCGCAAAGCATCGGCCAGCGGCCAATCCAGTTGTGCGGAAGCGGTCGTCATGGCCGGGCAGCCGACCTCGGCGATCAACTCCTCGCGCAGGTCGTCGTGTTCGGCCTCGATCGCGGCCTGCAACTGGTCCAGACAGCGTGCGCGAAGGCGGCGGTCGGTGGCCCAGTCGGTGGCGTCGAAGGCGCGCCGCGCCGCGACGATGGCCCGGTCCATGTCCTCGGCACCGGCGGCCGCGGTGGCGCCGAGCAGACGACCGGTCGCGGGACTGAAGTTGTCGAACAGCTCCCCCGAAGCCGCGTCCGCGAGTTCACCGTCGATCAGCATCCGGGACTCGGCGCGTCGTCCCGCGCGGACGCCGACGTCGACGCTGGTCTCGGTCCGTTCTTGCGAATTCCTGCCGGAACCCATGCGGCCACCTCGTAGAATCGGACGTTGCGGGACGACTAACTGTAATTCTTACAGTAAGTTGATACAACACGTGGTGTCGCTGCTGCGGAGGAGCCGATTTGGTCAAGGTCATGGAGGGCGTGCGCGTTCTCGAGGTCGCCCAGTTCACGTTCGTGCCTGCGGCGGGGGCGATCCTCGCCGACTGGGGTGCCGACGTCATCAAGGTCGAGCATCCGGTGCGCGGCGACACCCAGCGCGGCTTCATCAACATGGGCGGTTTCCAACTGGACCCGAACCGGCACCCGCTGATCGAGCACCCCAACCGCGGCAAGCGCAGCATCGGCATCGACGTCTCGACACCCGAGGGTCAGGAGGTGCTCTACGAGATCGCCAAGACCGCCGATGTGTTCCTGACCAACTACATGCCCGCTCAGCGGCAGAAGAACAAGTTCGACGTCGAGCACATCCGCGCGGTGAACCCGAACATCATCTACGCACGGGGCAGCGCCTACGGCGACAAGGGACCCGAGCGCGACACCGGCGGGTTCGACGGCACCGCGTTCTGGACCCGCAGCGGCGTCGGCCACGCCCTGACCCCAGAGGAGATCGGCGGCGCACTGTCGCAGGGCATTCCGGCGTTCGGCGACTCGATCGGCGGCATGAACATCGCCGGCGGGATCTCGGCGGCGCTGTTTCACCGCGAGCGCACCGGCGAAGCCGTCGAACTCGACGTGTCGCTGCTGAGCACCGCGTGGTGGGCCGCGGGCGCGAGCGTGACCCAGGGCATGGAGACCGGCGAGACCATGCGCTCGCTGATGCCGGACGCGACCGGCCCGAGCGTGAACCCGTTCATGGCCAACTACCTGACCTCCGACGGCGGCACGATCAACCTGTGCATCGTCAGCCCGACCGGATACATCCGTGATGCGTTCGAGCATCTGGAGCTGCCGGAACTCGCCGACGACCCGCGCTTCTGCGATGTGATGCCGTTGATCGAGAACGCCGCTGCCGCAGCCGAACTGATCCGGGAGAAGATCCGCAGCAAGCCGTTCGAGTATTGGCGTCAACGGTTGAAGACGATGCGGGGCCAGTGGGCGCCGTTCCAGAGCCTGCTCGATCTCGCCACCGACGACCAGGCGCTCGCCAACGACATGGTCGTCGAGGTGGAGGCGGCCGACGGCGGCGAACCGTTCAAGGTGGTCCGCGGCCCGGTGCAGTTCAACCACGAGCCGCTGGAGACGACGCGTGCACCGCAGGCCAGCGAGCACACCGAGCTGGTGCTGATGGACATCGGGATGGACTGGGACCGCATCGAGGCGCTGAAGGACAAGGGCGCCATCGCTTGACCTCCCCTGTTGGCGCGAGCGTGCGTGTCTGCACACGAAACACCGCGCCACAACAGCATTTTGCGCACGCTGGGCGCCCCGCGAGCGTGCGCAAAGTGGCGAGGATGTGTGGCGTGTCGGCATCAGACACGCACGCTCGCGGAACTACGAAACGCGCGACACCCGGATCGGCACGCCGGTCAGCCACGCCATCCCCGACAGCGCCTCGACATCGGCGGGGTCGCTGGACGTCAGCTGGTTGACGTTCGCGCCGCCGGCGCGGTTGGCCAGCCGCCAGCCGCCAGTGCCCTTGTGGCCCCACCCGTGGGGCACCGCGACGACGCCGGGCACGAGGTCCTTCGTCGTCAGCACCGGCACGGTGATGGCGCCGTACGGTGACGCGATCCGCACCTCGTCGCCGTCGACGATGCCGTGTCCCGCCGCGTCGTCGACATGCATCAGCGCGTGCTGGCGACGGTCACCGCGCATCAGCAGCGGCGAGTTGTGCATCCACGAGTTCTCCGAGCGAGGCTCGCGCAGGCCGATCATCCGCAGCGGGTAGCCGTCGGGCAACCCGCGCACCGACAGCTTGTCGGCCTCGACGGCGATTCCCGGATGCGCCAACCGAACCCGACGCGACAGGTAGCCCACCGCGTCGCGCAGCACGCCCGTGCGAATGTGTGATGCGACCACGACGCCGTGCGGATGCCGCTCGGTCAGCCGGCGCAGCGTCAGCCCGCCGCGGCGCAGCCCGAACCTGTCTCCGCCCTCCGACATCCGCACCAACGCGTCGATCATGGCCCGGGGCGATACCTCCGACCCCAGCAGCCGCGCGAGGTGTCCAACGCCGGCGAACACCGCGAACGCCGGCACGCGACGGGCCAGCCGCACGGCCAGCTCCGCCGCGATGTCCCACTCGCCGCGCGACTCGCCCACCGGCGCCAGCACGGCCTCGGTCGCCTGACGAAACGGCGTGGCCTGGAATCCCTGAAAGGTGTACGGGAAGTCGTCGCGCTCGTACATCGTCGTGACCGGCAGGATGTAGTCGCATAGCGCGCTCGTCTCGGTGACGTAGAAGTCGAGTGCGACAGACAGCTCCAGCTCACCGAACGCGGCCTCGAGTTCCTCACCGTTGGGCACCGACAGCACGGGGTTGCCCGCCGAGACGAACATCGCCCGGATCTGGCGCTGCCCGGGCGTCGTGATCTCCTTGGCCATCAACGCGGCAGGCTCGGAACCGATCGCGCTCGGAATCCCGCCGATCCGTGAGCGTTTCCGGCGATAGGACCGCCGCATGACGGCGCCCATCGCGACGTTCTGCCATCTCTGCCCGACAGTGCGCATGGAGCTGAACACCGAACCGCCCGGGACGTCGAGATTGCCCGCGACCAGGTTCACCGCGTCGATCAGGTAGGTGGTCAGCGTGCCGTGGCTGCCGACGCACGTGCCGAGCCTTCCGTAGACGGCCGCGCGCGAAGTGGCGACCAGGTCGCGCGCCAACGTCCGGACGCTGTCGGCGTCGATCCCGGTCCGCGCCGACGTTGACTCCGGCGTGAAGGGCCGGCACAACTCCTGCAGCCAGTCCACGCCGTCCGCGATCCGTTTCACCGCGGCCACGTCCACCAGGTCGTCGGCGAACATCACCTGCAGCAGCGACAGCAGAAGCAGCGCATCGGTGTCCGGGGCGATGCCGAGCCATTCGAAGGCCGCGGCGGTTTCGCTTCGCCGAGGGTCGACGATCACCACGCGTCCGCCGCGCCTGACGATATCGTGCATGCGGTCCTTGATCCGCGGCGCGGTCAGGAAGCTACCGTGCGACACAACCGGATTGGCGCCCAGCATCACCAGTAGGTCGGTACGGGTGAGGTCCGGGATGGGCACCGACGTCGGGACCCCGTAGAGCAACTGGCTCGCGATGAGCCTGCTGTTGGTGTCCTGCGACGACGCGGTGAAGTAGTGGCCGTGGCGGCCGAGGCCCTTCACGAACAGCAGCGCCGCGAACGTGTGCGCGTAGCTGAAGGCGCCGGGATTGCCCATGTACCAGCCGACCGCACCCGAACCGCGGCGCCGCAGGATCCCTGACAGGCGGTCCGCGATGTCGGCCATCGCCTCGTCCCACGTCACCTCGTCGAAGCCGGAGGGCCCGCGGCGCAGCGGCCGCGTCACCCGGTCCGGGTCGTTGACGACCTCGGTGAACGCGATGCCCTTCTGGCAGGCGAAGCCGGCCGACAGCGGGTGATCCCTGTCGGGGCGCAGGGCCGTCAGCCGACCGTCCTCGACGGTGGCGATCATCCCGCACAGCGGCTCGCAGATCCGGCAGAACGTGGGCTTGTGCTCGGTCACCGATGCCACGCCGACTACGATACTGTAAGAGTTACAGTTACACGTCGGATCGGCGTTGACCAGAGAGGATCAGGCATGCACGACGTGGCGATCATCGGGGTCGGACTGCATCCGTTCGGCCGGTTCGAGGGCAAATCCGCGATGGAGATGGGGGTCGACGCGATCTTCGCCGCCGTCGCCGACGCCGGTGTCGAATGGAAGGACGTCCAGTTCGCCACCGGCGGCAGCTGGACCGTCGCCAACCCCGACGCGATCGTCGGCATGGTCGGGTTGTCCGGCATCCCGTTCACCAACGTGTTCAACGCCTGCGCGACGGCGGCCAGCGCCGCCAAGGCGTGCGCCGACGGAATCCGGTTGGGCGACTACGACATCGGCATCGCGATCGGGCTGGACAAGCATCCGCGCGGCGCGTTCACCGAAGACCCCGCCCTGGTCGGGATGCCGCGCTGGTACGCCGAGAACGGCCAGTACCTGACCACCCAGTTCTTCGGGATGAAAGCCAACCGCTACCTGCACGAGCACGGCATCTCCCAGCAGACGCTGGCCAAGGTGGCGGCCAAGAACTTCCGCAACGGTGCGCTGAACCCGAATGCGTTCCGCCGCAAGCCCATCCCCGAGGATCAGATCCTCAACTCGACGATGCTGAACTATCCGCTCACCCAGTACATGTTCTGCGCCCCCGACGAGGGAGCCGCGGCCGTCGTGATGTGTCGCGCCGACATCGCCGAGCGCTACACCACCAAACCGGTGTACCTGCGGGCGGTCGAGGTCCGCACCCGCAAGTACGGTGCCTACGAGGTGAACACCACGTTCGCGCCGGTCGAGGAGGACGTCGCGCCGACGGTGTACGCGGCGCGGGCCGCGTTCGAAAAGGCCGGTGTCGCACCGCAGGACGTCGACGTGATCCAGCTGCAGGACACCGACGCCGGCGCCGAGATCATCCACATGGCCGAGTGCGGCTTCTGCGCCGACGGCGACCAGGAGAGACTGCTGGCCGACGGCGCCACCGAGATCACCGGTTCGCTGCCGATCAACACCGACGGCGGGCTGATCGCCAACGGTGAGCCGATCGGCGCGTCGGGCCTGCGCCAGATCCACGAGCTGGTCCGCCAACTGCGCGGCGAAGCCGGCGACCGCCAGGTCCCCGGCGAACCGAAGGTCGGCTTCGCGCAGCTCTACGGCGCACCGGGCACCGCCGCGGCGACCATCCTGACCACCTGACCCTCCCCCGCGAGCAGACACAGAATCGCGTCAACTGCGCCGAATATGTGCGATTCTGCGTCTGCTCGCCGTAGGAAAGCGAGCCGAACATGACGCAGTTCACCGACGCGCCGATCTTCGACGCCGACCAGCACATGTACGAGACCGCCGACGCGCTGGTCAAGTATTTGCCCGAGAAGTACTCGCGGGCCGTGCAGTTCGCGCAGATCGGTCGGCATACGCGGATCGTCATCAACAACCGGGTCAACGACTTCATCCCGAACCCGACGTTCGAGCGGGTGGCCGCGCCCGGCGCCCACGAGAAGTTCTTCGCCGGCGAGAACACCGAGGGTCTGACCCTGCGCGAGATGCAGGGCCCGGCGATCGAAGCACCCGCCGCGACCCGCAATCCGGTCGACCGCATCGCCGAACTCGACCGGCAGGGCGTCGTCGAGGCACTGAACTATCCGACCCTGGCCAGCCTGATCGAGCATGCCACCGCCGACGATCCGCAGCTGAGCCTCGCCGTCATCCACGCCCTCAACCAGTGGATGGCCGAGCATTGGACCTTCAACTACGCCGACCGGATTTTCTCCACGCCGATCATCAACCTCTCCGAGGTCGACGGCGCGCAACGCGAACTGGAGTACATCCTCGACAACGGCGCCAAGGTGGCCTTGATCAAGCCGGGACCGGTGCGCGGTCTGCACGGTTGGCGGTCACCGGCGCTGCCGGAGTTCGACCCGTTCTGGCGCGACGTCGAAGCGGCCGGGCTGCCGATCGTGCTGCACGCGAGCTATCCCCCGCTCGACGACTACGTCGGACAGTGGGAGCCACCGCACACCCAGAACTTCATGGCGCAGAGCGCGTTCCGGTGGATGGTACTCGGCCACCGCGAGATCTCCGACATGATCGCCAGCCTGATCTGCCACGGCACGCTGACCCGTTTCCCGAAGCTGCGCATCGCCAGCGTCGAGAACGGCAGTTCGTGGATCGAGCCGCTGTTCAAGGACTTCGGCGACCTGTACCAGAAGATGCCGCAGAACTTTCCCGAACATCCGCATGACGTGTTCCGCCGCAACATCTGGGTCAGCCCGTTCTGGGAGGGCTGCGTGTCCGACGTCGTCGCGACGGTCGGCTGGGACAGGGTGTTGTTCGGTTCGGACTACCCCCACCCCGAGGGGCTCGCCGAGCCGAAGGGGTTCTGGAAGTACGCCGAGGGTATGGACGTGCGTCGCACCTATGACTTCATGGGCGACAACGCCCGCCGCTTCATGGGCCTGCCGATCGCCAACCCGGATCCCGACGCCGTCCGGCCGCCCGCGCTGTCGCACGCCTGACGGCGGGTTTCACTTCATCGCGCGCCGCGAGGCTCTCAAGAGAATCCTGCGCAACCGATCGGAGATGTACACCGCGACAACACCGTTGAAGATGTCCTCGCGCAGCCGGGTGAGGGTCGAGCTGGTGAAACGCCACTGCCCGTCCAGCTTCTCGTAGGTCTCGTGATAATGGCCGTAGCCGCGCAGGTTGACGCCGGGGCCGAAGCGCACCACGTCTTCGAGCGCCCACACACCGCGCGCCGTCGTCGCTGAGGTCAGCTCGATCTCGGGTGCGTGCACCTGGTGGACGGTGGCCTGATTGCGCAGGCTCTTGCGGGTGAATCCGACGAACTCGTCGGCGCCCTCGATGCGTTTACCGCCGGCCGGCGTGGTGTCGCTGACGAAGTCGTCGACGAACAGGGCGCGCCAGCCGGCCCAGTCCTTGGTGTCGAGCAGCCGGTAGTAGCGCGCCTTGAGTTGCTTGATCGCCTCGATCTCCGCGAGGTCCGTCTCGGTCACGCCGTCTTCTTCGCCTGCTCGACGTAGAACCGCGCGGCCCGTTCGAGCGACTCCGACGTCGGGCGCGGATGCCAGCCGAGCTCGCGGGTCGCCTTGCTGTGGTCGGCGGGCGCCATGATGTGCAGCAGCCGGATTCCGTTGGTGTTGATGCCGATATCGCGTCGCAGCAGCCTGGCGATCCGGTCGGCCACCCATATCGTCGCGTACACCACCGGCAACGGTATGCCGATGCGGGGCGGTTTGGCGCCGACCGCCGTCGCCGCGGTGGCCAGCATGTCGCGCATCGGCATGTAGGTCTCGGAGATGATGTACCGCTCGCCGATGCGACCGTGCTCGCCGGCGAGCAGGAACGCCTCGGCTACGTCCTCGATGCCGACGACCTCGGTGCAGACGCCCTTGATGTAGGCGGGCACCTTGCCGAATGCGGCGTACTGGACCATCAGACCCTGGTGGGGCTGCCAGTCCCCGGGCCCGTACGGGTTCGACACGCACATCGCGACGGCCGGCAGCCCGCGGTCGCGCGCATAGGACAGCACCAGTTCCTCGGCCTGGCGGCGCGACTCGATGTACGGGCCGCCCTTGTCTCCCCAGTCGAACGGCATGTCCTCGGTGACCGGGCCGCGGCCGTCGCCGAGCGCGATCGTGCCGATGGTGCTGCAGAACACGAACCGGTGCAGTCCGGCCTTCACCGCGACGTCGAGCACCCGCCGTAGGCAGTTGACGTTGGTCTCGAACAGCGGCGCCGGGTCGCGCAGGTGGAAGCGCGTGTCCACGACGCAGTAGTAGACGACGTCGCGGTCGGCCATCGCGTCCCGCAGCGCGTCCTCGTCGTAGAGGTCGCCGTAGCAGCGCTGCACGTCGAGGTCGTCGATGCCGGTCGTCGAACTGGTCGTGCGCAGGTACACCCGCACGTCGTCGCCGCGCTCGGCGAGCTTGCGGGTGACGTGTGAGCCGACGAAACCGCTCGCACCCATCACCAGCGCGCGTCGTCCGGGAGTTGCGTTCATGCCTTCTTCATAACGTCAGCCCGCCCCGAGCGTGCGCAAACTGTCGGAATTGCGCGGCGTGTCATGGGCAGACGCGCACGCCCGCCACAATCAGCCGGCCTTCTTGGCCGGCGGGGCGTAGGCCGGTTTGCCCAGCCCCAACACGTACTGCGCGATCATGTTGCGGAACACCTCGAGCGTCCCGCCGTAGATCCCGACCAGCGGGGCGAACCGGAACACGTACTCGGCCGCGCCGTCGTCGGCGGCCCCGTCGGCGCCGAGCGGCAGCGACGCCGCGGTGCCGTGGATGTCCATCAGGTCGGGCGAGATGTCGCGCATCGTCTGCGCCAGCGCGACGCGGCCGAAGATGTTCGGCGTGGCGAACGCCGCCTCCATGCGGGCGACGCTGCGGCCCAACCGGTATGCCACCGAGCCGTCGTCGAGCGGTCGGCGGCCGCTCGGATCGGGCCGGCTCAGATCGGCGGCGGCCCGGTCGACCGCGGCGGCCATCGTATTGGCCTGGTGCATCATGATCGCGACGTCCTGCAGACCGTCGGCGGCGGCCTCGACCGCGCCGTGTTCGGCGTTCAGCGGTTCGCGCACCACCGTCCACCCGTCGTTCACCTCGCCGAGCCGGTACTTGTCGTCGACGCGGACGTCTGTGTAGTAGACGATGTTGGTGCGGTCCCCGTCGACTGTGCGGATACCCTGGATATCGATACCCGGCGAGTCGAGCGGCACCAGAAACATGGTCAGGCTCTTGTGTTTCGGCGCTTCGGGGTCGGTGTTGGTGATCAGGAAGACGTACTGGCAGTTGTGTGCGCCGGTGGTGAACATCTTCGAACCGTTGATCACCCAGCCGTCGCCGTCGCGCACCGCCCTGGTCTTGCAGGTCGCCACGTCGGAGCCGCCCTCGGGCTCGGTGTAGCCCAGACACAGCCGGACCTCGCCGCTGTACACCCGCGGCATCACCTCGGCCTTGAGCTCGGGTGAGCCGAACTTGGCCACCGACCGGGCGATCATCGCGGTGGTGCCGAACGTCACCCACGGCACGTGGGCGCGCCGCTTCTCCAGCTCCCAGATACGGCGGCGCACCCGGTTGAATCCGCCCTCGGACTCCGGTTTCCATTCGCGGGCAAGGTAACCGGCGCGGCCCAGCGCCAGATGCACACCCTCGTCGAAGTTGTCGCCGGTCTCCCGGTCGCGGCGCAGCACGTCCTCGGTGACGACCTCCTTGAGGAACGCGCGCGACTCCTCGAGGAACGCCCGGTCCTCGTCGGACAGCTCGATGCGTGAGAAGTCCATCAGTTCACTCCGCTCTCGCGTGCCGCGACGATCTCCGCGATGTACTTCGCGCTGGCGCCCGGGTCTCCCCCGGCCAGCGCCCAGCCGCGTGCCCGCACCAGATACGCGCTGGCGGCCGCCTCGGCCGAGACCCCGAGCCCACCCTGCACGTGCACCGCCATGGTGGCGGCCATGGCCGCTTCCTCGGCCATGAACACGAACGCCGACGGCGCCAGTTCGCGGCGCTCGTCGGGCTCGTTGTCGAGGAACCACGCGGCGCGGCGGGCCAGGTTCCGCCCGCCCTGCACGGTGATCGCGATGTTGGCCAGCGGATGCGAGATCGCCTGCAGTGTCGAGATCGGCACGCCGAGCGTGTAGCGGCTCTTGGCGAACTCCGCGGCGATCGTCATCGTCTCCTCGACCAGCCCGGTCAGCGCCGCAGCGCTCAGGACCCGCCATTCGTCCAGTGCGCGTTGGAATTCGGCCAGCGCGTCGGCACCCGACGCCAGCACCGTGCGGCTGTCGGCGGCGGCGGGGTCGATCCACGCCATCGGCAGCTTGCCGATGTTGTCGACCTTCGCCGGGCGGGTCGCGAACGTGAGCTTGACGATCTGCTCGCCGTCACGCACGACGACGTGGTCGGCCACCGATCCGCTGGGCACCAGCCGCCTACCGGCGAGGCTGTCGTGCTGCGGGTCCAGGCCGACGATCTGGGTGCCGTTGACGATCTCGGGGTCGGCGGCGCCGAGCCTGCCGAGCAGGCGTGCGGCGCACACGTGGTCGATCCACGGCACCGGGGCCAGCGAGCGGCCGATCTCCTCGGCGACCAGCGTCAGATCGACCAGCGTCGCGCCGTCGCCGCCGACGTCGTCGGGCAGCGCCATCGTGGTCGCTCCCATCGTGCACAGGCGCTCCCACAGGCTCTTGTCGAAGCCGGACGCCTCTGCGGCGCGCACGGTTTCGATCGAGCAGTGCGTCTTGAAGAAGTCCTTGTACGCCGCCTGCAGCGCCTGGTGGTCCTCGGACAGGCTGTAGTCGAGCCTGCGCAGTTCGTAGCGGTCCATCACTGCTCCTGGTCGTCGGTGCCGAAGAAGAAGTCGTTGGCGTTGTTGAAGAGGTAGTTGTCGAGCACATCTGCGGGCAAGTCCAACGCCAATGCTTCGGGCACCACGCGGCTCTGCCGCAGCACCGGCCAGTCCGAGGCGAAGATCACCTTGGTCTTCCCGCGGGTGCGCATGAAGTGCAACAGGCTGTCGGGCAGGCGTTTCGGCGACCACGCCGACGTCATCAACCGCAGGTTGGCGTACTTGATCAGCAGCCGGATCGCGACGTCCCACCACGGGTCGGCGCCGTGGATCATGCACAGCTTCAGTTCGGGGAACCGCACACACACCCGGTCCAGGTGGATCGGGTTCTGCACCTCGCCGGGGATCGGCGGGCCGGGCAGTCCGGTGTTGACGCACAGCGGCAGACCGAGTTCGGCGCACTTGGTGTAGAGCGGGTAGTACACCGCGTCGCTGGGCGGATACTGCCCGTCGCCCCAGAAGCTCGGCCCCACAGCGGCGTACGCCACCGGTAGATCGGCCACGACCGCGGCGAGGTCGCGCAGCGACGGGATCGGGCGCAGCAGGTTCACGCCGCCGATGGCGAGCGCGAACTTGTCCGGACGCTCCTCGACGAACTTGCGGGCAGTCACCGACGGCTTGACGAGATTGTCCATCAGGATGGCCTTCTCGACGCCGTGCTCGGCCATCTCGTCGAGCAGTTCGGGCAGCTCGACCTGGTCGTAGAGTGACTTGCGTCCCTTGAAGTAGTCGTCGCGAACCTTGAGCATGAACTCGGGTTGCTTGGCCGTTTCACCGAAGTGGACGTTGACCAGACAGTCAATGGCCCGGTTGGCCCGGTGACTCATGCGGTCACCTGTTGCGCGGCGGCGGCTTTGGCCCAGCGGTAGTCCGGTTTGCCGTTGCCGAGACGACGGACCTGTTCGACGATGATGAACTCCTTCGGGGTCTTGAACCTCGCGAGCGTGGCCGTGCAGTGGGCGTGCAGCGGTTCGTGGCCGACCTGTGGCCCGTCGTGCAGCGACACCAGCGCGACGACCTCTTCGCCCCACCGCTCGCTCGGCCGCCCGACCACCAGCGCGTCGGCGACAGCGGGATGGGTGCGCAGCACTTCTTCGACCTCTTCGACGAAGACCTTCTCCCCGCCCGTGTTGACGACGAGCGAGTCGCGGCCGTACAGCTGCAGGGTGCCGTCGGGGGCCAGCGATCCGCGGTCGCCGGAGATCACCACCCGCTGGCCGTCGACGACCGGGAATGTCCGGCGGGTCGCGGCCTCGTCGTCGAAGTAGCCCAGCGGGATCCGTCCGCCGCGCGCGACGAACCCGATCTCGTCCTCGCCGGGGCGCAGGAACCGGGTGTAGTCCTCGGAGAGCACCAGCGCGCCCTCGCGCAGTTCGAAGGTCTCCTTGCGGTCGCCGCGCTGGCTGCGGCCGAACCCCACATTGCCGGTCTCCGACGAACCGTAACCGTTGATCAACGTGATCTGCGGCAGCAGATCCAGCAGCGCGCGTTGGTGTTTCGGGTTGGTCGCCGCCCCGCCGGTCCCGATCGCGAACAGCGAAGACAGGTCGTAGTCGCCGGCGCGCAACTCCTGCACCAGCGGGCCCGCGTACGCGTCACCGACCATCGTCATCAGGCCGACCTTGTGGTGCTGCGCGGTTTCGAGCACCGCACGGGGGTCGAACTTCGTGCGGTCGTAGAGGATCACCGGGATACCGTTGAGCAGCGCGGCGAACGCGGTCCACATGCCGGCGGCGTGCATCAGCGGGGACACCGCGAACCACGGCGCTCCGGCGTGGGTGACCTTGGCGTGGATCTCGTCGACCGAGTCGTGGTCGGCGCCGTTCATCGAGATGACGTAGGTGTCGCTCTGGCGCCACATGACCCCCTTGGGCCGCCCGGTGGTGCCACCCGTGCACACCATCATCACGTCGTCGGGCGTGGCGGCGATGTCGCGGTCGCCATCCACCTGTGCCAGTGCGTCGTCCAGCGTCGTCGCGCCGGTGAGCTGCGGTACGCAGACGTCGTCGTCGATCGAGATCATCAGGTCCGCGGTCGCCGGCGGCAGCACGTCGGCGAACTTCGGGCCGAACGAGCGGTGGTAGATCACCGCGCGCGGACGCAGGTAGTCGAACAGCTCGGCGACCTCGCGCGGGGTGTAGTTGTAGTTCACGTTGACCGGTACCGTGCGCGCCTTGAGGCACCCGATCACCATGTCCGGGTACAGGTCGTTGTGCATCAGCAGCGCGACGCGGTCCTGCCCGCACTCCCAGTTCTGCAGATCCGCGCGTTCCCGGTGCGCGCCGAACCCCTGACCGGCCAGGAAGTTCGCGAGCCGGCGGGTGCGCTCCGCGGACTCGCCGAACGTGCTGCGCCGGTCACCGCAGACCGTCATCAACCGGTCCGGCGCGGCCTGCGCGATCGCGTCGAGAACCGCCCCGATCGTCCACTCACCCATGGTCAGGCGCTGGCCGTCACGTGCGCGCCCAGCAACTGGAACGCGTTGTCGCGCATCACCTTTCGGGTGTCCTCGGCGCTGAACTCGGGGAACTGCGGGATGTCGGCGGTGAACGCCATCGGATCGGCCAGGCCCTCACCGTGCGGCCAGTCCGAGCCGAACAGGATCTTGTCCACGCCGATGGTCTCGGCGAGCAGTTTCACGTCGTCCTCGTAGTACGGCGCGATCCAGACGTTGTTGCGCAACTGCTCGACG
This sequence comes from Mycolicibacterium flavescens, assembly GCF_001722335.1. Taxonomy (GTDB): domain Bacteria; phylum Actinomycetota; class Actinomycetes; order Mycobacteriales; family Mycobacteriaceae; genus Mycobacterium; species Mycobacterium flavescens. The sequence goes on from NZ_MIHA01000001.1 coordinate 367,005, forward strand.
GGGTCTTCCTTGAAGTGGTACGGCGCGGTGTTGGCCGCCTTCTTCAAGCGCTTGATCAGCCGGTAGACGAAGTAGGAACCGTTCTCGATGCTGGCCACCTTCAGCGTCGGGTGCCGGGTGAACACCTGGTGGACGATCATCGAGGCCATCGTGTCGTGGATGGCGCGGTCGTCGAGCAGCACCTGGTCGAGCGGATCCTTCTTGCCGAAACCCTCGAATGTCGCCTTGCCGCCCCACAGCGCCGCGATCGCGAGGTAGCCGCTGTCGGACAGGTGGAAGATCACCGGGACGCCCGCTTCGGCCAGCCGAGCCCACACCGGGTCGTGCAGCGGGTCGCCCAGCGAGCGGGGTTTGACCAGACCGGGCACCGGCGCCGGTCGCACACACACCGTCTTGGCGCCGCGGCCGAGCACGAATTCCACTTCCTCGACGGCCTTTTCGGGGTCAGCCAGCGAGATGATCGGCGCGGAGATGAAGCGGTGGTCGGGCCGGTCGAAACCCCAGTCCTCGTCGAGCCAGAGGTTGAACGCGTGGACCGAGGCCATCGTCGCCTCGATGTCGTGTTTGAGCGCCTCCTCCACGCCGCACGCGAACGTCGGCAGCATGAACACCGTTTCGAGGTTCTGCTTGTCGAGGATCTTCACGCGGGCGTCGCGGTTCTGGTACTCGGGGTGGTCGGCCAGCCGGTCCACCTTCATCAGCGACGCCGGGTCGACACCTTCGGGGATCTCGCCGCGGAACAACAGATCCAGGCAGCCCGGTTCGATGATCGGGTCGAACGTCGGGTTCGGGATGAAGTGGTTGACCACGCCGCCCATCACGGCGAAGGTGCGTTTGCCCTCGGTGAGCATCTGCACCCCGCGGCGCTTGAACTCCTTGGGCAGATGCCGGGTGAACGCGTCCAGCGGCTCGTAGTAGTGGTTGTCGACGTCGATGGCCATGTAGTCCAGGGGCTGTGGTGCGCTCACGACGCATCCTCCTTCTCGGGTTCCAGTGGCGGGAAGTTCGGCGGTCGCTTCTCGAAGAAGCTCGTGATGCCCTCGATGAAGTCGGGTCGCGTCATCGACTCGTGCATCAGCTTTTCCGCGCGGTCGCTGGCTTCGAAGACGCTGCGCATGGAATCTGCGTACACCTGTTGCTTGATCACCGCCAGGGAATTGGGTGCACAGTTGGCGGCGATGTCGCCGGCGTAGGCGAGCGTGTGCGGCAGCAGCTCCTCAGGTGCGAGCACCTTGTTGACCACGCCCAGGCCGGCGGCTTCGTCGGCGAGGAACACCCGGCCCGACAGCAGCAGGTCGGTGGCCACCCCGGTGCCGACGACCCGCGGCAGCAGCCAGGAGATGCCGTATTCGGCGATCAGTCCGCGCCGGGCGAAGGACGTGGTGAACTTGGCGCCGTCGGCGGCGAACCGCACGTCGCAGGCCAGCGCGAGCGTCAGGCCCATTCCCGCGCAGGCACCGTTGATCGCGGCGATGACCGGTTTGCGCACGCCCATCAGGAAATGCGGATGCCGCTCGCCGACCAGATGGCCGACGTCGGTGCCGGCGGCGGCGTCGACGGTGGTGGCGCTGATCGAGCTGAGGTCGCCCATGTCGGCGCCGGCACAGAAGGCGCGTCCGCTCCCGGTGACGACGATGACCCGCACGTCGGGGTCGGCCGCGGCGTCGTCCATGAACCCGAAGAAGGCCGAGGCCAGTCCACCGCCCCAGCCGTTCATCCGGTCCGGGCGGTTGAGGGTGAGCAGGGCGACCCCGGTGTCGAACACCTCGTAGCGGACCGGCGCGGCGACTTGCTCAGGAGCGCTCACCCAGCAGTCCTCCTCCATGCGGCGCGAGCTTGGTGAATGCTCATACTGTACACCTATCGGTAGCGCCTTCCGCAACCGTCGGCGAGGCCTGCGACGCTCACGCGTCGACGAGCCCGAAGCGCTTGTACGCGGCCGCAATCTGCGTCTTTGCCTCGGCGGGCAGCTGCGCCTGCGGTGGCCGCGAATGCGGATAGGAACCGATCGGCAGCCCGAGCACCGACGCCGCGTACTTGAACGCGCCACCCCAGTGCGTGAAGTAGTCGGGCCGCCCGGGATAGCAGGTGAACCACGACCCCATGTCGAGGTCGAACTGGTCGAGCCCGGACTCGCGCGCGAAGTCCATCGCCTCGACGAGGCGGTCGGTCACGATCAGCTCCCAGTACTCGCTGAACACCCGCCGCTGCGGGGTCTCGAACAGGTAGCCGGCGGTGCCGAGCTGCGCGGGGCAGACGATGCCGTCGCGCAGCCAGCCGGCGCGGTAGACGGTCTTGTCGCATTCCCACACCGCAAGCCGCGGCGCCAGCTCGTGCAGCATCCGGCTGGCCATCGGCCGGAACGCGCCCTCCTTCGTCGCGCAGACCGCCGGGATCTCGTCGTAGATCCGCGCGCTTTCGGCCGGGGTGAGCACGTAGCCCGACGACGGCGAGTTGAACATGCCCAGCGCGATGTCGGTGCGCTCGGCGACGTAGCGGAAGAAGTCCAGCACCCCCTGCCCGCCGTGCGCCTCCATCATCGGGGTCTGGATGTAGACGATGTCGGCGCCGGCCTCCTGCGCGTGGCGGGTGAGTTCGAGGCAGTCCTTGGCCGCGGTCGCCGCGGTGCAGGCCTGCACGACGACGTCAGGATTGGCCGCGCGGCCTTCCTCGATCGCGATCTCCAGCAACCGTTTTCGTTCGTCGATGGTCAGGGACCAGAATTCGGCGATGCCGCTGGTGCACCACAGCAGGGAATGACTCAACTCGCCGACGCAGTATCGCACCAGTGCGCGGTAGGCATCCCAGTCGATGTCGTCGCCGTCGCGACCGCTGAACGGGGTGTAGAGCGAATCGCCGATCCCCCGCAGGTGTTCGCGCGCCCAGTCCCTGGCGTCCTTGGCAGTTGCCACGATGGTCTCCTCGGGTTTAGTTGTGGCTCAGGTGAAGTCGCTGCCGCCATCGACGTTGACGTTCGCTCCGGTCATGTAGGAGTTGCGCCGCGAGGCGAGAAAGGCGACGACGGGGCCGATCTCGTCGGGCAGTCCGGCGCGCGGCAGGTGAGCCGGGTGTCGGAAGTGCTCGTCGATGGCGGACATGAGCGCGTACGGGTCGGAGCCGTCGACTCCCACCGATTCGGCCCAGCCGAGAAGGGCTTCGGAGGCGATGCTGCCCGGTGAGACGACGTTGACCATGATCTCGTCGGGGGCCAGCAGCAGCGACAGGTTCTTGGACACGCTCGTCAGCGCCGCCTTCGCGGCGGTGTAGGCCGGCAGGATCACGCTCTGGCGCTGAGTGGAGTGCGCCGAGAAGTTCACGATGCGGGCCCACTGGGCGGCGCGCAGCAGGGGCAGCGCGGAGCGCACGCAGTGCACCATGCCCATCACGCCGCCGTCGAACGCGATGCGCCACCGCTCGTCGGTCAACTCCTCGAACGTGCCGACGGCGTCGGGGCCCACCGCGTTGATCAGGATGTTGAGCTCACCCCAGCGTTCGGTGAGTTCGTCGAAGACACGCTGCGCCTGCGCGGCGTCGGTGGTGTCGGCGACCAGGCCGAGCGCGTCGGGGCTGCCGAGTTCGGTCAGCGCGGTGGCCGCGTCGGCGACGACGCCCGCGGTGCGCCCGACCACCGCGACGCGGGCCCCGTCCTGGGCCAGGCACCGCGCCGTCGCGAACCCCATGCCGCGTCCACCGCCGACCACCACGGCGGTCGCGTCCTTCAAGCCGAGATCCATATCGCCTTCCGCCCGCAGAATGCCTGGAAAACCTTACTATAGGACTTACAGTAGAAGGCGGGATCGACCGGGAAAGGCCGCGACCGAATGCCTGCCGGTATGGTTGACGGGATCGGCTGAGCCGCGGCACATCTGCATAGGCGCAGATCAGCCGCGGCGGCCGCGAGATTCTGGTCCACCCACCCGATGGAGGTGTCATGGCGAGGCAGGCCACCGCCGAGAAGCGTCAGCGACGCGAGCGCGGGTCCATCAATCCCGACGACATCATCAAGGGCGCGTTCGAACTCGCCGAGCAGGTCGGCATCGACAACCTGTCCATGCCGCTTCTGGGCAAGCACCTCGGCGTCGGCGTGACGAGCATCTACTGGTACTTCCGCAAGAAGGACGATCTGCTCAACGCGATGACCGACCGCGCGCTGCGGCAGTACGTGTTCGCCACCCCCTACGTCGAGGCCAAGGACTGGCGCGAGACGCTGCGCAACCATGCGCGCACGATGCGAAAAACGTTCATGGGCAACCCGATCCTGTGCGATCTGATCCTCATCCGGTCGGCGCTGAGTCCCCGGGTGGCCAAGCTGGGCGTGCAGGAGGTGGAGAAGGCCATCGCCGGTCTGGTCGAGGCGGGTCTGTCCGCCGAGGACGCGTTCGACACCTACTCCGCGGTGTCGGTACACGTGCGCGGATCGGTGGTGCTGCACCGGCTGCGGGAGAAGAACCGGATGGCCACCGAGGGGCCGAGCGACATCGAGGAGACGATGAGCATCGACGCCGACAGCACCCCGCTGCTGGCGCTGGTCACCGAGAAGGGCCATCACATCGGGGCGGCCGACGACAAGAACTTCGAGTTCGGCCTGGAATGCATCCTCGACCACGCCGGCCGGCTGATCGACGAGGCCGGCAAGGCCAGGAAACCGGCCCGCAAACGCTGACTGTTCCACCGCGAGCAGACGCAAACTGCCCCAAAAAGTGCGGCGAGTAGGGCATTTTGCGTCTGCTCGGCGAGGAAACTAGACCTCGATGACGACCGCGCCGCCCTGGCCGCCGCCGGCGCACATGGCCGCGACGCCGATGCCGCCGCCGCGCCGCTGCAGTTCGTAGACCAGCGTGGTGACCATCCGCGCACCCGAGGCCGCGATCGGATGCCCGAGGCTGCAGCCGCTTCCGGAGAAATTCACCAGCTCCTCGTCGATCCCGAACTCCCGGCACGCCGCGATCGGCACCGACGCGAACGCCTCGTTGATCTCCCACAGCGCCACATCAGAGGCCTTGAGGCCGGCGCGGTCGAGCACCTTGCCGATCGCCTTGACCGCACCCAGGCCGCAGTCGCGCGGCGGCACACCCGCGGCGGCCCAGGCCTTCACGGTCGCCATCTTGGTCAGGCCGTGGGCCTCGGCGTAGCCGGCCTCGACGAGCGCCACCGCGGCTGCCGCGTCGTTGGTGCCGCTGCTGTTGCCCGCGGTGATCGAGAACCCCTCGATCTCGGGGTGCAGCGGCTTGAGTCCGGCCAGCTTCTCGGCGGTGGTGTCGCGACGGGGATGCTCGTCGACGCTGAACTCGGTGACCGAGCCGTCGAACTGCTGCACCTTCAGCGGCACGATCTCGTCGAGGAACTTGCCCGCGTCGATCGCGGCGATCGCGCGCTGGTGCGAGCGCGCCGCCCACGCGTCCATCTCCTCACGGGTGATGCCGACCGCCTGCGCGGTGTTCCACCCGACCGTGATCGACATGTCGCGTGTCGGCGCGTCCGGGGTTTCGACGTGGGTGGGCGGCATCCACTTCTCCTCGAACTTCAGTTCGGGACCGGGGATGCGCCAGTTGACCAGCGGGGTCATCGACAGCGACTGCACACCGCCGGCGATCAGCACCCGCTCCATACCGGAGCCGATCTGCGCCGACGCGTTGCCGATCGCGGTCAGGCTGCCCGCGCAGTGCCGGTTGACCGCCTGGCCCGGAACGTCCTGCAGCCCGGTGGCGTCGGCCGCGTATCGCGCGAGATCGCCGCCGCCGTAATTGGATTCGGCGAAGATCAGATCGTCGATGTCCTTGGGATCGACCCCGGAGCGACGGATCACCTCCGGGAGGACGGTCGTGATCAGGGTCTCCGGCGGAGTGTTGACCAGCGTCCCCTTGAAGGAACGGCCGATCGCGGTCCTGGCGGCACCGACGATGACGGGTGTGGGCATGTTCTCCACCTCGGGCTTCGACATTAAAGACGTTACAAAACTAGCAGATAATGTAGCTGCGGACCTACTCCGGCTCGGGGACGTGAAAGTGCTCGTCACGCAGCCGGAACGCCTCCTTGGTGCCGTGCTGCGCGCGGGTCTTGACGAAGTTGAACTCCCCCTCGGCGAACTGCAGGTTCGTCCCGTAGGCGTGGAACAGATAGCTTGCGACCTCTTCCCCTTGGTAGGCCTGACTCTGCTCGACGAGCCGGAACGCCTCCTTGGCGATCACGACGCCGTCGGCGGGCATCTTGGCCGCCTTCTCGGCCCAGTACCGGGCCCTGGCCTGCACCCGGTCGGCCTCACAGGTCTCGGTGAACACGCCGAGGTGTTCGACCTCGGCGGCTTCGATGATGTCGCCGGTCAGCAGCAACCGCCGTGCGAGCACCGGACCGAGCCGGTGGAAGAACATGTGCAGGCTGCCCAGAGCGGGCCCGAGGAACCGGGTCGCAGGCATGCCGATCCTGGTGGTGCGGCCGATGACGGAGATGTCGGTCATCAGCGCCATCTCGAACCCGCCGCCCAGCGCGTACCCGTTGATCTCGCCCACGGTGACCTTCGGGAAGCCCATGAAGTTGTGATAGAAGCCGAACGACTTGCGGTCCACGGTCAACCGACGGCGTTGACTCGGGCGCCGCTTGGCCTGCGCCGAGCGCTCGTCGCCGTACCAGCCGTAGGCGTTGTTCATGTCCGCGCCGGTGCTGAAAACCCCCTCGGCACCGCGCAGCAGCACCACGGTGATGTCGTCGTCCTCGGCGACCTGGTCCAGATAGCGCCCGACGGTTTCGCGCATGGCCGCGTCGTAGGAGTTGCGCTGCGCGGGGTTGTTGAACGTGATGGTCGCGATCCGCTTGTCGCGGTCGACGTCGTAGAGCACGCGGTCATCGGCAGATGTGGTCATCTGGTGTCCTCACGGGGCTTGGGAGATGAGTTTGGCCTCAATGGTTTTGTCCGTTCCGGCGGCCAACGTGTTGCGCCGGGCCGCCGCGAGGTGGTCGGTGGCCAACCGGACCGCGCGTGCCTCGTTGCCGTCGCGGATCGCCTCGAGCAGCCGCTGGTGGTCGCGCAGCGCGGCGCGCATGGTCTTGTCGTTCATCGGGTCGCCGCCGGTCTCGTCGCCCCACACCGACGACTCGTGGGCCGACCAGATCAGTTCCAGGGAGCCGATCAGCAGGATCATCGGTTCGTTCCCGCAGCGCGAGACGACGGCCTCGTGGAAGCGACGCGCGTTGGGCACGTACTGCGCGTGATCGGCGAGATGGGCGGTCTGGCGCTCGATCTCCTTTTCCAGGTAGGGAACGACCTCGGTCATCCGGTCGGGTCTGGCCGCACACATGCCCGCACAGATCGGTTCGAGGTGAAGCAGCGCCCCGCTGACGTCCGCCGGTGTCGCCGAACGCGACTGCAGCACCATCGAGATCATGTGTGCGGTGCGGTCGGCCGACGGCTGGTGCACGACGGCGCCGCCCATGTTCCCGCGGCGCACCGAGATCAGCCCGTCGGATTCCAGGATGTGGATTGCCTCGCGCAAAGCCGGTGGGCTGACGCCGAACTCGGCGAGCAGACCGTCCTGCGGCGGCAGCACGTCACCCTCCTTGAGACGCCCGGACAGGATGTCGTCGCGCAGCCTGGCGGCGACGATCTCGGCGACCCGCGGTTGACGGATCCGCTGAGTCATGTGACGCGGCGCTTCCCGAACGCGAAGACCGACAGCTTGTCCGGTGAGGACGCCTTGGTGCTGAACTCGCCGGTGCACAGCACCTCGTCGCCGAGCAGCAGCCGCGCCGTCGAGTTGACCAGGCCGTCGTTCTCGACCCGCCGCACGTCGAAGCGAAGCTCGGTCAGGATCGGTGTGGGCCTGCGGAACGTCACCGTCAAGGCCCTGGTCTTCCCGGTACGCCCGATCGCACAGCTCTGATGCTGAGTCACACAGTCGAAGAACACCGCGAGGTATCCACCGTTGACGAGGCCGGGGGGACCTTCGAACAGGACGGGGAAGGTGACCCGCCCGAACGCCTCGTCCTCGCCCAGCTCGTCGAACGTGTACTCGGGGAAGGCCGGGTTGTAAGCCCCGATGTCGAACGCGTGGTCGAGATAGATCCGCTGGGTGTCCTTGGCGTCCGACCCGATTCGCGGCGACGGATCGGGTGGTGCGGCGGCGGACAGCTCGCGCTCCCACGCCTCGATCTGCGCGAGCATTGCGTCGACGGTCGGATGTTCGTGCTCCAGTGACAGCAGCAACCCGCTCAGTCGCCGGATGGCGCCCGCCGCGGCGACGGTCTGGGCGAGCGGTTGCTCACCGTAGGTGCGCTTGGCCACCGCGGCCCCTTCCGTCGAGCAAGCTGTCTTTGCTAACTTGTACAAGATAGCAATACAGTATGTCTAACCGTATAGCGCGGGATTGGCGGATTCAACGGTGACCGGTGCGGCCGACGAGGGTGCGGTGACGACGACGCGTGACGGCACCGTCCTGCAGATCACGCTCGATCGCCCGTCGCGCCGAAACTCCCTGAGCCACAGCATGATCGATGCGCTGGTCACCGAGCTCGGCGCGGCCGCCACCGACGACACGCTGCGGGCGGTGCACATCCGCGGCGGCGGTGCGGACTTCTGCTCGGGTGCCGACTGGGTGGCCACCAACGCCGCAGGACGCCGCCCCCGCACCGGCGACCTGGTCCGGCGCATCCCCCACACCGCGAACCGGATCGTCGAACTCGTCGCGAGCCTGCATCTGCCCGTGGTGTGCACCGTGCGCGGATGGGCCGTCGGGCTGGGCGCCAACCTGGCCCTGGCCGCCGACTTCACCGTCGCCGCCGACGACGCGGTGTTCTGGGAACCGTTTCTCGGGCGCGGGTTCTCCCCCGACTCCGGCGCCACCTGGCTGCTGCCCCGACTGGTCGGACTGGCCCGCGCCAAGCGAATGCTTCTGCTGGGCGAGAAGGTCAGCGGCGCCGAGGCCGACGCGTGGGGGCTGATCCACCGGGCGGTCCCCGAACCCGAACTCGACGCCGTCAGTGCCGAGCTTGTCGACCGGTTGGCCAAGGGGCCCACCGTCGCGATCGGGCTGGCCAAACAGGCGATGGGCTACGCCCAACACGCGACGTTGCCGCAAGCGATGACACACGAGCTGTACAACGTGGAACTGGCCTGTCGCACATCGGATTTCAAAGAAGGTCTGGCGGCCTTTCGCGACAAGCGCCCGCCGGAATTCACCGGACGCTGACGGACACGCGGAGGAACTTTGACGGACACCACATACGACGACATCATCTACGAGGTCGACGGCCACAAGGCCACGATCACGCTGAACCGGCCCACCGCGCTCAACGCGCTGAGCCCGCACATGATCGGCGAACTGCGCGCCGCCTACGAGGAAGCCGAGAACGACGACGGGATCTGGCTTCTCATCGTCACCGGCACAGGCCGGGCGTTCTGCACCGGCGCCGATGTCGGCGAGATCCCCGAGGACGGCCGGGTCATCTACGAGCGCCCGTACCTGTCCACCTACGACCAGTGGGAGGCGCCGCAGGAGGGCACGCCGCCGTTCCGGCGGATGGCCAAACCGGTGATCACCGCGGTGAACGGACTGTGCTGCGGCGCCGGACTGGACTGGATCACCACCGGTGACATCGCGATCGCCTCCGATCAGGCGACCTTCTTCGATCCGCACGTCAGCATCGGCCTGGTGGCCGCCCGCGAGATGGTCCGACTGGCCCGGATCCTGCCCCGCAACATCGCGTTGCGCATGGCGCTGATGGGAAAGCACGAGCGGATGAGCGCGCAACGCGCCTACGAGCTCGGCATGATCAGTGAGGTCGTCGAGCACGACCGCCTGCTCGAGCGCGCTCACGAGATCGCCGACATCGTGAACTCCAATGCGCCGCTGGCGGTTCGGGGTACCCGGCTGACGATCCACAAGACCCTGGACCTGCCGCTGCACGAGGCCGAGATCCTGGCCGAGACGTTCCGCGAGCGCGTGGTGCGCACCGAGGACGCGCTCGAGGGACCCAAGGCGTTCATGGAGAAGCGCGCCCCGAACTGGCAGTGCCGATGACGGAGTTCGAGACGCTGCTGTTCGACGTGGACGCCGACGACCACGTCGCCACGATCACGCTGAACCGGCCCGCGGCGCTCAACGCGTTCAACCGCACCATGTGCGAGGAGATGTCGCGGGCCTGGCGGCTGGTGCGCGACGACGACAGCGTGCACGCCGTCGTCCTGCGCGCCGCCGGAGACCGGGCGTTCAGCGCCGGTCTGGACATCAATACCCCCTACGGACAGCCCGGCAACGTGTGGAACCACGAGGACCCCGGCGAGCACCTGAGCCCGAAGTGGCAGAAGATGTGGAAGCCGGTGGTGTGCGCGGTGCAGGGGATGTGCACGGCCGGAGCGTTCTACTTCGTCAACGAGGCCGACGTGGTGATCTGCTCCCCGGAGGCCACCTTCTTCGACTCGCACGTCAGCGCCGGGCTGGTCTGCGCACTTGAGCCGATCGGTCTGATGCGCCGCGTCGGCCTGGCGCAGACGCTGCGGATCGCGTTGATGGGCAACGACGAACGGGTCAGCGCCGACACCGCACTGCAGATCGGGCTGGTCACCGAGATCGTGGCGCACGACCAGTTGTGGGCGCGGGCGCACCGGATCGCGGCGGGCATCGCCGCCAAACCCCCGTCCGCGACGCAGGGCACGGTCAAGGCGATCTGGGAGTCGCTGGAGAAACCGTATCGCGCGGCGATGGAGCAGAACCTGATCTACACCCGGCTGGGCAACCCGCTGGGGCAGGCCGAGCTGACCGCCGCTCCCCCGCCCGCCCGCGTCGAACCGAGGATCCGCTGATGTCGGACCATCCGTTGCGCCGCCGCATCCGCGACATCCTGGCCCTCGATCCGGCCGCGCCCGCCATCGAGTTCGACGACGAATGGGTCAGCTGGGGCCGGCTGGCCGAGGTCGCCCATCAGGTCGAGTCCGCGGTCGGGACCGGACACGTCGGGATGCTGTTGCGCAACAGGCCGGTACACGTTGCGGCGCTGCTCGGCGTGCTGCTGGCCGGCGGCACGGTCGTGGTGATCAACCCCGCCCGCGGGGATGACCGGGTCCGCGCCGACATCGCCGCACTGCAGCTGCCGGTGATCGTCGGTGAAGCCGACGACCTGGCCACGTTGGTGGGCGCCGCCGACTGCACGGTGGCGATCTCGGCGCCCTGCGGGCCCGTCGCGACCACCGGTGTCGCGCCGGCGCGCGCCGACGCGTCAGCGGTTGCGGTGCGGATGCTGACCAGCGGCACCACCGGACCGCCGAAACGCGTCGACCTCACCTACGACATGCTCGCCCACAGCGTGATCGGCGCGGATTTCACCGCCGCGCAGGCGCCGACCGCGCTACGAAGCGGGGTGGCGATCGTCAACGCCCCGCTGGTGCACATCGGCGGCGTGTACCGCGTGCTGCAGTCCGTCTGCGACGGAAGGGCTTTCGCGCTGCTCGACCGCTTCGAACTGCGGCGCTGGGCGGCCGCGGTGCGCAGGCACCGACCGCGCGCGGTGTCGCTGGTACCCGCCGCACTGCGCACCGTGCTGCACTCGGACCTGACCCGCGACGACCTGGCCGGCATCCAGGCCGTCACCTCCGGCACCGCTCCCCTGTCCGCCGAGGATGCCGACGCGTTCACCGAGAAGTTCGGCATCCCGGTGCTGACCTCCTATGCCGCCACCGAATTCGGCGGCGGCGTGGCCGGTTGGACCCTGTCCGACTACCGGGAGCACTGGGCGGCCAGACGCGGCAGCGTGGGCCGGGCGAGTCTCGGCGCCCGACTGCGCGTCGTCGACGACTCCGGTCACCCGCTGGGACCCGACCAGCCCGGGCTGCTCGAGGTCAAGCCGGGCCAGCTCGGGCCGCGAAACGACTGGCTGCGGACCACCGACATGGCGCGCATCGACGCGGACGGATTTCTGTGGATCCTCGGCCGCGCCGATCAGGCGATCATCCGCGGCGGGTTCAAGATCATGCCCGACGACGTCCGCGCCGCGCTGGAGAGCCACCCGGCGGTGCACAGCGCCGCGGTGGTCGGACGCCCCGACGACCGGCTCGGCGAAACCCCGGTCGCGCTGGTCGAACTGCACCACCCGGTCGACGTCGCGACGCTGACCGAACACGTGCGGAACCGACTGGCCCGCTATGAGATTCCCACCGAGATCGCAGTCGTCGAGCAGATGCCCCGCACCCCGTCGGGCAAACCCGACCTGGGCGCGGTCCGCCAGTTCTTCGCCGACGCCGTCGAGCATGCCTGAGCACACGGTCGGCGCGATCCTGCGCGCGCGGGCACAGGCCCGCGGCGATCACCCGCTGCTGATCTGTGACGCCGACCGGCTCAGCTACGCCGAGGCCGAGCGCCGCTCCGCGCTGCTCGCCGGTGAACTCATCGGGCGCGGCGCGGGCAAGGGCAGCCACGTCGGCGTCCTGTACCCGAACGGGCCCGGGTTCGTCGTCGCCGCGCTGGCCGCCGCCCGCATAGGCGCCACCGTCATCCCGATCTCGACGATGGCGACCGCACCCGAGATGCGCGAGCAACTCGCCCACGCCGACGTCGAGATCCTGCTCGCAGCAGAGGGCTACCGGTCCCACGATTACCGGCAGCGCCTCGCCGAGATCGGCGACCTGCCGCTGCTGCGTCATGTCCTGTTCGCCACCGAGCCCGCCCCGGCCGACACCGGGCTGCTGACCGCGCTGGAGGACGACGTCGACCCCGCCGACGTGCTGGCGATTATCTACACCTCCGGCTCGACCAGCGCCCCCAAGGGCGTCGTCCACACCCACGCCGGGCTGCTCGAGCACCAACGGGTGCTCAACGAGATCCGCGGGCTCGGCGCCGAGGAGAAGCTGTTCAGCAACTCCCCGTTCTTCTGGATCGGCGGGTTCGCGTTCTCCCTGCTGGCCACGCTGCTGGCCGGGGCCACGCTGGTGTGCTCCAACGCGGTCGACGCCGCCGAGACCCTCGATCTGCTGGAGGCCGAAAAACCCACGATGACCAACGGATTCGTCGCAGGCATCGCGGCGCTGGCGCGTCATCCGAGCCTGCCCGGCCGCGACCTGTCCTCGATGCGCCGCGGCAACCTGTACCCGATCATGGCGCCCGACACGCGGCCCGCCGACGCCGAGTTGCGCCACACCATGCTCGGGATGACCGAAGCGGGCAGCGTGATCCTCGCCGACCCCGACGAATCCGACCAACCCGAGCACCGGCGCGGCTCGTTCGGCAGGCCGGTGCCGGGTTTCGAGGTCAAGGTGATCGACCCGGACACCGGAGCACCGGTCGCGACCGACGAGGTCGGCGAGCTGTGCGCGCGCGGGCCGTTCATGATGGAGCGCTACTACAAACGCAGCCGTGAGCAGTGCTTCGATCCCGACAACTGGTTCCACACCGGCGATCTCGTGCGCACCGACGCCGACGGCTACCACTACTTCGTCGGCCGCCGCGGCGCGATGATCAAGACCGCCGGCGCCAACGTCGCCCCCGCGGAGGTGGAGCGGGCGATCGCGAAGGTCACCGGCGGCGGCGTCGCCCATGTTCTCGGCCTGCCCGACGCCGAACGCGGTCAGGTCGTCGCGGCGGTCATCGAGCTGACCGACGGCGCCGAGTTCGACGAGACGGCGGTGCGGGAGCGACTGCGGGACGAGTTGTCCGCCTACAAGATCCCGCGACGGTTCGCCGTGGTGCCGGGTTCGCGGATTCCGGTGCTCAGCAGCGGCAAGATCGACCCGGCGAGGCTGAGCGAGGTGTTCGATGACTGACACCATCGATGCGCTGGTGCGGTTGCGGGCCCGCGAGGACGCTGACAAGGACGCGGTGATCGACCCGTCCACGCGGGTGACCTACGGCTCGCTCGACGAGGAGTCGCGGCGGCTGGCGGCCGCGCTGGTGGCGGCGGGTGTCGGCAAAGGCAGCCGGTTCGGCCTGATCATGCCGAACCGGGTCGAATGGGTGCGGCTGGCGGTCGCGGTGACGCGGATCGGCGCGGTGCTGGTGCCGCTGAGCACGCTGATGCCCCCGCCCGAGCTGGTCGCGGCGCTGCGCACCGCGTCGGTGCAGTACCTGATCGCCGTCGAGCAGTTCCGGGGCCACCGCTACCTCGACGACGTGGCGTCCGCGCGCGCCGATCTGCCTGCGCTGCGGCAGGTCTGGCGCGCAGACGCGCTGCCGACAGATGGTGCGGCACCGGTCGACGACATCGCGGCGGCCGTCACGCCCAGCGACACGCTGGCGATCATGTTCACCTCCGGCAGCAGCGGTCCACCCAAGGGCGTGATCCATTCGCACGGTAACGCGTTGGCCGCGGTGCGCTCCGGTATGGCGGCGCGCTGCATCGACGCCGACACCCGGCTGTATCTGCCGATGCCGTTCTTCTGGGTGGGCGGCTTGGCCGGCGGTCTACTGTCCGCGCTGCTGGCGGGCGCGACGCTGGTCACCGAGGAGATCCCGCAGCCGGAGACCACGCTGCGGTTGCTCGAGCGCGAGAAGGTGACGCTGTTTCGGGGGTGGCCGGACCAGGCCGAGGCGCTGGCCCGCGAGGCGGCCTCGGTGGGCGCCGACCTGTCCTCGCTGGGGCCCGGCAGCCTGGAGGCGCTGCTGCCGCCCGAGCAGCGCGCCTCCCCCGGCGCGCGGGCCCGGCTGTTCGGGATGACCGAGTCGTTCGGACCGTACTGCGGCTATCCCGCCGACACCGATATGCCGCGGTCCGCGTGGGGCAGCTGCGGAAAGCCGTTCGCCGGCATGGATGTTCGCATCGTCGACCCCGACACCGGGACCCCGGTGCCCGCCGGGACCATCGGCATGATCCAGATCCGCGGGCCGCACGTGATGCGCGGGATCTGCCGTCGCCGCCGCGAGGAGGTCTTCACCCCCGACGGGTACTACCCCACCGGCGACCTCGGCCACCTCGACGACGACGGGTTCATGTTCTATCACGGCCGGTCCGACGACATGTTCAAGGTCAGCGGCGCGACCGTGTATCCGAGCGAGGTCGAGCAGGCGCTGCGCACGATCGACGGTGTGCAGAACGCCTGTGTCACCGACGTTTCCGGCGCGGTCGGTGCGCTGGTGGTCTCCGCGCGACCGGTCGAGGAGCTGCGCGCCGACGCCCGGAAGGTGTTGAGCGCGTTCAAGGTGCCGACGGTGTGGCTGCTCACGGAGTCCGACGACGACGTCCCGCGTAAGGCGACGGGCAAGGTGGATGTCGCGGCGCTGCGAACCCTACTGCGCGAGCAGACATAGAATCGCACGGTTTGGCGCAATTGCGTGCGATTCCGCGTCTGCTCGCGGGACTAGGTGATCACGCCTCGCTCGGTGAGGTGCTCGATCAACGGGTCCGCCCCGGCGGCCAGGTGCTCGGACATCGCGGCGCGGGCGCGTTGTTCGTCGCGCTGCTGCAGCGCGTCGAGCAACCGGCGATGGTGGGCGTTCGACTGCTCGGGCCAACCGGCGACGATCGGGAACACCGACTCGGGGGCATACCGGGTGATCTGCGACATCAACTGCGCGAGCTTCGGTGAGGCCGCAGCCACGTTGATCGCCCGGTGGAACTCGTGGTTGAGCCGTACCGCGCGCTCGTCGTCGGCCGCCGCGTAGGCCTGTTCGAGATCGGACTGGATCTGCACCAGCTCCCGCAGCTGCTCGTCGGTGATCGCGGCCGCCGCTCGCGCCGCCAACTCACCGCCGATGTAGGCCTGCACGTTCGACACGTCGGTCAGGTCGCGACCGGTCACCGGCAGCACCACGAACCCGCGCCGCGGCTGCTGCGCGAGCAGCCCCTCGGCCTTCAACTCGAACAGCGCCTCGCGCACCGGGGTGACGCTGATCCCGAGCTCGACCGCCAACTGGTCCAACCGCACGTATTCGCCTGCGGCATAGGTGCCGTCGAAGATGCGCTTGCGTACGAAGCGCGCGACGTCCTCGGCCAGCTGCGGCCGGAAGGCGAACCCGGGGGTGGTCATGGTCAGACCTGGTAGTCGGCCAGCAGCCGCTTGCTGATGATGTTCTTCTGGATTTCGGAGGTGCCCTCGCCGATCAGCAGGAACGGCGCATCGCGCATCAGGCGCTCGATCTCGTATTCCTTGGAATAGCCGTAGCCGCCGTGGATCCGGAAGCTCTGCTGCGTGACCTCCGAACAGAACTCGCTGGCCAGATATTTCGCCATACCCGCGGCGACGTCGTTGCGCTCGCCGGAGTCCTTGAGCCGGGCGGCGTTGACCATCATCAGATGGGCGGCCTCGACTTTGGTTGCCATCTCGGCCAATTGGAACGCGATGGCCTGATGCTCGGCGATCGGCTTACCGAATGTCTGCCGCTGCTGGGCGTAGCGCACGGCGAGTTCGAACGCCCGCAGGCCGACCCCGCACGCACGGGCCGACACGTTGACCCGACCCACCTCGATGCCGTCCATCATCTGGAAGAAGCCCTGGCCCGGCGCCTCGCCGAGGATGTCGTCGGCGCCGGCGACGTAGCCGTCGAAGATCAACTCGGTGGTGTCGATGCCCTTGTAGCCGAGCTTGTCGAGCTTGCCGGGGATCGTCAGCCCGGGCGCGACTTCGCCGTATCCGACCGGCTTTTCGACCAGGAACGCGGTGAGATTGCGGTGCGGTTTGTCGGCGCCCTCGTCGGTGCGCACCAGCACCGCGACGAGCGTCGAGGTGCCGCCGTTGGTCAGCCACATCTTCTGACCGTCGATGCGGTAGCTGCCGTCGTCCTGTCTCACCGCGCGGGTGCGGATCGCCGCGACGTCGGACCCGAGTTCGGGCTCGCTCATCGAGAACGCGCCGCGCGTCTCACCGGTGGCCATCCGCGGCAGGTAGCGCTGCTTCTGCGCCTCGGTGCCGTGCTGGCGGAGCATGTAGGCGACGATGAAATGGGTGTTGAGCACCCCGGAGATGCTCATCCAGCCGCGGGCCAGTTCCTCGACGCACAGCGCGTAGGTCAGCAGCGATTCGCCGAGCCCGCCGTACTCCTCGGGGATCATCAACCCGAACAGGCCCATCTCCTTCATCGCGTCGACGATGGCCTGCGGGTAGGTGTCGGTCTTCTCGAACTCCGGCGCGTTCGGGATGATCTCCTTGTCGACGAATTGGCGCACGGTCGCGAGGATCTCGGTCTGCACGTCGGTCAGCCCGACGGTCTGCGCAAGTTTGGTCACGCGCCTACCCTTTCGAACACCGCCGCCAGGCCCTGCCCGCCGCCGATGCACATCGTCTCCAGGCCGTAGCGGGCCCCGCGGCGGTTCAGTTCGCGCGCCAACGTCGCCAGCATGCGGCCGCCGGTCGCGCCCACCGGGTGGCCCAGCGAGATCCCGGAACCGTGGACGTTGGTGCGGTCGTGGTCGGCTTCGCCGAACTTCCATTCCCGCATCACCGCCAGCGCCTGCGCCGCGAAGGCCTCGTTCAGCTCGATGAGGTCGATATCGGAGAGCTCCAGTCCGGCCTTGGCCAACGCCACCTCGGTCGCGGGCACCGGCCCGATGCCCATCACGTTCGGCGCCACCCCGGCCGACCCCCACGACACCAACCGCGCCAGCGGGGTGAGCCCGAGTTCGTCGGCCTTCTCCGGTGTCGTCACCACGCACATCGACGCGGCGTCGTTCTGCCCGCTCGCGTTGCCCGCGGTGACCGTCGCTTCCGGATCCTCGTTGCGCAGAACGGGTTTGAGCTTGGCCAAGGACTCGACCGTGGTGTCGGGGCGCGGGTGTTCGTCGGTGTCGATCACGTCTTCACCCTGACGCGTCGTCACCGTCACCGGCACGATCTCCTCGGCCAGCACACCGTCCTTCTGCGCGGCCGCCGCCCGCTGGTGCGAGCGCACCGCGAGCTCGTCCTGCTCCTGACGCGATATCCCGTACTGCCGGCGCAGGTTCTCCGCGGTCTCGAGCATGCCGCCGGGCACCGGGTAGTGCCGGCCACCCGCGGTGGTACGGCCGCGGGCAAGCCCGTCGTGCACCCGGACACCGGTGCGGGCCCCGCCCCACCGCATGTCGGTCGAGTAGAACGCCACATTGCTCATGCTCTCGGCGCCACCTGCCACCACGACGTCGTTGTCGCCGTGCGCGACCTGCAGACACGCCTGGATCACCGCCTGCAACCCGGATCCGCAGCGCCGGTCGACCTGCATACCGGGCACGGTCACCGGCAGCCCCGCGTCGAGCGCGACCACGCGACCGATCGCGGGCGCCTCACTGCTCGGGTAGCAGTGCCCCAGGATGACGTCCTGCACCGCGGCAGGGTCGAGCCCCGTGCGTTCGAGCAAACCCTTGAGCGCGGTCACGCCGAGGTCCACCGCGGTCAACGACTTGAACATGCCGCCGTAGCGGCCGATCGGCGTGCGTACCGGTTCACAGATGACGGCGTCGCGGGTGCTCACAGGTGCCGCCCGCCCGTGACCTCCATGACCGTGCCGGTCATGTACGACGACAGGTCGCTGGCCAGGAACAGCGCAACCTTGGCCACCTCCTCCGGCTCGCCCGCACGGCCCATCGGCACCTCCGCCAGCTTCTGGTCCCACGCCTTCTGCGGCATGGCCTCGGTCATCGCCGACCGGATGAGCCCGGGCTGAATCGCGTTGACGCGCACCCCGAGATGCGCCAGCTCCTTGGCGGCGGCCTTGGTCATCCCGACGATGCCGGCCTTGGCCGCCGAGTAGTTGGTCTGTCCGATCATGCCGACCTTGCCCGAGATCGACGACATGTTCACGATCGCGCCGCGCTTGTTCTCCCGCATGATCGGCGCGGCGGCCTTGAGCCCGTTCCAGGTGCCCTTCAGGTGCACCGCGATGACCTGGTCGAACTGCCCCTCGGTCATCTTGCGCAGCGTCGCGTCGCGGGTGATCCCGGCGTTGTTGACCATGATGTCGAGTCCGCCGAAGCGGTCGACCGCCGCGGCGACCAACGCCTCGACATCGGCGGTATCGGTGACATCACTGCGCACCGCGATCGCCTTGTCGTCGCCGCCGAGGCGCTTGGCCGCCTCCTGCGTGGCATCGAGGTCCAGGTCGCCGAGCACCACTCGCGCGCCCTCGGCGATGAACTGTTGCGCGATCGCGTATCCGAGGCCCTGCGCGCCTCCGGTGACCACCGCCGTCTGTCCGCTCAACAAGGACACCTGCGCACCCCTTCCGCTGTCGCGGCCCAGGTGGGGCCGCACCGATCGAACATCATATTTCATATATGCTCGCCCGGGTTGAGGGGTCCACCACCTCGCCGAGCAGACGCAGAATCGCATCAATCGACCGCGCAGCGTGCGATTCCGCGTCTGCTCGCGGAAGAAACAGGAGCTTGGGGCGATGACGACATCCGAGGTCAGCGACGAGGATTTCCAGGAGATCCTGACCCAGACCCGACACTTCGTGCACACCGCGGTGATACCGCGCGAGCAGGAGATCCTGGCCGGCGACCGGGTGCCCGACGACCTGCGCGACCAGGCCAAGAAGATGGGCCTGTTCGGTTACGCGATCCCCCAGCAGTGGGGCGGGCTCGGCCTGAACCTGTCCCAGGACGTCGAGTTGGCGATGGAACTGGGATACACGACGCTGGCGCTGCGGTCGATGTTCGGCACCAACAACGGCATCGCCGGCCAGGTGCTGGTGGGTTTCGGCACCGACGAGCAGAAGCAGCGCTGGCTCGAACCGATGGCGACCGGGGAGGCGGTCGCGTCGTTCGCGCTGACCGAACCCGGCGCCGGATCGAACCCGTCGGGTCTGCGCACCAAAGCCGTTGCAGACGGCACGGATTGGGTGATCACCGGCCAGAAGCGGTTCATCACGAACGCGCCGACCGCCGACCTGTTCGTGGTGTTCGCCCGCACCCGGCCCGCCGACGACGACGGCCCCGGCATCGCGGTCTTCCTGGTGCCCGCCGACGCGGCAGGTGTCCAGGTCGGGGCCAAGGACGCGAAGATGGGCCAGGAAGGCGCCTGGACCGCCGACGTCAGTTTCGACGACGTGCGCGTGCCTGCCGAAGCGTTGGTCGGCGGTAGCGAGGACATCGGTTACCGCGCGGCGATGATCTCGCTGGCGCGGGGCCGCGTGCATATTGCGGCGCTGGCCGTCGGGTCCGCGCAGCGCGCGCTCGACGAGTCGGTTGCCTACGCCGCCACCGCAACCCAGGGCGGCACGCCGATCGGCAACTTCCAGTTGGTGCAGGCGATGATCGCCGACCAGCAGACCGGGGTGTCGGCGGGCCGCGCGCTGGTCCGCGACGCCGCGCGGCAGTGGGTCAGCGGCGAGGACCGCCGCGTCGCGCCGTCGGTGGCCAAGCTGTTCTGCACCGAGATGGTCGGCCAGGTGGCCGATCTCGCGGTGCAGATCCACGGCGGCAGCGGATACATGCGCGAGGTTCCGGTCGAACGCATCTACCGCGAGGTCCGGCTGCTGCGACTCTACGAGGGCACCAGCGAGATTCAGCGGCTCATCATCGGGTCGAACCTGGTCAAGACGGCACAGCGGGAGCGCGGATGAGCGAGGGCACGAGCGGGAAACTCAGCGGGCGCGTCGCGTTCATCACCGGCGCCGCGCGCGGCCAGGGGCGCGCACACGCCGTGCGGATGGCGGCCGAGGGCGCCGACATCATCGCGATCGACATCGCGGGCAAGCTGCCGGCGTGCGTGCCGTACGAACACGCCACCCCCGAGGACCTCGCCGAGACCGCGCGACTGGTCGAGGCGGCCGGCGCGCGGATCGTCACCGCGGAGGTCGACGTCCGCGACGCCGACGGCCTGCGCCGGGCAGTCGACGACGGCGTCGAGCGCTTCGGCCGGCTCGACGTGATCGTGGCCAATGCGGGCATCTCGCCGCCGCAGATCTGGGACGAGATCACCCCGGAGGACTTCCGCGACGTTCTCGACGTCAACGTCACCGGCACCTGGAACACGGTGATGGCCGGCGCGCAGCGGATCATCGACGGTGGGCGCGGCGGGTCGGTCATCCTGATCAGTTCCGCCGCCGGAATCAAGTTGCAGCCGTTCATGATCCACTACACCGCCAGCAAGCACGCGGTCACCGGGATGGCGCGCGCGTTCGCGGCCGAACTCGGCAAGCACTCGATCCGGGTCAACAGCGTGCATCCCGGGCCGGTCAACACGCCGATGGGGTCGGGCGACATGATCGCCGCGATCGGCAGGACGATGGAGACCAATCCTGCGCTGCAGCACATGATGACGCCGTTCCTGCCGACGTGGGTGCTGCAGCCCGAGGACGTCGCCGACGTGGTGTGCTGGCTGGCCACCGACGACGCCAGACACATGACCGCGACGGCGATCCCGGTCGACCAGGGCTCCACCCAGTACTGACTCACCGGCGAGCAGACGCGAAGTGCCCCGAAATGCGCGTCAGATGGGGCACTTTGCGTCTGCTCGGCAGGGAAAGGTCAGCGCATGTAGCGGACGATCGACTCGGCGACCGCCGCCGGCTTCTCCGAACCCTCGATCTCGATGGTGATCGGCATCGTCGACTGCACGGCGCCGCCGTCGAGCTGGTCGATCTTCGTCAGCTCCGCCGTCGCGCGGATCCTGGCTCCCACCTTCACCGGGGTGATGAACCGAACCTTGTTGTAGCCGTAGTTGATCGCCATCGCCACGTTGCCGACGCTGTAGAGCTGATGGGAGAAGTGCGGCAGCAGCGACAGGGTCAGCAGCCCGTGCGCGATGGTCGCGCCGAAGGGACCGTCCTTGGCCTTCTCGGGGTCGACGTGGATCCACTGGTGGTCCTCGGTCGCGTCGGCGAACATGTTGACGCGCTCCTGGGTGACCTCGAGCCACTCCGTCGGGCCGAGCCGGCTGCCCTCGGCGGCGATGAACTCGTCGAGGTCGCTGAACTTCTTCACTGCTGTTATCCCTCCTCGCCGGGCGCAGCCGGCTAAAAGACGACGGTCTGGTTGCCGTATCGGATTATCCGGTCCTCACAGTGCCACAGCACCGCGCGGGACAGCACAACGCGTTCCACATCCGAGCCGAGTCGCACCAGGTCCTCGACGCCGTGGCGGTGGTCGACGCGCACCACGTCCTGCTCGATGATCGGGCCCTCGTCGAGGTCGTCGGTGACGTAGTGGGCCGTCGCGCCGACCAGTTTGACGCCCCGCTCCTTGGCCCGCCGATAGGGCGCCGCGCCGATGAACGCCGGCAGGAACGAGTGGTGGATGTTGATCAGCGGGCAGCCCACCTCCGCGATGAACCGCGGTGTCAGGATCTGCATGTAGCGCGCCAGCACCACCAGGTCGACGTTGCCCCGCAACAGGTCCAGCTGCCGGGTCTCGGCCTCCTCCCGGATGTCCTTGGTCGCGGGAATGTGGATGAACGGCACCGAGAACGGCCGGACCTGATCGGCGAGGTCCGGATGGTTCGAGATCACCATCGCCACCGACATGTCGAGTTCACCGCGACGGTTGCGCCACAGCAGATCGAGCAGACAGTGGTCCTCTTTGGACGCCATGATCGCGACACGTTTGGGTTTGGCCGCCTCGGTGAGCCGGAAATCCATACCGAACGGCCCGGCCACCCGTTCGGCGAAGTCACGCTCGAGTTCGTCGCGTGCGGCGGGCAGGCCGGGTAGGTGAAAGATCGTGCGCTGCATGAAGATGCCACCCGACTGCTCGGTCGCGTGCTGATCGAGGGACACGATGTTGGCCCCGGCATCGGCAAGGAACGCGCTGACCGCGGCGACCAGACCCGCGCGGTCGGCGCAGCGCAGTAGCAACCGCCCCACATCTCTGACGGGCCCCCGGCCCCGACTCGGATACTCTCCCTCCACCCGAACAGGGTGTCATCCGGGCGGCTTCGCGCGCAGTCGAACTCGGCATCGCGCGTGCGCCGGACGACCGGACCCGTATCCCGTGCATTCTCGATCCGGCGCCCAAGCGCATTCCATCGACCCACCTGAGAAACAGTTCCGGGAATTGCCTATTGAACACGTGCAGAGTGGCGCAACGGCCCGCCCGCACCCGATTAACCGCGCCGAACACGCGTCGCCCGAATGGCGCCGATTCGGGCGACGCAATCGACCACGCTGCCCACGCGCGAGGTTGCTGACACGACGCCGGTGGCGCTGCTCGGCGTTGGGCAAGTTCAGCGACGTCGCGACACCCATTCGCCAGTGCGGTAACACGCAGGTTGCCGACCGCTCACCAAAATCGGCCACCGCGTCCCTCAAGAGGCAATGCCCGAGTTCGCCGTTATCCGAAGCGCATCAATTGACCTGCAGCAATATCGCCGGACGCCATTAGCCATAATTGCACCGAGCGGGTTAAAGCCTCGCCATTCCGTCCCGAAACCATTCGTTTACCGGACACAATTTGACGGCTAGCTGGTAATAGATCGCCATACGGCGAGATACTCACAGGTGAGTGTGGGCAAACCCACACCGAATCAGCGGACCGAACAACACCACGGCCGCCAGACGATCGGACGAGTATGACCGTTGCCCAGCTTGACACCATCGACCACGCCCTCGCCAGCCTGCGGCACAGCCCGAGCTGCTGGGACCCCGAAACCGAATGCAATGTGGTTTTCGCAAACCCGGCCATCGAACCCGACCTGTGGCGCGATTTCGTCCGCGGCGCCGAACGCAGCTACACCAAGCGCGGGGTCGAGAAGGCGCTGGACATGCCCGCGCTGCATTCGGGCGCGGACACCATCTTGTTCGCGGCCTGCGTCGACCGGGCCGGGCGCGTGGTCGGCGGCCTGCGGGCCAAGGGTCCCTACCACTCCGCCGACGAGGCGCATGCGCTGCTGGAGTGGGAGGGCCAACCCGGCTTCGACGCAGTGCGGAAGATGATCAGCGACCGGATACCATTTGGCGTCGTGGAGATGAAAACCGCATGGGTGACCGACGATCCCGAGCGGAGCCGCCAGTTGACCAGCGCCATCTCCCGCACGCCGTTGCACGCGATGGGCCTGTTGGACATCCAGTTCATCGTCGCGACTGCGGCGTCCTATGTCCTCAAGCGGTGGCTGTCCTCCGGGGGCATTCTCGCGACCAAGATTCCGCCGACGCCCTACCCCGACGAGCGTTACGAGACCCGGCTCGCCTGGTGGGACCGGCTTACCTTCGCCAAACATGCTGACCCCAAGCAGGTTTCGTTGTACATCGCGGAGCAGCAGAGGATGACGGCCCGAGCCGACGGCGTGGCGCCCGTTGCGGCCGCCACCGGGACGGAGCGGTGACAGCGAGCACCGAACCACCTCTCCCCCACAGCGCCGTACTGCTGGATGCCGACGATCCGGCTCTCGAAGCGCTGGGCTCCGACCCCGGGGTCGTCTTCGTCGACAACGCCGCCGCGCAGACGGTCGCCCTGAGACAGCTCTGTCCGCAGCCTCCCGAAGATGTTGCGGCCGAGGCGATCCGCTGGGCGTACTACCCGTGGCGACGCACGGCGGTCAGCGTGCTCGGGCCGCGCGGCTTCCGCCGGGTACGCCTTGACCGCAACCGCAACCTGATCACCACTGCCGAACAAGATCGGCTCGCCGAGCTGACCGTCGGGGTGGTCGGGTTGAGCGTCGGTCACACCATCGCCTATACCCTTGCCGCCCAGGGGTTGTCGGGTCGGCTGCGGCTCGCGGACTTCGACGAGATGGATCTGACCAATCTGAACCGGGTGCCCGCGTCGGTATTCGACATCGGGATCAACAAGGCCGTGGTGTGTGCGCGGCGGATCGCCGAATTGGACCCGTACCTGCCGGTTTCGGTGGTGTCCGAGGGGGTCACCGAGCACAACGTCGACGAATTCGTCGACGGTCTCGATGTGCTCATCGAGGAGTGCGACTCCCTCGACACCAAGGTGCTGGTGCGTGAGGTCGCCCGGCGCCGCGGGGTGCCGGTACTGATGACCACCAGCGACCGCGGGCTGCTCGACGTCGAACGCTTCGACGCCGAACCGGCGCGCCCGCTGCTGCACGGGCTGATCGGCGACGTCGAAGCCGCCCGGTTGCGCAATCTCAGCAGCGCCGAGAAGTTGCCGCACTCGTTGCGGCTCGTCGACGCGCGGCAGGTGTCGGACCGGATGGCGGCATCGCTGATCGAGGTGGGCCAGACGCTGTCGACCTGGCCGCAACTGACCTCGGAGGTCGCGCTGAACGCGGCCGTCGTCGCAGAAGCGGTACGCCGCATCGGCCTCGGCGAAGCGCTGCCGAGTGGCCGGGCCCGCATCGACGTCACCGACGTCATCGACCGGCTCACCACTCCGCCCCCACCTCCTCCCGTCACGATGCCGACCGACGACGGACAACCGGATCCCCCCGATGACCCGGCCGACGCGATCGCCGCCGCGGCCGCGCGCGCGCCGTCGGGCGGCAACGCCCAGCCCTGGCACATCGACGTACGCGACGGGCTGGTCCGCATCGCGCTCACCACCGAATACCGCACGACGATGGACGTCGGCTTCCGCGCCAGCGCGGTGGCCGTGGGGGCGGCGGCGTTCAACGCCCGCGTGGCGGCGGCCGCGCATCAGCTGACCGGGCCGATCGAGTTCGCCGCGAATACCGGCGACACACCGCTGACCGCGACGCTGCGGCTGAACCGCGGCGCGGACCCGACACTCGCGGCGCTGTACGAACCGATGCTGCAGCGCGAGACCAACCGTCGCCCGGGCAGCCGACACCCGATCCCGGCCGATATCGTGGCCGGGCTCACCGCCGCGGCCGAGGCCGAGGGCGCCCGGCTGCACCTGCTCAGCGAAGCCGACCAGCTCGCTGCGGCGGCGAGCGTGCTGGGGCAAGCCGACCGGATCCGGTTTCTGACCCCGCGGCTGCACGCCGAGATGATCAGCGAGCTGCGGTGGCCCGACGCGCCGTCGCTGGACACCGGCATCGATGTCCGCAGCCTCGAACTCGCCCCCGCCGACCTCGTCCTGCTCGACATCCTGCGACGTCCCGAAGTCATGGCACACCTGAAATCGTGGGACGGCGGGGCGGCGCTGGGCCGGGACGTGTACACCCGGGTCGCCGACAGCTCGGGACTGGCGGTGATCTCGGTGCCGGGCCGCAACCTGGTCGACTACGCCCGCGGCGGCGCCGCCACCGAAGCGGTGTGGATCCGGGCACAGCAGTACGGGCTTGCCGTACAACCGGTTTCACCTCCGTTCTTGTACGCCACCGATTCCGACGAGCTGCGCGGCACCTCCCCCGCGTTCGCCGACGACCTCGCCGAACTGCAATACACTTTCCGTAGGCTGACCGGTGTGGGCGATGCGGAGTCGCAGGCCTTGATCCTGAGGCTCACCCACGCACCGCGCGCGTCGGTGCCCAGCCGGCGCCGCGCCCGAACCCCGCACCGCAGCGCCGACCGCGTAATGGAGAGTTGATGGCCGTCCTGGAGAACCTCGTCACCTCCGTCGCCACCCGGCTGATGGGGGTCGACTCCGCCACCGCCGTCGAGGTCAGCCAGGCAGTGCTCGCCGACCTCGTCGAGTACTTCGGCGTCGACGTCAGCTTTCTACGGCACAACGACCACCGCATCCACGCCTCGGTGCTGGTCGCGGAGTGGCCGGTCCGCCCCGGAATTCCGGATCCCGATCCGCTGAAGGTCGTGTACTTCGCCGACGCCGATCCGGTCTTCGCGCTGGCCGAGCATCAGAAGGAACCGGTCGTGTTCCGCCCCGAACCGGCGACCGACGAGTACCAGCAGACCATCGCCGAGGGCAGGCAGATCCCGTCGACGTCGATGGCGTGCGTGCCGTTGCTCTCCGGTGAGGTCACCACCGGTGTGCTCGGTTTCGTCAAGTTCGGCGACCGCGACTGGACGAAGGCCGAACTCAACGCGCTCAAGGCGATCGCTTCGCTCTTCGCGCAGGTGCAGGCGCGCATCGCCGCCGAGGAGCAGCTGCGCTAC
The DNA here is from genome assembly GCF_001722335.1 of Mycolicibacterium flavescens. Taxonomy (GTDB): domain Bacteria; phylum Actinomycetota; class Actinomycetes; order Mycobacteriales; family Mycobacteriaceae; genus Mycobacterium; species Mycobacterium flavescens. The sequence continues at coordinate 393,809 of NZ_MIHA01000001.1, forward strand.
CTGGCCGATCACGATGATCTGACGGGGCTGTGCAACCGGCGTGCGCTGCTCGCACACCTGGACCGCCGACTGGCCGACGGACAGCCAGGTCCGGTGTCGGTGATGTTCTTCGACCTCGACCGGCTCAAGGCGATCAACGACTACCTCGGGCACACCGCCGGCGACTGGTTCATCCGGGTGCTCGCCGAGCGGCTCCGCGAGTCCGCCGACGGCGGCAATCTCTTGGCCCGACTCGGCGGCGACGAGTTCGTGGTCGTGCCCGGCGGCACACTGAATTCCGACGAGGCCGTCGACTTCGCGCGGCGGCTGCAGACCCGCCTGCACGACCGGGTGGCCGTCGACGGCGAGATGCTCACCCGCACCGTCAGCATCGGTGTGGCGTGCGGAATGCCCGGGCGCGACACCACATCCGACCTCCTGCGCCGCGCCGACCAGGCGGTGCTGACCGCCAAGTCCTCGGGCGGCAACCAGGTCGCGGTGTTCTCCGATGACATGGCGATGGAGTCGGAGTTCCGCAACGACATCGAGTTGCACCTGCAGGGTGACATCGAGCGGGGCGCGCTGCGACTGCACTATCAGCCCGAGGTGAACATGCACACCGGGGAGATCCTGGCGGCCGAGGCACTGGTCCGCTGGGAACACCCGACCCGCGGCCTGCTGGCACCCAATGCGTTCATCGGTGTGGCCGAATCCATCAACATCGCAGGCGATCTGGGTCGATGGGTGATGCGCGCGGCGTGCACGGAGTTCGCGCGGTGGCGCTCGCACGGCGTGGGCCTGGACGCGGTGCTGAGGATCAACGTCTCACCGGTGCAACTGGTCACCGACGGATTCGTCGACTCGGTGGCGTCCATCATCGACGAGTTCGGCCTCGACGGCGGGTCGGTGTGCCTGGAGATCACCGAGAATGTGGTGGTCCGCGACATCGAAACCACCCGAAAGACGTTGGCAGGCCTCAAGGATGTCGGCGTGCAGGTGGCCATCGACGACTTCGGCACCGGCTACAGCGTGCTCTCGCACCTGAAGTCGTTGCCGGTGGACACCCTCAAGATCGACAAGGGTTTCGTGCGTGATCTGGGCGCCAGCCCCGGGGATCTGGCGATCGTGCGGGCCATCATCGCGCTCGCCGACGCGTTCGGGCTGCAGCTGGTGGCCGAGGGCGTGGAGACCGCGCAGGCCGCGGAGATCCTGCTCGAACACGGGTGCCATCGCGCGCAGGGTTTCCTGCTGTCGCGGCCGGTGCCCGGCGACCAGATGAAGGCTCTACTGGCCGAGGGTCGGATACCTATGAACCTTGCTGCATCGCCACGGCTGTAGATGCCGGTAGGTCTCGCGCATGTTGACCGCCAACCGGCGGTTGCGTGAGCGGCACGTCGGCGAAACCGACTTCGACACGGGATCGGCGGAGATCAGTTCGAGCCGGCCGAACCTGCTTGCCCGCTGCCCCACCACGCACACCCGCAGTGTCGCGTCCGCGGAAACATGGGCCGGTGCCGGACCGCCGAACTGCGACCCGCCGCCGGCGACCGTGACGCCGTGCCGGGCGCGGACCGCGAACGGACCGTCGGCGGTGTCGAACACGGCGCCGATCGCGACGCCCTCTTCGAACACCAGCCGCTGCAGGATGTGACCGGCGTGGATCTCGATGTCCTCCTGAGCGGCACGCGACGCCAGCCACTCGCGCACGGCGACGCCGACATCACCCGTACCGGGGCTCAGCACACCGAGTTCGGAGACCTCGAGGATGCCGTGGTCGCTGCTCTGCACGGTGGAGGTCTGCCAGTCCGGCAGCCGGGTCGACAGGAAGCCGTACGGCGTGGCCAGGCACCGCGCCGCCCAGTCCCGCAGGCGCGACCCGACGAACGGCGCGACGGTACGGCCGGTCTCCGGTTGCGCGGGCAGCGGCGCCACCCGGATCGGCACGTCGATGTCGTACGTCGGGCGGCGCAACGCGCCGAGATCGGCCACCAGCTCGGAGAAGTACTCGCTGGTCTCACCGTCGGCGATGCCGACATCGAGCCAGGTCCGGGCGCCCACTGCGGGTTCGGAGTCGGCGACGAAGACGTCGGCACCGGCTTCGGCGACGGCCAGGGCATGAGCCAGGCCGGCCGCTCCCGCGCCGGTGTACACCACGTCGACTTCGTCGTTCCACGCCACCGTTAATTACTCCGATATTGCTGTGAAGCTGGCCTATCCGAACCGAATGACCCGGGTAAACCGCTCATTTTCCGATTATAACGTCGATGTTTGGTTGTCGACGGTGAGTTGCCATAGTCCGCGTAGGGATTCGAGGGGGTTTGCCAGCGCGGACCATGGCAACAGAATGCAAGATACCACCGGTGTTTGCCCGAAAGTCCCGAACACGCTGATGGGAGCGCCCTCGCCCGATCGAGGTATCGGCGGGAACCGCCGAACCGGAAGTCATCACATCGAGCAGCTTACATACCATTCCGCTGTTTTCGCGCTACGACCATGACTTGTAGTCTGTGAATATCCGCCCGATTTCTCAGCTGCCACAGCAGACACAGAAGGGGGTCTTCGATTGCCGCATTCCGAATACGGACCGCGTCGCTGACCGCTGTCCGGCGTTGCAGTGAAAGAATCGCGGACCAGTGACCGAACAAGTCGATAGGCGATCAGACGCCACGCGGCAACAAATCCTGCGTGCTGCCTCGCATCTGTTTGCCCGCAGCCCCTACAGCCGGGTCAGCCTCGACGACATCCTCGCCGACGCCGAGGTCACCAAGGGCGCGATGTACTTCCACTTCCGCTCCAAGTACGCACTGGCGCTGGCGATCGTCGACCTGCGGGTGGTCGAGGCCACGACATCGGTGCAGGAGGTCCTCGAGCGCAAGATGTCCGGGCTGGAGACGCTCGTCGACCTCTCCTACCTGGTCGCGACCGATGACATCGGCGACGAGACCGCCAGGGCAGGCCTGAACCTGGTCGAGTCGATCGGTCGCACCGACAGTCTGCAGTCCGATGTCCTCGGGCAGTGGGTCGACGCGTTCGCCGCGGTGATCCGCAAGGCCATCGGCGAGGGCGACATCGCCGCCGACGCCGACCCCCAAACCGTCGGCCGCCTGCTGGTGTCCATCTACATGGGCCTGCGCCAGACCAGCGACCTCGATGATCCTGATCGTTTCCTCAACGACCTCCAGGCCGCGTGGCGGCTGGTGTTACCGGGCTTGACCACACCCGACCGACTGCCCTACCTGTTCGAGTTCGTCAAGCGCCGCACCGCGGTGTCCACACGGACGGTGACCCCGCTGCGATGATCTATGATCCCGGTCCAGGCCATCACCGCCCGGTACGGCCGAATGACCCGCGGAGGTGGACCGGCGATGGGACGCCAAGCACGGTCGGAGGCCACGCGCAACCGGATCATCCTCTCCGCTGTCCAGCTCTTCGCCGAGATCGGTTATGCCGCAGCAAGTCTGGGTGACATCATCGAACGCGCCGAGCTGACCAAGGGTGCGTTCTACTACCACTTCGATTCCAAAGAGGCGCTGGCGACCGCGATCATCGAAGAGGGCAGCGACAAGATGTTCGGGGTCTTCAACCGGATCCGCAACTCGTCGGCCCCGGCCATGGAACGCATCATCCACGGCTGCTTCCTGGTGGCCGCCATGATCGGCTCGGACATGGTCGCGCGCAGCGGCACCCACCTGTTGCGCGCGTTCGGCCAGTACAACCGGTCGGCGGGGCAGATCTACGAGCGCTGGGTCGACGAGATCGTCGCGCGCGTGCAGGAGGCCGTGCGCGACGGTGATCTGCGGCCCGAACTCGACGCGCGCGCGGTCAGCGAAACGATCGTCAGCGCGATGCTGGGTGCCGAACTGCTCTCCAACGCGTCCTCGTCGGGCGCCGACGTGCTGCTGCGGATGACGCGGATCTGGGAGGTGCTGCTGACGGCGCTGGTCACCGAAGACTCGCTGGAGTACTTCCGGCAGTACCTGGCCCGCGAATCCATGCGTCACTCGGCCGATGCGGCCGACGACGACGCAGCAGTCACCTAGAGTTCGTCCACCCAGAGCTGTTCGGTCAGATCCTGGAACGTCGCCAGCGCCACCGGGTCATCGCCGCGCCGCAGCGCGGACTTGCTCATCCGCGCCCGCACGATCGACCCGTCGGCGTGGGTGAGTTCGACGATCAGGTTCGCGTGCGCACGCATCGCCGACACCGCCGACTCGTCGGGCGGCATGGTGTGGAAGATCTCGCGGAACTCCAGCGACCCGACCGTTTCGGCGTCATGACCGACCATGTCGGCGAACGCCGAGTTGGCGAAGACGATCGAGCCGTCCTCGGCGATCGCCAGCACCGGCACCGGCAGCCGATCCAGCAGGACCAGCGCCGGTAGTTCGTTGAGGACCGCCATCGGGGATGGCGGAACCTGACCCTCTCGTCGCCGCTCCACCCCAACAATTATGCCGCCGCGCCAGTGTGCTGCGATCACCGATTTCCCACCGTCGGGACGAGGCTCGCTTTGCCGACCGCCGACCGCGACACTTTCGGCCGTGACGCGCGGAGCGGCGGACACGCCAGAACGGGCATTCACTTGGTCGACCCTGCCTCGGCTGCCGCGATTAGCCAGGTTTACGGTGTGCACAGTCTGAAGACAGGGGACGACGATGGATCTGAAGTGGTCGGCCGCCGACGCCGCGTTCCGCGATGAGGTGCGCGGCTTTCTCGACGAGAAACTGACGCCCGAACTGCGCCGCGCGGGTCGCCTGATGACCAGCGTGTACGCCGATCACGAGGCGAGCATGCAGTGGCAGCAGATCCTGCACGAGCGCGGGTGGGCCGCCCCGGCGTGGCCGGTCGAGTACGGCGGCTGCGACTGGAGCCTGACCCAGCACTACATCTTCAGCCGCGAGTCGACGTTGGCCGGGGCGCCGGCGCTGTCGCCGATGGGGATCCGGATGGTGGCGCACGCGCTGATCAAGTTCGGCACCGACGCACAGAAGAACTACTTCCTGCCCGGGATCCTCACCGGCGAGGTGTTCTTCTGCCAGGGCTACTCCGAGCCCGAAGCGGGTTCCGATCTCGCGGCGCTGTCGATGGCCGCCGTGGACGACGGTGACGACCTCGTCTGCACCGGCAGCAAGATCTGGACGACGCATGCCCGCGAAGCGAACTGGATGTTCGCGCTGGTGCGCACGTCGCGCACCGGGAAGAAGCAGCAGGGCATCACGTTCGTGCTCATCGACATGAGTTCGCCCGGCATCGAGATCCGGCCGCTGGTGATGACCTCGGGTGAGGAGGTGCAGAACCAGGTCTTCTTCGACGAGGTCCGGGTGCCCAAGAAGAATGTGCTCGGAAAGATCGACGACGGCTGGACCGTCGCGAAGTACCTGCTCGAGTTCGAGCGCGGCGGCGGCGCCTCGTCACCGGCGCTGCAGGTGATGGCAGACGAGATCGCTTCGGTCTCAGCGCAACAGCCCGGGCCCGCGGGCGGCCGACTGCTCGACGATCCCGCGTTCGCCCGCAAGCTCGCCGATGCGCGGATCCGCACGGAGGTACTCGAGATACTGGAGTACCGCGTGCTCAGCGCGGTCGCCGAGGGTAAGAACCCGGGTGTGGCGTCGTCGATGGTCAAGGTGCTCTCGACCGAGTTGAGCCAGGCGATCACCGAACTGGCGATGGAGGCGGCGGGTCCGCGCGGCCGTGTCTACCAACCGCACGCGACGTGCCCGGGCGGGCCGATCTCGGAGTTCGAGCCGCCGGCCGGTGACTATCTCAGCGGCGAGCCGTGGCAGGCGGTCGCGCCGCTGCGCTATTTCAACGACCGGGCCGGTTCGATCTACGCCGGCAGCAACGAGATTCAGCGCAACATCCTGGCCAAAGCGGCTCTCGGACTCTGACAGGCGGAACGATGGACTTCAATCTGAGCAAAGAGCAGGAACTGCTGCGCGACGGGCTGACCAAGTTCCTGGCGACGCGTTACGACCTGGAGAAGAGCCGGGCGGCGGCGAAGTCGGGCGCCGGGTGGCAGCCCGACATCTGGAGCGGCCTGGCCAACGAGCTCGGCATCCTGGGCGCCGCGCTGCCCGAGGACATCGGCGGTATCGGCGGCGGACCGGTCGAGGTCATGGTGATCGCCGAGGCGCTGGGCCATGCGCTGGCGATCGAGCCCTACGTGGACACGGTCGTGGTCGCAGGCGGGCTCCTGCACCGCGCAGGCGGTGAGACGGCCACGAATCTGCTGTCGCGCATCGTCGAGGGCACCGCGATCGTCGCGCTCGCCGCCACCGAGGAGGGCTCCGGGCACAACTGGGCGGAGGTGGCGACGACGGCCGACCGCGACGGGGACGGCTGGGTGCTGCGCGGCGCCAAGATCGTCGCCGCCAGCGCACCTTTGGCGACCCACCTGCTGGTCACCGCCCACACCGCCGGCGGGATCTCGCTGTTCGTCGTCGACGCCGACGCTCCCGGCCTGACCGCGCACCACTACCGCACCGTCGACGACCGGCGCGCCTCGGATCTGACGTTCGACGGTGTGCGGGTTCCGGCCGAGGCTCTGCTCGGTGACGAGGGCGCGGCCTGGCCGACGCTGGCGCAGGCCCGCGACGAGGGCGCGGCCGCGGTGTGCTGCGAAGCGGTCGGATGTATGCGAAAAGTGGTGTCCGACACCGTCGAGTACGCCAAACAGCGCCATCAGTTCGGTCAGCCGATCGGCAGCTTCCAGGCGCTGCAGCACCGCATGGTGGACATGTACATGGAGCTCGAGCAGGCCGTGTCGGCGGCGTATCTGGCGGTGCTCAACCTCGATGCCGAACCCGACGTGCGGGCACGCGCGGTGTCGGCGGCCAAGGCGACGATCGGGCGCGCCGCCCGCTTCATCGGCCAGGAGGCGGTGCAGCTGCACGGCGGCATGGGGATGACCGAGGAGCTCGCGATCGGCCACTACTTCAAGCGGCTGACCGCGCTGCAGTACGAGTTCGGCCCGACCGACTTCCACGTGGCGCGCTACGCCGAGCTCACCCGGGCGCGATAGGGACGACCGGCACCACCGGTTTGGGACCATAGCCCCTGCCGCGGACCCGACGCTCGCCCTATGGTCGGAGGTGATGCTTCCGTCCACCGGTTCCGCTCAAAGGAGTGCGCCATGACCACACATTCGCCCGGAATCCTCGTCGGCGTCGACGGATCGACCGACTCCGAAGCCGCGATCAAGTGGGCGACCCGGCAAGCCATCCTGCACGACAAGCCGCTCATGCTGCTGCATGCGATCCCTCCGGTCGCAGTGACATGGCCGGTGGCCTATCTGGAGGCCAGCTACCTGGATTCGCAGGAGGCCGCGGCCGCGGAGGCGCTCAAGAGCGCGCAGGAGGTGGTGCGAGCCACCGCCGGTGACGCGGCGCCGCCGATCAGGACCGAGGTGGTGCACGCGAGCGGACCGTCGGCTCTGGTCGGCGCCTCCCGCGACGCGCACATGACGGTCTGCGGAACCCGCGGGCTCGGCGCGATCGCGCGCGCGCTGCTCGGGTCGACGAGCAATGCGCTGCTGCACCACGGCCGCGGACCGATCGTCGTGGTGCACGCCGAGGACGACGTCGACGATTCCGCACCGGTTCTGGTGGGCATCGACGGTTCGGCCGCCTCCGAGGAGGCCACCGCGGTGGCTTTTGACGAGGCGTCGCGCCGCGGCGTCGACCTGGTGGCGCTGCACGCGTGGAGCGACGTGGTCTACCCGGCGCTGCAAATGGAGTGGCAGGGTTACGAAGAGGAAGGCCAGAAGGTGCTCGCCGAACGGTTGGCCGGATGGCAGGAGCGCTATCCCGACGTGACAGTGCACCGCCGGGTGGTCAACGATCAGCCGGCCCGCTGGCTCATCGATCTCTCCGAGCAGGCTCAGCTCGTCGTGCTGGGTAGCCACGGCCGCGGCGGGTTCGCCGGGCTGGTGCTCGGTTCGGTCGCCGCCCGGGTGGCCCAGTCGGCCAAGGCGCCGACCATGGTCGTGCGGCCGCGCTGACGCGTCATCGGCCGGCCAGCTGCACCTCGACGTAGGAGCTGACCACGTCGATCAGGGCCCGCAGCTCGCGGGCCACGTCGATCGGCTCCTCCACCGTCATCCGGGCCACCATCGCACCCATCAACGTGGTCCAGATCAGGTTGCCGACCGCGTCGGCGCGGGGGGCGTCCAGACCCTCGGCGACGTAGCGGCCGAGCCGGGTCAGCATCGAGAACAGCTCGGCGAGGTGACGCCGGTCGACGTCGGCGCGACCGGTGCGCGTCGCGATCAGAATCTCCAGCGCGGCAACCGATGTCGGGCTCAGGAACGCGTCGGCGACGGTGTTGATCACCAGCTCTGTGCGCGCCCGGCCGGTCAGCCCGCCGATCCGGCCCTGCAGGTCACCCAGGCAGGCCACCAGTTGGTTGAAGCCCTCGTCGACGACGGCCATCAGCAACCCGTCCCGGTCGCCGAAGTGGTACTGGACCACGCCCCACGTCACGCCGGCCCGTTCGGTGATGTGTTTGGCGCTGGCGGCGCCGAAGCCCTCCTCCAGGACGCAGCGCACGGTCTCGTCGATCACCTTCGCCCGGGTGAGTTCGGCGCGCACCTGTTTACCGTTGGCCGGGCGGCGCGGAGCGACGCTGGCCGACTGCGCCATCGGCTAGCGCTTGAATCGTCCGGCGAACCCGCGCAGCGGCAGGTCGGCGCTGGTGAGCAGTCCGGGCGGAGCGGCAACGACCGACCGGATCGCGTGCAGCGCAGGCATCCCGGTGACGGTCATGCCGATCGAGGCGAACGCCTCGGGGTTGGACAGGTCGACACCGGGCTTGGGGAAGATCATGTGCTTGTTGTAGATGCACGGATCGCCCTTGATCTGGGTGATGTAGCAGCCCTTGATGTCCCAGTGCGGGTCGGTGTGCGGGGTCATCTGCCATTCCAGGTGGGTCTCCACCCGCGGCACCCCGTCGACCATGCCCTGGTACCGAATGTAGTTGCCGCCGAGCGAGCCTTTGGGCAGCTGATACCACCCGAGGTCGACATCCTTTGTGCAGGCGCCCAATTCGTAGCTGAACTTGACCTCGTCGAGTTGCAGGTCGAAGCAGTCGGCCATCATCAGCACGCTGTCGGCGAACACGCGTGTGTACTTCTCGAGCTTGCCCGGGATCTCGGGGTCGTCGACGGGCTGGCCGTAGCCGACCTCGATCCAGGTGTCCCGGGAGTGGTGGCATGACACGTCGACCGACTCGATGGTGGTGACGTTCTCGATCTCGGCGACGTCGGCCGAACACACCACGCCGAGGATCTGGTTCAGGCCCGGGTTCATCCCGGTGCCGTAGAACGTGGAACCGCCTGTGCGGCAAGCGTCCTCGAGGAGTCGGGTCACGGGTTTGCCCGACGGGTGCGGATGGTTGGTGTCGCGGTGCCAGCCGGTGATCCAGTCCGCGGTCGTGACGATGTCGATGCCGGCCTCGAGCACCCGGACGTAGAGGTCCTCGTCGGGGAACACGCCGTGGAAGGTCAGCACGTCGGGGCGCGCGGCGATGATCTCCTCGACCGTGCCGGTGGCGGTCACGCCGACCGGGTCGATGCCGACGATCTCACCGGCGTCGCGGCCCACCTTCTCGGGGGTGTAGCAGTGCAGCCCGACCAGTTCGAGGTCGGGATGCTCGCCGATCCGCTTGATCATCTCGGTGCCGAGATTGCCTGTCGCGACCTGGAAGACGCGGATCGGCGGGGTTGGTGTCGCGGTCATTCGGCAGGGCCTTTCGCTGCGGTGTGAAGGTCGGCGGCGCTGCCGCCGCGACCGTCCGGATAGAACTGGGTGGCCCACTTGCGCAACGCGGTGAACCCTTCGTACTCGGCGGTGGCCAGCGCCGGCGGGTCGGAGTACCGCTGGTGTGCCCAGATGTGCACGTCCTGGGCGAACTGGCGGATGACCTCGGCGCCGAACTGCTCGGCCTTGGCGGCCGCGCGCTCGTCGTCGCGCCCCGGGGTGCGGCCGATGTAGACCATGAAGCGGACGTCGGAGGTGCGCTCGTCGACGGGTGTGATCGCCGAGATCGTCCGGTTGTCGATCATGCCCCAACTCTTGGTCACCGCGATGCCGAGGCCGCCGTTGATCGCCTCGACACCGCTTTGCACGTCGTCGATCGACTGGTTCTCGTCACCTTCGAAGGTGATCGTGAAGTCGACGTAGGACCACGGTTCGCCAAAGTCGTGACGGGTGAACACCGGAACGATCGGCGTCTTGTGCACGAACTTGAAATGCGCGAAGTCGACGCCGTTTTCGAGCACGTACTGCGGATGCATCTCCAGGGCCTCCCGGTGGAGGGTCATCGGCGGATAGTAGTCGGCGGCGGTGCTGTCGTCACCGAAGCTGGAGAACACGTCGGGGGCTTCGAAATACGGTGCGCGACCGTCGATGTCGTGCCAGATGTAGATGGAGTCGTTGCGTTCGGTGACCGGGTAGGTGCGGATCCGTCGGCCGCGGTTCGGCCGGTCCTGGTACGGGATGCACACGTTTCGGCCCTCGGAGTTCCACTGCCAGCCGTGGAAAGGGCATTGGATGACCTCGCCCTCGACGTGTCCCCCGTATCCGAGGTGGGCGCCGAGGTGTTCGCAGTAGGCGTCCATCACCACCGCTTCTCCCGAGGCGGTGCGCCACGCGATCATCTCGCGGTCGAAGTAGGTCATCCGCCGGATCTCGCCGGGCTTGACCTCGGTCGACCAGGCCACCTGGAACCATCCGGTCGGTTTCATCGACAGGGGCGGTCTGGCCATCGACGTCCTCTCGGCCTCGCTGCGTGCTCGGACAAATCATAAAGTACTCAATGTAAATGTGGCCGGGTTCGGCCGGATCGGGTCCGCCCGCACAATGGTGCGGTGGGAAACCGAATCACTGCGTTGCTCGGCGTCGACTTTCCCGTCGTGCAGGCGCCGATGACATACATCGCCCGTGCCGAACTCGCTGCCGCCGTGTCGGAGGCCGGTGGGCTGGGGGTGATCGAGACCCTCACCGACGACGGTCGCGCCGACCTGCTGCGGGTGCGTGAGCTCACCGAGCGGCCGGTCGCGGCCAACCTGATGATCCAGGGCTGGAAGGCCGACCCGTCGATCGTCGACACGCTCGCGGCGGCAGGGGTGCGCCACGTGTTCACCTCGGCGGGTGACCCGGCCCTGTTCACCGCGCGGCTGCACGAGGCCGGGATGACCGTCGTGCACGTGGTCGGTTCCCTGAAGGCCGCGCGTAAGGCCGCCGACGCCGGAGTCGACGCGCTGGTGGTCGAGGGCGTCGAAGGCGGCGGCTTCAAGTCGATGCTCGGCGCCTCGACGATCGTGCTGCTGCCGCTGATCGCCGAGCACGTCGACCTTCCGATCATCGCCGCAGGCGGTATGTGCGACGCGAAGTCGGCGGCGGCCGCGCTGGTGCTGGGCGCCGAGGGGGTTCAGATGGGCACCCGGATGCTGGCCAGCGCGGAGGCGGCGGTGCACCCGAACTTCAAGGAGGCGATCGTCGCGGCCAACGACGCCGGGACCGTGATGCTCAACATCCCGGGCAACCCGACGATGCGGGTCCTGCACACCGGCCTGGCCGCCCGCGTCGCCGCGCATGACCCCGACGCCCCACTGCTGGGCCGGATCACCGAGCTGTACTTCGACGGCGACATGGAGGCCAGCGTCGCCAACACCGGGCAGGTGTCGTCGCGCATCGACGAGGTGCTCCCGGTCACCGAGATCGTGCGCCGGACATGGACGGAGATCGAGGCGGCGTTGACCGCCGCGCGGGGCCGGCTCTAAGCGATGCGCTCGAGCGTGCGCACCGGTTCGGAAGTGCTCTCGACCGTCCGCGCCGGCTGCGCCTCCGGGCACACCGCCCGGGTGGTGCGCGGGCCGCGCGCCCGCTGACGAAGCTTGATCAGCGAGCCCGACCGCACGACGCCGAGCGGACCCGGCCCGGCGAAGCGCGCGATGCCCGACGCCCGCAGCGTCAGCGCCGCCTTGGCCTGGCGGTAGCCCAGCCGCACACCGGCGGCGGCCACCACGAGGAGTGCGAAGACCCCGGGCAGCGCCACGGCGGCCAGCGCGGTCAGCGATGCGGGCACCAGCACCGCCTCGATGACGTGCTGGAAGATCGACTGCGCGGTGCGGGGCGGGTCCATCTTCAGCGGCACGGTCCCGGACACCGACAGCGGCTTGGTCAGATCGGCGGAGGCGACCTCGCCCAGCGACGGGCGGGGCGCCAGGGTGCCGAACAGCGGGCCGTCGTCGGCCACCGGGGTGGCCTCGACCTGTCCGGCCTGCGGCCCGAACAGCGGCGCCTCGGCAGGCGTCTTGACCTTCACCGCGTCGAAGGAGCCGCCCGCCCCGATCAACGGCTGGTTCGGCGGGACCGGCACACCGAACAGGGCGGCCAGATCACCGGGCACCTGCGTGAGCGGGGCCATCGCGCCGGCCATCGTGGTGAGCATGTCCTGCACCGACGCGATCGCGTCGCGCACCGGTGTGGTCGACGTCCGCAGTTCGGCGAGCGTGCCGGGCACGGAGTTCATCACGTCACCGAAAGTGGTGAACGCATTCGCCACCGGCCGGATCGCCTTCCACATCGGGTTGACCGGGGCGGTGACGGCGGTCGGAACCGTTGCGGGGGTGATCGGCGGTTCGGCGGCCGGGTTCGGCGCGAACGACGAGCCCGCATCGGCGGGCGTGGTCGGCGCCGGCGTCTCGGCGCCGGGCGTAGACGTCGAGGGCGTCGCGGAGTTCGAGCCGGTGGCCGGTGTCTCGGTGCCCTCGGCCGGTTCGGAGTCGCCGCCCGCGGCGTCGTCGTCGTCCTCGTTGGTGTTGAACGGGGTGGCGTCGGACTCCTCGTCCGGGTCGTTCTGCTGCGACGTGGTCGGACCGGTCGAGGTGCTTTCGTCGGTCTCGGTATCGGTCGTCGTGGTGTTCAGGGGGCCGGTCTCTTTGTCGGTGCCTGATCCGGCTCCGGACGGGCCGCCGGATTCAGTTCCCTGACTGGGGCCCGAGGAGGTGCTGCCGGACTCGTCGGCAAGCGCGATCGCAGAGCCGCTGAACAACAGTCCGGCGGCGAGCACACATACGCCCGCGGTGATGCGCAGATGTGACGTAGGAATGATCGCCTCCGTCTCCCAAAAAAAGAACTCTCGAAGAGAGTTTTCCTCCGCGATTGTTACACAAATATGGCCCCGCAATACAGCGTTATCGCAGAGTTCCCGCAGGCCCGAGCCGTTAACGCTGACCGGTGAGCGATCCGAGCAAACCGCCGAGCAGAGTGAGTACCGCATGAATGGGATTACCTGCTGGCGGTTTCGGTGTCGAAGTGGCAGGCGGCGGGGTTGTTGGCAACGTTGTCGTCGGAATTTGTGACGTCGAAATCGGAGTGGTCGGAACCGTCGATGTGGTGGTGGTCGGGGTGGCGCCGGGTCCGTGGCCGGCGTTCCAGGTGATCCGCGTACCCGCCCACGGCGTCCAGGTGATCTTGCCGTTCTCGAACTCCATGGTGGTGCCGGTCAGACCGCCCGCCTCGTCGGTCAGGGCCACCCCGAGTTCGGGCACCCACGCCGCGGCCATGTGGCCGCTGCCCGAATGCGCGCCGGTGGCCGGCGAGTACCAGACCCGCAGGCCGTTGGCCTTGTTGAAGTCCTGATAGCCGTCGGCGAACGGCCCGACGGGGCTCACGACGTAGAGCCCGGCCTTGATCGCCACGGCGTTGGGTGAGGTGACGAATCCGGCGGCCGTCTCGTAGACCGTGTTCACAGTCCGGACCTGCGCCCACAGGTTGTCGGTGGTCCGGTAGACCGGCGACAGCGGCGTGCCCGAGGCTTCGTCGGTGTAGGCCGCGAACCGGACGAACTCGGCCGATTTCGCGATCGTTCCGGAAGCCCCGGCCCGCACCGTCGGCTGCGCGGGTTTCGGCGTCCAGTCGGTGTTGTAGATGCCGACCGTCTCGTCGGCCGCCAGGCTGCCGGTGCGACGGTCCCGGGTGGTGTAGACGAACATCGGCCCGGTGTAGGGCAGTTCCTGCCACTTGAGCAGCATGTCGGCGAGGAACTCGTGCTGCCTGGCCGCGCCGCCGCTCGAGACCGGTTGGCCGTATTCGGTGGACCAGATCTTCTTTGCCTCGTCACCGTTGGCGACCATGATCTGCCGGATCTGCATCAACTGCAGAACGGGTGAGTTCGCGATGCCCACACCCGCCGAGAACTTCAGGCTGTAGTGATACGGATGAAAAGTCAGCGCGTCGAAATTGGGTTTGGCGCCTGCCGCGTACATGCGGGTCACAAACGCGACCGGGTTGATCGCCATCCCGTGCACGTCGATCACCGATCCGACGCTTGCGCCGAGCACCTCGATCGACGGGTCGATCGCCTTGATTTTCGGATACGCCGCCTTGAGTAGATCGACATATCCGGCGGGATCCGGGGCGGGTGTATAGAAATAAATCGCATTCGGTTCGTTCCAGATTTCGACCGCCGCGATTTTGCCGAGGTATCGGGTGACGACTTTGGCGACGAATTCGCCGTAAGCCTCCGGCGAGGCGGGCCGCCCGCTCAGATACTGCCCGCCCGGGCCGACCGCCCACTGCGGCGTCGAGTTCACCATCGCGACCACCGCCAGACCTCGAGACGCCGCGGAGTTGACGGTCTTGTCGACGGTGCGCCAGTCGAGCTTGCCCCGCGTCGCCTCGACGCCCGCCCAGGGCACCATCAGGCGCACCGCTTTCACGTTGTCCGCCCGCAGCGTGTCCATCGTCCTGTCGACGTCGGCCTGCGTCATCCCGTAGACGTCCGAGTCGGCGATGGCCGTGGTCGTCGGCGCCGGGTCGATCGTGACCGTGGCGACCGCGATGACCCGCCGGGGTCGCTGCCGGGCCGGGTCGCCGGCGATGGCCGTCGTGGCGACCAACCCGATCGTCATCGCGATCGCCAGCGTTCGCGCCGGCGCCAATCCCGCGCGCCGCCTCCGCCGCCTGCTGTGACGCACGTTCCACCCTCACGGTCATCGACAGCAAGCCGGGATGGCTTTGCTGCAGGCCTCATCTTGGCGCGATATGGTGCGGTAGCGACGGATGTTGCCGGTGTGTCGCGTGTGCTGATCTTGAAGTTCCGGCGGCACTCTCCCGTCAATTTCTAAGCGAAAGGTACAAACAGCCCGGGCGGCGAGCACCGCTGACAAACTGATCTTCGACGATGACGTGTCGCGTCAGCCGGTGTCTGCGAAAGGCGGGTCTCGACGCGATCTGTAACTTCGCCTCTGACGAGTCCCGTTGCGTCACAGGCGTTCAGCCGTCCCCCGGTCGGGGGGCGCAGACTCAGGTAAGCACCGAATAGAGGAGATCAGGTTGCCAGATCACGATTACGAAGAGATGAAGCGCGAAGCCGAACAACACATCCGGTTCGAGAAGGACCGCAAGAACCGGATCGCCTACATCACCTTCGCCCGTCCGGAGGCGCAGAACTCCACGACAATGGGCATGCGCCAGCTCTATGCCGATCTGATCCACAAGTGCAACGTCGACGACGACGTCAAGGTGGTCGTCATCCGCGGTGAGGGCGAGGACTTCGGCAGCGGCGGCGACCTGCCCGAACAGCGCGACATGCTGGAGAACCCGGGCATGCCGCTGCTGCACGAACTCGCGATCAACGACGATGACGTCAGGTACCCGCCAGGCGGCTCATACCGGTACCTGTCGACGGTGACCGACTTCTACGCCAAGGCGCGGGCCGGTAACCGTCCGCTGCAGGAGCTTCGCAAGATCAGCATCATCGAGGCCAAGGGCTACTGCTACGGCTGGCACTTCTATCAGGCCGGCGACGCCGATCTCGTGATCTCCTCAGACGACGCGCTTTTCGGCCATCCTGCGTTCCGTTACGTCGGCTGGGGCCCGCGGTTGTGGTGGTGGGCCGAGACGATGGGCCTGCGCAAGTTCTCCGAGATGCTGTTCACCGGGCGCCCGTTCAGCGCCAAGGAGATGTACGAGTGCGGCTTCCTCAACAGCGTGGTCCCCCGCGACCAGCTCGAAGCCGAGACCGAGAAGTACGCGCTGGCCTGCTCGAAGTCGCGTCCCACCGACACCGTCGCGGTGCAGAAGACGTTCCTCGAGCTCTACAAGCAGCACAAGGGCGAGTACTTCGGCAGCCTGCTGACCGGGATGGTCGAGGGCATGCTGCCGCTGATCCAGAACGACCAGCAGAACGACGTCGACCTCACCGAGGGCACGTTCGAGAAGGGACTCAACAACGTCGTCAAGGACAACGATCTGAACTTCCCGCCGGAGTGGCGTCTGAGCCGGTCGGGACGCAACAAGCCCTGACCGGCATGTCGGCGCTGACGGGCTTCCGGATCGTCGAGATCGCCGAGCGGGTCGCCGGCGAGTACTGCGGCAAACTGCTCGCCGATCTGGGAGCCGACGTCGTCAAGGTCGAGCGTCCCGGGAGCGGCAGCCCCACCCGGGCGGCCGGCGGTGCGCTGTTCGCGTACCTGAACACCGGCAAGCGTTCGGCCGAGCTCGACATGGCTGACGTGCACGAGTTGATCGCCACCGCCGACGCCGTGATCGACGACCACGGCTCGGCGTGGGCCGTCGAGCACGGGCTCACCCAAGCCGACATCGCCCGTCGCCATCCCGGCGTGGTCTTCTGTGCGGTCACTCCGTACGGCCGCAGTGCGCCGCCGGAGTACGACAGCGCGGTGAGCCTGAACGTCTTTCACGGCAGCGGCTGGGGGTACCACACCCCCAGCCACGCCGACGCGGACCGGCCGCCGCTGAAGGGTCCGGGCCGCTACCTCGCCGACTACGAGGGCGGACTCGATGCCGCCCTGTGCGTTGCGGCGGCGTTGTTCGACCGGATGCACACTGGCCGCGGCGAGTTCATCGACGTGTCGCAACAGGCCGTGCTGGTCTCGCGGGCCGACTGCATGCTCGGCCGCTTCCTGAGCGGTGAGATCGCGCCACAGAACCGCCGCGACGACTACGACCAGGCAGGGCCGGCGTCGTTCTTCGCCTGCCGCGACGGCTTCGTCTACCTGTACATGACCAGCAGCACGCACTGGCGGGGCCTCAAGCAGCTGATGGGCATGCCGGCCTGGCTCGACGAATTCGCCGAGGACTGGCTGGAGTTCGGCGTCACGCGGCAACGGGTCGCCGACTTCCGGGTCGGCTTCGCAGAGTGGGTCCGTGACCGCCCCGGCGCGGCCACCGCCGAAGCGGCGCAGCGCCTGGGTGTCCCGTTGGTGCCGGTCAACACCGCCGACGACCTGCTGGCGTCCCCGCAGTACCGCCACCGTCAGTTCTTCCGCGAGGTCACCGATCCCGTGCTGGGCACCGCCGCCTACCCCACCGCCGGGTACCGGCTCAGCGCATCGGACGAGCCGCCCTCTGCCGCACCGCGTCTGGGACAACACACCGCGGAGGTGTCGGTTGCACCCCGGCGCCCGCCCGCGGTGCTGGCGCCGCAACTCAAGGCGCCACGGCGCGCGCGGCGGACCGCTGCAGGGCGTGCGGGTGGTGTCGCTGACCAAGGTGTGGGCCGGGCCGTACGCGGGCAAGCTGCTGGCGTTTCTGGGCGCCGAGGTGATCAAGGTCGAGAATTCTCAGGCGCCCGAGGAGATGCGCGCGTACGGCGGCACCGACATCAACCATGCGCCGTACTTCCTGAGCATCAACCCCGAGATCCTCAGCGTGGACCTGGACATCAAATCCGCCCGCGGCCGGGATGCGTTGCACCGCCTGATCGCCCGCAGCGACATCGTGCTCGACAATCTGCGGCCCGGCGCCATGGCACGACAGGGGCTCGGGCACCGTCAGCTGACCGCGCTCAAGCCCGACATCATTTCGGTGTCGATCAAGATGTGGGGTGACGACGGTCCGCTGGGGCACCAGACGGGATATGCCCCGTGCTTCGCCGCGCTGGCCGGTGTCGCGGCGCTGGTCGGGTATCCGGGAGGTCCGCCGCTCGGGGCCAGCATGCGCTACGGCGATTCCACCGTCGGAGCGGCCGCCGCGTTCGCCGCCGTCGCGGCACTTCTGCACCGGGAAAGCACCGGCGAGGGCCAGTTCGTCGACGTGTCGGCCGTCGAGGTGCTCTCGTCGATGATCGGCGACCGCCTGCTCGAACACAACCTGACCGGTGAGCCGCTCGGCCCGGACGGCAACCGGCATCCGGACATGGCGCCGCACGGCTGCTATCCCTGCCGCGGCGCCGAGTGGATCTCCGTCGCGGTCGCGGATGACGCCGGGTGGCAACGACTCTGCGATGTCCTCGGGGCGGACAGGCTCGTCGACGACGTCCGCTACCGCGAAGCGGCGGCCCGTCACCGGAACCTGGAAAGCCTCGATGCCGAGTTGGGCGCGTCGACCCGTGAGCACGACGCGGCCGACCTCGCGCACCGCCTGCGTGTCGCCGGTGTCGCGGCGGCCAAGAGCGCCACCGCTACCGATGTGATCGGCGACCAGATGCTCTGGGAGCGCGGCGCGTACCGGTTCGTCTCAGACCGGGTGGAGGGGCGGCGGCCGGTACTGGGACCGCCGTGGCAGATGACCCGGGCAGCGGAGATCCACAGCGGTGCACCCGATCTCGGTGAGCACAACGACTACGTGCTCGGTGAGCTTCTCGGACAACGGACATGACGGCCTCTTCCGCGCCGGTGAGTGTCCGCGGTGACGCGACGGGATTGACGATTCCCGCGCATGTCGACGGGTTACGCAAAGCGGGCACCGCGTTCCTCACCGAGGCGTTCCGGACCTACGGCGCGCTGGCCCGCGACAACGAGGTGGCCGCGATCGAACGCCTCGAGGAGGTGTCCGGCGGCAGCACCGGGCGCAAGGCCGTGCTGACCGTCCGCTACGCGAAGCCCGAGCCGGGTGCGCGCACCGACTTGTTCGTGAAGTTCTCCCGGGACTTCGACGACGCGGTCCGCGACATCGGGCGGACCCAGATGGAGGCCGAGGCCCGGTTCGCGGCGCTGGCCCGCACGCCGGGGTTTCCGATCGCGGTGCCCGACACGCTGTTCGCCGACTACCACCGCGAGTCCGGCACCGGGCTGCTGATCAGCGAACGAATCCCGTTCGGCCGCGGCGACATCGAACCCCAGTATCACAAGTGTCTGGACTACGAGATGCCTGAGCAGGCGGAGCATTACCGGGCGCTGGTGACCGCTCTGGCCAGGCTGGCAGGCACCGAGCGTTCGGGGCGGCTGCCCGCGCGTCTGGTCGGCCAGTTTCCGGTGGACCTGCAGGCGGCGACGGTCGGCGAGCGTCCGACCCTCACCGCCGAACGACTCGACCGCAAGCTGACCCGGCTCACGGAGTTCGTCGCGCAGCACCCGGGCCTGTTCGCCGAAAATCTGCGGTCCCCGGAGTTCCTCCGGAGTTTCACCGCCGAGGCGCCGGAGTTGCTCGGCCGTGAAGCCGACGTGTGGCGCCTGCTGGTCGAGGACGCCGACTATCTCGCCCTGTGTCACTGGAACGCCAACGTCGACAACGCCTGGTTCTGGCGCGGCGAAGACGGCGAGCTGCGGTGCGGGCTGATGGACTGGGGCTGCGTGAGTCGGATGAATGTCGCGATGGCCGTCTGGGGTTCACTGTCGGGCGCCGAAACCTCTTTGTGGAACGGTCATCTCGACGAGCTACTGGATCTGTTCTGCACCGAGGTGTCCGCCAGCGGCGGGCCGGATCTCGCGCCCGCGGCGCTGGAGCGCCGGCTGGTTCTCTACGCGACGCTGATGGGCGTCACCTGGCTGCTCGATGTCCCTGCGTTGATCCGTAAACGTCTTCCCGACGCCGGGCCGGACACGACGCGCACCGATCCGCGGATCAAGAACGACGAAGGTGTGCGCGCGCCGCTGCAGATGCTGAACAATGTGCTCAACCTCTGGCAGACAAGAGGTTTGAGCGCCGCACTTGCCGAGCTCTGACGTCAGCTGTCCGGGTAGGTGACGGCCGTCATGCGTTCGGACAGCTGCCACAGCGCGCGGCTCTGGGCCTCGCTGCCCACTGCCGACGGAATCTTGGCGAATCCGACTCCCCCACCGGCTGTTTCGTACAGGCCGCGAGGCCCGTAGTAGGCGCCGCCCTCGGCGGCGGGCGACGCGGCCGCGTACAGCGTCGGCTTGATGCCTTCGTAGGAGGCGCCGCTGAGCAGGTTGGTCTTCGTCAGGCCGGGGTGCGCGGCGTTCGACATCAACCCCCAGCCGTGCGCGCGACTGCGCCGGTCGAGTTCTCTGGCGAACATCAGCTGCGCAAGCTTTGCCATTCCGTACGAGCACACCGGCGTTGTTGATCAGGATGTCGATCGGCCTGCCGTCGGCAATCAGACGTTCACCGAGCGCGGCAACGCTTTTCAGCGAGGCGAGGTCGAGGTCCACGACGACGGTTGCGGCGTCGGGCACGATCCGGCGGATCTGCTCGATGGCGGCCTCGCCCTTTGCGCGACTGCGCACCGCCAGCAGCACGTCGACACCGGCCGCCGACAGTTCTCTGGCCAGGCCGAACCCGAGTCCGCTGTTGGCGCCGGTGACCACGGCCAGGCGCCCCGACAGATCGGGCACGCGCAACTGTAAACCGCCGCTCACCGGATGCCGGCCGTCGACCTGACCGGCGCCTGCCACAGGCCGGTGATCGCGTCGGTGAGCCCCTCGGCGGCCCGCGGCCACGGGGAGCGGGTCGCACGGCGCGCGGCCAGGGCGCCTTCGTGTTCGGCGCAGGTGTGCATGAGGAGGTTTCGTGCCATCACGATCCGCTCGTAGCGGACCCGCTTGGGAAGGTCGGCGAGGCATCCGGTGATGCCGTCAATCACCTGCACCAGGTACGGCGAGGACATCGCGTCCTTGGTGACCACCTCGCGGTAGGCCGGGTCGGCCATGGCCTGCGCCGCGAAGCGCGCATACCAACTCGGGTTGCCGAGTTCTTCCAGATGCCCGGTCAGCGGGCGCACCAGGCAGTCCACCCAGTCACTCAGGCCGGCCGACGGGCCGAGGTCGGCGAGCATCCCGGCCCGCAGTTGCTCGATCGGGACGCGGTGCTTGGCTTCGATGGCCCGCAACAGGTCGGTACGGGTTCCGAAGTGGTAGCAGACCGCGGCGTTGTTGCCTTGTGAGGCGGCGTCGCTGATCTGCCGGTTGGACACCGCGTGCATACCGCGCTCGGCGAACAACCGCTCGGCCTGGTTTTCGCCGAGTTCTGCGCGAGGGCTGCCGAAACAACCCCGAGCACGACCCTCGCGCAGATCTCGACGACAAGTTCGGCCTTGCCGATCCCCCACGACGCCCGCACGATGAGACGGTGCCGGCGAACGTTCTCGTGGTGGGCTCCGGTTTCGCGGGGCTGTGGGCCGCAGTCGGTGCGGCGCGCCGCCTCGACGAACTCGGTGTACGCGATGTCGACGTGACCGTCGTCAGCCCGCAGCCGTACCACGACATCCGGGTCCGGAACTACGAACCGGACCTGAGCGACTGCCGGATCCCGTTGCACGACTTACTCGCTCCCGCCGGTGTCCGATACGTCGGCGCCGCGGTGACCGACGTCGACGCCGCGACGGTCCGCACCGACGACGGCGCGGAGCTCGGATACGACCGCCTGGTACTGGCAATGGGCAGTCGCATCGTCCGCCCGGACGTGCCGGGACTCGCCGAGTTCGGTTTCGACGTCGACACCTACGACGCCGCCGTTCGGCTACAGCGTCATCTTCGCGAGCTACCCGCCGATGACCCGGCCTCGGCGACAGCCGTCGTCGTCGGCGCAGGACTGACCGGAATCGAAACCGCCGGCGAGTTGCCCGCAACGCTGGCCGCGCTCGGCGGTCGCATCACCCCACGGGTGATACTCGTGGACCGCAATCCGCACGTCGGCTCGGACATGGGCTCGGCGGCGCGACCCGTCATCGAACGGGCTTTGCGCGACAACGGTATCGAAGTGCGGACTTCGGTGGGGCTCACCGCGATCGACGCGCGCAGCGCCACGCTGTCGGACGGCGAGGTCATCGCGACCGCCACCGTGGTGTGGTGCGCGGGGATGCGGGCGCACCCGTTGACCGAGCGGCTCGGGGTTCCGATGGACCGACTGGGGCGTCTGCCGGTCGACGACTATCTGCGCGTCGAGCGAATGACGGGAGTCTTCGCGGCCGGTGACGTGGCGGCCGCGCGAATGGACGACGAGCACATGTCGGTGATGTCGTGTCAGCACAGCAGGCCGATGGGCCGCTTCGCCGGCTACAACGTGATCGGCGATCTGCTCGGGGAACCCATGATGCCGCTACGGATTCCCTGGTATGTCACGGTGCTCGACCTCGGTGCCGCGGGTGCGGTCTACACCGAGGGCTGGGATCGCCGGGTGGTCGCCGACGGCGCGACGGCCAAGGCGACGAAGCGGGTCATCAACCGCGAGCGCATCTATCCCCCGCGCACCGGAGGCCGGGACGCGCTGCTGGCCGCGGCCGCCCCGACCGTGCAGACGGCGCCGACGCACGAGGGATAGCCGCTACCGGCCGGTGCGTTCGCGGTGTTTGCAGCCGGGCCAGCAGCACGGCCGACGTTTGCCTTCTTCGAGTTCCTCCTGGGTGCGCCGGATGCGGCGTTCGCGGGTCTTCTGCTGCTTGGCGTCCTCGACCCAGCAGATGAACTCGTTGCGCGCCAGCGGCGTGATGTCATTCCAGGCGGCCAGTGCGGTGTCGTTGGCGAGCAACGCGGTCCGCAGATCCGACGGCAATTCGTGGACCACGCCACCGGAGATTCGGGGGCTACCCATGGTCGTCACCCTAGATGACCGGACGCAGCTCGACCGGGACCCAATCCGGGATTTCCCTACATTTTCGCGTCGCCGGTACGGCTGCAAATTGCCGCGAGAGTCACAAACGGCCAGATTGTGCGCGGACCGAAGATATTTGAAAAGTCGAGTTATGTTTTTCGACGGAGGACGAACCCTGCACTCATGATCAACACCCGTATACGCTTCGGCGCGTGTTCCACACAGCGGCGGCATACAGCGGGCGCGCCTTCGGATACGCCTCGCCGTGTTCGTCACCGCAGTCAGTGGACCGGCAGCGCAAGGTCCTCGTCGAGAGCGGTATCGCGGCGGACGCCGTGTTCGACGAACTGACCCCGTGGACGGGTCGCCGCGCCGTCCTCACGATGCTGTTGACGACGGTGCGCCCCGGTGACTCGGTAACGGTGGTCGGGCTGCACCGCCTCGGGCACTCCGACGCCGAGATCGCCGACCGGGTGGCGGACTTCAGAGCGCGCGGAGTTTTCGTCCGAGCCTTGACGGACACCTCCGACGAAACCCTGATACCGATCTCGTTCAACCGCGGTCCGACTCATCCGCTGGCTGTGCAGCCTGCTGCCGACGCCGGGCCGATCGCGGCGCCGTTCGGAAGGACCCGGCCCATCGGGCGGCCCGCGGCGCTGGACGCCTCCAAGACCGCCGCAGCGCGCCGCATGCTCGCCGGCGGGATGTCGAAAACCGCCGTCGCGAAGGCGCTCGGTGTCAGCAGACCGACGCTGTACAAGGCACTGGCCGCATCGGAGTACCGGGGCTGAACCTCGGCGCAGCAGGCACACTGGGACCATGCGTCCGACCTTGACCATCGGCGAGTTCGCCACCCTGACGCATCTCAGCGTGCGCACGTTGCGTCGCTATCACGAGGCAGGCCTGCTGGAACCCGCGTACGTCGACCCGGCCACCGGTTACCGCTACTACACAAGCCAGCAGATCCCGACCGCCCAGGTGATCCACCGGCTCCGGCAACTCGACGTGCCGCTCGCCGAGATCCGTTCCGTGCTCGCCACCGACGATCCGCACCGGCGTGCCGAGGTGATCGCCGGCCACGCCCGCCGGCTCGAAAAAGAGCTGGCCCGGACGCAGGCGGCCGTCGTATCGCTGCGCCGGCTGCTGAACCCGGAGCCGCCCTCCATCGACGTCGAGTTGCGGTCACTGCCGCGCCGGACGGTCGCCGCGATCACCGGCCGCGTCGAGTTCGGCCGCTCGCTGGCGTGGTACGACGAGGCGATGGCCGAACTCGACGCCGCGTTCCCGCCAGCCGAGCGCACCGGACCGCCCGGCGGGCAGTACGCCAACGCACTGTTCACTCACGGCGCCGGGACGATGACGGTGTACCGACCCGTCCGGGAGCCGCGGGCGTCGGGCCGGATCGAGGTGATCGAGCTGGCGCCTGCCGAACTCGCGGTCACCGTCCACGCCGGTCCGCACGACGATCTCGACGTCACCTACGGCCGCCTCGGCGACTGGGTGGTGACGCACGCGCTGACCGTCGACGGACCGGTGCACGAGAGCTATCTGGTGGGTCCGCGCGACACAACCGATTCCGATGAGTGGCGGACCGAGATCGGGTGGCCGGTATTCCGGGTCACGCCCAGCGTCGGACAGGACTCAGGTCGGGAAATCCACACCACGCGATAGCTTTTCGTGTGATCGGATTTCGGCCAGCGAATCTTCGAGCGCGGCGACTGCGACGTCGAACCCGCCACTGCCGAGCACCAACCGTCGCGGCGGCGGGTTCTCGGCCATGGCGCTGATCACCGCGCGTACACCGCGCCGGGGGTCGCCGGGCTGGGCGCCGTCCTGCTCGACCATCGCTGCGCGCACCTGTTCGAGCATGGCCCGGTACTCGGGAACGGGCTCGTCGATCGGCTCGTCGGCGAACCCCGAATATGCGCGGGTGCGGAACGCCCCCGGTTCTACTGCCATCACTCTGATTCCGAACGGCGCCATCTCCTCGCGGAGCTGTTCGGTCACCGCCTCGAGCGCGAATTTCGTTGCGCTGTAGAACCCGAAGCCGGTGACGCCGCGCAGCCCGGCCACCGAGGACATGTTCAGGATCCACCCGTCGCCCCTGGCGCGCATACCGGGCAGCGCGGCCCTCGTCACCGACAGCACGGAGAAGAAGTTCAGCTCGAACATCTGGCGCACGGCGGAATCGGCCATGCCTTCGATCGACCCGTACCAGCCGCGCCCGGCGTTGTTGACCAGAACGTCGATGCCGCCGAGGTGATCCTCGGCGGCGCGGACGGCTTCACGCACCTGATCCGCGTCGGTGACGTCGAGGGTCGGGACGAGGACGCGGTCGCCGAATCCCTGGGCCCAGTCGGTGAGTTCGGCGGGACGACGGGCCGTCAGCGCCACCCGGTCGCCGATCTCGAGGGCCGCCTCGGCGAAAGCCATACCGAACCCGCCGGGAGTACCGCCGGTGATGAACCATGTCCGGCTCATGGCTCGATCACCAGCCGGGTGATCAGACCGCGGTCGAGGGTGAAGCGGAAACGTAGATCGGCCACGCCGCCGGGAAAGTCCCCTTCGAGGTGTTGCACGACCTCGAAGGTGGTCCCGTCGACTTCGGTCGCACCGATGTATTCCGTCGTATAGGTGTACTGGTTGCTGGTGGCGCTGAGCCAGCCGACGACCTGGTCACGTCCGTGGTACGTGTGGCCCTCGTCGGTGACCGCAGCGTCGGCGGTGAACGTGTCACGCGCGGCGTCGACGTCGCCCGCGTCGTGGGCGGCGAGGTAAGTCTTGACCGCAGCGGGCAGATCGTTCAATTCGATGTGGTGCGTAGTCATGACGCCACCATCGGGTCTCCCCCTGGGAGAGGGTCAAGCCGCGTCACGATCAGTACATTCGAGATATGGCCGAGGCGGGAAGCGGTGCGCGGTGAGCGATCACCTGGTGACAGCTGTCGCCTACGCCGGGGTCGCGGTCGCCGTCGGCTGGTGGTTCTGGCGCACTCAGGGCGATGGTGTGCGTCCCGTGCCGCATGCTGTGGGCACCGTGGTGTTCGCGCTGTTGTGGCCGCTGGCGCTGCCCTACCGCGCGGCTGTTCGCGGCGCTTTGCACCTCGTCGCCCGGTACCGGTTGCGTCGGCGCACGACTGAGGACCGGCCGCGCCTGCGCAACTGAGCGGGCAAACTTCGACAGGGCTGCGCTCGTATCTTTGCTGCACGGGGACTTGCGGGCCCTGGTGAGCGTCATACGCTCACCGGAGGATTTGTCGGACCCGTCGTTATCCTGTAGCTATGGGGAGACAGGGGTGGACCGCGTTGATCGCGGTAGCAACCGGGGATTCAGCGCGCCCACGGGTAGACGAGTCATGAGTAGCAAGAAGTCGAGTGACGCTATCGGCGGCGTGATCGTCTTTGTTGTGGTCGTGATTGCTCTGATTCCGAAAGAGGTGTGGATTTTCGTCGGCGTTGTCGCCGGACTGGGGGTCGTCACCGCAGGGATCGCCTGGGCGATCAAGACCTACGACGAGCACCGCGCGGCAGCGGAAGCCCGCGAGATCGCCGAACGCGAGGCGGCAGCGGCTGCCGAGAAGCGCGAGCGAGAGGAACAGGCTCGCCGCGAAAAGCAGTGGCGCATGCGAGCGTTGGGCAAGAAGAACGCGGCCCGCGTCGAATCCGCGTTGACTGCCATTGAACAGGTCGCCGCGTCGGAAGCGGCGCGTGCCGGGTGGCTCGGTGATGTCGACTTCACGGCCGACGTCGTTGCGATCACCGCCGGGTTTGAGAAAGCGCACGCACTGCGCAAGGTCATCGACCAGTTGTCGGCGTTGGACAACCCCGGCGCCGACGACAAAAAGATCCTCGCGGAGGCGAGGGCCACCGTCGACGATCTCGAGAAGGCATCTGTCGAACGGGTCGAGCTGATCGGGAAGTGCGCACGAGAGGCGCGCCTGATCGACGAATCCCTGCGTGACGAACGGAAAGCGGCGCGAACCGCGGAGCAACGCGCAGAACTGCACGCCAAGTTGAGCGCGATGCTTTACGGCATCGAAGCGGCCCCGGACACCAAACCGCAGAATTCAGCGGCGGATGCGGTGATGGCGCGAGTGCAGGCGTACCGCGACATCAAGAACCAGATCCAGCTGACCGGGTCTCCCGGCCACGAGCGACCCGACGCGGTGACCTCAGAACGACTGCTGGCGTTGAAGGCCCAGGTCGCGCCGCGGACGGTCCGATGCTTCAACTGCGACTATGTGCAGAAGGTTCACGCGACGGCCACGGTGGTGTCGTGCGTCAACTGTCACGTTCGAATGAAGTTGAGGGCCAGGACGTAACTACTCGGTCTCAACGTGTCGAGGTCTTGCGTGTCAGCACCTTCAAGCGGGTAACCGGCGATAGGAAGGACTCACTATGGCCGTGCTTACGAAGATTCTCGTTCTGTCCGCCGCGACCGCGCTGATCGGCGCGCCGGTGGCGGCGGCGTCGCCCGAGAGCGACTTCTGCGCGAGCATGGCCGGTGCGGGGTTCACCGGGGATTGCGCCACCATCACGACGCTCGCGCGGGATGTCTGCACGCAGACCGACCGCGGCGTCGATCTGGACACGCTGCTGGCGATATTGGATCAGGCGACCCGGGACGAGAACCTGTCGAACTACGTCGTCGCCGGCGCTCGCCTGTATTTCTGCCCGCCGGCGTCTGCGACGTAATTCGCTTACGGGCCTGAGTTGATTGGCCGGGCGTCCCGCTCGCCCAGCACCGCGAGCGTGCATGTCTGCACACGACACGCCGCGCAAATTCCGGCGTTCGTGCACGCTCGCGCCGCGCCGAGAGTGCCCGACTGTCAAAGGATTCGACGCGCCCGAGACTTGTCAGACCTCGAATGTATGTTCGAAGTATGTCGGGGACGGAGTTGCAGGACGCGATGGCCGGGTTGCGGGCGGCCGTTGACCGGTTGGCGGCCTGCGATTTCGACCTGTCGACGGCCCCGGAACTGATCGAGGTTCTCGATGAGCTGGAGACCCAGCGTTGCCGGCTGCCCGCGGTCGGGCACCGCGCGTTGGCGCGCCTGCAGACCGAGACCACTCCGGCGGCGTTGGGCGCCAAATCGTGGCGAGAAGCCTTGAGTGTGCGGTGGCGGATCTCGACCAGTGAGGCCAACCGGCGCCTGACCGAGACTGAGCTGCTGGCCCCGCGCCAGGGGCTGACCGGCCAGATGCTGCCCCCGCGTCTGCCGGCCACCGCCGCCGCCCAAGCCCATGGGTTGATCACCGCCGAGCATGTGGACATCATCCGCAAGGCGATGAACAAGGTGCCCGGGTTCGTCGACACCGCCACCCGTGAGCGCTTCGAGCTGAAGTTGGTGCGCTGCGCGGCCGCTGCTGGGCCTAGCGCGGTGCAGGACAGCGCGGCGTTGCTGTTGTTTCTGATGGATCAGGACGGCCCGGTCCCCGATGAGGCCGAACGGGCCCGCAAACGCGGCGTGACCAAGTCCAAACAGGGCGAAGACGGCATGGTCGAACTACGCGCCACGATGACCCCCGAAGCGTGGGCGGTCTTCGAGGTGTTGTTCGCCAAGCTCGCCGCCCCCGGCATGTGCAACCCCGCCGACGAACACCCCTGCATCTCGGGCACACCGACCCAGGCCCAGATCGACAACGATCAGCGCAGCCTGGCCCAACGCCAGCATGACGCGCTGCTGGCCGTCGGGCGGATCGCGTTGATGAGTGGGGATCTGGGCCAACTCAACGGGCTGCCGGTCTCGGTCATCATCCGCACCACCCTGCAAGATCTGGAATCGCGGGCCGGGATCGGCACCACCGGCGGGGGCACCGTGGTCCCCATCGATGACGTGGTGCGCATGGCCGCTCACGCCCGTCACTACCTGGCAGTCTTCGACCGGGCCACCGGATCAGCACTGAACCTGTACCGCAGCAAACGCACCGCCAGCCGCGCGCAGCGGATCATGCTGATCGCCCGCGACGGGGGCTGCACCAAACCGGGCTGCACCGTCGGCGCCTACGGCTGCCAAGCCCATCACGTCACCGACGACTGGACCCACGGCGGCCAAACCAACGTCGATGAGCTCGGCCTGGCCTGTGGACCCGATAACCGCAGCGTCAACAACGACGGCGGCTGGACCACGAGGATGAGCCAACGCCACGACGTGGAATGGCTACCCCCACCACCACTGGACACCGGCCAAGCCCGCCTCAACTACCACCACCGCCCCGAACTGCTCCTACGCCCCGACAACGACGAGGACGAGGAACCCTTCGACCCAGCCGCCGAAGCGGCCGTCGGGGCCGACGAACCCGGAGACGACACGCAACCGGCAGATCCCCCCGACGGAGATCACCGCGATGCCGAACTACGCCCGGCGCCGGCCGACCGTGCCGGCGAGCCTGGTGGCCATCCAGAATCGGCCGAGTCGGTCGACCAACCGGGCGTGGCCGCAGAACCGGGCGATCCCGTCGACCAAGACCACCGCGAGCCCGATCCGCCGGCAGACTCGATCCACGAGAGCGAACGCTTGGAGCTGGCTTGCCCGCAACCGGCCGACGTGGACCGATACTGCACAGAAGCCGGTACCGACCCGCGACCGCCTGACCCCGTCGACGACGACGAACGATTCGAGCCGGCCGGGACCACAGAAGCCGCCAGCCAAGACCACCACCCCGAGGCCGGTGCCGACCCGCCACTGCCTGACCCCAGCGATCATCCCGGCGGACGCTCACCACCCGGCGGCCACGCGGCCTGACGGCCCACACCTTGAACCCGGTGACCAAGAAGCGGTCATCCGGGCTAGAGGCGTGCGCCGAGACTGTTTTGAGCTACACAGGGTGGGCGTCGGAGATGAGTGGGCGAAGAATTCGAACCTTCACGACCGTACGGAGTTGCTCCTGTCGAAGCACGCCGGCTCCTCAAACCTTATGGACACCGCCGCTGTGCCCTAGTCGATGAAGACAATCAGGCCGACGCCGTAGGAGTTCACGCCTACGCACCGTTTCGCTTCGGGCCAGTAGGTGGTGGCCGCTGATGTGCATTGCATTGTGTACGACTCGTTGGTGACTGGACTGTAAGCCGTGACGATCATTCCGGGTTGGCTGTACCACGCCCACCGAACATTGTCGGCGAAGGCGCAACTTGTGTCCGCGGTGACAACCCCACTCATGCCTGACGGGCAGACGGTGAATAGGTCGGCCGAGGCCACTGGTGCAACCAGTAAGCCCGCGACCAGACCGGCAGTAGCACCCCATGTAGAGCTTCTGCGAATGCCCATGACGCCCCCGACAACAGTCAAAAACAGATCCTAAGACTTATTCCATGTGTTTGCTAAAGGAGCTTCGAACAGCGGTCACTCATTGATCGGCCGACAACTGACGAGGCGTAAGTCCGCCGCGTCGGGTTACTAAAGACTGTCGATCACCGTAGCTGAGCCGGGAAGCAGTGCCAGGTGTCACGACCGTGGTTGCGGCACCATTGTCGCGCCCCCTCAGCGCTGGGGAAGCCTTCGGTCGCCACCGTCACCCAGAGGTCGTCGTCATCGAAGTTCCAGTCCCCCGACCACAGCAGGATCGCGCCGTACTGCTGCCGCAGCCGCAGGTGCTCCTGCCAGATATCGTCGTTGTCCCAAACGATCCCGTCATCGACGGTGCCTGGTCGCTTGGAACTCAACTGCGGCACCCAGAGGCTGCCCGCGTTGAGGCCAATGCGGGTGTCGAGAGCGGCCTGAGTACGCAGCTGTTGCAGGCTGGTGACCACTGGCACCGGCACCCTTGGGACGGCCGTGTCGTGTACGGGCGGCGGCGCGGCGACGGACGTCGGCGTCGGGGTATGCGTGCGTGCCGGCAACGACGGCTCCGGCGCGGCGGTGACCGTCGATCTGATGATGGTTGTCGGACCGGGTGTCGACGTCGGGGTGTTGGGAGTGTTGACCACCACCACGACCACAATCGCCGCGCAGATCATCACCGCCGCCGCCAAGATGGCCATGGCAATCACCGACGAGGAATCCGAGCGGGTCGTCACGATGGGCGTGGGAGCGCTCTCCAGACTGTAGGGATAGTCCTGGTAGTCGTTGTACCTGCTGTACCCCCACTGGGTCTCGGCGTTGGGGTCGACGTCGTCCGTACCGCTCAACATGTCACGTCGGCTCAACTAGTAGGCCGCCGAGGCGGCAGGAGCAGCGACGAGCTCGATGCCGACGGCAGCGAGTGTCCTTCTAATGCCCGTCGTCTCCTGGCGCATCATCAGCCGACGCTGCCCGGCGTACCAATCGGCACCTGCATCCCTGCCCAGTTGCACGGCGTCCAGGTCCGCCACGCGAACAAAGCGCACTGCTGCTCGGGAGTCAGAGACGGCGCACACGGCGGTGTCCCCGGCACTCCGCACACGGCCGGGTTGGCGGATGCCGCCCCCATCCCCATGCCGCCGCCAACGCCGATCGAGGCCGCAGCTATCCCGACCATCAATATCCGTTTCAACATGTTGAGCCCCCGCCCCTGTCTTCGATGTGAAGGGCTACTGCACTTGTCGCCGAGGCCACCCCGATGGCTGTTACGGCCTCGGCGACGCGGCTCGACTGTGGTCGAAATCGTTTGGCGTAGCCCATTTGATCTTGAAATGTGAGACGGCCCCCCAGGGTCCGCGCACAACACCAAGTGTGCGCTCGACGGCCAGAAAAGGAATCAGGCGTTTCCCTATGTTTTATTTGCTGGACCTCGACCAGGTGCCTTCGATGTCGGGCGACGAGCTGAGGTACCGACGTGCGCGACCACTTGGGCCTGCCTTCAAGCCCCGACCGTCAGGGACGTTGAGCCGATACCTTCTCAGCCGACTCGAAAAGAAGTGCTGGTCTGCTTTCCGCCAAGGCGGCGATGACCGAGAACTACTGGCTGGCGCCCCTTCGGACGCGACGGCGGGCCGAAGCCATATGCCGCGACCTTCGGCTGAATCCTCACGAGGTCGCGGCCCTCTGAACTGCGGAAATGAGTGGAGCTAAGGGGATTCGAACCCCTGACCCCCACACTGCCAGTGTGGTGCGCTACCAACTGCGCCATAGCCCCTTGAGTCGTGCTCATCGAAGTTACACCAACCGCACGGAGCCCTCAAAATCGCTGGTTACGGGACTTCCCCGCCGGCCTCCGGACCGAGTGGGCGCGCGGGCGTGTGCTGGTCCGACGGTCGCGGCCGCGTCTCCGGCGCGAAGATCCACCCGATTGCGGCCACGCCCAGGATCACCCCGCTGATCAGGAACGCCAACCCGAACGACGTGTGCTGCGCGATCAGCCCGACCAGCAGCGATCCGCCGATCGAGCCGAAGTCCGCCATCATCTGGAACGTCGCCACCGCGGTGCCGCCGCGCGACTTGCTGCCCACCACATCGGCGACCGCCGCCTGCTGCGGTGAGACGAAGATCCCGGTCGCCGCCCCCGCGATATACGCCGCCACCAGAAACACCGGCAGCGATGTGGTGTAGCCCACCAACGCCGTCGACACCGCCGCCAACGTCAACCCGAAGATCAACAGTTTGCGACGGCCCAGCCGGTCCGACAGATAGCCACTGGGGATCACGACCGAGATGTTGCCCACCGCGAACGCCGTCAGCGCCAGCCCCGCCGCACCGGGTCCACGCCCCAGCACCTCCACGACGAACAGCGGCACCAGCGCGATCCGCAACCCGAACGACGCCCACCCGGTCGCGAAGTTCGACAACAGCGCCGCCTGATAAGCCCGGTGCCGCATCACTTTCCGGAACGGCACCGCCGCCTCGACGTCGTCGTCAGACCTCCCGACCACCGCCGAGTTGCGCAAGCTGACGAACACCACCGTCGCCGCCACCAGCAGCGCGGCACCGTAGATCAGAAACGGCGCCGACAGCCCGAACCCGGCCGTGAGGCTGCCCAGGATCGGCCCGCCCACCGACCCGACCATGAAGCCCGACGAGAACAGCCCCGCCACCCGACCACGCGCGTCCGACGGCGAGATCCTGATCATCAACCCCAGCGACGACACCGTGAACATCGCCGAGCCGATCCCGCCCAGCGACCGGAACACCAACAGCTGCCAATACGTCTCGGCGAACGCGCACGCCGCCGTCGACACCGCGACGATCAGCAGCCCGCTGATGTAGACCCGCCGCTCCCCCAGCCGCTGCACCAGCAGCCCCGCAGGCGGCGCCCCGACCAGTCGCATCACCGCGAACGCCGTGATGACGAACGTCGCCGCGCTGATGCTCACCCCGAAGTGCCGGGCGTACTGCGGGAGCACCGGCGCCACCACGCCGTAACCCAGCGCCACCACCACGTTGGCGCCGACGAGCACCCACACTTCCCGGGGCAGCCGAGGTTTCGCGACCGGACGACAGTCGCTCTGCGGATCAGAGCTCACGCAATGACCCTATTGACCACCTCGCGCGCGGCCTCCTGCACCTCCGCCAGGTGTTCGGGTCCCTTGAACGACTCGGCGTAGATCTTGTACACGTCCTCGGTTCCCGACGGCCGCGCGGCGAACCACGCATTCTCGGTCGTGACCTTCAACCCTCCCAGCGGCGCACCGTTGCCCGGCGCGTTCGTCAGCTTGGCGGTGATCGGTTCGCCGGCCAGTTCGGTCGCGGTGACCTGCTCTGCGGACAGCTTGGCCAACCGCGCCTTCTGCTCGCGGTCGGCGGGCGCGTCGACGCGCGCGTAGGTCGGCGCGCCGTACCTCTCGGCCAGCGCGGCGTACCGCTGCGACGGCGTCTGACCCGTCACCGCCAGGATCTCCGAGGCCAGCAGCGCCAGGATGATGCCGTCCTTGTCGGTCGTCCACACCGACCCGTCGCGCCGCAGGAACGACGCGCCCGCGCTCTCCTCGCCGCCGAAACCGATTGTGCCGCTGATCAATCCGTCGACGAACCATTTGAACCCGACCGGCACCTCGACCAGCTTGCGGCCCAGCCCGGCCACGACGCGGTCGATGATCGACGAACTGACCGCGGTCTTGCCCACCGCCGTCGACTCCGGCCAGTCGGGCCGGTGCCCATACAGGTAGTCGATGGCCACCGCGAGATAGTGGTTCGGGTTGAGCAGCCCGCCGTCGGGGGTGACGATGCCGTGCCGGTCGGAGTCGGCGTCGTTCCCGGTGGCGATCTGGAATCGCTCGCGGTTGGCGATGAGCGACGCCATCGCGTTCGGCGAGCTGCAGTCCATCCGGATCTTGCCGTCGGTGTCGAGCGTCATGAACCGCCACGTCGCGTCCACCAGCGGGTTGACCACCGTCAGGTCGAGGTTGTGCCGCTCGGCGATGGCGCCCCAGTAGTCGACGCTGGCCCCGCCGAGCGGATCGGCGCCGATGCGGATCTTCTCCGCGCTGATCGCGTGCATGTCCACGACGCTGGGCAGGTCCGCGACGTACGCATCGAGATAGTCATACCGCTGCGCGTCGGCCAGCGCCGGGCCCAGCGGCACCCGCTTGACGCCGCGCAACTCGTCGCGCAGCAGCTCGTTGGCGCGCTTGGCGATCGCACCCGTGGCGTCGGTGTCGGCGGGCCCGCCGTTGGGCGGGTTGTACTTGAAGCCGCCGTCGCGCGGCGGGTTGTGCGACGGGGTGACGACGATGCCGTCGGCCAGACCGGCGCCGCGGCCGCGGTTGTAGGTCAGGATCGCGTGGCTGACCGCCGGCGTCGGGGTGTAGCGGTCCGCCGAATCGATCATCGTCACAACGTCGTTGGCGGCCAGCACCTCCAGCGCCGACACCCACGCCGGCTCCGACAGCGCGTGCGTGTCGCGGCCGATGAACAGCGGCCCGGTCGTGCCCTGAGCGGCGCGGTACTCGACGATCGCCTGCGTGGTGGCCACGATGTGCGCCTCGTTGAACGCCGCATCGAGGCTCGACCCGCGGTGGCCTGACGTGCCGAACGCCACCTGCTGGTCGACGTTGTCGGGGTCGGGCTCGCGGGTGTAGTACGCCGTCACCACCTGGGCGACGTCGATGAGGTCCTCGGGCTGCGCCGGCTGACCGGCTCGGGGGTTGGCCGCCATACCCCCGATTCTGCTCCTTGCACCGCGCCACGCGCGCCCCGGTGCGGCCATACTTTGGCCTGTGTTCGGTTACGACGGCCGTGAGGTGCTCGCCGTGTTCGTCGGCGGCGCGATCGGCACGGTCGTTCGCGCGGCCGTCGAGACCCTCGCCGCGCCCGAGCCGGGGCACTGGCCGTGGCCGACGTTCGCGGTGAACATCGTCGGAGCCTTCCTGCTCGGCTACGTGGCCACCCGGCTGCCGGACAACAGCTACCGCCGCCCGCTGCTGGGGACCGGCCTGTGCGGCGGGCTGACCACGTTCTCGACCATGCAGGTGGAGATGCTGCGGATGATCGAGCGCGAGCACTTCGCGCTGGCGGCCGGTTACGCCGTCGCCAGCATCACCGCCGGCCTGGTGGCTGGGTGGCTGGCGGCCAGATGGGCGCGGCGATGACCGTCGTGGCGTGGGTGTGCGTGGCGCTTCTCGGCGGCGCCGGCGCGGTGGCGCGCTTCCTCGTCGACCGCGCCGTGTCACACCGGTTGCCGGGACTGTTCCCGTCCGGGATCTTCGTGGTCAACATCTCCGGCGCACTGGTGCTCGGCGTGATCACCGGGCTGGCGCCGGGCCCGACGACGACGCTGCTGGCCGGGGTGGCGTTCGTCGGCGCCTACACCACGTTCTCCACCTGGATGCTGCAGACGCTCGAGCTGCGCGACGGCGGGCGCACCGGGCTGGCCGTCACCAACATCGTGGCGAGCGTCATTCTCGGGCTGGCGGCCGCCGCGGCGGGCCACTGGATCGGCACTCTACTGTGACGTTTGCTGGGTGTGACGTGCGGGTGTAAGCCTAGCCTTACCTGATTCGACGTAGTACCGTCGCACGCCGTGAACCCGTCTAATCCAGAAGCCGTCAGCGTCGCGCTTGCCGAGATCCTGCGCGACGACATGAACGTCGACGTCCGACGAGTCACCCGCGACTCCCGCCTCATCGACGACGTCGGCCTCGACTCGGTCGCGTTCGCGGTCGGCATGGTGGCCATCGAGGACCGACTGGGCGTGGCGCTCAGCGAAGAGGATCTTCTGAGCTGCGACACGATCGGCGACTTGGAAGCGGCCATCCTGGCCAAAGCGACTGCGACACCGACGAACTCGTGACCGAGCTGGCGGCGGCGCTGTCGGCGGCCATGTCCAGCGCCCCAACCAGTCTGGCGGTGCTCGACAGCGGCCGATGGTCGCGCCACCCCTGGCCGGAGGTGCATGCCCGCGCGGAGAACGTGGCCGAACGGATCTGCGCTGACGGCGCCACCCGCGTCGGGTTGATCGGCGAACCGACGGTCGAGTTCATCGCCGCCATCCCCGGCGCGTTCTTCGCCGGCGCGGGGCTGTCGATCCTGCCCGGCCCGATCCGGCGCGCCGACCCCGACCAGTGGGCCCGCAGCACGCTTGCGCGGCTCGGGGGCATCGGAGTGACGTCGGTGCTCAGCCAGGGAGACGAACTGGCCCTGCTGCGCACGCACGCCGACGGGATCACCGTGCACGATCTCGGCGAGGTCGGGCACCCGCGCCGTTCGACGACGTTCCGCGGGCCCGACTCGGCCGACGTGGCCATCCTGCAGGGCACCGCCGGCTCGACGGGAACGCCTCGGACAGCGCAGATTTCGCCTGCCGCATCGCTGGCCAACCTTCGTGGGCTGATCACCCGCATCAACGTCGACCAGCGCAGCAGGCTGCACAGCTGGCTGCCGATCTACCACGACATGGGACTGTCTTTCGTGCTGGTGGCCACGCTCGCGGGCGGCGATCTGTGGCAGGCCCCGACGACGGCGTTCGCCGGCTCCCCGTTCAACTGGCTCAAATGGCTCACCGAGAGCCAAGCCACCATGACCGCGGCACCGAACATGGCGTTCAACCTGATTGGCAAGTACGCAGGCAGCCTCTCGGGTTACGACCTGTCCAATCTCGGCTTCACGCTCAACGGCGGAGAGCCGGTCGACTGTCTGGGCTACCAGCGTTTCGCCGACGAGATGAGCCGGTTCGGCTTCGAGCCCAGCTCGCTGGCGCCCTCCTACGGCCTGGCCGAATCCACCTGTGCCGTCACCATTCCCGAGCCGTTCTCCGGGCTCCGCGTCGACGACGTCACGGTCGGCACCGGGGCCGGCGAGGCGACCCGACGGTTCGCCGTGCTCGGCCATCCGATCGACGGCATGCAGGTGCGGATCAACACCGACTGCGCCCACGCCACCGAGGTGACCGGACGCGAGGTCGGCGAGGTCGAGGTGCGCGGCACGTCGTTGATGACCGGCTACGTCGGCGAGACGCCACTCGACCCGCGAGAGTGGCTTCGCACCGGTGATCTCGGTTATCTGACCGACGACGGGCTGGTCGTCTGCGGTCGCGCCAAGGAACTGATCACTGTCGCCGGCCGCAACGTGTTCCCCACCGAGATCGAACGCATCGCCGCCGAGATCGACGGTGTGCGTGACGGCTGCGTCGTCGCGGTCGGCACCGGCGAGGCCTCGGCACGTCCCGGTCTGGTGATCGCCGCGGAGTTCAAGGGCAACGACGAACCCGCCGCCCGCAGCGCCGTGGTGGCCCGCGTCGCGTCGCACTGCGGCGTCGTGCCCGCCGACGTGATGTTCGTCAAACCCGGTGCGCTGCCGCGGACCTCGTCGGGCAAGCTGCGCAGGCTCGAAGTCAAGCGCACGCTGGAGGGAGCAGGCAGATGAGCAACGCCGACACACTCGCCGAGTTTCGCGAGCTCCTCGACCGGGTCTTCGACGACCGGGTGACTCAGTGGACCGCGAAAGCCGAAGAGAGCGAGCAGTTTCCGAGGGAGCTGATCGAGTACCTCGGCGCCGAGGGCGTGTTCGCTGCCAAATGGCCGCCCGGACAGCAGCATCCCGACGTCGCCAAGGTCATCGAACTGGCCCGCAAGCTGGGCACCCTGGGTTCGGCCGGTATCGGCGTCGGCGTGGGGCTGCACGATTCGGCGATCGCGATCCTTCGCCGCTTCGGCAAGTCCGACTACCTCAAGGACATCGCCGAGAAGGCCGTGCGCGGTGAGGCCGTGCTGTGCATCGGCGCATCCGAACAGTCCGGCGGGTCGGACCTGCAGATCGTCGGCACCGAGATCCGCTCGGTGCGCGATGGTTTCGAGGTCAAAGGCGTCAAGAAGTTCGTGTCGCTCTCGCCGATCGCCGACCATGTCATGTGCGTGGCGCGTCACGTCGACCACGACCCGAACAGCAAGCACGGCAGCGTCGTGGTGATCGCTGTGCCGCTGGCGCAGTGCGAGGTTCAGACGCCGTACCGCAAGGTCGGCGCGGGCCCGTTGGACACCGCCGCCGTGCACATCGACACCTGGGTGCCCGCCGATGCGCTGGTGGCGCGCGCCGGCATCGGGCTGGCCGCGATCTCGTGGGGGCTGGCGCAGGAACGGATGTCGGTCGCCGGTCTGGTGTCGACCTCGGCACAACGTGTCATTGGAATCACGTTGGCGCGCATGATGGCTCGTCGGCAGTTCGGTCACACGCTGTATGAGCACCAGGCGCTGCGGCTGCGGATGGCCGACCTGCAGGCCCGCGTCGACATGTTGCGGTATGCCCTGGACGGGATCGCGGCGACCGGAAAGCTCGACCTGCGTACCGCGGCGGCGATGAAGGTCAACGCCGCACGGCTGGGCGAGGAGGTCGTCAACGAATGTATGCACATCTTCGGCGGCTCGGGCTATCTCGTCGACGAGACCCCGCTGGGCCGGTGGTGGCGGGACATGAAGCTCGCCCGCGTCGGCGGCGGCACCGACGAGGTGCTGTGGGAGCTGGTGGCGGCGGCCATGAAACCCGACCACGACGGCTACGCCGAGTTCAACCAGCTCCCCTGAGCCCGCCGAGCAGTCGCAAAGTGTCCTGTTTCCGGCGGTTTTCGGGTCACTTCGCGTCTGGTCGCGGGAGGGCGTAGAGGGCCATCCGGCGGTTCGGCATGTCGTGCTCGCCGAGGAATTCGCAGCCGGCCCACTCGCACACGGCGCGGGCCCCGGAGTTGCGGTGGTCGGGGTCGAACATGATCCGACGGCATTGCGGGTCGAGTTCGAAAATATTGGCGGTCAAGCGCGGCAACAGAATCGGGCCGATACCACGGTTGACGAACCGCAACTCGGCGATCGCGGCGTGCAGGCCGATATCGTGCGGATGAGCGTCGTAGCGCGGCGCGATCGAATCCTTCGCGGCCCGGTACAACTCCACGTAGACGAACGGCTGACCGCGGAAATCGCCGACGAACGGTCGCGAATACTGCCCTGCCAGTTGGGCACTCAGATAACGGTGCCAGCGCTGCGGCGGCCACGGGTACTCCCACGACTCGACCAGGTGCGGGCGGTTCATCCACTCCGAGATCATTTCCGCGTCACGGTCGGGGTCGGCGAGCCTGACGTCGTACGGCGGGCCGAGCGTCGGCATCGGCGGGGCCGCGACCGCGCGGACCTCGTCGGAGATGTCGGTCAGCTCACGCGGCAGCACAGGAGTGGGTGCATCGTCGATCTCGGTCATTTCCGGACGAGCCTACCGGAATCGAGTAAGGCTAGGTTTTCCTTCCCCATCAGTCGAAGAGCCCGTCGAGCACTTGCTGTTCCATGTCGATCCACCGGCCCACGCGGTCGCGCAGACCGGCGATCTCGTCGTCGTCGAGATGCTGCGCGCCCTCGGGCGTGATCCGGCACAGATCCATCGGGCCACCGACGCTCGGTGAGGAAGTGTCCAGTGCGTCGAGCACCCGCAACGCGGCCACCATCCCGTAGTCGACGGGCCGCTCGGCCATCCGGAAATGCGACAGCAGCGCGTGCGCCTGCTGCGCCATCGGCGACCCGCTGCCGACGGCGTGGAAGCCGATCTCCTCGTAGTGGCCGATCAGCCCGTGCGGATCGACGTCGACGATGAACGGCTCACCGTCGGAGTAGCCGGCCGCCAGCACGTACGTCGCGGGAGTGGCGCCGGGCGGGGTCTCCGGCACATCGGTGATGAAGTTCGCGTAGTGGCGCTTGAGCACCGGCAGCATGCGGTCCTGCAGCGCGTGCCCGACCTCCGGCGCTTCGAGGATGGCGTCGGCTTCGTCGGCGAAGATCCTCTCCAGGTCGTAGAGCACCGCGCGCGAACCGCTGCCGCCCCACGCGGCTCTGCCGCCGAGCGGATGCAGCTTCTGCGCCGGATAGCTGAGCCCCCGCACCGGATCGGTGATCTGCGAGTCCGAGGCCACCACGATCCCGTCGGCACACCGCAAGGCAAGGACGACGGTCATCGGCGCTGTTTCCCGGGCATGCCCCGATCGTCGCACGCACCGGATGGCATTGTGGTGGGTATGCCGGTGGATCGACGAGCAGACTTGCAGCGCTGGCAGGACTCCGGCGCGATCTGGGAAGTACGCGGTCGGCGAGGCGACACCGTGACCGTCGCCCTGCTGCGCTGCGACGGCGGTGAGGAGGTCGAGGTGTTCACCTCCGACGACCCGCTGCTGCTGGAGTTCATCGGCGACCGACACAGCAGCGAAGACTGACGTGCAGCTCGGCAAGCTGACCTTCGTGGCGGCGACGACCGCGCCGGACCTGGTCGCCGAACCGGTGCGGCCGCGGCTGACCGACGGGCTGTGGGTCACCGAGATCGATCCGACGCTCGCCGACACCGCCGAGTTCTGCGCGCACTACGACGTCGCGCTGGACGTGTCGGCGAACTGCGTGGTCGTCGAGGCCAGACGCGCCGAGCGGGTCTGGTACGCCGCCTGCCTGGTGCTGGCCACCACCCGCGCCGATGTCAACGGGGTGGTACGCAAACACCTTGGCGCGCGGAAGATCTCGTTCGCCGCGATGGACACCGCGGTAACGCTGACGGGTATGGAGTACGGCGGCATAACCCCGGTCGGCCTGCCCGACGACTGGCCGATCCTGATCGACGAGCACGTCGTCGCCCGGGAACACGTGATCATCGGCGGCGGGGTGCGCGGCTCCAAGCTGCTAGCCACCGCGGATGTGCTGACCGCTCTGCCGAACGCCGAGGTACTGGCGATCACGAAGGCGGATTGACCGCGCCGCGAACGAGTTCGGCGAACGTCGCGGCCGCCGCGTCCACCCCGGCGAGGTCCCCGGTCGCGACCAGGTCGAGCAGCAGCCCGCGCGCCACCGCCAAGCCGAGCCGCATCATCGCCGGCTCGGCGTCGCCCGCCTGCGCCAGCCAGTCGTCGACAGCACCCGGCAGCATCCGGGCGAACGGCTCCTCACCCTGCACGCCGCGCGCATAGCACTCGAAGAACAGCCGCTCGAGTGCCCGCAGCTCCGGTCGCCGCAGCTGCGCCCACATCGCGGCGACCGCATCGGCGGGGTCCGGCGGCAGTTCGCTCATCAGGTCCATCTGACGCTG
The DNA here is from genome assembly GCF_001722335.1 of Mycolicibacterium flavescens. Classification (GTDB taxonomy): domain Bacteria; phylum Actinomycetota; class Actinomycetes; order Mycobacteriales; family Mycobacteriaceae; genus Mycobacterium; species Mycobacterium flavescens. The sequence continues at coordinate 434,912 of NZ_MIHA01000001.1, forward strand.
CTCGACGGCGCTGACGATCGCCAGCATCAGTTCGTCGCGCGAGCCGAAGTGATGCAACAGCATGCGGTGGCTGGTGCCGACGGCGGCGGCCAGATCACGCAGCGAGCGGTCACCGATCCCCGCGGCGGCGACCTCGGCCACCAGCGTGTCCAACAGCTCCTGGCGCCGCCGCAGGTCAGGTGGTCGAGCCATCGTGGTGTTCGCAGCGCGCCTTGAGGCCGGCGGCTTCCAGGTCGAGGTAGCGCCGCGTCATGGACCGCATGGCCAGGCCCACCAATGCTCCGATCGGGCCGCGTTGTTCGAGGCGCTGGTCGACACGGGTGCGCGTCGCCGAGACCGCGACGACGTCGTGCCGTGCCGTGGTCAATCCGCCCGACGAACGTTGCTCCCAGGTCCACGACGTCCCCGGGTTGACGTCGGTGACGACCCACACCAGCTCCGGCATTCGCGGCTGTTTGATCGCGAACCGGCGGCCGCTCAGCAGCGCTTCCCCGTCCAGGGCGACGATCCGCGTGACCGACGCCGTCCACTGAGGCCAGCGCTCGACATCGCTGAACACCTTCCACACCAGGTCTGCGGGCGCATCGATGTCGACGCCACACTCCGTGAGCATGTACCAAACGGTACATGAATGGCGGCTGTCGATGTGTCGAAGTCGCAAATATTTGCCGCCGGCTTCGCTACGGTACGGCCACGGAAGTTTGCTCGACGACCGCTCCGAGACCGTTTCGGGAAAGGATTCCCGCCGTGGCAACCACGCCCAACTCATATGCACGGTTCGTCGGCAGGGTCGGCGCGCTGGCGGTCGCACTCGGTGTCGGCGCGGCGGTCGCGACGACTCCGGGGTTTGCTGTCGCCGACGACACCGGCGCGGACACCTCCGAAGCCGCCGATGCCGGCGCCGCCGGTACGGACACCTCGCCGGACTCCGTTGTCGGCGGGAACCTCTCAGACAACGACGACGCCGGCGAAGACGAGGAGGAGGAAGCCGAGGACGACGAGAGCGAGGACGACGAGGCTCTAGACGACGAGGCTCTAGACGACACAGCCGAGGACGACGAACCGGTCGAGCCGAAGAAGAACGACGACGATCCCGCCCCGGTGAAGCGCACCGGTGACCGTGAGCCGGCAGTGACCTTCAGCGGCAACGTATCCCGCACCACCGAGACCACGCCCGAGCCGACACCCGATCCGGTCGAAGACATCGCGACCGACCTCGGCGCACCCGTCGAGGAGGAATCTCCGGTAGCCGAAGCCGCCGTCGCGCCGGTCACCTCGGAACCGCCGGCCACCGCGGCGGTCACCGCAGTGCCCACCGTCGTCGGCTCCATGCTCTCGGCGCTGGGGTTCGGCCCCCTGGCCACGCAAGGCCCGGCGGTACCGACGCCGTCGTCTCCACTGCTGTGGGCGATGCTCGGCTTCGCGCGCCGCGAGATCGGCAACACCCCCGCAGAGTCCGCGACCGCCACACCGACGGCCGCCGCGCTGGTCGTCGCGACCGAGACGGTCAGTCCACTGGCCACCCCCGAACAGCTTGCCGCCGAGCGGATCGCCGCGCGCACCGTACGCACGCTTCCGGTCATACTCATGAAAATGGTTCTGCGGCAGCAGTTCCTGGCTGCAGCGCAGCGGCTCTACCCGGACGGTATCGACGCCGAGAACATGGCGGCGCTGAACCGGGCCGTCGACGAGTACGCGATGGGCGCGGCGTTCCAGCAGCAGCTGCTCGACTCGATGAACCCGAAGGTCGTCGCGCAGGTCGCCCCGCCGCACGTCTGGTTCGGGCAGGCGGTCCCGGGTTCGCGGATCCTCTACGACAACCCCGACACCATCTACCGCTTCATGGGGGTCAACGGGGCGTCGGAGTACGTGATCACCGGGCGGTTCCACGACATGACCGCCGACGGGCGACCCTCCGACACCACGTTCAGCGTGCTCGAAGGTGTCGGCGGCACCACCTCGGCGATCCTGACCGCCGACGATCTCGAGGTCAACGAGGACGGCACCTTCACGATCACCGTGAGCCGGGAGCCCGCCAACGGCCGCAGAAACCACCTGCAGCTGACCACCGGATCGACCATCATCGCGGCACGAGACACGTTGGGCGACTGGAACTCCGAGGTCCCGGTGAGCCTGTCCATCGAGCGTGTCGGCGGCCCGCCGAACAGCCTGTTCGCCCAGATCGGCGGGTTCGCGTTCCTCGGCCAGTTCGTCAGCGGCAACCCGCTGCTCACCACGCTGGTGTCGGTGGTGCCGCCCCTGCCGTACATGCCACCGCTGCTGCGCGGCGCGTTCACCGCGGTGATCCTGGTGGTCCGCGGCGCGGCCGAACAGGCCAAGTACATGGCGCTGGCCACCACCGACTCCGACACCGGGGCGCCGCGACCCGTCAACGAAATCGGACAGCCCGCCAGCAACGCGGAGTTCCTGGCCAACCAGCTGCAGAGCAACGGCCACTTCCAGCTCGCCGACGACGAGGTGCTGGTGCTCACGATCGATCCCGGCGACGCCGGGTACTTCATCGTCCCGACCTACAACATCTGGACGATCACCGACGACTACTGGAGCGAACCCGGCAGCCTGAACAACGAGCAGGCGGTGCGCAACGCCGACGGCACGTACACGGTCGTCATCTCCCCCACCGACCCGGGCGCGGCGAACTGGGTGTCGACCAGCGGTCTGAACCAGGGCGCCATCGCGATCCGGTTCCAGGATCTCGGCCTCGACGCTCCGCGCATCGTCTCGCAGCAGGTGATGTCGCATGAGGCGCTGCGCGACCACCTGCCTGCCGCGGCGTTCGTCACGCCGGAAGAGCGCGCCGCTCAACTCGCCCTGCGGCAGGCCGGTTTCGACAGCCGCTGGTCCTGACCGCAGTCCGCGGGTCCGCGCTGCCGCTCGTGCGGCAAGATGGCCCCCACATGACAAACGGCGACATGACCCTCGACGAGCCCGTCTCGCGGCGACGGCACATTCTGCGGCTCGCGGTGTTCGTCACGTTCCTGGCCGTGATGTTCTACCTGGCCGCGGTCGCCGATGTGATCGACGTCGATCAGGTCCGCGGCGCGGTGGCCTCGGCCGGACCGGTCGCACCGCTGGTGTACGTCGTGGTGTCGGGTCTGCTCGGCGCGGTGTTCGTGCCGGGCCCGATCCTGGCCGCCGCCAGCGGGGTGCTGTTCGGCCCGCTGGTCGGCACGTTCGCGACGCTCGGTGCGACGGTCACGACGGCCGTCGTCACCAGCCTCGTCGGCAGGCGGGCCGGCCGTGACAGCGCGCGGGCGCTGCTCGGTGAGGAGCGGTCCGTCCGGCTCGACGCGTTGATCGCCCGCGGCGGGTTGTGGGCGGTCGTCGGGCAGCGGTTCGTCCCGGGCATCTCCGACGCGCTTGCCTCATACGGGTTCGGCGCGTTCGGGGTTCCGTTGTGGCAGATGGCCGTCGGCGCCTTCATCGGTTCGGTGCCGCGGGCGTTCGTGTACACCGCACTGGGCGCGTCGATTTCAGATCTGAACTCACCGTTGACGTACGTGGCGATCGCGGTGTGGTGCGTGACGGCGGTGGCGGGCGCGTTCGCAGCCCACCGAGGGCTGCGCAGTTGGCGGCGGCGCGAAAGCTAGTCCGGCAGCTGCGCGCTGCCCGCCGGCGGAGACAGCTGCCACGTGTCGCAGGCCATCGCGAGCATCCCGTACGTGCCGACGACGAAGATCAGCTCCATCGCCTGGTGCGTGCCGATGTCGTCGACGAGGCGCTGCCACTGCTCGGGCGTCGCCCGGCCGTGCGCCAGCAGTTCGTCGGTCGCCTCCAGGACCAGCCGGTCGATCCCGTCGAACCCGGTGTTCCCGCGCGTCAGCGCGTCGATGTCGTCGTCGGACAGTCCGCCGGCCCTGGCGATCTTGACGTGCTCACCCCAGAAGAACGCCGAGCGCCGGGCGTAGGCCAGCCGCAGCACGGCCAGTTCGCGCAGCCGCAACGGCAGCTCGCCGCGCTGCAACAGAAAAGCGTTGTAGACCAGGAACTTCCGCGCCATCGCCGGGTGACGGGCCAGCACGCCGAGGATGTCGAACCGCAGCGGGTCGCGGGGCTCGCCGGAGCCGGCGCGCGGAACGTCGTGTCCCGGCACACCCATCAGCGCGCCCACGGCGTCGTACTCGGCCTCGCCCCATTCATCGACGGTCAGCGGCCGCAGCAGCGGATCCTGCGTCACTGCAGCGGCTCCTCGCCGGCGAGGATCGTGCGGTGCATGAGCCGGCCGCTGTCGACGGCGTACGGCAGGGCCCGGTGCATGGTGCCGGTGTTGTCCCAGATCAGCAGGTCCCCGACCTCCCACTGATGCCGGTAGACGTACTGCGGCTGGGTCGCCCAGTCCCGAAGGCGCGCAAGCAGTGCGCGGCTCTGCTCGACCGGCATCCCGACGACGTAGTCGGCCGTCGCACCCAGCAGCAGTGATTTGCGGCCGGACTGATGCGTCCACACGAACGGGCATTCCTTCGTCGGCGACTTCTGCCAGAACGCGATCTCGTCGTAGCTCATCTCCGGGGTGACGTAATACTGCGACCGCTCGGCGCTGTGTACCACGCGCAGGTCGGCGATCAGGTCCTTGTCGGCCTGCGGGAGATCGTCGTAGGCGGCGTAGGTGTTGCAGAATTCGGTGTCACCGCCGGTGTCGGACAACCGCACCGCCCGCAACAGCGTCGCCAGGTTCGGGTACGGCTGCAGCGAACCGTCGAAGTGCCAGAACAGCGAGCCCCGCAGATACTTCGCGCGCTGGTTGACCGATTCGTCGAGCGAGATCTTGTAGATGCCGTCCTCACCCTCGTTGGCGACGACCGTGCCCAGCGTCCTGGCGATCGCGACCTGCTGCTCGTCGCTGACCTGCAGCCCGCGGAAGAACACCACGCCGCGCTGTTCGAGTGTGTCGCGGATCATTTCGGCGCACCGGCTGCTCAGCAGCGTGTCCAGGTCGGTGCGGATCTCGCTGCCGATCCTCGGTGTCAGGTCGATGATGTCCAGTGCCGACGTCAGGCTCACAGCGGCTCAGCTCACTCTCGTCAGGATCGTCTCGGCCGAATGCTTGACCCGCGGCTGGCCCCACAGTTCGACCGCGAGCGACACGGTGATCAACGAGTACAACAAATTTCGCAGGTTCGCCACGTCGTCGGGCAGCGGCTCGCGGTAGTCGAACTTGTCGACGTAGGCCAGCGCCTCCTCGGCGTACGGGAAGATCTCGTCGTAGAACGCCCGGATCTGCTCCATCGAGCTGTTGACCCGTTTGACGTAGCGTTCGTGCCCGTCCTCGATGGACCACTCGGGCACCAGGTGTTCGAGGTGCGAGAACTCCGGCGGCAGAACGGCGCTCATCGATTTGCCGCCTCGCCGGCGCTGACGTAGTCCGAGACGACTTTGTGGAAGTGCCGCAGCAGGATCTCCTCGTCGTTCATCGGAAAATGCGTCAGCACACCGCTGTTGAGCATCGCCTGCAGTCCCTCCGACGGGCTGGCGTCCTCGAGGATGATGTCGTTGAGGAACGTGACGGTCAGTTCCTGGCCCAGCCGCTCCCGGTGCGTCTTCGGCGGCTGGTAGTACATCTCGGTCTCGAAGATGTGCGAGTGCGGGCCGGTGGGCCAGTGCGTGTGCACGGTGAACCCCGACGCACCGAAGATCAGCACGAAGTTCGGGAAGAACTGGAACGAGTCGAACCCGTACTTCTCCGATCGGGTGGGGTTGAGCCCCGGCGGCATCGGCGCGCGGTCGGTGCGCTTGTTCCAGGGGCCGGCCGCGCTGGCCTCGAACACGCACTCGATCGGCTTGGAGTACGGCGTCTTCTGCGAAGGCTCACCGGCGAACGAGAACATCCGGTGCGGGCCCGCCAGCCGGTAGCCCAGCGCGTCGGTGAACGGGTTCGGCTGGTCGAAGGCCTCCCTGGCCTCGGCGGTCAGCGCGCCGAACGACGAAGCGTGCAGGTACGGCCCGTGATAGCTCTCGGCGAAACCGTCGAGGAAAATCTTCCAGTTGCACTGCAGTTCGGCGGTGAACTTGTACACCTGGTGCGGGCCGGCGAACGGATAACCCTCGATGCCGTGCGCCAGGTCGCCCAGGAACGACCGCAGCGGCTCGGTGTTGTGCGGGTTGAGGTTGATGAAGATGAACCCCTCCCAGACCTCGCACTGGATCGCCGGCACCCGGCAGCTGTCAGCATCGAAATCCAGCAGGAGATCGGTCCGCGTCGCCGAGTGCAGGGAGCCGTCGAGCTTATAGCGCCAGCCGTGAAACCTGCAGTACAGCAGCGGTGCACGCCCGGACACCTCCTTGAACGGGTCGTCCTCCCACAGCATTTTGTTGCCGCGGTGCGGGCAGATGTTGTGGAACGCCCGGATCGAGTCATCCTTACCGCGCACGACGATCACCGAGGTGTTGAGGAACCGCAGTTCGCGGGTGAAGTAGCTGCCCGACCGCGGGACCCGTTCGACGCGTCCGACGTACAGCCAGGTCTTCTTGAAGATGTGTTCGCGTTCCTTGTCGTAGAACTCCGGTGACACGCAGTCCTCGAGCGAGACGGGCCCGCGGCCCAGCTCCGGGTAGGCGTCGGTCCAGTGTCCGCTGGCAGGTTTGGTCACCAGGCTGTCATGACTCACAGGTCGTCCCTCCGTCGGGCTGAAGACGGTAGGCCGAAGGTACCGCCGGACAATCCGCCGAAATAGACCCGTTCGCGCAACACCGTGTTGCATATTTGGAACGCAGCCGTCCAGGAAGGGACCCGTGGAGCAGAACCTGCCGTTCGATGTCGACGCCCTGCTGGTCTTCGGCAAGGTCGTGGAGAACCGCAGCCTGTCGCGGGCGGCGACGCTGCTCGGCATGCCCAAGTCGACCGTCAGCCGCAAACTGACCAAGCTAGAGGCCGACCTCGGCATCAAGCTGCTGCGCAAGAACACCCGCCAGTTGACCGTCACCGACCTCGGCGAGAAGGTCTACCACCACGCCGTCAACATCCTGACCGAGGCCAACGGAGTGCGGGCACTGGTGGAGAGCAGCCGCTCCGAACCCCGCGGCGAACTGCGCGTGGCGATCCCGGTGTTCGTCGGCATCGACTACGCGTCGCGGGTCGGCGCGGCGTTCCTGCGGCAGTACCCGAACTCGCGGCTCGACATCCGCCTCGTCGACAACATGGTCGACCCGATCCGCGACGGGTTCGACGTGGTCTTCGGCACCGGCCCGCTGCAGGATTCCACGCTGATCGCCCGCAAAGTGTTCAGCCTCGAGTTGTTCCTCTGCGCCGCACCGCAATTCGTCGCCCATCAGCCACTGACCGAACCCGGCCAGCTGGATTCGGTGCCGTTCATCGACTTCGGCTTCGGCGGCCCGCGCCGGCTCGCCGTCACCCGGCGTTCCCGCCGCATCGAGGTGACACCGCAGGTCCGGGCCCGCGCCAACAACTTTCAGGTGTGCAAGCAGTACATCCTGGAGGGGCTCGGCGTCGGGGCGATGCCGACGCAGATCATCTGCACCACCGAACTGCGCGAGGGCACGCTGGTGCCGGTGCTGCCCGACTGGCGGCTCGACCCGCTCGATGTGCACATGATCTACCCGTTCGAGCTGTCCTTCTCGACGCTGATCAGCGCGTTCTACGAGACCGCGTGCGAGATCATCGTCGAGAACACCGCACGTGCGACGTAGCGCAGACCCCGCCGAGTGGCCACTTAAGCAGCGTCAAACCGCAAAACCCGCGCGACAACTGGCCACTCGAGGATGCCGACCACCCGCCGGGTCCCCCACCCCCCGCCGAGTGGCCACTTAAGCAGCGTCAACCCGCAAAACCCGCGCGACAACTGGCCACTCGAGGGTCCGGCAGCGGAGCCGGCAGGTGACGGTTTAGCCCCGTCCCGGCCGGGTAATCCGCGCTCGATTGGGAGGGACCATGCTGGAAGCACCTACCCCGGCGCCGTCCGGGACCCGCCTGGACCGCCGCAGCCAAGCGGTACTGGCGCAGACCCCGATCCTGCGCGGCCTGTCCCCCGGCGACCGGGCGGTGTTGATCGAGTGCTTCGAGCCCGTCCGGTTCGCGGCCGGCCAGCTCATCTACCGGCAGGGTGAGCAGAGCACGGGGCTCTACGTCGTGCTGGCCGGCAAGGTGAAGATCGGCTGGCGCGCGGCCGACACGCCGGACAAGCTGCTGGCTGTCGTCGGCCCGCCGGATGTCTTCGGCGCCGAGTCGATGTTCGATCCCGGGCCGCACCCGGATTCCGCGACCGCGCTGACCGACGTCCGCGCCGCGGTGATGGACCGCGACCAGTTGCCGATGTGCATCGCGGGCCGCCCCCACATCGCCGAACAGCTGATGCGGATTTTGGCACGCGGTCTGCAGCGGACCGAAGACCAGATCACCGACCTCAACTTCACCGACGTTCCGGGTCGCGTTGCCAAACAGCTACTTTCGCTCTCCCAACGGTTCGGGGTCCGCCGCGACGGCCGGGTACACGTCGACCACAACCTGAAACAGGCTGAGATCGCCCAATTGGTAGGCGCGTCAAGGGAATCGGTGAACAAGTCCCTGTCGGAGTTCACCTCCCGCGGCTGGATAACGGTGCACGGCAGGAGCATTGTCATCCACCAGGCCGAGCCGCTGGCCCGACGGGCACGCTGACGGCGAATGCCCCGGATCACGGTTGCGCCGCGGTTGCCGCGGGTACCTGTAGGTCATGGACGCTGACACACTCATCGCGATGGCAGGGCTGACCGCGCTGGCCGCGGCTGCGCTGACGGGCGCGGTCTGGGACAGCGCGCTGGTGAGCTCTCCGGTGCGGGTGCGGACCCGTTCGCGCGGGCGGCACGCCATGCCGGTCAACGCGCCGACTCCGGCGCGCGACGCCGTGCGCTGACCCTCGAGGGGTACGCTCGTCATCGGGGGCAGCGACGGTGATGTTTCGGCACGCCGCGCTAGGGGGTAAACCGCAACAGCACAGGTTCAGATCCGAGCCGTGATCGGCAGGGTCGAGGGTTTAGGAGCCTGTGGTGTCAGATAACAGCTCTGAATACGCAGATGTGACGGACATGTTCCGTCAACTCAAGGCGCTCGACGAAGGCTCGCTCGCCTACCAGCGCCAGCGCGAGGCGATCGTCGCCCGCACGCTGCCGCTGGCAGACCACATCGCCCGGCGCTACCGCAACCGCGGTGAGCCGATCGACGACCTGATCCAGGCCGCGCGCGTCGGCCTGGTCAACGCGGTCAACCGCTTCGACCCCGATAACGGTGCCGACTTCCTGTCGTTCGCGGTCCCCACGATGATGGGCGAGGTGCGCAGGCACTTCCGTGACTACGGATGGGCCGTGAAGGTGCCGCGCCGGCTCAAGGACCTGCAGGGCCAACTGGTGAAGGCGCGTGCGGAGTTGTCCCAGCAGATCGGCCGGGCGCCGACGGCGTCGGAGGTGGCCGCCCATCTCGGCATCGACCGGGAAGCGGTGATGGAGGCGACGATCGCCAGCAGCAACTACTCGACGCTGTCCACCGACATCGCGACCTCAGCCGACGACGAGTACCGCTCGGTCGGAGAGACCCTCGGCGACGTCGACCCCAACATCGACAAGGTCGTCGACCTGGAGACCGTGCGCCCCCTGATCGCCGCGCTGCCCGAGCGTGAGCAGACCGTGCTGGTGCTGCGGTTCTTCGAGAGCATGACCCAGACTCAGATCGCCGAGCGGATGGGCTATTCGCAGATGCACGTCTCGCGGCTGCTGGCCCAGGCGTTGCGTCGACTGCGCGAACAGGTCGCCGAACCCCCTGCCCGGGACTCCGGGCCGCCGCGCGGACGCCGAGCGGTCAATCGCGGCGCGGCGTGAACACCGGCACGTACACGTCCTGACCCTCGTGCGGCTGGCGTTCGAATGCCACCTCGACGGGCAATCCGACGCGCACCGAATCCGGTTCGCAGTCGACGATATTGGCGGCCAGGCGCAGCCCGGGCTGCTCCTCGAGTTCGACGATCGCGATCACGTACGGGACCGGGACGGCCGGATTGAACGGCTGGTGGTTGACGGTGTAGGTGAACACCGTCGCGCGCCCCGACACCGGCGCAGGCGTGAGGTGCCCGGCGCAGTCGGGGCAGTCCGCCGCGGGTGGCGATACCCACCGGCCGCAGCTCTCGCACCGGTGGATCAGCAGTCGTCCGTCGCTCCCGCCGGTCCAGTACGGCCGGTTGTGCTCATCCAGGGGCGGCAGCATCCTCGCTGCCGTGGCGGGTGCGACGTCATCGGACACGACTAGCAACGTACAGTCGGTTGCGCTGTCTACACAAAAACAGACTGTTGCGGAAGCGGGTGACGACGACGTGAACGTCTTCGAGAAGGACGCGGTCATCAGCGGCCTCGGCATATCGCGCATCGGGCGGCGGACCGGCATCCCCGGTATGGAGCTGACCATGGAGGCGGTGCGCGCGGCGGTGGCCGACGCCGGCCTGAACGTCGAGGACATCGACGGCGTCGTGACGTTCGGTGATGTGCCGTCGGCGGAAGTGATTGCCGCACTCGGTGATCACGCGACCGACCAGGGCTTCGGGTTTGCGACAGGCGGCATCCTCACCCCCGTCATGTCGGCGATGATGGCCGTTGCCGAGCGTCGCGCCCGCCACGTCCTGGTCTACCGGACGGTGCAGATGCTCGGCGGCACGATGAACCAGGCGCCCAGCGACGGCGACGACAACCCGCTGGCCAATCCGCCCGAAGAACCTCGCACGCCTGGCGCACCGCGCAAGCTTCGGCCATTCGAGGACGTCGGCGAACTGCTTGCCGCGCACGCCTATTCGGCGGCGAACTGGTTGGCGATGCACTGCCGCAGGCACATGGACCTGTACGGGACCACGAAGGAACAGCTGGGCTGGCTGGCAATCAACAGCAGGCGCAACGCCGCGCTCAATCCGCTTGCCGCGTACCGAGACCCGATGACCATGGAGGACTACCTGGCGGCGCGCCCGGTTTCCACGCCGTTCGGACTCTTCGACTGCGACGTCCCGATCGACGGGTCGATCGCGTTCGTCATCTCCCACGCCGACTACGCCGCCGACGCCCCGTCGGCGGTGCGGGTGGAAGCCGTTGGCGGATCGTACGGTTCGGGCGGATGGTTCCACCGCGACGACTTCCCGAAGATGGCGTCCACCGATGCCGCCGCCCAGATGTGGTCGCGCACCGATCTGCGCCCGACCGACGTCGACGTCGCCGAACTCTACGACGGGTTCACGTTTCTGACGTTCGCCTGGCTGGAAGCGCTCGGCTTCTGCGCCGACGGCGAGGCTGGTCCGTTCGTCGAGGGTGCGACGCGGATCGCGCTCGACGGCGAGCTACCGCTGAACACGTACGGCGGGCAGCTGTCGGCGGGCCGCATGCACGGGTACTGGCTGCTGCACGAGGCGTGTCTGCAGCTGCGTGGGCAGGCCGGCGACCGTCAACTGGCGCGGCGGCCCGAGGTGGCGGTGGCCGCGGCCGGGGGCGGGCCGATCGCGGGCTGCCTACTGCTGACCCGCTGAGCGGCCGGGCGGTTTACGCAAGGCGCCCCACAGGCCCACCCCGATGCCGATGACCGCGCCGCCGAGGCCGATGGCCCGCGACGAGCCGCTCAGCTGATCGTGCACCGGCATGCCACCGAGGAGGTCGGCCGCGTCGGCGCCGCCGGAGGCGAGAAACCATCCGCGGGTGTCCCGGCCGCGCAGCGCCGCCGACAGCAGCAGGCCGCCGATCAGGGCGTCACGATAACCCATGGACCGCAACAGCAATCGGGCATTCGGGGTCGGCTGGCTGGAGTCACCCCAGAGCCGGTTCGCACGCAACGGGTCGACCAGGAACGAGACGCCCGAGGCGAATCGGATACCACCGGCGACGAGCGCGGCGCGATCGAGTGTCATGGCCGCAGCCTAAGCCCGCCGGCCGCCGCGTCGGGGCGGATCGCGAAACCACCCGCGAGCCGCGCTGGACGCGGCGCACGCCGAGTGGCGTGAGCACAGCCGGGTGCGCAACACCGACTCGTGGTTGTTCAGCGACATGCGCGTCGCGGTCGCACGGCTGGCGAACTGAGGTCTAGTCGACCGCGAACAGCTCCAACTGGATGTTGTCGGGGTCCCGGAAGACCACCGTCGCGAACGGGAACGGCTGGTCACCCGTCTGCACCCCGGAATGCGCGATACCGAGTTCGTCGAGCCGCCGCGTCCACTGGTCGAGCGCATCGCGCGACGCGACGTTGAACGCGACATGGTCCAGCCCCGTTCGCGCCTCGTCGAATTGTTGTCCGTCGTTGCCGGTGTTGGTGTGCAGGCCGAGCACCACCCCCGAGTTCGGCTCGATCAGTAGTTCGGCGTAGCCGGTGTCTTCGCACCCGTAGTGCGGGAACTTCATCGGCAACCGCTGAGCGTCGAACAGCCGCTGGTACCAGGCCAGGCTGGCCTCCAAGTCGGTCACGGTGATCGAAACGTGGTGGATCCCGGTGATCGTTGGTGCGTCGGCCATGTCGCCTCCTGGTGCTCTAGACCTCGAGCCCGAGGTCGGCGTAGATCTTCGGACGCTCGGCGTGCGCGTCGGGCAGGAACGGGAAGATCGTCCAGTCGTGGATCTGCCCCCTGCGCAGTTCGAACGTGAAGTCGGCGCCAGGTGTGGCGGCCGCCTTCTGCTGCAACACAAGCACATCCGGTGTGCGCAGGTCCAGCGAGCCGGCGTAGACGGCAATCGGCGGAAGGTCGGCCAGCGAACCGTAGATCGGGCTGGCGAGGGGGTGCTTCGTCCCGTCGGGATCCTCCGGTGTCTCCAGACCGCGCGCCCACCACTGCCCGTTGCGCCTGGAACTGGCCGGGCTGAGCAACGGATCGTCGACGTCGGCGATCGCCGGGTTGGTCATGCTCGTGTCCAGCACCGGTGAGAGCAACACCAACCGGCCGGGCAGCGTCGCGGTCAGGCAGGCCTCGTCGCCGTCGCAGCGCCGCACGAGTTCCTGCGCGGCGGCCAGCGCAATCGCGCCGCCCGCGGAGTCGCCGATGACGCTGACGTTCTCCCGGCCGTGGGTGTCGACCTGGGCGGCGATGAAGTCGGCGACGGTCGGCACGACGGTCTTGGCCGTGCCCCCGGTGCCCTGCGAATTGGCCAGCGGGTACAGCGGCACCACCACCGTCGCGCCGGTGTTTCTGGCCATGTCCGCGTAGGTCCACCAGTGGAAGAGGCTGGCCGTGGAGATGAACGAGCCGCCATGCAGCGCGACGACGACCTTCTCGGTGGGCTGGGTCGGCGCCAGCGTCCACACCTTCCACCCCTCGTACTCCGAACTGGTCACCTTCAGCCCGAGCGTCACGAAGAACGGCGGGATGCCGTCGGTGAAGAACGGGATGCGGGCGCTGGTGCCGTTCAACTCGATACCGAACAGGTCGAGCACAGGTTTGATCAGCCGCAGACCCGCGACGAAGATCTGCGTGACCAACGACGGTCGGCCGGTGAACACCGGTTCGGTGACCGCGGCGGCGGCCATCGGTGTGCTGACCGATTCCACGACCGGGGCGTTGGCCAACAGGGCATCCTCGACCTCCCGGCGCGCGAAGGCCATCAGCGCCAACGGGATCGGCGGCGGCGCCGGTTGGGCGGGCCCGTCGGCAAGCGGCGCCAGCACCGTCGTCAGCACCGTGGACAGCAGGGTGGCAGTCGTGCTGACCGGCGCCGGGTCGGGTTCGTCCTTCAGCGCGACGGTGTCCTGCGACGGCGCGGGCGGGTCGGGTTGCTGCACAACAGGTTCGGCGGCGGGTTCGGCGATCTCGACGACGGCGGGGGCGGGCTCTTCGGTGCTCGCTGCCGGGGCGACCGGTTCGGCCCGGGTGAAATCGTCGGCCGTCTCGGTGTTGTCGACCGGGTTCTGGTCGGCGCGTTTCGAAGCCGGCGGTTCCTCGGGTTCGTCGTCGACTTCCTCTTCTTCCGCGTCCTCTTCCCGGTCGTCCTCGTCGTGCTGCGCACCCCCGGTCGACACGACGACGCCGACCGGCGCCGACCGGACGTCGTCGGCCTCGTCCGGTTCGGGATCGGGCGTCGACGGTTCGGCCGGTTCGTCGCCGGATTGTTGTTCTGGCGAACTGGCCGGCGCGCTGGCCGGTGAGTCCGCTGCGGCGTCTTCGGTTTGCGCCCAGGCGATTCCGCCGCCGTTCAGTGCGGCCGCCCCAACCCCCAATGCGACGGCCAGAACACCGATCCGGCCGACGTACGTGACAGCTCTGTCCATGCCACGGTCATATCAGATTGTTTGCCGGAACTCCGACTGTTTGCCCGGATTGACGTCAGCGACCGTGGGTGGCGAAGAACTGCCCGGTGGCGTGTGAGGCGTCGAACGGGCTGAGAAATCCGCCGGGCCACACATGCCCGCCGCCGTCGATCTGGACGAAGACCACCTCGGTTCCGCCGGCACATCCCGCTGCCGACAACCGGCGCACCGGACCTATGACCTCTTCGACGGGCGGCGGGCACCCGTTCACCTCGCGCCACCGCTGCGCCATGGCCGCCGGGCCGAGGATCGTGCTCGGGCCGCCGCGCCCCACCATCGGCCCGCCGCCGAACGGCACCACCGGATCTGCGGTGCCGTTCACCTCGAGGACGGACACTGCCTGCGACGGGGCGCACGGCAGCGTCGAGGTGAATGACGCGGCCACCGGCGCGATCGCGGCGAAGACATCGGCGCGCTGACAGCCCAGGCGCGACGCCATGAACCCGCCCGCCGACGTGCCGGTCGCGAAGACCCTGCCGGGTTCGATGTCGTGCTCCTGCCGCAGGCGGTCCACGAGCGCGACGATGAAGCCGACGTCGTCGACGCCCTGGCGGTCCGGAACCGAGGCACCCCGGCCGTCGGCCCAGCTCATGTCCACACCGTCGGGATAGGCGACGACGAACCGGTGCTGGTCGGCGATCGCGTCGTAGTTCGTCGCTTCGGACTGTGCGACGCCGGTCATTCCGGCGCCGTGCAGGTTGACGACCAGACCGGCGGGGTCGTCCGGGCCCGGCGGCGTGTGCACCTGATACGTGCGGTTCAGACCGCCGACGGTCAACGCGCCCGCCGCGTCGCCGCCGGGGAAGGCCGCGACCGGCGGCGCGGACACGCCCAGAAACAGACCGGCCAGCACGGCCGCCCCCCGAAAGATCACGTTCACCTCCGCGACTCTAGAAGCCGCGTGTCCCCGATCACGCCACAACGCCGACATGCGTTTGGCCGCTTCGCCGCCGGGTATCACGTGCGCACTCCGGACTCGGTTCACGTTCGACGATGGGACAGCCTTGATCACCTCGCAGATGACGTCCAACCCGGCGGTCGCCCGCCTGCACCACTGGCCGGCGCCGGCCAGCATGACCCTCACCGGCACCCTGCGCTTCATCGCGGAGCGCGCCGCCGAGGAGGTGGGTGTGTCGTCGGGCGCCGGTGTCACGCTGTTGACGACGGGCGGGCGCCGCATCACTTCGGTGGCCACCGACGCCGTGGCCGAGCAGCTCAGCGCGTTGCACGACGGTTACCACGGAAACCCCGGCAGCACAGCGTGGTTGCGCGGCTCGGCGGCCCTGCGGTGGTCGGACTGGTACCGGCGCGCCACCGAACTCGGGGCGCCCAGCGTGCTGGTCGCACCGCTGCGCACGCCGCAGCGGGTGTTGGGGGTGCTGATGGTGTACTCGTGCCGACCCGACGCCTACCGCCGCTCGGACGAGGACATGCTCGACCACTACGCCGGTGACGCCGCGATCCTGATCGACGAAACCCAGAGCGCGCGAACGCAGTTCGACAGGCGCTGAGCCGGTTCAGTCCGTCTGGTGGCGGGTCGCCGCGCGGGCAACCAGGTACAGCACTGCGCCGACGGCCAGCAGGATCGCGGCGAACAACCACACCTTGGCGGTCTGCTGGGTCAGCAGCAGCACACACGACGCCACACCGAGCACCGGCACCGCGGTCCACACCCGGAAGTGCGGATGGTCGACGTGGTCGCGGCGCAGGACCAGCACCGCGACGTTGGTCGAGATGAACACGAACAACAGCAGCAGCACGACGGTCTCGGCGAGCGTCGACAACTCGCCGACCAGGCTGAGCCCCATCGCCACCACCGTCGTGGCCACGATCGCCGCCCACGGCGTACGCCGTCCGGGCAGGACGCGTCCGAGCACCGAGGGCAGCAGGTTGTGCTCGGCCATTCCGTAGGTCAGCCGGCTCGCCATGATCATGGTCAGCAGCGCGCCGTTGGCGACCGCGACCAGGGCGATCGCGCTGAACAGCCAGTCGGGCACCCCGACACCGGTGGCCGCCACCACGTCGAGCAGCGGACCCGACGACTGGGTCAGCTCCTCGGGGGGCAGTGCGATCGCGCTTGCCAGGCCGACGAGGGCGTAGATCACCCCGGCGGTGATCAGCGCGCCGAACAGCGCGGTCGGATACACCTTGCTGGGGTTGCGGATCTCCTCGGCGACGTTGGCCGAGGTCTCGAAGCCGACGAACGAGTAGTACGCCACGATCGCCCCGGCCAGGATGGCCAGCGCCGGGGTCGCGCCGTCGGGGAATTCGGTGACGCGACTTACCTCGCCGCGGCCCGCACCGACCATCATCGCCACCGAGATGATCACGATCAGCAGACCCGTCAGCTCGATGACGGTCATCACCACGTTGCTCTTGACCGATTCGCTGATCCCGCGGGCGTTGAGGCAGGCGATCAGCGCCAGGAAGACCACCGCGGCGGGCACCGCCGGCACGTCGATGAAGGTCGTCAGGTAGTCGCCGGCGAACGCCAGCGACAGCCCGGCCGCGCTGGTGACGCCGGCGGCCAACATGCAGAAGCCCACGAGGAACGACACGACCGGCCGCCCGAACGCGCGCTCCGCGAAGACGGCCGCGCCGCCGGCGCGCGGATACTTGGTCACCAGTTCGGCGTACGAGCCCGCGGTGAGCAACGCCAGGAACAGCGCCACCAGCAGCGGCGCCCACAGCGCCCCGCCCACATCCCCGGCCAGCACGCCCATCAGCGCATAGATCCCGGCGCCGAGCACGTCGCCGAGGATGAACAGGAACAGCAGCGGACCGGTGATCTTGCGTTTGAGCTTGTCCTCGTTGACCGGGGTGTCGCTGTCGCTGGCTTTCGCCGCAGATGTCATGTACCTGCAGATACCCGGCGGGCTGAGCGGGAAACGACCGCTGTGCGGGGTTGCGACACGGTCACGGATGCATACCTATCCGCACACCAAGATCACTTTCGCCACAGCGGTCACTAACGTCACTTGCGCCCTATCGCTGACGTCGCCGCGACGTCCGCCGCGGAAAGGTGTGACATGGCGCCGCGCTCCCCTCTCCTGCCGCTCTCGGTGGCCACCGTGATCGGCCTGGGCATCGCGTTCGGGGTGGCGCCGGATGCGCTCGCCGAACCCTGCACGGGCGCGGCCGCGGCCGCGCAACCACCCGCGGCGCCCAACGCCGGTGCGACACCGGCGCTGCCGGGCGGTCCGCCGGTCGGGCACCGGCCGCGCGGCACCAACGACGGCGCCCCACTGCCGCCGCTGGGCCAACTCCCCCGCTCGGCCCAGATGCAGCAGCAGGCGGCGGTCGTACCGGCCCCTGCGCCGGTCGATGCCACCGCCCGTCAGGTCGCTGCGCCCGACCCGCCACCGCCGCCCGCCCCGCCGGGCACCTCGCTGGTGGGTTGGGTGACCGGACCGGAGAGCCCCAACGACACCATCGGGCGGTTCGCGATCACCGGCACCGACCTCGGGATCATGTGGGACAACGGCGATCCCGCCAACCGGCAGGTGCTGATGGCGTTCGGCGACACCTACGGCTACTGCGGTGTGCGCGGGCAGCAGTGGCGGTACAACACACTGTTCCGCACCCAGGACGGGGCGCTGTCGAAGACCGTCGCGGTGCCCGACGGCACGGTGGGCAACCGGTACTCGGGGTCCCCGCTGTGGGCGCCGGGGCTGTCCAAGCAGATCATCAACACCACCAAGTGGGCGTCGACCGAGAAGGGCATCATCCCGACCGCGGGCATCGCGGTGGGCGGTAATCAGTACGTCAACTTCATGTCGATCAAGAGCTGGGACAGCGACGGTCGCTGGACGACGAACTACTCGGCGATCGCGGTCTCACCGGACAACGGCGAGCACTGGGGCGTCTACCCCGGCTCGGTGCGCACCCCGCACGACGGCAGCATCGAGGGCGCCCGGCACATCCCGGGCAACCAGAACTTCCAGCAGGGCGCGTTCCTCAAACCCGGGCCCGGCGACTCGTACCTGTACTCCTTCGGCACCCCCGCGGGGCGGGGCGGTGCGGTGTACGTGTCGCGGGTGCCCGCCGACGGAGTGGCTGACCTGGGCCGGTACGAGTACTGGAGTACCGACCGGAATGCTTGGGTGCCAAGAGATCCTGGTGCCGCCACCGTCGTGATCCCGGGTCCGGTCGGTGAGATGACCGCACAGTTCAACACCTATCTCGACCAGTACCTGGTGATGTACTGCAACGGCGCCAACGACGTGGTCATCAGGACCGCGCCCGCGCCGCAGGGGCCCTGGAGCCCCGAACGGTTGCTGGTGAGGTCAACCGAGATCCCCGGCGGCATCTACGCGCCGTTCCTGCATCCGTGGTCGACGGGCAAGGAGCTGTACTTCAACCTGTCGTTGTGGTCGGCCTACAACGTGATGCTGATGCGTACGGTCCTGCCGTGATCTCTCAGTCCCCGTGCGCGGCTTGCACGTCGGCCACCTGAGTCAGCCCGCTCACGGTCAGCACCGGCATCAGGATCGGGTTCGCGACGATCCGCCTGATCCGGCCGGCATGTTCGAACAGCGCGTTGATGGCCCCGCTGTCGAGATACTCGATTCCGCTGAAGTCGACCACGACCGCGTCCGAGTCTCGAGCGGCCGCAATGGCTTCGGTGAACGCCTCGACGTTGCTCAGGTCGAGTTCACCGGCGACGCGCAGCAGCAGCGTGCCGTCATCCGCGCGGCCGGTGTGCACTTCCACTGAGGTGGCCATCACGCGATCCTGGCTTGCATGTTGATCGTGGTACCGCCGTCTCCGGGTTCGATCGTGACATCCTGCATCAACGCCCGCATCAGCTCGATCCCCCGGCCTCGGTGCGCTGCCGGGTCGAAGTGCGGCGGCTTCCAGACCCCGGTGTCGACGACCGCCACGTGCAACCGGTCGGCCAGCACGGTGGCTCGCAGGGACACGGTGCCGCCGGGGCGGTCACGGTGCCCGTGTTCGATGGCGTTGGCGAGCGCCTCGCCGACGGCGATCAGCACGTCGAGCGTCTGGGTCGGTGCGACGCCGGCCTTTTTCAGCCATCCCCGCAGGGCGCTTCGGGTGGCCGCGAGTTCGCCTGCGTCAGCGGCGAATTCGATTTCCAGAGGTGCGGGTTGGCGGTACAGCATGAGGGCCACGTCGTCCTGATATCCGTAGGTCGGGGTCAACTGCGTCATGATCTGGTCGGCCAGGTCGTCGAGCGCCACGCCGCGATGGTCGAGCAGCACCTCGGACACCCGGCCGATCCCGGTGTCGAGTGACTCGCGCCGACGCTCGACCAGACCGTCGGTGTAGAGCAGCAGCGTCGCCCGCGGCGGTATCACGTCGCGGCTCTCGGGCCGGACGTGGTCATACGGCAACCCGAGCGGGGTCACCGAGGCGTCGTCGAGGAGCCGGATGACGCCGTCCGGGGACACCAGCACCGGCGGCGGATGGCCCGCGCTCGAGTACAGGAGTTCACCGCTCTGCGGGTCGAGCACCGCGCAGAACGCCGTCGTGCACCGCGCGCCCGGCAGCCGGGCGGCGAACCGGTCCAGCGCCGACAGCGCAGCCGCCGGGCTGGGATGCTCGAGAAGCAGTGCGCGGCAGGCACTTCGGAGCTGGCCCATCACCGTCGCGGCGGGTAGCCCGTGGCCCACGCAGTCACCGACGATCAGCGCGATCCGGCCGTCGTCGAGGTCGACGACGTCGTACCAGTCCCCGCCGACCTGAAGCGGGCGGGTCGCGGGTTGGTATCGCACCGCGAACCCGCTGGACACCGTCGGGCCGAGGATCGCGTGCTGCAACGCCAGCGCGGTCTCACGCTGCTGGTCGAGCTGATGCACCCGTTGCAGCCCCTGCCCGAGCCGGCCGGCCAGCACCGTCAGCAGCGTGTGGTCCTCGGGCGTGAACGGGCGCCGCTCGGCCAGTTCGAGGTGCAGCACCAGCACCCCCTGCGGATGCTGCAGCGCGATGTGGGCCGTGCCCGGCCTGGTCTCGGCGACGAGCGAGTCGGCGGTGCGCAGCGCGAGGATCTCCCGCTGTGCCTGTGCGGGCAGTTCGTGCCACCGGACCGGTTTACCGGAGGACACGAAATCGATCGGCTCGCCGACGTCCTCGACGTCGGCAGACGGGAACGTCACCGCCAGTACCCGGTGGGCCCACCACACCGCGCGCAGCTCCTCGGCGGCCGCGCGGACCGCGTCGCGAAGGCTGTCCGCCTGGGCGAGTTGCTGGTTCAGCGCGGCCAGCGCGGTCTCACGCTGCACGGTGTAGTGCTCGGCGGTGACGTCGCGGAAGGTGCCGACGAGCACCTTGCGTCCGGTGTCGATCTCCTCGATCCGGTTGAACGCGATGGTGATCCACAGCCGGTGCCCGTCGCGGTGGGTGACCGGCATCGTGTGACGCCCCTGCGGTTCGCTCAGCATCCGGTCGAACGCGTCGCGGGCCTGCCGGTGCGCCTCGGGATCGTTGTCGGCGGCCGGCCACCACGGATGCTCCGGTAGGTAGGGCAGCCCGTCGACCCCGAACCCGAGGATCTCGGTGAACGCCGCGTTGATCTCGATCACCGCGCCGTCCTCGTCGCAGACGAAGAACGCCTCCTGCAGCGAGTCGATCAGCGCGGTGCGCCACCGGGCATGGTGGTTGCGCAGCCGGGCCAGCTTGACGTTGGTACGGACCCGGGCCAGCAGTTCGGCGGCGGCGAAGGGTTTGACCAGGTAGTCGTCGGCACCGGCCTGCAGACCGTCGATTGCGGCCTCCTGCCCGGCGCGCGCGGACAGCAGCAGCACGGGCACGGCGGCGGTGCGCGGATCGGCCCGCAGCGCGGCGACGAGTTGCAGCCCGTCCAGCCGCGGCATCATCACGTCGCTGACCACCATGTCGGGCGTGCCGGCGCGGATCGCGTCCAGCGCGCTCTGCCCGTCGGTCACCGCGTCGACGAGGTAGCCGTCGTTGCGCAGCAGCCGAGCCACGTAGTCGCGCATGTCGGCGTTGTCGTCGGCGATGAGCACCCGCGGTGTGGCGCCGATACCGGGCGCCGAGGACATCACCGGCTCCGACGCGGGCGGCGGGTCGGCCCCGTCGCGGTGCTCGGGTAACCAGCGCAACGCTTCCTGCAGATACGCTTCGGCACCCGCGGTCGTCGCGCGGGGATCGGACGCAGACCCGATCGCGTCGGCGGGCAGATGCGCGCTGCCGATCGGCAGCCGGATGGTGAATGTGGTGCCCGCACCCTCGGTGCTGTCGACGTCGATACTGCCGCTGTGCAGTTCGATGAGTTCCTTGACCAGCGCGAGGCCGATACCGCTGCCCTCGTTGGAGCGGGCCCGCACGTTGTCGATGCGGTGGAACCGCTCGAACAGCCGTGGCTTCTCCGCCGCGGCCACCCCGATTCCGGTGTCGCCGACGGTGACCACGGCGTCCGCACCGTCGCGGCGCACACTGATCGAGATCTCGCCCTCGAAGGTGAACTTCAGCGCGTTCGACAGCAGGTTGAAGACCACCTTCTCCCACATGTCCCGGTCGAGGTAGACCACCTCATCCAGTTCGGGGCAGTCGACGGTGAACACCAGCCCGGCCCGTTCGATCGCCGAGCGGAAGACGCTGGCTAGCTCGGCGGTGACCGCACCGAGGTCGACCGGTACGTACCGCGCCCGCATCCGGCCCGCCTCGATGCGGGAGAAGTCGAGCAACGTGTTGACCAGCTTGGCCAGCCGTAACCCGTTGCGCCAGACGATGTCCAGTTCACCGCGGGTGGCGTCGTCGAAATCGGCACCGCGGGTGCGTAGTTCGGCGACGGGGTCGAGGATCAACGTCAGCGGGGTGCGGAACTCGTGGCTGATGTTGGAGAAGAACGTCGTCTTGGCCCGGTCGAGTTCGGCCAGTTCCTCGGCCCGCTGCTGCTGCGCCTGGTAGTTGCGCGCGCTGCCGACGCCCGCGGCGATGTGTCCGGCGACGAGCGTGACGAAGCCGCGATACGCCTCGTCGAGTGGTCGGTACCGGTTCAACGCGGCGACCAGCAGTCCGCTCGGCGAACCGCCCTGCTGCAGCAGCGGCACCACCAGCGCCTGGGTGGGCGGAAGATCCCAGGCACCGGACGGCAGATCCCCGTGGCGGTCCGGGTCGAGTTCGACGACCGTCACCTCACCGCGCACCGCGGGGCTCATCGGCCACACCCCCGAGTCGTCGCCCGGCAGGTGTGGCGGCGCAATGCGGTGTCCGGCAACGACACCGGTCGAGCCGGCCAACCGCGCACCGCCGTCGTCGTCGAACAGATAGGTCAGCGTGAAGGGCAGGTCGCGCGTGTTGTTGCCGAGTTGACGGTCGGCGTAGGCGAGGATCTCCGCCTCGGTGCGCACCACGCTGGGGTCCGACCCCAGATCGCGCAGCGTCGTCATCTGGCGCTCGCTGATCACCTTCTGGGTGTCCTCGCTGACCACGCAGAGCATGCCGACGACCGCGCCGCCGTCGTCGCGCAGCGGGCTGTAGGAGAAAGTGTGGTAGGTCTCCTCCTGGTAACCGGACCGCTCGAGGAACAGCAGCAGCGCCGAGTCCCAGGTGGCCTCGCCGGTGGAGAGCACCCGGTCGATGCGCGGTCCGATGTCGGGCCAGATCTCGGCCCACACCTCGCGGGCCGGCCGCCCGAGCGCCCACGGGTACTTTCGGCCCAGCGTGTCGCGACGGTAGGCGGCGTTGCAGAAGAAGGTCAGTTCCGGACCCCACGCCATCCACATCGGGAACCGCGACGACAGCAGGATGCTGACCGCGGTGCGCAGGCTCTGCGGCCAGCCCCGCACCTCACCCAGCGGGGTGGTCTCCCACGGCACGTCGGCCAGGTCGGCACCGACGTGGGGGTCGGCGCTGAAGAGCGCGGGGACGGGCGGACGCCCCTTCGGCGCGCTCACCCGTCCACCGCGTCGGCCACCGACTTGTAAGGGCGAAGCACTTTGTCGAGGCGGGTCACCTCCAACGGCCGCACCACTTCGGGGCCGGTGGCCACCACCCGCACCGAAACGCCCGCTGCAGAACCCTTCTCGTAGCAGTCGAGGACGGCGTTCAGCCCCGCACTACCGAAGTAGGTGACCGCGCCGAGGTCGACGACCAGCAGCTTGGCCGGATGCCCGCCCGCGGCCTGCAGAGCCGCATCGAAGTGGGGTTCCAGCGTCGCCACGGTGCCCGAGTCGATCTCGCCGCCGACCCACACCACCACCGCGGCGTCGCGCACGTCTCGCTTGACCTCTAACAGCGCCACTGCCGCTCACCCGCCGCCACCGGCACAACCGGGCCTTTCGTCATGGATTCTTGATACCCCCACCGGAGCGATTTCAGCCGTGGAATACACGTGCTCTGCTCACCGGGTCTGGGCGTCGGCGTCACCGCCGGTGATGCGGGTGTGCGCGGTCAACAACAGATGGTCGAACTGGCGGCGCAGATCATCGCGCTGCGCGTCGACCGAGGTGAGATCCGCGACGACCTGAGCGGCCAGCACCCGCAGTTTGGTGTTGGTCTCCTGCGACCGCCACATGAGCAACTCGAACGCGGCCTCGGCGTCGATCTGGTAGACGAGCATCAGCGCGCCCTTGGCCTGTTCGATCGCCGCACGCGCCTCGAACAGTTCAGGCAGGGTCTCCGACAGCGCCTGGCGCCGCGTCTGGGCGAAGGTGTCGGTCAGGTCGATGTAGAACCCCTCGGTGCCGGCGACGGCGCCCGACTCGTCGACCATGCGGTCACCCAGCACGATGACGGTGTGCACTCTGCCGTTGGTGTCGATGAACCGGTGCCGGCTGGAGAATGACCCGCCGGCGTGCAGAGCGTGGTCCAGTAGATCCTGCACCTGCTGCCGGTCGTCGGGATGTTTGTGCGACAGCAGCAGTTCGGTCGTCGGCTGCACCGAACCCGGTTCGTAGCCGTGCATGCGGGCCACCTCATCGGACCATTCCCACCGTTGTCCGACGAACCAGAAGCGGAAGGTCCCGACGTTGTGGTCCGCGATCGCCCGGTCGGAGGCAGCCGGCACCGGGCTGTCTGCGGCGGCCGGGTTCGACATGCGCCCATCATCGCATTTCAACCGCTTCCAGGAGTCGGATCACGACGAGCCTTCTGCCCCGGCGGAGTTGTTCACCGTCGAGCCCGCGGCCGCACCGAGGTCACCTGTCTCGCTGATTATTGTTGTGACGCAACGGGTTTCATGTAGACGACGAGATCGACGACATTGACCACGGCGCCGAAGCGACGCGAGAGCGCAGCAGGGCCGAAATCAACGGTGCGGTAAGCGAATCGGCGTCCGGCCGGGGTGGCAGTCGTTCCCCACGAGCGATCAGGCCACCAGACCCACAGGCGAACCGACCACGGTTTGTTCGCATCCACCTTTGCTCACGGGGGCCGTCGCGCCAGTCAATCCCCACTCGCGGTCATCCCTGGTTGACGGCACGCGCGCCCTGCGCGAAGCGGGCATATACCACGCCAGGCCGGGGGCAACGGTGGACCGTCGGCCGTGGTGAAGACGATCCGGGCGGCCGACGAGGGTAGCTCTGGACAAGCGATGACTATCCGGTAAATTTCATCCGCGTCGGTGTATGACTCGTCAAGAACCGCAATCCAGCTGCGAATTCACCTCCTGGAATACGGCGCGGCCGGTGGTCATAAGTCCCCTTACTTAGTGACACAAACCACTTGTGTCTTAGGTAAGGCTCAGCTAATCTTCAGCTGCCGTTCGGCAAAACCACAGGCACAACAGGAGAAATCGTGCAGCTAGCAGTTCAGGCTGATCCGCCGGTCTATGGCCCCTCGCCCAGTTACTCACCTACGTCTCGCCGCAGCTCGAAGCTGATGGTTGCTGGCGTTGCGGTGGCAAGTGCTGGTGTTCTCGCGGTCAGCCCGGTAGCCCCCATGCCCAACATCCAGGACGTCTCGGAGCGCGCGGCACAGGCCGCGGCGGTCCAGTTGACGGCGGCCACCAACCCGTTCGTGGTGTGGGGCCAGTCGATCGCCGACACCTTCGACAGCCTGTCGACGCTGACGGCGGGCGCCACCGGCGCGACGTCGAACCTCGTCAGCGCCTTGGGTACCGGCTACATCTTCCAGGAAATCGCCAACGTCCTGGTGCAGAACGTCCTGAACCCCGGGCCTCTGCTCAACGAGTTCATGAACTTCAACACCAACTTCGGTCCCGTCATCGAGACCGCCCTCTCGGGCACGGCCACCGCGATGCAGACGGCGTTCGCGCAGCTCCCGGGCGTGCTGGAGGATTCGCTGGGCCACCTCGGGCAGGGTCAGTTCTTCGAGGCGTACTCGAAGATCAACGGCTGGTTCGTGCTCCAATACCTCGGTGGGATGCGTCCGCTCATCCCGATCCTGTCGATCCCCGCGCAGTTCGTGGCGAACCTGCCCGGCGCGGTGCAACTGCCCGCCCTGCTCGACGTCATTTCCGAGTTCGCGGTCACCAAGGCGATTTTCGAGCCGATCGTGGGCTCGATCGTCCAGACCACGGAGGTGCTCGACGCGGTCCGCGAGGCGGTCGTGGCGGGCAACCTGCTCGACGCCGTCACCAACCTGGTGAACCTGCCGGTTCTCGCGGTGAACGCTCTGTTCAACGGATTCACCCCGGCCGTCTCCACTGCGGAGTGGCAGGGCCTGCTCGACCGTGGTCTGTTCACCTACCTGGCGGTCACGCTGCCGAACCAGATCGCCAACGCGATCAAGCCGCCGGCTCCCCCGGCTCCTGAAGTGAGCACGTTGGGCGGACCGGCTGAGTTCAGCCTCGGCGCCGACACGGTCGGGATCAGCATCGTCAGCGAAGGCGAAGGCGAAGGCGAAGGCACCGGCGAGGGCACCGATGAGGGCGCTGCTGCCGGCGAAGGCGAAGGCACCGGTGCGGACGGGGGTGCCGCCGGCGGTGAGGGTGAAGGCTCCGGCGCAGGCGAGAACGCCGGCGGCGGAGGCACCGGCGGCGAGACCGGCACCGGCACCGACGAGACCGACGAAGGTGACGACGACACCGACGAGACCGACGAGGGTGACGACGACACCGAGACCGACGAGGGCGATGACGACACCGACGCCGGCGAGGGCGACGACGACACCGACGCCGGCGACGACGACAGCGACACCGGTGCGGGCAGCGGCTCGAACACCGGTGGCGGCTCCAACGGGGGCGGCGACTCGGACGGCGGCTCCAACGGGGGCGGCGACTCCGACGGTGGCTCCGACGACAAGTAAGTAGGTACGACGAGACGGCCCCCTCGGCAACGAGGGGGCCGTCTCCCGTGTGGGTCAGTAGCCGGGGCGCGCGGTCAGCGCGCGCCGCGCACCAGCCGGCCGGGGCGGGCCCCGGTGTCGGTGCCGTTGCGACGGGTCACGACGCCGGTGACGATCGTTGCGTCGTAACCGGAGGCGCCCTGCACCAACCGTTTTCCGCCCGCGGGCAGGTCGTAGGCCATGTGCGGGGCGTGCAAGGTCAACGCGTCCATGTCGATGACGTTGAGGTCGGCCTTCTTGCCCACCTGGATCACCCCGCGGTCGGACAGGCCGAACAGTTGCGCGGTGTCGTGGGACTGTTTGCGGATCACGTACTCCAACGGGAGCTTGTCGCCGCGGTGCCGGTCCCGCGCCCAGTGGGTGAGCAGGAACGTCGGATAGGACGCGTCGCAGATCATGCCGCAGTGCGCGCCGCCGTCCGACAGCCCGACGACGCCCGCCGGGTGCAGCAGCATCTCCCTGATCGCGTCGTGATTTCCGTAGAAGTAGTTGAAGAACGGCAGCATCAGCATCGCCGACGCATCCCGCTCCAGCATCAGGTCGTACAGCGTCGCCAGCGGATCCTCGCCGCGCTCGGCGGCGATGGTGGCGACCGCGCGGTCCGGTGTCGGCTCGTAATCCGGCGGCTCGCCGAGCGTGTAGATGCGTTCCAGCGAATACTGGACGAGCGCGAACATGTTGTCGAACAACAGGTTCGGGTCTGGCGGCAGATCGCCCTCGGCCAGGATCGCGGCCTTGACCGCGGGATCGGCAAGGCGCTCAGCCAGCTCGTCGCGGCTGCATTCGGCCTTGAGCCGGCGGAAGGTCGGGCGGTGGGTGAATGCGTGGTGGCCCGGGAATCCGAACAGCATCCCGAACGGGCGCGCGGCGATCTGCGGGTACAACTGGCTTCCGGCCGCGTGGGCCTCGGCCGAGATGTCGAGTTGTTCGCGCCACAGGTCGGGTGCGGCGTCGACCTGGATCATCCCGAATGAGATGGGGCGGTCGATCTCGCGGCCCAGCCGCGTCATCCACTCCAGTTCCTTCTTGGGCCCGATGATGTCCTCACCCGCGACGCCCTGCGGCGCGAGTTCGAACACCGCCCGCCCGCCGGCCGCCATCGCCCGGCCGAGGCCGAACAGTTCCTCTTCGGCGGCGAACGTGCCCGGCACCGGCTCACCGTCGATGGCCCGGTGCCCCAGCGTGCGCGAGGTCGAAAAGCCCAGCGCCCCAGCCTCGACGGCCTCCTGCACGATGCGGGCCATGGCGGCGATGTCCTCGGACGAGGCGGGCTCGTTGCGGGCGCCGCGCTCGCCCATCGCGTAGGCCCGCACCGCGCCGTGCGCGATCTGGCTTCCGACGTCGATGGCGAAGTGCTGGTCTCCGATGACGTCGAGGTACTCGGGGTAGCTCTCCCATCCCCACGAGATGCCCTCGGTGAGCGCCGTGCCGGGGATGTCTTCGACGCCTTCCATCAGCCCGATCAGCCAGTCCTCGCGGCCCGGCCGCACCGGCGCGAACCCGACGCCGCAGTTGCCGGTCACGACCGTGGTGACGCCGTGACCGCTGGACGGTTCGAGCATGCTGTCCCAGCTGACCTGCCCGTCGTAGTGGGTGTGGATGTCGACGAACCCGGGTGCGACGAACTTGCCTGTCGCGTCGATGGTTTCGGCGGCCTCCCCCTCGAGCGGCGGGTCGGCCGGACCGCGCCGGCGGACCTCGACGATCGCACCGTCCTTGATGCCGACGTCGGCGGTGAACCGGTCCGCGCCGGTGCCGTCGACGACCGTTCCGCCGGTGATCTTCAGATCGAACACGATTAGCCTCCGAAAGCACGCGTCAGCGGATACCCTCGGCGGGACTGTAACACCGTTACAGGGCGGTGGCGGCGACTTTGGGAGGACCGATCGTGACGCGTACAGCGCCGGATGTCCGCCGTGAGGACGCCATCGGCGTGCCGCCCGCGCGCCCCACCCTGGTACCCGCCCACCGCTACTACTCCGCCGAATTCGCCGGCCTCGAAACCGAGCGGATGTGGCCTCGGGTGTGGCAGGTGGCGTGCACGGTCGACCATGTCGCCGAGCCGGGTGACTTCTTCGAATACCGCTGCGGCTCTTATTCGGTACTCATCGTCCGCGGTGACGGCGGCGTACTGCGCGGCTTCCAGAACGCGTGTCGGCACCGCGGCAATTCGCTGTGCTCGGGCGCCGGCTCCGGCCTGCGCGAGGTGCGGTGCGGCTACCACGGCTGGACGTGGGACCTGGCCGGACAGCTGCGCCGGGTACCGAACCGCAAGGGGTTCGGCGAACTGCGGCTGCACGATCTGCCGCTGGTTGCGGTCGCGGTCGACACCTGGGAGCGGCTGGTGTTCGTCAACCTCGACCGCGACGCGATGCCGCTGCTGGACTACCTCGAGGAGATGCCCGGCGACGTGGCCTGGTGCCGGCTCGGCGACTTCCGCTGCTACGCGACGATGACCATCGACGTCGACGCGAACTGGAAGACCATCGCCGACGGATACAGCGAGACCTACCACATCCAGACCCTGCATCCCGAGCTGCACCGGTGCATGGACGACGTGTACGCGCCGCAACGGATCTGGGGCCACACCGGCAAGTCCGAACAGGTCTACGGCGTGCCGAGCCCGCAGCTGAAGGAACAGCTCAGCGACGCCGAGGTGTGGGACGCCTACGTCAGCACCCAGGGCGCGCTGATGGGCGTCGAGGAGGGCACGCCGCTACCGGATGACCGCGAGCCCGGCGCGTCGGTCGCCGACGTGATCGCCGCGCGCACACGGACGTTCGCCGCGTCGCGCGGGGTCGACCTGGGCTGGGCCACCACCGATCAGGTGATGCGGCTGCACCAGTACAACGTGTTCCCGAACATGACCTTGTTGGCCAACGCCGATCATCTGACGGTGATGACGTCGCACCCGGGTCCGGATCCGGATCACGGCGAGCTGGTGATGCTGCTGTGGTCGCGGATACCGCCGGGGTCGCCGCGCACCAAACCGGTCGACGTGCGGATGTCGGCGGACGAGGCCCACCCCGGGCTGGTCCTCACCCAGGACATCTCGGTGCTGCCCGGCCTTCAGCGCGGCCTGCACCAGCCGGGTTTCACCCACCTGACGCTGTCGAACGAGGAGCGCCGGGTGATCAACATGCACCGCAACCTCGAGCGCTATCTCGATCTGCCCGAGGCCGAGCGGATGACCGGAGGCGAGTCCGGTGCCTGAACCGGCGGTCACCGCCGAGGCCGTCTTCGACGCCGCCGCCGCCATGATCGAACTCGACGGCGTGGACCGCTTCACCATGCGCGGGCTGGCCAACCGGCTCAACGTCGCGGTGACGTCGATCTACTGGCATGTCGGCGGACGGGACAAACTGTTCGACGGCTTGGTGGACCGGCTGCTCGACGAGATGGCGCACCTGCCGATGACCGGGGACACGGCGGTCGACCGCATCGCCTCACTGGCGCACGCACAGCGGCGGCTGCTGATCCAGCGGCAGCACCTGCTGGCCATCGCGCACTCCCGCGACACCACCCCGAAGCTGTTCCTGCCGGTTCAGCGCGCGCTGGCAGGCCAACTGGCCGAACTCGGCGTGACCGGCGCAGACGCGGCGCTGGTGTTGCGCGCGGTCGAGGTGCACGTGATCTCCTCGGCGGTCATGCAGTTCGCCGCGGTGCGCGGCGACAAGCACGACGAGGAGGACCCGTCGCTGTGGACCGACGACTGGCCGGACCGGGCGCTGGTCGAGGCGCTGCAGTCACCGACCGACTACGACGCGGTGTTCACCTACGGGCTGCAGGCTCTGCTGGCACCGCTGCGGGCCGGGCAGCCCGATCCAACCGACGACGGCGGCGTCACCGCGTAGTCCCCTGCGAGTCCTGTCCTACTTGCGCGGCAGCCCGAGGATCATCTGGGCGATGATGTTGAGCTGAATCTCCTTGGTGCCACCGCCGATGAGTTCGGCGGGCACCCGCAGATACGGCCGCACGACGTCGGAGTCGACGGCCATCGCCGATCGGCCCGCTGACTCAAGCGTGGCCGGAAACGTGCGCCGCAGCAGCACGTTCATCGCGACTTTGGCGATGCTGGACGCCGGGCCGGAGGCCTGCCCGTCGAGCAGCCGGATGGTCTCGCGCACCCCCAGCGCCTTGATCGCGTTGGCGTACGCGTCGAGTTCGCCGAGTTGGCGCAGCACATCGCTGTCGGGCGCCCGGTCCAGCGTCCGCAGCGGCGCCGCGCGGTCGAACTGCACGTAACCGCTGATCGCGGAACGCTCTTCGGCCATCGTCGCGATGGCCAGCGCCCACCCCCCGGTCGGCTCGCCGAGCAGCATCGCGTCGGGCACGAACACGTCGGTCAGGAAGACCTCGTTGAACTCCTCCTCGCCGCTGGCCTGTTTGATCGGTTGGACTTCGATGCCGGCCGAGCGCATGTCGACGATGAAGTACCCGATGCCGCGGTGTCTGGGCGCATCCGGATCGGTGCGCGCCAGAAGTGCACCGTAGTCGGCCCGGTGCGCCGAGGACGTCCAGATTTTGTGCCCGTTGATCCGCCATCCGCCGTCGACTCTGGTCGCCCTGGTGGTGAGCGCGGCCAGGTCCGAGCCCGCACCCGGTTCGCTGAACAACTGGCACCAGGCGAGTTCACCGCGCTGTGTCGGCGGAATCAGCTGCTGGGCAAGCTCTTCGGAGCCCGCCCGGATCAGTGAGGGCAGAATCCACTCGGCGATCCCCAGCGACGGCCGCACCAGCGACGGCCGTTTGGTGAACTCCTCGTCGATGATCAGCTGCCGCAGCGGGCTGGCGTCGAGGCCCCACGGCGGCGGCCAGTGCGGCGCGATCAGACCCGCTTCGGCGATCGCCGTGCGTTGGGGCCCGGTGGCGAAATGCTCGTAGTCACCTTGTCGGCCGTGACCGTCGTTGCGCAGTGCGGCCGCCTCGTCGAGGGTCCGGGCCACGTGCGCCCGGAACTGCGCCTCGGCGTCGCCGAGGTCGACGGAGAAGTCGCGCGCGTGGGTGGTGGCGGTCTCGCCGAGCCGTCGGGCCCACCCGGTCCTGGCGCCGATCGACGCGGCCAGGCTGGTGGCCCGCCGCCAGTACAGATGCAGGTCGTGCTCCCAGGTGAAGCCGATGGCGCCGAACATGGTCAGCGTGTCGAGCACCAGGTCCGGACACGGCGCGACGGCCATCAGTGCGGCTCCGGCCGCGGCGATCGTGTGCTGTTCGATCGGGCCGCCTGCCGCGCGCACCGCGTCCCAGGTGGCGGCGCCGGCCAGTTCGCTGTTGACCAGCAGCATCGCGGCGTTGTGCTGCAGTGCCTGGAAGGTGCCGATCAGCCTGCCGAACTGCTCTCGGGTGCGCAGATGTGCGGTGGCCGCTTCCACGCACCAGCCCATGATCCCGGCGGCCACGGCCGCGGTCAGCGCGGTGGTGATGTGTCCGGCGCGTTCGGCGGCGATACCGTCGAGCACGTCGTCGGTTCGGACGGGGTAATCACGCAGGCGGAGCCGGCCCAGGTCGGTCAGCAGGTCGGTGCCCGGCACGGCGTCGACGGTGGCCGCCGGATGGGTGGTGTCCACAGCCAGCCACACGGTTTTCCCGTCATCGGTGGCAGCTCCGAGCAATACCATTGCGGCCGAGCAGATTCCGGCGGCCAGGTCCGATGTCCCGGAGAGGGTCCAGCCGTCTCGGCCGCGCCGCGCCGTGATACCCGAGTGCTCCGGGAGCAGCACCGCGGCCGCCGCCCCCTGCGCGAGACGCGTCAGCACCGACTCGGCAGGGCCGGCTTTGTCGGCGAGCAGCGTGACCGCGCCCGCGCAGACCGTGGGTAGCAGCGGACCGGGTAGCGCCGCCGTGCCCGCCGCCTCGAGTACACACGCGGCGTCGAGCAGGTCGCCGCCCTGGCCGCCGCATCGCTCCGGCAGGTGCACGGCGTGGAAACCGGTGCCGACGAACTCGTCCCACCACCGCGGCAGCGTTCCCTGCGCGAGGGTGTCGAACGATTCGCGGGTGGCGCTCAGCGGGGCGCGCCGTGCCGCGAACTGGGCGACCGCGTCGCTGATTTCGCGTTGTTCGGGGGTGAGCGCGAGGGTCATCGGGGCTCCGTACGGTTGCGGCGCGAGGTCCGGAAGAAGTGGGCGGCGGCGACGATCGCCTCGGGGGTCGGCGCCGGCTGCCAACCCAGATCGTGGACCGCCTTGGAGTGGTCCATCGGCGACATGATGTGCATCAGGCGGACGTTCAGCGGTGTCAGCATGCTGTCGCGCCGGCGGAGTCGGGCCACCCAGCTGCTGGGGTAACTCGCGGCGGCCATCAGGGCGATCGGGACACGTCGCTGCGGCGGTGTGACACCGACTGCGTTACAGCCGATCTCGAAGATCTCCCGGGCGCTCATCCAGCGCTCGGAGACGATGTAGCGCTCGCCGGCCCTGCCGTGCCGGCCGGCCAGGATCAGCGCACGGGCGGCGTCCTCGATGCCGACGGTCTCCGACTCGTAACCGTCGATGTAGAACGGCATCCTGCCGCTGACGGCCGCGGACAGCATCCGCCCGTGCGGGGTCGGCAGCCAGTCACCGGGGCCGTAGGTGTTGGCCACGCACATCGCGACGGCAGGCAGGTCTTTCTCGGCGCTGTAGCGCTGGACCATCCGCTCAGCGGCCACGCGGCTTCGGACGTATTCGCCGCCGACGTCGAGCCAGTTGTGTTCGGTGGTCTCGTCGGCAGGCCCGTCGGTGGAGCGTCCGATCGTGGCGATGGAACTGGTGAACACGAAGCGTTGCAGGTTTGCGGGTGCGGCCACGTCCAGCACCGCCCGCAGACCGTCGACGTTGGTGCGCCACATCGGCGCCGGGTCCAGCAACCACGGGCGGGCGTCGACCACGCAGTAGTACACGACGTCGCAGCCGCGCATCGCCGCGCGCACGCTGTCGGCGTCGAAGATGTCCCCGCGCCGGATGTCGACGTCGAGCCCCTCGATGCCGCGGGTCGAGCTGGTGGGGCGGATCAGTACCCGCACCCGTTCGCCGTCGGCGACCAGCTGCTTGGTGACGTGCGAACCCAGGAAGCCGCTGGCGCCGATGACCAGCTTCGTCGCTGTCACCGATGACCGGCCACTGTCGACGTCCCTTCGCTCCGACGAGTGTCACCATTCGCAGTGACGATCGCGTCGCAAAGCAGAGTAATCCATGGAGTAACCGCGAGTGTCCCGCGACCGGGAATAGGTTCGACGGCGCGGGGTTTGCAGGCCGCGCGTTCGGCTCAGGCGCCGCCGAACGCGAAGCGCCTGCCCGTCACACTGACCGGTTTGATCCGCACGTAATGCTGTTTGACGGTTCCGGTCCACGGAAGCAGTTGCGCGCGTTCCGCTTCGGCGATCTCGTCGTCGGTGCGCAGTGTGCCCGCGCGGCCCTTGACGATCACGCTCCACCCCTCGGCCACGTTGTGGTCGTCGGCTTCGAACAGCACGTCGTTGTTGATCATCGCGCTGACCAACTTGGTGCCCTCGGCGGTACGGAACAGCACCGTCCGGTTCTGCACCGCGAAGTTCACCGGGAAGATCTCGGGATGGCCGTCGACGCTGGTGACCAGCCGGCCCAGCGCGACGCCCGCGAGCAGGTCCCAGCATTCACTGGCCGGCAGGATGGTGACGGGATCGGTTCTCGTGGTCATACACCCGACGCTATTGCGCTGCCCGAACGTCGGGAAGTGACGGAAGTCCCTCACCGCCAGACCATATGGCCCCGATATGGCCCGGACACGGCTCAGGCTCAGCGTGACCGGACCACCAGCACCGGCATGCGGGCGGACTCGACGACCGCCGCGCTCACCGACCCCAGAAGCATCCCGGCCAAGCCGCCCCGACCGTGGCTGCCGACGACGGTCAGCTGGGCGGACTCGGACTGCCTGAGCAGTTCGCGGGCCGGACGGTCCATCACCACCACCCGCCGCACGGTGAGCGAGGGATGGCGCTCAGCCCACGGCGCGAGACGTTCGACCAGCAGCTGCATTGCCTGCCGCTGCAGGTCGGGCCAGCTTCCTTCGTGCAGTTCGTCGGCCGAGAAGTCGCTCCACGCGTGCACGGCGACCAGGTCGACCCCGCGCCGGTCCGCCTCGTCGAAGGCGATCCCGGTGGCGGCCTCGGACACCGCCGAGCCGTCGACACCCACCACCACCGGCGCGGTTGCGGGCCGGTCCATCAGCGGGTCCTCGTCATGGATGACCGCGACCGGGCATCGCGCCTGGCGGACGAGCGCCGAACTCACCGACCCCAGCAACCGCCGCCCCACCCGGCCGAGCCCACGGCGGCCGACGACGATCATGTCGGCTGTCGCGGACCGATCGACCAGCGACTCGACCACCGGGGCGTCGCGCTGTTCGGTCGATATCCCGACCGAGGCGCCGCCGACGGCACGCTCGGCGACCGCTACCGCGTCGTCGAGAACACCGTGCGGCTCGTGCGCGGAAGACACCGCAGCGATATGCACGATCGACAGCGGCACCTGCCGCAACGCGGCTTCGCGCGCGGCCCAGTCGGCGGCCACCCTTGCCGCCGGCGAGCCGTCGACGGCCGCCACGATGCCGTGAGGCGTTGTGCTGGCGGGCATCTGAACTCCTCCGATCGACGCACTGACCGCGGTCTGCCGCCAGTTTCACCCGGCGCCTGCCTCGCCGACGAGGGTCTGAAGTCCCCATCCGGGGCGCCGTTCGACGCTACCGTGTGTGACTGGTCAACACGGGAGGTCGTCATGGCGGGCAGCACGACAGGCAGGGTCGCCGGCAAGGTCGCGTTCATCACCGGCGCGGCGCGCGGTCAGGGCCGTGAACACGCGGTCCGGTTGGCCGAGGAGGGCGCCGACATCATCGCCGTCGACGTGTGCGAGGACATCGACACCGCGGGTTATCCGGGCCCGTCGGAGTCCGATCTGGCCGACACCGCCGCGCTGGTCGAGAAGTCGGGACGACGGGCGTTCACCGCCACCACCGACGTGCGCGATCTCGACGGGTTGCGCGCAGCGCTCGAGACCGGCGTCGCCGAGATCGGGCCGATCGACATCGTCGTCGCCAACGCCGGGATCAGCGCCAGCCCCGCTCCGGCCGCGAAGATCGAACCGTCGGCGTGGCAGACGATGTTCGACGTCAACGTGACCGGCGTCTGGCACACCGTCAAAGCGGCGCTGCCGCACATGACCAACCGCGGCGGGTCGATCATCCTGATCAGCTCGATGCTCGGGCTGCGCGGCGGCGGCTACATGGCCCACTACGCCTCGGCCAAACACGCGGTCGTAGGCCTGATGCATTCGTTGGCCAATGAGCTTGCCCCGCAGTGGATCCGGGTCAACACGATTCACCCGGGCAACATCCTGACGCCGATGATCGACAACGACCACTTCCGTCGCACCGTGCGCCCGGACCTCCCGGAGCCGACGATGGACGACGCGGTACAGGTCATCGGGCACTTCCACCTGCTGCCCGAGCCGGTGATCGAAGCGCGCGCGGTCAGCAACGCCGTGCTGTTCCTGGCCTCCGACGAGTCCCAGTACATCACCGGGGCGGCGCTGCCCGTCGACGCCGGGGCGGTCGCCAAGTTCTGAAAACGCCTACCCTCGGCCGAACCGCGCGAACCGCCACAGGTACGGGGGCAGCCGACGCACCGGGACGGCAGCCGGCCAGTCTTTCGCGCGGAAGTACGCATCCGATCCCCCGTCGACGAAGATCACGCTGCCGCAGAGAAAGTCAGCGGAATCCGACAGCATGAACAGCATCCAGTCGGCGAGTTGGCCGGGGTCACCGAAACCACCGATCGGCACGGGGAAGGCGTTGACGGCCTTGGATTCGCGCGGCGA
The DNA here is from genome assembly GCF_001722335.1 of Mycolicibacterium flavescens. Lineage (GTDB taxonomy): Bacteria > Actinomycetota > Actinomycetes > Mycobacteriales > Mycobacteriaceae > Mycobacterium > Mycobacterium flavescens. The sequence continues at coordinate 471,233 of NZ_MIHA01000001.1, forward strand.
CGCGAGTTGCTGCTCGAGCAGCGGTGTCATGATCGCGCCGGGGGCGAGCACGTTGAGCCGGATGCCCTCGCCGGCCCATTGCGCGGTGACGGCGTTGCGGCGCACCCACTGCGAGACCGCGATTTTCGAGGCGGCGTATCCGAGGGCAGCAGAGAGCGGCCCGCGAAGCCGCACCGTGCGCACCGCCTTGTCGACGTCCCCGTCGAGCAGCGCGCGTACGGCCCGCCGCGGCACCGACGGCGTGGTTGTCGTCGAGTTGCTGCCGATCACAACGACTTTGGCGTTGCCCGACGCGGCGAGCGCCGGCCGGAAGGCCTGCAGCAGGTCGACGACGCCGCCGTAGTTGATCTCGAAGATGCGCCGCGCCCCCTCCGCGCCGGGGGTCGGCCCGATCCCCGCGGCCAGCACCGCCCCGTCGAGTCGCCCTTCGGCCGCGGCCAGCACGGCGTCGGCGGCCTGCCTGCGGCCGGCGACACCGGACAGGTCGGCCACGACGTCACCTTCTTTGACGTCGACCCCGATCACGGTGTGGCCGACCGCCCGGAGCTTGTCGGCGGCCTGCCGCCCCATCCCGGACGCGGACCCGGTGACCACGTACACACCCAATGTCGGCCCCCTGACCGTCGCGTCTGCTCTGCACCGCGGGGCGGTGCGCCCAGCGTCGTCGGGCAGCGTAGCGACCGGCCGGGGGCGTCGCCCCACAGGGCCGAGCCATCCGACTATTACGTTTGCGTCAATTTTTGGCTGAACCCTGTACAGGCCCAAGATCAGCGGTTATACCTGAGATGGGCCCGCCCCCGATTCCGAGACGATCGGCCGGCTCCGCGCGAGCTCCCGGCGAGAACGGCAACCATGTCGCCGGGAGCTCGGCGCGTCATCAGGTCAGTTTGCGCTCCGAGGGCGCGGCCTCTCCCCGGCCGACCGCGGCCTCGTGACTGCTGGCGGCCCGCTCGAGAAGATCCATCAGCGCGGCCTCGTCGCGAACCATCCTGCGGTACTTCGGCCCGAGCGCAAGGATCTGATCGCGCTCCCGCAGCAGTCGGTCGAAGATCCGTTCCCGCTCCTTCGGGTCGCGGGTGTACTCCGAATCCAGGTACGCCTCCGCGTGCCGCCGGGCGTTCCTGATCGCGTTCTGCGCCCGGCCTTTCGGGCTCGCCAACGAGGCCACCACGGTGACGATCAGGATGCCGACGATCACCGACAGCGACAGCCCGGTGCTGACCTCCACGACATTGACGGGTTCGCCGTCGTTGATGAACGGGACGTTGTTCTCGTGCAGCGCGTGCAAGAACAGCTTCACGCCGATGAAGCCCAGGATGGCCGCCAGACCGTAGGACAGGTAGATCAGCCGGTCGAGCAGACCGTCGATGAGGAAATACAGCTGCCGCAGGCCGAGCAGGGAGAACGCGGTCGCGGTGAACACGATGTAGACGTTCTGGGTCAGGCCGAAGATCGCGGGGATGGAGTCGAGCGCGAACAGGATGTCGGTGCCGCCGATGGCCACCATCACCAGCAGCATCGGGGTCAGCGCGCGTTTGCCGTCGACGACGGTGAACAGCTTGTCGCCGTCGTAGTAATCGGTGGTGTGAAAGACTTTTCTGGCCAGCCGGATGATGATGTTGTCGGCCGTACCGGAGTCGTCGTCCTTGTCCGGTGCCAGCATGTTGCCCGCGGTGAGCAGCAGGATCAGCCCGAAGACGTAGAAGACCCACGCGAACGTGTTGATCAGCGCGGCGCCCAGGAAGATGAAGCCGGTCCGCGCGATCAACGAGAACACGATGCCGAACAGCAGGACCTTCTGCTGGTCCTCGCGCGGCACCCGGAAGCTCGAGATGATGATCAGGAAGACGAACAGGTTGTCGACCGACAGCGCCTTCTCGGTGATGTAGCCGGCGAAGTACTCCCCGCCGGCGTCGACGCCCCCGAACCAGAGCACGCCGACACCGAACAGCAACGCGAACCCGACGTAGGCCGCCGACCAGACCGCGGCCTCCTTGAGCGTCGGTACATGCGCTTTGCGCACGTGGAAGATGTAGTCGAAGAGCAGCAGCGCGCCGATGCCGGCGATCGTCAGCGCCCAGACCCAGGTCGGAACCTCCATGCGCGTCCTTTGCTGTCGTCGACCGCCTTGTGGCGTCCCTCCCGGGATAACCGGATTGACCGCCTCGAACACCTCGAGCCGACGGCCCGAGCGTAGAACGTATCCTTCCTTGCGACGTTACGAGCGACGGGAGAATGATGACGATCTTGGACCGGTTCCGACTCGACGACAAGGTCGTCGTCATCACCGGCGCATCCTCGGGTCTGGGGGTCTTCTTCGCCGAGGCGTGCGCACAGGCGGGCGCCGACGTGGTGCTGGCTGCGCGGCGGGTCGAAAAGCTGGAGAGCACAGCAGAACTCGTCAGGAAGGCCGGTCGCCGGGCGCTCAGTGTGCAAACCGACGTCGTCGATCCCGACCAGTGCACGGCCCTGGTGGACGCCGCGATGCAGGAGTTCGGACGCGTCGACGTCCTGGTGAACAACGCCGGTGTCGGAACCGCCGTGCCCGCCGTGCGCGAGACCCCCGATCAGTTCCGCACGGTCGTCGATGTCAACCTCAACGGGTCGTACTGGGCCGCGCAGGCCTGCGGGCGGGTGATGCAGCCCGGCAGCTCGATCATCAACGTGGCCAGCATCCTGGGCATCACCACCGCCGCGCTCCCGCAGGCCGCCTACAGCGCCAGCAAGGCCGCGATTTTCGGGCTGACCCGCGACCTCGCCCAGCAGTGGGGATCGCGAAAAGGTATCCGGGTCAACGCGCTTGCGCCCGGGTTCTTCCAGTCGGAGATGACCGACGAGTACGCGCCCGGATATCTGGAAGAGACGTTGGCGACTCGCGCGGTGCTCAAGCGGATGGGCGACCCCGCGGAGTTGGCGGCCACGGTGGTCTGGCTGGCGTCCGAGGCCGGCGGCTACGTCACCGGTCAGACCATCGTCGTCGACGGTGGCGTGACGATCACCTGACGCCGCGCAGCGCCGACGCCCGGACCGTGGGGTCACGGCCCGGGCGGATCGGAGCGGGGCTCAGAAGTAGGTCGTCGCGGTCGTGCTGGTGCCGTTGTCGCAGGTGATCGTGACGGTCCAGTTCCGGAACCGCGGCACCGCCGGGACGATCCTCAGGTCGTACCTGGAGTTCGCGGCGAGCCCGAAGGCGCGGTTGTAGCCGTCGGTGGCGTAGGTGCACTGCGACGAGACACCGCTGCGGTCGGTGATATGGGCGACGAGCCCACCGATGACCGTGTCGAACGACACCGTCGGACCCAGTTTCGGCGGGGGCGGCGGCGGAGGCGGGTCGTTCGGCGGAGGCGGGGTCGATCCGTTCGCGCAACCCGACACGATGACCTTGGCGCCCTGCTGGTTCTGCAGCAGGGCCTTGGCCTTGCTCTCCGCGACGCCGCGCGAGGCGCCGGTGGCCCCGGTGCGCTCACCGTAATCGTTGGACGCCGCTGCGGCGCACTCGTTCTTGGCGATCACCTGCGTGACGCAGTGCCCGGCGCCGTTGCCCGAACAGTTCGTCAGGGATCCGACCGCGGCCTGCTGCTCGGTGCCGCTGATCGCCGAACCGCCGGCCATCGTGACGGGCGGATTCTCGTTGACGAATCCGATTGCCAGAGCGATGTACTGGTCGGCCGCGTGCGCCGGGGCCGCGCTGAGCATCCCGACCGCGGTGGCGGCAGCGGCCAGCACCACGGCCGCGGTGTGACGGGCGCGGCGGCCCGTGGCGATTGTTGTCATGATGTTCTCCTGTGCGTGTTCGACATGTGGTCACGGGAGCTGCCCGTGTGCCAATAGTCGCTTGGCACAACTGCTTCAGAGAATCGCCTGGGAGTGAGAAAGCGCTGTCGGCGGGACAGGTTTTCCTGTCGTTCGGGTAAGGGTCTCAGCCGAGGTGCAGCGCCCGCGCGGCCGCCGTCGCCACGTCACCCTGCAGACCTGAGATCGGCCGGCTCCCGCGCAGATGAATGACATTGGTCAGCAACACCACGTAGCTGTCGGAGGCCGGGTCGATCCACACCGAGGTTCCGGTGAAGCCGGTGTGCCCGAAGCTGGTTCCGGCCGGGAAGACGGTGCCGCGTGGGCGGGAGTGGGCGCTGTCGATATCCCACCCGAAGCCGCGCAGATCCCGGCCGCCGGGCTGCTGGGGCGTCGTCATCAGTTGCAGGGTGGACCGCTCGAGCGGGAACGTGCTCGGCCGGTCCGCCAGCCGATCCAGGAGCGCCTGCGCGAAAACGCTGACGTCGTGCACGGTGGAGAACACACCGGCGTGGCCGGCCACCCCGCCCATCCGGCGTGCGGTCGGGTCGTGGACGGTTCCGCGCAGCAGGCGGTCGAAGTCCGGATTGTGGCCGGGATCCGCGCGGTTCTCCTCGTCGCGTGCTGTCGGGGCGATCCGCGACAGCAGGCCGGTGCGCCAGCTGCCCGCCGGACACTGCGTCGGCTCCCGCCCGGGCGCCCAGGCGATCGCCGCTCCCCTGACCTCGTGCGGCCCACACGCCTCGGCAGGCGGGAGATAGCGGGTCTCGGACATCCCGAGCGGGGCGAAGACCGCACGCTGGACGTAGTCGTCCAAGGCCTCACCGGTGACGTGCTCGATCAGCGTGCCCAGCAACACGAAACCGATGTCGGAATAGCGGAACACCACGCCGGGCGGTGACTGCAGCGGGGTGGTCAACGCGCGCCGCACCCCCTCGGTCCTGTCCGCGCGGGCGAGTCCCCAGGGGTCGTGTAGATCCAGGTCGCCCGGCAGCCCCGAGGTGTGGGTCAGCAGCATGCGGACCGTCACCTTTGCCCGTTGCGGGTCGTACGACGGGTTGAACTCCGGCAGATGTGTCTGCACCGGGTCGTCGACGGACACTGCTCCCCGCTCGACGAGTTGCATGACGGCGGTGGCGGTGGCCAGCGGTTTCGTCAACGACGCCACGTCGAAGACGGTGTCGGCGGTCATCGGTTCGGCCGGGCCGGGTGAACCGTCGAGGCCCTGTTCACCGGCGAGTTTGCGCACGCCGTAGGCCCGCTGGAACACGACCCTGCCCCGGTGTCCCACCGCCACCACGGCACCCGGTAATCGGTGCGCGGCGATCGCGTCGTCGATCAGCCGTGAGATCTCCGGCATGTCCGGCAACGGCGCGGTTGTCGGCGCGGTTGTCGGTGAGGGCGCGACGTGGTGCGCCGGGGGCAGGGGCCTGGGCGGAGGCGGCTCCGCGCACGAGGTCAGCGCAAGCACGAGGACGCCCAGCACCGCGGCTGCGCGTGCGGTCAGTTCTCGCGTGCTCATCGCCGGTCGCCAGCTTAGGGCGTTGTGGGCGATCCCGCGGAAACCCGGCGCATTGTTGTTACCATCGCGACGTGCACGGTTCAGCCGATGGCGTGTCGCGGCGTGAGGTGCTCAAATATGCTGTCGCAGCGCCGTTTTTCGTGATCACCGCGGGGCTGGGCATGCCGGCGGCGTCGGCGCAGGGCCTGCGGATCATCGACTTCACGCACCGGCAGGTGCCCGCCGACCAGATCAAGGCCGCGGGCTACGACGGCGCGCTGGTCTACGTGTCCGAGCTGCGACCGGGGGCCGACTTCGACTTCAAACCCGTCACCCGGGCGTACGCGGATTCGCTGCGCGCCGAGGGCCTGCATGTCGCGAGCTGCTACCAGTACGGAAAGCCCGGATGGCCGACGCCGTCGGACTACACCCGCGGCTACGACGGCGGGGTGGCCGACGCCGAAACCGCGCTGCGCCTGCACACCGCGGCGGGCGGGCCGGCGTCGGCGCCGATCTTCTTCAGCATCGACGAGGACATCGACCACGAGACGTGGAAAACCACTGCTGTCGAATGGCTTCGGGGCATCAACTCGGTCCTCGGGGTGGACCGCACCGGCGTCTACGGACATGTCGGCGTGTGCGGATGGGCGATCGAGGATGGGGTGATCGGGCGCTCGACGTCCGAAGGGCACTGGTGGGCGTGGCAGACGAAGGCGTGGTCCGGCGGCGAACGCGACGACAGGGCGGTGTTGTATCAGGCCGTGGTGGTCAGCGGATCGGACCCTGGTATCGCCATGGGCGGAACGCACGTCGACGAAAACGAGGTGCTGGCAGCCGATTTCGGCCAGTGGGACTGACGTTCCTACCGCGAGCAGACACAGAATCGCACAGTTCGACGCTGGATCGTGCGAGTCTGCGTCTGCTCGCGAGGGTGGGTGCGTGCCATGATCGGCGCATGAAGCTGTTCGAACAGCCGTGTCCCGAAGGCGACTTCCGGTTCTTCCAGATCGGCCACGTCGTCGACGACGTGCTCGAAGCCTCCGCGAACTGGGCACGCACCTTCGGCGTCGGACCGTTCCACGTGCTGCCCGTCAGCGAGCAGCGGGCCGACTACGGCGGCGACGTCCGCACCATCCGGATCCAGGTCGCCGTCGCCCAGGCCGGGCCGGTGCAGATCGAGTTGATCCAGCAGCACTGTGACACCCCGAGCATCTACGCCGACTGGAGCGGGTGCGATGGAGTGCATCAGATCGCCACGCTGACAAAGGATTACGACGCGAAGCTGGCCCACTTCGTGTCGCTGGGTTACCGGGTGGCCGCGCAGAGTGAGGGTGGCGGGCTGCGGGTGGCCTACATCGATACGGTCGCCGACTTCGGCTTCTACACCGAGATCGTGCAGGGCCCGCCGGCATTCCTCGGCCAGTTGCAGGCGATCGCTTCGACGTGTGCCGACTGGGACGGCCGCGATCCGGTGCGGATTATGACCCGGGGCGGCTACCGGTTGCCCGACGGGGCGGGCGGCGAGCGTCTGGCAGGATCCACCCCGTGACCGTTGCCGACGACCTGACCGGACCGCTGCAGGGCACGACGCTGGAGAAGTCGGTGCTCACGTCGCTGGACAGCCTCGAGAGTGCGCTGTCGCTGGAGCGGCTGGATGAGAACCGGTTTCGGGCGGGCAACGAGCGCGACCGGTTCGGCCGGATCTTCGGCGGCCAGGTGCTCGCGCAGGCGTTGTACGCCGCCACCTGCACCGTCGCCGAGCACGCGCCGCACTCGCTGCACGCCTACTTCGTGCAGACCGGCGACACCGACATTCCGGTCGACATCGCCGTCGACGTCGTGCGCGACGGCCGCTCGATGGCGACCCGTCAGGTCACCGTCACACAGGGCGAGCGCACGCTGTTGACCGCGTTGGCGTCGTTCCACAGCAACCCGACGGAACCAGAACTCAAGCACCCGCGCCCCGACGTCGTCGCGCCCGAGCAGATGCCGCTGCTGCAGCACTGGGTGGCCCAGGCGCCGCCGAACCTGCAGCAGAAGGCGCAGGGCTGGGCCGATGTCCCCCCGGCGGTGGAGATGCGGATCGCGGAACCGACGATCTTCATGGGTGGCCGGCAGACGGCGACGGCACGACCGCATTGGATGCGGTTGCCGCGTCCGGTGGGCGACGACCCGGCGCTGCACAGCGCACTGCTCGCCTACGCCAGCGACTACCTGATGCTCGACACGGCGGTGCGCAATCATCCGGAACCGGTCGACTACGGGTCGATCGCGGCCGTCAGCCTCGACCACAGCCTGTGGCTGCACCGTCCCGTCCGCTTCGACCGGTGGCATCTGCACACCCAGGAGACGGTGGCCGTCAACGGTCACCGCGCGCTGATCCGCGGCGTCATCTACGACATCGACGGCCACGCCGTGGCCAGCACCTCGCAGGAGGTTCTGCTGCGGCCGGTCGCGGATCCGTAGCCTCTACTGCGCGAGGTAACCGCCGTCGACGGGCAGCACGGCGCCGGTGATGAAAGAGGCGTCGTCGGACGCGAGAAAGGCGATGGCGCTGGCGACTTCGGCCGGTTCGCCGAGCCGGCCCATCGGGTGCATGCTCTCGATCGCCGCCAGATATTCCGAGCCGCCCGGTTCGTCCGGGAGCTGCTTGACCCGTTCGGTTCGAATGGTGCCCGGGGCGACGGCGTTGACTCTGATCCCGCGGTCGGCCCACTCGACCGCGAGGTGCTTGGTCATACCGGTGGCGATGAACTTGGCGGGCCCGTACGCCGCCTGCCGCTTCTGCCCGGCCAGCCCGGAGATCGAGGACAGGCAGACGATGGCGCCCCCTCCGGTCGCCAGCATCGCCTCGATCGCGAACTTGCAGGTCAGGAACATGCCGCGGCCGTCGATCGCGACGACTTCGTCCCAGTCGGCGGCCGAGACCTCCATCACGTCGCCGAGCGGGATGATCCCGGCGTTGGCGACCAGTACGTCGAGCCGTCCGTAGCGGTCGGTCGCGGCGGTGATCATCCGGTTTGCGTCAGCCTCGACCGAGACGTCGCCGATGACGGTCGCTATCTCCGCGCCGGTCTCGCGGAGTTCGTCGGCGAGCTTGCGCAGCGGGTCGCCCTGGTTGTCGGTCACGATCAGGCGTGCACCTTCGCGGGCGAACTGCACGGCCGTCGCGCGGCCGATACCGAACGCCGCGCCGGTGATCACGGCGGACTTGCCGTGGAGACGTCCCGTTGCCCCTGCCGTCGACATATGGCCGCCCCCTTCGTGGTCGGCACAGCTTATGTGCCGACGCGCGGGGTTCCCGGTGAAACGCCGAGGTTGTCCGAGGGCACGACGAGAACTGGCCAGGGCGTGTCGCCCTGGCCAGTGTCATATCGGTGGAGCTGCCGGGAATTGAACCCGGGTCCTACGGCGTTCCCTCAAGGCTTCTCCGTGCGCAGTTCGCTATGTCTCTACTCGGATCTCCTGATCACGCGAACGAGTCAGGATGACGATCCCAGTCGCTGTTCGATGTCCCCACAAATCCCGCGACCGGACTCGTGGGTGGGTCCCTCTAGCTGATGCCAGGATCCGGGCCGAGGGCGCTCCCGGGCTGACAGACCAGCCGTCGCTTAGGCAGCGAGGGCGTAGTCGCGCTGATTGGAATCGGCGCTTAATTGGTTGCAACGACGCTTACGGTGGTCTCTTGCCTGCACCGGCACGCTTCCCTTGATTCGACGCTCGAAGTCGAAACCGTTCAGCCCCTTGTTCAGTTGTCGAAACAACACCCTGCCGAAGCGGCAGGACTATTCATGATACGCGTCCTACAACGAATCGCTCCAGCGGATTAATCCCGCGGCCACGCTGAGCCGCGGCGAGTGTGAACACAGGGCGAAAAACCGGGCGCGTTTCCGCCGTGGTTTCACAGTCGGCGACCGGCAGGTCATCAGATCACGTAGTTGAGCCGCTCGACGACGCGCCTGGCGACGGCGCTGTCTCCGCCGTAGGTGATCGCGTCGTGGTCCAGCGGTTGCCGTCCCCCGGCCAACCGGGCGAACAGCAGTGCGTCGAGCGTGATCGTCGCCGTCATGTCGGCATCCCCGAAGTCGTCGACCACCGAACCTCGGCCCGCGTCGACCGCGACGTTGATGGTCCGGCCGAGCGGGCCGGTCAGCACGATGGACACCCTTGACCCGTCCGGGGCCCCGCCCAGTTTGCCCACCACGAAGCCCATGCTGGTGGCCATCTCATCGAGTGCGAAATCCGGCCCGACGCCGGTCGCGTCGGTCGCCGGTCGGTCCACGGCGTCACGGATGTCGTGCTCGTGCAACCAGCAGTCGAAGATGCGCACCCGCATGAACCGGCCGTACGTGTCCGGGCCCGCCGGCGTCGCGCTGACGGTGTTCCACTCGTCGTCCGACATCGCTGCCAACGCACGGCGGCGTTCGGCGGTGACGCTGCGGAATCTGTTCAGCAACTCACCGGCCGAAAGGGATCGCAGCGTGCGGACCCACCGCTCGTTGAGCACGCCGATGTCATTGCGGACGTGTTCGAGCGTCGACACGTCGATGTCGGCCTCCGGTGTGCCGACCCCCAGCAGCATCGACTCGGTGCCGACGACGTGCGCCACCACGTCACGCACCGACCAGCCGGGCAGGGCCGTCGACGTCTGCCAGTCGGCGTCGGCGAGTCCGCCGAGGACGTCGTCGATGCTCTCCCACTCCGCGAACAGGGCGTTGAGTACCGCGGTTTTGTCGAGAACAGTCACGGGCCGGGCCACGAGCTGATGTTAGAGGGCGCTTCCCGCGCCTCAACCGGAGGCGATCATCGCCACCGCGGCCAGCGCCAGCACCATGCCGAGCGCCTGCCAGCGCGACACCCGTTCGCGCAGCACGACGATCGCCAACAACACCGTCGCCGCCGGATACAGCGACATCAGGACTCCGGCCAGCGACAGCAGCGACGCCTGCAGCGCCAACAGCATCGCGATGTTCGCGCCGACGTCGAGGAACGCCGCGAACACGGCCAGCTTCAGCGGGGTGCCGCTCGGCGGGCGCAGGTTGCGGCTCAGCAGCGCGATGACGACCACCAGCGTCGTCGCCGACATGCGCGCGAACACCAGCGGCCACAGCTTCGCCTCCACCGGCGCCTGGTCGATCAGCACGAAGTTCATGCCGAACGCCACGCCGGACCCGACCGTCAACCACGCCACCGTCGGGGTGAACCGGTGCGCGACCGAATCCTCGTCGGTGGTATCCCGGCTGACCAGCACCACCGCCACGAGCGCCACCACCACGCCGATGCCGGCGACAAGCCCGGGCCGCTCCCCCAGCGCCAGGCCCAAACCCACCGGGATCGCGGCCACCAGGATCGCGGTCAGCGGCGAGACCACCGAGATCGGTCCCGACCCGAGCGCCGCGTAGAACCACCACACGCCGAACGCCTGCGACACCCCGCACAGCACGCCCCACACCACCGCGCCCTCGGAGATGTCGCCGCCGACCACCGTCGCGATGATGGCGAGCAGCACCATCGCGATCGGATACGACACGAGCACGACCCGCAGCGCGGCGACCCGCCGGGACGCCAGCCCACCGACGAAGTCGCTGATCCCGTAGCCCAGGGCCGAGGCCAGCGCCAGGGCGATTCCGATCAGGTCATGCCTTTGGCACGCCGACCCAGTTCGCGGGTGATCTCGCGTTCGGCGTCGCGGCGTGCCAGGTCCTGGCGTTTGTCGCGGGCCTCTTTACCGCGCGCCAACGCCAGTTCGACCTTGACTTTTCCGTCGGTGAAGTACATCGACAGCGGCACCAACGTCAGGTTGCCGTCGCGGATCCGCCCGATCAGCTGATCGATCTGCTTGCGGTGCAACAACAGTTTGCGGTTGCGCCGCGGCGCGTGGTTGGTCCACGTGCCATGGTGATACTCCGGGATGTGCACGTTGCGCAGCCACACCTCGCCGTCGTCGACGGTGGCGAACGCGTCGGCCAGCGAAGCCTGTCCGTCGCGCAGGCTCTTGACCTCGGTGCCGACCAACTGCACGCCGGCCTCGTAGGTCTCCAGGATCGAATAGTTGTGCCGGGCCTTGCGATTCGTCGCGATGACCTTGTTGTTGCTGGACCGCGTCGGGTCCGCCTTCTTGGATTTGGCCATGCGGCTACCTTCGTATGTAGAGCCGCAGGGTGACGTAGGCCGTGATGCCCGACATCGCCAGACCGAGGAACAGCATCAGCGGGGCGCTGAAGTACAGCACGTCGGCGTAGTCGACCTTGGCAATCAGATTCGCTTGGTAGAACTGGTTGAGCGCGTTCTCCAGGAACAGCGCCCGCACCAGGATCAGGCCCACGATCGCGATCACCACACCGATCAGCGCGGCCAGCATCGCCTCGACCAGGAACGGCAACTGCGTGTACCAGCGGCTTGCCCCGACCAGCCGCATGATGCCGATCTCGGTTCGCCGCGTGTACGCGGCGACTTGAACCATGTTGGCTATCAACAACACCGCGCCGATGGCCTGGACCAGCGCGACCGCGAACGCGGCGTTGCTGATCCCGTCGAGCACCGCGAACAACCGGTCGATCAGGTCCTTCTGGTTCAGCACGTTCAACACGCCGGGTTGACCGACCATCGCCTCGTCGAAATCCGCGTGCTGCTCGGGGTTTTCGAGTTTGACGATGAACGACGCCGGGAACGCCTCGCGGCCCGCGACGTCCTTGTACTGCGGGAACTTCGTGATCGCGTCGTCGTAGGCCTCGTCGCGGTTGAGGAAGCGCACCGAACGGACGTCGTCGCGTTCCTCGATCTGCTGGCGCAGCGCCTTGCACGGGTCGGCGTCACACGACGGGTCGTTGGCCGACACGTCGTTGGTCAGGAAGACCTGGCTCTCCACGCGGTCGAGATAGATGTTGCGCGACTGGTCGGCCAGCCGGATCACCAGCAGGCCGCCGCCGAACAGTCCGATCGAGATCGCGGTGGTCAGGATCATCGCGACCGTCATCGTGACGTTGCGACGAAACCCGGTGAGAACCTCGTTGATGAGGAAGCCGAAGCGCACTAGCGATCCATTCCGTAGACGCCGCGCTGTTCGTCGCGAACCAGGCGGCCGAGTTCGAGTTCGACGACCCGCTGACGCATCGAGTCGACGATGTGGTGGTCGTGGGTGGCCATCAACACCGTGGTCCCGGTGCGGTTGATCCGCTCGAGCAGCTCCATGATGTCCTTGCTGGTTTCGGGGTCGAGGTTGCCGGTGGGCTCGTCGGCCAGCAGCACCAGCGGCCGGTTGACGAACGCGCGGGCGATCGCGACGCGCTGCTGTTCGCCGCCGGACAGTTCGGCGGGCAGCCGGTTGGCCTTACCGGACAGGCCGACCATCTCGAGCACGTCGGGCACCACCCGGTTGATCGTCTCGGCACGCTTGCCGATCACCTCCAGCGCGAACGCGACGTTCTCGAAGACCGTCTTCTGCTGCAGCAGCCGGAAATCCTGGAACACGCATCCGAGCACCTGGCGCAGGCTCGGGACGTGCCGGCCAGACAGCTTGTTGACGTGAAACTTCGACACCTGGATGTCGCCGTGGGTGGGTGTTTCCTCGGCCAGCAGCAGCCGCATGAACGTCGACTTGCCCGAACCCGAGGGACCGATCAGGAAGACGAACTCACCCTTGTCGATCTTGACCGAGACGTTGTCGAGCGCGGGCCGCGCGGACGACTTGTACTGCTTGGTCACGTTGTTGAGGGTGATCATCACGGGTCGCCAGTGTAGCCGGGCGCGGCCGCCGCCTAGCCCGGCGCAGTGGTGGCGGGCGACTCCGGCGGGAACAGCTGCGGCAGCCCCGGGAACGGCGCCGGCTCGGTGGTCGCAGGTTCCGATCCCGGCGCGATGGTCTGAGTGGTCGGCGTCCGCGGCCCCAGACCGTCCGGGTCGATGACCGTGGTCGTCGGGCTGGGTTCGGTGGTCGTCGGCTCGGTGGTGGTGGTCGTCGTCGTGGTGGTGGGCGGCGTCGTCGTGGTGGTGTACTCGGGCTCCTTTGGCCGACGCACGTTGGTCCGCGGCACCCAGGTGTAGTTCGGGTCCGGGACGAAACCGGGCGGCACCACCGCGGGCGTCGGCGGCGGCGGTGCGGCCGGCTGCGGTTCGACGGTCTGGTTGACCCAGAACAGCGCGATGAACGCGACGATGAGCACGATCGTCGAGACCCGCATCCGGCCCAGGCGCGCCTTGAGCCAGCCCCTCACTTCTTCGGCTCCGAGGGGTCTTGCGGTCTGGCCTCACTGCTCACGGTCGCCGACGAATGCGGCATGGCCTCCACCATCGGGGTGGCCCCGTCGGCCGGCGAGTTGATCCCGGCGCCGCGCAGCGCCGCGATCACCAGCACGCGGATGCGGCGGCCGACCTCGAACTGCTTACCCGGCAGCGTGCGGGCGACCATCCGCAGATTGACGCTGTCGATCCCGATGCTCTCCACACCCATCAGCTGGGGCGTGTCGAGCATCAGCGCGTTGAGATGCGGGTCCGCGTTCGCCTTGTCGGCGACGCCCTGGAGCAGGTCGTTGACGATGTTCAGGTCCGCCGACGTCGGCACCGGAATGTCGATGACGGCGCGCGCCCAGTCCTTCGACAGGTTCAGCGACCGGACGATGTTGCCGTTGGGGATGGTGTACATCTCGCCTTCGGCGGTGCGCAGCTTGGTCACCCGCAACGTCACCTCTTCGACCGTTCCGAGCGACTCCTCGGGTGCACCGATCATGCTGAGCTGCACCAGGTCGCCGAATCCGTACTGCCGTTCGCTGATGATGAAGAAGCCCGCCAGCAGGTCCTGCACCAATTTCTGGGCGCCGAAGCCCAGCGCCGCGCCGAGCACGGCGGCCGGCGCCACCAGCGATCCGATCGGGATGGCGAGCACGTCGGTGATCTGGACCGCGACCACGATGAACAGCAGGGCCACCGACACCCACGAGATCACCGAGGCGACGGCCTGCTGGTGCTTGGCGCTCTCCGTGCGCACCAGTTGGTCGCTCGTCTGGTACTCGGCGTCGATGCGGGTGACGACTCGGCGGGCCAGCCAGGTGATGAACCGTGCCGCCAGCAGCGCGCCGATCAGCAGCAGCGCGATCTCCACGCCGCGCTCGAGGATCCACACCCCGATGTCGCTGGACCAGAAGCCCCGCCAGACGTCGGCGAAACCGGCTGCGTAGACGGTTTCAGTCATCGGCTACTCAACACTCTGGCTCTGGCGCCAACGGATCCCGGCCTCCAGGAAGCCGTCGATGTCCCCGTCGAGCACGGCGGCCGGGTTGCCGACCTCGTACTCGGTGCGCAGATCCTTGACCATCTGGTACGGGTGCAGCACGTAGGAGCGCATCTGGTTGCCCCACGAACTGCCGCCGTCGCCCTTGAGCGCGTCCATCTCGGCGCGCTCCTCCAACCGCTTGCGCTCCAACAGTTTTGCCTGCAGCACGCGCATCGCCGACACCTTGTTCTGCAGCTGCGACTTCTCGTTCTGGCAGGTCACCACGATCCCGGTGGGGATGTGGGTGAGCCGGACCGCGGAGTCGGTGGTGTTGACCGACTGGCCGCCGGGCCCGCTGGAGCGGTACACGTCGACGCGCACGTCGCTTTCCGGGATCTCGATGTGGTCGGTGGTGTCGACCACCGGCAGCACCTCGACGTCGGCGAACGACGTCTGGCGGCGGCTCTGGTTGTCGAACGGGCTGATCCGCACCAGCCGGTGGGTGCCCTGCTCGACCGACAGCGTGCCGTACGCGAACGGGGCGTGCACCGCGAACGTCGCGCTCTTGATGCCCGCCTCCTCGGCGTAGGAGGTGTCGAACACCTCGACCGGGTAGTCGTGCTTCTCGGCCCAGCGGATGTACATCCGCATCAGCATCTCGGCCCAGTCCGCGGCGTCCACCCCGCCGGCGCCCGACCGGATGGTGACGACGGCCTCGCGCTCGTCGTACTCGCCGGACAGCAGCGTGCGCACCTCCATCGCCTCGATGTCCTCGCGCAGCTTGCCCCGCTCGGCGTCGGCTTCGGCGAGTTCCTCCTCGCCACCGTCCTCGGCGGCCAGCTCGTACATCACCGGCAGGTCGTCGAGACGCTGCCGCAGTCCCTCGACCCGGCGCAGCTCGTTCTGCGCGTGCGACAGGTCGCTGGTCACCTTCTGCGCGCGCGTCTGGTCGTCCCACAGGTTGGGGTCAGACGCTTCGTGCTCGAGCTTTTCGATCCGGCTGCGAAGACCCTCGATGTCGAGCACCCGCTCCACCGTCGTCAGGGTGGAGTCGAGGGCGGCGAGGTCGGCTTGACGATCAGGATCCACGGGAGTTCAGGTTACCCGGGGCGACACCACGCCGGTTCTCGCTGACAAGCCGCAACGAAGCGGGGAACCGATCTAGCATCGGGTGGGTAACCAGCCCGGGCCGCGACGCGACAGCCCCCTTGCGCGCGACCGGGCAGCGACAGAAGGCTGTAAATGCGCCCATACCATGTGGCGATCGTCGGCTCAGGACCCTCGGGTTATTTCGCCGCGTCGTCGTTGCTCAAGTTCGCCGACACCGCTGACGACATCGACGTGCGCGTCGACATGATCGAGATGCTGCCCACCCCGTGGGGCCTGGTGCGGTCCGGTGTGGCCCCCGACCATCCGAAGATCAAGTCGATCAGCGCGCAGTTCGAGAAGACCGCGCTCGACCCCCGGTTCCGGTTCTTCGGCAACGTCGAGGTCGGCCAGCACGTGCACCCCGCCGAGCTGGCCGAGCGCTATCACGCGGTGATCTACGCCGTCGGCGCGCAGTCGGACCGGTCGCTGGGCATCCCCGGCGAGGACCTGCCGGGCAGCGTCGCCGCGGTCGACTTCGTCGGCTGGTACAACGCCCACCCGCACTTCGCGGAGAGCGCACCCGACATCACCAACGGTCGCGCCGTGGTGATCGGCAACGGCAACGTCGCGCTCGACGTGGCCCGGATCCTGGTCACCGACCCCGACGCGCTGGCCGCGACCGACATCGCCGACCACGCGCTGGAGTCGCTGCACGACCGCGGTGTCGAGGAGGTTCTCGTCATCGGCAGGCGCGGCCCGCTGCAGGCCCCGTTCACCACGCTCGAGCTGCGCGAGCTCGGCCAGCTCGAGGGTCTGGGCGACGTCGACATCATGGTCGAGCCGGACGCCTTCGCCGGGATCACCGACGCGGACCTCGACGCGGCGGGCAAGACCGTCCGCAACAACGTCAAGGTGTTGCGCGGGTACGCCGACACCACCCCGAAGAACGCCAAGCGCCGCATCGTGTTCCGGTTCTGCACCTCACCGATCGAGATCAAGGGCGAGGGCCGCGTCGAGTCGATCGTGCTGGGCCGCAACGAGCTGGTCGAGGAGAACGGGCGCGTCGTCGCCCGGGACACCGGCGAGCGTGAGGAGGTGCCCGCGCAGCTGGTGGTGCGCGCGGTCGGGTACCGCGGGGTGCCGACTCCGGGCCTGCCGTTCGACGAGCGCAGCGGCACCATCCCGCACACCGCAGGGCGCGTCGAGGGCCGTCGCAACGAGTACGTCGTCGGCTGGATCAAGCGCGGTCCGACCGGGGTGATCGGCAGCAACAAGAGCGACTCGCAGGAGACCGTCGACACGCTGATCGCCGACCTGTCCGGCGGGCAGCTGGCCGATTTCGGCGACGATCACGCCGAGGCGCTGGCGCGCTGGCTGGTCGAGCGGCAGCCGAAGGTGGTCACCGACGACCACTGGCGGGTGATCGACGAGTACGAGCGCTCCGCCGGCGAACCGCACGGCCGGCCGCGGGTGAAGATCACCAGCGTCGCCGAGCTGCTGCGCATCGGCCACGGTTGATCAAGCGGACGGCGGCGGGGGCTCCTGCGGCGCGAACCGCCAGTTGTCCGGGTTCTTCGGCGAGTAGACCACCGGGAACAGCTGTCCCATCGTCGGCCAGTTGTCGACGTCGACCTCGAGGCGCTGGTACACGACGTGTTCGTTGACGGTCGGGCCGTTAATGACGCCGGTGACCGTCACGAACTGCGGCCCGGTGACGTCGGCCGGGCGGGGGCTGACGCCGGTGACCAGCAGTTGACCGGCCGGCCAGTCGGGTGGCGCGCCGCGGCGACGCATCAGCAGCGGCCGCGCCAGCAGAACCAGCGCGCCGACGAGCAGCAGGATCACCGCGAATTCGAACACACCGCCATGGTAGGACCTCAGGGGTGAACGCCGTCCCCGATGACCTGACGTTGGCGCTGGCTCTGGCCGACGAGGCCGATGCCCAGACCACCGCGCGCTTCGGCGCGGTCGACCT
Source organism: Mycolicibacterium flavescens (assembly GCF_001722335.1). Lineage (GTDB taxonomy): Bacteria > Actinomycetota > Actinomycetes > Mycobacteriales > Mycobacteriaceae > Mycobacterium > Mycobacterium flavescens. The sequence goes on from NZ_MIHA01000001.1 coordinate 488,798, forward strand.
CGTCGTCGAGACCAAACCGGACATGACGCCGGCCACCGACGCCGACCTCGCGGTCGAGACGATGATCCGGCGCCGGCTCGGCGAGGCGCGGCCCGAGGATTCGGTGTTCGGCGAGGAGTTCGGCGGCACCAGGCAGTTCACCGGCCGGCAGTGGGTCGTCGACCCCATCGACGGGACCAAGAACTTCGTCCGCGGGGTGCCGGTGTGGGCGACGCTGATCGCGCTGCTGCACGACGGGGTGCCGGTGGTCGGGGTCGTCAGCGCGCCTGCGCTGCACCGCCGGTGGTGGGCGATGACCGGGCACGGCGCGTTCACCGCGGTCGCCGGGGGTCCGCAGCGGCGGGTGGGCGTGTCGAAGGTCGACGACCTGGGCTCGGCGAGCCTGGCGTTCTCCAGCCTGTCCGGCTGGGCGCAGCGCGGCATCCGCGACCGCTTCGTGGCGTTGACCGACGCGGTGTGGCGGGTGCGCGGTTACGGCGACTTCTACAACTACTGCCTGGTCGCCGAGGGGGCCGTCGACATCGCGCTGGAACCCGAGGTGTCGACGTGGGATCTGGCACCGTTGGATGTGCTGGTGCGCGAGGCCGGCGGCCGGTTCACCAACCTGGCCGGCGAACCGGGGCCGCACGGCGGCAGCGCGGTGGCCACCAACGCGCTCCTGCACGACGAGGTGCTGGCCCGCCTGCGCTGAGCGCGGCGGCCGCGGACCTTACCCGCGAGTCAGTTCTGGTACCTTACTCTGGAGTCAGTTCGACGAGTTCGGACATCCACCACAAAGCGAGGCAGCCGACATGACCGACACCCGGCCGTCGAAGAACGGGTCGAAACCGAAGCGAACCGGCCGCAAGGAAAGCGCTGTGGGTCTGCAGAAGCACCGCCGCACCGCGACCGACCTGGGATTGGCGTTGGTCACCCCGCTGGTCGGTCAGGAGTTCCTCGACCGCTACAACCTGCGCGACCCGCTCAACCGCGGAATCAAGTACGGCGTCAAGCAGGCCTTCTCGATGGCCGGCGCCGCAAGTCGCCAGTTCAAGCGGGTTTCGGGCAGCCAGGGCGGTCCGACCCGGCTCAAGACCAGCGGTTCGGACTACTTCGATCTGACCCCCGACGACGAACAGCAGATGATCGTCGACACCGTCACCGAGTTCGCCGCCGAGGTGATCCGCCCGGCCGCCCGCGAGTCCGACGAATCCGCAAGCCACCCAGCCGATCTGGTGACCCGCGCCTCCGAACTCGGCATCACCGCGATCAACGTGCCCGAGGATTTCGAGGGCATCGCGGCACACCGCGCGGCGGTCACCAACGTCCTGGTCGCCGAGGCGCTGGCCTACGGCGACATGGGTCTGGCGCTGCCGGTGCTGGCGCCGGCCGGGGTGGCGTCGGCGCTGACGCACTGGGGCAGCGCCGACCAGCAGGCCACCTACCTCAAGGAGTTCGCAGGCGAGAACGTCCCGCAGGCCTGTGTGGCGATCGCCGAACCGCGCGCGCTGTTCGACCCGACCGCGCTGAAGACGACGGCCGTGCGGACCCCCAGCGGCTACCGCATCGACGGCGTCAAGTCGCTGGTGCCGGCCGCCGCCGACGCCGAATTGTTCATCGTCGCAGCGCAACTCAACGGCAAGCCGGCGATGTTCATCGTCGAGTCGTCGTCGCAGGGCGTCAGCGTCACCCCCGATCCGGGTATGGGCATCCGCGCCGCAGCCATCGGCCAGGTCACCTTCGACGGGGTCAGCGTGCCGCTGTCGGCGCGCCTGGGCGAGGACGAAGCCACCGACGCGGACTACTCCGAGGCGATCGCGTTGTCGCGGCTGGGCTGGGCCGCGCTGGCCGTCGGCACCTCGCACGCCGTGCTCGACTACGTCGTCCCCTACGTCAAGGAGCGCCACGCGTTCGGTGAACCGATCGCGCACCGGCAGGCGGTCGCGTTCATGTGCGCGAACATGGCGATCGAGTTCGACGGGCTGCGGTTGATCACCTGGCGCGGGGCGTCGCGGGCCGACCAGGGGCTGTCGTTCGCCCGCGAGGCGGCGCTGGCCAAGCGGCTCGGCGCCGACAAGGGCATGCAGATCGGCCTGGACGGCGTGCAACTGCTCGGCGGCCACGGCTACACCAAGGAACACCCGGTGGAGCGCTGGTACCGCGACCTTCGCGCGGTCGGCGTCGCCGAGGGCGTCGTGGTCATCTAGTCGTCAGTCTTACGAGCGAAAGTCGAACCATGGCAATCAATCTGGAACTCCCCCGCAAACTCGAAGCGGTGATCGAGAAGGCGCATCAGGGCGCGGCCGAGATGCTGCGGCCGATCTCCCGCAAATGGGATCTGCGCGAGCACGAGTACCCGGTCGAACTCGACACCCTGGCCACCCTGTTCGAGGGGATTCAGGGCGCGAAGACGGTCGCGTTCGCCGGCGCGGAGGCTTTCGCGGCCGGCGAGCGCAAGGAGGTCAACCACAACGGCGCGAACATGTCGGCCGCGCTCAACGTGATGGAGATCAGTTGGGGCGACGTCGCTTTGATGCTGTCGGTGCCGCGGCAGGGGCTGGGCAACGCGGCGATCTCCAGCGTCGCCACCGGGGATCAGCTCGAACGCCTCGGCAAGGACGTGTGGGCGGCGATGGCCATCACCGAACCCGGCTTCGGTTCGGACTCGGCGGCGGTGTCGACGACGGCCAAACTCGACGGCGACGAGTACGTCATCAACGGTGAGAAGATCTTCGTCACGGCGGGTTCCCGCGCCACCCACATCGTGGTGTGGGCGACGCTGGACAAGTCGCGGGGCCGGGCGGCGATCAAATCGTTCATCGTCCCACGCGAGCATCCCGGCGTGACGGTCGAGCGCCTCGAGGACAAGCTCGGCATCAAGGCCTCCGACACCGCGGTGATCCGCTTCGACAACGTCCGGATTCCCAAGGACAACCTGCTCGGCAGCCCCGAGATCGAGGTGGAGAAGGGTTTCGCGGGGGTCATGGAGACCTTCGACAACACCCGCCCCGTGGTCGCTGCGATGGCCGTCGGCATCGCCCGCGCCGCGCTCGAGGAGGTCCGCAAGATCCTCACCGAGGCGGGTATCGAGATCTCCTACGACAAGCCGTCACACGCCCAGAGCGCACCCGCGGCGGAGTTCCTGCGCATGGAATCCGACTGGGAGGCAGCGTATCTGCTGATGGTGCGCTCGGCGTGGCAGGCGGACAACGCGATTCCGAACTCGAAGGAAGCGTCGATGGGCAAGGCCAAGGCCGGCCGGGTCGCCAGCGACATCACGCTCAAGGCCGTCGAGCTGGCCGGCACGGTCGGCTACTCGGAGGCGACGCTGCTGGAGAAGTGGGCCCGCGACAGCAAGATCCTCGACATCTTCGAGGGCACCCAGCAGATCCAGTTGCTGGTGGTGGCGCGTCGGCTGCTCGGGTTGTCGTCGGCCGAATTGAAGTAGGGCTCAGGACCGTCGCGCGAGCAGACACAGAATCGCACGAATCCGGTCTCGGGAGCGCGATTCTGTGTCTGCTCGGCGGTCAGGGGCCGCCACGCAAAAGGCAAAAGTCCCCGGACGCGGGTCGCGTCCGGGGACTTTCGCGATCTGACTACGAGCCGAGGTGCGAGATCAGGTCCGGCTTCATCTCCTGAAGCTGCTGACCCCAGTACTCCCAGCTGTGCGTGCCGTACGCCGGGAAGTTGAACACGCCGTTGTTGCCGCCCGCGGCGATGTAGTTGTCGCGGAACGTGATGTTGGTGCGGATGGTCAGGCCCTCGAGGAACTCGGCGGGCAGGTTCGCTCCACCCAACTCGTTGGGCTTGCCGTTACCGCAGTAGACCCACAGCCGGGTGCCGTTGGCCACCAGCGCCGGGATCTGCACCATCGGGTCGTTGCGCTTCCACGCGCTGTTCGGGTCCTCGGTGCGGCCCCACATGTCGTTGGCGTCGTAGCCGCCCGCGTCACCCATGGCCATGTTGATCAGGAACGGCCACGAACCCTCGGACGGGTTCAGGAACGCCGACAGCGCACCGGCGTAGATGAACTGGTCGGGGTGATAGACCGCCAGGATCATCGCCGAGTTACCCGACATCGACAGGCCGACGGCGGCGTTGCCGGTGGTCGACACCCCGCGGTTGGCGGAAAGCCACTGCGGCAGCTCGCTGGTCAGGAAGGTTTCCCACTTGTAGGTCTGGCAGCCGGTCTTACCGCAGGCCGGCGCGTACCAGTCGGCGTAGAAGCTGGACTGGCCGCCGACCGGCAGCACCAGCGACAGCGGCGAGTCGTAGTACCACTCGAACGCCTGGGTCTCGAGGTCCCAGCCGTTGTAGTCGTCGCGGGCGCGCAGGCCGTCGAGCAGATACACGGCCTTGGAGCCGGTGCCCTTCTGGAACTGCACCTTGATGTCGCGGCCCATCGAGGGCGACGGCACCATCAGGTACTCGACCGGCAGGCCGGGCCGGGAGAACGCCCCCGCACTCGCTGACTGCCCGGCGAGGCTCACCACACCCGGCAGCAGGGCCGCCACGACGGCAGCCACCGCGAAGCGTCGCGCCCACGGGCCACGAATCTTGTCAATCAAGCTCATACTGCAATTCCGTCCATCTTCCGGTTGCCTGTCAGGCGGTTCGGTTCCCCACGATCGAGCGATCGCCATCGACACCGCAGCAGGGTTGCGCTGCGCTGTCATGCCCGCTCGACTGACCCGGGGCCGTCGAACGGACCGAGAAAATTTCAGTTGTCGCGTGTGCAGTAAAACATGATGACCAGCGCAGGAGAAACCCGACGGGCCCCAACGGGGGCGTATCGACACGAAACAGAAACTGACGAATCCGTCGAACCGCCGGTGGTCGGGGTGTTCGCGCGGCTCTAGGCTGCCGGTCATGACCGAGGCCCGGGGTTCCCGACTGACCGTCGAGGATTGGATCAACGCCGGGTACGCCATCCTCGCCGAGGAGGGCATCAAAGGCCTCAAACTCGAGCCGCTGTGCGCGCGCGTGGACGCCACAAAAGGCAGCTTCTACTGGCATTTCTCCGGGATGGAGGGGTACCGCCAGGCGCTGGTGCAGGCCTGGGGCGAGGTGCGCGACGCCGACCGCAGCCACTTCGCCGGACTGCGCTCGCTGCCACCGCGCGAGCGGCTGTCGCAGATGATGGCCGCGTTGGTGGACGCGCGGCACTGGCGGCTGGAGCGGGCGATGCGGGAGTGGGCGCGCACCGACGACGCGGTGGCCGCCGGCGTCCGCGCGTCCGATGCCCGGGTGGTCGACGCGGTGCGCCAGGCGTTCGTCGACGACGGCTTCGATTCCGAGGACGCCGACGTGCGTGCGAACGCGACGTTCGCGGCCGGGATCGGCTTCCTGCATCTGTCGGGGTCCAGGCCCAGCGCGGCGGCGGCCGCGCGGCGCGAGCGGTTCCTCGACATCATGCTCACCCACTGATTTTCCGCACGCTCGGGGCGTGGTGAGCGTGCGCGGTTTGTCGAGATGAGACGGCGTGTCGTGGACAGACGCGCATGCTCGGCCATACAAAAAAGTATGGTAGCGTCCGGGCCATGACCGCCGCCTCGGCCATCTCCCCCGTCGACGCCGACTTCGTGCGCCGGCTCGCAGACCGCGCGCAGGATGCCGAACGGCTGCGCCAGCTGCCGGCCGCGACGGTCGAGGAGTTCACCGCCTCGGGGATCACCGACCTGCTGGTGCCCGCCCGCTTCGGCGGCAGGCAGGCGCCGTTCCCGGAGATCCTCGATCCGGTGCGACGGATGGCGCACGGCTGCGCGTCGAGCGCGTGGACCATCGGCTTCTTCGTCCTGCACAACTGGATGCTCGCGCTGTTCGGCGAGCAGGCCCAGCAGGAGGCGTTCGCGACGCGTCCGTTCCTGGCGCCCGCCCCGCTGGCGCCGACGGGCCGCGGCGTGCCCGCCGACGGCGGGATCCGGCTGACCGGCCGCTGGTCGTGGGCCACCGGCGTGATGCACGGCAACTGGATCATGGTCGGCGTCCTGTGCGGACCGCAGGACGATCTGAGCGCGATCTATCCCGCGCTCGCGCTGCTGTCGATCGAGGACGCCGTCATCGAGGACGTCTGGCACACCGACGGCATGCGCGCCACCGGATCCAACGACGTCGTCATCACCGACGTGTTCGTGCCCGAACACCGGTTGGTCCGCGTCACCGACATCTACACCGGCAACGCCCCCGGTGCCGGGCTGCACGACACCGCCACCTACCGGTGGCCGATGGTGCCGGCGCTGGCGCTGCTGGCGGCGATGCCGGCACTGGGCAGCGCCGAACGCGCCGTCGAGATCTACTCCGAGCGGCTCGCCGGCCGGGTGCTGGCCTACGAGGGCGTCACGCAGAAGGACAAACCGCTGGCCCAGGCCCGCCTCGGCGAGGCCGACGTCCGGCTGCGGGCGCTGCGCGGACTGCTGGCCGACACCGTCGACGAGATCGAAACCACGGTCGCCGCGGGCGATTCGGTGCCCCGGCCGGTTCGGGCGGCCGCGCGGATGGCCGCCGCGCACATCGTCTACGAGTCGCGCGCGGTGATCGGGCTGCTGCTCGAGGCGTCGGGGGCCAGCGCGCACTTCGTCGACAACCCGCTGCAGCGCCTCAAGCGCGACGTCGACGTCATCACCGGCCACGTCGTGTTCGACTACGACACCAGCCGCGAACTCGCCGGAGCACTGAAACTCGGAATGAAAGTGCCGCGAACCGCAATGGTGTAGGGAGAAGACATGGCCGACGACGTGCGCGACCGGATCACCAAACTGTTCCAGAAGAACGTCGCCAACCGGTTGATGAAAGTGCTGCCCTTCCAGACGCTGCTGGAGACGACGGGCCGCACGTCGGGCCGGCCCCGGCGCACCCCGCTGGGCGGCAGCCGTGTCGGCGACCAGTTCTGGTTCGTCTCGGAGTTCGGCGACCGGTCGCAGTACATCAAGAACATCAAGGCCGACCCGCACGTGCGTGTCCGACTGAACGGCCGCTGGCACAACGGAATTGCGCACCTGATGCCCGACGACGACCCGCACGAGCGGCTCAAGTCGCTGCCGCAGTTCAACAGCTTCGGGGTGCGCACGTTCGGCACCAACCTGCTGACCGTGCGGGTCGATTTCACCGACAGCTCCGGTGGTTGACCCGACCGGAAAGTAAAACTAAAGTCAGTTTTAGTTTCTTGCCGCCGCTGCCGAGGGAGTCACCGTGGAATCGTTCGTTCACCTGCGCAAGGGCAAGGGGCCGCGGCGGCTGCACGCCGACCTCGACGGCCTCAAGGACGACGAACTCGGCCGCGGCGGGTTCACCGGCCGCACGGCCAGCTTCTTCCGGCGCAACGACCCCACCGCCTACCGGACCGTCGGCCCGCTGCGCCCCACCGACGTGCTGTCCTCCGAACTCAAACCCAGCGACGCCACCGACGCCCACGGCGGTCCGCTCCTGATGTTCTCCAACGCCGACTGCCTGGTGTCGCTCAGTCGGCGCAGCGAGGAGATGCCGTTCTTCGTCCGCTACGTCGACGGCGACCTCTTGTCGTTCGTACACAAGGGTTCCGGCCGACTGGAGACCGAGTTCGGTCCGCTGGACTACCGCGAGGGCGACTGGGTCTACATCCCGAAGGCCTGCACCTGGCGCCAGATCCCCGCCGCAGAGACCACGCTGCTGATGATCCAGGCGACCGACGAGTTCCGGGTGCCGCCGGCCGGTTACCTGGGCAGGCACTTCCCGTTCGATCCGGGCCTGGCCGTGGTCCCCGAACCCGCGCCCATCGACGACGGCGCGGGACCGACCACCGCGGACGGCGAGTACGAGGTCCGGCTGATCCATGAGGGCGGCCCCACTTCGCTGTTCTACCAACACCATCCGCTCGACGTGGAGGGCTGGCGCGGGGACAACTTCGCGTTCACCTTCAACATCTCCGACTACCACGTCATCACGTCCGAGAGCGTGCACCTGCCGCCGACGGTGCACCTGTTCATGCAGGCCACCGGCGTCTACATCATGAACTTCCTGCCCAGGCCCGCCGAGAGCGTGCCGGGCACCGAACGCACGCCGTGGTACCACCGCAACGTCGACTACGACGAGATCGCGTTCTTCCACGCCGGCTCGCTGTACGGCATCCCGATGCCGCCGGGCCTGGTCTCCCACGCTCCGCAGGGCGTGCACCACGGCGCCCCCGAGAAGGCCCGTGAGCGCGCGCGCCGCAAGTTCGACGACTACGACAGGGTGGACTGGTCGGTGATCGCCATCGACACCCGCCGCCGACTGATCCCGTCCGACGAGATCCTGGCCAACGATCTGGGGCAGCACTGACAATGACCACCGCAGTCAAGCACGAATACGACCGTATCCCGTATCTGGTTGCCTTCCAAAATAATTCGGGGGTGCGCGATGTCTACGGCGGTGTCGCCGAACTGGTGGTGCTGGAAAGCCACCTGCTGCGGCCGAAAGACAAGCCGTCCGACACCGTGCTGGTCTTCATGCACCCGATCGGCGGCGGCGCCTACCTGCCGATGATGAACGGCCTGGCCCGCGCCGGTCATCACGTCATCTACTGCAACAGCCGGTTCCGCGGCACCGACTCGGCGCTGCTGATGGAGAAGGTCGTCGAGGACCTCGGCGAGTGCATCAAGGACGCCAAGAACCGCCTGGGCTACGAGAAGGTGGTGCTGGCCGGGTGGAGCGGCGGCGGGTCGCTGTCGGTGTTCTACCAGCAGCAGGCCCAGCATCCGACCGTCACGGCGAGCCCGTCGGGCGACGGCCCGGATCTGACCAAGCTGGGCCTGATCCCCGCCGACGGGTTGATGCTGCTGGCCGCCCACATCAGCCGTCACGGCACGATGACCGAGTGGCTCGACGCGTCGATCCTCGACGAGTCCGACCCGTCCAAGCGCGATCCCGAACTGGATCTGTACAACCCGGACAACCCGAACCAGCCGCCGTACACGCCGGAGTTCCTCGAGCGCTACCGGCAGGCGCAGATCGACCGCAACCGGCGAATCACCAAGTGGGTCAAGGACAAGCTCGCGGAGCTCAAGGCGGCGGGCCGCCCCGACGACGAGTTCGCGTTCGTCGTGCACGGCACCATGGCCGACCCGCGCTGGCTCGACCCCACCGTCGACCCGAACGAACGCAAACCCGGCACCTGCTATCTGGGGGACCCGCAGGTGGTCAACAACTCCCCCGTCGGGCTGGCCCGGTTCTGCACGCTGCGCAGCTGGCTGTCGCAGTGGAGCTACGACGACGCCAACGGCGACGCGGTCAAGTGCGGCGCCGACATCGCGGTGCCGACGCTGGTGATCGGCAACCTGGCCGACGACGCGTGCACACCGAGCCACACCCGCCGGCTGTTCGAGGCGATCGGGCATCATGACAAGGAGATGGCCGAGATCCCAGGCGCGAACCACTACTACGCCGGCGCCGACCAGCGCGACAAGCTGCGCGAGGCGGTCGGTGTGGTGACCGACTGGCTGCACCGGCACGGGTTCTCGCAATGACGGAGGCCGTCACGGGGCCGCTGGACGGCATCCGGGTCATCGAGGTCGGCACGCTGATCTCCGGTCCGTTCGCCGGGCGCCTGCTCGGCGACATGGGTGCCGAGGTCATCAAGATCGAGCCGCCCGGCGCCCCGGATCCGCTGCGCACCTGGGGGCAGGCCGAACTCGACGGGCACCACTTCTTCTGGACCGTGCACGCGCGCAACAAGAAAGCGGTCACGCTGAACCTGCGCACCGACCCCGGCCGGGAGTTGTTCCTCGACCTGGTCGAGCGCTCCGACATCATCGTCGAGAACTTCCGGCCCGGCACACTGGAGAAGTGGAACCTGGGTTACGACGTGCTGCGCGAACGTAATCGGGGCATCATCCTGGTCCGCGTCTCCGGCTACGGGCAGACCGGACCCGAGGCGCACAAAGCCGGCTACGCGTCGGTGGCCGAGGCCGCCAGCGGGCTGCGGCACATGAACGGTTTCCCCGGCGGGCCGCCCCCGCGGCTGGCGCTGTCGCTGGGCGACAGCCTGGCGGGCATGTTCGCCGCCCAGGGCGCGCTGGCCGCGCTGTACCGGCGGTCGGTCACCGGCGACGGACAGGTAGTCGACGCCGCGCTGACCGAGGCGTGCCTGGCCGTGCAGGAGTCCACCATCCCCGACTACGACGTCGGCGGCGTGGTGCGCGGCCCGTCGGGCACGCGGCTGGAGGGCATCGCGCCGTCGAACATCTACCGCAGCGCCGACGGCAGCTGGGTGGTGATCGCGGCGAACCAGGACACCGTGTTCCGGCGGCTGTGCGACGCGATGGGCCGCCCCGAACTGGCCACCGACGACCGGTTCGTCAACCACGTGGCCCGCGGCCGCAACCAGGACGAGCTCGACAAGATCATCGGCGACTGGGCCGCCGAGCGCCAACCCGGCGACATCATCGAAACCCTGTCCGCCGCAGGCGTGATCGCCGGACCGATCAACACGGTCGCCGAGGTCGTGGCCGATCCGCAGTTGCGCGCGCGCGGCATGCTCGTCGAGCACCACGACGAACGCATCGACCGTCCGGTGCTGGGGCCCGGTGTGGTGCCGGTGCTCTCGGAGACCCCGGGCACCGTGCGCTCGGCGGGTCCGGCCCGCCCCGGCCAGCACAACGAGGAGATCTACCGCGGCCTGCTCGGCAAGACCGCGGCCGAACTCGAGGCGTGGCAGTCGGAGGGAGTGCTGTGAGTACGTTGCCCGAACATGTGCGGATCCGCGACGTCTCGTTGCGCGACGGTCTGCAGATCGAGGACCCGATCCCGTTGTCGGCCAAGCTCGAACTGCTCGCGGCTATCGCCGCAACCGGGGTGCAGGAAATGGAGGCGACCGCGTTCGTGTCGCCGTCGAAGGTGCCGGCCCTGGCCGATGCGCCCGAACTGGCCGCGCACCTGCAGGAGTACCGGGATTCGCACGGCATCGAGTTCTCCGCGCTGGTGGCCAGTCCCAACGGCGCGAAACGCGCCATCGCGGCGGGCCTTTCGTCGATCGAGTACGTGGTCTCGGCGGCCGACGGGCACAGCCGCGCGAACGTCGGGCGCACATCGGCCGAGGCCACCGCGCTGATCCCGGAGATCATCGCGATCGCGCACGACAGCGGGGCCACCGTCGAGGTGATCGTGGCGACCGCGTGGGACTGCCCGTTCGACGGGCCCACCCCGCACCAGCGCGTGGTCGACGTGCTGAGCACCGCAGTGCAGCACGACGTCGACCGGCTGGCGATCGCCGACACCATCGGCACCACCACGCCGCGGCGGGTCACCGAAACCGTCGAGGCGGTGTCGCCGCTGATCGGCGACATCCCGCTCGGCGCGCACTTCCACAACACCCGCGGGGCCGGACTGGCCAGCGCCTACGCCGCGGTCAGCGCCGGGGTGACCCGGCTGGACGCGTCGGTCGGCGGCCTCGGCGGCTGCCCGTTCGCACCCGGCGCCAGCGGCAACATCGCCACCGAGGACCTGGTGTACCTGTTGCGCGACAGCGGAATCGGCGTCGATGTCGACCTGCCGGCCGCGATCGACGCGGCCGCCGTCGCGCAACGGCTGGTCGGCCACGACCTGCCCAGTTCCCTGCTGCGCGCGGGCGACCGGATCCTGGGCTGAGCCGGCGTGCCGTCGCAGACCCTGAGCGCCAAAGGCCGCCAGACCCGCGACGCCATCGAGCGGGCGGCGCGCAAGCTGTTCGCCGAGCGTGGATTTCACGGCACGACGCTCGGCGACATCACCTCCGCGGCGGGTAAGTCACCCGCGGCGTTCTACCGCTACTTCGCCGACAAGGAAGACCTGCTGGCCGTGCTGGCGCAGTCGTTCCTGCACGAGGTGGTCGCACCCTCGGGGTCCAGCATCGACCTGCCCGAATCGCCCGACGACGACGCGTTCTTCCGCGCGGTGGTGACCGGCTACTGGAACATGTTCAAGCAGAACATCGGCATCATGATCGCCGTCGCGCAACTGGCCGCGACCCAGCCGCGATTCGCCGCCGTGCAGAACGAGTTCCGCCGGCTAGGCATGGACGTCGTCGCCGCCTCGGTGCAGCGCGCCCAGGAGCAGGGCTACGCCGCCGACCTGAACCCCCAACACACCGCGGCCGCGATCGCGCTGCTGTTCGAGAACTTCACGTCCGTGTTCGTCGGCGGCTCCTCGGGTCTCGGTGTCGAGATCAGCGACGAGGACGCCATCGCTACGCTGTCGAGGATCTGGAAGAAGACGCTGTATGGCTTCTAGCAGTCTGAGAGGGAATCACCGTGGATTTCGCCCTGCCCGACCATCTGCCCGCAGTGCTCGCCGAGATGGACGCGTTCATCGAAGCCGAGATCAAACCGCTGGAACGCGAGAACATCCAGTACTTCGACAAACGCCGTGAGCACGCCCGCACCGACTGGGACAACGACGGGGTGCCCCGCCGCGAGTGGGAGGACCTGCTCGACGAGATGCGCAGGCGCGCCGACGCCGCGGGCTGGCTGCGCTACGGGCTGCCCTCGCGGTTCGGCGGCCGCGACGGCAGCAACATCGACACGGCGGTGATCCGCGAGCACCTCGCGCACAAGGGTCTGGGCCTGCACAACGACCTGCAGAACGAGTCGTCGATCGTCGGCAACTTCCCGCAGGTGATCATGATGGACCGGTTCGGCACCGAGACGCAGAAAGCCGAGTGGACCGAGGCGCTGATCACCGGCGAACGGTCGATGGCGTTCGGGCTGACCGAACCCGACCACGGCAGCGACGCCACCTGGATGGAGACCACCGCGGTGCGCGACGGCGACGACTGGGTCATCAACGGCGCCAAGCGGTTCAACACCGGCGTGCACCGCGCCACCCACGACCTGGTGTTCGCCCGCACGTCCGGGGAACGGGGCCAGGCCCGCGGCATCACCGCGTTCCTGGTGCCGACCGACGCGCCGGGCTTCACCGTCCCCTACTACTGGTGGTCGTTCAACATGCCGACCGATCACGGCGAGGTCGAGCTCAAGGACGTCCGGGTGCCCGCCGACGCGGTGCTCGGCGAGGTGGACCGCGGGCTCGAGGTCGGGCAGACGTTCCTGCACGAGAACCGGATCCGCCAGGCCGCCAGCAGCCTGGGCGCCGCGCAGTACTGCATCGACCGGGCCGTGCAGTACGCCCAGGACCGCAAGGTCTTCGGCAAGCCGCTGGCGGTCAACCAGGCGGTGCAGTGGCCGCTGGTCGAGTTGCAGACCGAGGCGCAGATGGTCCGGCTGCTGGTGTACTACGCGGCCACCGAGCTTGACCGCAACCACCACATGGAGGTTTCCGACAAGGTGTCGATGGCCAACTACCGCGCCAACCGGCTGGTGTGCGAGGCCTCCGACCGGGCGATGCAGGTGTTCGGTGGCGTCGGCTACAGCCGCCACGAACCGTTCGAGCACATCTACCGCCATCACCGCCGCTACCGCATCACCGAGGGCGCCGAGGAGATCCAGATCCGGCGGGTGGCGCAGCGGCTGTTCGGGTTCGGCAAGCGTTGAGCGCAGCACTTGCCGACGCGCTCGCCGGCGTGCTCCGTCCGGTGCTCGGCGACGGCGTCGTCGTGGAGAACCTGCACGCGCTGACCGGCGGGGCCAGCCGCACGACGTGGGCGTTCGACGCTCTCACCGACGCGCGGCGCGCCCTGATCCTGCGCACCGGTCCGCCCGACGACGTGCACGCCTCGATGGAACTCGAGGCCCGCGTGCAGCAGCGGGCGGCCGCGGCAGGCGCGCCGGTGCCGCACATCCTGGCCGCCGACAATTCACCTGCGGCGCTGGGAAATCCGTACCTCATCTGCGATGCGATCGGCGGCGAGACGATCGTGCGCAGGATCTACCGGTCCCTCGACGACGACGGCCGGGCGCGGCTGCTGCGCCAGTGCGCGCAGGCGCTGGCCGCCATCCACCGCGCCGACCACCGGGGTATCGGGGTGCCGCCCGCTGACCAGCTCACCGAGTGGCGGGACCGGCTCGACGAAATGGGCGACACCACCGCGACATTCGAGTGGGCGTTCCGGTGGTTGGCCGCGCACCGGCCCGCACCGTCCGAACAGGTCCTGGTGCACGGCGACTTCCGGATGGGCAACCTGATCGTCGACGACACCGGGCTGGCGGCGGTGCTGGACTGGGAACTCGTGCACATCGGCGAGCGGTACGAGGACCTGGCGTGGTTCTGCATCCGCGCGTGGCGCTTCGGCGCAGCCGAGGAGCTGGGTGCCGGCGGGCTCGGCAGCGTCGAGGCGTTCCTGTCGGCCTACGAGGACGCCGCCGGGCTGACACTGGACCGCGACGCGTTCCGCTGGTGGCTGACCGTCGCCACGCTGCGGTGGGGGGTGATCTGCCGGTACCAGGCCGAGCGGCACCTGTCCGGTCAGACCGAGTCGGTGGAGCTGGCCGCGATCGGCCGGCGGGTGGCCGAAACCGAATGGGACGTGCTGGATCTGCTGCAGGGAGGGGGTCCGCGATGAGCTGGCTCTACGGCCGTCCGACCGCCGCGGAACTCGTCGCCGCGGTCACCGGCTTCCTGGAGAACGACGTGCGCGCCGCGACCGGGCCCGACGGCGGTTCCGACAGGGGACAGGTGAATTTTCATGCGCGCGTGGCGGCCAACGTGCTGCGCATCGTCGAACGCGAACTGACCGACACCACCGCGGCCGAGGTGTTCGACGCGCTCGCCGCCATCGGTTACGACGACGAGCCGGCGCTGGCCGCGGCCATCCGCGCGGGTGACCTCGACGGCCGGGCCGACGACCTGCTGCCGGTGCTGCGCACGCTGGTGCGCCACCGCCTCGACATCAACCACCCCGGCTACTGAGCGATGGTCGACGGATGCGGGCCACCCAGGCCGGCTCGTCGACCAGCGAGCCCGCCGGGAGCCCGAAGGCCTGCGTATGCGCCTCGCCGATCACGCCGCGGTAGGTGGTGGCCGCGAGGTCTTCCAACACCCAGCCCTCGCCGAACGCGCCGCGGATGTCGGCCTCGCTGACCTGCGGTCCGAAGCCGCGGCCGCGGTCGGACAGCGCGAGGATGTGCACCAGCCCGCCCGGCAGGCAGGCGTCGTGCAGGCTTGCGACGTAGCGGGCGCGGTCGGTCGGCGAAAAGATGTGGAACAGGGCGCTGTCGAGGATCGTGTCGTAACGGGTGTCGCTGCCGAGATCGGTCGCATCGGCCACCGCGAACCGGGCGTCGACCTGCTGGGCGGCGGCGTTGGCGCGCGCGTGCTCGATCGCCGCCGGGGAGTAGTCGACGCCGAGCACGTCGTAACCCAGGCGGGTCAGCAGGATCGTGTGCTCACCGGCGCCGCAGCCGACGTCGAGCACCCGGCCGCTGAAACCGCCGGCGCGCTCGAGGTCGATGACCGCGGGCTGAGGTGCCCCGATCACCCACGGCGCGGTTCCGCTCTTGTAGGCGTCGTCGAACAGGGACAGAGTAGGCGTGGTATCCATGACGCCAGTCTTCAACCTCAACGCCGCTTGAGGTCAAGGAGGAAACCGATGACCGTTGCCGATGACACCATCGCCGTTGTGGCGGATCGACTGTTCGGCGCCATCGAGCGCGGCGACCGTGACGCGGTCGCGGCGCTCTGGAGCCAGGACGTGGTGGTGTGGAAGGTCGCCGACGGCAGCCGCGGCAGGGACCGGGCGTTGCGCGTCATCGACTGGTTCATCGGCGCGACGACCCAGCGGCGCTATGAGATCCTCGAACGGCAACTGTTCGACGGCGGGTTCGTCCAGCAGCACATCCTGCACGCCGGCGGGACCAACGGCAACGCGATCGCGATGCGGGTGTGCATCGTGATCAAGGTGGACGCCGACGGGCTGATCTGCTCGATCGACGAATACTTCGACCCGGCGGAGATCGCTCCGCTGCTCAGTACGACCGGTCAGTAAGGAGACGACATGGCAAGCCTGAGCGAGCTTTTCAGCGATCCGGGATCGGCGGGCCACTGGGTCCTCGACCCGCGGCAGTCCACGATCACGGTGAAAGCCAAGTCACTGTGGGGTCTGATGCCGGTCAAGGGGCGGTTCACCGAGTTCACCGGTGAGGGAGAACTCGCCGCGCCGCAAACCGTTTCCGGCCGCGTCGACATCAAGGCGGCTTCGCTTCGCACCGGCATCGGCAAGCGCGACGAGCACCTGCACTCCGCGGATTTCTTTGACGCCGAGACGTTTCCGGACATCGGCGTGGTCGTCACCGGCGCCGACACGATCGACGGCGACACCCTCGACCTGGCCGCCGAACTCACGATCCGGGGCAGCAGCAGGCCGCTGACCCTGCGGACCCGGGTGACCCCGGTCGGCGACGGCGGGATGCGGCTGTCCACCCAGGTGTCGGTCCGGCGGTCCGACTTCGGCGTCGACGGCAACATGGTCGGCATGATCAGTGACAACGCAACGATCTCCGGCGACTTGGTGTTCCGGCACGCCCGCTAGCCGTACCATCACGGCATGGTCGACTCTTCTCGTCCGCTGCGGGTCCTCGTATACAGCGACAACCCGAGAACCCGCGAAGAGGTGCAGCTGGCGCTCGGTAAGCGGGTCCATCCCGATCTGCCCGAGCTGACCTACTTCGAGGTGGCCACCGGCCCGATGGTCATCCGGCAGATGGACCAGGGCGGGTTCGATCTGGTCATCCTCGACGGCGAGGCGGCCCCCACCGGGGGAATGGGAATCGCCAAGCAACTCAAGGACGAGATCGCCGACTGCCCACCCATCCTGGTGCTCACCGGCCGACCCGACGATGCGTGGCTGGCCCGGTGGTCGCGGGCCGAGGCGGCAGTGCCGCACCCGATCGACCCGATCCGGCTCGGCGACGCTGTCGCGGGCCTCCTGCGCACTCTGGTTCAGTAACCGCAAATACGCGTATTCGCCTGTCGCACAGCCTGTTCCAGGCACGACGGCATCGCCGTGCGTTGCCAATAGCGATACTAACCAAAACGTGTGGCGTCCATCGCAAAGCCCGCTAGGGTGTGGGTAAGCTCACATCGACAGCCCACGAGGGAGCGTTTGCGCGGTATGGATTTGTACACGCCAATCCTGGTGCTTGGCGCGATCGCGGCTGCGTTCGCGGTCGGCTCGGTCGCCATTGCTCTGCTGGTCGGCCCCCGGCGCTACAACCGGGCCAAGCTCGAGGCCTACGAGTGCGGTATCGAGCCGGTGCCGCACGGCGGGCCGTCCGGGCAGCCCACCGGCCAGCGGTTTCCGATCAAGTACTACCTGACCGCGATGTTGTTCATCATCTTCGACATCGAGATCGTCTTCCTCTACCCGTGGGCGGTCGCGTTCGACAGCCTCGGGCTGTTTGCCCTGATAGAGATGCTGCTGTTCATGGCGACGGTGTTCGTTGCCTACGCCTATGTCTGGCGGCGAGGAGGCCTGCAATGGGACTAGAAGAGAAACTGCCCGGCGGAATCCTGCTCTCGACCGTCGAGAAGGTCGCCGGCTACATCCGCAAGGGTTCGCTGTGGCCGGCGACGTTCGGGCTGGCCTGCTGCGCGATCGAGATGATGGCCACGGCGGGACCGCGCTTCGACATCTCGCGGTTCGGCATGGAGCGGTTCTC
Source organism: Mycolicibacterium flavescens (assembly GCF_001722335.1). Classification (GTDB taxonomy): domain Bacteria; phylum Actinomycetota; class Actinomycetes; order Mycobacteriales; family Mycobacteriaceae; genus Mycobacterium; species Mycobacterium flavescens. The sequence goes on from NZ_MIHA01000001.1 coordinate 506,317, forward strand.
CGCGACGCCGCGCCAGGCCGACCTGATGATCGTCGCGGGCCGGGTCAGCCAGAAGATGGCGCCGGTGCTGCGGCAGATCTACGACCAGATGGCCGAACCGAAGTGGGTGCTGGCGATGGGCGTGTGCGCGTCGTCGGGCGGGATGTTCAACAACTACGCGATCGTCCAGGGCGTCGACCACGTCGTCCCGGTGGACATCTACCTGCCCGGCTGCCCGCCGCGCCCGGAGATGCTGCTGCACGCGATCCTGAAGCTGCACGACAAGATTCAGGAGATGCCGCTCGGCGTGCACCGCGAGGAGGCGATCCGCGAAGCCGAGCAGGCGGCGCTGTCGATTCCGCCGACGATCGAGCTCAAAGGTCTGCTGCGGTGACGGACGACAACGGCCACAACGGTGCGCCCAGCGACAACGAACCCGACATCATCGGCGTGCGCCGCGGCATGTTCGGCGCCCGCGACACCGGCGACACATCCGGCTACGGCCGCCTGATCCGGCCGGTCGCGCTGCCGGGCGGTTCCCCGCGGCCCTACGGCGGATACTTCGACGAGGTCGTCGACCGGCTCGAGGCGGCGCTCGGCGAGGACGGGTACGCCGAATCCGTCGAGCGGGTCGTGGTCTACCGCGACCAGCTCACGCTCGAGGTGCACCGCACGCAGCTGCCGACGGTCGCCCAGGCGCTACGCGACGACCCGCAGCTGCACTTCGAACTGTGCCTGGGCGTCAGCGGGGTGCACTATCCCGGTGACACCGGGCGCGAACTGCACGCGGTGTATCCGCTGATGTCGATCACGCACAACCGCCGGATCCAGATGGAGGTCGCCGCACCCGACGACGACCCGCACATCCCGTCGTTGTTCGGGGTCTACCCCACCGTCGACTGGCACGAGCGCGAAACCTACGACTTCTTCGGCATCATCTTCGACGGCCATCCGGCACTGACCCGCATCGAGATGCCCGACGACTGGGTGGGCCACCCGCAACGCAAGGACTACCCGCTGGGCGGCATCCCGGTCGAGTACCACGGCGCCGAGATCCCGCCGCCCGACCAACGGAGGGCCTACTACTGATGAGCATCGACCACGCCGCGCCCGACAGCGGCGAGACCTTCGTCGTTGTCGGCGGCCAGGATTGGGACCACGTCGTCGAGGCCGCGCGGGAAGCCGCGGCCGCCAACGCCGGCGACCGCATCGTCGTCAACATGGGCCCGCAGCACCCCTCCACCCACGGCGTGCTGCGCCTGATCCTCGAGATCGACGGCGAGACCATCGTGTCGGCCCGGTGCGGAATCGGATACCTGCACACCGGGATCGAGAAGAACCTCGAGTTCCGCACCTGGACCCAGGGCGTCACGTTCGTCACCCGGATGGACTACCTGTCGCCGTTCTTCAACGAGGCGGCGTACTGCCTGGCGGTCGAGAAACTGCTCGGCGTCACCGACGACATCCCCGAGCGCGCCAGCGTCATCCGCGTGCTGATGATGGAGCTCAACCGGATCTCCTCACACCTGGTCGCGCTGGCCACCGGCGGGATGGAACTCGGCGCGATGAGCGCGATGTTCTACGGCTTCCGCGAACGCGAGTTGATCCTGTCGGTGTTCGAGACGATCACCGGCCTGCGCATGAACAGCGCCTACATCCGCCCCGGTGGGGTCGCGGTGGACCTGCCCGAGGAGGGGCTGCCGCAGATCCGCGAACTGCTCGACCTGCTTCCTACGCGGTTGCAGGACCTGTCGGATCTGCTCAACGAGAACTACATCTGGAAGGCCCGCACCCAGAACGTCGGCTACCTCGACCTGACCGGCTGCATGGCGCTGGGCATCACCGGGCCGTGCCTGCGCTCGACCGGACTGCCGCACGATCTGCGCCGGGCCCAACCCTATTGCGGCTACGAGACTTACGACTTCGACGTGATCACCGACGACGGCTGCGACTCCTACGGCCGCTACCTGATCCGGGTCAAGGAGATGGCGGAGTCCATCAAGATCATCGAGCAGTGCGTCGAACGCCTGGAACGGTCGACCGGACAGCCGGTGATGATCGAGGACAAGAAGCTGGCCTGGCCCGCCGACCTCAAGGTCGGACCGGACGGGTTGGGCAACTCTCCCGAACACATCGCCAAGATCATGGGACATTCGATGGAGGGGCTCATTCACCACTTCAAGATCGTCACCGAAGGAATCCGGGTGCCCGCCGGGCAGGTGTACGTCGGGATCGAGTCTCCCCGCGGTGAACTCGGCGTCCACATGGTTTCCGACGGCGGCACCCGCCCGTACCGGGTGCACTACCGCGACCCGTCGTTCAACAACCTGCAGGCCGTCGCCGCGATGTGCGAGGGCGGAATGGTCGCCGACGCGATCACCGCGGTGGCGTCGATCGATCCGGTGATGGGCGGGGTGGACAGGTAGATGAGCGTATTCCTCGAGCTTGGTCAGCGACCTGAAGAACCCGGCCCGCCGATCAACGGGCCGGTGTCGTATCCGGACGACGTGACGGCACGGCTGAGCGCCGACGCCGCGAAGATCGTCGCGCGCTACCCGCAGTCACGCTCGGCGCTGCTGCCGCTGCTGCACCTGGTGCAGTCCGAGGACGGCTGCCTGACCCCGGCCGGTATCACGTTCTGCGCCAAGCATCTGGGACTGACCGAGGCCGAGGTCACCGCGGTCGCCACGTTCTACTCGATGTACCGGCGCACGCCCACCGGCGACTACCTGGTCGGGGTGTGCACCAACACGCTGTGCGCGGTGATGGGCGGCGACGCGATCCTCGACGCGCTGCAGGACCACCTGGGCATCCACGCCGGCGAGACCACCGAAGACGGCCGGGTCACGCTCGACCACGTCGAGTGCAACGCGGCCTGCGACTACGCGCCGGTGGTGATGGTCAACTGGGAGTTCTACGACAACCAGACCCCGTCCTCGGCACGCGATCTCGTCGACGGCCTGCGCGCAGGCACTCCCCCGGACCCGACCCGCGGCGCCGCGCCGCTGTGCACCTTCCGGGAGACCGCACGCACCCTCGCCGGCCTGCCCGACCCCCGCCCGAACGGCGGCGCCACCGGAGACGCGACGCTGGCCGGGCTGCGGGTTGCCCGCGAGCGCGGAATGTCGGCGCCCGAGCCCGACGCCCCGGCAGCGTCGGAGGAGACGCTGAGCGACCGCGAGGCCGCCGCGGAGGCCACCAGGAACGCTGCGGCGCCTGCGCCGTCGGCCACCGTTCCCCCCGAGCCGGACACCATCGAGACCAACCCGAACACAACGGATTCCGACGCATGACCGACCTGACTCCCGTTTTCAGCCGGTTCTGGGACGAACCGGAACCGTGGTCGCTGGACACCTACCGCCGCCACGGCGGGTACCGCGGCCTGGAGAAGGCGCTGTCGATGCCGCCCGACGACGTCATCGCGCTGGTCAAGGACTCCGGGCTGCGCGGGCGCGGCGGTGCCGGCTTCCCGACCGGCACGAAGTGGTCATTCATTCCGCAGGGTGACAGCGACGCCGGCGCCAAACCGCACTACCTGGTGATCAACGCCGACGAGTCCGAACCCGGTACGTGCAAAGACATTCCGCTGATGCTGACCACCCCGCACTTCTTGGTCGAAGGTGCGATCATCGCGGCGTACGCGATCCGGGCGAACCACGCGTTCATCTACCTGCGCGGCGAGGTGGTGCCGGTGCTGCGGCGACTGCAGGCCGCCGTCGCCGAGGCCTACGAGGCCGGCTACCTCGGCACCGACATCAACGGTTCGGGTTTCGACCTGGACCTGGTCGTGCACGCCGGCGCGGGCGCGTACATCTGCGGTGAGGAGACCGCGCTGCTCGACTCGCTGGAAGGCCGACGCGGCCAACCCCGGCTGCGGCCACCGTTTCCCGCCGTCGCCGGCCTGTACGCGTGCCCGACGGTCGTCAACAACGTCGAATCCATCGCCAGCGTGCCGCCGATCCTGCTCAACGGCGTGGACTGGTTCCGCTCGATGGGGACGGAGAAGTCGCCCGGGTTCACGCTGTACTCGCTGTCCGGCCACGTCACCACACCCGGGCAGTACGAGGCGCCGCTCGGCATCACGCTGCGCGAACTGCTCGACTACGCCGGCGGTGTCCGCGCCGGGCACACGCTGAAGTTCTGGACCCCGGGTGGTTCGTCGACCCCCCTGCTGACCGCCGAACACCTCGACGTGCCACTGGATTACGAGGGGATGGCCGGTGTCGGCACCATGCTCGGCACCAAGGCGCTGCAGATCTTCGACGAGACGACGTGCGTGGTGCGCGCGGTGCGCCGCTGGACGCAGTTCTACGCCCACGAGTCGTGCGGCAAGTGCACACCATGCCGCGAGGGCACCTACTGGTTGGCCCAGATCTACGAGCGGCTCGAGACCGGTCGCGGCACCGAGGCCGACATCGACAAGCTGCTCGACATCTCCGACAACATCTTCGGAAAATCGTTCTGCGCGTTGGGCGACGGGGCCGCCGCGCCGATCATGTCGTCGATCAAGTTCTTCCGCGACGAGTACGTCGCCCATCTGCAGGGCGGGTGCCCGTTCGATCCGCACGCCTCCACGCTGATGGCAACCGAAGGGGCTGGTGTGTGATGGCGCTGTCAACGCCGGCGAGAGGGGGATCCGATGACGCAGACCGCTGACACCGGGGCGGGCACCGACGTCGAGATGGTGACGCTGACGATCGACGGCGTGGAGGTCAGCGTGCCCAAGGGCACGTTGGTGATCCGGGCCGCCGAACTCATCGGGATCCAGATCCCGCGGTTCTGCGACCATCCGCTGCTCGACCCGGTGGGCGCCTGCCGCCAGTGTCTCGTCGAGGTCGAAGGTCAGCGCAAGCCGATGGCGTCGTGCACCATCACCTGCACACCGGACATGGTGGTGCGCACGCAACTCACGTCGCCGGAGGCCGACAAGGCGCAGCAGGGCGTGATGGAACTGCTGCTGATCAACCACCCACTGGACTGCCCGGTCTGCGACAAGGGCGGCGAATGCCCGCTGCAGAACCAGGCGATGTCCCACGGGCGCGCCGAGACCCGCTTCGAAGACGTCAAACGCACGTTCCCCAAACCGATCAACATCTCCTCGCAGGTGCTGCTGGACCGCGAACGCTGCGTACTGTGCGCGCGCTGCACCCGCTTCTCCGAACAGATCGCCGGCGACCCGTTCATCGACCTGCTCGAACGCGGCGCGCTGCAGCAGGTCGGGATCGCGCCGGGTGAGCCGTTCCAGTCGTACTTCTCCGGCAACACCGTGCAGATCTGCCCGGTCGGCGCGCTCACCGGCGCCGCCTACCGGTTCCGCGCCCGCCCGTTCGACCTGGTGTCGAGCCCGAGCGTGTGCGAACACTGCGCGTCGGGCTGCGCGCAGCGCACCGACCACCGGCGCGGAAAGGTCATGCGCCGGTTGGCCGGTGACGACCCGCAGGTCAACGAGGAATGGAACTGCGACAAGGGCCGCTGGGCGTTCACCTACACCACACAGGGTGACCGCATCACCACCCCGCTGCTGCGTGACGACGACGGCAAGCTGCGCCCGGCGTCCTGGTCCGAGGCGCTCGCGGTGGCCGGCAAGGGGTTGGCGGCGGCCAGCGGCAGCGCCGGTGTGCTCGTCGGCGGTCGCGTCACCGTCGAGGACGCCTACGCATACGCCAAGTTCGCCCGGATCGTCCTCGACACCAACGACATCGACTTCCGCGCCCGCGCGCACAGCGCCGAGGAGGCCGAGTTCCTGGCCGCCACGGTGGCCGGGCAGCCGATGACCGTCACCTACGCCGACCTCGAGAATGCGCCCGCGGTGCTGCTGGCCGGTTTCGAGCCCGAGGAGGAGTCCCCGATCGTCTTCCTGCGGCTGCGCAAAGCGGTCCGCAAGAAGGGCCTGCAGGTGATCGCGGTCGCGCCGTTTGCGACCCGCAGCCTGACCAAGCTGCGCGGCCGACTGGTCGCCGCGGCGCCGGGCGCCGAGGCGAGAGCGCTCGACGACCTCACCGAGGACCCGCAGCTCCGGCTGCCCGGGGCGGTGATCCTGGTCGGTGAGCGGCTGGCCACCTCACCCGGAGCGCTTTCGGCGGCAAGCAGATTGGCCGCGGCCACCGGTGCCC
>NZ_MIHA01000002.1 GCF_001722335.1 Mycolicibacterium flavescens
TCGCGGCCCTATCCGCAGGAGCCGCCCGCGCAGCCGGCGCCCGAACCGCCGCCGACTCCGGGGGCGCCGACGCCGCCGCCTCCCGGCCAGCAGGCGCCCGGTCAGCCCGCGCCGCCTCCGGGGCAGCCCGCGCCGCCGCGCGATCCCAAGGACATCCCGCTGCAGCAGCGCATCGCCGACGAGAAGCAGTTGCGCCAGAGCACCGATCAGCAGATCCAGATCCTGGCGCTGCAGTTCCAGGCCACCCGCTGCGGCCAGGACGACGTGCTGGCCGGCAACGACGATCCGAACCTGCCGCTGATCACCTGCTCCGACGACGGCTCGACGGTGTATCTGCTGGACAAGTCGATCCTCAGCGGCGAGCAGATCCAGGACGCCACCTCCGGGCTGGATCAGCAGCGCGGCGAGTACGTGGTCGACGTGCAGTTCAAGGGCGACGGCTCCAAGACGTGGGCGGACTTCACGGCGGCCAACGTCGGTACCCAGACCGCGTTCGTCCTCGACTCGAAGGTGATGAGCGCCCCCGAGATCCAGGAGGCGATCCCCGGCGGCCGCACCCAGATCACCGGTCAGTTCACCCAGTCCACGGCCCGCGAACTGGCCAACGTGCTCAAGTACGGCTCGCTGCCGCTGTCGTTCGAATCCTCTGAAGCCGAAACCGTCTCGGCCACACTGGGTCTGTCGTCGCTGCGGGCCGGCCTGATCGCGGGCGTGGTGGGGCTGGCGCTGGTGCTGGCCTACTCGCTGCTCTACTACCGGTTGCTGGGCGTGCTGACCGCGCTGTCGCTGGTCGCCTCCGGCGCAATGGTTTACGCGATCCTGGTGCTGCTCGGCAGATGGATCAACTACACCCTGGACCTGGCCGGTATCGCGGGTCTGATCATCGGTATCGGTATGACCGCGGACTCGTTCGTGGTGTTCTTCGAACGCATCAAGGACGAGATACGCGAAGGACGGTCTTTCCGATCGGCGGTACCGCGCGGTTGGGCCAGGGCCCGCAAGACGATCATCTCCGGCAACGCGGTGACACTGCTTGCGGCCGTGGTGCTCTACATCCTGGCGGTCGGTCAGGTGAAGGGCTTCGCGTTCACCCTGGGGTTGACCACGGTGCTCGACGTCGTGGTCGTGTTCCTGGTGACCTGGCCGCTGGTGTACCTGGCGTCGAAGTCGACGCTGTGGGCCAAGCCGGCGCTCAACGGCCTCGGCGCCGTTCAGCAGATCGCCAGGGAACGACGAGCAGCCGCGCACGCGACGGGACGGGATTGATATGGCGGCCAAGCAGTCAGCCGACGAGAAGCAGAGCCGCGCCGTGGAGGCGCCCGACCTGGAGGCGGCCACACCGCGCCACGGCTTCTTCGTCCGGCTCTACACCGGCACCGGTGCCTTCGAGGTCATCGGCAAGCGCAAGCTGTGGTACGCGGTCAGCGGCCTGATCGTCGCAATTTGCCTCGCCAGCATGGTGTTTCGCGGATTCACCTTCGGTATCGACTTCGAGGGCGGCACCAAGGTCTCGATGCCGGCGTCGACGGAGTCCGGCACGGTGACCACCCAGCAGGTCGAAGACGTGTTCAGCCGCACGCTGGACAAGACCCCGGAGTCGGTCGTCCTCGTCGGTAGCGGCGGCTCGGCGACCGTGCAGATCCGGTCGGAGACGTTGTCCAACGAGGAGACCGAGGAACTGCGCACGGCGCTGTTCGACGAATTCCAGCCCCGCGGCGCCGACGGCCAACCCAGCAAGCAGGCCATCAGCGATTCGGCGGTGTCGGAGACCTGGGGCGGTCAGATCACCCAGAAGGCGCTGATCGCGCTGTTGGTGTTCGTGGTGCTGGCCGCCATCTACATCACCGTGCGCTACGAGCGCTACATGGCGATAGCGGCGTTGGCGACGCTGGCGTTCGACCTCATCGTCACCGCCGGGGTGTACTCGGTGGTCGGGTTCGAGGTGACACCGGCGACGGTCATCGGCCTGCTCACCATCCTGGGCTTCTCGCTGTACGACACGGTGATCGTGTTCGACAAGGTCGAGGAGAACACCAACGGGTTCGAACACACCACCCGGCGAACCTTCGCCGAACAGGCCAACCTCGCCGTCAACCAGACCTTCATGCGCTCGATCAACACCAGCCTGATCTCGGTGCTGCCGATCGTCGCGCTGATGGTGGTGGCGGTGTGGCTGCTCGGCGTCGGCACGCTGATGGACCTGGCGCTGGTGCAGCTGGTCGGCGTCGTGGTCGGCACCTACTCGTCGATCTTCTTCGCCACCCCGCTGCTGGTGTCGTTGCGCGAACGCACCGAACTGGTGGGCAGCCACACCCGCAAGGTGATGAACCGCCGCGCCGGCGCGTCGGCGCGCGCCGCCGAGGCCGCCGACGACGAATCGCAGACCGTCTCGACCGCCACGGCGCGGGTGAACACCCCGCCGCCGCCGGACAAACCGGCGCCGGGTGCCCGTCCTTCGCGACCCACGACCGGCCGCCCGTCGGGTAAGCGCGACACCCGCCGGCGGTAGCCCCGATGAACACCCGCAAGACCCGCACGCGGGTGGCCGTGATGGCGAGCATCGCGGCGCTCGCCGCGACCCTGGTGGCCGCGTGCACACCGAGCCCGGCCGACAGCATCGACTACGCCATCGACGGGGCGTTGATCACCTACAACACCAACACGGTCGCCGGTGCGGCCTCCGGCGGACCGCAGGCGTTCGCCCGGGTGCTCACCGGGTTCAACTACCACGGCCCCGACGGGCAGATCGTCGGCGACCACGACTTCGGCACCATCTCGGTCGTCGGCCGCGCCCCGCTGGTGCTCGACTACGAGATCAACGCCAACGCCGTCTACTCGGACGGAAAGCCGATCACCTGCGACGACCTCGTGCTGGCCTGGGCGGCGCAGTCCGGCAGGTTCCCGACGTTCGACGCCGCCAGCCGGGCCGGCTACAGCGACATCACCGCGGTCGAGTGTGCGCCCGGGCAGAAGAAGGCGCGGGTGTCGTTCGCGCCGGACCGCGGGTTCGTCGACTTCGGCCAGCTGTTCGCGGCGACGTCGCTGATGCCCTCGCACGTGATCGCCGACCAGCTCGGGCTCGGCGACGGCGGGGTCACCCGCCCGATCCTCGACAACGACGGCGCGGTCGTCGAGCGGATCGCGCAACTGTGGAACACCGGCTGGACCCTCAAACCCGACCTCGACCTGAAGCGGTTCCCCTCGTCGGGGCCCTACAAGCTGGACTCGGTGACCGAGGACGGCGCGGTCATCCTGGTCGCCAACGACAAGTGGTGGGGCGCCGCACCGGTCACCGAGCGGGTGACCGTGTGGCCGCGCGGGGCCGACATCCAGGAACGGGTCAACCAGGGCGCCTACGACGTCGTCGACATCGCGACCGGATCGTCAGGCACCCTGAACCTGCCCGACGACTACGTGCGCACCGAGTCGCCGTCGTCGGGCATCCAGCAGCTGATCTTCGCGCCCGGGGGCGTGATGGGCCCGCCGCCGGCGCGCCGCGCGCTGGCGCTGTGCACACCGCGCGACGTCATCGCCCGCAACGCCGAGGTGCCGATCGCCAACTCGCGGCTCAACCCGGCCGCCGAGGACACCTACACCGCGGCCGAGGGGGTGGGTGACGCCGGCCCGTTCGTCGCCGCCAATCCCGACGCGGCCCGCGCCGCGCTGGCCAACCGGCCGGTGACCGTGCGGATCGGCTACCAGAGCCCCAACCCGAGGCTGGCCGCCGCGGTCGGCGCGATCGCGAAGGCGTGCGCGCCGGCGGGGATCACCGTCGAAGACGCCGCCACCGACACGACCGGCCCGGTGGCGTTGCGCAACAACGAGATCGACGTGCTGATCGCCAGCACCGGCGGCGCGTCGGGTAGCGGTTCGACCGGTTCGTCGGCGATGGACGCCTACCAGTTCCACACCGGCAACGGCAACAACCTGCCGCGGTACACCAATCCGGAGGTCGACCGCGTCATCACCGGCCTGGCCGTCACCGCCGACCCGAAGGAGATCGCCCGACTGCTCGGCGAGGGCGGGCCGGTGCTGTGGGCCGATATGCCGACGCTGCCGCTGTACCGTCAGCACCGGACCGTGCTCACGTCGAAGAAGATGTTCGCGGTCAGCAGCAATCCGACACGATGGGGCGCAGGGTGGAACATGGACCGTTGGGTGCTCGACCAGTGAGCGCCGGACCGTCGTCGCCCGAGGCCATTTCGACGCTGATCTCGTCGATGATGCGCCAGGTGCCCGACTTCCCCGAACCGGGCATCCAGTTCAAGGACCTGACGCCGCTGCTGGCCGACGCGCACGGGCTGGCCGCGGTCACCGACGCGCTCGCCGGATGCGCGGCCGGGGCCGACCTGGTCGCCGGCATCGACGCGCGCGGCTTCCTGCTCGGTGCCGCGGTGGCGCTGCGGTTGGGTACCGGGGTGCTGGCCATCCGCAAGGGCGGCAAGTTGCCGCCGCCGGTACACAGCCAGACCTACGAACTCGAGTACGGCACCGCGACGCTGGAGATCCCCGCCGACGGCCTGGATCTGCACGGGCGCCGGGTACTGATCATCGACGACGTCCTGGCCACCGGTGGCACCGCGGCCGCTGCGGTGCGGCTGCTCGACGATGCCGGTGCGACGGTCACCGGCGCGGCGGTGCTGCTCGAACTGAGCGCCCTCAACGGGCGGGCGGCGCTCGGGTCGATGGCGGTGACGTCATTGCACCGCGTCTGAACGATATCCTCGAAGTCGGGCGTCAGCGACGGCGGAGCAGGAGGTGAGCATGGCGGACAAACCCGGTACCGGACCGGCCGTGCAGTCGCCGCCGGCCGCGTCGAGCCCCGAGACCCAGCCACTGGAGACACCGAAGTCGTCGGCGAGCGCGTCGCGCCGGGTCCGGGCCCGGCTGGCGCGCCGGATGACCTCACAGCGCAGCGCGATCAACCCGGTGCTCGAGCCGCTGGTCGCGCTGCACCGCGAGATCTACCCCAAGGCCAACCTGCAGCTGTTGCAGCGCGCCTACGAGGTCGCCGAGCAGCGCCACGCCGACCAGATGCGCCGCTCCGGTGATCCCTACATCACCCACCCGCTGGCGGTGGCCAACATCCTCGCCGAACTCGGCATGGACACCACCACGCTGATCGCCGCGCTGCTGCACGACACGGTCGAGGACACCGGTTACACGCTGGAGGCGCTGACCGAGGAGTTCGGCACCGAGGTCGGCCATCTCGTCGACGGGGTGACCAAGCTGGACAAGGTCGCGCTGGGCACCGCCGCCGAGGGCGAGACCATCCGCAAGATGATCATCGCGATGGCGCGCGACGCCCGCGTACTGGTCATCAAGGTCGCCGACCGGCTGCACAACATGCGCACCATGCGGTTCCTGCCGCCGGAGAAGCAGGCCCGCAAGGCCCGCGAGACGCTGGAAGTCATTGCGCCGCTGGCGCATCGGCTGGGAATGGCGACGGTCAAGTGGGAGCTCGAGGACCTGTCGTTTGCGATCCTGCACCCGAAGAAGTACGAGGAGATCGTCCGGCTGGTCGCCGACCGGGCGCCGTCACGCGACACCTACCTGGCCAAGGTGCGCGCCGAGATCACCTCGACGCTGACCGCCTCGAAGATCAACGCGGTGGTGGAGGGCAGGCCCAAGCACTACTGGTCGATCTACCAGAAGATGATCGTCAAGGGCCGCGACTTCGACGACATCCACGACCTGGTCGGCGTGCGCATCCTGTGCGACGAGATCCGGGACTGTTACGCGGCTCTGGGTGTCGTGCACTCGCTGTGGCAGCCGATGGCGGGACGGTTCAAGGACTACATCGCGCAGCCGCGCTACGGCGTCTACCAGTCGCTGCACACCACCGTCGTCGGCCCCGAGGGCAAACCGCTGGAAGTGCAGATCCGCACCCACGACATGCACAAGACCGCCGAGCTCGGCATCGCCGCGCACTGGCGGTACAAGGAAACCAAGGGGCGCAACAACGTTCCGAACCAGCACTCGTCGGCCGAGATCGACGACATGGCCTGGATGCGCCAACTGCTCGACTGGCAGCGGGAGGCCGCCGACCCCGGCGAGTTCCTGGAGTCGTTGCGTTACGACCTTGCGGTGCAAGAGATCTTCGTGTTCACCCCGAAGGGCGACGTGATCACGCTGCCGACCGGTTCGACGCCGGTCGACTTCGCCTACGCGGTGCACACCGAGGTCGGCCACCGCTGCATCGGTGCGCGCGTCAACGGCCGCCTCGTGGCCTTGGAACGCAAACTCGAAAACGGGGAAGTGGTGGAGGTTTTCACCTCCAAAGCCCCCAACGCCGGCCCGTCGCGGGACTGGCAGAGCTTCGTGGTGTCCCCGCGGGCCAAGGCCAAGATCCGCCAGTGGTTCGCCAAGGAGCGCCGCGAGGAGGCTCTCGAAGCCGGTAAAGACGCCATCGCCCGCGAGGTCCGCCGCGGCGGACTTCCGTTGCAGCGGTTGATGAACGCCGAGTCGATGGGCGGACTGGCCCGGGATCTGCGGTACGCCGACGTGTCCGCGCTCTACACCGCCGTCGGTGAGGGTCACGTCTCGGCGCGCCACGTGGTGCAGCGCCTGCTCGCGCTGGTCGGCGGCGACGAGGACGCCGCCGACGAACTCGCCGAGCGGTCCACCCCGGCGACCATGCCGGTGCGCCAGCGCACCAGCGACGACGTCGGGGTCGCGGTACCGGGTGCTCCGGGGGTGCTGACCAAGCTCGCGAAATGCTGCACCCCGGTGCCCGGCGACAACATCATGGGTTTCGTCACCCGCGGCGGCGGGGTCAGCGTGCACCGCACCGACTGCACGAACGCCGGGTCGCTGCAGGAGCAGTCCGAGCGGATCATCGAGGTCAAGTGGGCGCCGTCGCCGTCGTCGGTGTTCCTGGTCGCGATCCAGGTCGAGGCGCTCGACCGGCACCGCCTGCTGTCGGACGTCACGCGGGTGCTGGCCGACGAGAAGGTCAACATCCTGTCGGCGTCGGTCACCACGTCCAACGACCGGGTGGCGATCAGCAGGTTCACCTTCGAGATGGGCGACCCCAAGCATCTGGGGCATGTGCTCAACGTGGTGCGCAACGTCGAAGGAGTTTACGACGTGTACCGGGTTACTTCCGCGGCGTGACACGGCATCGCTGAGCTGGCAAATACCGGCTTCGAGCGTCAATAATTTGCCTGCTCTGCGATACTGCGACGATGCGCCCCGCCCTGCTGATCGTCGCGGCCGCGCTCGGCATCAGCCTCGTCGGGTGCAGCAAGACGATCACGCCGGAGGGAGCGGCGAATTCCGTCGTCGACCTCGTTTCCGAGCAGACCGGGTTCACCCCGACCGACGTCCGGTGCCCCGACGGCATCGAAGCCGAAGAGGGCACCACCTTCGAGTGCACGTTTACCGGACCTCAGGGTATGGAGTACACGGCGAACATGCGGGTGACCAAGGTCGAGGGCGAGGACGTCGAGTTCTACATCGAGACCGAGCCCAGCGGATAGCGCTCAGTCCAGCCGGACCGACTCGATCTCGACCGCGGTGACGGGCTCACCGTCGGTGCTGCCGCCCTTCACACCGGCTTCGGCGATCTTGTCCAGCGTCGCCAGGCCGGTCTCATCGATCGTGCCGAACACCGTGTAGGTCGGCGGCAACTCGGAGTCCTCGTAGACCAGGAAGAACTGGCTGCCGTTGGTGCCGATACCGGCGTTGGCCATCGCCAGCGTGCCCCGCGGGTAGCGCACCGGCTTTTTCAGCGCCGGATCGCTGAGCCGGAACTGGTTGGTCGGGTACTCGTTGGGGAACCGGTAGCCCGGCCCGCCGATTCCGGTACCGGTCGGATCCCCGCACTGCAGCACGGCCAGCGCGCCGGTGGTCAGACGGTGGCACGGGGTGTTGTCGAACCACCCCTGCTGGGCCAGGCTCGCAAAGTTGTTGACCGTGCACGGGGCCTGGGCGTTGTCGAGTTGCAGACCGATGTTGCCGCGGTCGGTGGTCATGCTGACGCTGACCTCGGCGGGATCGGTGGGCACCTTGCCGGTGCGCGGCGATTTGGCGGGCTTGCTCGCCGGCTCGGCGGTCGCCGGGTACTGGCAGTTCGAGCCCAGCGTGGCCGGCGGTTTGAACTTCGGCAGCTCGTCGAGTTGGCCGGTCGGGGTCGCGGTGGTGTCGGGCACCATGCCGTCGAGCGACTCCAGGTCCCGCGCCACGGCCGCGACGAAGACGATGCTCACCACGATCACCAGCACCGCGACCACGGTCAGCAGGTAACCGATCACGAGGCCCGCGATCGCCAGGCCGCGGCCCTCCTCACCGCTGCGCTTGATCTGCGACAGCGAGATGTGCCCGAACACCACGCCCAGCGGTGCGAACAGGAACGCGCAGATCAGCGACACGACGGCCAGGGAGTTGGTCTGCCGCGGCGGCGGATGGCCGTAGCCGGGGTAGCCCGCGGGGTAGCCGGGCGGCGGATATCCGGCGTAGGGCGGATAGGGCTCCGGCGGCGGGTAGTCGCCGCCCGGTGGTGGTGTCGTCACGGTCGGGTCAGTCCAGCAGGATCGACTTCACCTGGACCGGGGGTGCCGGCGGGCCGTCCTGTGCGCCGCCCTCGACGCCGGACTCGGCGATCTTGTCCAGGGTGGCCAGACCGGTCTCGTCGATCGTGCCGAACGCGGTGTACTTCGGCGGCAGCTGCGAATCCTGGTAGACGAGGAAGAACTGGCTGCCGTTGGTGTTGGGCCCGGCGTTGGCCATCGCCAGCGTGCCGCGCGGATACGTGACCGCCTCCTGCAGCTTCGGGTCGTCCGGCTGGTACTGGTTCGTCGGGTACTCGTTGGCGAACGAGTATCCGGGCCCGCCGGTACCTTCGCCGGTCGGGTCGCCGCACTGCAGGACCTTGAGGGAATCGGCGGTGGTCAGGCGGTGGCACGGGGTGTTGTCGAAGTACCCCTGCTGCGCCAGGCTGGCGAAGCTGTTCACGGTGCACGGCGCTTTGGCGTTGTCGAGGACCAGGCCGATGTTGCCTTGATCGGTCGACATGCTGACGCTGACCTCGGCGGGATCGGTGGGCACCTTGCCGGTGCGCGGCGGGTTGACCTCCTTGCTGGCCTCCTCCGCCGACGCGGGGTACTGGCAGTTCTCGCCGAGGCCGGCGGGCGCGGCGAACGCGGGCAGCCCACCGGGCTGCGACGACCCCGGCTCCGGGGTGCTGGTGGCGGCCGCGTTCTGGCTGCCTTCCGAGTCGCGGTTGGTGATCACGACGGTCGCCACCACCGCGGCGATCACCACGACGGCGCCGACGGCCGAGCCGATGATCGTGTACAGCCGCCGCTTGCGAGCTTGTTCGGCGCGGCGCTCCAACTGCCGCTCGAGTTTGCGCTTCGCTGTCGCCCGCCGCTGTTCGTTGGTCGGCACGCCGGTGTCCTCCTCGTGTTGATCGGTCCGCAACGAGTGTGCCAGGCATTGCTGAGCGCAGTGCCGCACCCCACGTCGCGGCGGGATGGGAAACTGGAGGCCGTGTTCATCACCGGGTTTCCGGCCGGCATGCTGGCGTGCAACTGCTACGTGCTGGCCCCGCGGCCGGGGGCCGACGCGATCGTCGTCGACCCCGGGCAACGCGCGATGGGTCCGCTGCGCCGGATCCTCGACGAGAACCGGCTGACCCCGGCCGCCGTGCTGCTCACCCACGGCCACATCGACCACATCTGGTCGGCGCAGAAGGTCGCCGACATGTACGGCTGCCCGGCGTTCATCCACCCCGAGGACCGCGGCATGCTGACCGACCCGATCAAGGACTTCGGGCCGAAACTGGCGCAACTGGCGGTCGGGGCGATGTTCCGCGAACCCCGGCAGGTCATCGAACTGGACAGGGACGGCGACAAGGTCGAGTTGGGCGGGGTGACGGTCACCGTCGACCACACGCCGGGCCACACCCGCGGGTCGGTGGTGTTCCGCATCGCGCAGGGGCCTGACGAGGTCGCGTTCACCGGCGATACCCTGTTCCGGCAGTCGGTGGGTCGCACGGACCTGCCGGGCGGCAGTGGCCGGGACCTGCTCGGCTCGATCGTCAACAAACTGTTGGTGCTCGACGACGACACCGTGGTACTACCGGGGCACGGCCCCAAGACCACGATCGGCTTCGAACGCCGCCACAACCCGTTTCTCGAAGGCTTGAGCTAAGTGAGTGAATTTCAGGCGCCCAAGGGCGTCCCGGACTACCTGCCGCCGGACTCGGCGCAGTTCGTCGGTGTGCGCGACGGGCTGCTCGACACCGCCCGGCGCGCCGGGTACGGCGACGTCGAACTGCCGATCTTCGAGGACACCGCGCTGTTCGCGCGCGGGGTGGGCGAATCCACCGACGTGGTGTCCAAGGAGATGTACACCTTCGCCGACCGCGGCGACCGGTCGGTGACCCTGCGCCCGGAAGGCACCGCGGGCGTGATGCGCGCGGTCATCGAGCACGGGCTGGACCGCGGCGCGCTGCCGGTCAAGCTCTGCTACGCCGGGCCGTTCTTCCGCTACGAGCGCCCGCAGGCCGGTCGGTACCGCCAGCTGCAGCAGGTCGGCGTCGAGGCGATCGGCGTCGACGACCCGGCGCTGGACGCCGAGGTGATCGCGGTCGCCGACGCCGGGTTCCGCTCGCTGGGGCTCGACGGCTTCCGGCTGGAGATCACCTCGCTCGGTGACGACACCTGCCGCCCGCAGTACCGGGAGTTGTTGCAGGAGTTCCTGTTCAAGCTCGACCTCGACGAGGACACCCGCCGGCGCGCGGAGATCAACCCGCTGCGGGTGCTCGACGACAAGCGCCCGCACATCCGCGAGATGACCGCCGACGCGCCGGTCATGCTCGACCACCTCTCCGATGTCGCCAAACAGCACTTCGACAGCGTGCTGGCGCATCTGGACGCGCTGGAGGTGCCGTACGTCATCAACCCGCGGATGGTGCGCGGGCTGGACTACTACACCAAGACGACGTTCGAGTTCGTGCACGACGGGCTCGGCGCGCAGTCGGGGATCGGCGGCGGTGGCCGCTACGACGGGCTGATGCGTCAACTCGGCGGAAAAGACCTGTCCGGCATCGGGTTCGGGCTCGGCGTCGATCGCACGCTGTTGGCGCTGCGGGCCGAGGGCAAAACCGTCGGCGGGACCACACGTGTCGATGTGTTCGGGGTGCCGATGGGGGAGCAGGCCAAGGTGACGCTCGCGGTGCTGGGCGCGCGGTTGCGGGCCGCCGGTGTCCGGGTCGACCTGGCCTACGGCGACCGCGGGATCAAGGGCGCGATGCGGGCCGCGGACCGCTCCGGGGCGTCGCTGGCGCTGGTGGCCGGTGACCGCGACGTCGAGGCCGGCACGGTCGGGGTGAAGAACCTGGCGACCGGCGAGCAGGTGGACGTGCCGATCGGGGCCGTGCACACCGAGGTGCTGACCCGCCTGAACCGCGCGTAGACATTTCTTGTGGGGCGAACGTGCGCGTCTGCACACGACACGCCGCGCATTTTCGAGCCTTTGCGCACGCTCGTCGCGCGGTGAGCGTGCTCAAATGCCGTGCACGACGCCGGTCAACACACGATCGAGCGTTCCGATGCCGCCGGTGAAAGCGTTGCCGCGCAGCAGTATCCGCGTCGCCGACGGCGTCACGGCCACCAGCCGGGAGGTCAACAGGCTCGAGCGTCGTTCGAAGACGACATCGCTCAACAAGGCGACGACTTCGCCGGCGCTGTCGCGGTAGACCCCTCGGTGCCGGTCGAAAACCGCCACCGGCGCATAGACACTCAGCGGCGTTCGACGAACGCGGCGCAGCGCCCCCGACGCGCGGATCATCGCGCCGAATGCGAGCACCCCGACCGCGAGCAACGCCGCGCCGATCACCACCGACCGTCCGGCCATCGCGCCGGCCGCGGTCGAGATCGCCGACACCACACCGAACCCGCCGCAGATCAGCGGTGTCATCGTCAGCAACAGCACCGTGACCTCCGACGGCACCCGGCCACGGTCGATCAGCAGGACCTCGTCGCCGCGCACCGCGAGCACCGCAGAACCGTGTTCGGCGAGCAGAACTGGTTCCGGCGGGTGCGACACGTCACCAGCATGCCGGACCGCGCGTTACATTACGTCCGACGCGCACACTCGCACCTCGCCGAGTCCGCGAGAACGGGAGAGCCCATGCCGCTGATCGCGCTCGAGGAGCACTACGCGTGGGACCCGGCCAGCACCGGCAACGTGGTGGCGACGTGGCTACGGACGCACAACGACCTCGGTTACGAGCGGTTGTACGACCGCGGCGCACTGCGCCTGGAGCAGATGGACGTGGCGGGCATCGACTTTCAGATCCTGTCCCTGTTCGATCCGGGCGTGCAGGACGAGACCGACGTCGCCGTCGCCGTCGACATGGCCCGTCGCGCCAACGACGACCTCGCCGAGACCGTGCGCGCGACCCCCGACCGGTTCGGCGGCTTCGCGACCCTGGCGACCCAGGACCCCGTGGCTGCTGCCACCGAATTACGCAGGGCGGTAGCCGACCTCGGCCTGGTAGGCGCGCTGATCAACGGCCACTGCCAGGGCCGCTACCTCGACGACCCCGCCTACCACGAGCTGTTCGCGGCGGCCGAAGACCTCGGTGCTCCGATCTACCTGCACCCGACCACGCCTCACCCGGCGGTGATGGACGCGTGGTTCGCGCCCTATGTCGACGACGGCCTGCACCTGGCGTCATGGGGTTTCGCGGCCGAGACCGGCACCCACGTGCTGCGGCTGATCTACTCCGGGCTGTTCGACCGGTTCCCGAGACTGCAGATGATCATCGGACATCTCGGCGAGATGCTGCCGTTCGCCGCCTACCGGATCGACCGCTACTACGGGCTGGGCGGAACACCCGCGGGCAACAGGCTGCGGCGTCTCCCGTCGGACTACCTGCGCACCAACTTCCACGTCACGACCAGCGGGAACTTCTGCGCTCCGGCCTTCGCGTGCACGCTGGAGGTGATGGGCGCCGACCGGGTGATGTTCTCGGTCGACTACCCGATGGACGACAACGTGACCGGTGCCCAGTTCCTGCGCGACTACCCGATGGACGACGGCACCCGCCGAAAGGTGTCCTCCGGCAACGCGGTACAGCTGTTCGGTGACCGTCTGCCCGCCCGCGTGAGGGGCTGAGAACTCACAGCGCGAACACCTGTCCGTCGCGGGCGACGGTGACACGACCGGGGTAGTGCTTACCCACCGCGGTCAACCATTCCGAGTCCGGCAGGTCGGTGGGCGAGTAGTGGCTGAGCACAACATGCCCGGCGTTGGCTGCGGCGGCCACCTCCCCGACCTGCTCGGCCGAGGTGTGCGAGTTGACCAGGTAGTCGGGCGGGAACCGGTTGCCGTAGTAGGCGTCGTCGAGGCTGAACTGCGCCTCGTGCACCAGGATGTCGGTGTCCCTCGCCAGGGTGACGACGTTCTCCGACTTCGTCGTGTCACCGGAGAACGTCACCGAGACACCGGATTTCAGCAGATCGAACCGGAACGCGAATGCCGGGTACACGTCGTAATGCGAGACGAGCGTCGCGGTGACGGTGACGTTGTCGTCGCGCATCACGGGGAACGGGTCGGTGCGCGGCGCCCGGTTGAGGTAGTCGGAACCGGGCGGAACCGCGATCTCGACGACGTCGGCGAGACGCTGGATGTCGTCGGTGCCCATGTCGCGGATGAAGATGTTGTCGGTGTAGGCAAACGCCTGCTGCAGCGCCGCGGTGGTGGCGGCCAGCCCGGGCGTCGCGTCCGCAGCGTCGATCAGGGGCGGGTTCGGGTTGCCGACCCGGCTCGGAGGCAGACCGCCCGCAGGGCCCGGGCCGTAAACCATCACGGGCGCTTTGCCTTTCGCGGCGGTGTAACCGCCGGAGGCGAAGAAGCTGAAATAGTCGACGATGTGGTCGGTGTGCAGGTGGGTGATGAACATGGCTTTGAGAGCGTCGAACCGGAAACCCGCGTTGGTGAACGCGTTCAGCGAGCCCAGCCCGCAGTCGATCTGGTACAGGTCGGCGCCGACCTTGAGCGTCGACGAGATGCCGGTGCGGCCGGGGACCGGGGGCGGGCCGGCCTGCACCCCGAGCGTGACCAGGGCATCGCGCGGCAGGTCGGCCACCGGGGCCGCCGAGGCGGGACCCGGCGAGGCGACTGCCGCTCCTCCGACGACGGCGGACACCGACGCGGCCAGCATCGCGCGACGCGACAGCGTGGCGTCGGCGTGCCCGCAGGCGCATCCGCCGTCGCCCGCGGTCACCCTTCGCGGACCACAGCGTTGAGCACCTCGTCGATGTTGCCGACCCCGCCGTCGAACGGGTTGCCCCGCTTGAGAATCCGGGTTCCGCCGGGCATCTCTGCGACGAGTTTCGGTGAGCTGGAACCGATCTGGAACTTGCGGGCGAACCGCACCTGGTCGAGCTGTACCAGAGCGCCGCCGCGGTAGCTGAACAGTTCGAGTTTGCGGTCCAGCACGGCCGCCGGCCGGCATTCGTGCAGCGGTCGACCCCGGTACCGGCGGATCCTGCGCACGACCAGAAACGTCGCCACCGCCAGCGCCACACCGGCCGCGACGAAGACCGCGCCCACCGTCGTCGACGGGCTGGTAGTGATCAGCGCGACGAGTCCGAAGCCGCCGGCGACGACGGCCAACACCCCGAGCACGAACGCCAGTACCGTCAGCGGCCCCGTCCCGCGGTCGATGACCAGCACGCGGCGCCCGTCGTCGGTGACCACGAGGCCGCCGGTGTCGATCAGAACTCGGTTCTCGGTCGGAGTGTCCACGGCTGAACTGTGCCATTCGACCGCCACGAACGTGCACAAACTGCTGAAGATCAGCGGCGTGTCGTGTGCTGACATGCACGCTCGCCGCACGGGGAGGATCAGATGGCCATGGCTGCGCGGACGTCGGCCTCCGACGCCGATCCGCCGGTCCCGCTGGACGTCACCCGGCCGGCCTCCAGGATGTAGTACTGCTGGCAGGACTCCAGCGCGAACCCGATGTGCTGTTCGACCAGCAGCACGCCCAGGTCCCCGCGGCGGGTCAGGTCGGTGATCGCGGCCTCGATCTCGGCGACCACCGACGGCTGGATGCCCTCGGTCGGCTCGTCGAGGATCAGGCATTTCGGCGTGGTGATCAGCGCCCGGGCGATCGCCAACTGCTGGCGCTGACCACCCGAGAGCAGCCCGGCACGCCGGGTCAACAACTCCTTGAGAGCGGGGAACAGGTCGAGTTGCTCGTCGATCAGGCGCTTGCCGTTCTTGCGCCCGTCCGCGACGACCTGCAGGTTCTCCATCGTCGTCAACTGCCCGAACGACTGCTGCCCCTGCGGCACATACGCCAGGCCGCGCGCCACCCGAGCGCTGGGCCGCAGCTTGGTGATGTCCTCACCGTCGAAAAGCACCTGTCCGGCAGAGCATTTCAGCAACCCGACCGCCGCGCGCAGCAGGGTGGTCTTGCCGGCGCCGTTGTGGCCCATCACCGCGGCCACCCCGTCGGACGGCACCTCGATGCCGACGCCGTGGATCACTTCGGAACGGCCGTAGCCGCACCGCACATCGGCCAGTGTCAGCATCAGGCGTTCTCCTCGATCAGCTCTTCGGGCACACCGGCGGTACCGGCGGCCGCCGTGCCCAGGTAGACCTCCTGCACCTTCGGGTTGGCCTGCACCTCGGCGACCGAACCCTCGGCGATGACCTGCCCGCGCGCCAGCACGGTCACCGATGTCGCGAACGCGCGCATGAAGTCCATGTCGTGTTCGACGACGACGACGGTGCGCTGACCGCCGATGCGCCGCAGCAGCTGCCCGGTTTCTTCGCGCTCCTCGTGACTCATCCCGGCCACCGGTTCGTCGAGCAGCAGCACGTCGGCGTTCTGCACCAGCAGCATGCCGATCTCGAGCCACTGCTTCTGGCCGTGCGCCAGCACCCCGGCGGGCTTGTCGGCCAGCTCGGTCAACCCGGTCGTCTCGAGCGCCTCCTCGATGGCGGGCAGCACACCCCTGCGCCTGCGCAGCAGTGTCCACGCCGACCGGCCCGCCCCCGCCGCGATGTCGAGGTTCTGCAACACGGTCAACTGCTCGAAGACGCTGGCCGTCTGAAACGTCCGCCCGACGCCGAGGCGCGCGATCTGGTGCACCTTCTTGCCGAGCAGGTCGACGCCGGACTTGTTGACCGACCCGGTGGCACTGACCAGCCCGGTGATCGCGTCGATCACGGTCGTCTTACCCGCGCCGTTGGGCCCGATCAGGAACCGCAGGTCGCCCTGGAACAGGGTCAGGTCGACGTCGCTGACCGCCTTGAAACCGTCGAAATCCACGGTGAGGCCGCGCACTTCGAGGTACTCGGTGCCCATGCCCACGTTTCCGCCGGGGGCGGGATCTTTGACCGTGCTCATGTGGAGGCACCCACCTTCTCGGTGTCGGGATCGGTCTGCGCCTCGGGTTCCGGCGCGGGAGGCGGTTTGGTGCGGCCGAGGCGGCGCCGCTTGAACAGCACGCCGAGCCCGGCCAGACCGGCGGGGAAGAACCCGACGACGACGATGAACAGCAACCCCTGCGCGTAGGTCCACTCCGACGGGAACCGTTCGGAGAACAGGGTTTGCGCCCACGCCACGCCGATCGCGCCGAGTACCGGTCCCAGCAGCGTGGTGCGCCCGCCGATCGCCACCCCGATCAGGAACGCGATCGACGGCAGGATGCCGACCTGCGACGGTGCGATGAACCCGACGATCGGCGCGAACAGCGCACCGGCGATGCCGGCGAACAACGCCGCGGTGGTGTACGCGACGACTTTGATGTTGGCCGGGTCGTAGCCGAGGAAGCGGACCCGCTCCTCACCGTCGCGGACGGCCACCAGCAGTTCGCCGTAGCGACTCTGCATCAACTGCCGCACGACGGCCACGACGAGCAGCAGCACCCCGGCGGCGATGAAGTACAGCATCCGCCGGTTGGCGGGGTCGTTGAGGGTGAACCCGAAGAAGGTGCGAAACCTGTTGAGCCCGTTGCTGCCGCCGAGGCTGGTCTGGCCGACCAGCAGGATCGCCAGCGCCGCCGCCAGTGCCTGGGACAGGATCGCGAAGTAGGCGCCCTTGACGCGACGTTTGAACACGCCGAACCCGAGTGCCGCAGCGATCGCGGTCGGCACCAACAGGATCGCCAGCACGGTGAACGCGGGGGAGGCGAACGGCGCCCAGTAGCCGGGAAGCTCACGGACACCGGCGATCTGCATGAAGTCGGGCACGTCGTCGCCGCGCAGTTGCGCGTCGGCGATCTTGAGGTGCATGCCCATCATGTAGCCGCCGAGCCCGAAGAACACGCCCTGGCCGAGCACCAGCATTCCGCCGCGGCCCCAGGCCAGCCCGATGCCGACCGCCACGATCGCGAAGCACAGGAACTTGCCGAGCAGGCTGAGCCGGAAATCGGACAGCACCACCGGCGCCACACCGAACAGCACCACCGCCGCCAGCCCGAAGCCGGCCCACGTCTGCCAGCGGCCCAGGAACGTCGTCATACGAGACTCCTTGTGCGGACGGTGAACAGGCCCTGCGGGCGGGCCTGCAGGAAGATGACGATGATCACGAACACGATCACCTTCGCCAACGATGCGGTGGTGTTGTACTCGATGAACGAGTTCAAAAAGCCCAGCGCGAACGCGGCGATCACGGTGCCCTTGATCTGCCCGAGCCCGCCGACCACCACCACCAGGAACGCGTCGATCAGATAGCTCTGCCCGATGGTCGGGCTGGTCGACCCGATCAGCGTCAACGCGACCCCGGCCACCGCGGCCAGGCCCGAACCGATGAAAAACGTTGTGATGTCGGTCTTGCGCGACGAGATACCGCTGGTCTCGGCGAGGTCGCGGTTGGCCACCACCGCCCGGATCCGCCGGCCCATCGGGCTGACCTTGAGCGCCGTGGCCAGCGCCGCGACGCAGATCACCGCCAGCACCAGGATGAAGATGCGGGTCTTGGGCACCACCGCGCCCAAGATCTCCACACCACCCGAAAGCCAGGCGGGTGCCACCACGTTGACCGCCGGTGCGCCGAAGACGTCACGGGCCACCTGCTGCAGCACCAACCCGACGCCGAAGGTCACCAGGAGGGTGTCCAACGGCCGGTGGTACATCCGCTGGATCAGCGTGGTCTCCAGAAGGGCGCCCATCGCCCCGCCGATCAGGAACCCGATCAGCAGTGAAAGCAGCAGCGACACACCGGCACTGGACACGACCTGCTGAACGACATACGCGGTGTAGCAGCCGGCCATGATGAACTCGCCGTGCGCCATGTTGATGACGCCCATCTGACCGAACGTCAACGACAACCCCAGGGCGGCCAGCAACAGGATCGAGCCGAGGCTCAACCCTGTTGCCAGCTGCCCGATCAGGACATCCATCTGTCAGGTCAGCTGGACAGGCCGGCAGCCCACGGGTACGACTTGAGGTAGGGGTCGGGCTCGATCGGTCCGGGCGACTCCCAGATCGTGTAAATCAGTCCGTCGGGCCGGATCTCGCCGATGCGGGCGGTCTTGGTGATGTGGTGGTTCTCGCCGTCGATGGTGACCAGGCCCTCGGGCGCGTCGAACGTCACCCCGCCCGCGTTGTCCTGAATCGCCTTGACGTCGAACGAGTTCGCCTTCTCAACGGTGTTCTTCCACAGGTAGACCGAGACGTAGGCGGCCTCCATCGGATCCGAGGTCGGCTTGTCGGCACCGAACTTGTCCTTGTAGGCCTTGACGAACGCCTTGTTGGCCGGGGTGTCGACGGTCTCGTAGTAGTTCCACGCGGTGAGCTGACCGGTGACGTTCTGGATCCCGATGCCGCCGACCTCTTCCTCGGCGATCGACACCGAGACCACCGGCATCGCCTCCGGGGTCAGGCCGACGTTGCGGTACTCGCGGAAGAACGCCACGTTGGAGTCGCCGTTGAGGGTGTTGAACACCGCGTCGGCGTCGGCGGTGCGAACCTTGTTGACGATCGTGGAGAAGTCCGTGGACCCCAGCGGCGTGTAGTCCTCACCCTTGATCTCGATACCGTTGGCACCCGCGTACGCCTTGATGATCCGGTTGGCGGTCTGCGGGAACACGTAGTCGCTGCCGACCAGGTAGAGCGATTTGACGTCCTTCTCCTTGAGATAGTCCAGCGCGGGCACGATCTGCTGGTTGGTGGTGGCGCCGGTGTAGAAGATGTTCTTGCTCGACTCCAGGCCCTCGTACTGCACCGGGTAGTACAGCAGCGAGTTCGCGCTCTCGAACACCGGCAGCATCGCCTTGCGCGACGACGATGTCCAGCCGCCGAACACCGCGGCCACGCAGTCGCTGCTGATCAGTTTCTCCGCCTTTTCGGCGAACACCGTGGGCTCCGATGCGCCGTCCTCGCCGACCAGCTGGATCTGCTTGCCCAGCACCCCGCCGGAGCCGTTGATCTGTTCGACGGCGAGGTCGATGGCGTGCCGGACGGTGACCTCGGAGATCGCCATGGTGCCCGACAACGAGTTCAGCGCGCCCACCTTGATCGTCGAACCCGAGGTGTCGACGCACGATTCGGCGTTTGCCGAGTCCGACTCGGTTGCCTTGCTTCCGCAGCCGGCCAGCACCAGGCTTGTCGCCGCGACGATACCGCTCGCAACAAGTGCCGACCGTTTCACCGAGGACCGTCGTGGTAGTCGCATGAACAGCCTTTCCTATATATCCGCAGCGCACATCGGGCGATGAGCGTCGAGTCTGAGGTGAGATCCCGACACCCCGGGGGTGTCGACTCGGGACGTTAGAGCCGCGGTGTTTCTAGGAAATGTCTGTGTGTGACGAACAAATTAACCTGTGCCCCCGCGGGCGGTGGTTTGCCGTTCACCGGGCGGCCCGGTAGCTGCCCGGCCGGCGGTGTAACGGTTTGGTACGGTCCGGCGATGTGACGAGCATGCGAACAGGTACAGCTAAGGTCGGGGCGGCGTTCATGCTGGCAGCGGCGTCGGTCGCGGTCAGTCAGGCGACGGCGGTGGCCCAGTCCGAAGGACACGTGGTCCGGTACACGCTGGTGTCGGCGACCCCGGCGGATTTCCAGCTCAACTATCTGACGGTGCAGCCTCCGAGCAAGGAGGCCTACAACGCCGACGCGTACGCGTACCTGAAGAAGGAAGAGGTCGTCCTCCAGCCGGGCGTGCCGTGGGTGTTCGAGACGACGATGGCCGACCCGCAGTGGGCGATCCTCACCGCGAGCACCGGTGTGCACGCCATGCAGGCCTCGCCGAACCCGCACTGCGAGATTGCGATCGACGGTGAGGTCGCAGTGCAGCAGGACGGCCCGTACACGGTGCAGTGCCAGCTCAGCCAGTGGTGAGCACGCAGATCACTCGGTGACCGTCTCCAGTTCGGTCAGGCCGTGCAGCACCGCGGGCAGCGGGTCGCGGTGCAGCACGCCCAGTCGCTGGGTGGCGCGGGTGAGCGCGACGTAGAGATCGGCCGCACCGCGCGGGCCGTCGGCCATGATCCGGCCCGGGTCGACGACGAGCACGGCGTCGAACTCCAGGCCCTTGGTCTCCGACGGTGCCACCGCGCCGGCAACGCCGGGCGGCCCGATCACGACGCTGGTGCCGTCGCGGTCCGCCTCGTCGCGAACGAATTCCTCGATCGCCGAGGCTAATTCGTCGTCGTCGTCGTCGTCGACGGGACGGGACCAGGGCCGCACCCCGCACGCGCGCACCGACTCCGGCGGCTGCGCCTCGGGCGCGAACTGCGCGAGCAGCGCCGAGGCGACGGCCATGATCTCGGCCGGGGTGCGGTAGTTCACGCTCAGCGGCCGGTAGACCCACCGGCCCGGCACGTACCGGTCCAACACCGCCCCCCACGAGGTGGCGCCCGCCGCCGAGCGCCGCTGCGCCAGATCGCCCACCACGGTGAACGACTTGGCCGGGCAGCGGCGCATCAGTACCCGCCAGTCCATCTCCGACAACTCCTGGGCCTCGTCGACGACGATGTGCCCGTAGGTCCAATCCCGGTCCGCGGCAGCGCGTTCGGCGACGTCACGGTTGTCGCGTTCGGCGAAGCGGTCGGCGAGTTCGTCGGCGTGCAGCAGGTCCGAGGCGATCAGGTGGTCCTCGTCGTCCATCAGGTCCTCGCGGGCCACCATCAGATCCAGCACGCCGGCGGCGTAAGCGGCTTCCTCCTGGCGCTCCCGCTCGGCCGCGACATCGGGTTTGATGCCGCCGAGCAGGTCGACCAACTCGTCGAGCAGGGGTACGTCGGAGACGGTCCAGGCGTCTCCCTGGGCGCGCCACAGCGACGGGTCGGCGCCGGCCGCGCGTAACCGGTCCCGCGATTCGTACAGTCCGGCCAGCAGCGTCTGCGGGGTCAGCTCGGGCCACAGCTGGTCGAGCGCGGCGGCGAACCCGTCGTGGTCGTCGAGTTCGTCGAGCAGTTCGGCCCGCAGATGTTCCCACGCCTGCTTGTCCGCGCGGGTCAGCCAGCCCTTGCCGATGCGGGCGATCGCGCGTTCGGTCAGCACCCAGGTGATGACGTCGACGAACGTCGCGCGGGCGTCGTTGTGCGGCAACCCCGTGTCGCGGGCCTCCTGCACGGCCCACTGAGCGGTTTCGGCGTCGATGCGCACGGTGACGTCGGCGAGTTTGATCGGCAGCGGCTCGTCGGGGACACGTTGGCGGTCGGCCACCGCGGCCGCGAGCACCTCCAGCATCGTCAGCGAACCCTTGAGCCGCGCCGCCTCGGGGGAGTCCTGCGCGGTGACGCGCAGCCCGGCGACGAGGTCGCCGGTGGTCATGAACACCACGTTGGTCTCACCCAGCGACGGCAGCACGCGCCCGATGTGGTTGAGGAAGGCCGGATTCGGGCCGATCACCAGGACGCCCTGGCGCTCCATGCGGTCGCGGTGCGTGTAGAGCAGGTAGGCGACGCGGTGCAGCGCCACCACGGTCTTACCGGTGCCCGGCCCGCCCTCGACCACCAGCACCCCGGGATGGTCGAGGCGGATGATCTCGTCCTGCTCGGCCTGGATGGTGGCGACGATGTCGCGCATGCCGTCCCCGCGCGGTGCGTTGACCGCCGCCAGCAGCGCGGCGTCACCGCGTTCACCGTCGCCGGGTCGCCCGAACACCTCGTCGGTGAAGTCGAGGACGCGGCGCCCGCGGGTGTGGAACTGGCGGCGCCGCCGCATGTCCTCGGGATGGGCGCCGGTGGCGACGTAGAACGGGCGGGCCGCGGGCGCCCGCCAGTCGATCAGCACCGGTTCGTAGTCGTTGTCCTCGTCGAGCAACCCGATCCTGCCGATGTAGCGCCGCTCACCCGAGACGCTGTCCAGGCGGCCGAAGCACAGTCCGTGGTCGGCGACGTCGAGCCGGTGCATCCGCTTGGCCTCGGCGCGCACCTCGGCGTCGCGGTCGACGAGCGGGCCGCCGTTTCCGCGCAGCGCGGCGGTGTAGCGCGCCTTGGCCTGCGCGCGTTCGGCGTCCAGCCGCGCGTACAGGTCGGACACGTAGCGCTGCTCGGACCGCAGTTCCTCGTCATAGCCGTCTGTCGGCACCCCGCCCCACTTTCTTGAACGTCTCGAACCGAGCGAGTACCGGTTCAGATCAACGATTTTCAGGTATCACCCCGGCCTTGCGGCAAGCCCCCCACCACGGCGTACGCCGAAACGGGGTGACACTCCTTTGTACCCCTGCGCCGACATGCTTGACATCGTATCGAACGTGAGTTCGAATGGATGTCATGCGGTGGGACGGACAGGGCGTGGGCGTCGATGACGGCGCGTTGCCCGGCCTGCAGCGGATCGGCTTCGTGCGCAGCGTGCGCACCCCGCAGTTCGAGGGCATCACGTTCCACGAGGTGCTCTGCAAGTCGGCGTTGAACAAGGTGCCCAATGCGGCCATGCTGCCGTTCAAGTTCACCGTCAACGGCTACCGCGGCTGTTCACACGCCTGCCGCTACTGTTTCGCCCGGCCCACCCACGAGTACCTCGACCTCGACTGCGGAACCGACTTCGACAGCCAGGTGGTGGTCAAGACCAACGTCGTCGACGTGCTGCGCCGCGAACTGAGGCGGCCGTCGTGGCACCGCGAGACCGTGGCGCTGGGCACCAACACCGACCCGTACCAGCGCGCCGAGGGTCGATATGCGTTGATGCCCGGCATCATCTCGGCGCTGGCCGATTCGGGCACTCCGTTCTCGATCCTCACCAAGGGCACCCTGCTGCGCCGGGACCTGCCGCTGATCACCGACACCGCCCGGCACGTCGACGTCAGCGTCGCGGTCTCGCTGGCGGTGGGCGACCCCGCGCTGCACGCCGACGTCGAACCCGGGACCCCGACGCCGCAGGCCCGCCTCGGGCTGATCGCGGCGATCCGCGACGCCGGCCTGGACTGCCACGTGATGGTCGCGCCGGTGCTTCCGTATCTGACCGACTCCGTCGCGCACCTCGACGATCTGCTCGCCGGTATCGCCTCGGCCGGGGCCACCAGCGTCACGGTGTTCGGGCTGCACCTGCGTGGCTCGACGCGGGGGTGGTTCATGGACTGGCTGGCCCGCTCACACCCCGCGTTGGTGCCGAAGTACCGCGAGCTGTACCGCCGCGGGGCGTACCTGCCAGCGGACTACCGGAAGATGTTGCAGGAGCGGGCCGCTCCGCTGATCGCCAGACACGGGTTGTGCCGCGACCGCCGGTCGTTCCGCGCGGTCGACGAACCGGCACCGCGCCCGCCAGCGCCGGCCCTGCAACCCACCCTGTTCTGAGTCGTCAGCTCTTGTTGCGCTTGACCTCTTTGAACGGCACGCCGCGGTCGGCGGCCGGTTCGCGCGGGAAGCCGAGCACGCGTTCGCCGATGATGTTGCGGGCGATCTCGGTGGTGCCGCCGCCCAGCGCGGCAGCCTGCCGCGACAGGTAGCGCTCGCCGTGGCGGAACAGCGCACCGTCGACGTCGACCACACCCGCGCTGCCGGTGATGGCCAGCGCCGTGTCGAACTCGACGTGGTGGACGTCGGCGTGCGCGATGCGGATGATCGACCCGGCGGCCGGCGGCAGCGAGCCGTCGAGCACACCGTGGTAGACGTGGTCGATCAACTGCTCGCGAACCGTCCGGTGCACCATCGCGCGCCCGGCCATCTCCTGCAGTCGGGCGTTGTCGGCCTGGCCCGCCTTCTCCAGCAGCTCAACGTAGTTGGTCGGGACATCGGATTTGCCTTCGGCGCCGATACCACTGGCGAATTCCGATCCTCCGCCGACCGCGCGCCGCTCGTGGTACAGCTGCCGGGACGCGACGTGCCAGCCCTCGTTCACTTCGCCGACGACCGCGTCGTCACCGAGTTCGAGGTTGTCGAAGAACTCCTCGCAGAACTCCACCGAACCGTTGACCTGCTTGATGCGGCGCAGCGTGATCCCGGGGCTGTTGATCGGCACCAGGAACATGGTCAGGCCCTCGTGTTTGGGCGCGTCCCAGTTGGTGCGCGCCAGCATCAACCCGTAGTCGGCGGCGAATGCGCTTGTGCTCCACGTTTTTGCGCCGTTGATCACCCACTTGTCGCCCTTGCGGTCGGCGCGGGTGATGACACCGGCCAGGTCCGAGCCACCGCTGGGTTCGGAGAGCAGCTGCACCAGCACCTCGTCGCCGCGCAGCACCGCCGAGATGTGCCGGCGTTTCTGCTCCTCACTGCCGGTGTCGAGGATCGTCGCCGCGCAGATGGTGAACGTCGGCGTGTTCAGGATGATCGGCAGCTCGTAGGCGCGCGAAACCCTGTCGAACGCCTTCTGGTACGCGATCGGCAGCCCGAGGCCGCCGTACTCGGACGGAAAGCAGATGCCCGCGAAACCGCCCTCCCACAACTTCTTCTGCAGTTCCCGCGCCCGCTGCCACGGTTCCTCTTCGCCGCGGTCGTGTTCGGGGGGATTGTTCGGGTTGATCGGCGGCATGTTCTCGGCCAGCCAGGCTTCGGCGCGGGCGGCGAACTCCTCGACCGATTCGGTGGTGGCGGGCGCGGCCGGGGCCGATGTCGTGTCGGTCATGACGCTTGCTCCAGTCCCCAGCTGGCGTGTGGGCCCACCTTGGTGAGCGAGTAGACGCGCAGGTTGTGATCCTCGGGCGTGCCGAACAGCGAGCGGTACAACGTGACCCGCCGCAGGAACAGGTGCAGATCGTGTTCCCACGTCACCCCGATACCGCCGTGCAACTGGACGCACAGCTGCAGCATCCCCGGGGCGTATTCGCCCACATAGGATTTCGCGACACTGACCGCCATCGGCGCCTTCGGTGTCCGCGCGGCCACCTCGGCGGCCGCGGCGTTCGTCGTGGCGCGGCACCCCTCGAACCAGATCTTGAGGTCGGCGTACTTGTGCTTGAGCGCCTGGTACGAGCCGAGCGGGCGGCCGAACGAATGCCGGTCGAATCCCCACTGGATGGTGAACGCGAGCACCGTGTCCAGGATGCCGACGACCTCCGCGCACTGCAGCACCGAGGCGATCTGGGACTGCCTTTCGATCAGCGCCGGTGTCTGTTCGGCCGTGCCGACTTCTGCGCTCGCCTCGACCTGCACACCGTCGAACTGCACCCGGGCGTAGGTCTTGACCATGTCGACCGACCGCTGTGTCTCCACGTGCACACCCGGCGCGTCGGCGGGCACCAGGAACTGCCGGATGCCCTCGCCGGATCGTGTTGTGACGAGGAAGATCTGGCTGTCCGCGCCCGCCTCGACCCGGTCCTTGACCCCGTCGATCCGGAACCCGCCGTCGGTCGCGGTGGCGGTCACCGTCGGCGTCAGCGGTGACCACGGTTGCCCGGGCTCGTACACCGCCCAGGAGGCCACCGTCGCACCGGCGACCAGCGCCTCGATGGTGTCTTCGTGGCCGGCGGGTGCCTCCACCAACCCGGCCAGCACGGTGCTGACCGGGTGCAGCGGACCCGGCGCGACGGTCTTGCCCGCGATCTCGGCGACCAACGCCAGATCCTTCACACCGTCGCCGGAGACGCTTCCGCCGCCGAGCTCCTCGGGCACCAGCAGGCTGGTCCAACCGAGTTCGGCGGCGCGGCGCCACCATGCGGTGTCGAATGAGATGCCGGCGTCGTGCATCTCGCGGATCCGACTCAGGGGCACTTCCTTTTCCAGGAAGGACTGCGTCGTCAATGCGAAGAGCAGCACCTCAGGATTCGCGCTGTCGCTCACGGGCTCACTTTCGTAATCGCGCCAGCGCGTGCCGACGGATCGACACGCACGCTGGTTACGGGTTGCCTGGTCAGGCGGGGATGACGAGCGCAGGCACGTCGGGGTTGTGGACGATCTCGTTGGGCACTTTGAACAGGTCGATCATGTTGCCGCCCATAACCTTTCGCTGCCCTTCCTCGTCGAGTCCCTGCAGGTCGTCGATGAGGTGGGTCGGTTCGGCCAGCCCCTCGGGGTGCGGCCAGTCCGATCCGAAGATCACCCGGTCGACGCCGATGAGATCGGCCATCTGCTTGAAGTCGTCCTCCCAGAACGGTGCGACATACACCCCACGCTTGAACGCCTCGATCGGGTTCTCGGGGAACTCCTGCGGCATCTTCTTGTAGACGCCTTCGAACTGCTTGAACAGGTACGGCACCCAGTCGGCGCCATTCTCGATCGACAGGATCCGCAGGTCGGGATTGCGGGTCAGCGCGCCATGGCACACCAGCGCAGCCATCGAGTCCTCGATCGGGCGCTTGCCCATCGAGACCATCCGGAACGCGGTCGGTTTGAACGGCAGGTACTCGTCGGCGGGTTCCCAGTCGTTGAGGTACTCGGCGTAGCCCGAGTCCGAGGCGTGCATCGACACCGGGATACCGGCCTTGACGCAGGCGTCCCAGAACGGGTCGAACTCGGGCAACCCGAATGACCGCGTACCGCGCACACCGGGCACCGGCGCCGGGCGGACAAGCACGGTCTTGGCGCCGCGTTCCAGGCACCACTCGAGTTCCTCGAGCGCGCGGTCGACGATGCCGAGGTTGATCACCGGGGTGGAGAAGATGCGGTCCTCGTAGTTGAACTGCCAGGTCTCGTACATCCACTCGTTGAGCGCGTGGATCACGTCGAGGATCAGTTCCGGGTCGTCCTTCATCCGTTCCTCGACCAGGCTGGCCAGGGTCGGGAACATCAGCGAGTAGT
This sequence comes from Mycolicibacterium flavescens, assembly GCF_001722335.1. GTDB lineage: Bacteria > Actinomycetota > Actinomycetes > Mycobacteriales > Mycobacteriaceae > Mycobacterium > Mycobacterium flavescens. The sequence continues at coordinate 27,090 of NZ_MIHA01000002.1, forward strand.
CCAGGCCGAGGCCGTCCATGACCTCCAGGCGGGCCGCGGGTTCGCGGAACGCCGGGATCGCCTTCATCGGCTTGCCCATCACCTCGCGGAAGCTCTTGCCGCCGCTGCCGTGCTTGAAGTACTCCTCCTGCGCGCCGGGCCGGGCGACGACCTCGAAGGTGGGGTTCGGGATGTAGTCGCTGACCTGGTTGCGGACCATGATCTTGGTCCGGCCGCGCACCTCGATGTAGTCGATGACGTTCTTGCGATGGTCGGGCAGGAACTTGGTCAGCGCCTCTTTGGGCTCGTAGAAGTGGTTGTCGGCGTCGAACACCGGATAGGGAAGCTGGCGGGTCATTTGCGCCTCCTGGAAGTCTGCTTGGCGGCTGGTGGTAATGACATTACCACTTTCAGACCAGCAGAAACAGACGAGTCGGAGAGGATGCTTCTCACCGGTTTCCGTGCAGGTCAGGCCGGACCGGTCAGCCCGCTCAGGCAGTAGTCGTAGATGTCGTCGGCGGAGACCGGCACGCCGGTGAGTTCGGCGCCGAGCACCTGCAACCGGATCGCGCCCAGCGAGGACTGCATGATCAGCGCGGCGCGCGCGCCGACGTCGAGGTCGGACCGGAAGACGCCCTCGTCGATACCGCGGTTGATGATGTCCTTGATCAGCTCGTGCACCGGCGCGAGCACGCGGGCGTACTCGCGCGGCAGGAGTTCGGCGAGGCGGTCGTTGTAGTTGGTCAGCCCACGGTTGACCTTGTCCTGGGTCGTGGTCTCCGGTGGGGTGCAGACGCGGTCGATGAACACGCGCAGCGCCGCAGGCGCCGGCAGGCCCGCGGTGTCCTCGCGCCAGCGGCGCGTCGACTCGGACATGATCTTGTCGACGAGCGCGAGCAGCAGTTCGTCCTTGGTCGAGAAGTGCTGATAGAAGGACCGCAGCGACGTCTTCGACCGCTCGACGACCTCGAGCACGGTGAAGTCGGTGCGTCCGGTTTCGCCGAGGATCGCCAGCGCCGACTTCATGAAGCGTTTCGGCCGGGGGTCGGCGTCGTGGCCGGCGGCGGTCTCGGCCGTCGCGGCCCGCCCGCTCGGCTTGGACATGTGCGGCGCCTTCCGGTTCGAAGTTACTGGTAATGACGTTACCGCTTTTGCAGAAGCTCGGTTACTGTTCCCTGTCATGACGACTGACTCAGCGCAGAAGCAGTGGACCGTCGACACGCTGCTCGACCTGTTCGACGTCCGCCAGGACGGGGAGAACCGTTTCATCGCCGAAACCGGACCGGCCGGGGAGGAGGACCGGCAGGTCGTGGAGGGCACCCAGGTGCTCGCCCAGGTGATCGTCGCGGTGGCCAAACGGTTCGAGGGCAAGTCGGTGCGCTCCGCGTACGCGGTGTTCTCCCGGGCGGTGATGGTGGCCGCGGGTCCGCTCGAGTTGGAGATCGACGTCATCAACGAAGGCCGTTCGACCGCAACGGCTGTCGTCGCCGCCAAGCAGAACGGTAAGCGCTGCATCACGGTGACGGTGTTGACCGACGTGCCCACCGAGGACGTCATCCGGCACGCCGTCGCGCGCCCCGAGGTCAAGCCGCCCGCCGAGGCCAACGATGCGCATATGGCGATGACCGGGCGCGAGATCCGTCTCGTCGATGTCGTCGACGTCAACAGCCCCGACGAGGTCGGCCCGCCGGAACTGTACGCCTGGGTGCGCTACGACAAGACCCCCGACCGCGACGAGGTCGCCAAGGCGCTGGTCGCGTATCTGACCGGGCACCTGGGCATTTCAACGACGATGCGGGCACATGAGGGGATCGGCACCGCGCAGTCGCACGTCACGGTGTCGACGGCGCCGATGACGGTGTCGGTCAGCTTCCACGAGCCGTTCCGCTTCGACGGATGGCTGCTCTACAGCCATGAGAGCACCCAGGTCGGCGCGGGCATGTCGTATGTGCGCGGCACCGTGCACACCGAATCCGGTGAGCTGATCGCGTCGTTCACCCAGGACGCGTTGATCCGCCCGTTGCGCACCACCGACACGGCGATCAAAGAACAGTCCCGCCTGTAACCTTTTCTCCGCGAGCTTTTCTCCGCGAGCAGACGCGAAGTGCCCCATTTCCGCGGCGAAACAGGGCACTTCGCGTCTGCTCGCGGGGCTACTGGGTGGCCAGCCAGTCGTCGAAGGTGGTCGGTGCGATGCGAGCATTGTCGCCCGGCAGCAACACATTTCCGGCCATCGACGGGCCGAACATCCCCGACCATGTCGGCACCAGCTTGACCTGCCGGCCCCTGGCGGCCAGGGTGCGGCGGGCCATGTCGACCAGGTCCTGGGGTTCCGGGCCGGCGACGTCGACGTAGCGGCCCTGCGGCGGGCCCGTCGCGATCTCGGCGAGCACCTCGGCGATGTCGTCCGGCGCGATCGGCTGCACCAGCAACGGCGCGATGGTGGCCACCCCGTCCTGTTCGGTCCAGCCGGCGACCATCGCCGCGAAATCGTGAAACTGCGTGGCAGGCACCACAGTCCACGGCACAGCACCCTCGGCGACCAATCGCTCCTGCTCACGCTTACCGGAATAGTGGGCGTTGCCGTCGATACCGTGGATCCCGACGATCGACAGCAGTACGTGATGCCGCACCCCGGCGCGTTGCTCGGCGGCGAGCAGATTGCGCGTGGTGGTGCCGAAGTACTCGGTGGTCTGGTCCCGGTCGGTCGGCGGCGCGCTGACCGCGTCGACGACCGCCTCGACCCCGGTGAGCGCGGCGTCGAGACCCTCGCCGGTCATCAGATCGACACCCAGCGAACGGCTGATCGGCACGACCTCGTGGCCGTCGCGCTGCAGCGCAGCGACGGTGCGGCCGCCGATGTTTCCGGTGGCCCCTGCGACCGCGATCCGCATCGGTGCCCTCCTCGACTAGGGATGAACGCGCCCGATGGTATGGCCGACACCCGTTTCCGTGTCCGGTTTCGACAACGCGGTCGGCGCTAATGGGTGACATCCCAGCTGTGGTGCACGATGTCGTGCAGGTGGTAGATCGCGATCGTTGCGATCGTGAATTCGCTTCCGTTGCTGCGCAGACCCCGCCGGGACCACGCGTCGGCCGGGACGCTGTCGTAGGTGGCGGCGACCGCCGTCGCCGCGTCGTACAGTTCCACGGCGACGGTCGCGGGATCCTGCGATCCGTAGTCGTCGGCGCGGGCCGTCTCGTCCTGATCCCAGTTGGGAAACAGCGGGGCGTCCTCGGTGAGCATCAACCGCACCCGGTGCTCGAAGATGCGGTGCACATCGCGGATGTGGCAACCGTATTCGAGTGTCGACCACACCGTCGGGCGCGGCCGCACGCCGACATCGGCACGGTGCAGGCGCGGCACCCAGTCTTGCGCGTCGGCGCGGATACGTTGCGCGACTTCGGTGTGCGAAAGAAGCGAGGCGTCGAACCCGCACTCCGGGCACGGTTCGGCGAGCACCCAGGTCCAGTCCTTGGTGTCCGGTTCGATGGGCTGATCGGTCACGCTGTCAGTGTGGCAGCCCACTCGCGCAGCCGCCCACCGACGCAGGAGACGAAGCGCGCCGTTTCTAGCTCGCGGTCAGCGCGGTGCTGAGCACTTCGAGCGGGAGCCCGCCGAGGTCGAGTGCGCGGCTGTGGAACTCCTTGAGCGACCCGCCGCGCCGCAACGTCTCGTCGCGCAGCTGCTGCCAGATCCGCTGGCCGACCGCGTAGGACGGTGCCTGTCCCGGCCAGCCGAGGTAGCGGTCCAGCTCGAACTGCAGGTTCTCGTCCTTCATCGCGCTGTGCGACGTCAGAAAGTCCCAGGCGTGCTCGGCGTCCCACATCTCACCGTCGGGTGCGGTCATGCCGCAGTGCACGCCGATGTCGATCACCACCCGCGCGGCGCGGAATCGCTGGGCGTCGAGCATGCCGATCCGGTTGCCCGGATCGTCGAGCCAGCCCAGGTCGGCCATCAGCCGTTCGGCGTACAGCGCCCAGCCCTCGCCGTGCCCCGACACCCAGCAGCCCAGCCGCCGCCACCGGTTGAGCTGGTCGGCGAGCACCACCGCACGGCCGATCTGCAGGTGATGGCCGGGCACGCCTTCGTGGAACACCGTGGTGGTCTCCTGCCACGTGTGGAACGTGTCCACCCCGTGCGGCACCGACCACCACATCCGGCCGGGCCGGCTGAAGTCCTCCGACGGTCCGGTGTAGTAGATCCCGCCGGTGTGGGTGGGTGCGATGCGGCATTCGAGCCTGCGCAGCGGTTCGGCGATGTCGAAGTGCGTGCCGGCCAGCGACTCGACCGCACGGTCCGACAGGTCCTGCATCCAGGCCTGCAGCGCGTCCACCCCGTGCACGAGGTAGCGCTCCTCCTCGTCGAGGCGGCGTAACGCGTCAGCCACCGACGTACCGGGATAGAGCTGGTCGGCGAGGCTTTCCTGCTCGGCCACAATGCTTTCCAGCAGAGCGAGCCCCCACTCGTAGGTTTCGTCGAGGTCGATCGACGCGCCGAGAAAGGACCGCGAGCACAACCGGTACGTGTCGCGGCCCACCGCATCTTCGGTGCGTGCGTGCGGGGCGATCTCGTCGCCCAGGATCCGGCCGAGCTCCCGGTACGCGTTCGCGGCGTTGGCGGCGTGCTGCTGCAGTTCGTCGTGCAGCGCAGCGTTGTCGGTCGGCGCGCCGGTGACCATGTCCACCAGCAGGTGCTGGATGGTTGCGGCCTGGTCGATGCCGCGCACCACCTGGCGCACCGCGGGCGGGTCACCGGCGGTGACCGTCGCCCGCAATGCGTCGGCATAGCCCATGAGCCGCTCGGGTAGCCGCGACAAGCGCCGACTGATCACCGCCCAGTCGTCGACGGTGTCGGTCGGCATCAGGTCGAACACGTCGCGCATCGACTGCAGCGGGGAGGCGATCACGTTGATCTCCCCGACGTCGAGGCCGGCGTCGTTGAGATCGACGGTGACACCGAGGCGTTCGCGCATCGCCGCGATCGTCACCTCGTCGACGGCGTCCTCGGCGGTGACGGTGTCGAGTTCACGCAGCGCGGCGCGGGCGGCGTCGGCCCGTGCGGCGACGCCGTCGGGGGAGTAGTCGGTGATGTCCTCGTCGTGGCCGGTGATGCCCATTTCCGTTGCGGCGCAGGGGTCGAGGGCGGCGAACGTCTCGAGATAGCGCTCGGCGACGGCGTCGACGGCCGTCGGTGTCCTAGCCAAGGTTGTCGGTCGCGAATGTGTTGCAGGCGTTCGGGTCGCCGGTGCGGTAGCCCTCGGTGAACCACTTCTGCCGCTGCGCGGCCGATCCGTGGGTCCACGCCTCGGGGTTCACCTGCCCGGTGGCCTTCTCCTGGATACGGTCGTCGCCCACGGACGCCGCGGCCGACAGCGCGTCGGCGATGTCCTTGTCGGTCAACGGTTCCAGGAACGGCACGCCGGTGCTCTCCTGTTTGGTGATCGCCGCGTAGTGCGCCCACACCCCGGCGTAGCAGTCGGCCTGCAGTTCGGTGCGCACACCACCGCCGGTGGGGCCCGCCGCGCCGGGTCCCTGCGACTGCTTCAACGTGCCGGTGATGTTCTGGATGTGATGGCCGAACTCGTGCGCGACGACGTACTCCTGCGCCAATGGCCCACCGCTCGAACCGAATTCGTCCCGCAGGACGTTGAAGAAGCCGACGTCGAAATAGGCGGTCTGGTCAGCCGGGCAGTAGAATGGGCCGACGTCGCTGGTCGCCGCGCCGCATCCGGTGTCAACACTGCCAGTGAACAGGCGGACATTGGGGCGGGTGTAGTCCGGCAGCAACTGCGGCCATATCCCGTCGAGTGAGTTGCCGGTCGCCACCACCCGGCACTCGGCGATCTCGTTGGCGTCAGCGCCGGTCTTGCACTGGCTGAGGTCGAAACCCGGCGTCTCAGCGCCAGGTCCGCCGAGCTGACCCTGCTGTTGCGGCGGCATCACCGAACTGGGGTCCACGCCGAGAAACAGCGCCACCACCATGATCAGCAGCCCGCCCACACCGCCGCCGATCGCGATACCGCGTCCGGGGCCTCGTCCACCCCCGCTGGTGGAGGTGGTGCTGGTGTCGATCCGCATGCCCTCGTTGAAGGTCATGGCATCAGCTTCGCACACTACGATTTGGTCGTGGCAGTCGTTGTCGGACATTCGGCGGTTGTACACACACCGCTCGGCGACCTGCGCGGATCCACCGAGGGCGGGGTGAGCGTCTTTCGGGGTGTGCCCTACGCCGAGCAGCCGGTCGGCGAGCGCCGGTTTCTGGCGGCCGAACCGAAACGGCCCTGGACGGGTCTGCGCGACGCCGTCGAGCACGGGCCGCTGCCGCCGCAGGGCAAGTCGTTCGTCGGCGGCGGCCGCGACGATCCCAAGGTCCGCGACGAGGCCTGCCTGACGCTGACGGTGTGGTCGCCGGACACCACCGCGTCGCTGCCGGTGATGGTGTGGATTCCCGGTGGCGCGTTCGTGTTCGGCGCCGGGCAGTTCCAGCTCTACAACGGGTCGCGGCTGGCCGCCAACGGCAACGTCGTGGTGGTCAACGTCACCTACCGGATCGGGGTGTTCGGCGGCTTCGAGCTCGGCGACCTCGGTGAGGGCTTCGACGACAATCTGGCGCTGCGCGACCAGATGGCCGCGCTGCGCTGGATCCGCGACAACATCTCCGCCTTCGGCGGGGACCCGGACCGGGTCACCGTGTTCGGCGAGTCCGCGGGCGGCACCTCGGTGCTGGCGCTGTTGGCCTCACCGGAGGCCGACGGCCTGTTCAGCCGGGCGATCGCGCAGAGTCCGGCGCTGCCGCTGATCGCCGACCGCGAGGTGCGGGCCCGACAGGCCCACGAGTGGCTGCGCCGCCTCGGGGTGTCGGCCGCCGAGGTCAAGGGCCTGCCGCAGCGCGACTTGCGCCGCGCGGCGGGCACGCTGCAACTCGACAGCGCGGCCAGGACGCCGACGCTGGCGTACGGGCTGACGTTCGGCGTCGACCTGCTGCCGCGTCACCCCATCGACGCGGCCCGCGACGGCACCATGCGCCACATCCCGCTGATCATCGGCACGAACAGCCACGAGGCGTCGATGTTCGCCTGGACCAAACCGCCGATGCTGCCCACCACCCGCGCGACGGTGGACGCCTACTTCGAGCGGATCGGATCGGACGCCAAGGCACGGGTGCTGGCGGCGTATCCGGACTATCCGCGCAGACGGGCGCTCATCGCGTTCGGCTCCGACGTGATGTTCGGCGGGCCGGCGTGGGCGTTCGCCGACGCCTACAGCGGGTTGGCGCCGACGCACGTCTACCGCTTCGACCACGTCGGCTTGAGCCTGCGGATGCTCGGACTGGGCGCCACCCACGGCAGCGAGATCGTGCACGTCCAGCACAGCTACACCTCATACCTCGGGCGCAAGATGCACCCGCTGGGGCGGCGGTGGCAGCCCGCGGTCGGGCGACGCATGCAGCGGGCCTGGCTGGACTTCGCCGCCAAAGGCTGGGACGACGGCGAGATCCGGTGGTCCACCGGCCACGACTGGCCGACGTACGACACCGTCGACCGCTGCACCCGCATCATCCAGTCCACCCGCGACACCGTCGTCTCCGATCCCGACGCCGCACGCCGCGAGGCGTGGACGGGCCTCTACTGAGCCCCTTTTGCCGCGAAACGGTATTCCCGCAGCGAAAGTGCGAGAAGAGACCTGCGGGAACGCCGTTTCGCGGGTGATGAGGCTCAGCCGAACCGCTCGGCGGAGTAGTCGCGCAGGTTGTACAGGAATTTCTGGAACAGCCAGCCCATCACGGGCCGGCCGAGTGTCATACCCAGGCGGGCGGCGACGCCGCGGGGCTTCATCGCCATTACCCACGTCAGGTGGCAACCACGCGGGGTGCGCACCACGCGGTAGTCCTCGGCGAACGCCGCGATGCTTCCGGTCGAGGCCTGGTTGAACCGAAACGCCATGTGCGAGTACGGCTCCCACGCCAGGAACTCCTCGTCACCGACGATCCCGCCGCGCATCTTCACGGTGCGGGTGGTGCCGACGCCGCGGGGTTCGGCGCTGGTCCAGGTGACCTCGGTGATGACGCTGGCCCAGCGTGGCCACGACTGGGCGTCGGCGAGCACCTCGAACAGTTGCTCGGGGGTGATGGCGAGGTCGACGGTGCTGACGAAGCGGAAGGGTGCAGAGTCGACGAAATCCAGGCCGACGCGCTCGCAGGGCTGCATGGCCATACACAGTAGAGGACACTGTCTAGTCGAATTGGCTATCCGGGCCCGTCGCTCGCCGCCGCCAACAACGGGACGATGACGTCGCTGATCGGCGTCGCCAAGCCGTGTTCGGCGGCCTTGCGCGAGATCACGCCGTTGCGGATGTCCCACTCGAGCTGCCGGCCGGCCTGGCGATCGGTCAGGATCGACGTGGTGATGTCCTCCGGCGATCCGGCCAGCAGCCCCACGACGTCGTCGATGACCTCGTCGCCGAGTTGGGCGCCGTCGGCCCGCGCCACGGCCAGGCATTCGGCCAGATAGCGTCGCGCCAGCGCGGCGACGTCGTCGCGCCGAAACATGCCGGCCCGGCGCCCGGTGAGCACCATCAGCCCGACGACGGCATTCACCAGCAGCTTGTGCCAGGCGGCGCTGACGAAGTTGGGATCGTTCTCGACGGCGATCGCAGTGCCGGCGAACACGCCGGCCAGCGACCGGGCCGCCGCGGTATCCGGCAGCACCAGCCGCACCGACGTGCGCACCCGCACGGCGCCGTCGGCCGTCGGCTCGGCCGAGACCCACACCGCGGCCGGCACGACCGTCGAGCCGGGACAGAAGCGGCCGACGCGCTCGACCTGCTCGACACCGTTCTGCAGCGCGCACACCACGGTGTCCGGGCCGCACAGCGCCGCCAGCCAGGCCGCGGCCTGCTCGTTTTGGGTGTCCTTGACCGCGAGCAGCACGACGTCGGAGGTCGCGTCGATCCGGCCGGGATCGGTCAGCACGGGGCCAGGCACCGTGATCGGGTCCTCACCGTCGGGTTGGACGACGATCGAGTCGCGGGCCGTGCGCCCGCACAGGGTCACCTGGTGGCCCGCGGTGTGCAGCAGCGCGGCGACGGTGGCGCCGATCGCCCCGGGTCCGACGAGCGCGATTCGGGTGCGCATATCCGCAAAACTACCGGCGCGAACGCCCCCTCTACACTTGTGCAGTTGTCCCATCAGGCGATTCCCAGGAGAGTTTTCAGTGCTGCGCAGTCATGCCGCCGGAGCGTTGCGGCCCACCGACGCCGGTCAGAAGGTGACGCTGGCCGGCTGGGTCGCGCGTCGTCGCGATCACGGCGGTGTCATCTTCATCGACCTGCGCGACGCGTCAGGCGTGTCCCAGGTGGTGTTCCGCGAAGGTGACGTGCTCGCGGCCGCGCACCGGCTGCGCGCCGAGTTCTGTGTCGCGGTGACCGGTGTCGTCGAGGTGCGCCCGGAGGGCAACGAGAACCCCGAGATCCCCACCGGGCAGATCGAGGTGAACGCCACCGAGCTGACCGTGCTGAGTGAGAGCGCACCGCTGCCGTTCCAGCTCGACGAGACCGCGGGTGAGGAAGCGCGGCTGAAGTACCGCTACCTGGACCTGCGCCGGGAGGGCCCGGGGCAGGCAATTCGGTTGCGCTCCAAGGTCAATGCGGCCGCGCGCGAGGTGTTGGAGCGGCACGACTTCGTCGAGATCGAGACCCCGACGATGACGCGCTCGACACCCGAGGGCGCACGCGACTTCCTGGTGCCTGCCCGACTGCAGCCCGGATCGTTCTACGCGTTGCCGCAGAGCCCGCAGCTGTTCAAGCAGCTGCTGATGGTCGCGGGCATGGAGCGCTACTACCAGATCGCCCGGTGCTACCGCGACGAAGACTTCCGCGCCGACCGCCAACCCGAGTTCACCCAACTCGACCTCGAGATGAGCTTCGTCGACTCCGAGGACGTGATCGCCGTCGCCGAGGAGATCGTCGCCGCGCTGTGGCGGTTGATCGGCTACGACGTGCCGCTGCCGCTGCCGCGGATCACCTACGCCGACGCAATGCGCCGATTCGGTTCGGACAAACCGGATCTGCGGTTCGGGCTTGAGCTCGTGGAGTGCACCGACTACTTCGCCGACACCTCGTTCCGCGTGTTCCAGGCGCCCTACGTCGGGGCCGTCGTGATGCCCGGCGGCGCGTCGCAGCCGCGCCGCACCCTCGACGCCTGGCAGGAGTTCGCCAAACAGCGCGGCCACAAAGGTCTGGCCTATGTGCTCATCGCAGAGGACGGATCGCTGGGCGGTCCGGTCGCCAAGAACCTGTCCGACGCCGAACGCGACGGGCTGGCCGCGCACGTCGGCGCGTCACCGGGTGACTGCGTGTTCTTCTCGGCGGGCCCGGCCAAGACGTCGCGGGCGCTGCTGGGCGCGGTGCGCATCGAGGTCGCCAAGCGCCTCGACATGATCGACCCGAACGCGTGGGCGTTCACCTGGGTGGTGGACCCGCCGCTGTTCGAACCGGCCGACGACGCGACCGCCTCCGGTGATGTCGCCGTCGGGTCCGGCGCCTGGACCGCGGTGCACCACGCGTTCACCGCGCCCAAGCCCGAATTCGCCGACCGCATCGACACCGACCCGGGTGCCGTGCTGGCCGACGCGTACGACGTCGTGTGCAACGGCAACGAGATCGGCGGCGGCTCGATCCGTATCCACCGCCGCGACATTCAGGAGCGAGTGTTCGCGGTGATGGGTCTGGACAAGGCCGAGGCCGAGGAGAAGTTCGGATTCCTGTTGGAGGCGTTCACGTTTGGCGCCCCACCCCATGGCGGGTTGGCCTTCGGGTGGGACCGCACCACCGCGCTGCTGGCCGGCGCCGACTCGATCCGCGAAGTGATCGCGTTCCCGAAGTCCGGCGGCGGCGTCGACCCGCTGACGGGTGCGCCCGCCCCGATCACCGTGCAGCAGCGCCGCGAATCGGGCATCGACGCCAAGCCCAAGAAGGACGACTAGCTCGGCCAGTCGCACCCGGTCAGTTCGGCCGACAACGCCCAGAGCCGGCGTGCCGCGTCGGGGTCGACGGCCTTGCGCCGCAACCGCGTGACCTTCGGCCTGCCGAGTTGGTTGAACCGCGGCGCCAGATAGGTGCCGCTGGGCAGGTCGGTCGTCACCGCCTGCAGGCTCGCACGCGCACCCTGGGCGGGGGAGTGCATCAGCCGCCGGATCCGCGCGTGTTCGGCCATGTCGAGCGAGCGGGTGATGTCGGTGTCGGTGGCGCCGGGATCGGTCGCGTAGGCACGCACCCCGCGCCCAGCCAGCGCCGCGACGAACAACAGGTTGGCCAGCTTCGACTCGCCGTAGGCCGCCCAGCGGGAGTACGTGCGCCGCTCCCAATTGAGGTCCTCGAGATGCAGGCGGCTGAACAGGTAGGTCGCGCTGGCCACCGAGATGACCCGATTGGTGATCCGGTCGGCCAGCAGGCACGCCAGCGCGAAGTGGCCGAGATGGTTGATCCCGATGTGGGATTCGAACCCGTCGGCGGTGCGGGTCAACGGCACGGCCATCACGCCCGCATTGTTCACCAGCACATCGACGGACTCGACGGAGTCGGCGAACGCGCGCACGCTGGCGAGGTCGCCGAGATCGAGGGCGGCGACTGCGACCTCCCCGGGCATCTGCGCGGCGGCCTGCTGAGCCTTATCGACGTCGCGGCAGGCGATCACCACGCTGTGCCCGTCGGCGGCCAGCGCCGCCGCGGTCGCCTTGCCGACCCCGCTGTTACCGCCCGTCACGATCACCCGCATGGGCACAAATTATGCGGGGTGGGAATACGGCCGGTGTTCGCGGCACTTGTGGCTGCCATGACCGACATCAGCAACCTCAAAGAACTCAACGCCGGCATCGTCGCTGAATTCCGCGCCAACGGCGGCAAGGTGGGTGGCCCGTTCGAGGGCGGGCACATCCTTCTGTTGCACACCACCGGCGCCAAGTCCGGTCAGCCGCGCCTCTCGCCGCTGGCGTACTTCCCGCTCGGCGACAAGATCTACATCGTCGGGTCGTTCGCCGGCGCCGACAGGGACCCGGCCTGGGTGCACAACCTGCGCGCCAACGCCCGCGCGCACATCGAGGTCGGCACCACCGACTACGACGTCACCGCGCACGAACTCCCTCGCGACGAACGCGACGCGCTGTATCCGAAGCTCGTCGAAGCCGCACCGGTGTTCGGCGAATATCAGGCCAAGACGAGCCGCATCATCCCGATCTTCGAACTCGCCAAAGCGTGATTTCGGTGCGCTGCCAGTCGCTCGGCGATCGGCAGCGCACCGAAACCGCCCGGAACTCAGACGCGTTCGATGATCGTGGCGTTGGCCATGCCGCCGCCCTCGCACATCGTCTGCAACGCGTAGCGGCCGCCGCGCTGTTCGAGCGCGTTGACCAACGTCGTCATGATGCGGGCGCCGCTGGCGCCCAGGGGGTGCCCGATCGCGATGGCGCCGCCGTTGACGTTCGTCTTGGCCAGATCGGCTCCGGTGTCGTGCGCCCAGGACAGCACGACGGGCGCGAACGCCTCGTTGACCTCGAACAGGTCGATGTCGGCGAGCGTCAACCCCGCGCGCTGCAGCACCTTCTGGGTCGCCGGGATGACACCGGTCAGCATGTACAGCGGATCGGAGCCGACGACGGTCATCGAGTGGATGCGCGCCAGCGGCCGCAGACCCAGCCGCGCGGCCACCTCGCTGGTGGTGATCAGCAGCGCCGCGCTGCCGTCCGACAGCGGCGACGCGTTGCCCGGCGTGATCCGCCAGTCGATCTGCCGGAACCGCTGCTCGTAGGCCGGGTTGTAGAACGCCGGCTTGAGCGCCGAAAGCGTGTCGACGGTGGTGCCCGGCCGGATGATCTCGTCGGTGGCCAGCCCGGCGATCGGAGCCAACTCGTTGTCGAAGCGGCCCTCCTTCGTCGCCGTCGCGGCCTTCTCGTGGCTGCCTGCCGAGAACTCGTCGAGCTGCTGGCGGGACAACCCCCACTTCGCCGCGATCAGCTCGGCGCTGATGCCCTGCGGCACAAGGCCTTCGGGGTAACGATGCGCCATCGCGCCGAACGGGTCGGAGCCGGGCAGCACGTTCGATCCCATCGGAGCCCGCGACATCGACTCCACACCGGCCGCGACCACGATGTCGTAGGCGCCCGAGATCACACCCTGGGCCGCGAAGTGGATGGCCTGCTGGCTGCTGCCGCACTGCCGGTCGATCGTGGTGCCGGGCACCGACTCCGGGAAGCCGGCCGCCAGCACGGCGTTGCGCGCGATGTTGACCGATTGATCCCCGACCTGGGTGACCGCACCGGCGATCACGTCGTCGATCTGAACCGGATCGACCCCGGTGCGCGCCACCAGTTCGGTGAGACTGTGTGCGAGCAGGTCGACGGGCAGCACGTCGTGCAGCGCGCCGCTGGCCTTGCCCTTCCCGACCGGGGTGCGTACGGCTCCCACGATGACCGCGTCACGGCCTGAATATGCCGACATTGCTGCCTCCTCGACTCAACTCTGAGTAAATCCTTCTATACCCAGCTATAGCACTCTGGGTATAGGTGGAACAACTCAGAGGTAGGGTGAATTCCATGACTGTCCTGCAGGGCCGCCTCGCCAACCGCGATGCCTGGTCGGCGATCGGTGAGTGCCCGATCGAGAAGACGATGACGGTGCTGGGCACCAAGTCCGCCATGCTGATCATGCGCGAGGCCTACTACGGCACCACCCGCTTCGAGGACTTCTGGCGTCGGGTCGGGATCACCAAAGCCGCTGCGGCCGCGCGTCTTTCCGACCTCGTCGAGGCGGGCCTGCTCGAGCGCCGCCCCTACCGGGAACCCGGTCAGCGCAGCCGCGACGAGTATGTGCTCACCGACGCCGGCACCGAGTTCATGCCGGTGGTCTGGGCGATGTTCGAGTGGGGCCGGCGCCACCTGCCCAACCGCACACCGCTGCGACTGGCGCACCGCGACTGCGGCGCCGAGGCCACGGTCGAGGTCGTGTGCGCCGACGGGCACCGCGTGCCGCCCGAGGAACTGGCGGTGCGGCTGACCCGGTGACGTTCAGCCGGCCAGAAACGCCTTGGTCAACGCCTTGGGCGCCTGCGACAGCCACGCCTCGGTGACGAGTTCGGTCAGCTCGTCCACGCCGATCGCGGCCAACCGGACCAACACGATCGGGTAGCCGTCGAAGTGCGGTGTGGTGAAGTACACGCCGGGATCGTCGTTGAGCAACGCGAACTTCACGCCCTCGTCGGCGACCCGGACACCGACGATGTCCCCGGTCGGTGCATCGGCTCCCAGCGCCGCGTGATCGGCCTTGCGCAGCGGCCGTTCCCACACGACCAGCTTCTTGCGCACCCGCCAGGTCCGCGGGGAGGTCTCGCTGGTCTCCGGTAGTCCGGCCGCGATCCGACCGACATCAGTCCAGGTGGCCACCCGACCAGTCTGGCACCGGCGGTTTACCGCGCGGCCAAATCGGCTATCTCCGCGCGGCGCACCCACAGAAGGGCGGGACCGTGTCCAACGACAGCCAACGCCAACTCGGCGAATCCGACAGCCCGATCGAAGACGAACTGGAAACCGCCTTCCGGCGGATGGTCGACGAAGGCACTCAGCGGCTGCACCGCACCTGGCGCGAAGTCCTCGTCACCGGCTTCTTCGGCGGCACCGAGGTGGCCGTCGGCGTGCTGGCCTACCTGTCGGTGCTGCACGCCGGGGGGAACCAGCTCGTCGCCGGCCTGGCCTTCTCGGTCGGTTTCCTGGCGCTGTTGTTGGGCCGCAGCGAATTGTTCACCGAGGGGTTCCTGGTGCCGGTCACCACGGTCGCCGCCAAACGGGCCGGGCCGGGACAGCTGATGAAGCTGTGGGGCGGAACGCTGGCGGCCAACCTGGCCGGCGGCTGGGTCCTGATGTGGCTCGTGATGACCGCGTTCCCGAAACTGCACGAGCAGACCATCGAATCGGCCGCCCACTTCGTCACCGCGCCGCTGTCTATGGAGACCGCGGCACTGTCGGTGCTGGGTGGCATGGTGATCACGCTGATGACCCGCATGCAGCACGGGACCGACGCGGTGTTCGGCAAGATCGCCGCTGCGGTGGCGGGCGCGTTCGTGCTGGCCGGGCTGGGGCTGTTCCACTCGGTGCTCGACTCGCTGCTGATCTTCGGTGCGCTCGACACCGGCGTCGCCCCGTTCGGCTACCTCGACTGGCTGTCGTGGTTCTGGTGGACCACCGTCGGCAACGTCGTCGGCGGTCTCGCGCTGGTGACGTTGCTGCGCCTGCTGCGCAGCAAGGACCGCATCGAGGAGGAACGCAGCCATGCCGAACGCGACGAACCGGTGGATTGACTGACACTGCACACGCGCACACCTTGTGGTGGGATCTCCGGTTATGGGGATCGCGGCGGCGCCAGAGCATCGCACCGGTGACCCCTCCGATCCGCTGGTGGAGGCCGGATCACGACGCGGTCGCCCCATCGAGGTGATCGGACTCGCACCCGGCATCCTCGACCTGCGGCGAGTGCGTACCGTTCTGCACTGATGGCACTACCGGCACCCAACGCGCCTGACGACCTGCTGGGGCGCTACCGCACCGCGCGGACCCAGCAGGCGCTGTTCGACGTGCGTTCCAGTGCGGGCAGCGGGTACGACGAATTCGTCGACGCGGCAGGAGAGGTCCGCCCGGCCTGGCAGGAGCTCGCCGATTGCGTCGCGGACCGCGGGCGCAGCGGGCTCGACCAGCTGCGCGGCGTGGTGCGCAGCCTCGTCGACAACGACGGCATCACCTACATCCAGGTGGGCAGGCACGGGTCGGTCCTCGGTCAGGCCTCCACCAACGGTCACGGCGCGGCCGAACCGGGCCCGTGGCACCTCGACGCCCTGCCGCTGGTGCTCTCCGCCGAGGACTGGGCGACGCTGGAATCCGGTCTGCTGCAGCGCTCCCGGATTCTCGACGCGGTCCTCACCGACCTCTACGGCGCGCAGCGCTCGATCACCGGCGGCGTGCTGCCTGCGCCGCTCCTGTTCGCCCATCCCGGATACGTGCGGGCCGCCCGCGGCATCGAACTGCCCGGCAGGCACCAACTGTTCCTGCACGGGTGCGACGTCAGCCGCGCGGCAGACGGCGGTTTCCGGGTCAACGCCGACTGGACCCAGGCGCCCTCCGGTGCGGGGTACGCGCTGGCGGACCGGCGCGTCATCGCGCACGCGGTGCCCGAACTCTACGAACGGATCGGGCCGCGGCCCGCGTCGCCGTGGGCGCAGGCACTGCGGTTGGCGCTCATCGACGCCGCGCCGGAGTCGGCCGAGGAACCGGTGGTCGTGGTGCTGAGCCCGGGCATCCACTCCGAGACCGCGTTCGACCAGGCGTACCTGGCCAGTGTGCTGGGTTTCCCGCTGGTCGAGAGCGCGGATCTGGTGGTGCGCGACGGCAAGCTGTGGATGCGTTCGATGGGCACACTGAAGCGGGTCGACGTGGTGTTGCGCCGCATCGACGCCGAGTTCGTCGACCCCTTGGACCTTCGCGCCGACTCGCGACTCGGGGTGGCCGGGCTGGTCGAGGTGCTGCGGCGCGGAGCCGTGAGCGTCGTCAACACGCTCGGCAGCGGCATCCTGGAAAGCCCCGGGCTGCAACGGTTTCTGCCCGATCTCGCCCAACTGCTGCTCGGTGAGGCCCCGGAGCTGGCCGGCCCGCCGATGTACTGGGGCGGCATCAACACCGAACGCTCGCACATCCTGAACCACCTGCCGCGGTTGCTGATCCGGCCCGTCACCGGCGGACCGACGATCGTCGGCCCCTCACTGTCGAGCGTGCAGCGCGAGGACGTCGCCGCCCGCATCCAGGTGGCGCCGTGGCAGTGGGTCGGCGAGGACCTGCCCCAGTTCTCCTCGGCGCCAACCGCGCAACGCTCCGGCGGCCTGTCCGCAGCCGATGTCGGGTTGAGGTTGTTCACCGTCGCCCAGCGCGGCGGATACGCGCCGCTGGCCGGTGGGCTCGGGTACCTGCTGGCTCCCGGCGACGCCGCCTACACCCTGAACACCGTCGCGGCCAAGGATGTCTGGGTTCGTGCACCGTCGCGGGTCGGGGTGGAGTGGACGCCGCCGGTCGACCTGCCCGCGATCACCCCCAGCCCCACCAGGGCGGTCAGCTCGCCGCGGGTGCTGTCGGACCTGTTCTGGGCCGGCCGGTACGCCGAACGCGCCGAACACATGGCCCGGCTGCTCACCGTCACCCGCGAGCGCTACCACGAATTCCATTACCGCCGAGAGATGGACGGCAGCGAATGCGTACCGGTGCTGCTGACCACGCTCGGCACGATCACCGGCACCGACACCGGCGCCGACGGTGACCACGCCGAGATGGTGGCCACCGCACAGTCGACGCTGTGGTCGCTGACCGCCGACCGGCAGCGGCCCGGTTCGCTGGCCCAGTCGGTCGAGCGGCTCGGTCTGGTCACCCGCGCGGTGCGCGACCAACTGTCCAACGACACCTGGATGGTGCTGGCGGCGCTGGAGCGTGCGCTGCTGAGTTCACCTGGCGCACTGCCTGATTCGCAGGCCGACGGTGAGGCGTTCCTGTCGGCGACCTGCAACCTGGCGCTGGCCGGCATGCTCGCGCTGTCCGGGGTGGCCGCCGAGTCGATGATCCGCGACGCCGGCTGGACGATGATGGACATCGGCAAGCGGATCGAACGCGGCCTGAACCTGACCGCGCTCCTGGGCGCGACGCTGACCACCGTGCGCAGCCCCGGTGCCGAGCAGACGATCACCGAGTCGGCGCTGGTGGTGCTGGAGTCCTCGGTGATCTACCGGCGGCGCATGCTCGGCCGCGTCGACGTGTCCGCGGTCGCCGACCTGGTGCTGTTCGACGCCGACAACCCCCGCTCGCTGGCCTATCAGCTGGACCGGCTGCGCGCCGGGCTCAAGGCGCTACCCGGGTCGTCGGGTTCGTCGCGCGCGGAGCGACTGGTCGACGACATCGGCACCCGGCTGCGGCGCCTCGATCCCGACGATCTCGACGACGTGGTCGACGGCCGACGGGTGGAATTGGCCGCCCTGCTCGACGGGATGCACCGCGACCTTCGCGAACTGTCCGCCGTCATCACCGCCACGCACCTGTCGCTGCCCGGTGAGATGCAGCACCTGTGGGGACCCGACGAACGCCGGCTGGTGCCATGACCCGTACCTACCGGATCGCGCACCGCACGGCGTACCGCTACAGCGACGATGTCACCTCCTCCTACGGTCGCGGGTTCCTCACCCCGCGCGACTCGGCGCGCCAACGGTGTCTGTCGCACGAGTTGGTGGTCGATCCGGTCGCCGCCGACAGCTCCACGAGCCGCGACGTGTACGGCAACGTCAGCTCCTATTTCCATGTGACCGAACGGCACCGCGAACTGACGGTCAGCAGCCGGGCCGTCGTCGAGGTGGACCCGCCACCGCCGTCGCTGTACGGCGCCGGGTCGGCGCTGGCGCCCTGGGAGATCGCCCGCCCCGTCGGGGTCGACGGCGCGCTGGCCACCGAGTTCACGCTCGACCTTCGGCCGCCGGAGATCACCGACGCCGTCCGTGATTACGCCGCACCGAGTTTCGTGCCGGAGCGGCCGCTGATCGAGGTACTGGCCGATCTGACGCACCGGATCTTCACCGACTTCACCTACCGGTCCGGGTCGACAACGGTGTCCACTTTGGTCAGCGAGGTTTTGGCGGTGCGGGAAGGGGTATGTCAGGACTTCGCACGGCTGGCCATCGCCTGCCTGCGCGCCAACGGGTTGGCCGCCAGTTATGTGTCGGGCTATCTGGCGACCGATCCGCCCCCCGGGAAGGAACGCATGATCGGAATCGACGCGACCCACGCCTGGGCCGCGGTGTGGACGCCGCAGAACCAGTGGCTCGGACTGGATCCCACCAACGACCAGATGGTCGACGAGCGGTACATCACGGTCGGTTACGGTCGCGACTACGCCGACGTTCCGCCGTTGCGCGGCATCATCTTCACCAACTCCGACCGCAGCGTGATCGACGTCTCGGTCGACGTCGAACCCTTCCCGAGTGTCGAAGGGGGAGTGCGGCATGCGTGACTTCCAGTGCCCCAACTGCGGACAGCGCCTGGCGTTCGAGAACTCGCTGTGCCTGTCGTGCGGGCGGCCGCTGGGCTTTTCGCTCGAGGACATGGCGCTTCTGGTCATCGCCACCGGCGAGGAACAGGACCAGGCAGGCTTCATCGACGGCGACAAGTACCAGTTGTGTGCGAACATGCATCTGGCCGAATGCAATTGGCTGGTCGGAATGCAGACCGTGCACAAGTTGTGCCCGGCGTGCACGCTGACCAGGACCCGGCCCCGCGACGACGACACCAAGGCGCTCGCGGCGTTCGCCGAGTCCGAGCGGGCCAAGCGGCGGCTGCTCGCCGAACTGCACGAACTCAAGCTGCCGATCATCGGCCGCGACGAGGACCCTGACTACGGCCTGGCGTTCGACCTGCTGTCGAGTGAGCAGGAGAAGGTGTTCACCGGCCACCAGAACGGTGTCATCACACTGGATCTCGCCGAGGGTGACGACGTGCACCGCGAACAGTTGCGCAAGGCGATGGACGAGCCGTACCGCACGCTGCTCGGACACTTCCGCCACGAGATCGGCCACTACTATTACTACCGGCTGGTGAGCGTCTCACCGGACTACGACGGACAGTTCCGCGAGCTGTTCGGAGACCCCGACACCGACTACCAGGCGGCGCTGGACCGCCACTACAACGACGGCCCGCCCCCGAACTGGGAGCAGAACTTCGTCTCGTCGTATGCCACCATGCATCCCGCCGAGGACTGGGCCGAGACGTTCGCGCACTACCTGCACATCCGCGACACTCTCGACACCGCCGCGGCGTTCGGATTTGCGCCCGCGTCGGCGACGATCGAACGGAAAGTGCTCGGGCCCAGTGGGTTCGACACCATCATCGATCAGTGGCTGCCGCTGTCGTGGGCGCTGAACATGATCAACCGGTCGATGGGCAAGGCTGATCTCTACCCGTTCGTGCTACCGCCACCGGCGCTCGACAAGATGCGGTTCATCCACACCATCGTCGACGACCTCTGAGCAATTGTGGCGAGCGTGCGGGTCTGCACCCGGACACGCCGCAAAATCTCGACATTCACGCACGCTCGTCCGGGCGTGAGCGCTGCAGTCCGGTCGACAACAGTTCACGCGCTTCGGCACCGCCGTCGAACGCGCGGGTGCGCCGCGCCACGATCCGCCAGCGACCGTCGCCGCGCCGCAAGCGGAAGTGGTTGGCGCCCGCGCGCCAGACGGCGAATCCGTCGCCCTTGCGCGTCACCAGGACGGACTCACAGACCGCCACCGCATCGTCACCGTCGACGGTGACCACGGCAGGTCCCAGAAAGTGGCAGCACCCGGCCTCGATCAAACCCCGGTGGGCGTCCGAGCGCACCATCGCGGCCACCTCGGCACGGCTGGACATGAACCAGCCCTCCACGTCGTAGCTCCCGTCGACCGCCCACAGGTCGGCGGCCGCGTCGGCGTCGCCGGCATCGACGAGGGGACCGTAGGAGGCGATCATCCGCTCGATCTCGCGTTCGTCTTCGATGCGCCGCAACCTTCGCTCGAGGTCGGCGATCCGCTGATCGGTCATCGGGTGCCCCTCTCGCCCAACAGTTTCTGCATGAAGCGGTGTGTACCGAGCACCACCTTGGCCCGGTCCGGATCGTTACGCCGCGCCACGTCCTCGGCGTTGCCGCCCGCGACGAACACCGGGCCGTTCGCCAACTGCTGCAAACCTTCCCGTGCGACATCGGCGGGCTCGGCGACCCGCATGCCGGGCACATCGAAGTTCAACCCGACCCGCTGCATCGCCGGTGTGCGGGTCACGCCCAGCACGAGTTCGAGCACGTGCACGTCGTACTCGCGCAGTTCGAGCCACAGGCTCTCGGCGAACATCCGCCCGAACGCCTTGACCCCGCTGTAGACGGTGTGCCGCATCGATCCCAGATAGCCGGCCATCGACCCGACCATCAGGATCCCACCGCGCCTGCGGTCACGCATCGGCCGGCCGAAGTGCTGGACCATCGCCAACATCGTGCCGATGTTCAGATCGACCACACGCTGGAAATCGTCGAGCGGCGCGTCGAGGAAGTGCTCACTGCAGGTGTTGGCGCCGGCGTTGTAGACCAACAGGCCCACCTCGACGTCGGCGGTGATCGCGCTCACCTGTGCGAGCGCGTCGGGCGACGTCAGGTCCAGCGCGAGGGTCCGCGCCTCGACGCCGGTGCCCCGGCACGCCTCGGCGGTCGCCTCCAGCGGCCCGGGCTTGCGGGCGATGAGGACCAGGTGGATGCCGGCGTCGGCGAGCTGGCGGGCGAACTCGGCGCCCACGCCTTCGGAGCCGCCCGCGATCACCGCAAAGGGGCCGTAGTGGAAGAGTTCGCTCACGCAGGCGATTGTGTCCGACCGGCCACCGATTCGTGAAAAGCGGGCGTGACGACGCGCTCGACCTGCCGGGCCGCGGCGAGCAACTGCTCGTCCTCACCTTCGGGCAGCGAGAGCAGCAACCCCACCGTCGACGACCCGTCGCCCCGGCGCAGCGGCACGCTGATGCCGCAGGTGCCGAGCACGCTGAGCACCATGGTCGTTCGCAGCGTCGACGCGTTGGCGGCGTCGTAGCGCGACGGCGAGGCCCGCAACTCGTCCACCCGGTGCGGCTCGTGGCGAACGGTCGGACACAGCAGCAGCGCGCCGTCGAGGTCTCGACGCAGCCGGCGTCGCAGCGCCGGCATCTGCGCCCGCACCCGCGCGACCGACCGATCGACGTCGCGGTTGGCGAGCAACCGCCGCCGGGTGGCGTCCTCGATGTCCGGGGAGGACGCCAGCCGGCGGTAGCGGCGGTACGCGTCGGCACCGACGATGGTGCCGTGAATATCCGTGAGCCGCTGCGCATCCCGAAGCGACGGCACCGTCACACAGTCGATCCGGACGCCGGCGGCGGACAGCGCATCGACCGCCGCGTCGAACAGCTCGCGCACACCGGCGGTGGCTTCGACGACCCACTCGCCGCGCGGCACCACGGCCCGGAACTCCCGGCCCGGGCGCCGACGGCCGGGAGCGAGCAGACCGTCGAGCATCACGACGTCATCGACGGTGCGGGCGAGGATTCCGACGCGGTCGAGTGCCGGCGAGAGCGGGAGGTGATCGGGGCGGCCGTACCGGCGGCGGCTTGCCCGGAAGCCGACGCATCCGCAGAACGCCGCCGGCACCCGGACCGACCCGGAGGTGTCGGTGCCGATCGCGAGCGGTGCGACGCCGGTGGCCACGGCGACCGCCGATCCCGACGATGAGCCCCCGGGCACCAGGGCGGCGTCGTTCGGGTTGGCCGGGGTGCCGAAGGTCTCGTTGATCCCCAGCCCCGAGAACGCGAGTTCACTCGTGTTCGCCTTTCCGACAACGACGAGTCCCGCAGCCCGGGCGCGGCGGACGATTTCGCTGTCCGCCGCCGCGGGTGGGCGGCGTGAGAATCGTCGCGAACCGCCGGTGGTCACGGTGCCCGCGACGTCGAACACGTCCTTGATCACCAGCGGAACCCCGTCGAGAACACCGGTGGGCGAACCATTCTGGCGCCGTGTGTCGCTGGCATCGGCGTCGTGTGCTGCCCGCTCGGTGGTGGTCGTGATCAGCGCCGCACGCGCAGCCGGCCGGCTTGCCGCAATCAGCGAGCGCTGCAGCAGCTCCCGCGCCGAGACCCTGCCGTCGGCGAGGTCGGCCGCCATCTGCTGTGCGGTCACGCCGGGATCCGCGGGGAGGCACCGGCGGCCGACGTGTCGGCGAGCGCACGGCCCCGGGTCTCTTCGCCGAGCAGCACGGTGACGACCAGTCCGACCACGTTGACGGCTGCGAGCAGCCACATCACACCGCCGAGGCCGGTGCCGGTGAGCACCAGCGGCAGCACGAAGGTGCTGATGGCCGACCCGACCCGGCTGATGGCGACCACGGTTCCGGTCGCGGTGGCGCGGACCGGGGTCGGGAACAGTTCGTTGGGGTAGATGATCTCGATGAAGTTGCAGGCACCGGAGGTGACCGCGTACACGGCGAGCGCAGCGAACAGCAGCACCGCGGGTGCCGACGGATTGACCGCCATGAACGCGAACGCGATGCTCATGATCGCGAATGTGTAGATCAGCAGCGGCTTTCGCCCGATCTTGTCGACCAGCAGCAGACCGGGAACGCCGCCGACGAGGAACAGTGTGCTGATCACGAGTTCGGCGAGGTAGATGTTGTGCTCGGCGATACCGATCTCGGCGATGATGTCGGGGCCGAACGTGTACACGGCGAACAACGGGATCACGTGGGCGGAGAAGAAGACGCCGACGAAGATCACCCGGCGCAGGTAGACGCCGCGGAAAATCGTCGAATAGCGGGTGGGCGCGACTTCGCCCGGGTTCGTCATGAGGCCGGCGATGCCGGCCAGGTCGGCGTCGGGTCCCCACACCTGGCGGCACACCTGCAACGCCTGGTGCTCCCTGCCCTTGCTCAACAGCCAGCGCGGTGACTCCGGGGTGCCCGCCCGCAGGATCAGCGTGATCAGGCCGAACACCGCCGGGCTGGCCAGCATGTAGCGCCAGGCGTCGGGACCCAGCGTAGACAGCACCCAGCCCGCGGCGGCGGCCGCGGCGGCGCCGGCCGCCCATACCACGAACAGCGAGCCGAGCAGCCGCCCCCGGTATCGGCTCGGAACAAACTCTGTCAGAAGCGAACTCGCGATCGGATAGTCCGCGCCGATCGCGACCCCGAGGATGAACCGCAGCAGCACCAACTGCCAGACCTCGGCCACGAACGCCGACGCGATCGACACCACCACCAGCATCAGCAGGTCCGCGATGTACATGACCTTGCGGCCGATCCGGTCGGTCACATATCCGAAGACCAACCCGCCGAAGAAGATACCGATCAGCGCGGCCGCGCCGGCCAGGCCGACGTCGACGGCGTCCATGCCCAGTTGCGCTTTCATGGACACGAACGCGATTCCGATGATCGTCAGCGCGTAACCGTCGAGGAAGGGTCCGCCGGCCGAGTAGAGCGTCAGTCGCTTGTGGAACGCGGTCAGCGGACCGTCGTCGATGATCGAGGACATGAGACTCCTATCGGGTCGGGATGGTGATCGGGTCGATGCGGGCGAAGCCCGCCGCGGTCCGTGCGAGCGGATCGGTTTGCGCCACATCGATTCGGCCGTTGGCGTCGAGGACGTGACTGGCGATGTGGAAAGCCACCACCTCGCCGATGACGAGGCGATCGCTGCCGGGCCGCAGCGTGGTGTGCAGCCGGCACTCCAGGCTGACCGGTGACTCACCGACACGGCACGGCCGGACGAGGCGGGACGGGACCGGTGTCAGGCGGGCGAGCGCGAACTCGTCGACGTCCGGGCCGAAGTCGTGGCTGGTGTGATCGACGGCGGCGGCGTAGCTTGCCGGGGCAGTGTTGACGACGAACTCGCCGGTCGCCTCGATGTTGGCCGCGCTGTCCTTGGGGCGGCCGTCGGGATGGAACTCCAGGCTGAGCAACACCATCGGCGGCGACGACGACACCACCGTGAAGAAGCTGAACGGCGCGAGGTTGTTCACGCCGTCGACGCTTCGGGTCGAGGTCCAGGCGATGGGCCGCGGAACCACGCTGGCCTTCAACAACCCGAAGGTCTTGGCGGGGCTGAGGTCGCGGGGGTCCACGAAGAGTTGGTCCGTCGCGTGCATCCGGGCTCCTGGGCTGACGAGGAAATGTGGTGTGGCGCACGCTATGGCCGGACGGCGACGTCGGAGAATGTAGATACCTCCACCGTTTCGCTGGCTACGTCGTCGCAAGCTCCATTGGCCGGTGCCGGGAGCCACCGGTGCAATGACGGCATGGATTCAGAAGTCAGAAAGCGCACCATCGTGGCCGCCGGCGAGGGACGCGCCGTCCACCTGCGAGCCGGCGAGCGGGTCAGCGTCGTCGACATCGAGGGCGGGCAGGTCGGTGACGTCTTCGCCTTCTCGGCCGACGACCTCGGCGAGTACGTCAGCGCCGCACACACCAGGACATCGATCGGCAGGCTCTTTCCCCGCATCGGGGAGGCGTTCATGACGAACCGGCGCCGGCCGATGCTCACACTGGTCGGCGACACCTCACCGGGCCACCACGACATGCTGATCGCGGCCTGCGACGCCGAACGGTACCGGTCGCTGGGCAACCCGGAGCACGCGTCGTGCGCGGAGAACCTGCACAACGCCCTCGGTCTACTCGGCCTGTCGGTCGACACGGTGCCCCAGCCGGTGAACGTGTTCATGCGGATCCCGGTGGCCCCGAACGGAGATCTGACCTGGTTGCCGGCCACCAGTGCGCCCGGCGACGCCGTCACGTTCGAAGTCGAGATCGACTGCGTGTTCGTGGTATCGGCGTGCCCGATGGATCTCAACGCCATCAACGGCGGGCGACCGACCGCCCTCGGCGTGAACGTCTCTGCGCCGCTGTCAGTGGAAATGGAGAAGTAGACATGAAAAGCGTTGCCACCCACCACCCCACGGTGTTCACCTCCGTCGAGCTGGGCGGACTTCGGCTCAGGAACCGGCTCGCGGTCGCGCCGATGACGCGGGTGTCGGCCGGTCCCGACGGCACCCCGACCGCCGAAATGGCCTCCTACTACGCCGACTTCGCGGTCGGCGGGTTCGGGTTGATCCTCACCGAGGGTGTCTACCCCGACGAAGCGCACAGCCAGGGCTACTTCAACCAGCCGGGCCTGGCGTCGTCAGCGCACGTGCGGGGCTGGCGCCCGGTCACCGAGGCGGTGCACGCGGCCGGCACCCCGATCCTGGCCCAACTCATGCACGCTGGAGCGCTGTCCCAGGGCAACGCGTACGGAATGCCCACGATCGCACCGTCTCCGGTACCTCCGCTCGGCGAGATGATGCCCGAGTACGGTGGGTCGGGCCGCTGGCCGGTACCGCATGAGATGACGGTCAGGGACATCAACCGGGTCGTCACCGGCTTCGTCGACGCGGCGGCGCGCGCCCGCACTGCCGGATTCGACGGTGTGGAGATCCACGCCGCCAACGGATACCTGCTCGACCAGTTCATCACGACCTACACCAACGAGCGCGACGACGACTACGGCGGCGCGGTGTCCAACCGGATCCGGTTGACCACCCGCATCGTCACCGGAATCCGGGAACGTCTCGGCGACGCCTTCGTCGTCGGTGTGCGGCTGTCGCAGACCAAGGTCAACGACACCACCTACCGGTGGCCCGGTGCGGCCGCCGAGGCCGAAGTGATCTTCGGCGCGCTGGCCCGCGCCGGCGCCCACTACCTCCACATCGCCAGCGAGGGAAGGGACTTCATCGACACCGCCCGCTTCCCCGACGGCCGCACGATCACCGCCGTAGCCCGCGAGACGACCGGGCTTCCGGTGATCGCCAACGGCGGTATGCACGATGCGCGCCAGGCCGCCGACGTGCTCGACGGCGGGCACGCCGACCTGGTGTCGATCGGGCGCGGCGCGCTCGCGAACTCCGACCTGCCGCAGCGCTGGCGCACCGGGACCTCGCTGACACCCTTCGATCACGCCATGCTGTCCCCGATGGCGACGATTGCGAATGCCCGGTCCTGGCGTGCGGCCCATCGTGCAGACTGACGCCATGGCCTCCCCGTGGCACGGTGGCGCCGCCGCCGTCGCGACCATCACGTTCGACGTCGACGCCGAGACACCGATTCTGGCGCACAGCCGCCGCTACGCCGACCATCCGATGACGATGTCGCACCAGTCGTTCGGCCCCGACGTCGGGGTGCCGCGGATCCTCGACATGCTCGACGAGACCGGCATCCCGGCGACGTTCTTCGTGCCCGGTTGGGTGGCCGAGCACCGGCCGGGGCTGGCCGCCTCCATCGTCGAGCGCGGGCACGAGGTGGCCCACCATTCCTACAGTCACCGCCCGGCCGCTTCGATGACTCCGGCCCAGGAGCGGGCCGACTTCGTCAGGGCCCTGGAGGTTTTCGCCAACCAGGGGATCGACATCGCGGGGCACCGCGCGGCGATGTGGGACGCGAGCTGGCGGACCCCGGCCCTGATCGCCGAGCACGGCCTCACCTACGACTCCTCGCTGATGGGCGATGACCGGCCGTACCGGATCAGCACCGACTCCGGGCCCATCGTCGAACTG
The DNA here is from genome assembly GCF_001722335.1 of Mycolicibacterium flavescens. Taxonomy (GTDB): domain Bacteria; phylum Actinomycetota; class Actinomycetes; order Mycobacteriales; family Mycobacteriaceae; genus Mycobacterium; species Mycobacterium flavescens. Next base: position 54,252 of record NZ_MIHA01000002.1, read on the forward strand.
CCCGTGCACTGGTCGCTCGACGACTGGGAGCAGTACGCGTATCTGCCCGAACCGAACATCGGCACGGTGATCGAATCGCCGGTCAAGGTGGCCGAGATGTGGCGGGCCGAACTCGACGCGATGCGCCGGTACCGGTGTCTGTTCAACCTCTGTCTGCACCCGTTCTTGTCCGGGCGGCCGAGCCGGCTGCTGGCGCTGCGGGGGCTGATCGAATTCGCCCTGGACCGTGGCGACATCCGGTTCATGCGGTGCCGCGACGTGGCGGCCGCGGTCGCCGCGGACCCGGGAATGGCGCCGCGCGCGATCTCCCCACCGCGGGTCGATCCCGACGTGTACCCGGACTAGCCTGCGAGCGCGTCGGCTTCCAGCGCCAGGAACAGGTCCACCCGGTCTTCGAGGCGGGCCAGGTCGCGGCCGGTCAGTTCGTTGATCCGGGCGACGCGGTTGCGCAGCGTGTTGACGTGGATGTAGAGCGCGGCGGCCGTGGTCGACCAGTGGCTGTCGTTGCCGAGGAATGTGCGCAGCGTCAACTCCAGTTCGGTGCCGTTGCGGCCGTCGTGCAGACGCAACGGTGAAAGGATGTCGTCGGCGAACCGGCGTAGCACGTCGCGGTCGTGCAGGCCGAGCAGCATCCGGTGGGTGCCCACATCGGTGAACGTGGCGATCTGACGACCGCGCCCGCGTCGGCGCAGCACACGGCACGCCTCTCGGGACCGGATCAGCGGCTCGCGGAGGCCGGCGCAGTCCGCGGCCAATTCGCCGACACCGACGACGACGCGGTCGCCCGGATACGCCCGTTCGAGGGCCCCGACGAGCTGCTCGGCGAGGCCGACCAGTTCCGACGAGGTGTCGTTCCACGGGAAGACCAGAACGGTGTCCTGGCTGCCCGCGACCGTGACGACGGGTATCGACCGCGCGCTGAAGAACTGCTCGACGGCGTCGGTGGACCCGGCCGGCCGGATCGGTTGTTCCCCGACGATCAACGTCAACACCGCCATCGGGCCCCGCGGGTCGATACCGAAGGCGCGCAACCGTTCCGGCACTTCGCTCGCCCGTGCCGTACCGGACAGGATCATCTCCAGCAGCTCGCTGGAGAACCGCGCCTCGATCGCTTGCAGCGCCTGCTGTTTGGTGACCTCCAGGCTCAGGAAGCGGGCCGCCTGGTCGAGTGCCTCGCGCTCGATCGGCTCCAACGCCTTCAGCGGACGCAGGCAGAACAGTCCCGCATCGATGTCGCCGACCGCGCCTTCGACCAGAAACAGTGACGCCGAACCGATTCCGGGCAGATCGACCTCCAGCGGGGGCGGCCTGCGGGTGAGGGCGTCCGCGCAGACACGCAGCGCGTCGTCGCCGGCGACGGTGCCGGCCAACCGCCGGGCCAGGCGGTCCACCACCAGCAGCGGGAGATCGTGATCCCGGCGCAGCACGTCGATGACGCCCGCGGCGCCGGCACCGCGCGATATCGACGACGCCAACGCGTTGCCGCGTCGCACCAACCCGACCAGCGCGTCCTGGCGGGCCCGTTCCTGAATTCTCGCCGCGGCCTGAGTGATCGCCGTGAACGGCACCGCGATCGACAACTCCGCCAACGGCATGTCCACCCGCGCACACGCATCGACGAGATCCTCTGGTACCGAGGGCGTCTCGACAGTGAGACCGAAGATGAGGCCCGCCGCGCGGGCCCGGACCAGCGCCGCGACGAACGCCTCGGCGGTGACACTGGACCGCCACAGCCCGTTGGTGAGCACGAGTTCGGTTTCGCGGATGTAGGGCGACGGGTCGGGTAGTTCGGTGTTGTGCAGCCACAGCACCTCGCGGTCGACGGCGTCCGGCGCCCCGACGACCAGCAGGGTCAACTCGAGGGAGCCATCGACGAGCAGGGCCGACATGTTCAGCATGGCTGTACCTACATCCAGTCGGTTCGTCCAATGATGGACGTTTATACACTCCCCGGAGGATTTGCGGCGGTGCTTCCATGACGGATGTCACTCGTGGTGAGGAGATCCCATGGCTACCAGCCCACACACGTCGGCCGCCGCCGCACCCACACCGGGTAGCCCAGCGGGGGCCGTGCCGTTCGACGCGCACGGGATCGAGGCCATCCCCGACACCAGTCGGGACTGCTCACCGCGTGAGCTGTTCTGGATCTGGGCGGGCGCCAACATCGCGCCGATCAACTGGGTGCTCGGCGCACTGGGCATCACGCTCGGGCTCAGCCTGGCCGAGACCCTCGTCGTCGTGGTGCTGGGCAACATGATCGGCTGCACCGTCTTCGGTGTGTTCAACGTCATCGGTCACCGCACCGCCGTCAACCAAATGGTGCTCGGCAGAGCGCCTTTCGGGCTCAAAGGGGCCATCATTCCGGGGCTGGTGCAGTTCCTGCTGACCATGGGCTGGGTCGGTGTCAACACCTGGGTGGTGCTCGACCTCGTGCTCGGCATTCTCGCCGAGTTCGGTGTCGCCGGAAGTCTGTGGACCGAGTTCGCGGTGGCCGGCTTCATCATGGCCGTGCAACTGGGCCTGGCGCTGTACGGCTTCTACGCCATCCGCAGCTTCGAGAAGTACACGGTGCCCGCCACCGCGCTGGTGATGGCGGTGATGACGATTCTCGCGCTGCTGACCACGGAGGTGAGCTGGCAGTCGGGTAGCGCCGTCGAACCCGGCGACAAGCTGACCGCGGTGACCCAGCTGCTGACCGCGATCGGGATCGGCTGGGGGCTGACCTGGATCCCGTACGCGTCGGACTACAGCCGCTTCGTGCGGCCCACCGCCTCCACGCGAGCGGTGTTCTGGTCATCGACGCTGGGCATGTACCTGCCCACGGTCTGGCTGGCCGCACTGGGGGCCTGTCTGGCCAGCGCGGGGCGGGGCAGTGACCCGTCGACGCTTGTCGTGAGCACCTTCGGCGTCATGGCGGTCCCGGTGCTGCTGCTGCTCATCCACGGGCCGATCGCGACCAACATCCTGAACCTGTACTCGTGCTCGCTGGCCGCGCTGTCTATCGGGGTGCGCACCACGCGGTGGAAGCTCACCCTGGCCGCCGGCGGGGTGGCGTCCGCGGTGCTGGCGGTATTCGTGCAGGCCGACAGCTTCGCGCACGCCTTCGACCACTGGATGGTCTCGATCCTGGTCTGGATCAGCCCGTGGGCCGCCATCATGCTCGTCGACTACTTCGCGGTGCGCCGGGGCTCGCTGGACATTTCGCAGCTGTACGCCGCGGTCAGCAGCTCCGCGTTCGGCCGGTTCAATGCCGCCGGACTGGTCAGCCTCGCGCTCGGCGTGGTGGCGGGTTGGTCGTGGCAGTACGGTCTGGTTCCCGCGATGCAGGGCCCGCTGGCGTCGGCGCTGGGCGGCACGGACCTGTCGTGGCTGTCCGGCAGCCTGGTCGCCGGCGGCCTCTACTACCTGCTGCGCTCGCGAGCAGACGCAAAGTGACCCAAAAACCGGCGTGTCGGGGGCACTTTGCGTCTGCTCGCCGAAGGAAGTGACCCTACGATCACGCGGTGGCTGATCGCTATGGCTCCGATGTCCTCGCCGGCAACAACCGACGCAAACCCCGCTCCACCGAACAGCCGGTGGAGATCGGGATGGTGGTCGAGGACGCCCAGACCGGATACGTCGGCGCGGTGGTGCGCGTCGAGTACGGCCGGATGGAACTCGAGGACCGCCACGGCCGGCGTAAACCGTTCCCGGTCGGGCCCGGCTACCTGATCGACGGCAAACCGGTCATCCTGACCGCGCCGAAACGCAGCGCGCCGACCAAGACCCGCACCGCGTCGGGTTCGGTCGCGGTCCAGGGCGCACGCGCGAAGGTGGCGCTGGCCAGCCGCATCTACGTCGAGGGCCGCCACGACGCCGAACTCGTCGAGCAGGTGTGGGGTGAGGACCTGCGGATCGAGGGTGTCGTCGTCGAGTACCTCGGCGGCGTCGACGATCTGAGTGCGATCGTCGCCGACTTCCGTCCCGGCCCGGGCCGGCGGCTCGGCGTGCTCGTCGACCATCTGGTCACCGGATCGAAGGAAGCCCGCATCGCCGACGCGGTTCGCCGCGGCCCGGGCGGCGAGCACACGCTGGTCGTCGGGCATCCGTTCATCGACATCTGGCAGGCCGTCAAACCAGAGCGGCTGGGCATCGCGTCATGGCCGGTGATCCCCAAGGGCGTGGACTGGAAGAAGGGCGTGTGCCGCGAACTGGGCTGGCCCGCAAGCGAACAAGCCGACATCGCCAGGGCGTGGCAGCGGATCAGGGCACGGGTGCGGGACTGGAACGACCTGGAACCCGCCCTGATCGGCCGGGTCGAGGAGCTGATCGACTTCGTGACCGCGCCCGGCGACTGATCACGGTCGGCCGTGGTAAGCAGAACACGTGTCCGACGGTCTGTTCGACGTTCCCGGTGAGGCCCCCGCCACCGCGACGGGTCCCGTCGGTGCGTCGGCGCCGCTGGCGGTGCGCATGCGCCCCGCGCACCTCGACGAGGTCGTCGGGCAGGATCATCTGCTGCAGCCGGGCTCGCCGCTGCGCCGGCTGGCCGAGGGCTCAGGTGCGGCGTCGGTCATCCTCTACGGCCCGCCCGGCACCGGCAAGACCACGCTGGCATCGCTGATCTCGCAGGCGACCGGCCGCCGCTTCGAGGCGCTGTCCGCGCTGTCGGCCGGGGTCAAGGAGGTGCGCGCGGTCATCGACGTCGCGCGCCGCGCCGCCGCGCACGGTGAGCAGACCGTGCTGTTCATCGACGAGGTGCACCGGTTCTCCAAGACCCAGCAGGACGCGCTGCTGTCCGCCGTCGAGAACCGGATCGTGCTGCTGGTCGCGGCCACCACCGAGAACCCGTCGTTCTCTGTGGTCGCGCCGCTGCTGTCGCGGTCGTTGATCCTGCAGTTGCAGCCGCTGACCGCCGACGCGATCCGGACGCTGGTGCGCCGCGCGATCGACGACCGGCGCGGCCTCGCGGGCGCGGTGAAGGTCGACGACGACGCCGTGGAACTGATCGTGCAACTGGCCGCCGGTGATGCCCGTCGGGCACTGACCGCGCTGGAGGTCGCCTCCGAGGCCACCGAGCACGTCACCGTCGAGATCATCGAACAGTCGCTGGACAAGGCCGCGGTCCGCTACGACCGCGACGGCGATCAGCACTACGACGTGATCAGCGCGTTCATCAAATCGGTGCGCGGCTCCGACGTCGACGCCGCGTTGCACTACCTGGCGCGGATGCTGGTCGCGGGGGAGGACCCGCGCTTCGTCGCCCGTCGACTGATGATCTTGGCCAGCGAGGACATCGGGATGGCCGACCCGACGGCGCTGCAGACCGCTGTCGCGGCCGCCCAGACGGTCCAGTTGATCGGCATGCCCGAGGCGCAGCTGACCCTGGCCCACGCCACCGTGCACCTGGCGACCGCGCCGAAGTCCAACGCCGTGACGACCGCCCTGGGCGCGGCGATGGCCGATATCCGCGCCGGCAAGGCCGGTCTGGTCCCGCCGCACCTGCGCGACGGGCACTACTCCGGGGCCGAGAAGCTCGGCAACGCCGTCGGCTACAAGTACAGCCACGACCATCCCGACGGTGTTGTGGCGCAACAGTATCCGCCCGACGAGCTGGTCGGCGTCGACTACTACCGGCCGACCGGGCGCGGAACCGAGCGCGAGATCGGCACGCGCCTGGAGAAACTGCGCGCCATCATCCGCCGCAAGCGCTGAGATCCACTCTTGACCCGCCGGGAACCCGCGTTCTATCGTTTAATCAACCAATTGGTTTATCAAAGGAGATATTGATTACTGGGGTCGACGACGCCGCTCTGGACCGTGCGTTTCTGGCGCTGGCCGACCCCGTGCGGCGTGCGATCGTGGCACGACTGTCGCGAGGCCCGGCCACGGTCAACGAGTTGGCCGAACCGTTCGACATCACCAAACAGGCGGTGTCCAAACACATTCAGGTCCTCGAGCAGGCGGGTCTGGTCACCAGGACCCGGGATGCGCAGCGGCGGCCCGTGCACCTGGACGCCGCCGCGCTCGAACGGCTGACCGCGTGGATCGACCGCTACCGACTCGACGCCGAACGCAACTACCGCCGACTGGACACCGTGTTGGCGGAGCTGAACACCGAGAAAGGAACCGACGAATGACCAACGCACTCAACCTGACCGCCCCCGTCGACACCCTGGCGATGGAGTTCACCCGCGAGTTCGACGCGCCGGTCGAGGCGCTGTTCCGGGCGCACGCCGACCCGGAAGTCGTCAAACAGTGGCTCGGGCCGCGCGGTCTGGCGATGACGATCGACGAATGGGAGTTCCGCTCCCACGGCGGCTACCGCTACGTGCACTCCGACGAGAGTGGGGAGTACCGCTTCAACGGCACCTTCCACACGGTGCGCGACAACGAGTTCATCCTGCAGACCTTCGAATTCGACGGCGCACCGGACATGGTGAACCTGGAGTACCTGTGGTTCGAGGACCTCGGCGGCGGCCGCAGCCGACTGCGCGGTCGATCGATCTGTCCGAACACCGACGCGCGCGACGCGCTGCTGTCGTCGGGAATGGAGGGCGGCATGACCGAGGGCTACGAGAAGCTCGACGAGTTGCTCGCCCGGCGCTGAGCCCGCAGGGGGCGACCCCGGCCGCCGAGGGGAGGGGCCGGGATCGCCGGACTCCGGTTACCGCAGAACGCCGCGCCGGGTGCCGGTCACGCCGGTGCGCCGACGCCCCATCAGGGAGGCGACCAGCGCCACGCCGATGGCCGCGACGACGACCTGCACCAAAAGTTCGAGCCAGTCGATGCCGCCGGTCGCGGTCGGGATGCCGATCGCGCGGGCGATCGCGGTGCCGATGAGCGCCGACACGATGCCGACAAGGATGGTCACCAACATGCCGATGGGTTGCCTGCCGGGTAACACCAGGCGGCCGAGCACGCCGACCACGATGCCGATCAGGATTGCGGTGATAATGCCGGTGATGGTCATCTGTCCTCCAAGCTGTCGGGATGGCGGTGAAATACCCCGACCCCCTCGTCAATAAACGGGTGCGTCAAATGACGGCACGCCTCGTAGGCTCGGACAGGTGGACTCCGACGTGCTCACCATCGACACCGGCCAACGGCGCATCATCGACCTGACCGACGCCGTGCGCTCGTTCTGCGGTCCCCGCGGCGACGGCCTGTGCAGCGTGTTCGTGCCGCACGCCACCGCCGGTGTGGCGATCATCGAGACCGGTGCCGGTTCCGACGACGACCTGGTCGACACCCTCGAGAACCTGCTCCCGCGCGACGGCCGGTACCGCCACGCGCACGGCTCACCGGGACACGGCGCCGACCATGTGCTGCCCGCCCTGGTGTCACCGTCGGTGACGGTGCCGGTGCAGAACGGCGAACCACTGCTGGGCACCTGGCAGAGCGTCGTGCTCGTCGACCTCAACCGGGACAACCCGCAGCGCAATGTGCGGTTGAGCTTCATCACGGGGTGACGCGGGCACTGCGGCCCGCGCCCGTTCGTTGGCTTTCCGGTGCGACAACCGCGACCGGTACTGTAGTGCGGTCGAATAGTCGCAGGTACCGGCGAACGCAAGGATGAATCGAACGTGCAGACACACGAGATCAGGAAGCGCTTCCTCGATCACTTCGTGAAAGCGGGCCACACCGAGGTGCCGAGCGCCTCGGTCATACTCGACGACCCCAATCTGCTGTTCGTCAACGCGGGCATGGTGCAGTTCGTGCCGTACTTCCTCGGTCAGCAGACCCCGCCGTGGAACCGGGCGGTCAGCGTGCAGAAGTGCATCCGCACCCCCGACATCGACGAGGTCGGCATCACCACCCGGCACAACACGTTCTTCCAGATGGCCGGCAACTTCTCGTTCGGCGACTACTTCAAGAAGGGCGCGATCGAGTTCGCCTGGACCCTGCTGACCAACCCGGTCGACGCGGGGGGCTACGGGTTCGACCCGGAGCGGCTGTGGGCGACGGTGTATCTCGACGACGACGAGGCGATCACGCTGTGGCAGGAGGTCGCCGGGCTGCCGGCCGAGCGGATCCAGCGGCGCGGGATGGCCGACAACTACTGGTCGATGGGTATTCCCGGACCGTGCGGCCCGTCGTCGGAGATCTACTACGACCGCGGCCCCGAGTACGGCGTCGAGGGTGGCCCCGAGGCCAACGAGGACCGGTACATCGAGATCTGGAACCTCGTGTTCATGCAGAACGAGCGCGGCGAGGGCACCTCCAAGGAGGACTTCGAGATCCTCGGTCCGCTGCCGCGCAAGAACATCGACACCGGTATGGGCGTCGAGCGGGTGGCCTGCCTGCTGCAGGGCGTCGACAACGTCTACGAGACCGACCTGGTGCGCCCGGTCATCGACCTGGTCGCCGGGATCGCGCCGCGCGGGTACGGGCAGGGCAGCCACACCGACGACGTGCGCTACCGCATCATCGCCGACCACAGCCGCACCTCGGCGATCATCATCGGCGACGGAGTGAGCCCCGGCAACGAGGGCCGCGGCTACGTGCTGCGCCGACTGCTGCGCCGGATCATCCGCGCCGCCAAACTGCTCGGTGTCGAACAACCGATCATGGCCGAACTGATGACCACCGTGCGCGACGCCATGGGGCCGTCCTACCCCGAACTGGTCACCGACTTCGACCGCATCCAGCGCATCGCGGTGGCCGAGGAGACCGCGTTCAACCGCACGCTGGCCTCGGGTTCGCGGTTGTTCGACGAAGCCGCCGGGGCGACGAAGGCCAAGGGGGCGACGGTGCTCTCGGGCTCCGACGCGTTCACGCTGCACGACACCTACGGCTTTCCGATCGAACTCACCCTGGAGATGGCGGCCGAGCACGGCCTGACCGTCGACGAGGAAGGCTTCCGCGGCCTGATGGCCGAGCAGCGGGCGCGTGCCAAGGCCGACGCCGCCGCGCGCAAGCAGGCGCACTCGGACCTGTCCGCGTACCGCGACCTGGTCGACGCGGGTCCCACCGAGTTCACCGGTTTCGACGAGCTGTCCTCCGAGGCAAGGATTCTCGGGATCTTCGTCGACGGTGAACGGGTGCCGGTGGTCTCCCATGACAGCGGCGGGCCGGCACCCGACCGCGTCGAGTTGATCCTCGACCGCACCCCCTTCTACGCCGAGTCCGGCGGCCAGATCGCCGACGAGGGTGCGATCTCCGGCGCGGGTACCTCCAGCGCCGCCAAGGCCGCGGTGACCGACGTGCAGAAAATCGCCAAGACGCTGTGGGCGCACCGCGTGCGCGTCGAATCCGGCGAGTTCGTCGAAGGTGACACCGTCGTCGCCGCGGTCGATCCGCGCTGGCGGCACGGCGCCACCCAGGGGCACTCGGGAACCCACATGGTGCACGCCGCACTGCGAGAGGTGCTGGGGCCCAACGCTGTCCAGGCCGGCTCCCTGAACCGGCCCGGCTATCTGAGGTTCGACTTCAACTGGCAGGGGGCTCTGTCGGAGGACCAGCGCAGCCAGATCGAAGAGGTCACCAACCAGGCCGTCGAAGCCGACTACGAGGTCAACACGTTCACCACGCAGCTGGAGAAGGCCAAGGCGATGGGCGCCATGGCGCTGTTCGGTGAGCAGTACCCCGACCAGGTCCGCGTGGTCGAGATCGGCGGCCCGTTCTCAATCGAGCTGTGCGGCGGCACCCACGTGCACAACTCCGCGCAGATCGGGCCGGTGACGATCCTCGGCGAGTCCTCGGTCGGTTCGGGGGTGCGCCGCGTGGAGGCCTACGTCGGTCTGGACTCGTTCCGCCACCTGGCCAAGGAACGGGCGCTGATGGCCGGGCTGGCGTCGACGTTGAAGGTGCCCTCCGAGGAGGTGCCGGCCCGGGTGGCCAACCTCGTCGAACGGCTGCGGTCCGCCGAGAAGGAACTGGACCGGCTCCGGCTGGCGAACGCGCGCGCCGCGGCGGTGAATGCCGTGGCCGGAGCGGAACTTGTCGGTAAAGTCCGACTGGTGGCGCAGCGGATGGCCGGCGGGATGTCGGCTGGGGACCTGCGCACGCTCGTCGGCGACATCCGCGGCAAACTCGGCAGCGATCCGGCCGTGGTGGCGTTGATCGCCGAGGGCGACGAGGACAGCGTGCCGTTCGTGGTGGCCGTCAACGCGGCCGCGCAGGACCTCGGGTTGCGCGCCAACGATCTGGTCAAGACGCTGGGCGCGGCGGTCAACGGCCGCGGCGGCGGAAAGGCCGATCTGGCGCAGGGTTCCGGCAAGGGGGCGGCGGGGATCGACGCGGCACTGGCCGCGCTCCGCGCAGAGATCGACCGGAGCTGACCGAGTGGTCCACACCGACGACCGCCTGCCGGATCGGCCGGGGAGTTCACTGAACCCACCCGATCCGGGCCGGGGCCGTCGGGTCGGCATCGACGTCGGCACCGTGCGCATCGGCGTGGCCGCCAGCGATCCCGACGCGATCCTGGCCACCCCCGTGGAGACCGTGCGCCGCGAGCGCACCGGTCGGCACCTGCGCCGACTCACCACCCTGATCAAAGACCTCGACGCGGTCGAGGTCGTGGTCGGGTTGCCGCGCACGCTCGCCGACCGCTCCGGGTCCTCGGCCCAGGACGCCGTCGCGCTGGCCGACGCGCTGGCCGGGCGGATCGCGCCCACGCCGGTGCGGTTGGCCGACGAACGGCTCACCACCGTGGTGGCGCAGCGCTCGCTGCGCGAGGCCGGTGTGCGGGCCAGGGGCCAACGGTCGGTCATCGACCAGGCCGCCGCGGTCGGCATCCTGCAGAACTGGTTGGACCAACGGCGCGCCGCCGCGCGCTCGCAAGAACCGAGCGATCACGACGCCGTGCATGGAGAGGTCACAGATGACTAACCACTGGAGCCGGGAGCGCGCCGAACCCGTGGCGGTCGGTCCGCCGCGGCGCCGGATGACCCGCGCCGACCGCATCCGCGAGGCGCGCGGTCGCCGCAAACGCCGGCTGGCGGCCGGGTTCGCGGTCGCGATGCTGATCGTGGTGGTCGTGGTCGCGGTGTTCCTCGGCTCCAAGCTGTGGCATTCGCTGTTCGGCAGCAACGACTTCAGCGGCGAAGGCCTCAACGACGTGGTCATCCAGGTGCACGACGGCGACTCCACCACCGCGATCGGCAGGACGCTGCAGGAGAACAAGGTCGTCGCGACCGCCAGCGCGTTCGTCGACGCCGCCGAGGGCAACACCGCGATCTCCGAGATCCAACCCGGCTTCTACAAGGTGCGCACCGAGATCTCTGCCGCCAATGCCGTTGAGCGCCTGGCTGATCCGCAGAACAGGGTCGGCAAGCTCACCATCCCCGAGGGCCGGCAACTCGACGACGTCCGCGACGTCAAGACCAACGCGGTCACCGACGGGATCCTGTCGTTGATCTCGAAGGCGACATGCGTGGACCTCGACGGTGAGCGCAACTGCGTGCCCGTGGAGGCGCTGATGGAGGTCGCCTCCACCGCGACGCCGGAGGCTTTGCAGGTGCCGCAGTGGGCGAACGGTCCGGTCGTCGCGATGGGCGACGACCACCGTCGCCTCGAGGGGCTGATCGCCGCGGGCACCTGGAACATCGATCCCTCGGCGCAGGCTCAGGACATCCTGTCGAGGTTGATCTCGGCCAGCGCGTCGCAGTACGCCCAGGGCGGGCTGCTCGACACCGCGGCCGCGATGAACATGTCGCCCTACGAGATCCTGACCGTCGGCTCGCTGGTACAGCGCGAATCCACGCCGGAGGACTTCGCCAAGGTGGCCCGGGTGATTTACAACCGGCTGGCCGAGAACCGCACCCTGGAGTTCGACTCGACGGTCAACTATCCGCTGGACCGGATCGAGGTGGCCACCACCGACGCCGACCGGGCGCAGAGCAACCCGTGGAACACCTATGTGCGCCCGGGGCTTCCGGCCACCCCGATCTGCTCACCGAGCCAGCCCGCGCTGGCCGCGGCCGAACAGCCGGCACCGGGGGACTGGCTGTACTTCGTCACCGTCGACATGCAGGGCACGACGTTGTTCACCCGCGACTACGAGCAGCATCTGGCGAACATCGAGGTGGCCCGGCGCAACGGTGTCCTCGATTCGGCGCGATGAGCCGCAAGGCGGCCGTTCTGGGCAAGCCGATCGCGCATTCGCGGTCCCCGCAGCTGCATCTCGCGGCGTACTCGGCGCTCGGGCTGACCGACTGGACCTATGAGCGCATCGAATGCTCGGCCGAACAGCTGCCCGACCTGGTAGCCGGACTAGGACCGGAATGGGTCGGACTGTCGGTCACCATGCCCGGCAAGTTCGCCGCGCTCGAGGTCGCCGACGAATGCTCGGCGCGTGCGGAGCTGGTCGGCTCGGCGAACACCCTGGTGCGCACCGCCTCCGGCTGGCGCGCAGACAACACCGATATCGACGGGGTGAGCGGCGCACTCGGCGATGTGTCCGCCCGGCACGGTCTGGTCATCGGGTCGGGCGGCACGGCGCCCGCGGCGATCGTCGCGCTGGCCGAACGCGGCGTGCAGCGGATCACGGTCACCGCGCGCAACCCGGACAAGGCCGCGCCTCTGGTCGATCTCGCGACGCGGCTCGGTACCGAGGCCCGATGGGTGGCGCTGGGAACGCCGACGACCGACGTCGACGTCGCCGTGAGCACCGTCCCCGCCGACGTGGCCGCGCAGTACGCCGACTCCGTGTCGGTCCCGGTCCTGCTCGACGCGATCTACGATCCCTGGCCGACGCCGTTGGCCGCGGCGGTGCAGAACGCGGGCGGGCGGGTGATCAGCGGTCTGCAGATGCTGCTGCACCAGGCCTTCGCGCAGGTCGAACTCTTCACCGGAATGCCCGCGCCGAAAGAGGCGATGGCAGCGGCACTGCGGTGACGGCCCGATTTGAATCGGATGGCCCCGTCCGCCGTTAGTAGAGGTGTGAACTCAACGTGCAGGACCGCTCTGTCGGTGACCGCGGCTGTGACCCTCTCCGCGGCACTTCCCATCGCACCGCCGGCTGCCCACGCCTCGACACCGCAGTATCTGGGTCAGTGGCAGGCGCCGCGCGGCGCGGTGTTCGACAACACCGTGATCGGCGGCCTGTCGGGGATCAGCTACGACCCGGAGCGCGACGTGTACTACACGATCAGCGACAACAAGGCCGAGCGCGGGGAGGTCCGCTTCTACCGTGTGGCGCTGGGCATCTCTGAGCGCGGTGTCGACAGCGGCCACTTTCTCAGCACGCAGCCTCTGCTTGACGTGGCCGGAAACCCGTTCAGTTCCAACGACATCGAGGCGCGTCCACCGGTGCTGGCGCCCGACGCCGAGGCGATCGCGTTCGACCGTGCCCGCGGCCAGCTGTACTGGGCGTCCGAAGGGTTCGTCAGCGACGGTCCCGCCGCGGTGTTGCAGCCCTGGATCAGGATCGCCAGCCTCGACGGCAGGTACCGAGGGGAATTCGTCCTGCCGCCGACGTTCGCCCTGACAGCCGAGGAGACCAGCGGTCCGCGCCCCAACGGCGTTCTCGAGGGATTGTCTCTGACGCCCGACGGTCGCTACCTGTTCGCGGCCATGGAGTACCCGCTGTACCAGGACGGCCCCGTCGCGGATGAGGGAGCAGGCGCGCAGATCCGCATCACCAAGTTCGACGTCGAAACGAAAACCGCTGTCGCGCAGTATGTCTATCAGGTGGAGCGCGGGGCGCCGCGAACACGGCAGAACGGTGTGTCCGACATTCTGGCGCTCTCGGACAGCTCGCTGCTCGTCATCGAACGCGCAGCCAATCTTCCCGATGCCGTCGCGGTCACGCTCCACCGCGCCGACGTCGGCCTGGCCACCGACGTGCTGGGGATGTCCTCGTTGGGCGCGGTCACGCCGATGGTGAAGTCACCGGCCGTCGACCTCACCGCCGTCGTCTCCCCGCTCGACAACATCGAAGGAATCACCCTGGGTCCGGTGCTGCCCGACGGCCGACAGACCGTGGTGCTGGTCAGCGACGACAACTTCCAGCCCTTCGAAGTGACCCAGTTCCTGGCGTTCGCGCTGTGACCGGCAGGAAGTTCGCGGGCGGGCCGTACGGGAACCGGGTCCAGGAGTCGGCGCGCGAGTGGCAGTCACTTCAACTCGCCGTGTTGGGCTTTGTCGGCCTGTGCGGTGTTCTCAGCGGCGACGTTTCGGGCCGCACCCGTCCGAACTGGTTGCAGGAGGCCGGCGCGATGGCGGCGTTCGCCGGCTTCGCGATGGCCGTCGCGGCAATCCTTCTGGTCGCAACCGTCGCGCACCCCGTGATCACGCAGCCCCGGACCAGTGCCGCGGCCATCTCGCGACTTCGGGTGGGGATCGCTCTCACGTTCGCCGCAGCCGCGCTGACTGCGGTGGCCGCGTTGACCTGGTGGTGGCCGCAACCGGGCAGCCCGGCGCCGAGTGCACCCAGGATCGAGGTGACGACATCGCAAGGTTCTGTGTGCGGGTCCCCGGTGCCCGGTCGCAGCGATGCGGTCGCTCTGGAAGCCGACGGTGAGCAGATCGTCATTCCGCTGCGACGGTTACTCGCCCTCGACGTGGTCGAGAGCTGTTGAGCAACTACTCGGCCAGCGCAACGACGCGGATCTCGGTGAGCTGTTTGACATAGCGGGTGCCGCTGGCGTCGTCGGGCATGACCAGCGTCGGCCGGTCCAGCAGCGTTCCGTCTTCGGCCCACGCCACCATCGCGGGCCGGTGTGCGATGGTGGAGGACACGTCACCGTATGACAGAGCCGCGGTGTATCCGTCGGCGCCGACTGCGAGGATGCCGAGAGTCAAAAACGGGTGCTTGTCGGCCGGCCGCCCGATGGGTCGTGCGTCGGCGAGCATGGGTTCCAGCGGGCATGCCTGGTACACATGGCTTCGCGGGCCCGCAGGCGTCTCGAACCCGACGGTATGTGTCCCGCACGTCGGATGTGCCAGGTAGTCGGCGGTGAAGGTTCGCGGCGTCGTGACCGCGCCCGAGACGGTGACAGCGCCGCTGCTGTCGGCATCTGCGGTGCCCGCTTGACCAGACAGGATCACCGCAACCGCCAGCGCGCCGATGCTGCTTGTCGAGATCATCGGTGCCTCAGTTCCTAGAGACGGTGCATCTCTCGGGCCATGCACGCGTCCTGCAAGAACGCCTCGGTGCGGCGCGGTATGTGACCGGAGGGCATGCGCCAAGTCGGCACCCGGCGCAGAGTTCGCAGCGCGGCGGCTAACACACTGTGTCGCAACGGAAAAGCGCTCGTCGCCATGGCGGGCCTTCCTATCCATCGGAGTTCGTCACTGTCTACGACGACGCGTGTCGTGCTGGCGTTCGCCGATGTGTTCGCAATCACCCGTCGTGATCGCCGAGTTCTACGCCAGGGTCGCCCGTGGGCGATTTTCACTGCCATCGCGTGGAAATCGGCGAGCCGAATTGGTGCGTGATCGGGTAGTCGACAACGCTTAGCCTTCGAGGGTGGGGGTGGGACTCGTCGCCGGTGCCGTCGTCTGGCTGACGGCGCTCAGCGTCTCCGATATCCGGCATCGGCGGCTGCCGAATGGGCTGACGCTGACCGGTGCCGTGGTGATCCCGGCCGTCGCGGCGTTGCACGGCAGGGGTCTGCCCGCACTGGCCGGGGCGGCCGCACTTTTTGCCGTCTACCTCACGGTGCACCTGATCGCGCCGGCGGCGCTCGGAGCCGGTGATGTGAAACTGGCGCTGGGCACCGGCGCGCTGACCGGCGCGTTCGGAATCGACGTCTGGCTGCTCGCTGCGTTCGGGGCGTCGCTCCTGTCCGCTGCCTGGGCTCTTCTACTCGTGGTCACGTACACGAAAGGCGCGGTGCCGCATGGTGTATCGATGTGCCTGGCCACTGCGCTGACGGCGGGCTCGGCGCTGATCTAAGCGGGTGAGGACGGCGGCGCGGACTGCCCGGACTCCGGACGGTAACGGTCCGCCGACGCGGGTGCCTGTCCGACGCTGGGCAGTCCCGAGGGCCGTGCAGCGGCCGGTCCTGCGGATTGAGAATCCGACACCGTCGGTGCGGCACGGCCGAGGTCGGCGTAGTCCGCGTACCCGGCATACTGGGCGTCGGTCGACGCTTGCGCAGCGCCGTGGCCCTGACCGTAACCGCTGCGCGGCATCTGCTCGGTGCCGGCCTGTGCATGCTGGTCGTAATAGCTGCGGACGGCCTTGTTGTAGTAGTCGACATACGCCTCATAGCCCGCGGGTGCGGCCTGCTCGTCACCGGCGTCGCCGACCAGCAGAGCGGCCGTCGCCGCCACGGTCTGCAGCGCACCCAGCGCCACGAGCACCACCGCGACCCATCCCGGATCATCACCGCCGAGCACACTCCACAACCCGTCGAGAAATCCCAGGCCCGCCAGCACCGCAACCGCCACTGCGAGGCGGCCGACGCTCGACAACAGACCGAACACGGCCATCAGCGCGGCGGCCGCGGCGAACCGGACCGACCACAGCGCCGCCTCACCCGGGTCGGCAAAGCCGACGCCGTAGGCGAACAGTCCCAGCACCGCGACGATGACGAGCATCATCTGCGCGCGCGGCTTGCCCGACGGCTGTCGGGTCGAAGGTGCGTAATTGTCAGGCGAATAGGCCACGATCAGTTCCTCTCAGTCGAAGCTGTCGGCGGACGCCCTGAGGTAGCGCATCTCCTCATCGGTGGCCACCATCGTCACGATCGCGGCGCCGGATCGGGTGCTGACCTTGACGGTGTCGTGCTCCATCGAGATGAGTTCGAGGGCGACATCGGCGTCGGGTGAGGCCGGGGTGCCCGGCGGCACCACCACGATGCACGTCACGCCGGCGCGCACCGACTGCTCGCTCACACCGTCGAAGACCTCCACGTTGTAGTTGCGCTCCGAGCCGGCCTGCATGGCGCCCCGGTTGAAATCGGGGACCCACAAGAGATCCTGGCGCGCAATCACCTCGACCATGTCGCGCCATTGCTGGGCGCGGCGGCTGTGCACCAACACCCGGGCCCCCAGCGCCAGCGCACGCAGAACCGCCTGCTGAGCGAGGTGCAGGGTTCCGCAGATCTCCACTCGGCTGATCTGCGGGCCGAACACCGGAAGTGCGACAGCCCGACCCTGCTCGTCGGCTCCGATCACCTGTCCGCAACCCGACGCCGGCACCGCCAACCCGCGCAATTCGAGGTCGGGCCGCCCGTAGTTCCAGTGTCCGATCTGGCGTGCCGGCGGCGGTACCGGAAGGGTGCTCGCCAGCGCCGAGAACTGCAGGCCCCGAAGCGGTATCAGACCGGGCAGCGCTGCGGGAACGGTCCGGTCACCGTCGAAGCGCGCCAACCCCCGCACCCGGATCAGGCCCTCGGTGTCGTGTTCGCGCAGCGACAGGCACAGTGTGGTGGAGTAGCTGGGGACCGTCCAGAGCAGCCCGAGCCCCTCGGTGGTCAGCAGTTCGGGTGCGATGGCGAAGCTGCACAACCGGAACTGACCGTCGCGGCAGTCTTCCCACGTCTCCTCGACGGTCGACGGATTGACGCCGTCGGCGAGTTGGTTGGCCGCGGCCGCGATTCCGCTCGCGGTCAGGATCCGGGGCCGCAGTCCCGCCTCGATGAGCCGGTTGGCGACGCGTCTGGTGGCGGTGGTGGCGGTGCGGATCACACCCTCGCGTCCGCCGCCCCTGCGGCGGACCGCGTCCGGGCAGCGCGACGGGTCGAAGCGCAGCGCGATCCAGACGGTGCGGTTCGCGATGGCGGGCAAGGGCCCCAGCACGGCGTCATAGACCGCCGCGATTGCGGTGTGGCCGTGGGAGCGCGCGCCGTGGCTGATGATGTCGATCGCGTCGAGTTTGATGTCGAACTGCTCAAGGCACTCGACGAGCGTGCCGACGCGGACCATTTCGCCGGACACCGTCACCCCGGGCTCCATCACGGTCAGCGCCTGGGGGTTGGCGTCGATGCGGATCACTGACAGCAAAGTGGTGCCGTCCCAGCGGAATCCGATCTGCTCACCGTCGGCTGCGGTGACGTCGAACGGTTCGGCGTCACCGTGCCGGCTCGGCCGGCGGCGCCGGTCCATCGCATAGCCGCAGCGCAGCGCAATCGAGCGCGCCGCGTTGGTGCCACGGACCGGTGCGACGAACGCCGCCGACACGACAAGGCCGACCACTGCGCCCTGCCACCCGGGCCGCCCCATGAGACTCGCCGAAACCACCCCGACAGCAACCACAATCTGCACTGCGACCAGGTCGACGAGCGGAAGCAGCCGGTGCGAGCCGACATCGACCGACGACCTTAGCTGCGGGCCCCGTGCGGACACTGGGTGAACGCCCTCTGACGGGCGACGTCGGTGCTCACCCCGCGTCGAGATTCTGTTCGCTGTTAAGGCCAAGTGCCGCACCGCGTTTCGAAAGACGTGCTATACCCTACGTATGCCAGCGCAAGTTACCACGCGCGCGCAGGTCAACGGCTACCGATTTTTGATTCGGCGACTCGAGCACGCTCTGATCCGGGGTGACTCGAGGATGATCCACGACCCGATGCGTGGCCAGATGAGGGCGTTGATCGTGGGCGTGGTGATCGCCGTGTTGATCACCGGCGCGTGCGGCGTGCTGGCTTTCTTCAAGCCGGCGCCAAGTGTCGGGGATGCGCAGATCCTGTTGAGCAAGTCCAGCGGTGCGGTGTTCGTCAGGATCGGGGACCGGGTGCATCCGGTGCTGAACCTGGCCTCGGCGCGGTTGATCGTCGGTGCGAACGAAAGCCCCGAGGAGGTGGACGACAAGTTCCTCAACCCGTTGCCGCGGGGCGCGATGGTGGGCATCGTCGGGGCGCCGACGAGTATTCGCGGCGCCGACAACACCGCGATGTCGTCGTGGACGGTGTGCGACACCTTGCAGGCCCCCGGCGTCACCGAGACCACCGGCACCGTCAGCCTGCACACCGCGGTGCTGGCCAGTGATCCGGTGCTGGACGGTGACGTGCGCGCCGCCGATCCGGGAGAGGCGGTGCTCACCGAGGCCGGCGGTGTCAGCTATCTCATCTACGACGGCGTCCGTGCACCGGTGGACTTGTCGGATCCCGTTGTGGTCAACGGCCTTCACCTGCAGGGGGCGACGGCCCGACCGATGTCACCAGGGCTGCTCAACACCTTCCCGCTCGTCGAACCGATCACCCCGGTGACGATCGACGGGTTGGGGGAGCCCAGCACCGCGCTGGGGCCTGACCACCCTGTCGGGTCCATGGTGCGGGCGGTCGACTCTCGCGGCGAGCAACTCTATGTCGTGCTGCGCGACGGCCTTCAGCCCGTGTCCGCGGCCACCGCCGACATCATCCGCTACGGCAATCCGACCACCGCAGGCGACGCCCGTGACATCGCCGCGGCCGCGCTCGCCAGTACGCCGATCGTGCACCGGCTCGGCGTCGACCACTACCCATCGGAGCCGCCGCGCATCGTCGGACCGGACACCGACAGCGTCGTGTGCATGGGATGGCAGCGCTCGAACACCGCCGCCGAGGCCACCGCGAAACTCCTGTTCGGCCATCGTCTTCCGACGCCAATCGATGCACAACCGGTGCGGTTGGCGTCGACCGACGGCAGCGGACCCGCCGTCGACCTCGTGTATCTGGTCCCGGGTCACGGCGAATACGTGCGGGCGACCGGGACGCTGCCGGACAGCGATTCGGCCGGGCCGCTGTTCTACATTTCCGACACCGGATTGCGCCATCACATCAAGGACCCGCCCACCGCCGAGTCGCTCGGCGTCACCGGCGTACGGCTACCTGACGGGCGGACCAACGCGCCGCAGAGCGCGCCGTGGTCGGTGTTGTCGCTGCTACCCGCCGGGCCCGCGCTGTCGCAGGAGGCCGCGCTCGTCGCACACGACGGCATGGCCGCCGACCCGGACGGCGTCCCGGTTCAGCTTCCCGACTGAGCTCAGATTCGCAGCTCACGGAAAAACGCGTACAGCCGGATGATCCACATGCACAACGGAAACATCAGGCCGATCGCAATGTACTCGATGATCTCCACCCAGCGGCGCGCCACCGGCGAGAATTCCCGCGCCGGCGCCACCAGTCCGAAGGTCGCGACCATCAGCATCAGCATCAGCAACGCGATCACGGATTTTATTTGCCAGTCCTCCACCAGCACAGCAGTTTTGACGATGACGGCAATTGCGGAAGTCAGACCGGCTCCGATCAGCACCGCCGACTGCACCAGGTCGTGGTGCCGGCGCCCGCGCAGGCTCAGCACCGTTGCCACGACGAGAGCGAAAACGGTTCCCTGCCAGAAGAACCCGTCGCTGCCGTCGGCGGCAAGGTAGCTGCCCACTACGGCCGCGACCGCGGCGGCGACCAGTATGCCGGTCAGATACTCGTTGGCGCGGCGGACCCGCCGGATGAGGTCCTGTTCGGTCGGGATGATTTGCTTACCGACGGCGTTCACGCCTTCGACCGTGGTACCGCCCTGGGTCTCGATGTCATCGAGTGGTTCGCCCGCGGTCGGCACTCGAGGAAGCGGCAGCTTCGACAGCGCGATCGTGACGCGGGGGGCCAGATACACCGCGATCACCGCCGCCGTCGCCATGATGGCTCCGACGGTGCGCGGCGGTGGCTGTGTCAGCAGCATCGCGGTCGAGGCCACCCCGCCGAAGGTGCACGCAGCGATCACTGCGGTGTGCAGCGCGCGTCCTGACCGCGAGATCAGTAACACAACAAGTGATCCCAACGCAGTCAGGGCAAATGCCATCGGCAATGACGTGGTGCCGAATCCCCCTGGGACGACATACAACGCGCCGCCGAACACCAGCGGTAAAACGGTCGCGGCGACCCACGCCGAGCGCGCGGGACCGGCGGCGCGGGTCCCGAGCAGACAGGCGAACGCGATGCCCAGCACCCCGAGTCCGAGAATCGAAGCCGGCACGACAGGACGCTCCGCCCACCGCGGCACCAGCGCGGCGACGGTGATCGTCGCCGCCACGGCGATGCCGAAGGCGGTGAGCGTAGCGCCCTCGCGTCGAATCCAACTCCACACGGCGGATCCACCGCCGGCGCCCTCGGCGTCCACGTCGTCGAACAGAAGCTGGCTGAGGGGTTGCCCGGCTCGGCAAATCACCAAAAGCTCACCGTCGTACACGCCGGCCTCTGACAGCGAACGGCGCGGTTCGATCGGCGCACCGCCGAGGCGGGCCAGCGTCCATTGATTGTCGGGATCGTCAAAATGCCGGTCATCGGCTGGATTTCGGAGCGCCACCTGCGCGTTGGCGATGTCGACGACGTCGCCGATGTACTCGGCGATGCTCACGTCCGGCGGTAGGCCGACGTCGAGTTTCAGGCTTCCGACCACCAGGGTCAGCCTGCTCAGATCGGGTTCGGATTCGGAATCGGGATCCAGGTCCGATAGTGACGGCGGTAAGGTCAAACGCGGTCAGCCTCCTGCGAATTGGGTTCTATCGTCGCAGACGATAGCCCCCGCGGAGTCCGAAACGTCGGGAGCAAACGGGTGAGCACCAAGGGATTCGTCCGCCGCCTGCGGGTGGTGCCTCCTCGGATGCCCGGTGGCGAAGTCAATCTCGCGCCGCCACCCGAAGTGCCGCGGGTGATACCGGGCAACCTTGCGATGCGGCTCATGCCGTTCGTGATGATCGTCGCGGTGATCGGGATGATCGCCCTGATGATCACCGTCGGCGGGCGCGACCTCACGCGCAACCCGATGTTCCTCATCTTTCCGATGATGATGATCATGTCAATGGCCGGAATGTTCATGGGCGGCAACGCCCGTACCGGCAAGGCTGCGGCCGAACTCAACGAGGAACGAAAGGACTACTTCAGCTACTTAGCGAATCTTCGAGACGAGGCAGAGACCACGGGGCAGGAACAGCGGGCCGCGCTGGAGTGGAGCCACCCCGATCCGCGGGCGCTCGCCGACGTGGTGGGCACGCGCCGTATGTGGGAGCGCCGACCCACCGACGCCGACTACTGCCATATCCGCGTCGGTGTCGGCACACACCGCCTCGCGACCCGGTTGATGGCGCCGGAGACCGGTCCGCCCGAAGACCTCGAGCCGGTGTCGACGGTGGCGTTGCGCCGTTTCGTCAAGACCCATTCGGTGGTGCATGCGCTGCCGACCGCGGTGTCGCTGCGCGCTTTCCCGACCATCACGTTCGAGGGTGAGCGCCGGCTTGCTCAGCAACTGGTGCGGTCGATGGTGCTGGAGTTGTGCACCTTTCACGGGCCCGACCATGTACAGGTCGCCGTCGTGACCGCGAACCCGGACGGTGCCACGTGGAGCTGGGTGAAGTGGCTGCCGCACGCCCAACACGCCGCGCTCCGCGACGGGATGGGTTCCATGCGGCTGCTGTTTCCGACGCTCGGACTCCTCGAGTCGACGCTGGCCGGTGAACTCAACGAGCGCGGCCGGTTCAGCCGTAACGCGCAACCGACGCAGGGCCTCAAACAGTTGGTGGTGGTGCTCGACGACGGGTTTGTGACCGGGGACGAGCGGCTGGTCACCGACGCCGGCATGGACGGTGTGACGCTGCTCGATCTCAACGGGCCGCGAGACGGCGCCGCCGCGCGACGTGGTCTGCAGGTCGTGGTCGAGGAGGACGAGGACGGGCAACACGTCGGGGCGCGGACCGCCGTCGGCGTCGAGCGGTTCGCCACCCCGGACACCATCACTGTCGCCGAGGCGGAGACGACGGCGCGGCGGATCGGACAGTTCCGCTCCGCGAACGCGGCGCACATCGTCAGCCTCGAACCCGATTCGCGTGCGGTGGATCCCGGGCTGATGTCGTTGCTGAAGATCGCCGACGCCGCCGAGATCGTCCCGGAGACGGTGTGGCGCAACCGGTCACCGCGGGAACGCCTCCGGGTCCCGATCGGCATCACCCCCGGCGGGCAGCCGCTCGAACTCGACATCAAGGAGGCCGCCGAAGGCGGGATGGGTCCGCACGGTCTGTGCATCGGGGCGACGGGCTCAGGCAAATCGGAATTTCTGCGCACCCTCGTGCTGTCGCTGGTCACCTCGCACTCACCGGAGGCGCTGAACCTGGTCCTCGTCGACTTCAAAGGTGGAGCGACGTTTCTCGGGTTCGAGGGGCTCGCGCACGTCGCGGCCATCATCACCAACCTCGAGGACGAACTGACCCTCGTCGACCGGATGCGCGATGCGCTCGCCGGCGAGATGAACCGCCGTCAGGAGCTGCTGCGATCGGCCGGCAACTTCTCCAAAGTCAGCGAGTACGAACACGCGCGCGCCAACGGCGCCGACCTCGAGCCGCTGCCCGCACTGTTCGTCATCGTCGACGAGTTCTCCGAACTGCTTGCGCAGAAACCCGATTTTGCCGAGCTGTTCGTGATGATCGGCAGGCTCGGCCGGTCCCTGCACATGCATCTGCTGTTGGCGTCGCAGCGCCTGGAAGAAGGCAAACTGCGCGGGCTGGACTCCCATCTGTCCTACCGGATCGGGCTGAAGACCTTCTCGGCGGGCGAATCGCGCAGTGTCCTGGGCGTGCCCGACGCCTACCACCTGCCCAGTGTGCCCGGGTCGGCGTTTCTGAAATGCGATGCTTCCGAACCCATCCGGTTCAACGCCAGCTACGTGTCCGGGGAGTACGTCAAACCACGGGTGGCGGTGCGGGCGGGCCGCGCCTCCCATCTGGGTGCGCTGGCACCGAAATTGTTCACCGCGACACCGGTGAAGAAAGACGCGCCCGCGGTGCCTTCTCCCGACCGCGTGCCCGCGCAGGCACCTCCGGAGTCACCGTCGGCACCCGCAAGTCGACCCTCCTCGATGTCGCGGTCAGCAGGCTGCGCGGGCACGGGCGACCCGCGCACGAAGTGTGGCTGCCGCCGCTCGAAGACAGCCCCGCGGTCAACGACCTGCTCACCGACCCCGACTGGACGTCCCCGGTCAACCTCAACGGCCGGCTGTGGTTGCCCATCGGTGTGGTCGACCGACCCTACGACCAGCGCCGCGACGTGCTCACCATCGATCTCGCCGGCGCACAGGGCAACGTCGCCGTCGTCGGCGGCCCGCAGTCGGGCAAGTCGACGGCGCTGCGGTCGCTGATCATGTCGGCGGCCGCCACGCACACCCCCGAGCAGATCCAGTTCTACTGCCTGGATTTCGGTGGCGGCACCCTCACCGGACTCGCGAAGCTGCCGCACGTCGGCGGGGTGGCGGGCCGGATGGACGCCGACGCGATCCGGCGCACCGTCGCCGAGGTCGCCGGAGTGCTGCGCGCGCGCGAGCAACTGTTCCGCGACCAGGGCATCGAGTCGATGCGCGATTTCCGTCAGCGCAAGGCCGAACTGGCCGCGCTGCCGCCCGAGGAGGCCGCGCGTCATCCGCTGAGCAAGGACCGCTACGGAGACGTCGTGCTCGTTGTCGACGGCTGGGCGTCGATCAAAAGTGATTTCGACTCCCTCGACCCGGTCCTGCAGTCACTGGCCATCCAGGGCCTGTCCTACGGTGTGCATCTGGCGATCTCGGCCTCCCGCTGGATGGAGATCCGGCCCGCCGTCAAGGACATGCTGGGCACCCGGATCGAGCTACGGCTGGGCGACCCGATCGACAGCGAGGTCGGCCGCAAGGCCGCAGAGCTGGTACCGATCGGCAGGCCGGGTCGCGGCATCAACCCGGAACGGCTGCACATCCTGATCGGGCTGCCCCGGCTTGACTCGAGCTCCGAGGTGGAGGATCTGCCCGCCGGGGTGGCGAGCGCGGTCGAAGCGATGCGCGCGCATTACGGCGAACGCGAGGCCCCGCGGGTGCGGATGTTGCCTCACAACGTCGACCGCGACGCCGTCGTCGCCGCCGCCCGCACCGCCGGGCTGCTGAGCCGCTCACGCATCGCGATCGGCATCAACGAGGAGGAACTCGCACCCGTCGTGGTCGATTTCGACGCCCAGCCGCACCTGGTGGCGTTCGCCGACACCGAGTGCGGCAAAACCGGTCTGCTGCGCAACATCGCCGCCGGGGTGATGGAGAACGCCACGCCCGCCGAGGCCAAGATAATCCTGGTCGACTTCCGGCGCTCGATGCTCGGCGCCATCGCCGACGAGTACCTCGGCGGCTATGCCACCGCACCGCAGTCGTGCACCGAACTGATGACCGCGCTGGCGGGCGCGCTGAGCGAACGGCTGCCGCCCGATGACATCACCCAGCAGCAACTCAAAGACCGGTCGTGGTGGTCCGGGCCGGATCTGTTCGTGATGATCGACGACTACGACCTGATCCCCGGCGGATCACTCAGTCATCCGTTGGGCCCGCTCGTGGAGTACCTGCCCCAGGCGCGTGATATCGGCCTGCGGGTGGTCCTGACCCGCCGCAGCGGAGGAGCCGGGCGCGCGATGCTCGACCCGATCGTGGGCCGGCTCAAGGACCTGTCGTGCAACGGTCTGGTGATGAGCGGCGGCAAGGAGGAGGGCCCGCTGTTCGGCGGGTACAAAGCCTCTGCGATGGCGCCCGGCCGCGGAATGCTGGTGTCGCGCAGCATGAAAAGCGGCGTGATCCAGCTGTCGAGGATGCCCGACCTGTGACCGGCATCGAGGAACTTCGCACCGTGGATACGGTGTCCGCCGCACCCGAGCTGATGCGGGTGGCGGTGCTGGGCGGACGTACCCAACTCGATGTGGCGCTGCCCGCCGAGGTCGCCGTGGCGGCGTTCCTGCCCGAGCTCTCCCGGCTGATCACCTCCCGCGACGCGCCCCGTGACGACGAGCTGGCCGACCGCGACGGACGGCGCACCTTCTGGGTCCTGCGCCGCGCCGAGGGCGGCGCCGTGCTGGCACCAGATCAGACCCTGCGCGACGCGGGCGTCACCAACGGTGAGTTGCTGATGCTGACCCAGCAGGAGGCATTGACCCCGCCGACGCTCTATGACGACGTGGTGGACGCCGCAGCCCGCCTCAACCGCACCTCGTATGCGGCGTGGGACGCCGTGGCCGCGCGCGTGATGGCCGTCGCGGGTCTATGGGCGTGCGCGGCAGTGTGGATCTACCTGCTGACCGCAGAGGCGCTTTCGGCTCACCGCGCGGTGGTGGCCGGCGGTGCCACGCTGACCGTCGTCACGCTTGTCGGTGGCGCGACGCTGGCCCACCGTGTCCTCGCGCGTCGTGACATCGCCGCGCTCGCCGGAGTGCCCGTGGTGATGCTCACCGGCGCCCTGGGCTGGACCGCGGCAGGTAACTCGGGACCCGTTGCGATCGCCGTCGCGGCTGCGGTGGTGGCTGCCGCGACGGCGCTGTGCCTGTGGCTGATCGGCGCAGGCAAGGGTATTTACGTTGCCGCCCTGGTCGTTTCGACGACCGGTGCACTCTCATCACTGGCGGTCGCGGCCGGAGCGGACAGCGCCGCCGTCGCGGTCGTGGTGGCGACGTCGGCGATCTTGCTGTGCCTGTGCGTTCCGCGGCTGACCACGAGGTGGAACCGGGTGCCGGTGGCGCACGTGCGCACCGCGGACCGCGCTGATCAGTTCGGTTCTGCCGGCGAGGCCGAGGTCGACGCGGGCGCCGCCATGCCCAGTGCCGAAGAGGTCTGGACGAGAGTGCGGTCGGCCACTTTGACCCGGGCCGGCCTGTTGGCCGGGTTGGCGATCGTCGTCATCGCATCGGTAGGCGCCCTGGTGCAGCGGGAGACCACCGGGCAGGCCATGGTTTTCGCAGTGGTGTGCGCTGCGGTGCTCGCGCTGCGAGGCTGTCGGCTGACCCACGCGGCGGAGCGGTTCGCGCTGTCCGTGCCGGCCGTCGCACTGGTGTTGTTCGGATGCGTTCAGGTGCAGCACGGTGACCCGTGGTTGGCGGCCACGGGAATCGTCGTGCTCGGTGTCCTCGCCGCCGCATCGGTGACGGCAGGGCTGACACTGGTCGGAAGCCGCCCACCGCGGTGGCTTTCGACCGCCGCGGCCTATGTCGACTACTGCGCGGTGGCCGCGGTGATCCCTGCGGCGCTGTGGCCGCTCGGCGTCTACGAGTGGCTGGCGCCGTGATGAGGTCTCCGGCGCGCGCTGCGGCGCTGATGCTGGCGGTAGCCATGGTGACGGGCGTCGCGCCACCCGCACCCGCCGGTGCCCTCGCCCCACCGGTCGTCGACCCCGGTCCGCCGCCCGCCGGCCCCGTCGGCCCCCCTGTCCCGACCGAGCTGAAAGCGATCTGCGGTATCCCGACGGGCGTGCTGCCCGCCACCGACCTGACCAAGCGCACCAGCGCCGAGGCCATGCTCGACTACCGCTCGGCGTGGCGGTTCTCGCGAGGTGCGGGACAGAAGGTCGCGGTGATCGATACCGGTGTGAACCCGCACCCGCGCCTGCGCTCGCTGGAGGCCGGTGGTGACTACGTCGGCACCTCCGACGGGCTGCAGGACTGCGACGCGCACGGCACACTCGTGGCGGGAATCATCGCCGCCGCACCGTCGCCCGACGACAGTTTCGCAGGCATCGCACCGGACGCCGTCATTTTGTCCATCCGTCAGAACAGCGGTGCGTTCGGCCCGGTCGGCACGTCCGCGGACACCGGTGACGACCCGAACGCGGTGTCGCCGGGCTTCGGTAACACGCACACGCTGGCGCTGGCCATCACTCGGGCGGTCGACCTCGGGGCCACGGTGATCAACATGTCCGAGGTCGCCTGCGCGCCCGTGGCGTCCGGACTCGACGATGCAGAACTCGGCCGCGCCGTGCGGTACGCGTTCGAACGCAACGTGGTCGTGGTGGCGGCCGCAGGCAACTTCAACACCCAGAGCATGTGCAATGCCCAGAACACCATGGCCGATCCGAACCGACCGCTGGAAACCGCCTGGGAATCGGTCGGCACCATCGCCAGCCCGGCCTGGTTCGACGATTATGTGCTGGCGGTGGCCGCGGTGACACCGTCGGCGGCCCCTGCGGAGTTCAGCCTGCACGGCCCCTGGGTGGCGGTGGCCGCCCCCGGCGAGCGGATCACCTCGCTGGACCCCAACGGTCCCGGCGTGATCAACGCCCAGATGGGGCGCGACGGCCTGGCACCGCTGAACGGGACCAGCTTCGCGACGCCGTTCGTCGCAGGCATGGTGGCGTTGATCCGGTCGCGCTTTCCCGAACTGAGCGCCGCTGAGGTGATGGACCTGGTCAAACGGACTGCGCGCACCCCCGGGCGCGGCCCCGATCTGGCCACCGGCTACGGCGTGGTGGATCCGGTGGCCGCGCTGACCCATCAGGTAGTACCCGGTGCCGCGCCGACCGAAATGCGAATCGACCTTCCCCCACAACAGGATTCGGGAGACGCCAGAGCCCGGGCAATCGTCTGGGCGGTCACCGGCGCCAGCGTGATGGCGATGGCCGCCGCGCTCGCACTGACCGCGACCAGGAGACGGGACCGATGAGGAAAGAGATGGCCTACGACATGTCGCTCAACGGCGGGCCCGCAGAATCCGTGGGCCCACACAACGCCCCGACAGAACGCGCTGAGGACACCACGGAGTCACGGCGCCCGCCGGCGCGCCGCTTGGCCCCGCCACCGTGGCAGCTCCACACGACGATCGGCTCGCGTGCGTTCGCCGACCGGTTCGATTCACCGCCGGAGGTCGCCGAACCGGACGCTGAGCCCACCGAGCTTGAGCCCGATGTCCCGCCGGCGTTGCCGGCCGAGCAGCCGGGCTGGGCGGGACCACCCCCGCCACCTCTGGCCCCACGACCTCTGGCCCCACCACCTCTGGCCCCACCGCCTCCGCCGCTGCCGCCGTTGCCGCCTCCGCAATGGCTGGTGCCACCACCGGGTTGGGCGCCGCCACGGCAACGCATCGGGGAACCGGCTCGCAATATTGCCGCGCCCAAGGGGTTTCGGGTTGCACCGTCGCTCGACGAGGCCGAAGTGGTGCGGCGTGACCGGCGCGCGCCGCAGTCAGGCTGGCGACGTGCGGTACAACGCGCCAGCGGGGGATATCTCAATCCCGGCGAATCCCGCAAGGAACGCCGAAAAGCAGATCTGCTCGCCCGGATCCGCACGCCGATCGCCGGCGACTTCCGGATCGCGGTGCTGTCGATCAAGGGCGGGGTGGGCAAGACCACCACGACGATCGGGCTCGGATCGGCACTGGCGATGACACGCAACGACCGCGTCGTCGCGGTCGACGCCAATCCCGACCGGGGCACGCTGGCCGAACGGGTGCGAGACCGGTCGACCCAGTCCACTGTCCGAGACCTGCTGTCGGACCCCGGCATCGAGCGGTACGCCGATGTCCGCAACCACACCCGGATGGCCGGTAGTCGCATGGAGGTGCTGGCCAGCGAACAGGAACCCGCGGTGTCCGAAGTCTTCGGGGAGGACGACTACCGGCGTACCGTCGATCTGTTGCGACAGTTCTACAACATCATCCTCACCGACTGCGGAACCGGAATCATGCATTCGGCCATGTCCGGGGTGCTCGACCTGGCGCACAGCATCGTCCTGGTCAGTTCGCCGGCAATCGATGCCGCACGCAGCGCGTCGGCAACGTTGGATTGGCTGATGCAGCACGGCCATTCCGCACTGGTGCGTGAGGCCCATGTCGTGCTCAGCGCGTCGCGTCCCGGTTCGGCCGCGCTGAAGATCGACAAGGTCTACGAACACTTCGAAGCCCGCTGCCGATCGGTACACCTGATCCCGTTCGACCCGCACCTGGCCGAAGGGGCCGACATCGACATCGATTCGCTGAAACCGGCCACCCTCGACGCGTACCTCGAACTGGCCGGGTCGATTGCGGAGAAGTTCCCCAGGCTGCGCGGCGGCCGCCACCGCCAGTAACCGGCAGGGAGGCTCCCGTCGCGGCGTTGCCGCGAACTGCGGGCGCGAGTCAGCCGCTCAGAAGGTCTGCGGGGCAACACCATCGAGTTCTATTCGCAAACTACGTCGCCGGGTCATCCGCCGCCGCGGGCAATCCGACGCCGGACCGGCCACCGCAGGCAGAGGGCCTGATCGGATGCATCGGCAAAACGTCATCCGCGCCAATCCCCGACGTTGGCAATGCCGGACAAATTGACGCCGACGAACGAAAAACTAACAAAACCAACGGCTTTCGTAATAAATGACTTGCGTCAGAGTGACCGTCTGTCAAGATGAGCCGAATCCGACGTGACCCCCGCACCGCGCGGCGGGGTAGTGGTGAGCGAGGCAGTTTGAGTAACGAAGCGCTGCGTCATCAGATGACCGAGGTCCTGGCCCTCGTGCAGGAGCAGATGGCCGAGATCGCGGCGGTGCAGAAGTCGCAAGCGCAGCTGACCGCGAGTGCGACCGCGGCCGACGGACTGGTCGAGGTCACCGTCAACGCCCACGGGCACCTCATCGACACCGCGATCGACGAAACCTACCTCGACGAGTTCGACTTCGACGAACTCGCCGGACACATCACCCAAGCTGCACAGGCCGCGATCCGTTCGGCCGCAAGCCGGGTCAGCGAGATGATGGCGCCGGTCGCCGAACGCCGACGCGCGTTGCCATCACTGTCGGACTTCTTCGACGGGGCACCCGATCTGCGGGACCTGAGCCCGCCCGGATTCGAATCCCCGGTCGTCGCCGGACAGCAGCCCGGCCCGAATGACAGCGATAACACAACCGATTCCGCGTTCCCCACCGTGAGGAGGTGACCGATGGCAGATCCGCTTGGTGTGACACCACCCGACCTGCGTGCGGCATCACAACATCTCAACGATGTCAGCACGCGAATGAAGGAGGTGTTGTCGACTCTGCGGGACAGCCTCAGCGGCGAAGGCGCCGCCTGGGGTGACGACAAGATCGGCGACCAGTACGCCAACGGGGACAGCGGCTATCTGGCCCAGCAAGATTGGGTCGACGGTTCGGTCGCCGCGAAAACCGGTCTGCTGGACTACTACTCGACGGGTCTCAAGGAGGCCGCGGACTCGTTCGAACAACAGGACCAGGGCTAACTCCGCCCCCACGGCGCGTGACGTCGCGCGCGGCTTTCTGCGATGGACTTCGACATTCCCCCCTGGCTCCAGTGGGTGTCCTACCTGGCTGGAGACGAGTGGCCACAGGGCAGCGAGTCCGGCATGTTCCGCATCCAGGAGCATCTGCAGGCCGCTGCCGATCAACTCGATGAGCTGATACCCGACCTGAACCGGGTGCGTGGCGAGACGCTCTCGGTGCTGATGGGCGAAACCGCGAATGCCGCGGACAAACAGTTCGCCATGCTGTTCGACGGGGACTACGCGGTCGACAAACTCTCCGATGCGGTCAGAGCGCTCGGCGAGTCGTCCGGCTACACCGGCAGCGAGATCCAGTACTCGAAATATTCGATCGTGGTCGGACTCGCTCTGGCCGCGGCCGAGATCACCTACGCGCTGGCGATGTCGGGTCCGACGTTCGGCGGCTCGCTGGCGGCGATCCCGGCCATCGAATGGGCGACGGTCACCACGTTCCGACAACTGATCGCACTGCTGCTTCGGCGCCTTGCCGCCAAGGTGCGCGAGATGTTGGCCAGGACGACGGTGAAACAACTCGTCAAGGCGGGTCTGAGGGAAGCCCCGAAAGAAGCCGGTCAGGAACTGGCGATTGCCGCGACTCAGGAAGGGATCGTTTACGCGCTGCAAGGTGACCGCTACAACGTGAACGGTCAACGGCTGCTGCTGAACGGGATCGCCTCGACAGCCGGCGGTGCGGCCGGCGGCGGAAGTGCCGTCCCCGTATCGGCCTACCTCGGACCTGCACGCACCATGGCAGGCGCCCGGGCGAAGGGCGTGACCACATTCCTCACCGCCGGGTTGGTGGGCAATGTCGCGGCAACGGCGTCGGTCGGCGGTGACTTCGATCCCTTCACGGTCCTGGTCAGTTCGGTGACCAGCAGTGCCGGCGGTCTCAAGGGAGCCGGTGTGATGCCTGCGACCCCGATTCGGTCGAACAACGGGCAGCTGCCCGGCCCTCCGGCCGACCCGGGCTCGGCGCCCGAAGGCGAAGGACCCCACAACGATCCGGATTCCGACGACTCGGAACGGACGACCGGCCGGCCCGACGACAGTCAACCCACGAACGGTGCCCAACCCACCAACGGTGCCCAACCCACGAACGGTGCCCAGCCCGCGGCAGACGGCCACGCGCAGGCCAACCAGCCTGCGACACACAACGATCCCGCGGTCAGCGATGCCCCAGCGACCGCCGACCACCAGAGCGATGACACCGGGGAAGGCACCCGAACCGCGCAGCCGACAACCCAGGTCGACGGCTCTGATCCCGCCTCGGAGCCCGCATCTGACGGTGCCCGGATCGTCGACGGACAAAGCGGTCACGACCCCGCGAGCCCCAGCCCGCCCGGACTTGCGGTCGCAGACAGCGCACCCGACACCTCGGCGAACGGACAACCGGTCGCCGACACCGCCGATGCATCCCATGTCATCGGTGGGGAACCGGTATCGGATTCATCGCCCACGAACCAGTCCAGCATCGAGCCGCCGGCGAACACCGATCAACGCGGAAGCGCCGAAGATCCGGCCGCCACACCTGCGCCCTCCGCCGCGGTCACATCGACGCCAGCTGCTCCCACACCGATCTCACCGACCGCCGGTAGCGCACCGACCACCGGCAGCACACCGACCACCGGCAGCACATCGACCAACGGGGCCCGGCCGGCACCCCATTCACCGGCTTCACCAACGCCGCCCCGCCGTCGCACCGATGAAACTGGCGAACAAGCGCCGGACACCGCGCGACCACAAGCCGCACCGGCCGCCGCCGCAGTCGACGGCCCCGCCCCCGCGGCCCGGCTCGCAGAAGACGGTGTGGCCACGAATCATCCGGATCCGCAGGCCATCCAGGTCGATCCGCAGGGCACGCCCGACGGCTCCGATGCGCTGCCGTCGCGTAACGACTGCGTCCAGCGGGTCGCAGCGGCACTGTCGAACCGGTACGGCCGGGAGATCCGTCTCGAAGAGATGCCGTCGCCGCAAGGCACACCGGCCACGGCGCTGTTCCGGGCGCTGGGCTCCGGCGGTCAGTTCGCCACACTCGCGCAGCTGGAGGCACAGCTGGCGCGCATGAGACCCGGCTCGTCGGCGATCGTGACCTCGGTGTGGGCTGGCGGACCAAACCAGGGCGCGCACGCGTACCTCGCAGTCAACGACAACGGCAGCCTCTTCCTGGAGGATCCCACCACCGGTGAGCGTCGGCCCTGGCCCCCACGATGGGAACAGGACGAAGTGTTGCGCTCAGCTGTCGGCTATCTCGACGAGCACGGGACGGCGACCGAACCGCTCAGCGACATCAGCCAACTCGTCGCGCCCGCCGCCATCGGACTGGCCGCGGGCCATCCCGACGAGAGTGGTCCGTCGTCGACACCGGAGGGCGAACAGGCCGCGGGGGAGCGCTGGCGCGACGTTGTTCCGCAGCACATGGTCGCCGACTCGGCGCTCGCGCGGCGAGTGCCGCCGGTCCAGTCAGCCGACCAGTTGCGCAATCCGCTCGGGTTGATGGAGGCGGCCAGCGCGCGTGCCCGCGACAACGCCGCCTGGTGGGCCGGGTTGACCGGCGCCGAGCAGAGCGCCCTGCTGCACACCTACCCGCACCACGTCGGCAACGCCGAGGGGATCCCGGCCTCCGCTCGCCACGAGGCCAACACGCAGTCGCTGGACAAGGACCGCAGGGAACTGCAGGCCCGCCGCGAACGCGGTGAACGGCTCACCCGCGAGCAGCGCAAGCAACTGGCTCGCCTGGAGCGCATCAGCGAGCAGCTGACGCAGGCACGCGATCGGGCCACGGACGCCGGAGTCGGCGGGCCGCTGCTGCTGGCGTTCGACTCGCTGGCATTCGGCGGGAACGGGCGCGCCCTGGTCAGTTTCGGCGCCGACCCGTACTCCGCGGATTCGGTGTCATGGCATGTTCCGGGCCTGAAGATGAACATCGACCAGCTGGGTCCGTGCATGGGAGATGCGCTCAACCACCTGCAAGCCACACTTCAGGAGAACCCGACGGTCACAGCGGCATCGATCGCCTGGATCGGGTATGACACCCCGAGCGGGCTGCTGGGGGCTGCCAGCCAGAACGCCGCGCGCGAGGGTGCGGCGATCCTCTACAGCGACATCCGCGCCTTCAACGCCGCGCGTGATGCCTGGGCGGCCGACGGCAGCCACTTCCGCGGCAACCACATCTTCGCGCACTCCTACGGGTCCACGACGGCGAGCCACGCGGGTCGCGACGGGCGGTTGGCGCACGACGTCCGCACGGTCACCCTGATCGGCTCGCCGGGGGCGGGACCGGTGCGAAACGCCGCCGAATTCGGCTCGGACGTCGACGTTTATGTCGCAGCCTCGTCGCGGGACCCGGTCGCGGCGGTCGGCGCCCGACTCGCCGGCGCGGCCGGGCGGATCTTCGGGGTCAATCTCGGCGTCGACCCGGCGATGTCGTCGTTCGGTGCTCAGCGGATCACCGCGGAGTTCTCCGCCGCGATGGACCGCCGCCGGACCTGGGGCACGCACCTGTCCTACTACAGGTTCGTCGACCGCACGGCCGACCCACCCGTGCGCACCGAGTCGCTGGCCAACTTCGGTCGGATCGCCGCGGGGCATCCAGACCGCCTTGACTTCGAGGCACACCGCGCCATCGACGAACGCCCGCTTCGAAGACCGCACCTTCGCACGGTCGAACCCGCCGCAGCGCGATCGCTGCGACTCGACGACGGCGAGCACGCCGACGACCGCGCGGTCCGGCGCCCCTGGACGCCGCGATGGCGCACGCCGCCACCCCCCGCGGTCGAACCCAGCCAGGCCGACGGCGGCGAACTGTCCCCGCCCGACACACCAGCCGAGACCGCACCGGCCGAACTCACGCCGGCCGAACTCGACCCGTCGAGTGCCCGCGAGATCGCCGATGAGGCTCTGGCACAACGAGGTCTCGACGCCGACGCCATCAAGAGCCCGGCCGATCACACCAAGAAGGTCGACGCAGCCGTCGACCTCGCGCGCGACAACGGCCACTGGTGGAAGGGACTGTCGCCGAGGCAGCAGCAGGCACTGATCCAGGCCTACCCCCATCAGATCGGCAACGCCGAAGGCATCCCACCGATGGCCCGCCACGAGGCCAACTCCCGGATGCTGCAGACCCACCTCGCGGACCGGGACCTGCTGGAAACCCGCCGTGACAACGGCCTCGAACTCACCGGCAAGCAGGAGCAGTTCGTCAATCTGATCAACGAGATCGAAGCCGCGCTGCGCTCCGCCGAACGCAACACCCAACGCGCCCAGGTCGCGTATCTGCTCGCCCTGGACACGTCGGCCTTCGACGGCAACGGCCGGGCGATCGTCAGCTTCGGCGCCGACCCCTACACCGCCGACTCAGTGTCCTGGTACGTGCCCGGCATGACGACGACGATCGAAAAACTGCGCGCGATGATGCTGCGCGGGTTCAACCAACTGCAGTCCACGCTGCAACAGAACCCGGACCTGTCGGCCGCCTCGATCACCTACATCGGCTACAAGGCGCCGGGCAGCTGGGACCCCAATGTCATGTTCCAGCGGATGGCCGGCAACGGCGGCAAGATCTTCGCCAGCGACCTCCTCGCGTTCAACGCCGGGCGTGACGTGTTCACCGGCGACGGAACACATTTCCGCAACAACCACGTTTTCGCCCACTCCTACGGCTCCACCACGGTCAGCCATGCCGGCAGGGGCGGCCAGCTCGCCGAGGACATGCAGACCGTGACGCTGATCGGCTCGCCTGGCGCAGGCCCGCTGCATCATGCGAGCGAGTTCGGCATCGGTGCCGACAACGTGTTCGTCGCGTCGTCGTCGCGGGACCGCACACCGGGACTGGGTGGCGAGCGGCCCGGTGACCGCGGCCGCACCGTGCGACGGATGGGCCAGGGCATCGATCCGGCGATGGACACCTTCGGTGCGGTCAGAATCACCGCCGAGTTCCCAGCGGTACTGGACCACAGCGGACCGGGATCTCGGATGACACACAGCCTCTACTGGGGCTACCTGGATCCCGGCACTCTGCGGATCCGCAGCGAGTCGCTGACCAACTTCGGGCGCATCGCTGCGGGTCAACAAGACCAGGTCAACCGCGAAGGACACCGCACTCTCGTCGAACAGAAGCGGTGGCTGCGCAAGCCACGACTGGTCACGGTCGAACCGGCGATCGGCCGTCCGTTGCGCCTGGAGGACGACCCCCATGCCAGGCACTCCGTCGACGGCAGACGAATCTGGAACCCCCGCTTCCAGCGGTTGCCGGTGCACACCGAGACGCTGCCAGGAGAGGTTCCGTCACCGCGCGAACTGATCGCCGCGGACACCGAACAAGTGCCGGCCGCCGCCCAGGTGGTGGCGGACACGGCGCTGGCCGAGCGCGGGATCGTCGCCGAGGAGATGATGAGTCCGGCCGACCACAGGGTCGCCGTGGACGCGGCGGTCCAGCGCGCGGACGCCAACGCCCGGTGGTGGGCGGGATTGACGGAGACGCAGCAACAGGCGCTGATCCAAGCCTATCCGCACCAGGTGGGCAACGCCGAAGGTATCCCACCGATGGCGCGCCACGACGCCAATTCGCTGATGCTGCAGAAGTATCTGGCGTATCGAGACCTGCTGATGTCGCGGCGCGACAACGGTGTCGCGCTCAACGGCGCACACGAAAAGTTCGTCGCGTTGATGGGCAAGATCGAGGACGGGCTGCGCGCCGCGCACAAGAACGCCACCCGGGCCCAGGTCGGCGGGCCCTATCTGCTGGCGCTGGACCCGCGCGCGTTCAACGGTGTCGGACGCGCGATCGTCAGCTTCGGCGCCGACCCGTACACCGCCGATTCGGTGTCCTGGTATGTGCCGGGCATGTCCACCACGATCGAGAAGCTCCGGACGATGATGCTGCGGGGCTTCAACCAGCTGCAGTCGACCCTCGCCGAGAACCCGAACCTGTCGGCGGCATCGATCACCTACCTCGGCTACGAGCCGCCGGGCAGCTGGGACGTGCGCGTGACGTCCCAGCGGATGGCCCGACAGGGCGGTGAGATCTTCGCCAGCGACCTACGGGCGTTCAACGCCGGGCGTAACGTATTCACCGGCGACGGAAGCCAATTCACCGGCAACCACATCTTCGCGCACTCCTACGGTTCGAGCACCGTCAGCCACGCGGGTGCCGGCAGGCGGCTGGCCGGGCAGGTGCAGACCATCACGCTGATCGGCTCGCCCGGCGCCGGACCCCTGCAGCACGCGAGCGATTTCGGCATCGGCGCCGACAACGTTTTCGTCGCGGCGTCGTCCCGCGACCGGACCACCGGCCTGGGTGGCGAGCGGCCAGGAGATCGAGGACGGTTCATCCGGGCCATCGGCCAAGGCGTCGATCCGGCGATGGATACCTTCGGCGCCCGACGGATCACCGCTGAATTCCCGGACCTGCTGGACCGCTACGGCGCCGGCTCGCGGATGACGCACAGCTTGTATTGGGCCTACCACGACCCCGCGACGTTGCGGGTGCGCAGCGAAGCGCTGGCCAATTTCGGGCGGATCGCGGCCGAACGCGTAGACCGGGTCGACTTCGAGAACCATCGGACGCTGCGTGAGCTGCCGCGCGTCGGGCGCCGTCCCGCCGAGGGGACCGTCGATCCGGCCATCGGCCGTCCGCTGCGTGTGCACGACGACCCGGGCGGCCATTACCCCGTTAATCGGCGCAACATTTGGAACCCCCGTTTCGGTCGTGACAGCAACTGCGCGTTCGACGTGGTCGACCAACTGGCCGCCAGGTACGGCCGGGTCTTCCAGCTCGCCGCGGCGCCCTCACCGCGCGGGGTACCCGCGGTCAAGTTGTTCGAGGCCATCGGGTTGCGTTCCGGGTTCGCCACCTATGCGGACGTCGAGGCGGAACTTCTGACACGAGGCGACGGATCCTCCGCGGTGCTGGCGTCACGGTGGAACGGTCGCGGCCAAGCCGGTCACGCGTTCCTGGCGGTCAACGACGGCGGCAAGGTTTATCTGATAGATCCGCACAGCGGGGAGCTCAAGAGATGGCCGCCGCCGTGGAGCGAACAGGCAGTGCGCCGCACCGCGGTCGGCTATCTGGACAGCAACGGGCAACCCGCCGACTCGTACGACGGAAGCGCGCGTGACCTCGCAGCTGCCGGCTTCATCGGCCGGGTGACGGGAATTCCGGACCACATCGCCCTGGCGGAGGCCGACGCGGTGCTCGCGCAGCGGGGTGTCGACGCCGCCGATCTGCGCAGCCCGATCGGCGACGCGGATCTGGCCGTCCAACGCGCGCGCGACAATGCGGCGTGGTGGACAGGTCTGTCCGATGCGCAGCGCGAGAGCCTGATCGCCAGCTACCCGCACCACATCGGCAACTCCGAGGGTATTCCGGCGGCCGTCCGGGATACCGCGAATCGCCTTGTGCTGCAAGAGTATCGAGGTCGCGCTGACGAGGTGCAGCGCAAGCTCGACGAGTTCGTCCGGCCCAGCCGTGACGAACGCAGCTTCCTCGACAGAGTCAACCGCATCGAGAATGCGCTGCGTAAAGCTGACGCCGACGCCGAACGCGCGGGTCTGGACACGCCGCTGCTGCTCGCCCTGGACCCCGCGGCGTTCGACGGTGACGGACGCGCGGTCATCAGCTTCGGCGCCGACCCCTACACCGCGCACGACGTGGCCTGGCACGCCGGACGACAGTCCATCGACAGGATCGGGGCGATCACCGGTCCGGCGCTAAACCAGTTGCCGTCACGCGAGGCGAGCGCGGTCGTCTGGGTCGGTGACAATTGCGCGACCGCGGCGCTGCACAGCGACATCGCGGCGTTCCACGCTGTGCGCGCCGCCTTGGCGCCCGAGAGCGACGCGACCCCGTTCACCGGCAACCGCATCCACACGTCGCAATCCGTCGCAGAACCGAACCCGTGGGTGCCGCGCGACGACAGCGGCCGGGTCGTCGCCCACCGCGGCGCGTCCCACGACTTTCCCGAACAGACCCTGGCCGGCTACCGGGAGGCGCTGCGCCAGGGTGCCCGCGGCCTAGAGTGCGACGTCCGGCTCACCAAGGACGGGCACCTGGTCTGCATTCACGACAAACGGGTCAACCGCACGTCGGACGGGACGGGCGCCGTCGGTGACATGACGCTGGCCGAGTTGCAGCAGCTGGACTTCGGCGGATGGCACCCGAGCCGGGGCTCCTCGGACACCCGGGCCGACACCGGCATTCTCACCCTCGAGCAGCTGCTGCAGCTGGTGGCCGCACACGACCAGCCGGTCACGTTGTTCATCGAAACCAAGCACCCCGACAGCGGCGGCTGGAAACTCGAACGCGAAGTCGTGGCGTTGCTGGAGCGCTACGGTATGGCCAATCCCGAGTCACCCGAACAGGCGCGGGCGGCAGTGATCTCGTTCTACCCGGATGCGTTGTGGCGCGTGCGCCGGGCCGCCCCGAATCTGCCGACCGTCCTGTTGGGGCCGACCGCGCCGTATCTGGCCGGCGCGGTCGGCGCGACCGGTATCGGTCCGTCGATCGCCATGTTGCGCGCCAACCCGGAACTCGTCGACTCCGCGGCCGCGCGCGGGCTGACCACCTACTGCTGGACTGTCAACGATGCCGCGGATGTGCAGTACGCCCGTGATCTCGGGGTCGGCTGGATCGCCACCGACCATCCCGGACGGACCGGCGAACTGGTCTCCGGTCCAGCCGAGACCGCCGGCCAGACAACGGAACCGACGCCAAGTGACCCACCCGTCCCGGCCGACGCCGACGCCACACGGGCGGTGGCCGAGGAGGCCCTGGCGCAGCGCGTCCCGCCGGTGCGCCCCGACGAGCTGCGCAACCCGCTGGGGGTGGCCGAGGAGGCCGTCGCGCGGGCCCGCAACAACGCCAACTGGTGGCAGGGGCTGACCGAAGATCAGCAACGCGCGCTGGTCGAAACCTATCCTCAGCACATCGGAAACGCTGAGGGCATCCCGGCGAAAGACCGTGACGCCGCGAATCGTCGGGTACTTCAACAGCTTCGGGACCGGGCCGATCAGGTGCAGTCCAAAATCGACGACGGCAGACGTCCCAGTCGCGAGGAGCGCAAGTTCCTTCAGCGGGTGAACCGATTGGAGAGCGCGTTGCGCAAGGCGGCCGCCGATGCGGCGCGCGCCGGCCTCGACGGCCCGCTGCTGATGGCGTTTGATCCCGCCGAGTTCGGCGGCGACGGACGCGCGGTCGTCAGCTTCGGCAGCGATCCGTACCAGGCGGATTCGGTGTCCTGGCATGCGCCGGGCGTGCAGGCGACAGTGCACTCGCTGTTTGGTTTCTCCACGGCGAACGCGCTGAATCACCTGCAGTCGGTCCGCGCCGAGAACCCGACGCTGACGGCCGCGTCGATCGCCTGGATCGGATACGACACCCCGAGCGGTCATGGCCTCGGGACGATGCTGCGGCAGACGGCCGCCCGCACCGGCGGCGACATCCTGCACAGCGACGTCCGGGCGTTCAACGCCGGGCGCGACGCCTGGGCCGGCGACGGCAGCCACTTCTCCGGCAACCACGTCTTCGGTTACTCCTACGGTTCGACGACGACCGCCTACGCCGGCCGGGGCGGTCGGTTGGCCGGTCACGTCAGCACCGTCTCGTTGGTCGGCTCACCCGGGGCCGGACCACTGCGGCACGCAGCCGAGTTCGGGCCCGGGGTCGACGTGTACGTCGCGTCGTCGTCACAGGACCTGGTCACCACCTTGGGCGGGCGGACGGGTGGGTCCATGGCCCGGCTGCTGGGATCCGTCACGCGCGCTTTCGGATTGGGCGTGGACCCGGCGATGGACACCTTCGGCGCGGTACGCGTCGCCGCGGAGTTCCCCGACGGACCGAACCGGCTGGTGACCGGCGGTACCCACCACGCCTACTACCTTCAGACCCAGACAGCCACGGCGCGCAGCGAATCGGCGGCCAACTTCGGGCGGATCGCCGCGGGGCACCCCGAACGGCTGCAACTCGAACGGCACCGCACCGCCGACGGCAGGCGCACGGTCGAGCCGGCTGCCGAACGGACCGGGCCACGCCGGATCTGGGATCCGATCTGGCGACCGATCCCGAACTGCGCGGTCGCCGTCGCCGACGAGCTGTCGGCAAGGTTCAATCGCGACATCCGGCTTGACGCGCGGCCTTCACGGCGCGGCGTGCCGGCCCGCACCTTGTTCGAAGCCCTCCGGTTGGACGCCCAGTTCGCCACGTACACCGACGTCGCCGAGACCCTGACGCACCGGCCGATCGGCACGACAGCAGTGCTGGTTTCGCGGTGGAGCGGCGCCCGCCAGGGCGGGCATGCATACCTCGCTGTGCGGGTCGAAGGCGGAATCGACCTGGTCGACCCCCACACCGGAGAGCGGTCGGGCTGGCCGCCTCACTGGGGGCAGGACGCCGTCGACGTCACCGCCGTCGGATACCTCACCGCCGGAGGCGAGCCCATCGCGCGGGTCGGCGTCGATGTGCCGCTGCGGCTGGACGCCGCCGACGCCGTGGGGCATGTGCGAGGGGCGCCGACCGACCCCGACTTCCGCCGCAGGCAAGCGGAATACCGCGACCAGGACCCGCTCACCCGCACGGTCGACACCCGATACGCCGACGCGCTGGGCGACGTCGTCGACAACGTCGGGGACCTGGCTTCGGCGCAGCGGCTGGCCGCCGACATGTCCGGCATCTACGGCCCGTACCGGATCCAGTTCGAGGCGGACCGATTCGGCGCCGAGGTGTTGCTGTCGGGCAAGGTCTTCAACGGCGCCACCGAGATCGGCAACATCCAGCGCAGCTTCAACCGAGACGCGCAAGGGAACCTGGTCGCCTCCCACACCGGGATCGAAATCAAGGTGGACCCGCAGCAGCTGCGGGGCAAGGGGTTCTCGAAGGCGGTCACGGCTGAGTTCGAGCGCCTCTACCTTCGGTCCAGCGTCGACCGCGCCGAGCTGAGAACCCACGACAAAGGCGGATCAGCCTGGCCACCAAGGGGATTCACCTGGGACCCGGACCCTCGGAAACTGAAGGAGTCGCTGGACGCGGTCAAGGGGTCGCTGAGCCGGTTGCGTGACACGGTCAGCGCCGAAGGGCGCGCCGTTCTCGACGGGGTCCTGCCCCGGTTGACGCCCGACAACGCTCACCTGCCGGAGCCGATTGATCTGCTCGACCTCGCCACGACAGCCGAGCCGGATCTCGGCAGGCGGTTGATGAACGGCGTGGGGGTGCGCCGTGAGCAGGGATTGAACTTCGTCAAGTACTACAGCGAGAGTCCGACCCCCTCCGGGCTCAAAGGGCTGCTGCAGCGGTGGTTCGGCATCGGCGCGACCGAGAACTGCGCGCATTCCGTTGCCGACGAGCTGGCGCGGATGTACGGCCGCGAGATCCGGGTCGCGGCGCCACGCACCCGGATGGGAGTGACCGCCCGCGCTCTGTTCTCCGCAGTCGGGACGAGTTCAGAATTTCAGAGCTATGCGCAGGTGGACGAGACGCTGCGGGGCATGCCGCCGAACTCGTCGGCCGTCCTCGCGTCGCGCTGGACACACAACTCCGGGCGCTCCGGCGGACATGCCTACCTCGCGGTCTTCGACGGCCGCGATGTCCACTTGTGGGACCCCGCCACCGGGGAGCGGACGGGCTGGCCGCCCGACTGGGGGCAGGACGCGGTCACCCGCACGGCCGTCGGATACCTCGACGAGCGCGGGGAGCCGGTGCGGTCGCTGCACGACGTTCCGCTCCAATTGTCCGCTGCCACCGCCATCAGTCATGTTCAGGGCCATGGCAGAAGCGACGACGAGTCCGACGGGCCCGCCATCTCTGCGGCAGACGAAACCTCGAGACCGGAACCGGTTTTTGATCTGACCACCGAGCACGCGCTGCATCTCGGAACGGATCCGGATATCGGTGGTAAGTTGCGACGAAGCGAGGCGGAAACCGGTTTACGAGTGGAGTGGGAACGAAGCATCACCCTCGAGCGGGCGCCCGGTGATGTCGCCGGTGACTGGATCGACTCCGGAACGGGCGCGTCCTACGACGCGGTCGGAAACTTCCCGGCCCGGTTCTTCGAAGCTCAATGGCCTAATCTCCGGTCGCAGATCGTCAGTCACCTCAAGAAAGCCGATTTCGTTCCGATCGACGTTTCGAAGTTTTCCGCCGAGCAGCGACAGCTCGTCCGGGAGTTCGTTCGAAGCCTCGACAACGAGCGGGCATTCATCGTAGGAGAAGGTTATGGCCGGTAGCATCTTCTTCGCGAGCG
Organism: Mycolicibacterium flavescens; assembly: GCF_001722335.1. Taxonomy (GTDB): domain Bacteria; phylum Actinomycetota; class Actinomycetes; order Mycobacteriales; family Mycobacteriaceae; genus Mycobacterium; species Mycobacterium flavescens. Next base: position 97,320 of record NZ_MIHA01000002.1, read on the forward strand.
ACAGCTGGCACGGTAAATCCTCGACGACCTTCTTCGTCATGGACTTCTTGATCAGTCAGCTGCCGGACGGCGAGATACGTTCGCAGCTGCAGGACCTCGTCGACAACAACATCGCGATACTCGACTTGCGCGAGCCCGGCCAGTCCGCACTGCTCGACCTCATCGCCGAGGAGTTGCCGCAGCACATCGAGTCGATCGGCGATGCGAGGATTCGGGAGAATCTCACGACGCGGCTGGCGGACCTTGTCTCCCTGGCGCGAACGCAACGGCAGAAGACCCGCCAACCGGTCGGCGGCGAACAGATGGACACCCGCCGGATGGAGCTCAACCGCAGCCAAAGCCGGGAACTGGGCCAGCTGTACTCGCGTTTTCTGGAAGCACATCCCGAGGTCGAATCCGAAGTCGACGGTGCCGCGATGACCGAGGAACAAGAGGCCGCCTGGGCGGCCTACAGCGCTGAGCTCCGGGCTCGACACAAAGCCGAACGGTCGGCGCTCGCCGATCGTATCCAAGCCGAACGACGCCGGTCGTAAGGTGTCGGGAGCAGATGAGAGGACTACGTAATGGAAGCGACGCAAGCGATCTCGTTGGTGTCGGATTGGATCCGGTCACGAGGGCTGGACTATCCCACCGAAGGACTGGCAGCCGACCGCTTCGAAGCGGGCTGGAGCGTCTACGCGCCGGTCGAGGTGGATGAGAGCGACCCCATGGCGTTCCTCGACATGCCCGTCGGCCGCTCCGTCTTTTTGGTCGGCGACTCCGGGCGCATCGAGGAGGTGTCGTCCTCGATACCTCCGCAACAGGCGCAGGCCGAGTTCGCGGCGGCCGAACTGAGCGGGCAGGGCCGCAACGGAGACACCTCGGCTGCAGATTTCATGGCCGAGTTCGAGCGACAATTTCACGAAGCCGCCGGCGACGGGGATCCGGCCATCGCCAGCTTCACCGTCGTGGACACGCCGCCGGCAGACGCGCCCGCGACCGACCCCGAAGACGAGGACGCCGCGACGGCCCAGGAGGCCTCGCAGCTCATCGAGCCGATCGTGCAGCAACTGGCGCAACTCGGGCCGGAAGGCTGGGAGGAGTTCTCCGCCGAGTTCGCTTTCACCGTGTCCTCGCAGATCGCGCAGTTGCAGTTCACCTCGCAGGACCGCACCGGGTTGGTGCCGGTGCCTCAGTCGGTGGCCGCGCTGGTCAGCCGCCAGCGGGAGGTCGCGGCGCGGATGCCCGCGGGGCCGTGGTGGCGGCTGGTGCTCAACGTCACCAACCGGGGTGAGACCACGGTGAACTACGACTACGGTGACGAGCCGTTCCCCGAGGACCAACTGGTCGCCCCCGAGCACTACCGTGACGACCTCGAGGCTTACCCGCGCGCGCGGATTCCGGTCTGGTTGGCGGGCTACGTCGCTGGCCCCGCCGCACAGGGGCGGGACCCGCGCCGGGCGGCGGAGGCCGAAGCGGCCGACGCGGCCGCCGGGCGCAGCGCGGTCCCGGTCACGGAGCTTCCCGCCCTGCCCGAACTGCGGGCTCGCTGGGCCGTGCTGTCGGCGGCCTACGCCGGCGTCGAGTCCGGTTGGGGGCCAAGGGTGTTCCCGGGCTACCTGTGGTACGAAAGTGACCGGCGCAGCGGGGCGACGCTGTTCGTGCTGCCCGGCGACCGGGCCGTGCTCTCCGGCGGAAAATGGGACTCGGAGTTGCTCGACGCCGCCTACAACGGGGGACAGCCGCTGCCCGACCTTTTCGGCGGCGCACCGGTCTGGGTCAACGACAGTGCACTGAACACCCGAATCCGCAACGGGCTGTTGAGTTTCTGCTTCTGGTGGCACAACGGCCAGTGGCACCGCGGTAGCACCGACACCGCTGCCGAGCTAGGCGAAGCGCTGCCGGCGATCGCGACCTCGGACGACACCGTCGCCGCGATGGTCGGGCAGACCGGACCCGGTACCGAGGCGCAGTGCGTGGCGTTGCTGGCCGCCGCTGTCCGGCATGAGGCGACGCCCACGGAGGTCGAAGTGATCTTCACCAACGCTCCTCGCGCCGATGTGGCCGCGGCGGTGAACCAACTGAGTCTGGCGGGAGTGCTCGCCGGCTAGAGTGGCCGTCAGCCGAACTTTCGGCGAACAACCGCGCAGGCAGTAGCTGGACCGCGCAGGCGGCTCTAGCGTGAAATGCCGTGTCAGGTAGTGAAATTCGATACGGTATCGCACCTATGTCGCGCGAGTTCGCGTGACGATCGAGATCCCCGCCGCTTTGCAATGGGTCTCCTATTTGGTCGGGTCGCAGTGGCCGCAGGGCGACGAGGACGCCATGTATCGGATCGGGGAGGCATGGCACACCGCTGCACAAGACATCGCGGTGTTGGTGCCCGACCTCGACGTCGCGCGCAAACGCACGATGACGGCGCTGCATGGGCTGACCGCCGATGTCGCGCAGGACGAGTTCGCGATGCTGTTCGACGGCGACGCTTCCGTCGAAGCGCTTGCCGAAGCGATGGCTGCCCTCGGCGACCTCGCGGAACAGACCGGGAAGAACATCGAGTACACCAAGCTCAGGATCCTCACCTCATTGGCGATCGCGGCAGCCGAGATCGCGTGGGCCCTCGCCCAGACCTCGGTGACGGCCGGCGCGTCGGCGGCTCAGATCCCGATCATCCAAGGGTGTACCGCGGCAGCGATCCGCCAGGCCGTGGCGATGCTGCTGCGCGACATCGTCTCCGGCCTAGGCAGCGCGCTGCGAAAAACGATGGTGCACCGCATCGTCAAGAAATCGGGCGTCGAGACCACGGAAGCCGTCGGGCAGGAACTGTTCATCCAGAGCATTCAGCGGGCGAACGGGCGCCAGGACACCTTCGACTGGAACAAGGTGGGCCGCGTGGCGTCGGCGAACGCCGCAGGCGGTGCCGCGCAGGGCACCGTCAGTGACGTCGGCAGGCGACTTCTCGGGGATTCGACACTCAAGGGTGCGGTCGTCGGATACGGCGCAGGCATGGCGAAGTATGCGACCGGCGCGATGGCCACGGGTCAACCGGTCGACACGGTGGCGATGCTCGGCGCCGCGTCCACCGCGGCCACCGGCGCGGTTCGGGGACGCGCAGCCGCTCGGAACGACACCGCGCGCACGCCCGGGCCGGACGACGATGGACAGGGCGCGTGAGCGTGCCGCACGCTGACGTCAGTCCGGTGTGGCAGGAACCGGCGGTTGCGGGGGACGCGTCGCCCCGCTGACCGGGTCGGTCTGCCATGCGGTGCCGCGCTGCGGTATTCGGCGGCGGGGCGGCGCCGGCGTGGGCTCGTTGTCCTCGGCCGGCGCCGAATCGCCGAGAACCGGGACGACCGCGTCGGTGTCACCGACGATGTCGGAGCCGTTCTTGCGGTTCTTGAGCGCCTTGTTCGGCTTGTGCTCCTTGCCGTCCTGGCCGCGTTGCCCCGCCGCGGGCGCGCCGCCCATACCCGGACCGCCCATGGCGCCCATCCCCGCGGCCGATGCGGCGGGTACCGTGGGCCGGATGCCCGACGCCGGTGTCGTCGGTTGCGACGAAAGCCGGGCGGCAGGCTGCTGGACGCCCGGACCGCCCTTACCCAGGCCGGCGCCCCCCGCACCGGTACCGCCACCCTTGCCCGCGGCGGGTTTGTCGCCGAGTCCCAGAGCGCCCTCCCGCATCTTCGGAACAGCGTTCTTGCCCAGCCCTTTTCCAGCCGCCTGTGCGGCTTGCTGCGCCGCCTTGGTCGCTGCGTCGATTCCCGATGTCGCGCCCTTGGTGGCGGCATCGAGGGCGGGCTTGAGGCCTTGGGACAGGCCGGGCGGCACTGCCTGCGGAGTGGTGATCGGCGACCGGCCCTGCTCGTCGATACCGGCTAATGCCGGGGTCTTCCCCAGATCGGGAGTCTTGAAGTTCGGCGTACCGATGGGCGGGGTCCCCGACTTCGGACCCCCGAGGCCACCCCCGCCGCCGCCGAAGCCACCCCCGCCGCCGGCACCGGGTCCGCCCCCGCCCGGACTACCGGACGGCTTTCCATACTCCATGTTCGGTGCCGGCGGCAGGTTCGGAAAGTCCTCCGCGACGGCTTGTACGGCCGGGTTGTAGGTGTGGTTGAACAGGGCCACGGCGTCGTTGTAGGCCTCGGTCGACCGCTCGAGTTCGTTCATCTCGTCGATCGCATCCTGTGCGGAGACGTAACCGTCCGAGTTGTTGCGCAGTCGCCCGCTGCTGTCGAGGTGATACCTCGAATTAAAGCTGCTCACGCCGGAGTTGAGCGTGTCCCTATTGAAATCGCCATCCTTGAACAAGTCCCCGAGGGAGGTGGTGGGAAACTTGTCCTGGATGTGCTCGAAGGCCCCCTTGAGAACCTTCAGGCGGTTCGAGATCGCTTCCGACGATGGTGTGAAGTCGTAGATCGACGTCTTGGTGACCTGTTCAGTGGCGGCCTCCGCTGCGCTGGCGCTCGCGCCGGACCATTTCCCGGTGATCTTGTCGCGGACGGATTTCTTGAAGTCCTCGGATTCGGTCTTGAGTGTCTCACCGTGATCGGACCACGCCTTCGACAGCGTATCGAGAGCGCCGGGGTTGAGTGCATCCTTCTCATCGCGTAACTGCTTGTAAGTCTTGATTTCCCAGTTCAACGCGTTACCGCCGGACAGGGCACCGCCGACCTGGGTGACAACGCTGTCATCGGAGAGCAGGCCGGGCACCTCTCCGAGCAGGTCGCTGTTCGGTTTGTACGCTTCGGGAACCGTGTCGTGGGTATCGGTCGACAGGTCCCGCAACTCGTGATTGCCGAGATCGCTGGGATCCTCCAGAAGGACATGGCGGCTCGGATAGTACGAGTTCGTGACGAAGGACTCGTCGTAGGACCCGCCCAACGTGGCGCCCAGGTAATTTCCGAAGCCGCTCATCGGCCACCTCCTCTCGTCGTCCGCCCCTACTTGTCCAGTGCCTCCATAGCCGCCGCGGCGTCCTGGGCGGTTTTGACGAAATCCTTCGATTGCGACAGCTGTTCGGTCAGGTACTTCGTCAGCATCTCGCCGCGCGCGTTGAACGCGGTTTCCAAGATCTTCGCGAGTTCGTTTGTTCCGAAGTATCCGGCGGTGTCATCGAGCGCGTCGTCGATGAGCGTTTGCAGGCTCTGTCGGTACGGCTCGAAAGCCTTGTTGAGATCGGAGATGACGTCGGGTTCGAGGTAGAGCTCGTCGTTCTGGGTCGCGTCGTCGAGATTGCCCCACGGACTGGTCATTGTGCTCCTCGTGAGTTGGCGTAGCGCATCATGCGGCGATGTTGATGGGTAGGTGTACTTCCTGTTCGATACGGACCAACACCGCCGCGGAGTTCACGAAATTCCCTGCCGCGAATAGCAGGACGTGATCGCCCACCCGGGCGATGTCGTTGTTCATGAGATAGCTGAGGTTCACGCCGAAGTCCGACACCGTCAGGTGGCCGAATTTCGCCGCAAACGGGCGCAGTCCCGGGGGTTGTCGCAACCTCGTCTGCTTGGCGAGGGTGTCGGTGACGTAGCTCGGCTCGATGAACGACGGAACGAACCAGTCGACCTCTTCGGGTCCGAGTCCGGCCCGTGTGTAACACTCGAGTACCGTTTCGACGGCGCTCTGAAAGCTGGCCATCGCGTTGTCGGCCACTGCACCCCGACGGCGCCGTTCGTACCCGTCCCAGCGTTCGATCCAGTTCGACAAGGTCGGGAATGCCGGATCATCTTTTCCGTGATCGGTTCTGGTGCGCATCATGTCCGCCGACGGGTTGTGCGAACGCGCCGCCGCGGACACGATTCGGGCGAAGCCGTGGTGTCTGTTCAACACCGCGCAGAACGCGCTGTCACCCATCAACGAGCCTTCGGTCGCGGGGCTGGTGGCGTATTCGTGGCGGTCGAAGTAGAAGAAGCTGTCGCCGCCGGTGACCATCGCATAGTCGCCGCCCCACCCGGCCTCGAGCAGAGCATCGGCGAGCATCAGACCGAAAAGGCCGCCGGAACAGAACTGCCGGATCTCGGTGGCGGCACCGGCGGAAGGTCTGCCGAGCACCGCTTGTTGGATCGAATTCTGTACCGGCCAGAAGTGCTCACCCTGATAAAGGGTTCCGCAGTGGAATGAAGCCGCCATGCTGGTGCCGGCAGCGGCCAGAAGCGCGGGGTCGATCCCATTCGCGGCGCGTTCGACGAGTTCGTGCACCGACAACATGTCGTCAACGGGTGAACACAGATGTCTCGGATACCCGTCAAGGGTCGCACCGTCCGGCACGTAGGTGGACACCGCACTCAGATATGCCATCGCAGATCATTCCCTCTCCGGGGTCGAAAGGCGTTGGGCGGCGGCCATCTGGCGTTCTTCGACTTTGTGGAAGGCGTCCATCAGCGCCGACACCGTCGCGGGAACGATCTGGAAGGTCTCGGCCCCCTCGTGCACCACGTACGCGCCGTCGTCGGCGAGGTTGACCACGGTCAGGTAGTTGGCGTTGCGCAACTCATAGCCGTGTGAGAAGCTCGCCGACCCGCCGAGCAGAATCGACGCGGTGATCGACGACTCGCGGAAAAAGTCGGCTGGAGTCTCGTCGGCGAAGAGTCCGTCCTTGCGCGGTTGCTTTCCAGCCGCGAAGTCGGGGAGCGCTTCCAGCACGACCTGTGGGAAGTCGACGTTCGCGCAGCCGATGATCTGTACATCTTCGCCGAAGAGCGCCAGCTCACCGGGATCCTGGGTGATGACCGCGCTGTAGCCGTTCGTGCCGATCGTGCCGAGGAGTCGGTAGAACCGCTCGTCGGCACCGCTTCCCAACCGGCCGAACCCCTGCATCAGAAACACCGGATAGCGCAGCGCTTCCATGACGCGTACGCGATCCGGTGTGAGCTCAGACCGTTGGCGCGCCAGGGCGGCTTGCCTGTCGGCCTCCACCTCCCGCATGTACTTCTGTCGGTTCCGGTAGGCGAGCGGAAACGGTAGGCGGTCGAGTCCGAGTGCCTCCCAGATGCAGCGGAAGTCGAACCCGCTCATGAACCAGGGTTCGACGTCGTACCGCAGCGGGGCAACGCTGTCCGTGATCATGTCTCCGTCTTCTCGGCGTCTGAGACTGCGGCCAGGGCGGCCGCGAACCGGGTTTGACCACCCTGGCCGCAGTCTCGAGGTGGCTATCCCTCAGAAGCCGCCGGCGAGGTGCGCGTCGAGCGCCCGCGCGTCGTCCTGCGACTGGTTACCGCCCGACCGGGTCTGGGTGATCTCCATCAGCACGTTGTCCAGCATCTGCGAGATCTCGATCTGCTTCTGCTGCAACGCACCTGCGGCCTGACCTTCGTACACTCCGGACAGGGCGCTGAAAACCTTGGCCACTTCTTCCCGCAACGCCTGCGCGTCGTTGGTGCGGCCCTGGATGTCCTCCAGCGAGGCGTTGTTGGCTTCGTACTGGTATCGAATGGTGTCGCTCATGGATGCCCTCTTTCTGTTAGTCGGTGTCGTGGCTGACCAGGGTGCGGATGTCGCCCTTGCCCTTTTCCGCGACCTGCGTCAACTGCCCGATGACGTAGTTGAAGTCGTCCGCGTGCTGGGTCATGATGCCGCGGAAGATCTGTGCCCGACCGCCGAGCCAGGAACCGGAGGTCATGGTCTCGGTGCTGTCGAGGATCTTGCCGGCCAAGGTCCGAAGGTTTCCCATCGCCTCGTCGACCTGGGTGATCTTGGCCTCGGCTTCGGACGGCGTCAGATTGAGCGTCATATCTTCCTCTCGTGGTGTCCAACGGCGTTATCCGCCGCGCGAATTGAGATCTCGTAGTTGAGCTGGATCTAGAACTCCTCCCATCTGTCGCCGGAGAGCCCGATGAGCTGATCGACGCCCTGTTTGAAGGCGTGATCGGAACCCGGTTTCAACGTTGTCCACACCTGTCCGCTCGGTGAAGTGCTGGGTGCGGCGATGATCCGGCCGCGTTTTGTGTAGAACACCGCCACCGCCGCGGGGGAGCGCGCGATGCGGTCGTCCACCCGGTTGAGCGCGTATGACACCACTTCGGCGAATGCCTGCCGCGACGCCAGCGCCGACCCGAGCAGCATCGCGGTTCGCGGTTCCGTGCCGAGGGCGCGGATGCGGTCCGAAAGTTCCGCGGCGTCTAGGGTTCCCGACAGCGCTTCACTGAACGCGTCGAGCGGTGCCCCGGCGGGCGGGATGTCGGCCGCCGCCGCGACCGGCAGGTGACGTAGCAGTGCGCGCACCGCGACGCCCAGCGAAGCGCCACCGGCCGCGGCCCCGAGATCCTCAAGAACGGTCTCGTCGCCGACCCGGCACGCGACGACGCTGTGTTTCCCCGTGCGCACGACCGTGACTCGGGCGATACCGTCGGGAGTGACCAGGCGCATCGCCAGTTCACGGTCGGGCCGTTGCAGCGCGGTCAACACCGACGCCAACCCGGCGTCTACCTCGCCGTGCTCGATCAACCCGCGTTCGGCGAGGGTCTGCGTCGCGTCATCGACCGCCCGCAGGACGTCCGATTCCGTCCCCAGGCGGGGTCGTACGTCGAGCACGACCGGCAGCGCCTGCACGCCGATCCGTGCCGCGGCGACCTGCAACTCGTCGTCGGTGACAACGAATCTCGGTGTGCAGACAGAGGTCACAGGTTCAACTTCCGATCGACGCCGAGGACCGGGGGAGCCACCCAACTGTCGTCGACCTGCTCGAGTGTGCGGGCGGGTTCGTCGGCGAATCCCTCGACAACGGGTTCTTCCGAAGTGACCAACTCGTCGAACAAGGTGGTGTCCGGACCCCAACTGACGTTGGACACGGTGAACGGCGCATCGTTGTCCGCGGCCGTCGGCAACCACGGCTGGCCCGAATCCGAGAGCCCGGCCGCGGGTTCACCGGCGCCGTCGAGCGCCGCTGCGGGCTGATCGGAGTCATAGTCGCGGCCCTGATCACCGCGCCCCATCGCCCCGATCGGGGCGTACGGTGCTCCGTGCATGCCCGCGCCCCCGGCGCCGCCGGCCGACGCGGACACGGTCCGCTGCAGGTTCTTCGGCTCCGACGTCGACTTGACCTCCTGCGCGGTCATCGGGGCCAGGGGCATCGCGGGGACGCCCGCCCCGCCGCCGCCCGCCGCCCCACCCGCGGCAGCCTCGGCCTCGGCACCGCGTTCGGCGGCCAGAGCGTTGCCTTTCGAGACGTCGGGGGGCGGTGCCTGCTCCCACGGCTGCGCCAGGTGGGCCACGGCCTCTTCGTACGACGTCATCACCGCCGCGGCGTTGGCCTGATCGGCGGTTGCGGCCTCGTCGAATTCGGCGAAGCTCCCGGTCAGTACCGCGCCGTTGTACGCGGCCAGTGAGGCCATCATGTCGTGTGCCGCTCTGGCTTCGGTCGCCTCCGACACACTGGGCATGGCCAGCACTGCGACGGTGTTGGCCACGGCGGCCTCCTCGGCCCGCTGACCGTTGGCGGCCGCGCTGAGGCTGACCGCCTGCAGCCACTTGCCGAACTCCTCGAGCCGGCGCACCGCGGCATCCGACGCCCGGCTCTCCCACACGCTCGTGAGGCGGGCCAGCAGCTTGTCGAAGTCCTGTGAGACCGAGGCGAGTTCGTTGGCGACCCGAACCCATGCTGCGCCCGCATTGCCCACGGAAGCCGGACCGGGACCGTCGGTGAGGTCCCGGGCCAGTTGTTCGGTGGTGCGTGAAGCCCACGCAACATTGGTGAACCCCATGTCAGCCGATGAAGTCCCCGTCGGCCGCCGCGACGTTGTTCGAGTGGCCGCGCAGGGTCGCCGCCACCTCGTGCATTTCACCGAGACCCTTGTCGGTGGCGGCGCCGAACGTCGTGTGAACCTCGTTGAGGGTGGCGGCGATCCGCTGAGACACTTCGTCGCGTCCCGGCGCGGTCACCGCGAGATTGGCTGACTCGTCGCGAATCACCCGCTCGACCCGGGCGGCGAGGTCGTCGAGTTGACGGCTGACGTCGAGCACCTCCGCGGGCTGGATCGACATCCCGGTGTTATCGGCCATTCGCTGCTCCTCGTTGACTACTAGATCCGGAGTTCGACATCCGGCGGCTCATTCGGGTCGGGCGCTCCGAGAACGGGTGGCGCCGAAGTGCCGAGATCCCCGACGATCTCGCCACCTTTGTCCGTGGTGTGCAGGAACGGCGCCGGGGTATGGGTATTCGACGAGTTCGCGCCCTGACCGGCTCCCGCCATGGGGGCGTACGGGGCGCCCACCATGCCGCCGCCACCTGTGTTGGCAACGCCCGCCGCGCGCACCGTCGCGGACTGCGTCGGTGAGGTTTCGGGCTGCACCATCGGTGAGGGGGCCAGCGACCGCACCGCCGGCGAACCGCCGTATCCGCCGCCGAGCCCACCACCGCCCTTGCTGCCGGCCGGTGCCATCACCGCCGCAGCACCGCCAGCGGGTTCGTCTGCCTTTACGGCGGATTCGGCTGCTGCCTGGCTTGCGGCCTGGCCTGCGGCGCCGACACCCGCCTGGACACCGGCCTGGGCGCCCTTGGTCGCCATCGACATCAGTGGCGAGATCATGCTCGCAAGCGGCGCCCCACCCCCGGTCGGCGCGGCGGTCACTCCGACCGGTGCGCCCGCAGCGGTGACCGCAGCGGCCTGCGTGCCCAGCGACGACTGGAGTTCGGCGATCACCTCGGCGGTGGAGGCGATCGCCTTGTTGGCGGCGGCGATCGCCGCGGCCCAGCCCCAGGGAAAGATGATGTTGGGCCCGATCGCGGCCATGGTCGCCTGAAACTCGGTGATGATCGCGATGATTCGCACGCGGGCCTGTGCGACTTCGGCGGAGGCGGTCGCCAGGCTGCTGCGCAACGCCTCCGATTGTTCGGCCACCCGCGCGCCGTCGGCGACCGCCGTCGCCGTCTTGGCCGCGGCTGCGGTGCTGGCGGCGCCCTTCCAGGAGTCGTCGACAGCGCCGAGCGACTGTCCGAGCGTGCCACCGGTGGACTGGAACACCTGCGAGATGCCCTGCAGCATCGCCAACGGATCGGCGCCCTCGAAGAAACCTGAGCCCAGCGTTCCGAGCGCATCGGTGACCGGGCTGATCAGTGCACTGGGATCCATCGGGCTGGCCTGCGGGGCCTCCGGCTCGAGTGGTGGTTCTTCGGGGCGCCGTTCGCCGTCGTCCGGGTTCGCCTGGGGTGGTGGCGACAAACCGAGCCGGGCCAGAATTTCCTTGACCGGCAAATTCAGAAACTCTTGCAGGCTCTGCTCTTGCGCGGCGATTGCCGGGCTGACGTCATAGCCGGGCATCGTGTGTGCGAGTTGCGCCGTCGGGTTGACCGGCGCGGGAGGGATCTGAGCTGCCATCGGTGCCGGGCGTTATCCGTTGTCGGCGGCGACTATGGCCGACTTAGCCGAGTCCGTTGCGGCGCTGACTCCGGCGTGTACGCCGCCGACCAACAGGGTGTCCGCGAGATTGTTTGCCTGAGCAGGCCCGTACGCCGCGAGGAACGCCGCGCCGATCGGTCCGAGTGCCACGGCGACGGCGTTCACGACGGCCGCGTTGTCGGCGGTCCCGGCCGCGACGATGGCCGTCGACGCTGCCTGACTGGCAGCGGAGAATGCGGACATGCCGGCGGGGGCGGCAAGAAAAGCGTCACTCATGATGTCGACTTTCGATTAGCTTCCGAACCATCAACCCGGGCTGGGGGCGATAGACCTGGCACCGCAGAGGAACTCACTATAACGGCGGTGCCCACCGGCAGCTAACGATTTTCTGACATGATCATTGCATTCAAATGGCCCGGTAATTAAGGGAATTCACGTCAAAATTGCCGAGCAAATATTGACATCTGCGGCGGAATCCACCTTGTCCTTACACCGTCACCCGTCGTCGTCACGTCGGCGCGGCGGTGAGCTGGGCACTTCGCGGATACTGGCGAGCTGGAGCGCGCGTTACGTCCCATCGTGAACGGGTATGGGGAAAGGAGGACCTTCGCCTGTTTCGAATCGCGCTGTCTGGTAGTCGAGTTCATCCTCGCGACACGGAGTGTCTGCGCTCTGTGGGTCGCCCGGGCCCCGCCGATCTGCTGCAGCGACCGCGGTTGCGCTGCCGTAGATATCGCTGCCAGCAGCGTCGCCGATTCTGGCGACAGCCGGCAACGTCAGTCTCGGGTGGGCGTGAAAGCGGTTTGATCCCAACGGGTCAACGGAGCCTGATCGAGCTCGCGCATGCGTGTCGAGAACTGTTCGGTGAGGAAGGTCTGCCGCTCGGCGGCGACGGCCGCGGCGGCGTGAGCGGTGTGCACGATCAGTCGAGCGAGCGCGTCGGCGCCCAGTCGATGGGCATCTGGGCTCAGCCACAGCCCCGTCATCGCCCCGTACCCGTCGACCTCGACGGCGACGTTCTGATCTCGGCTACTGACGCGGGCCGAGATCGATTGACAGTGTTCGTCCATCGCCTGCACGAGGTCGCGCTGCTTGATGATCCGGGCAATCAGGGAGTCCGCGAGACCGGTCACGGCTGCCTCATCCACGTAGCAGGAATCTCGTCGTCAGCACCGAACACCTGTTCCTCGGCGTCGCAGAGGTCGGACTCCGTCGCCAACCGCAACGTTCGGATTACGCTGGCGTCAAAGCCTTTTTCGGCGAGCGCCCGGCGGCGGTCCACCTGAGCCCGGGCGGCAGAAAGTCGGCAGAGTGCGAGGATCTCCTCGGCCAGTTGCTGCGGGGGCTTCTGCAGCGCAGCCTCGTCGAGTCGCAGCGCGACGGGCAGCCCGCGTTCGGTGGTACGCACGGCGATGGAACCATTTGCTGATCGGAGCGGTGGCTGCGCCATGGCTCCACGTTAGTCAAAACCGGGTCCGCTGCAACGGTGGTTCTGCGTACAATCACCAGCGTCCGTCCGGAAATTCAGCGACATCATGCGACTGAAATCGGGTGTGGGTCCTCGCATATCGCGCTCGGCGGCGCACCCCGAGATCCGCAGTGAGGAGATCGATCACCTCAAATGAGTGGCACCAACGACGCGCAGCGGGTGTTCGATGCGGGTGTGTTGTCGATGGGCATACCCATCGACGGGTTGGAGACGGAGCGCGACGTCGACTATGCGGCGCGGGCCTTCAAGCGCGCCACCGAGTACGACCCCGACATGTGCGACGCCTGGCTCGGCCGCGCCGCGGCCGGCGACACCGGACACGAGGTTCTGTATCACCTCTATCGCACCAGCGCGACGTCGCTGTTCCGCGAGCAGCGAAGATTGGGGCTGCCACCGCGCACTCTGGCGGGGCGGTTCCAAACCGGGTTGTACCTTGACTACCCGCTGGCCACGAAAACCGAGATCTGCCTTGCTTATGCGGCGAGCATGATCACCGCCGGCGACTACGACGAGGCCGAACGCGCCTTGGCCGAACTGGATGAAACGCGTGGGACGCAACCCGACGGTGACCGGCACTCCGACGAGATCTGCGCCTACATCCGCGGCGTCCTGCACTTCACCACGCAACGCTGGCCGGATGTGCTGACCGCGCTGAGCAGTTCGGCGTCGTTTTCCGACGAGTACATCGCCGCGGGCGCCCACCTCATGGTGGGTTCGGCGTGCGCACAGATGGGCCTGTTCGGCGAGGGGATCCGTCGCCTCGACCAGGCGATCGCGGGACCGATCCCGGCGGCCCGCAAGGCAGCGGAGTTCTGTAAAGGTCTGACACTGCGCGAGATGGGCAACGAACAGGAGGCTCGCGTCATCTTCGAGCGGATCTACAGCGAGGAGCCCGGTTTCGAGGCCAATGCCGCGGCGTTGGCCGATCCGAAGTACCGGCTGGTCATCACGTCGAAGGAGATGATCGACGCGCGCACCGATCGCTGGGATCCCGACAGTGCCCCCAGTGCTGCCGACCTCATCGGCGACGATCTGTCCGAGCGCGGCAACGAGTATCTGCGGTCCGCGCAGGAGGAACTGGACCGTCAGATCGGCCTGTCCGAAGTCAAACTGCAGGTGGCCAAACTCAAGTCGGCGGCCATGCTGGCGAAGGTCCGCGGTGACAAGGGCCTCAGTGCCGCCGCGCGCTCTCTGCATCTGGCCTTCACCGGTCCACCCGGCACCGGCAAGACGACGATCGCGCGCGTCGTCGCACAGACGTACTGCGGTCTCGGCCTGCTGCGCACGCCGAACATCGTCGAAGCCAAACGCAGCGACTTCGTCGGGCAGCACCTGGGCAGTACCGCGATCAAGACCAGTGCCCTGATCGACTCCGCCATGGACGGCGTGCTGTTCATCGACGAGGCCTACACGCTGATCCAGACCGGCCTGTCCGGCGGCGACGCGTTCGGCCGCGAAGCCGTTGACACCCTTCTGGCTCGGATGGAGAACGACCGCGACCGCCTGGTGGTCATCATCGCGGGATACGACTCTGAGATCGACAGGTTCCTCGCCTCGAACGAAGGTCTGGCATCGCGATTCACCAAACGCATCCGGTTCCAGTCGTATGACGCCACCCAGCTCGGCGACATCGGACGCCTGGTCGCCCGCTCCCGGGACTCGGAGCTGTCCGATGCCGCCTACGAGGAACTGATCGCGACGTGCTCGACGCTGTGTGACGGCGAAGCCCTGGACTCCACGGGCCAACTGCGCCGCCGCATCGACCTGCTCGGCAACGGCCGCTTCGTCCGCAACGTCATCGAGGCCGCCGAGGAGGAACGCGAGTACCGGCTCAGCGAACAACACGGAACCAGCCTGGCGGACCTCGACGAGTCGTCGTTGATGCGCATCGAGGCTGAGGACATGCAGGCCGCACTCCGCCAGGTGCTCGGCATGCTGACACCGAACTGAAAAGGATCACGGTGATGACGCGATACGTCGGGCAGAACGGTTCTGCAGCAACGCCGTTCATCAGCGCCCCTGCGGACCCGGCATGGCCGTCGGCGCCCACCGACGGCGAACTGGGCCTGGCCCGGCGTCAACCCGTGCCCAGGACCGGGTGGCGCGCCGCGGTGCACCGGATGACCGGACTGAACCCCGGGGTGTCGACCCGTGAGGCGAGTCACCGGGCTCTGGTCGATCGTGTCAACCAACCCGTGCGCGGCCCGCACAGCGTGGCCGTGCTGTCGCAGAAGGGGGGTGTCGGCAAGACCACGGTGACAGTCGGTCTGGGCGCGACGCTGGCGGCCACCCGTGGGGACCGGATCATCGCTGTGGACGCCAACCCCGACTTCGGCACGTTGGCGCAGCGCGGACCCGACGAGACCCAGTCCACAGTTCGCGACGTGCTGTTCGACGAACGCATCATCCGCTACTCCGACATGCGGATGCACACCTCGCAGAGCGCGAGCCGCTTGGAAATCCTCGCCTCCGAGCGCGACCCGGCGACTTCAGAAGCGTTCTCCGAGGCCGACTATCGCGGCGTCCTGCAGGTGTTGCAGCGCTTCTACAACATCATCCTCACCGACTGCGGCACCGGCCTGGTGCATTCGGCGATGGCCGGCGTCCTCAGCGAGGCCGACATGGTCGTCGTCGTGGCCTCGCCCGCCGTGGATTCGGCCCGCAGCGCGTGGGCGACGCTGCGCTGGCTCGAACGGCACGGCTACGCGCACCTGATCCCCGGCGCGACGGTCGTGTTCAGCGCGTCCCGGCCGGGGGAGTTGGGTCTCGACCTCGACCAGTTGGCGCCGCAGTTCCTGCCGCGCGTTCGCGCGATGCATGTCATCCCGTTCGACGACCATCTTGCCGAGGGTTCACAGATCGACCTCGACCTGTGCGCAGCCGATACCCGTCAGGCATTCCTCGGATTGGCGGCGACGGTCACCGACACCGTCTCGGTCGTCGGGCGGAGGCACGCCTGATCCAGTCCGGGGCTGTTGCATACCTGGGGTAGGTTAGTGCATACTCGGGGTATGCAAATGAAGCGAGTGGACCTGGTGTCGTTCTCGGAGCGGTATTTCGCGGCGTGGGCCGCGCGCGATCCCGATGCGATCGCCGCCCTGCATACCGAGGACACCCGGTTCTGGACCCATACGGGCGCGCCGCCGGCGATCGGGCGCCAGGCCGCGCGCGACGCGTTCGCAGCGGTCTTCGACCAGTTCCCGAAGTTCTCGTTCGAGGTCTACCGCGTGCTCTACGGCGACGACCACTGGGTGCTGGACTGGGCCCTGATCTCGGGGACCGTTCGCTTCGACTGCCTCGATGTCGTGACCGTCACTCCCGACGGCCTGGTCTCGCGCAAAGACTCGTTCATCGACTCGGCCCAACTGATGGCCGCACTCGACAAGGCGAGTGCATGAGCTCCGTCATCGACGAACTGCCGCTGGTCGAGGCCCTGCCCGTCGAGCACCTCTTCGACATGCGCGTGAACCTTGCACCGGCACAGGCGATCTCGACCGCGACCGGGACGCGGATGACATTCGTGACCACCGGCGGGACCGTCGACGGGCCGAAACTTCGCGGCGAAGTGCTGCCCGGCGGCGGCGATTGGCTTCTCGTCGGCGACGACGGCGTCGGGCGGGTCGACGTCCGCGTGACGCTGCGGACCCACGACGGCGTGCTGATCCACTTCGAGAGTGCAGGCATCATCAAAGTGCCCTCGGACGGACTGCACCGGCTGGCGGAGGGACAGGCGCTGCCGTTCGACGAGACCTACGTGCGGACCACCCCGAGGCTGGCCACCGCCGACCCCCGGTACTCCCGGCTGTCCGAAACCGTCACCGTCGGCTACAACGTGCTCTCGCCCAACCGGGTCGACTACCGCGTCTACGGGCTGCGATGAACCAGGAAAGGCTTGCGCGGCAATCGAACCGGATCGTGGTGCGGTGGCCGCGCGCTCAGCGGGCGCTGGGCCGGACCCACGCCCGGCTCTACCGCCTGACCGGCGGGCGGATCGGTCGCCGCTGGTTCGCGGGCGCGCCGGTGATGCTGCTCGAAACCGTCGGCCGCCGGACCGGCCAAACGCGGGTGACGCCGGTGCTGTACCAGGCGTCCGGTGACGCGCTGGTGGTGATGGCCGCCAACGCCGGCTCCTCCCGCACCCCGGCGTGGTGGCTGAACCTGCAACAGGCGGGCCGCGGCGTCGTGCAGATCGGCACCACCCGTCGGTCCGTGCGCCCCCGCGAACTAGCCGGCGCCGAACGCGACCGCGCGTTCACGTCTTTCGTCGAGATGTACCCGCAGGCCGCCCACTACGGCCGGTTCACCGACCGACGCTTCCCGGTCGTCGCGCTCGAACCCGACGACCGGTGACGGGCTATCGTTCGGCCGTGGCGAGCAGAACCGCACGACGGACCCAGGCCGAGCGCACCGAGGCCACCACCGCGGCGCTCGTCGACGCCGCCCGGCAACTGTTCGCCGAACAGGGCTACGACGCCACCTCGCTGGACGCCGTCGCAGCGCGCGCGAAGGTCACCAAGGGTGCGGTCTATCACCACTTCGACGGCAAGCGCCGGCTGTTCGAGGCGGTGTTCACCGGCGAGGTCGAACGGTTGGCGAACCCGCTGAGCGACGCGTACCGCCGTAAGAAGGATCCGTGGGACGGCTTCAGCGCGGCCTGCCGGGCGTTCCTCGACGAATGCCTGGAGCCAGGGCTGCAGCGGATCGTGCTGCGCGACGCGTTCACCGCGCTGGGCTGGGACGAGATGCGACGCCTGGAGCAGCCGCTACTCGATCTGATGGAATCCGCGATCATCCGCGCCGCGGACGCGGGCCGGATCGCCCGGCGCCCGGCCGGACCGCTGGCGCACTTCCTGTTCGGCGCCATCTGCGAGACAGCGATGGTCGTCGCCCGCGCCGAGGACCAGAGCGGCGCCCACCGCCAGGCGGTGATCGAACTCGGCCGCGTCCTGGACGGCCTGGTCATCAGCTGATTCGGGGCCGGCGGACCCGACGTGGGAAGATGGGACGCGTGTTGCGTTGGACCACTGCTGGTGAATCTCACGGCCGCGCCCTGGTGGCCGTGGTCGAAGGCATGGTCGCGGGGGTCTCCGTCACCTCCGACGACATCGCCGCGCAGCTGGCCCGCCGCCGCCTCGGCTACGGCCGCGGCGCCCGGATGAAATTCGAACAGGACCAGGTCACGATGCTGGCCGGGGTCCGCCACGGCGTCACGCTCGGCGGCCCGATCGCGGTGGAGATCGGCAACACCGAATGGCCGAAATGGGAAACCGTGATGGCGCCGGACCCCGTCGACCCGGCCGAGCTCGAAGAGTCGGCCCGCAACGCCCCGCTGACCCGGCCGCGCCCGGGCCACGCGGACTACGCCGGGATGCTGAAGTACGGCTTCGACGACGCCCGCCCGGTGCTCGAGCGCGCCAGTGCCCGCGAGACCGCGGCCCGCGTCGCCGCCGGCACCGTCGCTCGCGCGTTCCTCAAAGAGGCCCTCGGCGTCGAGGTGCTCTCGCACGTGGTCTCGATCGGCGCCTCGGCTCCTTATGTCGGGCCCCCGCCGCAACCCGCCGACCTCGCCGCGATCGACTCCAGCCCGGTGCGCGCTTTCGATGCGGACGCCGAGAAGTCGATGATCGACGAGATCGAGGCCGCCAAGAAGGACGGCGACACCCTCGGCGGTGTGGTCGAGGTGGTCGCCAGCGGGCTGCCCATCGGGCTCGGCTCGTTCACCAGCGGCGACAACCGGCTCGACAGCCAGCTGGCGGCCGCGGTGATGGGCATCCAGGCGATCAAAGGCGTCGAGATCGGCGACGGCTTCGAAACTGCGCGCCGCCGCGGCAGCGTCGCGCATGACGAGATGTACCCGGGCGCCGACGGCGTGGTTCGGTCGACCAACCGGGCCGGCGGGCTGGAAGGCGGTATGACCAACGGCCAGCCGCTGCGGGTGCGGGCCGCGATGAAACCGATCTCCACAGTCCCGCGCGCCCTGGCCACCGTCGACCTGGCGACCGGCGAGGAGGCCGTGGCGATCCACCAGCGTTCCGACGTGTGCGCCGTGCCCGCCGCCGGCGTCGTCGTCGAGACCATGGTGGCGCTGGTGCTGGCGCGGGCGGTGCTGCAGAAGTTCGGCGGCGACTCCCTCGCTGAGACCCGGGCCAACATCGACAACTATCAGCGGACGGTCGCCGACCGGCAGCGGTCCTCCCAACCGGTGCACTGATGGCGCCGCGGGCTGTGCTGGTCGGACTGCCCGGATCGGGCAAGTCCACGATCGGGCGCAGGCTGGCCAAGGTGCTCGACCTTCCCCTGCTCGACACCGACGCCGGGATCGAGGAGACCACCGGCCGCACCATCGCCGACATCTTCGCCACCGACGGCGAGCAGGAGTTTCGCCGGATCGAAGAAGAGGTCATCAGGTCCGCGCTGCAGACCCACGACGGTGTGCTGTCGCTGGGCGGCGGCGCGGTGACCACACCCGGCGTGCGCGACGCACTGGCCGGGCACACCGTCATCTACCTCGAGATCAGTGCCGCCGAGGGAGTCCGCCGGACCGGCGGCAGCACAGTGCGCCCCCTGCTCGCCGGCGGTGACCGCGGCGAGAAGTTCAAAGCGTTGATGACGCAACGGGTTCCGCTGTACCGCAAAGTGGCCACCATCCGGGTCAACACCAACCGGCGCAACCCGGGTGCCGTCGTCCGTCAGATCGTGGCCCGGCTGGAGAACGAGGACAGCGCGAACTCGCGGCGCCGTCGCCGCCCACCATGGCGCCGGGCGCCCTCCTCGCTCGCCGCCGAACCCAGCACCGAGGCCCCGCCGTCCCCGGCGGTGGTCGCCGCCCGCAACGCGAAGGTCAACCGTGACTGAACCAGTAGTCGTCAACGTGGAGGTCGACCGGCCGTACCCGGTGATCATCGGCACCGGCCTGCTCGGCGAGCTCGAGCGGGCGCTCGACGGCAGGCACAAGGTCGCGATCCTGCACCAGCCGACACTGGCCCAGACCGCCGAAGTCATCCGAAGTATGCTGTCGGACAAGGGAATCGACGCGCACCGAATCGAGATCCCGGACGCCGAAAAGGGTAAGGACCTGCCCGTCGTCGGCTTCATCTGGGAAGTGCTCGGCCGCATCGGAGTCGGCCGCAAGGACGCGATCGTGAGCCTGGGCGGGGGAGCGGCCACCGACGTCGCGGGCTTCGCCGCGGCCACCTGGCTGCGCGGTATCGACATCGTGCACGTGCCGACCACCCTGCTCGGCATGGTCGACGCTGCGGTGGGCGGTAAGACCGGCATCAACACCGACGCGGGCAAGAACCTCGTCGGCGCGTTCCATCAACCCGCCGCGGTGCTCGTCGATCTCGCCACGCTGGAGACGCTGCCGCGCAACGAGCTGGTCGCCGGGATGGCCGAAATCGTCAAGGCCGGCTTCATCTCCGACCCGACGATCCTCGACCTCATCGAGGCCGACCCCGAGGCGGCGCTGTCGCCGGCGGGTGACGTGCTGCCGGAGCTGATCCGCCGGGCCATCGCGGTCAAGGCCGAGGTGGTCGCGGCCGACGAGAAGGAGTCGCAGTTGCGCGAGATCCTCAACTACGGCCACACTCTCGCGCACGCCATCGAACGCCGTGAGCGCTATCAGTGGCGCCACGGTGCCGCCGTTTCGGTCGGGCTGGTGTTCGCCGCGGAACTCGGCCGGTTGGCCGGCCGCCTCGACGACCAGACCGCCGACCGTCACCGCAGCGTGCTCACCGCGCTGGGCCTGCCGGTCAGCTACGACCCCGACGCGTTCCCCGATCTGCTCGAGAACATGGCCGGGGACAAGAAGACCCGCGCCGGGGTGTTGAGGTTCGTGGTGCTCGACGGTCTCGCCAAACCGGGCCGACTCGAGGGGCCCGACCCGTCGCTGTTGGCGGCGGCCTACTCGGAGGTGGCGTCGTGAGCCGGACGGTGTTGGTGCTCAACGGACCCAATCTCGGTCGGCTCGGCCGCCGCGAACCGGAGGTCTACGGCAGCACCACGCACGACGAACTGGTGGCGTTGATCGAGCGCGAAGCCACCGAACTGGGGTTCACAGCCGTTGTGCGACAGAGCGACAGCGAAGCCGACCTGCTCGGCTGGATCCACGCCGCCGCGGACGCCGGAGATCCGGTGATCCTCAACGCCGGAGCGCTGACGCACACCTCGATCGCGCTGCGCGACGCGTGCACCGAGTTGCGGGCACCGCTGATCGAGGTACACATCTCCAACGTGCACGCCCGCGAGGCGTTCCGGCACCACTCGTACCTGAGCGCGGTGGCCACCGGCGTGATCGTCGGCCTCGGTGTCCAGGGATATGTTCTCGCGCTGCGATACCTGGCAACCTCGGCCGGCGACGACGCGACGACCTAGAACTCGCTCGGTCTGCGTCCCGCGTGGGCGTG
Organism: Mycolicibacterium flavescens; assembly: GCF_001722335.1. GTDB lineage: Bacteria > Actinomycetota > Actinomycetes > Mycobacteriales > Mycobacteriaceae > Mycobacterium > Mycobacterium flavescens. The sequence goes on from NZ_MIHA01000002.1 coordinate 118,523, forward strand.
CGACACGCCGATTCCGCGGCAATTGCGGCCCACGAGCCTGTCCGTCGAACAAGAAATCGAATTGCCGCCAATTTTTTGAGCTAACTAGCTTTATCGGCTTACTGACGCTTGGTAGTCGTTTATTTACTGGATCGGCTCGGCAGCAGCAAGATCCTATCGGTGATCTCGCCTGGTTGATCTTGACTTTGGCCTAGCAAGTTAGCTAAGCCTTACGTAAATTGCTCTACGATCTTGACCCGGATGGCGTCACCGCGTCGCCGCCAGGAATCCAGTAAAGGTTGGTGTGAATGCGCGTCGTGGCGTTCGGCTATCAGACCTGGGGGGTCCGAACCCTTCAAGCGCTGCTCGATCTCGGCCATGAAGTCCCGCTGGCGGTCACCCACCCGGCCAGCGAGCAGTCCTACAAGGCGATCTGGTCGGAGTCGGTCGAAGACCTTGCCCGTGACCGCGACATCCCGGTGCACCTCACCGAACGGATCGACAACGACACCGTCGACCTGGTGAAGCGCGCCGAGCCCGACGTCATCGTCGTCAACAGCTGGTACACCTGGATGCCGCCGGAGCTCTACCAGCTCCCGCCGCACGGGACACTGAACATGCACGATTCGCTGCTGCCCAAGTTCACCGGGTTCTCGCCGGTGCTGTGGGCGCTGATCAGCGGTGAATCCGAGTTCGGGCTGACCATCCACCGGATGGACGAGGGTTTGGACACCGGCGACATCCTGGTGCAGCACTCGCTGCCGATCGGGCCGGCCGCGACGGGAACCGAGCTGGTCCTGCGCGGGATGGACTTGATTCCCGGCGCTCTCGAGGAAGCGCTGACCGCGCTGGAATCGGGCACCCCCGTGTGGCGTCCGCAGAACAAGGCGGACCGCACCTACTTCCACAAGCGCTCCGAGCGCGACAGCCTCGTCGATTGGCATTGGCGCGCCGAGGATCTCGAGCGGTTCGTGCGCGCGCTCTCGGATCCGTACCCCCGTGCGTTCGCCTACTACCGCGGTGAACGGATCGAGATCGTGCAGGCGCGGATCTCCGAAGCACGGTACGGCGGAACCCCGGGACGGGTGATCGTGCAGGAGGGCGGCGGTGTCGTGGTGTGCGGACCCGATGCCATCCGCGGGGGGAACCACGGTCTGGTGATCACCCGCGTCCGCACTGCCGACGGCTTCGAGCGCGACGGGAACGAGTTCTTCCTGCGCGGCGGCCATGTGACCAGCCAGGCGTAGACATGCCGTTCCTGGCGAACCGGCCCGCCCCTCCGAAACTGCTTGCGGCGCACCGGCGGATGCTCGCCGCGTTGCCTGTCCCGCTGGTCCGGCAGGCCTTCCATCTGACGATGATCCACCGGCTGGGGAACTTCGAGGACCCGCAGACCTTCAACGAAAAGGTCAACTGGCGGATCCTCTACGACCGGCGGGAGCGCATCGTCGCGGCGTGCGACAAGATGCGGATGAAGGAGATGGCCAGGGCCGCCTGCCCGGGCAGCGACCTGCAGATCCCCGAAATACTCTGGTCCGGAACGGATCTGCGGGATGCGCCCGATCTGCGGACGCTGCCGCCGTGGGTGCTCAAACCCAACCACAGCAGCGGACACGCGCTGTTCGGGCCGAACCGCGACACCGACGTCGAAGCGCTGATCGAGGAGACCCGCGACTGGTGGAAACGCACTCCGCTGGAGCTGGGCGAATGGGGCTACAGCCGCTCCCGGCCGCTGCTGCTGCTCGAGGAGCGCATCCCCACATCGGACGGGCACCCGCCGGCCGACTACAAGTTCTTCGTCTTCGACGGCCGCGTCGAGATGATCCAGGTCAACAGCGGCCGCTTCGGCGACCAGACCGCGACCTTTCTGGATGCCAACTGGAACCGGCTACCCGTGCGCTGGCGGATCCGCCCGGTCGCCGACGAACCACGGCCCGCTGAACTCGACGCGATGCTCGAGATCGCCAGCACCCTGGGCGCCGACTGGGACTTCATCCGCATCGACCTGTACGCCGTCGACGGCGTCGTCTGGTTCGGTGAGTACACGCCGTATCCAGGCGGCGGCCTGCTGCGGTACAAGCCGCCGAGCTTCGACGCCGAGCAGGGACGGCACTGGAAGCTGCCGGACCTGGAAAGCGTGCGGGACGGCCAGCCCTGAGCCGGGCCCGCCGCGGTCCCGTCGCGCCGAGCGTCGGAAGTATGTCGGGTTTTGGGCGAAAATGCGCCATAAACCCGACGCTCACCGACGGCCCGGTAGCTCGTCGCGCCGAGCGTCGGAAGTATGTCGGGTTTCGGGCGAAAATGCGCCATAAACCCGACGCTCACCGACGGCCCGCCCGACGGCCCGAGAGCTCGTCGCGCCGAGCGTCGGAAGTATGTCGGGTTTTGGGCGAAAATGCGCCATAAACCCGACGCTCACCGACGGCCCGCCCGACGGCCCGAGAGCTCGTCGCGCCGAGCGTCGGGAATGTGTCGGGTTTTGGGCGAAAATGCGCCATAAACCCGACGCTCACCGGCCCTGAGCCGGACCTGCCGGAGGCCCGTCGCGCCGAGCGTCGGGAATGTGTCGGGTTTTGGGCGAAAATGCGCCATAAACCCGACGCTGACCGGCCCTGAGCCGGACCTGCCGGAGAGCTCGTTGCGCCGAGCGTCGGAAGTATGTCGGGTTTCGGGCGAAAACGCGCCATAAACCCGACGCTCGCCGACGGCTAGGCGCGGTCCTCGCGCGGAGTCGCCTCGGTCTGAGCCTCGGTCGGCTCGTCGCTGCGACCGTGGCTGACCGCGGCGAACACGTCAGTGTCGGCGCGGTCGTCATCGCCGGCGCGGTGCAGGTGCGGAGTCTGGTCGGCCTTGCGGTCGACGAGCCAGCGGCCGATCGCCACCCCGGCCACCGACATCAGGAACACCACCAGCGCGGTGAACGCCGCGAACGTGGTGAGCTCGTTGATCAGCGCCTCGACGTAGAGGCTCTTATAGAACAGCGAGATGATCCAGGCCACCGCGCCGCTGACGATCCCGGCGAACAACCCGGCGAGCAGCCACGTCATCGCCAAGTCGCCGCGGCGGTCCGGGTCGGGGTTGGTGCGGGCGTCGGTGCGACCGTCGACGATGCCCCAGGCGAACACCGCGACCGCGAACAGCACCACCAGCACGACGCTGATCAGACCCGCCTTGGTTTCCCACGCGTTGATCAACGCTCCCTGCAGCAATCGCACGATCACCATCAGGGTCGCGAACACCAGTCCGCGCAGCAACCACTTACTCATGGGGCCTCACCTTAGCGAGTAGCGTCATCGACCGTGACTATTTCACAGCGCAGGGCCCGGTTGCGCGACCGCCTCGCCGCCGAAGGCCTCGACGCGATGCTGATATCGGACCTGGTCAACGTCCGCTACCTGTCCGGGTTCACCGGTTCGAACGCCGCGCTGCTGGTGCGGGTCGAGGACGAGACGCCGGTGCTGGCCACCGACGGGCGCTACCGCACGCAGGCCGCCCACCAGGCGCCCGACGCCGAACTGGTCATCGAGCGGGCCTGCGGCCCGTACCTGGCCCGGCGCGCCGCGGCCGACGGTGTGCGCCGGCTCGGGTTCGAAAGCCACGTGGTGACCGTCGACGCGTTCGCCGCGTTGACCGACGCGGCCGGCGCGCAGACCGAGTGGGTGCGCGCCGCCGGAACGGTCGAGGCGCTGCGCGAGGTCAAGGACGCCGGAGAGGTCGCGCTGTTGCGGTTGGCGTGCGAGGCGGCCGACGCGGCCCTACGCGACCTGGTCGACCGTGGCGGTCTGCGCCCGGGGCGGACCGAGAAGGAGGTCCGTGGGGAACTCGAGGCGCTGATGCTCGAACACGGCGCCGACGGTCCCTCGTTCGAGACGATCGTCGCGGCCGGACCGAACTCGGCGATTCCGCATCACCGGCCCACCGACGCGGTGCTGGCCGCCGGCGACTTCGTCAAGATCGATTTCGGTGCGCTGGTCAGCGGCTACCACTCGGACATGACCCGCACCTTCGTGCTGTCGCCGGTCGCGCAGTGGCAGACCGAGATCTACGACCTGGTGGCCACTGCGCAGCGGGCCGGCCGCGAGGCGCTGGCGCCGGGCGTGGTGCTCAAGGACGTCGACGCGGCGTCCCGGCAGGTCATCACCGACGCCGGGTACGGCGAGAACTTCAGCCACGGGCTCGGACACGGCGTCGGGCTGCGCATCCACGAAGCGCCAGGGATCAGCGCAGCCTCCGCCGGTACACTGCTTGCTGGCTCCGCGGTGACCGTGGAGCCCGGTGTCTATCTGCCCGACCGTGGCGGTGTCCGCATCGAGGACACGCTTGTCGTCGGGGACGGCACTCCAGACTTGCTCACCCGGTTCCCCAAGGAACTGGCCATCCTCTAAAAGGAGTACTACCAACGTGGCAACGACCGCCGACTTCAAGAATGGGCTCGTCCTGGTGATCGACGGCCAGCTCTGGCAAATCATCGAGTTCCAGCACGTCAAGCCCGGCAAGGGTCCGGCGTTCGTGCGTACCAAGCTCAAGAACGTGGTGTCGGGCAAGACCGTTGACAAGACCTACAACGCCGGGGTGAAGGTCGAGACCGCGACCGTCGACCGGCGCGACGCGACCTACCTCTACCGCGACGGCAGCGACTTCGTGTTCATGGACTCCGAGGACTACGAGCAGCATCCGCTGCCCGAGTCGCTGGTCGGGCGCGCCGCCGACTTCCTGCTCGAGAGCATGCCGGTGCAGATCGCCTTCCATGACGGCTCCCCGCTGTATCTGGAGCTGCCGGTCACCGTGGAACTCGAGGTCACCCACACCGAACCCGGCCTGCAGGGCGACCGCTCGAGCGCGGGCACCAAACCGGCCACCGTCGAGACCGGTGCCGAGATCCAGGTGCCGCTGTTCATCAACACCGGCGACAAGCTCAAGGTCGATTCGCGCGACGGCAGTTACCTGGGTCGGGTGAATGCCTAACCACCGCAGCGAGGGGAAGAGCCGGAGAGCGGATCGGGGACGGCACGCGGCCCGCAAGCGCGCCGTCGACCTGCTCTTCGAAGCCGAGGCGCGAGGGCTCAGCGCCGCGGAGGTGGCCGACGGGCGCACCGCGCTGGCCGAGACCGAAGGCGACGTCTCCCCGCTCAACCCCTACACCGTGACCGTGGCGCGCGGCGTCACCGAGCACGCCGCCCACATCGACGACCTGATCGCCGCGCATCTGCAGGGCTGGACGCTGGACCGGCTGCCCGCGGTGGACCGCGCCATTCTGCGGGTGGCGGTGTGGGAGCTGCTGCACGCCGACGACGTGCCCGAGCCCGTCGCCGTCGACGAGGCGGTCGAACTGGCCAAGCAGTTATCCACCGACGACTCACCGGGTTTCGTCAACGGCGTGCTGGGTCAGGTGATGCTCGTGACACCGCAGATCCGGGCCGCGGCGCAGGCAGTCCGGGGGACCGGACCCCAGGGGTAGCCCGGTGGCCACACCGCAGGACTGGGCGCCGTACTCGAGCGTCGACGAGGCGGCCCGCGTGTACCTGCGCGACCCCGACCTGGCGCTGGACCAACTGCGGTCGGTGGTCGACCTGCCGACCATCAAGTCGTTCATCATGTCGCGCGGTGTGTCCGACGACGCGTGGGGCGACGCCGACCAGTCCCTGTGGCAGGAAGTGGTTCTCACCGACGGCCACCGGTTGATCATCTGGCGCGCCGACGACGAGGTGTCGTCGAACGGGGAGCGCGACCGGCGGATGCTCAACATCTCGGTGCGCACGATCCTGCTGTCGACGATCACCGACCACGTGCTCACCGCCGAATACGAGATGCTCGACGACAACACCCGCCGGCTCTCGGAGGTGCGACTGCGGATGTACACGCAGTTGATCACCCGGTCGCGGCAGAAGTCGGCCACCGAATCCGACATCTACTGCGAGTCTTTCCGCTACTACAAGTCCGTCGACAACGGCGGGCTGGCGCAGATGCAGCGGCTGCTGCAGTTCGGCCGGGTGCTCTCGCGCAGCATGCAGTAGCCGCGGGGCGCAACGATATCGGGCTACAGGTCCAGCGCCTGGTAGGTCCGGCGGATGAACTTCGGCTGGGCGCTCTGCAGTTTGGCCAGCGACGTGTTGCCGGCGATCGCGGCGGCGTCGACCCCGAGATCGGGCAGGTTCTGGATCAGGTAGATCAGGATCACGTCGGCCGACGGGTCGGCCTGCCACCACGTGCCGTAGGCGCCGGGCCAGCTGAACGTGCCCAACCCGCCCGGACCGAACAGCTGGCGGGACTTCGCCGGGTCGGTGACCACCGACAGGTTCAGCCCGAAGCCGCGGCCCACCCAGAACGGCGCACCCAGAAACGGCTGCCGCTTCTGCTCGTCGGTCAGCCGGTCGGTGCGCATGAGGTGCACCGACTCCTCGGACAGCACCCGCGTCCCGTCCAGCGTCCCGCCGGCCAACAGCATGCGCGCGAACCGCAGATAATCGTCGGCGGTCGACCACAGCCCGGCCCCGCCGGCGCAGAACGGCGGATCGGTGATCTGCGGCGGCCCCATCACGTCGTGCTGCAGCTTGTTGTCCTTGTCGAGCTTGTACATCGTGGCCGCGCGGCGGCGGCCCGCCGGGGTGACCGAGAACCCGGTGTCGACCATCCCCAGAGGTTCGAAGATCCGCTCGGCCAACACCTGCGACAGCGGCTTGCCCTCGATCCGCGACAGCACGATGCCCAGGACGTCGGTGGCGTGGCTGTAGGTGAGGCGGTCCCCGGGCTGATGGGCCAGCGGCAGCTGGGCGAGCTCGGCCAGCCAGCGGTCCTGATCCTGCCGGAACGACATCCGGCCGTAGGCGCGGGCCAGCGGCCCGAGCACCGAGAACGCGTAGGCCAACCCGCTGCGGTGCGTCATCAGGTCGTCGACGGTGATCGGGCGCCGCGCGGGCACGGTCTTGTCGAGCTCACCTTTCGGGTCCGCCAGCACCCGCATGTCGGACAGTTCGGGCAGCCACTTGACCACCGGGTCGGTCAGCGCGAGTTTGCCGTCCTCGACGAGGGACATCGCGGCCGCGACCGTCACCGGCTTGCTCATCGACGCGATCCGGAACACCGTGTCGCGCTGCATCGGCAACCGGGCGTCGACATCGCGGTGGCCGAGCTCATTGACCTGCCGCACCTCGCCGGCGTGCCACACCAGGGTGACCGCGCCGGCCAGCAGCCCGGCGTCGATGGCCTCGCGGATGGACGCCTGGTTCTCGTCGAGTTTCATCGACGACAGCGTACGTTCCGCATCCGCCGGCGATTCCGGCACGCATGACGGTCGGCAACGGCGGTAGTGCAGACGGGTGCTAAGCTCGCCGAAGTTTCGACGTCCTTTAAAGAGCCGTCCCGAGAGGCGGAGAAGGAGGTCAGAGTGGCTTGAGCGCGCATTCAGACTCGCCGAGCGCCGACCGGGAGTTGATGTCCGCAGCGGACGTGAGCCGGACCATTTCCCGCATCGCCCACCAGATCATCGAGAAGACCGCCCTCGACGGCGCCGACGCGCCCCGCGTCGTCCTGCTCGGAATCCCCACGCGCGGAGTGACGTTGGCCACCCGGCTGGTGGACAAGATCGAGGAGTTCTCCGGCGTGCGGGTGGCGCGCGGCGCTCTCGACATCACGCTGTACCGCGACGACCTCGACTTCAAGCCGCCGCGCGCGCTGGAGGAGACCTCGATCCCCGAAGGCGGCATCGACGAGGCCCTGGTGATCCTCGTCGACGACGTGCTCTACACCGGCCGGTCGGTGCGCTCGGCGCTGGATGCGCTGCGTGACATCGGCAGGCCGCGGGCCGTGCAGTTGGCGGTGCTGGTCGACCGCGGGCACCGCGAGCTGCCGCTGCGCGCCGACTACGTCGGCAAGAACGTCCCCACCTCGCGCAGCGAGAACGTCAAGGTCCGACTGGCCGAGGACGACGGAATTGACGGGATCTGGATCGCGCCGCACGGAGGGCCGCCAAGGTGAAGCATCTGATTTCGGCCGGAGACCTGTCGCGCGACGACGCGTCGGCCATCCTCGACAACGCGGATCGGTTCAGCCAGGCGCTGCTGGGCCGCGAGGTCAAGAAGCTGCCGACGCTGCGCGGGCGCACCATCATCACGATGTTCTACGAGAACTCCACCCGCACCCGGGTGTCGTTCGAAGTGGCGGGAAAGTGGATGAGCGCCGACGTGATCAACGTCAGCTCGTCGGGATCGTCGGTGTCCAAAGGGGAGTCGCTGCGCGACACCGCGCTGACCCTGCGCGCCGCGGGCGCCGACGCGCTGATCCTGCGCCACCCCGCCTCGGGCGCGCCGCAGCAGCTCGCGGAGTGGACCACCGACGCCGACGGGCACGGCCCCGCGGTGATCAACGCCGGTGACGGCACCCACGAACATCCCACGCAGGCGCTGCTCGACGCGCTGACCATCCGGCAGCGGCTCGGCGACATCGAGGGTAAGCGGGTCGTCATCGTCGGCGACGTCCTGCACAGCCGGGTGGCCCGCTCCAACGTGCTGCTGCTCAACACGCTGGGCGCCGAGGTCGTTCTCGTCGCACCGCCCACACTGCTGCCGGTCGGGGTCGGCGGGTGGCCGGTCACCGTGTCGCACAACCTCGATGCCGAACTCCCGATCGCCGACGCGGTGCTGATGCTGCGGGTGCAGGCCGAACGGATGAACGGCGGGTTCTTCCCGTCGGCCCGGGAGTACTCGGTGCTCTACGGGCTGTCCGAGAAGCGTCAGGCGATGCTGCCCGGCAACGCCGTCGTGCTGCATCCCGGCCCGATGGTCCGCGGTATGGAGATCGCCTTCTCGGTGGCTGATTCCCCGCAGTCGGCTGTGCTGCAACAGGTTTCCAACGGTGTGCACATCCGGATGGCCGTGCTGTTCCATCTGCTGGTCGGTTCGGAGAAGGAGGCCATCAGCGCATGAGCGTGTTGATCCGCGGAGTGCGTCTCTACGGTGAGGGCGACCCGGTCGACGTGTTGGTGGCCGACGGCCAGATCGCCGACATCGGCGCCGGCCTGGCGATCCCCGACTCCGCCGACGTCGTCGACGCCAGCGGGCAGATCCTGCTGCCCGGCTTCGTCGACCTGCACACCCACCTGCGCGAGCCGGGCCGCGAATACGCCGAGGACATCGAAACCGGTTCGGCGGCAGCGGCACTGGGCGGATACACCGCGGTGTTCGCGATGGCCAACACCAACCCGGTCGCCGACAGCCCGGTGGTCACCGACCACGTCTGGCAGCGCGGGCAACAGGTCGGCCTCGTCGACGTGCACCCCGTCGGCGCGGTCACCGTCGGCCTGGCCGGAACGCAGCTGACCGAGATGGGGATGATGGCCGCCGGGGCCGGACAGGTCCGGATGTTCTCCGACGACGGCCTGTGCGTGCACGACCCGCTGATCATGCGACGCGCGCTGGAGTACGCCACCGGGCTCGGGGTGCTGATCGCCCAGCACGCCGAGGAGCCGCGTCTGACGGTCGGCGCGGTGGCCCACGAAGGCCCGAACGCCGCCCGGCTCGGGCTGGCCGGGTGGCCGCGCGCCGCCGAGGAGTCGATCGTCGCCCGCGATGCGCTGCTGGCCCGCGACGCCGGCGCACGCGTGCACATCTGCCACGCCTCCACCGCGGGCACCGTGGAACTGGTCAAATGGGCGAAATCACAGGGTATCTCGATCACCGCCGAGGTCACACCGCATCACCTGATGCTCGACGATGAACGGCTGGTCAGCTACGACGGCCGGTACCGGGTGAACCCGCCGCTGCGCGAGGCCTCCGATGCCGAGTCGCTGCGCCGCGCCCTGGCCGAGGGGATCATCGACTGTGTGGCCACCGATCACGCCCCGCACGCCGAACACGAGAAGTGCTGCGAGTTCGCCGTCGCCCGCCCCGGCATGCTCGGGCTGGAGACCGCGCTGTCGGTGGTGGTGCAGACCATGGTGCGGCCCGGGCTGCTGAGCTGGCGCGACGTCGCCCGCGTGATGAGCGAGCGGCCCGCCGAGATCGTCGGGCTACCCGATCAGGGCCGGCCGCTGGAGGTCGGCGAGCCGGCCAACCTCACCGTCGTCGACCCCGACGCCACGTGGACCGTCGAGGGTGCCGCGCTGGCGAGCCGGTCGAACAACACGCCCTACGAGAGGCTGGAACTGCCCGCCGCGGTGACGCTGACGCTGCTGCGGGGCAAGGTGACCGCGCGGGACGGGAAGTGCTCCCCGGCGGGCAGCGGCGACGCGACCGGGGGACTGGCTCGATGAACACCGGGACGCTGGTCGGGTCGCTGATCATGGCCGCCATCGTGGCGGTGCTGATCGCGGTGCTGATCCAGGCGATGATGCGCGGGTGGCGCAGGCGTGCGGAGCGCCAGGCCGAGCTGATCGGCTCGCTGCCTGCGCTGCCCGACACCGTCGGACCCGCGATCGTGCCGCCCACCAAGGGCATGTACGTCGGCAGCACCCTGGCGCCGCACTGGAACGACCGGGTCGCCGTCGGTGATCTGGGTTTCCGCACCAAGGCCGTGCTGACCCGCTATCCCGAAGGAATCATGTTGCAGCGCACCGGCGGAGTGCCGATCTGGATCCCCGACGAGTCGATCAGCGAGATCCGCACGGAGCGGGGCATCGCGGGGAAGGCCCTCACGCATGAGGGGATTCTGGCGATCCGGTGGCGGCTGCCGTCGGGAACCGAGATCGACACCGGGTTCCGCGCCAACGACCGTCGGGAGTATTCGCTGTGGGTGGAACAGGAGGCCGCGTGAGCGACACCAACAAGGCTCTGCTGGTGCTCGAGGACGGCCGCGTCTTCACCGGCACGACGTACGGCGCGGTGGGGCAGACACTCGGTGAGGCGGTGTTCTCCACCGGCATGTCGGGCTATCAGGAGACCCTCACCGATCCGAGCTATCACGGCCAGATCGTGGTCGCCACGGCGCCGCAGATCGGCAACACCGGCTGGAACCACGAGGACGCCGAGAGCCGCGGCGACAAGATCTGGGTGGCCGGTTACGCGGTGCGCGACCCGTCGCCGCGGGCGTCGAACTGGCGCGCCACCGGCACGCTGGACGACGAACTCGAGCGCCAAGGCGTCGTCGGCATCGCGGGTATCGACACCCGCGCGGTGGTGCGTCACCTGCGCAGCCGCGGCTCGATGAAGGCCGGGGTGTTCTCGGGCCCGGCGCTGGCCGATCTCGACGAGCTGCTGGGCCGGGTGCGCAACCAGCCGGGGATGCTGGGTGCCGACCTGGCCGGCGAGGTCAGCACCGACGTCCGATATGAGGTGGAACCCGAAGGGCCGCAACGGTTCACGGTGGCCGCCATCGACCTCGGGATCAAGACCAACACCCCACGCAACTTCGCTCGGCGCGGTATCCGCAGCCACGTGCTCCCGTCGTCGACCACGTTCGAGCAGATCGCCGACCTCAAACCCGACGGCGTGTTCCTGTCCAACGGGCCGGGCGATCCCGCCACCGCCGACCACATCGTCGCGGTCACCCGTGAGGTCCTCGGCGCGGGCATCCCGTTGTTCGGCATCTGCTTCGGCAACCAGATCTTCGGCCGCGCGCTGGGCCGTTCGACGTACAAGATGGTGTTCGGCCACCGCGGGATCAACGTCCCGGTGATCGATCATCAGACCGGAGCGGTCGCGATCACCGCGCAGAACCACGGGTTCGCGCTCGAAGGCGAGGCGGGGGAGCGGTTCGACACCCCGTTCGGCGAGGCGGTGGTCAGCCACACCTGCGCCAACGACGGTGTCGTCGAGGGCATCAAGCTGGTCAGCGGACGCGCGTTCTCGGTGCAGTACCACCCCGAGGCCGCGGCGGGCCCGCACGACGCGAACTACCTGTTCGACCAATTCATCGACCTGATGGCAGGGGACAAGGGTGCCTGATTTGCGCCGAAACTGTATTCCAGCAGGCCCTCACTCGTACTTTCGCGACAGGATTGCAGTTTCGCGGGGCGGGGTCCGCTGATGCCGAAGCGCAGCGACCTCAACCACATCCTGGTGATCGGCTCGGGGCCGATCGTGATCGGTCAGGCCGCGGAGTTCGACTACTCGGGCACCCAGGCGTGCCGGGTGCTTCGCGCCGAGGGGCTTCAGGTCACACTGATCAACTCCAACCCGGCGACCATCATGACCGACCCGGAGTACGCCGACCACACCTACGTCGAGCCGATCACGCCGGCGTTCGTCGAGCGGGTGATCGCCCAGCAGGCCGAACGCGGCAACCGCATCGACGGGCTGCTGGCCACCCTCGGCGGGCAGACCGCGCTGAACACCGCGGTGGCGCTGTCGGAGAACGGGGTGCTCGACAAGTACGGCGTGGAGCTGATCGGCGCGGACTTCGAGGCCATCCAGCGCGGTGAGGACCGGCAGCGGTTCAAAGACATCGTCGCCAAGGTCGGCGGCGAATCCGCCCGCAGCCGCGTGTGTTTCACGATGGACGAGGTCCGCGAGACCGTCGAGGACCTCGGCCTGCCGGTGGTGGTGCGGCCGTCGTTCACCATGGGCGGGCTCGGCTCGGGCATGGCGTATTCGGCCGAGGACGTCGAACGGATGGCCGGCGACGGGCTGGCGGCCTCGCCGAGCGCCAACGTGCTGATCGAGGAATCGATCTTCGGGTGGAAGGAATACGAACTCGAGTTGATGCGCGACGGCCGCGACAACGTGGTCGTGGTGTGCTCGATCGAGAACTTCGACCCGATGGGCGTGCACACCGGCGACTCGGTCACCGTCGCACCGGCGATGACGCTGACCGACCGCGAATACCAGAGCATGCGTGATCTGGGCATCGCGATCCTGCGCGAGGTCGGCGTCGACACCGGCGGCTGCAACATCCAGTTCGCCGTCAACCCCACCGACGGCCGGCTGATCGTCATCGAGATGAACCCCCGGGTGTCGCGGTCGAGCGCGCTGGCGTCCAAGGCCACCGGCTTCCCGATCGCCAAGATCGCGGCCAAACTCGCGATCGGCTACACGCTCGACGAGATCGTCAACGACATCACCAAGGAGACCCCGGCCTGCTTCGAGCCGACGCTGGACTACGTCGTCGTCAAGGCGCCGCGGTTCGCGTTCGAGAAGTTCCCGGGCGCCGACGGCACCCTGACCACCACGATGAAATCCGTCGGTGAAGCGATGTCGTTGGGCCGCAACTTCATCGAAGCGCTCGGCAAGGTGATGCGCTCGCTGGAGACCAAGCGGGCCGGGTTCTGGACCAAGGCCGCCCCCGACGAGGACACCGTGACGGTCGACGAGCTGCTGACCCGGCTCAGCCAACCGTCCGACGGGCGGCTCTACGACCTGGAGCTGGTGCTGCGCAAGGGCGCCACCGTCGAGCAGGTGGCGCAGGCCTCCGGCGTCGACCCGTGGTTCGTCGAACAGCTCGCCGGCCTGGTCGCGCTGCGCGCCGAGATCGTCGACGCCCCCGTGCTCGACGGCGACCTGCTGCGCCGTGCCAAGTACCACGGGCTGTCCGACCGCCAGATCGCCGCGCTGCGACCCGAACTCGCCGGCGAGGTCGGGGTGCGCTCGCTGCGCGAACGCCTCGGCATCCACCCGGTGTACAAGACCGTCGACACCTGCGCGGCCGAGTTCGAGGCCAAGACGCCCTACCACTACAGCACCTACGAACTCGACCCCGCCGCCGAAACCGAGGTGGCCCCGCAGACCGAACGGCCCAAGGTGCTGATCCTGGGGTCCGGCCCCAACCGGATCGGGCAGGGCATCGAGTTCGACTACAGCTGCGTGCACGCCGCGACGACGTTGAGCCAGGCCGGATTCGAGACCGTCATGGTCAACTGCAACCCCGAAACCGTGTCCACCGACTACGACACCGCCGACCGACTCTACTTCGAACCGCTGACGTTCGAGGACGTCCTGGAGGTGTACTACGCCGAAAAGGCCTCCGGCGCAGGTGGACCCGGTGTGGTCGGGGTCATCGTCCAGCTGGGCGGCCAGACGCCGCTCGGGCTGGCCGAGAAACTGCAGGACGCCGGCGTGCCGATCGTCGGCACCAGCCCCCGCGCGATCGACCTGGCCGAGGACCGCGGCCACTTCGGCGAGGTGCTGACCGCCGCGGGGCTGCCCGCCCCCAAGTACGGCATGGCGACCAGTTTCGAGCAGGCTCGCCGCATCGCCGCCGACATCGGCTATCCGGTGCTGGTGCGGCCGTCCTATGTGCTCGGCGGCCGCGGGATGGAGATCGTCTACGACGACGAGACCCTGCACGGCTACATCACCCGGGCCACCGAACTCTCACCGGAACACCCGGTGCTGGTGGACCGGTTCCTCGAGGATGCCATCGAGATCGACGTCGACGCGCTGTGCGACGGGACCGAGGTCTACATCGGCGGCATCATGGAGCACATCGAGGAGGCCGGCATCCACTCCGGCGACTCGGCGTGCGCGCTGCCGCCGGTGACGTTGGGCCGCAGCGACATGGAGGCGGTCCGGCGGGCGACCGAGGCGATCGCGCACGGCATCGGTGTCGTCGGGCTGCTCAACGTGCAGTACGCGCTCAAGGACGACGTGCTCTACGTACTGGAGGCCAACCCGCGCGCCAGCCGCACCGTGCCGTTCGTGTCCAAGGCGACCGCGGTGCCGCTGGCCAAGGCGTGCTCGCGAATCATGTTGGGCGCCACGATCGCCCAGCTGCGCGAGGAAGGGATGCTGGCGTCGACCGGCGACGGCGCCACCACCGCGCGCAACGCCCCGGTCGCGGTCAAGGAAGCCGTGCTGCCGTTCAACCGGTTCCGCAAGACCGACGGATCGCAGATCGACTCGCTGCTCGGGCCGGAGATGAAATCCACCGGTGAGGTGATGGGCATCGACCACGACTTCGGCAGCGCGTTCGCCAAGAGCCAGACCGCCGCCTACGGGTCGCTGCCCGCCGAGGGCACCGTGTTCGTTTCGGTGGCCAACCGCGACAAGCGCTCGCTGGTGTTCCCGGTCAAACGCCTGGCCGATCTCGGTTTCCGCATACTGGCCACCGAAGGCACCGCGGAGATGCTGCGCCGCAACGGAATTCCGTGCGAGGAGGTGCGCAAGCATTTCGAGGAGCCGCGCGAGGGCAGGCCCGCGTCCTCGGCCGTCGACCTGATCAAGGCCGGCGAGGTCGACATGGTGATCAACACGCCCTACGGGAACTCCGGGCCGCGGGTCGACGGCTACGAGATCCGCTCGGCCGCAGTGGCCAACAGCATTCCGTGCGTGACGACCGTGCAGGGCGCCTCGGCGGCGGTGCAGGGCATCGAGGCCTCGATCCGCGGCGACATCGGCGTGATGTCGCTGCAGGAACTGCACAGCGCGCTGGGCTCGTGACCGGTTTCGGTGCGCGGCTGGCCGATGCGGTGCGCGGCCGCGGACCGCTGTGCCTGGGTATCGACCCGCACCCGGAACTGCTGCGCGCCTGGGACCTGACCGACGACGCCGAGGGGTTGCGGCGGTTCAGCGACATCTGCGTGACGGCGTTCGCCGACATCGCGGTCGTCAAACCGCAGGTGGCGTTCTTCGAGCGGTACGGCAGCGCGGGCTTCGTCGTGCTCGAGCAGACCATCGCCGGGCTGCGCGACGCCGGGGTGCTGGTGCTCGCCGACGCCAAACGCGGCGACATCGGCTCCACGATGGCCGCCTACGCGCAGGCGTGGGCGGGGGACTCGCCGCTGGCCGCCGACGCGGTGACCGCGTCGCCGTACCTGGGGTTCGGGGCGCTGCAGCCGTTGATCGACACCGCGCAGGCGCACGGCCGCGGCGTGTTCGTGCTGGCCGCCACCTCCAACCCGGAAGGTGCGGCCGTCCAGCGCGCCCGCGCCGACGGCCGCACGGTCGCACAGTCGATCGTCGATGCGGCGGCCGAGGTCAACCGGGAGCGGCCCGGTTCGGTGGGGGTGGTCGTCGGCGCCACGCTGTCTGATCCGCCCGATGTGAGCGCCCTGGACGGCCCGGTACTGGCGCCCGGGGTCGGTGCGCAGGGCGGCCGCCCCGACGCGCTGGCGGGCTTCGCAGGCGCCCGCCCCGGCCAGTTGCTGCCCGCGGTGTCGCGGGAGGTGCTGCGCGCCGGGCCGTCGGTGCCAGCCCTGCGCGCAGCGGCCGAAACCATGCGCGATTCGGTGCGCTATCTGGCCTGACGCCGACGCCGACGATCTCAGAAACACCGCGGGAAACAGCTGTCACATTCGTCACAACGCGGGCCGTGTGCGACACGCCGAAAGCGGATGACCAGCGAAAATTTTCTTGCGCGCCGCCGACGACCGGACCCAGATGTGGTCCAGGTCACGTCGTCTGCGCCGCGAAACGGCCCGCGTAGGCTCCGAAATACCTTGAAATGCAGCAATTTCCGGTGGCCCCAGTGCGCGATTTCGCGCCTGAAGGCGGTCGCGGCGACGGGTGCGCCCGACCCACTCGAGGGGTCGACACGCTGGGCTTTTGATGCCGAATGCGGGGGGTGGCGTTCGCTTTAGTCAGCCAGCGTGGGTACGGTCGTCGTCGCTGGCTGTTCCGGGATTTTCCGGGGCGGCTGAGGCGGTAATTATTGATGGTGATGAGACGGAGGAACCCGTGGCCCTTCCCCAGTTGACCGACGAACAGCGCGCGGCAGCGTTGGAGAAGGCTGCTGCCGCACGTCGAGCGCGAGCTGAGTTGAAAGATCGGCTCAAGCGCGGCGGCACCAACCTCAAGCAGGTGCTCAAGGACGCCGAGACCGACGAGGTCTTGGGCAAGATGAAGGTTTCCGCGCTGCTCGAGGCCCTGCCCAAGGTCGGCAAGGTCAAGGCACAGGAGATCATGACCGAACTCGAGATCGCCCCGACCCGCAGGCTGCGCGGTCTCGGCGACCGTCAGCGCAAGGCGCTGCTGGAAAAGTTCGACCAGTCCTAGGCGCAACAAGTTGAGCGCCGGCCGAGGGGCCGGACGGGTGATCGTGCTGTCCGGCCCCTCTGCCGTCGGGAAATCGACCGTCGTTCGCTGTCTGCGCGAACGCGTTCCCGACATGTACTTCAGCGTGTCCGTCACCACCAGAGCCCCGCGCCCGGGCGAGGTCGACGGCGTCGACTACTCGTTCGTCACGCCCGAGCGGTTCTCGCAGCTGATAGCCGACGGTGAACTGCTGGAATGGGCGGAAATCCACGGCGGTCTGCACCGCTCCGGAACCCCGGCGCGGCCCGTCCGCGACGCGATCGCCGCAGGCCGGCCCGTGCTGATCGAGGTCGATCTCGCGGGGGCGCGGGCCGTCAAGACGGCGATGCCGGAGGTTGTCACGGTGTTCCTGGCGCCGCCCAGCTGGGCCGAGCTGGAAAGCCGGCTGATCCGCCGCGGCACCGAGACACCCGAGGCGATGCAGCGCCGACTGGCGACCGCCCGAGCCGAACTGGCCGCTCAGGGCGACTTCGACGAGGTCGTCGTGAACAGTCAATTGGAGTCTGCCTGCGCCGAATTGGTATCCTTGCTGGTGGCCCACCGATAATTCCGCGCCGGGAGCGGCGCCGACGGGCCCGACAGCTATCGAGCACCCCGCTAAAACTCCAGGAGATTTTTTCGTGAGCACCCCCCACGCCGACGCGCAGCTGACCGCTGTGGACGACTTCGACCCGTCCGGCGCCGGCGCCTACGACACGCCGCTGGGCATCACCAACCCGCCCATCGACGAGTTGCTGGACCGCGCGTCGAGCAAGTATGCGCTGGTCATCTACGCCGCCAAGCGTGCGCGCCAGATCAACGACTACTACAACCAGCTCGGCGACGGCATCCTCGAGTACGTTGGTCCGCTCGTCGAACCGGGCCTGCAGGAGAAGCCGCTGTCGATCGCGCTGCGCGAGATCCACGCCGACCTGCTCGAGCACACCGAGGGCGAATAGCAACAGGAGCGGCCCGCATGGAGCCCAAGCGGATCATCGTCGGTGTCGCCGGTGGCATCGCGGCCTACAAGGCGGCGACCGTGGTCCGGCAGCTCACCGAGGCCGGCCATTCCGTGCGGGTGGTGCCGACCGAGTCGGCGCTGCGTTTCGTCGGGGCGGCGACCTTCGAGGCACTCTCGGGCCATCCCGTTCACACCGGCGTCTGGGACGACGTCCACGAGGTGCCGCATGTCCGGTTCGGCCAGGACGCCGATCTCGTCGTCGTGGCACCGGCGACCGCGGACCTGCTGGCCCGCGCGGTGGCCGGCCGCGCCGACGACCTGCTCACCGCCACTCTGCTGACCGCGCGCTGTCCGGTGCTGTTCGCGCCGGCGATGCACACCGAGATGTGGTTCCACCCGGCGACCGTCGAGAACGTCGCCACCCTGCGCCGCCGCGGCGCGATCGTGCTCGAACCCGCGTCCGGCCGTCTCACCGGCGCCGACACCGGTGCGGGCCGGCTGCCCGAGGCCGAGGAGATCACCACCTTCGCCCAGCTGCTGCTGGCCCGCTCGGACGCGCTGCCCTACGACCTGGCGGGGGTCAAGGTGCTGGTGTCCGCGGGGGGAACCCGCGAGCCGATCGACCCGGTGCGGTTCATCGGCAACCGCAGTTCGGGTAAGCAGGGCTACGCGATGGCCCGGGTGCTGGCCCAGCGCGGCGCCGAGGTCACGTTGATCGCCGGACATACCGTCGGCCTGATCGACCCGGCGGGCGTCGACGTCGTGCACATCAGCTCGGCCGCGCAGCTCAAGGACGCGGTGTCCAAGCACGCTCCCGACGCGCACGTGCTGGTGATGGCCGCCGCGGTCGCCGACTTCCGGCCCACCCAGATGCAGACCAGCAAGATCAAGAAGTCGGCCGACCCCGATGCCCCCACCCCGGCCATCGAGCTGACCCGCACCGAGGATGTGCTGGCCGGGGCGGTGCGGGCCCGCGCCGACGGTCAGCTGCCCAACATGCGCGCGATCGTCGGATTCGCTGCCGAGACCGGCGACGACAACGGCGACGTGCTCCACCACGCCCGGGCGAAACTGCGGCGCAAGGGATGTGATTTGCTCGTCGTCAATGCGGTGGGTGAGAATCGGGCGTTCGAAGTGGACAACAACGACGGCTGGCTGCTGGCCGCCGACGGTGCGGAGTCCGCGTTGGAGCACGGTTCGAAAACTCTGATGGCCAGCCGTATTGTGGACGCGATCGTGGCCTTCCTGCGGAGCGGCAGCGGGTAACTCGGATCACGCACACGGCTTGCGCGTAACCCTTGCGCGCGACCAGGAATTTGATGAACTAACTATCTCGATCGAGAAAAGCGGAAGGATCGCGCAGTGAGTGAAGCTCGGCTGTTCACCAGTGAGTCGGTAACCGAGGGGCACCCCGACAAGATCTGTGACGCCATCAGCGATTCGGTGCTCGACGCGCTGCTCGCCGGCGATCCCAAGTCACGCGTCGCGGTGGAGACACTGGTCACCACCGGCCAGGTGCACGTCGTCGGCGAGGTGACCACGGCGGCCAAGGAGGCCTTCGCCGACATCGCCACCACGGTGCGCGAACGCATCCTCGAGATCGGTTACGACTCGTCGGAGAAGGGCTTCGACGGCGAGACCTGCGGCGTCAACATCGGCATCGGCCGCCAGTCACCCGACATCGCGATGGGCGTCGACACCGCCCACGAGACCCGCGTCGAAGGCGCCGGCGATCCGCTGGACCTGCAGGGCGCCGGCGACCAGGGCCTGATGTTCGGCTACGCGATCCGCGACACCCCCGAGTTGATGCCGCTGCCGATCGCGCTGGCGCACCGGCTGTCGCGCCGGCTGACCGAGGTCCGCAAGAACGGTGTGCTCGACTACCTGCGCCCCGACGGCAAGACCCAGGTCACCGTGCAGTACGACGGCACCACACCGGTGCGGCTGGACACCGTGGTGCTCTCCACGCAGCACGCGGCGGGCATCGACCTCGAGGGCACGCTGACCCCGGACATCCGCGAGAAGGTCGTCAACACCGTGCTGGCCGACCTCAACCACGACACGCTCGACACCAGCGACTTCCGGCTGCTGGTGAACCCGACCGGCAAGTTCGTGCTGGGCGGGCCGATGGGCGACGCCGGGCTGACCGGCCGCAAGATCATCGTCGACACCTACGGGGGCTGGGCCCGCCACGGCGGCGGCGCCTTCTCCGGCAAGGATCCGTCCAAGGTGGACCGGTCGGCGGCGTATGCGATGCGCTGGGTGGCCAAGAACGTCGTCGCCGCCGGCCTGGCCGAGCGGGTCGAGGTGCAGGTCGCCTACGCGATCGGCAAGGCCGCCCCGGTCGGGCTGTTCGTCGAGACCTTCGGCAGCGAGAGCGTCGACCCGGCCCGCATCGAGAAGGCCATCACGTCGGTGTTCGACCTGCGCCCCGGCGCGATCGTGCGCGACCTGGACCTGCTGCGGCCGATCTACGCGCAGACCGCCGCCTACGGGCACTTCGGCCGCACCGACGTCGAGCTGCCGTGGGAGCAGCTCAACAAGGTCGAGGACCTCAAGGCCTCGGTCTGACGCCTCTTTCGCCGAGCAGACACAGAATCGCACGCATCCGCTGCGAATCACGCGATTCTGTGTCTGCTCGCGGCGTCTGGTGAGAGGCCCCGCGCCAGGTGGCGTTCCAGGCGCTCGGCGAGTTGGCGCGGATACCGACGCACGTCCTCCGCAATGATCGGCACCATCGTCCAGCCGCAGTCCTGCACTCCGCCATAGCGTTTGCGGTCGCCGATCAACTCGGCCCGACCGGCGTGCCAAGCCACGCTCTCGTATTCGGCCGCGACGCGCGCTTCGGGCCAGGCGAAATCCACTCGCCACGATTCTCCGTTGCGGCCTCGGATCTCGTACTGCAGCTCGGGCAGCGGCAGGCCGTAGTCGATCATCACCAGCCGGGCTTCGCTTTCCATCGCCGACTCCGCGCGGCCGTCCGCGTAGGCCAGAAGCTCGCGCACCGCGACGATGCCGCGACGACCGCGCTGCTCGGCGACCGCCGCGGCGAGGTCGGACGCGGTGCACCATCCGGAGTGCAGTGCGGCATCGAGGGTCGCGAGCGCGCGGGGCCTGCTGAGTTCCCGCGCCACCTCGACCGCGGTCCACGCCGGAGCGGTCGCCAGCCGACCCGAAACCCGTTGCAGCAGAGCCCCGGTGCGCTGATGAACCATCAGTCCGACGGTCGGTCGCATGCGCACGCCGGGGTCGAGGACGTGCACAGCTGAGGTGTTCTCGGTGTCGAATCCGTACAACCGGGCGGCGGTTCCCAGACACGCGACCGCGGGCTGCCCCATGAACAGATCGAGTGCGGCCAGGCGGCCCGCAAGTTCGGGTTCGGCCAGCGCATAGACGCCGTACCAGACTCGCACGAGCCCACCCTTACGCACTTGGACGTCGAGCTCCTGACAGGTCATCACGGCAAGCAGTTGCGACGTGGTTGCATATCCACCGGCGAGTGTCATCAGAGCGAGGGCGTCAGAGTTCACCCTCGAACGGTCGCCCACGCCCGCGCGATGCGGGAGGCCGTCGGCGCGGAATGTGGATCAATTGCCCCTTGGGGATAACCTCCCGTGCCGAGCAGACACAGAATCGCACGCATCCGCTGCGAATCACGCGATTCTGTGTCTGCTCGCGGTAGGGCGCTACGTGAACGCGTAGTCGGCGAGCGGGAACCGGCGGCTGCGCCAGTACGCCTCGAGCGTGGTCGTCGGCCGGATCGGCACATCACCGTTCTTGTCGAAGTAGTAGCTGTTGGCGTTGCGGCAGCTGTCCTGCCAGAAGATCTGCCGGTACCGCTTGCGCATCATCTCGTCGAAGTAGCGGTCGTTGGCGTCCTGGGTGACCTCAACCCGAGAAGCGTTGCGGCGCTTGACTTCCTTAAGACACCGCACGATGTGGTGGGTCTGCGCCTCGATCAGCGCGAAGTACGACGAGCCGACGTACCCGTAGGGCCCGAACACCGTGAAGAAGTTCGGGAAGCCCGGCACGCTGACCCCCTCGTAGGCCTGCAACCGGTGCTGCTCCCAGTGCTCGCTCCACGACCGGCCGGCCGCCCCGGTGACCGTGTACGTCGGCATCGCATCGGTGTCCATCACCTTGAAGCCGGTGGCCAGGATCAGCACATCGGCCTCGTGGGTGGCCCCGTCGACGGTGGCCACCCCGGACCCGGTGATCTTGTCGATCGGCTCGGTGACCAACTCGACGTTGTCGCGGTTGTAGGTCGACAGGTACGTGTTGTGAAAGCCCGGCCGCTTACACCCGACCGCGTAGTCCGGCGTGAGCTTCGCCCGTACCTCGGGATCGTTGACCTCCCTGCGGAGATACGATTCGCCGACCTTGGACATGTTCTTGGCCATCGGGTTGATCGTGAAGTACTGCGCGGGCAGCGTGAACGTCAGCTCGACGTAGGCCTGGCTGAGCAGCCGCTGCACGGTGTGCCCGCCCGGCAACCGCATCAACCGCCGCGCCAGCGTCGGCAGCGGCACGTCGAACTTCGGGAAGCACCAGATCGGTGTGCGCTGAAAGACAGTGAGCTGCTCGACTTTCGGCGCGATCTCCGGGATCACCTGCACGGCCGAGGCGCCGGTGCCGATCACCGCGACCCGCTTACCGGTGAGATCGAGTTCGTGATCCCAACGCGCGGTGTGCATGGTCACCCCGCCGAACGAGTCCACGCCGTCGATGTCGGGGAGCCGCGGGGTGATCAGCGCGCCGCAAGCGTTGATCAGGAAGCGCGCGGTGAGCGTCTCACCGGAGTCGAGGTCGATGCGCCACACGTTCGCGTCGTCGTCGAACGAGGCGCCGAGCACCTTGGTGCCGAACCGGATCTTCGGGCGCAGACCGTACTTGTCGACGCAGTGCTCGGCGTAGGCGCGCAGTTCGTGGCCGGGGGCATAGGTGCGCGACCAGTCCGCATTCTTCTCGAACGAGAACTGGTAGGAGAACGACGGAATGTCAACGGCGATACCGGGATAGGTGTTCCAATACCACGTCCCGCCGGGTCCGTCGCCGGCCTCGATGATCGTGTAGTCACCGACACCCGCCCGGTCGAGGTTGATCGCCGCGCCGATACCGGAGAATCCGGCGCCGACGATGATGACGCTCATATCAGGCACTGTCATAGGGCCTCCCCGTGCTGCTCACCTGCGGGTCACGGTACCCCGGACCTCAGCTGTCGCGACAGCTCCCAGGCGCTGCGTTCGACCCAGTTCGTCAACAGCTTGCCGTCCTCACCGACCGCCCAGACCGCGGTGCCGGTCATCGCGATGTCGCTGCCGTCCGCCTGGCTGCCCAGATAGCCGTTGTTCTTGCCGGTCAGCAGCCAGCGCGACGCCACCCGGCTGCCGTCCGCGTTCGAAAACGACTCCACGACCTCCAGGTGCAGATCGTCGACGACGGCCAGGAACCCGGCGATCCATTCCTTGAAACTCTCCCGGCCGCGGACGGTCTGCCCGCCGGTGACGATGACGAAGTCGTCGACGACGAAGCGGTCCGCGGCCGCCGGGTCGTGGGCGTTCCACACCTCGTCCCAGAAAGCGTGAACGATGTCAACGGATCTCGATGTGCTCATGGCGAGTGCAACGCATCGCGCAGCGCGCTCAATCCCCGATCGGTGGCCTCGGTGGCGGCGGGTACCACGCCCGCGTAGCCGACGTAGCCGTGCACGAGTGTCTCGGCGTTGTGTACCTCCACCGGAACGCCTGCTGCGGTGAGCAATTCGCCGTAGCGGATTCCGTCGTCACGCAGCGGATCGTGCCCGGCCACCGCGATGTAGGCCGGCGGCAGTCCCGACAGGTCGGCGGCGCGGGCGGGCACCAGCGTGGCCGGTGCATCGGACATGTCCAGGTCTCCGATGTACCACCGCGAGAAACCGCTGGCCGCCGCGGTGCCCAGGATCGGCGCGTCGGCGTTCTCGGTGAACGACGGCAGCGACAGGTCGAACGTCGTCGACGGGTACCACAGCAGCTGGAACGCGAGCGCCGGCCCGCCGGCATCACGGGCCAGCTGCGTCACCACCGCGGCCAGGTTGCCGCCGGCCGAGTCGCCGGCGACCGCGACGCGGTCGGGGTCGGCACCCAGGTCGGCGGCATGTTCGGCGACCCACCGCGTGGCCGCCCAGACGTCGTCGACGGCCGCCGGGAAGGGGTGCTCCGGGGCCAGGCGGTAGCTCAGCGACACCACCACCGCGTCCGCGCCGAGCGCATGGCGGCGCGCGATGCCGTCGTAGCTGTCCAGATCTCCGACCACCCAGCCGCCGCCGTGGATGTAGATGACCAGCGGCCGCGGTGACTCCGAGTCGGCGCTGGGCCGGTAAATGCGGATGTCGATGTCCCCGTCGATCGTGCGGTCCTCGCTGTGCACCTCCGGATGCACCGGGACGCGCGGGAGGTCGGCGAAGCGCCGCCGCGCCGCCTCCGGACCTCCCTCGGTTGTCAACTGAAACGGAACCGCCTCCAGTACCTTCAGCAGCATGGCGTCGATGGGTTCCGGGCTGGCCGGCTTCTCTTCGGGAACGGACATGAAGACACCGTACGGTCACCCGCGAACCAGGCTTCTGTGGGTGGCGGCCGGGACCGTCGGCGCCTGTTACGGGCTGTTTCTGCTGGTCACCGCGCTGCGGCTGCCCGCGGGCGCCGAGCTGACCGGTCAGTTCGCGTTGCAGCCGGCGGTGAAGGCGACCGCGGCCGTGCTGCTGGCGATCGCGGCGCTGGGCCACCCGGTCGCGCGGGAGCGCCGCTGGCTGGTCGCGGCGCTGCTGTTCTCGGCGACCGGAGACTACCTGCTGGCGCTGCCGTGGTGGGCGCCGTCGTTCGTGTTCGGGCTGGCCGCCTTCCTGGTCGCGCACCTGTGCTTCCTCGGCGCGCTGATCCCGCTGACCGCCCGCTCGACACCCCGGCTGGTTGCGGCCGGCGTCACCGTGGCCGCCTGCCTGGCGCTGCTGGTGTGGTTCTGGCCGCGGCTGACGGCCGAGAACATGGCGGTGCCGGTGACGCTGTACATCGCGGTGCTCGGCGCGATGGTGTGCGCCGCCCTGCTGGCCCGGCTGCCCACCCCGTGGACCGCGTTGGGCGCGGTGTGCTTCGCGGTGTCGGACGCGATGATCGGCATCAGCAAGTTCGTGCTCGCGCCGGCCGACACCGAGGCGTTGGCCGTGCCGATCTGGTGGGTCTACTGCGCGTCGCTGATGCTCATCACCGCGGGGTTCTTTTTGGGCAGGGCGTCGGTGCCGTCTGCTACCAATTCTGCGTGACGGGGCCCGACGGCCCGGCTCGGCCGGGCGCCACCAGGCAGCAGGCTGAGCACGAGCCGATCGCCCGGGTGCTGCCGATGCTGACGGTGCCGCACCTGGACCGCGAGTTCGACTACCTGGTCTCGGCCGAACAGTCCGACGACGCCCAACCCGGGGTGCGCGTCCGGGTCCGCTTTCACGGCCGGCTGGTCGACGCATTCGTGCTCGAACGGCGGTCCGACACCGACCATCAGGGCAAGCTCGGCTGGCTCGACCGGGTGATCTCGGCCGAACCGGTGCTGACCCCCGAGATCCGCCGCCTCGCCGACGCCGTCGCCGCGCGCTATGCCGGCACCCGCGCCGATGTGCTGCGGCTGGCGATCCCGCCGCGCCACGCCCGCGTCGAGAAGCAGCAGTCCGCGCCACCGGACCCGGTTCCCGCCGCCGCGGTCGACCCGACGGCGTGGAACGTCTACGGCCGCGGTGAGCAGTTCATCGCCGCGCTCGGGGACGGCCGCGCCGCCCGCGCGGTCTGGCAGGCGCTGCCGGGGGAGAAGTGGGCGGACCGGCTGGCCGAGGCCGCGGCGGTCACCGTGCACGCCGGCCGCGGGGTGCTGATCATCGTGCCGGACCAGCGCGACATCGACGCGGTGCACGCCGCCGCGGTGCGCCTGCTCGGCGAGGCGGCGGTGGTCGCACTGTCGGCGGGGCTGGGTCCCGCACAGCGCTACCGGCGGTGGCTGGCGGTGCTGCGCGGCGACGCCCGGCTGGTGATCGGCACCCGCAGCGCGGTGTTCGCCCCCGTCGCCGCCCTGGGGCTGGTGATGGTGTGGGACGACGGCGACGACACGCTGGCCGAACCGCGTGCACCGTACCCGCACGCCCGCGAGGTGGCGATGCTGCGGGCGCACCAATTGCGTTGCGCCGCACTGATCGGCGGGTACGCCAGGACAGCCGAGGCGCAGGCGCTGGTGCGCAGCGGGTGGGCGCACGACCTGGTGGCGCTGCGCCCCACGGTGCGGGCGGCCGCACCGCGCGTCGTCGCGCTCGACGACAGCGGGTTCGAACAGGAACGCGACCCCGCCGCGCGCACGGCGCGGCTGCCGTCGATGGCGCTGCAGGCCGCGCGCAAGGCCCTGGCGGCCGGCGCGCCGGTGTTGGTGCAGGTGCCGCGCCGCGGCTACGTGCCTGCGCTGGCCTGCGGGCGGTGCCGGGCCGTCGCCCGCTGCAGGCACTGCACCGGCCCGCTGTCGCTGCCCGACCGCGACGCCGCCGGTGCGGTGTGTCGCTGGTGCGGCCGTGCTGATCCGCGATTACGTTGCGGACGTTGCGGTTTCGACGAAGTCCGGGCGGTCGTCGTCGGTGCGCGGCGGACCGCGGAGGAACTGGGCCGCGCGTTCGCCGGTACCACGGTCATCACCTCCAGCGGCGACTCGATGGTTGCCGACGTGGGTCCGCGGCCGGCGGTGGTGGTGGCGACGCCCGGCGCCGAACCGGTCGCCGAGGGCGGCTACGGCGCGGCGCTGCTGCTGGACAGCTGGGCGCTGCTCGGGCGCCAGGACCTGCGCGCGGCCGAGGACACGCTGCGCCGGTGGATGGCCGCCGGTGCACTGGTGCGCAGCCGCGCCGACGGTGGTGTCATCGCGGCCGTCGCCGAGTCGACGCTGGCGACGGTGCAGGCGCTGATCCGGTGGGACCCGGTCGGCCACGCCGACGCCGAACTGGCCTCCCGCACCGAGGTCGGGTTGCCGCCGGGCACCCACATGGCCGCCCTCGACGGCACCCCCGACGCCGTCCACGCGTTGCTCGACACCGTCGATCTTCCCGATGTCGCCGAACAACTCGGCCCGGTCGAGTTGCCGTTCGGCGCCCGCCGGCCCCCCGGGCTGGCCGCGGACGCCACCGTGATCCGGATGCTGGTGCGGGTACCGCGCACCGCCGGACTCGACCTGGCGTCGGCGCTGCGCCGGGCGGTCGCGGTGCTCAGCGCGCGCCACGACCAGGATCCGGTGCGTATCCAAATCGACCCGCTGCACATAGGGTGAGTCGCGGAACCGGACCGCCGACGGACGGGAGGGTCGGATGCGGCGGCTGATCGTATGGTCGATCACGGTGCTGGTCCTTGCCTTCGGCGTGATGTGGCCGCTGGTGTTCACCGACGAGGAAACAGACGCCGAACCCGTCGCGGACCCGATGGTCATCACCGACTACCAGGCGGACTACGTCGTCGACGACGCCGGCCGCCTCAACGCGGTCGAGACCATCACCGGTTCGTTTCCCTCGGGCAGGCACGGAATCTTCCGCTACTGGGACATCACCAACCAGAACAGCCCGCATGTTCGGCAAGTGCCGCAGATCAAGTCGATCCTGCTCGACGGGCAGTCGGTGCCGTACCAGATGCTGTGGGAGGATGACGGGCGCTTCCGGGTCGCCAAGATCGGCGATCCCGAGCGCACGCTGAGCTACGGCGCGCACGAGTTCGAGATCCGCTACTCGATCGACGGGGTCCTCGACCCCGGAATCACCGGCGCGGACCGCACTTTCGCGGCGTCGACGGGGGCGCCCGACGAGGCTCCGCCGTCGGTCTTCTACTGGAACGTGATCGCACCGGCCTGGAACAACCCGATCAATCGCGCCGACATCTCGGTCACGCTGCCCGGTGAGGTGCCCGGCGCCCAATGTTCGGTCGGTTTCGGGGTGGGCCGCGAATGCGTGGGGCTGACCATCGACGGCAACACCGTGCGACTGTCGGCGCTGCGCCTCGCTCCGCGCACCCCGGTGACGGTGCGCGCGGGCGTCGACGTGCCGACCCCGGCGCGTACCGAATTGCCGTGGACCCACAAATGGGACGGCATCCTGGGCCATTCGCTGACCGGTCTGCTGTGGGTGGTGGCGCTGACCGTGGCGTCCGGTCTGGCTGCGCTGTGGTGGCATCGCACCACGGTCGAACCGTCGCCGGGGTTTCCGCTGCAGTACGCGCCCCCGGAGGGATTGGGGCCGGTGCAGACCGAGTACATCCGGACCGAAGCGATACCGAAGAACGGCCTCACCGCGACGCTGTTCTACCTGGCCGAGCGCGGTCTCGTCGAACTCCGGCAGATCAGCGACGGCAACTGGCGCATCCGCGGGATCGCCGAGCGGGGCGACTGGGCCGACGTCGACCGGGTCAGCTACGCGGTCGGGTCGGCGCTCAAAGTGACCAGCCCGGGTTCGGAGTTCGAGGCCAAGAAGACCGTCAAGTCCGGGCAGCGCCTCAACAAGGCCAAGACCGACATGACAACGGCGGCCAAGAAGTGGATCACCGACGAGAAGCTGCTGGTGAAACGTAAAGAGGAACTCTGGATCCGCGTCGGCAACGTCGTCGCGTTCCTGCTCATGCTGTGCGCGATCTTCCGCTGGATGTTCCCGACCACCATCTGGGCGGTGCCGTTCGCGGTGTTCTTTGTGCTGACCCTCGGCTCCTGGCGGGCCGGAGTGGGAACCAGGCGAACCGAGGCCGGCCGCGAATTATGGTCGCGCGCAGGCGGATTCCACCGGCTGCTGACCACCGATTCGGCTGAGTCGCGGTTCGACTTCGGGGCCCGCCGGGACCTGTACTCGGCGTACGTCCCGTTCGCGGTGGCCGCCGGGGCAGCCACGCTGTGGGCCAAGAAATACGAGACCAACACCGGAACGCCCGCACCTGACCCGGGCTGGTACCACTCCTCGCCGTCGACGACGACGGGATTCGTCGCCGCCTCCAGCGGCTTCGCCACGAGCTTCGACAGCTTCGAGTCGGCGCTGTCCTCGTCCATCGGCGCCTACACCGCGTCGCAGGCGTCGTCGGGCAGCGGAAGCAGCGGCGGGAGCAGCTTCAGCGGCGGTGGTGGCGGCGGGGGAGGCGGCGGTGGTGGCGGCGGCGGGGGAGGCGGATCATGGTGACCACGCTGCTGATCGTCGCGCTGGTGCTCGCGGTGTCGGCGTTCGTCTTTTCCGTGTTGGGCTACAACAAGTTGCGGGGCGCCGACGTACGGGTCGCCGAGGCGCTCAGCGGGATCGACGTGGAACTGACGCGGCGCGCCTCGCTGATCCCGAGCCTTGTGCACACCGTGGCGACCTTCGCCGCCCACGAGAAAGCCATCCTCGACCACGTCACCAACGCCCGCGCGGCGCTGGCGTCGGCGACGTCGGGCAAATCCGTCGCGCAGCGCAGCGCAGCCGCGAAGGACCTCGACACCGCGTTGGCGCCGCTGTTGGCGCTGGGCCAGGACTACCCGCAGCTGAAGTCCTCGGACAACTTCCTCGATCTGCAGCGCAATCTCGCCGACAGCGAGAACAAGCTCGCGTTCGCGCGGCAGTACTACAACGACGCGGTCGCCACCCTGAACCGGACGCTGACGACGATCCCGTGGATGTTCGTCGCCCCGCTGACCGGTGTGTCGGAGCGCGAGTACTACCAAACTCCGCGCTGAGCGCCGTCTCTAGACTGGCGCGGTGCGCATCGTCTTCGCCGGCACCCCGGAACCCGCCCTGCCCTCGCTGCGCCGACTCATCGAATCTCCCCGCCACGACGTCGTCGCGGTGCTGACCCGGCCCGACGCCGCGGCCGGGCGGCGCGGTAAGCCGTCGCCGTCGCCGGTCGCGCAGGTGGCGCTGGAACACGACATCCCGGTGCTGCGCCCCGCCAAGCCGAACTCCGAGGAGTTCGTCGCCGAACTGGCCGGATACGCACCCGACTGCTGCGCGGTGGTCGCCTACGGCGCGCTGCTGCGCGACGCGCTGCTCGCGGTGCCGCGGCACGGCTGGGTGAACCTGCACTTCTCGGTGCTGCCGGCCTGGCGCGGTGCGGCCCCGGTGCAGGCCGCCATCGCCGCCGGCGACACGGTCACCGGCGCCACCACGTTCCTGATCGAACCCGCACTGGACTCCGGCCCCGTCTACGGTGTCGTCACCGAGACGGTCCGGCCGAGCGACACCGCCGGTGATCTCCTTGCCCGGCTTGCGGATTCAGGTGCCGAACTACTGGAGCGCACGCTCGACGGGATCGCCGACGGATCCCTGACCCCGGTGCCGCAGCCCGCCGACGGCGTCACGATCGCCCCGAAGATCACCGTCGAGGAGGCGCGGGTGCGCTGGGACCTGCCCGCGCACGTCGTCGAGCGCCGCATCCGGGCGGTCACCCCGAACCCGGGCGCGTGGACCATGATCGGCGATCTGCGGATGAAGCTCGGTCCGGTCACCATCGACGACTCCGACACTGCCCTCGCACCGGGAGAGATCCGGGCCGACCGCACCGGTGTGCGGATCGGCACCGCGTCCGCCCCGGTCCGGCTCGGCGTCGTGCAACCGCCCGGCAAGAAGGCGATGAACGCGGCCGACTGGGCGCGCGGCGCGCGGCTCGACGAAACGGTGACAGCCGAATGACCAAGCCCCGCAGGCATCAACGCCGCAAACCGCTCGACCCCGCCCGCCGGGCGGCGTTCGACGTGCTCCGTGCGGTCACCGAGAAGGACGCCTACGCCAACCTCGCGCTGCCGGCGATCCTGCGCGACCGCGGAATCAGCGGCCGCGACGCCGCGTTCGCCACCGAACTGGCCTACGGCACCTGCCGCACGAAGGGTCTGCTCGACGCGGTGATCGCGGCCGCCGCGGGCCGGCCCACCGACCGCATCGACCCGGTGCTGTTGGACCTGCTGCGGCTGGGCACCTACCAGCTGCTGCGCACCCGCGTCGAGCAGCACGCGGCCGTCTCGACCACCGTCGAACAGGCCGGAATCGAATTCGATTCGGCGCGAGCTGGTTTCGTCAACGGTGTGCTGCGTACCATCGCCTCGCGCGACGAACAGTCGTGGGTCGCCGAGCTGGCGCCCGACGCCGAAACCGACCCGATCGGGCACACCGCGTTCGTGCACGCGCACCCCCGCTGGATCGGGCAGGCGTTCGCCGACGCGCTGGGCCCCGACGCCGGTGAACTCGACGCGCTGCTGGCCAGCGACGACGAACGACCCGCCGTCCATCTGGCCGCCCGCCCCGGTGTGCTGACCGCCGCCGAACTCGCCGAGCAGGTCGACGGCACCGTCGGCCGGTATTCGCCGTACGCGGTGTACCTGGCCGGTGGCGACCCCGGCCGGCTCGCACCGGTGCGCGACGGCGCGGCGCTGGTACAGGACGAAGGCAGCCAACTCGTCGCGCGCGCCCTGGCGCTGGCCGAACTCGACGGCGACGACCGCGGCCGCTGGCTGGATCTGTGCTCGGGACCCGGCGGGAAGACGGCCCTGCTGGCCGCGCTGGCGCCCGACGGGGTCACCGCGATCGAACCCGCCCCCGCCCGCGCCGAGCTGGTCGAGCACAACACCCGCGGGCTGCCGGTGCAGGTGCTGCGCGTCGACGGCCGCGACGCCGGCGTCGAGCCCGGCTTCGACCGGGTCCTGGTCGACGCGCCGTGCACCGGGCTGGGCGCGCTGCGGCGCCGGCCCGAGGCCCGCTGGCGGCGCCGGCCCAACGACGTGCCCCCGCTGGCCAAACTGCAGCGCGAACTGCTGGCCTCGGCGATCCGGCTGACCCGGCCCGGCGGAGTGGTGCTCTACGCCACGTGCTCACCGCACCTGGCCGAGACGGTCGGCGTGGTCGCCGACGCGCTGCGCCGCCACCCGGTCAGCGCGCTGGACACCCGTGCACTGTTCGACCCGGTCGACGATCTCGGCGCGGGCCCGTACGTGCAGCTGTGGCCGCACCGGCACGGCACCGATGCGATGTTCGCGGCCGCCCTCAAAGTAGGGTAGGCCCATGGCAAGACCCCTGATCGCGCCGTCGATTCTGGCCGCCGACTTCGCCAGGCTCGCGGAGGAAGCCGAGGCGGTGCGGGGCGCGGACTGGTTGCACGTCGACGTGATGGACAACCACTTCGTGCCGAACCTGACCATCGGTCAACCGGTGGTCGAGTCGCTGCTGAAGGTGACCGACATCCCGCTGGACTGCCACCTGATGATCGAGAACCCCGACCGGTGGGCGCCGCCGTACGCCGAAGCCGGCGCCCACAACGTCACCTTCCACGCCGAAGCCACCGACAACCCCGTCGGGGTGGCCCGCGACATCCGGGCGGCCGGCGCGAAGGCCGGGTTGTCGGTCAAACCCGGCACCCCGCTGGAGCCGTACCTGGAGATCCTGCCCGAGTTCGACACGCTGCTGATCATGTCGGTGGAGCCCGGATTCGGCGGGCAGAAGTTCATCCCCGAGGTGCTGCCGAAGGTCGGCACGGCGCGCCGACTGGTGGACGCCGGTGAGCTGACCATCCTCGTCGAGATCGACGGCGGCATCAACGCCGACACCATCGAGGCGGCGGCCGAAGCCGGCGTGGACTGCTTTGTCGCCGGGTCGGCGGTCTACAGCGCCGAGGATCCCGCCGCGGCGGTGGAGTCGCTGCGTAATCGGGCCGCAGCGGCCGCCAAGCATCTGCAGCTGTGAACGTCGAAGCCGCGATGCGGCTGGCGATCGAACGGTCCGAGGCGGTCAAAGGCCGGACTTACCCCAATCCGCCCGTGGGAGCGGTGATCCTGGACCGCGACGGGCAGGTCGCCGGGGTCGGGGCGACGCAACCGCCCGGTGGCCCGCACGCGGAGGTCCTGGCGCTGCGCAGAGCGGGGGAGCGGGCCGCAGGCGGCACCGCGGTCGTCACGCTGGAACCCTGCAACCATCACGGCCGCACCCCGCCCTGCGTCGACGCGCTGCTCGCCGCGAACGTGTCCGCGGTCGCCTACGCGGTCACCGACCCGAACCCGATCGCCGCGGGCGGGGCGGCGCGACTGGCCGACAGCGGGGTCACGGTCACCGCGGGGGTGCTCGCCGACGAGGTGTCACGTGGACCGCTGCGTGAGTGGCTTCACAAGCAGCGCACCGGAACCCCGCACATCACCTGGAAATTCGCCACCAGCGTGGACGGGCGCAGCGCGGCCGCCGACGGCACCAGTCAGTGGATCACCAGCGAGGCCGCGCGCGCGGACGTGCACCGCAGACGCGGAGTCGCCGACGCCATCGTCGTCGGCACCGGCACCGTGTTCGCCGACGACCCGACGTTGACCGCCCGCCTGCCCGACGGCACCCTTGCCGAACGCCAGCCGCTGCGCGTCGTCGTCGGGGAACGCGAGATCTCCCACGAGGCAAAGGTTCTCAACGACGATTCGCGGACGATGGTGATCCGCACCCGCGACCCGAACGAGGTCATCCGCGCGCTGTCGGACCGCACCGACGTGCTGCTGGAGGGCGGGCCGACGCTGGCGGGTGCGTTCCTGCGCGCCGGGGCGATCCACCGCATCCTGGCGTATGTGGCGCCGATCCTGCTGGGCGGGCCGATCACCGCGGTCGACGACGTCGGTGTGCTGTCCATCGCGCACGCCCAGCGCTGGCGGTTCGACGGGATCTCGCCTATCGGACCCGACGTGCGCCTGAGCCTGGTGCCGGCCTGATCGGTCAGTCCTCGGTCTCGATCGGCCTGTGCTCGAGGAAGTCGCGGGCATCGAAGGAGCCCAACCGTTTACGGAACGCCTGCACGGTGTAGCCCACCACGGTCGCGTCGGTGCCCGCGCGGACGGTGGCCGAGCGTGGCAGGTGGAACAGCGGGCCCATCTCCCCGACGTAGTCGCCCTCGGTCACCGACTTGAGCGTTTCCTCACCGCCACCGGGTGTTTCGCGCACAATTTCGAGTTCACCGCGGGTCACGGTGTAGATCAGGTCACCCATCTCGCCCTGGGTGAACAGGACGTCACCGGCCTCGAGTTCGACGGTCTCGGGTGGACGGTCGACCGAGGCGAAGTTCGGCACCATCTCCACCACCCGGTCGGCGAGCGGCAGGATCCGGCTGTCGTGGGTGGCGACCACCACCATCCGGTCGCCGGAGGCCAGTTCGCGGATCAGCTTGAGCACTTCCTCGACCTGGATGAAATCCAGGTGCGCGGTGGGTTCGTCGGCCAGGATGAGCGGCGGGTCCAGGGCGATCGCCCTGGCCACCGCGACCCGCTGCTGCTGCCCGCCGCTGAGGTCACCGGGCCGGTGCCCGAGGCGGTCCTGCAGGCCGACCCGCGCCAGCAACTGCTCGGCACGTTTTCGTGCCGCGCGCCGCGACAGCCCGGAGGCGCGCAGCGGCACCATGACGTTCTCCGTCGCGGTGAGGCTGGGCACCAGGTTGAACGCCTGGAAGACGAAGCCCACCGTCTCCCGCCGGTATGTCGCAAGGCTTTTCGCGTCCAGCGCGGTGACGTCGATGTCGCCGAAGGTGATCGAGCCGTCGGTGGGCGCCAGGATGCCGCCCAGGCACGACAACAGGGTTGTCTTCCCGCATCCGCTGGGCCCGAGCAGGATGACCAGCGAGCCCGCGGGCACCTCGAGGTCCAGCCCGTCGATCGGGCGCACCGCATGCCCACCGCTGGCGTACTCGACGACCAGCTTCTGCACCGACAGGTCACCCACGATCACGGCCCCCCGAACGCCAGCGCCGGATCGACCTTGACCGCGCGCCGCAATCCGGCGGCGCTGGCCAGCAACCCGATCACCACCGCGATCACCGGCAGCGCCACGAACGCCTGCACCGGCACGATCACCTGCATCGGGAACAGCGGACCGAGCAGCAGCGACAGGCCCGCACCGAGCAGCGCGGCCAGCAGAGCCACGATCACCGCCTGCAGCGCCAGACCGGCCATCACCGAGCGGGTGGGCACGCCGATCGCCTTGAACACGGCGAAGTCGCGCAGCCTCTCCAGCGCCGACAGGTACACCACGGACCCGACGATCAGCGCCGCCACGATCCACAGCAGGACCGCGACGATGGTGATCGAGTTCACCGCGACGCGCAGCGGGCGCAGCAGATCCTCGATCGCACCCGCGCGGTCGAGGACCCGGTAACCGTCGGGCACCTGCTCGAGCGCACCCCGCACACCGATCGAGGCGACCAGCGGCTCACCGCCGTACACCAGTTGTTGGGCGCCCGGTATGGTGAGAAACACGTTGGGCAGGTTGGCCAGCGCGGTCGAGTTGTCGACGAGACCGGTGACCGTCAGCCTGCGCGAAGCGATTTCGACCTCGTCGCCGACGCCGCGGCCCAGCGTCGTCGACACCGCCACCTCGTCGGGACTGCGCGGGACGCGGCCGTCGATCACCGCCGGCATGCCGGGGCCGTCCTCGGGCGCGCCGAAGATGTCGATGTTGCGGGTGTCGCCGTCCAGGGTCGCCGTACCGCCCGCGTAGGCCAGCGGTGCGGCCGCCTCGACGCCGGGCGCCGCCGCGATGCGCCGCAACTCCACCGGCGCGAACGGGGTGGCCCCGACGAACGGACCGGATGCGCCCGCCTTGATCACGAACTCGTCGACCCCGAGGGAATCGACCGTGCGTTCGGCCTCGGTCTGAAATCCGTTGGCCAGACCGGTCAGCACCAGCGTCATCCCGAAGATGATCGCCGTGCTCACCACCGCGATGGCGAAACGCCGCTTTCTCCACTGCATGTCGCGCAGCGCGGCGATGAGCATGCTCGCGACGTTACCGACGTGGCCGCACCCGTGGGCGGGCTTTCACCTACTTGGCGAACGCGTCCACCAGCGCGTTGCAGAACGCGGGCAGATCGTCGGGCTTGCGGCTGGACACCAAAGTGTTTGCCCCGCGCGAGCATTCGACGACCTCGTCGTCGACCCAGTTCGCGCCGGCGTTGACCAGGTCGGTCTTGACGCTCGGCCACGAGGTCAGCGTGCGACCGCGCACCACGTCGGCCTCGATCAGCGTCCACGGGCCGTGGCAGATCACCGCGACCGGTTTACCGGCCTCGAAGAAACTCTTGGCGAACGCCACGGCGGCGGCGTCGGTACGCAGGTTG
This sequence comes from Mycolicibacterium flavescens, assembly GCF_001722335.1. Classification (GTDB taxonomy): domain Bacteria; phylum Actinomycetota; class Actinomycetes; order Mycobacteriales; family Mycobacteriaceae; genus Mycobacterium; species Mycobacterium flavescens. Next base: position 154,447 of record NZ_MIHA01000002.1, read on the forward strand.
TCCGGGTTGGCCACCCCGCCGGGCAGCACCAGCCCCGCGTAGTCGGCCGCCGACACCGAATCCGCGGCTTTGTCGGCCTCGAATGTGTCGGCTGGGGTGAGGTGGTTGAACGCCTGGACCTTGCCCACCTCGGTGGACACCAGTTCGGGTGTGCCCCCGGCCTGTTCGACGGCCTTCCAGGGTTCGGTGAGTTCGACCTGCTCGACACCCTCGAGCGCGACCAGAAACGCAATCTTCTTGCCAGTCAATGAATCAGCCATGACCAACGCATACCCACCAGACGAGCGGTCAACCTGACCGGTTTTTCCTCGGTACACTCGATGCGGACGGGGGCCGACACGGCCCCCGATCGCGCTTTCACCGACGATGTGCGCGCTGGTGAGCACGAACAAAGGAACGACCCATGACTGCACTGCAGGACTGGCTCAGTGACCCCCCGATGGTTCCCCGCAGCGTCAAGGCGCTGATCTGCGACGTCTTGCGCCGCCAACCGCCCGAGCCCGTTCGCGAGGCCGAACCGCAACTGCTGGCCCGCGGACTCGAGCGCTGCTGACCGCGACTAGCTGCGGTGGCGGCCCGCGGGTTGCTCAAGTGCGGTCTGCTGGGCGTCGGTTTCGTCGGCGTGTTCGTTCTTCCCGCTGATCAGCAGGCCCAGCAGCGCGCCGACGACGCAGATCACAACGGTGACCAGGAAGATGTCGCCGTACTGCAGGACGTAGGCCTCGCGGTAGCGTTCGGCCTCGGCGGCCAGACGCTCGGCCAGCGTGTCCGCACCGGGCGGGAACGGCAGCGTCTGCAGGTGCTGGTTGAGCCGGTACAGCCCCCACGCGGTCAACCCCGCCAGCCCGATCAGCATGCCGATCATCCGGGCGACCACCACGGCCGCCGACGCGATGCCGTGCTGGGCGGCCGGCACCACCCGCAGCGTCGCCGAGGTCAGCGGGCCGATCACCAGGCCGAGTCCGAGTCCGGCGATGGCCAGATCCGTGTCGAGCACCGGCAGCGAGATGAACCCGAGATCGTGGTGTGACGACAGCACGTCGACGCGCCAGTTCGACACCAGCCAGTAGCCGCCGGCGGCGATCATCAGCCCGACGAACGTCACGATCCGGTCGCCGATGCGGCTGGCCAGCCAACCGCCGATGAGGGCGCCGATCGGCAGCGCGATCAGGAACCGCAGCAGCAGCAGGACGGCCTCGGTCTGGCCCTTGCCCAGCACGCCCTGGCCGAACAGTTCGACGTTGACCAACGTCACCATCAGCGCGGCGCCGGCGCACAGGGAGGCGCCGAGCGCGGCCAGGAACGGCCGGAAATGCACGCCGGCGGGTTCGATCAACCGGGTGCGGGCGAACCGCTCCCAGACGAAGAACGCGATCAGGGCGACCGCGGCGCCGATCAACACCGGCGGGCCGTATTCGGGCAGGATCTGGCGGCCGTCCGGAGCGGGGTTGTAGAGGCCGATCACGGTCAAGCCCAGCGCCACGGCGAGCAGCACACCGCCGACGACGTCGACGCGCTCGGGTTCCTCGGGTTTGAGCCGCCCCGGCAGGCTGTAGTGGATCAGCACCATCGCGACCGCGGCCAGCGGCACGTTGATCCAGAACACGTCGCGCCAGGTGTTGAGCACGGCCACCACCGCGATGCCGTACAGCGGGCCCAGGACGCTGCCGAGTTCCTGCGCGGCGCCGATCCCGCCGAGCACCGAGGCGCGGTTGCGGCTGGCCCACAGGTCGGCGGCCAGCGCCAGGGTCACCGGCAGCAGGGCGCCGCTGGCGACGCCCTGGATGGTGCGCCCGATCACCATCGGGACCAGGTCGTTGGACAGCGCGGTGACCACCGAACCGACCGCGAACCCGGCCAGGCTCAGCTGCAGGATGAACTTGCGCCCGAACCGGTCCGAGGCGCGGCCCAGCAGCGGCATCGCCGCGATGTAGCCGAGCAGGTAGCACGTGATGATCGGCGTGACCCGCTGCAGCTGGTTGATCGGAATCTGCAGGTCGACGATGATGTCGCGGATGATCGCGACGACCACGTAGGTGTCGAGAGCGCCCAGCAGCACCGCCAGGCTGCCGGCGCTGATCGCGATGCGCCGGTTGGTGGTGGCCGAACCGCTACCGGTGAGGACCGACTCCGACGGCGGCATCAGGCGGCGGGCTTGGTGACCGTCACCGGCTTACCCCAGTCCGTCATCGTCATCGTCACGCTGTTGCCCGACGACGGCTCGAGCTTGGCCTGCATCAGCTCGTGGTCGCCGTCCTCGGCGATCCAGGCGGTGCCGGGCACCGGGCCGGTGGCACCGATCTGCGGGGCGATCGCGTTGACCGCGTCGGCGGTGACGGTCCCGGTGACGCGGACGGTCTCGACGCCGTTGAGCGTCTCGCGGCCGTCGGACTTGGCGTCGGAGAAGTTGGCCAGGATGTTGGCCAGACCCTTTTCGGGGCTCAGGATCGCCGACGCGTCGTACACCTCGGCCGCCGGACCGAAGTCCTGCAGCTGGCCGCCGGCGCTGATCGCGCCGTAGAGGATCCCGTCGAACACCACGAACTCGATGCCCTCGAGGCGCTGGCCGAGGAAGTTGATGTTGGCCTTGCCCTGCGCGGCGACCTCGGGCACGTTGGTCAGATCGCCTTCGAGCGACTCGATCGGCAGCTGCTCGATCGTGCCCTCCACGGTCAGCCGCAGATGCACGCTCGTCTGGTTCTTGGTGGTCTCGCTGGACTGCTGCAGCAGCGTCGCCGCATCGGGCAGATCCTTGGCCGACTCATCCGATGACGAGCAGCCGGCGAGGAAAGCGACAGCAAAGACTAGGGCGGCGAAGATCGCCGTGAGGCGGGAGCGCATGAGTGCATCGTAGAGGGTCCGGCGCACCGGACACGGTGCACGGGTGCGACGACAACCCGCCGGACTCCCCGTTGAGCTGCGCATTCGCGGTAATGGTCGGCTGCGGCACACTCGCCCGCGGGTGCGCACGCCGAGCACTGGATAGTCTGGCGGCGTGTTCACCGGAATCGTCGAAGAAGTGGGCGAGGTCGTCGAGAAACAGGATCTCGGCGACGCTGCCCGGCTCGCCATCCGTGGGCCCGTGGTGACCTCCGACGCCGGGCACGGTGACTCGATCGCGGTCAACGGCGTCTGCCTCACCGTCGTGGAGGTGCGCGCCGACGGCGCCTTCACCACCGACGTCATGGGGGAGACCCTGAACCGGTCCAGCCTGGGCGCGGCGGGGGTGGGCAGCCGGGTCAACCTGGAGCGCGCGGCCGCGGTCAACAGCCGCCTCGGCGGGCACATCGTGCAGGGCCACGTCGACGGCACCGGACACGTGATCGCCCGCACCCCGTCGGAGCACTGGGAGGTGGTGCGGATCGCACTGCCCACCGCGTTGTCGCGGTATGTGGTCGAGAAGGGTTCGATCACCGTCGACGGGGTCTCGCTGACGGTTTCGGCGATCGGGCACGACTGGTTCGAGGTCTCGCTGATCCCCACCACGCTGGACCTGACGACGCTGGGCCGCGCCGAGGTCGGCACCCGGGTCAACCTGGAGGTCGACGTCATCGCCAAGTACGTCGAGAGGCTGCTCGGCAGCCGCGACGACGACAGCCGATAACTGGCGTCGGCGCAGGTCAAGCACGCGGCAATAAGTTTACGACAGTGGTGGTTCATACTGATGTGGTGACGAGGCTGGACTCCATAGAGCGCGCGGTCGCTGATATCGCGGCGGGGAAAGCCGTCGTCGTCGTCGACGATGAGGATCGCGAGAACGAGGGCGATCTGATCTTCGCCGCCGAGAAGGCGACACCCGAACTGGTCGCGTTCATGGTCCGCTACACCTCCGGTTACCTGTGTGTTCCGCTGGACGGCGCGATCTGCGACCGGCTGGGTCTGCTCCCGATGTACGCGGTGAACCAGGACAAGCACGGCACCGCCTACACCGTCACCGTCGACGCGAAAATGGGTGTGGGAACCGGGATTTCGGCATCCGATCGGGCGACGACGATGCGGCTGCTCGCTGACCCGACCGCGGTCTCGGACGACTTCACCAAGCCCGGGCACGTGGTGCCGCTGCGGGCCAAGGACGGCGGCGTGCTGCGTCGTCCCGGCCACACCGAGGCCGCAGTCGACCTGGCCCGGCTGGCCGGACTGCAGCCCGCGGGCGCGATCTGCGAGATCGTCAGCCAGAAGGACGAAGGGGCGATGGCGCAGACCGACGAACTGCGCATCTTCGCCGACGAGCACGATCTGGCGTTGATCTCGATCGCCGATCTGATCGAGTGGCGCCGCAAGCACGAGAAGCACATCGAACGCATCGCGGAAGCGCGGATCCCCACGCGGCACGGCGAATTCCGCGCGGTCGGCTACACCAGCATCTACGACGACGTCGAGCACGTCGCGCTGGTCAAGGGCGACATCGTCAACCCGGGCGCAGGGCCCGGCGCCGACGGCCACGACGTGCTGGTGCGGGTGCACTCTGAATGCCTGACCGGCGACGTGTTCGGCTCCCAGCGCTGCGACTGCGGACCCCAACTCGACGCCGCGATGGCGATGGTGGCCCGCGAAGGCCGCGGAGTCGTCCTGTACATGCGCGGGCACGAGGGCCGCGGCATCGGGCTGATGCACAAGCTGCAGGCCTACCAGTTGCAAGACGCCGGCGACGACACCGTCGACGCCAACCTCAAACTCGGGTTGCCCGCCGACGCCCGCGATTACGGCATCGGGGCGCAGATCCTGGTCGATCTGGGTGTGCGGTCGATGCGGCTGCTGACCAACAACCCCGCCAAGCGGGTCGGCCTGGACGGCTACGGGCTGCACATCATCGAGCGGGTCCCGCTCCCGGTGCGGGCCAACAAGGAGAACATCCGCTACCTGATGACCAAACGCGACCGCATGGGCCACGACCTGGTGGGGCTCGAGGACTACCACGAGGCCACCACGATGGCCGACTACGACGAAGGTGTGTACCTGCTGGGCGACCGCCGGCCCACCGATCTCGGTGGAGCGCTGTGAGCGGTGGCGGCGTCCCCGATCTTCCGCAGCTGGACGCATCGGGTCTGAAACTGGGGATCGTCGCCAGCACCTGGCACGAAACCATCTGTGACGCACTGCTCGACGGTGCCCGCCGGGTCGCCGTGGATGCCGGTGTCGTCGATCCCACGGTGGTGCGCGTGCTCGGCGCCATCGAGATTCCGGTGGTGGCACAGGCTTTGACGGCCGACCACGATGCGGTGGTTGCATTGGGTGTGGTGATCCGCGGTGAGACACCGCATTTCGACTACGTCTGCGATGCGGTCACCCAGGGGCTGACCCGGGTGTCGCTGGACTCGTCGACCCCGGTCGCCAACGGTGTGCTGACCACGAACACCGAGGAGCAGGCGCTCGACCGGGCCGGTCTGGCCACCTCGTCGGAGGACAAGGGCGCGCAGGCGGCCGCCGCCGCGCTGTCCACGGCGCTGACGCTGCGACAGATCCGGTCGGGCCGATGAGCACGTGGGACGTCGAGATCCGGCCGCGGCTGGCGCCGCGCTTCGCCTACGGCGCCGCGGCGATCATCCTGGCCGCGCACGTGACCGTCGGCGCGCTGCTCAAGATCGCCTCGACCGGGGTGATCTTTCAGACCGCCGACCAGGTCGCCATCGGGTTGCTCGGTGTCGTGATCGCCGCGATCGTGCTGTTGTTCGCACGGCCCCGCCTGCGGGTCGGGCCGTCGGGGCTGGCGGTGCGAAACCTGGTCAACGACAAGCTCATTCCGTGGTCCGACGTGGTCGACGTGTCGTTCCCGCGCGGTGCGCGGTGGGCGCGGGTCGACTTGCCCGACGACGAGTACGTGCCGATCCTGGCGATTCAGGCCGTCGACAAGGGCCGGGCGGTCGACGCGATGAACAGCGTCCGCGAACTGCTGGAACGCTACAAGAATGTCACCTCACGCTGAGCGACATCATGAGTTCGCCGTCGCGCCGGTGGTCTTCGTCGTGCGAGATGGTGAACCCGAGATCCTCGTAGACGCCCCGAGCCGCCATGTTGTCGGCGGCGACCCGCAGTTTCACTGTCCGGACCCGGCACTCGCCTGCCCAGTCGACCGCGGCGGTGACCAGGCTGTGGGCCAGCCCCCGGCCGCGAACCGCGGGATCCAGCCACAGCGAATACAGGTAGACGGCCTCGGCGTTCTCGTACTGGGCGCCGATCAGGCCGACCGGACGCTCCTCGAGCAGTGCCGCGAACTGCGCGTGATCGCGTAACCGGCGCCGCCACTGCGCGGCGGTGAAGCTCACCTCCTCGCGGAAGCTCGGATCATCCTCGCCGACGGCGTCGGCCAGCGCACGTAACCGCACCGCGGCGAACATCCGCCAGTCGGACTCGTCGAGCCGGGTGACGTGCGCGCTCACCGCGAGTCGCCCATCACCAGACCTTCCCGGCGAGGGTCCGCACCGCCGACCAACTCCCGTCCGTCGCGGACGATCGCCGACAGGCCGCTGGACTGATCGGCCAGGTCCACGTCGTGACCGAGCGCGCGCAGCCCCTGTACCAGTGGGTCATGGTCGCCGTCGTCGGTGGTGTCGATGACCGGGTGCTCGCCGCCGACGTTGGTCTTCGGGGTGTTGGCGGCGCCGAAGTCCACCATGGACACCGCCCGTTGGGGATCCATCCCCCAATCCAGAATGCCGACAGTCGTTTTCACGACGAACTGGATGATCACCGAACCGCCCGGCGAACCCAGCACCGCAGACAGCGGTCCGCGTCGACCCGGCGGACCCGGCGCCGGGCCGAAGATCAACGTCGGCGCCATCGAACTGCGGGGCCGCTTGCCGGGCTGAATGCGGTTGGCCACCGGGACGCCGTCGGGTTTGGTGGGCTCGGCGGAGAAGTCGGTCAACTGGTTGTTGAGGATGAAGCCGTCGACCATGTGGTACGAGCCGAACGAGGACTCCACGGTGGTGGTCAGCGAGGCGGCGTTGCCCTGCGCGTCGACGATGCTGAGCTGACTGGTGCCGTGCTCGGGGGTCGGCGGCCCAAGGCTGCCCGGCGGTCCGAACGGGCCCGGTTCGGCCTTGCCCATGGTGCGCTGTTCGGAGATCAGCGCGGCGCGCCCGGCGAGATAGTCGCTGCCGAGCAGGGTGTCGGGCGAACCGCCGGGCAGCGGGACGAAATCGGTGTCGGCGACGTACTCGTCGCGGTCGGCGTACGCCAGGCGCTCGGCCTCGGAGATCAGGTGCACACCCATCACCGTGGGCCGTCCGCCGTTGAGGTCCATGTCGGTGGGCCGGTGCTCGGCCATCGGGAACCGTTCGAGGATGCCCAGCGCCGAGGCGACCGCGATGCCGCCCGACGACGGTGGCGGCATCCCGCAGATCTCGTGGCCGCGGTAGGGCCTGCAGAGCGGCTCACGCTTCTTGACGGCGTAGCCGGCCAGGTCCTGCGCGGTCATCAGGCTCGGCGTGCGGCCGCCGGACGTGTCGGCCGCCGCGGCGACGATGGCCCCGGCGAGGTCGCCGGTGTAGAACGACTCGGGGTCAGAAGCGATGACGTTCAAGGTCTTCGAGTACGCGGGGTTGGTCAGCCGGGTGCCGGCCTGCTTCGGGCTGCCGTCGGGGTTGAGGAAGTACTCGGCGGCCTGAGGATCGGCCTTCAGGTCCGGTGCGGCGTCCTCGATGGCGGCCGCCAGTCGGTCGCTGATGTCGAAACCGTCGTCAGACAGGGCGACGGCCGGCGCGAACAGGTCGCGCCACGGGGTCTTGCCGTGTTCGGCGTGGGCTTCCTGCAACATCCGGACGATGCCGGGCACGCCGATGGAACGGCCCGAGCCGCGGGTATCGGGTCTGGGTTCGGTCCGGTCGGTGTCGGAGATCCAGCGCAGGTAGTTCTCGGTGGCCGCCGCGGGCGCCGTCTCGCGTCCGTCGTAGGCCTGCACCTGACCGGACGCGGCGTCGAAGTACATCAGGAAGCCGCCGCCGCCGACACCGGAGGACTGCGGCTCCACCAACCCGAGCACCGCCTGGGCGGTGACGAGCGCGTCGGCCGCGGTGCCCCCGTCGCGGAGCACCTCGCAGGCGGCCTGCGTGGCCAGCGGGTTGGCCGTGACGACCGAGTAGGTGGCGGTGCGCACGGGCGTCATGTCCGCGCGGTAGCCGGTGGCGACCCCGGGGTTGGTCGCGATGTTGCGCGGTGTGCTGGACTCGCCCGCGGGGGTCTTCGGCGTCGGGGTGCCGTTCTCGACGATCGCGCACGGCCCTGAGGCTTGCGGATTTTCGGTGCTCTGCTCACCGTCTCGTCCGGCGCATCCGCCGAGCACCATCACGATCGTGGCCAGCGAGGCCAACAGCGTGGTGGGCGTACAGGGCCGCATCACCCGACGGTAGTGGATCGGGCGCGTCGGGACGCGGCAGTAACCTGGATTGCGTGCCCGACCCATCGACGTACCGACCCGCCCCCGGGTCCATCCCCGTCGAACCGGGCGTCTACCGATTCCGCGACCCGCACGGCCGGGTGATCTACGTCGGCAAGGCCAAGAGCCTGCGCAGCCGACTGAACTCCTACTTTGCCGACGTCGCGGGGTTGGCGCCGCGCACCCGGCAGATGGTGACGGCCGCGGGCAGCGTCGAGTGGACGGTGGTCAGCACCGAGGTCGAGGCGCTGCAGCTCGAGTACAACTGGATCAAGGAGTTCGATCCGCGGTTCAACATCCGCTACCGCGACGACAAGTCGTATCCGGTGCTCGCGGTCACCCTGAACGAGGAGTATCCGCGCCTCATGGTGTACCGCGGCGCCCGCCGCAAGGGAGTCCGATACTTCGGGCCGTACTCGCACGCGTGGGCCATCCGCGAGACCCTCGACCTGCTGACCCGGGTGTTCCCCGCCCGCACCTGCTCGGCGGGAGTCTTCAAGCGGCACAGGCAGATCGAACGCCCATGCCTGCTCGGCTACATCGACAAGTGCTCGGCGCCGTGCGTCGGGCGGGTCAGCGCCGAGGAGCACCGGCGCATCGTGCTCGACTTCTGCGACTTCCTGGCCGGCAAGACCGACCGGCTGATCCGCGACCTGGAACGCCAGATGAACGCGGCCGCCGAACAACTCGACTTCGAGCGTGCCGCCCGGCTGCGCGACGACGTCGGGGCGCTCAAACGCGCGCTGGAGAAGCAGACCGTGGTGTTCGGCGACGGCACCGACGCCGACGTGGTGGCGTTCGCCGACGACGAACTCGAGGCCGCGGTCCAGGTGTTTCACGTGCGCGGCGGGCGGGTGCGCGGCCAGCGCGGGTGGATCGTCGAAAAGTCCAGCGAGCCGGGCGATGACAGCCAGGAACAGCTCGTCGAGCAGTTCCTCACCCAGTTCTACGGCGACCAGGCCGCCCTCGGTGGGGCCGCCGACGAGTCGACGAACCCGGTGCCGCGCCAGGTGCTGGTGCCGTGTCTACCGGGCAATTCCGACGAGTTGGCGACGTGGCTGTCCGGGTTGCGCGGGTCGCGGGTCAGCCTGCGGGTGCCGCAGCGGGGCGACAAGCGGGCGCTGGCCGAGACGGTGCGCCGCAACGCCCAGGACGCGTTGGCGCAGCACAAACTCAAGCGCGCCGGTGATTTCACCGCGAGAACTGCTGCGCTGCAGAATATTCAGGATTCGCTCGGGTTGGCCGAGGCGCCGCTGCGCATCGAGTGCGTCGACATCAGCCATGTGCAGGGCACCGATGTGGTGGCCTCGCTGGTGGTGTTCGAGGACGGGCTGCCGCGGAAATCCGACTACCGCCACTACGCGATCCGCGAAGCGGCGGGTGACGGCCGCTCCGATGACGTGGCGTCGATCGCCGAGGTGACCAGGCGCCGCTTCTACCGTCATCTGCACGACACTGCGCACCCGACCGAGGTTGCACCGGAAGGAAAGTCGCGTAAGTTCGCCTATCCGCCCAACCTGTACGTCGTCGACGGCGGGGCTCCTCAGGTCAACGCCGCGCAGGCGGTGCTCGACGACCTCGGCATCACCGACGTCGCGGTGATCGGGCTGGCCAAACGCCTCGAGGAGGTGTGGGTGCCTGCCGAGCCCGATCCGCTGATCATGCCGCGCAACAGCGAGGGGCTGTATCTGCTGCAGCGGATCCGTGACGAGGCGCACCGGTTCGCGATCGCCTACCACCGCAGCAAACGGTCCAAGCGGATGACCGCCTCGGCGCTGGACTCCGTGCGCGGGCTGGGCGAGCACCGGCGCAAGGCGCTGGTCACCCACTTCGGTTCGGTGGCCAGGCTCAAGCAGGCCTCGGTGGAGGAGATCACCGCCGTGCCCGGAATCGGGGTCGCGACCGCACGCGCGGTGCTCGAAGCGCTTGGCGTACCGTCGCAAAGCGACGCGCCCGAAGCCGTAATCGGCAATGATCAGGACAAGGTATCGGGATGACGGACCAGGGTATGCACGAGCATCTGCGCGACGCGGCGGCCGCCGACTCCGGGATCGACGTGGTGCTGGTGACCGGCCTGTCCGGGGCTGGCCGCGGCACCGCGGCCAAGGTGCTCGAGGACCTGGGCTGGTACGTCGCCGACAACCTGCCGCCGGAACTGATCGCGCGGATGGTGGAGTTGGGTCTGGCCGCCGGTTCTCGGATCACCCAACTGGCGGTGGTGATGGATGTGCGCTCGCGCGGGTTCACCGGCGACCTGGACTGGGTGCGCAACGATCTGGCCACCCGCAACATCTCCCCGCGGGTGCTGTTCCTCGAGGCGTCCGACGACATCCTGGTGCGTCGCTACGAGCAGAACCGGCGCAGCCATCCGCTGCAGGGCAACCAGACCCTCGCCGAAGGCATCGCGGCCGAACGCGCGTTGCTGGCGCCGGTGCGGGCCTCGGCGGACCTGGTGATCGACACGTCGACGCTGTCGGTGCCCGCGCTGCGGGAGAGCATCGAACGGGCCTTCGGCAACGAAACCGTCGCGCACACCAACGTCACCGTGGAGTCGTTCGGGTACAAGTACGGGTTGCCGATGGACGCCGACACGGTGATGGACGTGCGGTTCCTGCCGAACCCGCACTGGGTGGACGACCTGCGGCCGTACACCGGGCAGCATGCCGCGGTCCGCGACTACGTTCTCGGACAACCGGGCGCCGCTGACTTCCTCGACACCTATCATCGGCTGCTCGACGTGGTCATCGACGGATACCGCCGCGAGGGGAAGCGATACATGACCGTCGCCATCGGATGCACCGGCGGCAAGCACCGCAGCGTGGCGATCGCCGAGGCGTTGGCGGCGCGACTCGGAGAGGGTGAGGACTTGACGGTGCGGGTGTTGCACCGGGATCTGGGGCGCGAATGACGCCCGGACTCGACGAGGACCGGATGCCGCCGCGGATCGTCGCGCTCGGCGGCGGGCACGGCCTATACGCGACGCTGTCGGCTGCGCGGCGGCTGACACCGCACGTGACCGCGGTCGTCACCGTCGCCGACGACGGCGGGTCATCGGGACGGCTGCGCAACGAGCTCGATGTGGTCCCGCCCGGGGATCTGCGAATGGCATTGGCGGCCTTGGCTTCCGACAGCCCGCACGGGCGGTTGTGGGCGACGATCATCCAGCACCGGTTCGGTGGCAGCGGCGCACTGGCCGGCCATCCGATCGGCAACCTGATGCTGGCCGGGCTCAGCGAGGTGCTGGCCGACCCGGTCGCCGCGCTCGACGAGCTGGGCCGCATCCTCGGTGTCAAGGGCCGGGTGCTGCCGATGTCCCCGGTCGGGCTCGGAATCGAGGCCGACGTCGCCGGGTTGGAGTCCGATCCGCGGATGAGCCGGGTGATCCGCGGCCAGGTGGCGATCGCCACCACCGTCGGCAAGGTGCGCCGGGTCCGGCTGCTGCCGGGCGACCCGCCGGCCACCAGGCAGGCCGTCGACGCGATCCTGGCCGCCGACCTGGTGGTGCTGGGCCCGGGTTCGTGGTTCACCAGCGTCATCCCGCACGTGCTGGTGCCGGAACTGGCCGCCGCGCTGCAGGCGACGACCGCGCGCCGGGCGCTGGTGCTCAATCTGGTCGCCGAACCGGGGGAGACGGCGGGCTTTTCGGTGGAGCGGCACATCCACGTGTTGGCCCAGCACGCACCGGACTTCACGGTGCATGAGATCATCGTCGACGCAAGCCGAGTACCGAGCGACCGCGAGCGTGAGCAACTGCGTCGCACCGCGAACATTCTGCAAGCTCATGTGGAGTTTGCTGACGTTTCCAGACCTGGTACACCTTTACATGACCCGGCGCGGTTGGCCGCGGCGCTGGAAGGTGTGCGGCTGCGCGGCCCGGCGCCGACCGTGCCCACGTCGACAGTGAATGGACCGAGAGGTGACGATCCGTGGCGATGACAGCCGAGGTCAAGGATGAGTTGAGCCGGCTGGTCGTCAATTCGGTCAGCGCTCGACGCGCCGAGGTGGCCTCGCTGCTGCGGTTCGCGGGCGGCCTGCACATCGTCTCGGGCCGGGTGGTGGTCGAGGCCGAGGTCGATCTGGGCATCATCGCGCGGCGGCTGCGCAAGGACATCTACGACCTCTACGGCTACAGCGCGACGGTTCATGTGCTCTCGGCCAGCGGTATCCGCAAGAGCACCCGCTACGTGGTACGGGTGGCCAAGGACGGCGAGGCGCTGGCCCGGCAGACCGGCCTGCTGGACCTGCGCGGCCGACCGGTGCGGGGACTGCCGGCGCAGGTGGTCGGGGGCAGCGTCGCGGACGCCGAAGCTGCTTGGCGCGGAGCGTTTTTGGCGCACGGTTCGCTGACCGAACCGGGGCGCTCGTCGGCGCTGGAGGTCAGCTGTCCCGGCCCGGAAGCGGCGCTGGCGCTGGTCGGCGCGGCGCGTCGGCTGGGGGTCAGCGCCAAGGCGCGCGAGGTGCGCGGCACCGACCGTGTGGTGGTGCGCGACGGCGAGGCGATCGGCGCGCTGCTGACCCGGATGGGCGCGCAGGACACCAGGCTGACATGGGAAGAGCGCCGGATGCGCCGCGAGGTGCGCGCGACCGCCAACCGGTTGGCGAACTTCGACGACGCGAACCTGCGGCGGTCCGCGCGGGCCGCGGTCGCCGCGGCGGCCCGGGTGGAACGGGCGCTGGAGATCCTGGGCGACACGGTGCCCGACCATCTGGCTGCGGCCGGCAAGCTGCGCGTCGAGCACCGGCAGGCGTCGTTGGAGGAACTCGGCCGGCTGGCCGATCCGCCGATGACCAAAGACGCTGTGGCAGGCCGGATCCGGCGGTTGCTGTCGATGGCCGACCGCAAGGCCAAACAGGACGGCATCGCCGACACCGAGTCGGCCGTGACGCCGGATCTGCTCGAGGACGCCTGACTTTTTTGTGGCGAGTGGCCACTTAGCGCGCACGTGTGGGCGAAAAGCGCGTGATAACTGGCCACTCGGCCGGACGACTACGGTGAAGACATGGAGACACTGAGAGTCGGCGTGGCAGCACCCGATCCGCCGTTCAACTCCATGCCCGACGGTGACGGCCTCGACCTCGACCTGATGCGCGCCATCGGCGACAAGATCGGCGCCACCGTCGAATTCGTCGACTACGAGGGTGCCGACTTCACCGGCATCTTCGACGCCCTGGGCGACGGGGCATACGACTGTGTGGCCGCAGGCACCACCGTGACACCCGAACGCGAGCGCAACGCGACGTTCGTCGCGCCGTACCTGATCTCCGGCCAGGCGCTGGCCGTCGACAGCCGTCGTCTGCCCGAGGTCACCTCCGTCGACGACCTCGACGGCCTCATCATCGGCGTGCAACGCGGGAGCACCAGCCAGGCGATCGCCGAACGCCTGGTCGACGACGGCAGAGCCGGCGCCGTGCGCGTCTACGACTACAACGCCGTGCGCACCGCGCTGACCGACCTGAGCAGCGGCGGCTGCGATGCGTTCCTCAAGCTCGCCCCGGTGCTCACCGAACTGGTCAAACCGCTGCCCGGGGTCGAGGTGGTCCAGCGCGGCATCACGGTCGAAGACATCGCGATCGCCGTCGCGCCCGGAAACCAGGCGCTGCTGGGCCGGCTGACCGTCGCGCAGGCCGAACTGGAAGCCGAGGGCGCCCTACAGCGGATCCGCCGCAAATGGCTCGGCAACCCCTTCACCGACCAGAGCCTGGCCGTGCACTGACCAGGTCGCGCGTGGCAGGTATCACACCACTAGGCTGGCTGCCAGTACACCAGGAGCGACTAAGGAGACAGCGTGACCATCCGGGTAGGCGTGAACGGCTTCGGCCGCATCGGTCGGAACTTCTTCAGGGCGCTCGACGCCCAGAAGGCCGAGGGTAAAGCCACCGACATCGAGATCGTCGCGGTCAACGACCTCACCGACAACGCCACGCTGGCGCACCTGCTCAAGTTCGACTCGATCCTGGGCCGGCTGCCCTACGACGTGAGCCTCGAGGGTGAGGACACGATCGTGGTCGGCGACACCAAGATCAAGGCGCTCGAGGTCAAAGAAGGCCCGTCCGCGCTGCCGTGGGGTGACCTGGGCGTCGACGTGGTCGTCGAGTCGACCGGCATCTTCACCAAGCGTGACAAGGCGCAGGGCCACCTGGACGCCGGCGCCAAGAAGGTGATCATCTCGGCCCCGGCCAGCGATGAGGACATCACGATCGTGCTGGGCGTCAACGACGACAAGTACGACGGCAGCCAGAACATCATCTCGAACGCCTCGTGCACGACGAACTGCCTCGGCCCGCTGGCCAAGGTCCTCAACGACGAGTTCGGCATCGTCAAGGGCCTGATGACGACGATCCACGCCTACACCCAGGATCAGAACCTGCAGGACGGCCCGCACAAGGACCTGCGTCGCGCCCGCGCCGCGGCCATCAACATCGTGCCCACCTCCACCGGCGCGGCCAAGGCCATCGGCCTGGTGCTGCCCGAACTGAAGGGCAAGCTCGACGGCTACGCGCTGCGGGTGCCGATCCCCACGGGTTCGGTCACCGACCTGACCGCCGAGCTGCGCAAGTCGGCCACCGTCGACGAGATCAACGCCGCGATGAAGGCCGCCGCCGAGGGTCCGCTCAAGGGCATCATGAAGTACTACGATGCCCCGATCGTGTCCAGCGACATCGTGACCGACCCGCACAGCTCGCTCTATGACGCCGGCCTGACCAAGGTCATCGACAACCAGGCCAAGGTCGTGTCGTGGTACGACAACGAGTGGGGCTACTCGAACCGGCTCGTCGACCTCGTCGCGCTGGTCGGCAAGTCGCTCTAAGACCCGTGGCCATCAAGACACTCGAAGACCTTCTGCAGGAGGGTGTTTCGGGGCGTGGAGTGCTGGTCCGGTCGGACCTCAACGTCCCGCTCGACGAGCAAGGCGCCATCACCGACCCGGGTCGGATCATCGCGTCGGTGCCGACGCTCAAGGCGCTGTCGGATGCCGGCGCCAAGGTCGTCGTCACCGCGCACCTCGGCCGCCCCAAAGGCGGTCCGGACCCGAAGTTCTCGCTGGCCCCGGTCGCCGCGGCGCTGGGGGAGCAGCTGGGCAGGCACGTGCAGCTGGCCGGCGACGTCGTCGGCACCGATGCGCTGGCCCGGGCCGAGGGGCTGACCGACGGTGACGTGCTGCTGCTGGAGAACATCCGCTTCGACACCCGCGAGACCAGCAAGGACGACGCCGAACGGGGCAAGCTGGCCAAAGCGCTGGTCGAACTCGTCGGGGACGACGGCGCGTTCGTCTCGGACGGCTTCGGGGTGGTGCACCGCAAGCAGGCCTCGGTGTACGACGTCGCCACGCTGCTGCCGCACTACGCGGGCACGCTGGTGGCCGCCGAGGTCAAGGTGCTCGAACAGCTGACCAGCTCCACCGACCGGCCGTACGCGGTGGTGCTCGGCGGGTCCAAGGTGTCCGACAAGCTCGCGGTCATCGAGTCGCTGGCCCAGCGCGCCGACAGCCTGCTCATCGGCGGCGGGATGTGCTTCACCTTCCTTGCCGCACAAGGGTTCTCGGTCGGCAGCTCGCTCCTGGAGGAGAGCATGGTCGACACCTGCCGCACGCTGCTGGACACCTACGCCGACGTGCTGCACCTGCCGGTCGACGTGGTGGTGGCCGACAAGTTCGCCGCCGACGCGACCGCCGAGGTGGTCGCTGCCGACCGGATCCCCGACGACCGGATGGGCCTGGACATCGGCCCCGGCACGGTGCAGCGGTTCACCACGCTGCTGTCCAACGCCCGGACCGTGTTCTGGAACGGCCCGATGGGCGTGTTCGAGTTCGCGTCGTTCGCCGCGGGCACCAAGGGGGTGGCCGAGGCCATCATCGCCGCGACCGGCAAGGGCGGTTTCAGCGTCGTCGGCGGTGGCGACTCCGCGGCCGCCGTGCGCCAACTCGGCCTGCCCGACGACGGTTTCTCGCACATCTCCACCGGCGGTGGGGCGTCCCTGGAATACCTTGAGGGCAAGAAATTGCCAGGTCTGGAGGTTCTGGAATCGTGAGCCGCAAGCCGCTGATCGCCGGCAACTGGAAGATGAACCTCAACCACTTCGAGGCCATCGCGCTGGTGCAGAAGATCGCTTTCGCGTTGCCCGCGAAGTACTTCGACAAGGTCGACGTGACGGTCATCCCGCCGTTCACCGACCTGCGCAGCGTGCAGACCCTGGTCGACGGCGACAAGCTGCTGCTGACCTACGGCGCGCAGGATCTCTCCGAGCACGACTCCGGTGCCTACACCGGCGACATCAGCGGGGCGTTCCTGGCCAAGCTGGGCTGCACGTATGTCGTCGTCGGGCACTCCGAACGCCGGACCTACCACCACGAGGACGACGCGCAGGTCGCCGCCAAGGCCGCCGCGGCGTTCCGGCACGGCCTGGTGCCGATCATCTGCATCGGTGAACAACTCGAGGTCCGCGAGGCCGGTAACCACGTCGAGCACAACGTCGAATCGCTGCGCGGTTCGCTGGCCGGGTTGTCCGCCGAGCAGATCGCGCAGGTGGTCATCGCCTACGAACCGGTGTGGGCGATCGGCACGGGCCGGGTGGCCAGCGCCGCGGACGCGCAGGAGGTCTGCAAGGCGATCCGCGAGGAACTGGGCAAGCTCGCGACGCCCGAACAAGCGGCCGGAATCCGCGTCCTCTACGGCGGCTCGGTGAACGCCAAGAACGTCGGCGAGATCGTCGCGCAGGCCGACGTGGACGGCGCGTTGGTCGGTGGCGCGTCGCTCGACGGTGAGCAGTTCGCCACGCTGTCGGCGATCGCCGCCGGCGGCCCCCTGCCCTGAGCACGGTCGCGAGTTAGGTAGTCTGGTCGCCATGGAATTGGCCCTGCAGATCACCCTGGTCGTGACCAGCCTCCTGGTCGTGCTCCTGGTGCTGCTGCATCGCGCCAAGGGCGGTGGTTTGTCCACGCTGTTCGGTGGTGGTGTGCAGTCCAGCCTGTCGGGCTCGACGGTGGTCGAGAAGAACCTCGACCGGTTGACGCTGTTCGTCACCGGTATCTGGCTGGTGTCGATCGTCGGCGTCGCGCTGCTGATCAAGTACAGCTGACCTCACACCCGCCTCACCGTGCGGCCCCCTACCGGGCCGTCGATACTTGACCCATGGCTGAAGTCGCGGACCTCGAACCGATCGGCGCGGTCATGCGCACCCGCGTGGGCCGCGAGGCCACCGAGCCGATGCGCGAAGACATCCGGCTGCTCGGGGCGATCCTCGGCGACACCGTGCGCGACCAGAACGGCGAGCAGGTGTTCGACCTCGTCGAACGTGCCCGCGTGGAGTCCTTCCGGGTGCGCCGCTCGGAGATCGACCGCACCGAGCTGGCCGGCATGTTCGACGGGATCGACGTGCGTCAGGCCATCCCGGTCATCCGCGCGTTCACCCATTTCGCGTTGCTGGCCAACGTCGCCGAGGACATCCACCGGGAGCGCCGCCGCGCGGTGCACATCGAGGCCGGTGAACCGCCGCAACCGAGCAGCCTGGCCGCGACCTACGCCAAACTCGACTCCGCGCAACTGGATTCGACCACCGTCGCCGAAGCGCTCGCCGGGGCGCTGGTGTCGCCGGTGATCACCGCGCACCCGACGGAGACGCGGCGCCGCACCGTGTTCGACACCCAGCACCGCATCACCGCGTTGATGCGGCTGCGCATGCACGGTCACAGCCACACCGAAGACGGCCGCGACATCGAACACGAGCTGCGCCGCCACATCCTCACGCTGTGGCAGACGGCGCTGATCCGGTTGTCGCGGTTGAAAATCCAGGACGAGATCGAGACCGGCCTGCGGTACTACCGGGCGGCGTTCTTCGACGTCATCCCCGCGGTGAACGCCGGTGTGCGCGCCGAACTGAACACCAGGTGGCCCGACGCCGATCTGCTGGCCGAGCCGATCGTGCGGCCCGGCTCGTGGATCGGCGGTGACCGCGACGGCAACCCCAACGTCACCGCCGAGGTGGTGCGATTGGCCACCGGCAGCGCCGCCTACACCGCGCTGGAGCACTACTTCACCGAGATCACCGCGCTCGAAGAGGAGCTGTCGATGTCGGCGCGGCTGGTCCGCATCAGCGACGAGCTCGCGGCCCTGGCCGACGAACGCCACGAGCCGGCCCGCGCCGACGAGCCGTACCGGCGCGCGCTGCGGGTGATCCACGCGCGGCTGACCGCGACCGCGCAGCAGATCCTCGACCGGTTGCCCGAGCACGTGCTCGACCTCGGCCTGGAGCGCTACGACACGCCCGCCGACCTGTTGGCCGACCTCGATGTGGTCTACGGGTCGCTGAAGGCCAACGGCAGCGCCGTGCTGGCCGACGACCGGTTGGCCCGGCTACGGGAAGCGGTGCGGGCCTTCGGGTTTCATCTGTCCGGTCTGGACATGCGGCAGAACTCCGACGTGCACGAGGAGGTGGTGGCCGAACTGCTGGCCTGGGCCGGCGTGCACGCCGACTACCCCTCGCTGGACGAGGCCGAGCGGGTGCAGCTGCTGGCGCGGGAGCTGGCGACCCGGCGGCCGCTGGTCCGCGACGGCGCCGAGTTGTCGGAGTTGGCGCGCAGGGAACTCGACATCGTGGCGGCCGCGGCCCGCGCGGTGCGGGTGTTCGGTCCTGCGGCGGTGCCCAACTACATCATCTCGATGTGCGGTTCGGTGTCGGACATGTTGGAGGCGGCGATCCTGCTCAAGGAGGTGGGCCTGCTCGATGTGTCCGAGTCGCAGCACTACGCCCCGGTTGGGATCGTGCCGCTGTTCGAGACCATCGACGATCTGCAGCGCGGCGCGTCGATCCTGGAGAGCGCGCTGGACCTGCCGGTGTACCGGCGCATCGTCACCGCGCGTGGCGAGAGCCAGGAGGTGATGCTGGGCTACTCCGACTCGAACAAGGACGGCGGTTACCTCGCGGCGAACTGGGCGCTGTACCGCGCCGAGCTGGATCTGGTGGAGACCGCGCGCAAGACCGGAATCCGGTTGCGGCTCTTCCACGGTCGCGGCGGAACCGTCGGCCGCGGTGGCGGGCCCAGCTACGACGCGATCCTTGCGCAGCCGCCCGGCGCGGTGAACGGCTCGCTGCGGATCACCGAGCAGGGCGAGGTGATCGCGGCCAAGTACGCCGAACCGCAGATCGCGCACCGCAACCTGGAGACCCTGGTGGCCGCCACGCTGGAGGCCACGCTGCTCGACGTCGAAGGGCTCGGGGACGAGGCGGGCCCGGCGTACCAGGTGCTCGACGACCTGGCCGCCCGGGCGCAGCGGGCCTATGCCGAATTGGTGCACGAGACACCGGGATTCGTAGAGTATTTCAAGGCGTCCACGCCGGTCAGCGAGATCGGTGCGCTCAATATCGGCAGCAGGCCGACGTCGCGCAAGCCGACGACGTCGATCAGCGATCTGCGGGCGATCCCGTGGGTGCTGGCGTGGAGCCAGTCACGGGTGATGCTGCCCGGTTGGTACGGCACCGGAACGGCTTTCGAGGAGTGGATCGCCGACGGGCAGGGGGAGGACCGGGTCGAGGTGCTGCGCGACCTGTACCGGCGCTGGCCGTTCTTCCGGACCGTGCTGTCGAATATGGCGCAGGTGCTGGCGAAGTCGGACCTGGGCCTGGCCGCGCGGTATTCGGAACTGGTCGACGACGAGCAGTTGCGGCGGCGGGTGTTCGACAAGATCGTCGACGAACACGCGCGCACCCTGCGCATGCACCAATCGATCACCGGACAGGACGATCTGCTGGCCGACAACCCCGCGCTGGCCCGGTCGGTGTTCAACCGCTTCCCGTATCTGGAGCCGCTGAACCACCTGCAGGTGGAGTTGTTGCGGCGCTACCGCTCCGGTGACGACGACGAGCTCGTGCAGCGCGGCATCCTGCTCACCATGAGCGGGTTGGCCACCGCGCTGCGCAACAGCGGGTAACCCGGCCGGTCATTGACACCTCCGACGTGAGGTGTCACAGTCATACCGTCTTAACTGAAAACATAATTTTCATTTAAGCTCGGTCCGACGGTTGGAGTGCCTGTGAGCGACGCGAACCCGATGGCGTGGCTGCCGTTCTCCATCGCGCAGGCGGCGCTGGCCGGGCAGGGCGGCGCAGACGAGCTGGCCCCGGCGTGGGCACACCTCCTGGACCGGTTGAAAGCCGCGGGCACGCTCGTCGCCTCGGCCGACGGCAACCGCAACAGCGTCGACTACGCGTCCGGGATGAGGCACCTGCTGGTGCTGTTGGCCGTCGGTGTCGACGAGGCGCTGCGGGCCGATCCCGATCCGGTGCTGGCGGTGACCCGCACCAGCACCGACGACATCCTGAGCTGGGGCATGGAGTGTCCGGACTGTCTGTATCTGCGGGCCACGCTGCGCAAAGGCGAGACGTACCGGCTCTTCGGCAACCGGGGCACCGCGCGGTACGTCGGACTCCAGACCATGGACGGCATCACCGCCACCTCCAACTGCCTGGTGGACGACCTGAAGCCGGACGCGGACGGGAACTTCGAGGTGGCGCTGTCCGCCGATGAGCAAGAGGGCAACTGGATGCGCGTCGAGGGGGAGCATCCGACCTTGGTCGTCAGGCACTTCTTCTACGACTGGGATACCGAGAAGCCGTCCTCGCTGCAGATCGAGCGGATCGGCGACGCCGCTGAACCGCCCGACCGTTGGCCGGCAGGCGGGTCGAGCGTCGCGCGCCAGATCGAGGCGCTGGGGGAGTTCGTCCACGACAACCTCAAGTTCTTCCTCGACTTCAACGCGGGTCCACCGGCCAACGGGTTCCTGCCGCCGATCGACCGCTCCGACATGGGCGCAGCGGCGGAGAACCGTCCGGTCATCGGGCGCTACGAACTCGAGCCCGACGAGGCCCTGATCCTGGAGGTCGAGCCGCCCCGCGGGGTGTACTGGAGCTATTCGGTGGGCAACGCGTGGTGGGAGACCATCCACTACGGGCGCCATCAGTCCAGCCTCAACGCCCACCAGGCGACGATCGACTCCGACGGGATCCTGCGGGTGGTGGTCAGCGCAAGCGATCCCGGCGTCGCGAACTGGCTCGACACGGCCGGGCACAGCAACGGGGCGATGATCTTGCGATGTGTGCGCACCGAGACCGCCCCGACACCGAGCGCCCGGGTGGTCAAGTTCGCCGATGTCATGTCGGAATTGCCCGCTGACACAACGACGGTCAGCGCCGAGCAGCGAGCGGCCACCCTGGCTGCGCGTCGTCGCGCGGTGCACCGGAGGTTTTCGGCATGACGTTCGTGGCCGATGAGCTGGAAGAGGGGGCACGCGCGGCCACCGGCCTCGACGACTTCGGGTCGCCCTACTACCGCGAGGGTCTGGAGCGCACCGTCGACGCGCTGAACACCGAAGCCGACCTCAACGAGATGGGCAACGTCATCCAGCACGCGACGATCAGCAACGCGCTCATCCAGCGGCTGCGGATCGTCGACACCTACCGGCAGCACCCCGAGATCGACGAGCAGGTCGTCGGGGGGCCGGTGTTCGTCATCGGGTTGCCGCGCACCGGGACCACCGCGCTCAGCCAGCTGGTCGCCAGCGACCCGCAGTTCCGGTCGCTGCGGATGTGGGAGTCCCAGGCGTGCACGCCGCCACCGGAAGCGGCCTCGCAGCACGACGACCCGCGCATCGCCCAGGCGGCCGAGTCGATCGCGATGATGGACAGCATGTTTCCGCTCATGCGCACGATGATGAACTCGGAGCCGGAGGCGGCCACCGAGTGCCAGGATCTGATGGGTATGAGCTTTCGCACCTTCCACTTCGACGGGGTGGTGCGGGTGCCCGGATACGTCGCCTGGCTGCTGCGGTGCGACATGCGCGAGACCTACACCTTCCACCGGCAGGTGCTCAAACTCCTGCAGTGGCATTGCCCACCGACGTTGTGGCACCTGAAGACGCCGGTGCACATGTTCTCGCTCGACGCTCTGGTTGCGGCCTATCCGGACGCCAAATTCCTGTGGTGTCACCGTGATCCGGCCAAGGTGCTGGCCTCGGTGTGCAGCCTGATCCGGTACGTGCGCAGCTGGAGCAGCGATCACGACGACCCGCACGAACTCGGGGTCGAACAGCTCGACTGCTGGGTCGAGGCCATCCGGCGCGCCATGGACTTCCGCACACGCTTCGGAAGTGACCGGTTCACCGACGTCTCCTTCGCCGAGCTGAATGCCGATCCGATCGGCACGCTCGAAAGCAGCTACGACCGCCTGGGTCTGGCGTTCACCGACGAGGCGCGCCGACGGGTGCAGCAGTGGGCGGATGGGCACCGCCCCGGGTCGCGGGGCGAGCACACCTACGAACTCGCCGACAACGGCCTGACCCGCGAGCAGGTGCACGAAGCGTTCGCGGACTACCTCGCGAAGTACGACGCCACCGCCTGATGGACACGGTCGCGCGGCGCAGACGCAAGAAGACGGACCCCGATCCCGGGGTGCGCGATGCGCTGATTCAGGCCGCCGTCGAGATACTGCTGGACGAGGGGATCGGCGCGGTCAGCGTCGCCAGGGTGCTCGAACGGGCCGCGCTGAGCACCCGGGCGTTCTATCGGCATTTCGCGTCGAAGGACGCACTGGTGGCAGCGGTGTTCCTGGAGTTGGCGCGCACCGAGACCCGCAGGCTCAAGCGGAAGATGGCCGCGGCCGCGGATCCGGCCGAAGCGGTGATCGCGTGGATCGACGGGCGGCTGGACCTGGCGTTCGGCCAGGAGGTCAGGCCCGACCTGCGGCGGATGTCGCTTGAGGCGCAGACGCAGATGTCGACGACGCCCGAGCTGATCAGCGACGCTTACGCAGAAATCCTGAAGCCGCTCGTCGTACAACTCGAAAAAGGCAGGGCCGCCGGGATTTT
This sequence comes from Mycolicibacterium flavescens, assembly GCF_001722335.1. GTDB lineage: Bacteria > Actinomycetota > Actinomycetes > Mycobacteriales > Mycobacteriaceae > Mycobacterium > Mycobacterium flavescens. Next base: position 177,677 of record NZ_MIHA01000002.1, read on the forward strand.
CGCGGACGGCGACCCGGTTACCGACGCATTGTCGATACACGGCGCGATCTGGGCGAGCGTGGAGCGCCAATGGACCAGCGGAGACGGTGATCTGGACGAGGTGCGCGAACACATCATCCGCTTCTGCCTGCGCGGACTCGGCGTGACACACCCGAAGGAAAGGTGACTCGATGGACCTGGGACTGGCCGGCGCGGTGGCCGTCGTGACCGGCGGCAGCAAGGGTATGGGCCTGGCGATCGCAACGACACTCGCTGAGGAGGGTGCGCGGGTCGCGGTGATGGCCAGGGGTGCCGAGGCCCTTGAGGCGGCTGAGGCGAGGCTGCGCGAGGCGGGGGCGCCCGACGCCGTCGGGATCAGCGTCGACATGGCCGACCCCGCGTCGATCACCGCCGGCTTCGACACCGTGGCGCAACGGTGGGGCGAGATCAACAGCCTGGTACACACGGTTGGGCCGGGCGACGGGTACTTCGAGGATCTCGACGACGCGCAGTGGGAACAGGCTTTCACGCTGGGGACGATGTCGGGAGTCCGAGCGGTGCGGGCCGCGCTGCCACTGCTGCGGGCCGCGCAGTGGGGCAGGATCGTCACCCTCTCGGCCCACTCGATCCAGCGGCAGAACCCGCGCATCGTCGCATACACGGCGTCGAAGGCGGCGCTGAGCAGCGTCACCAAGAATCTGTCGAAAAGCCTTGCCAAGGACGGCATCCTGGTCAACTGCATCTGCCCCGGCACGATCGTGACTGCCAGCTTCACCGAGGTGCTCAAGGACATTCTGGCCGCCGACGGGCTCGACGCCACCGACCCCACCGACGTGATGACCTGGATCGACAACAACTTCCACCAGCCGTGCGATCTCGGGCGGGCCGGGCTGCCCGAGGAGATCGCCTCGATCACGGTCTATCTGGCGTCGAGGCGCAACGGCTATGTCACCGGCGCCACCGTCAACGTCGACGGCGGCTCGGATTTCGTCTGAGCTACAGGCCGGCGGAGCGGCGCACCTTGTTCACGGCTCCGCGCACCACCTGCTCGGTGGCGGCCAGTGGTGAGATCACCGACTCGCCGAGGCCGACGATGCGCTCGACGCGGCTCACCACACCCTCCATGCGGTCCACCACCGCGTTGAGCCGCGGGGCGAGCTCGTTGATCTGATTGATGGTTTCGTTGAACCGTTCGAGCGTGGCGTCGAGGGTGGCCGTCGAACTGTTCAGGTCTTCGAGCGTCTCGCTGAGACTCTCGAGGATGGTGTCGACCTGCTCGACCGTGACGTCGGCGTTGAGCGCCGCCTGTGCGAGCTTTCTGATCCGCTCGGGCCCGGTGCGCGCCGGCCGATCACTTTTGTCCACCATGGGGCCATTATGGCGGCCGCTGATCAGCCGTCGGCGTGGAACCGCCGGGCGCGCCGCAGCGTCTCACTTGATGTGGACCAGGAGCAGACCGCGCGGCGGCAGTGCCTGACCGACCCGCGCAGACGCAGGCCACCGTCGCCCAACCGGGGCCTCGACTACGACGCCGGGCTTCGTGACGGCCGGGCTGATGCTCGCAACGACACCGGGTGACGATGCCTCAGAAGGGTGGTGGTTCGTCGTCTCTGGCGAGTTGTTCTGCGAGGAGGAGTTGTTTGCGGTGGAGGCGTTCGGCGTTGTGTTGGCGTTCCAGGGCGATGCGGTAGGCCTTGTCTTGGGCTCTGGTGCGGCGGCGTTTGGGCATCATCGCCCCGCGATGGATGTTGTCGTCGGGGCCCTGGCTGGGCGGGTTCAGGTCGATGACGCCGGTGGGTTCGCCGAGCCGCTTGAAGAATTCGGCTCCGGCGGGGGTGGTCGTGTACGTGTGGCCGCTGGGGGCGCGCCAGATCACCGTGCCGTCGGGCAGTTGAAAATCACGCCAACCATCGGGGCCGGTCCAAAACGTCTTGAGCAGATGGTGAAAAACGCACAGCAGCTTGAGGTTCGACGGATGTGTGGGCCCCATCGGATGGGCGATGGTGTGGTCGATCTGACACTTGGCGGCGGGCACATCACAGCCGGGGAACCGACACGCGAGATCCCGGCAGCGGATGAAACGCGCCAACCCCGCCGAGGGCCGATACCCCGCCTGCGCGCACGGGGCGGGCAGCGCGACCGGTACGAGTTTGGCGGTGGTCAGCCGCTCGCGCAGCAGGGCGGCCGGGATCGCCCCGACTCCGGGCAGATACCCCGGATTACTGCTGCGGCCCTCGATGGTGGCTTGTTCGGCGATCACGTTGATCACCACCTGCGTCGAGGCCGGCAGCGCGGCGCTGTTGGGGCAATCGTGGGCCCCGCAGCCGCACTGCAGCCGCATCTGCCCCTGGGTCATGGCCATCATCGCATCGACGCGGCGCTGCTCGGGCGGGCGCGGATCATCGCGGCACACGGTGGCGGCGACCTCATCGACGCGGGTGTCAAAGCAGACGCCCTCTTCGAAGGTCAGCCGCGCCCACACCCCGACCATCCCTCCACCCATCGGCGCCACATGAACGTAGCGGTCATCACGGGCTGGTTTGGGTTCACGCACCCCGCTCGGGTCGAATTTTTCCACCCACATGTCGATGCGCTCGTCGAGCTTGGGCCCCGACAGTTTCATCCACTTGGTCGCATGGGTGGCAAACGCGGCATCCAGGCGGGCCAGCAGGTCTTTGTCGGTGACGTTGCGGCTGCGGTTGACCAGCGCGATCACCATCCGGTAGTCGATGTCCCCGCCGGCGAACACCGCGCCCACCTTGGGTAGCCGCTCCCGCAGATCGATCGCCAACTCCAACCGGCTGGCCGCCCGCCCACGGCTGATGTTCAACGCCGCCGACAGCTCGGCCACCACGTTGGCATGCCCGTCGATCGCCCAATTGATGCGCTCGTCTTCGTCCTCAGGAGCACGCCGGGCATAAAGCTCACCAACGGCAAGCAACTCCCGACCACAAGCCGCGTTCTGCGCACGCGACGCCGCAGCGATGCACTCCACCACCGCCGCGTCATCGGACCTATCGAACATACATTCGATACTACCCGCGCGGTCGGACAATCAGAGCTGGCTCGCGGCCGCCTCGTCAACCAGCCACACCGTCGCCTCGCGGCCGACGGCCCCCGCGGCCGGCCAGTCGTCGGCATCGGCGCCGCCGACGGCCGCGGCCACCGCCTCGGCTTTGCCCTCGCCCGAGACGACCAGCCACACCTGCCGTGAGCGGCGGACGGCCGGCAACGTCAGGGTGATCCGGCGCGGCGGCGGCTTGGGGGAGTCCTCGACGCCCACCACGAGACGCTCGGTCTCGCGCACGGCGGGGGTGTGCGGGAACAGCGAGTTGATGTGCCCCTCGCCGCCCATCCCCAACAGGTGGACGTCGAAGTCAGGAGCCAGCACCTGCTCGTATGCCGATGCCGCGGCCTGGATGTCGTCGCCGAACTCACCGTCGCTGGCGGCCATCGGGTGCACATTTCCCGTCGGGATGTCGACATGGTCCAGCAGTGCCTCGCGCGCCTGCTTGTGGTTGCGCTCGTCGTCGTCTTCGGGCACGAAACGGTCGTCGCCCCAATACAAGTGGACCTTCGACCAGTCGATGCGCTCGCCCTGTTCGGCCACCCGCCTGAGCAGACCGGTTCCGGTGCCACCGCCGGTCAGCACGATGTGGGCGACGCCGCGGCTGCCGACCGCGTCGAGGATCGCGGTCACCAGCCGGTCGCCGGCCGCGGCCACCAGCGCATCGGTGTCGGCGTACCGTTCGACGACCGCGCTCACAGGTACTCCACCTTGTCGAGGCCCAACAGCGCTTCGTGGTAGATCTCGTCAGGGTCGAGCCGACGCAGATCCTCGGCCAGACATTCCTTGGCTTCCCTGCGCGCCAGGGGGATCAGCGCCTCCGGCCGGCTGGTGCGGGTCAACGTCGCGGTGGTGCCGTCCTGCGGCCGTTTCAGCGTGATGGTCTCGCTGCCGCGGGTCAGTTCCACCTTCAACTCGCCGACCGCGCGCCGGACCGGCCCGCCGATCCGGTTCGCCAGCCAACCGGCCAGCACGTCGAGTGACGGCTCGTCGCGCAGCCCCGACACCAGCGCACCGTCGATGGGCTCGTGCGGCTCCTGGTCGACCGCGGCGGCGAGCAGAGCCCGCCAGTAGGTGATCCGCGCCCAGCACAAATCGGTGTCGCCCGCGGTGTAGCCGCCGAGCCGGCTCTTGATCGCCGCCAGCGGGTCCGAGCACTGCGTCGCATTGGTGATCCGACGGATTGCCAAGCGGCCCAATGGATCCTTGGCCGGCACCTCCGGTCCGCCCGCGGGCCACCACGCAACCACCGGGGTGTCCGGCAGCAGGAACGGCAGGACCACGGCACCGGCGTGGTCGGCCAGTTCACCGTGCAGGCGCAGCGCCACCACTTCACCGGCTCCCGCGTCACCGCCTACGCGCAACTGCGCGTCGAGCCGTGACTCGGCGGCACTCCGGTCGCCGGGCACGACCAGGATGACGCGGCAGGGATGTTCGCGGCTCGCGAAGTTCGCGGCCTCGATCGACTCTTCGAGGAGATCGTCGGAGTCCAGCGAGATCACCAGCGTCAGCACACGGCTCAGCGTGATCGCCCCGCCCTCCTCGCGCAGGTCGGTGATCTTCTTGTTGATGTCGTTGGTTGTCGTGCCCGGCAGATCGACAATCACGGCCGCCTCCATTCCCGGCCCATGCGGTGCAGCATCTCGTCGGCCGACGCCGGACCCCAGGTTCCGGACGCGTAGGCCTCCGGCTTTCCGCCGGCTGCCCAGTGGTCGAGCACGGGATCGAGTATCTCCCAAGACAATTCGACTTCACGGTTGACGGGGAACAGTGACGGCTCCCCGAGTAGCACGTCAAGGATCAGTCGCTCGTAGGCCTCGGGGGAGTCCTCGGCGAACGCCGACCCGTAGGAGAAGTCCATGTTCACGTCGCGTACCTCCATCGCGCTGCCGGGCACCTTCGACCCGAACCGGGTGGTGATGCCCTCGTCCGGCTGCACCCTGATCACCAACGCGTTCTGGCCGAGCTCCTCGGTCATCGTCTTGTCGAACGGTAGGTGCGGGGCCCGCTTGAAGATCAGCGCGATCTCGGTCACCCTGCGGCCCAGGCGCTTCCCGGTGCGCAGGAAGAACGGCACCCCGGCCCAGCGGCGGGTGTCGACCTCCAAAGTGATGGCCGCGTAGGTCTCGGTCGTGGAGTCCTGCGAGAAGCCCTCCTCCTCCAGCAGACCCACCACTTTCTCGCTGCCCTGCCAGCCGGCGGCGTACTGACCGCGGGCGGTGGTCTGGTCCAGCGGCTGCATCGGCCGCGTCGCCGAGAACACCTTGATCTTCTCGACCTGCAACTCTTTCGGCCCGAAGCTGACCGGTTCCTCCATCGCGGTCAGCGCGAGCAGCTGCAACAGATGGTTCTGGATGACGTCGCGGGCCGCGCCGACACCGTCGTAGTAGCCTGCGCGCCCGCCCAACCCGATGTCCTCGGCCATCGTGATCTGCACGCTGTCGACGTAGTTGTTGTTCCAGATCGGCTCGTACAACTCGTTGGCGAAGCGCAGGGCGAGAATGTTCTGCACCGTCTCCTTGCCGAGGTAGTGGTCGATGCGGAACACCGACTCCTCGGGGAACACGCTGTTGACCACCTCGTTGAGCTCCTGGGCACTCTGCAGGTCGTGGCCGAACGGCTTCTCGATGACCACCCGGCTCCAGCGGCCCTCCTGCGGGTTGGCCAGCCCGGACTTGTGCAGCTGTTCACAGACCAGCTGGAACGCCTTCGGCGGAATCGACAGGTAGAACGCGTGATTGCCGCCGGTGCCGCGTTCGGCGTCGAGCTTCTCCAACGTCTCGGCGAGCCGAGCGAATGCGGCTTCGTCGTCGAATGTGCCCTGCACGAACCGGAAACCCTCGGCCAGCCGGTCCCACACCTCCTGCCGGAAGGGGGTACGGGCGTGCTGTCGGACCGCGTCGTAGACCACCTGACCGAAATCCTGATCCGCCCAGTCCCGCCGGGCGAACCCGATCAACGAGAACGACGGGGGGAGCAGGCCGCGGTTGGCCAGGTCGTAGATCGCGGGCATCAACTTCTTGCGCGAGAGATCGCCGGTGACACCGAAGATCACAATTCCGCAGGGCCCCGCGATCCGGGGCATCCGCTTGTCACGTTTGTCGCGAAGCGGATTGACCCAATCCGTCATGGTCCCGGTTATCCCTTTTTCTCGTCGAGCTGACCCTGGGTCGCCTCGAGCAGCTCGAGCCAGGACTTCTCGAACTTCTCCACCCCTTCGTCCTCGAGGAGCCGGAACACGTCGGGCAGATCGATCCCGACGGCCGCGAGCTGGTCGAACACCGCCTGCGACTCGTCGGCCGTCCCGGTCACCGTGTCGCCGGTGATGACGCCGTGCTCGGCGACCGCCTCGATGGTCTTCTCCGGCATGGTGTTCACCGTGTTCGGCGCGACCAGTTCGGTGACGTAGAGGGTGTCGGAATACTCCGGGTTCTTCACCCCGGTCGACGCCCACAGCGGACGCTGCACCCGCGCGCCCGCGGCCTTGAGCGCCTCGAACCGCTGCCCGCCGACGAAGACCTCCTCGTAGGCGGCGTAGGCCAGTCGCGCGTTGGCGACACCGGCCTTGCCCCGCAGGTCCTTGGCCTCCTGCGACCCGATCTTCTCGAGGCGCTTGTCGATCTCGGTGTCCACCCGCGACACGAAGAACGAAGCGACCGAATGGATCTTGGACAGGTCGTGGCCCGCCTCCCTGGCTTTCTCCAGGCCCGCGAGGTAGGCGTCCATCACCATCCGGTGCCGCTCGACGGAGAAGATCAGCGTGACGTTGACCGAGATGCCCTCGGCGATCACCGCGGTGATCGCCGGCAGGCCGGCCATCGTGGCGGGGATCTTGATCAGCAGGTTGGGCCGGTCGACGATCTTCCACAGCTCGATCGCCTGCAGGATCGTCTTGTCGGTGTCGTGGGCGAGGCGCGGGTCGACCTCGATCGACACCCGGCCGTCCACGCCGTCGGACAGCTCGTACTGCTTGGCCAGCACATCGCAGGCGTTGCGCACATCGTCGGTGGTGACCGTGCGGATCGTGGCGTCCACGTCGGCGCCGCGTTCGGCGAGTTCCTTGACCTGGGCGTCGTAGGCGGTGCCCGCCGACAGCGCGGCCTGGAAGATCGACGGGTTGGTGGTCACCCCGACGACGCTTCTCGTGTCGATGAGCTCCTGCAGGTTGCCGGTCTGCAGCCGGTCGCGCGACAGATCGTCGAGCCACACCGACACACCCGCGTCGGACAATGCCGCGAGATTCGGATTCTGAGCCATAGCTGTGCCTTTCCTAGCGTTTCGACATCAGTTGTCTATCGATCGCTCCGCAGCGGCCACCACGGCCTCGGGCGTGAACCCGAACTCGCGGAACAATGTCTTGTCGTCGGCGGACTCCCCGTAGTGCTCGATCGAGATGATCTCGCCGGTGTCGCCGACGAGCTTGTACCAGCTCTGCGCCACCGCCGCCTCGACCGCGACGCGCGCCGAAACACTCGGCGGCAGCACCTTGTCGCGGTACTCCTTGGGCTGCGACTCGAACCACTCGACGCACGGCATCGACACCACGTAGGCGGTGATGTCCTTGTCCGCCAACTGTTTTCTGGCCTCGACGGCCAGTTGCAGTTCTGAACCAGTCGCAATGATGATCACGTCCGCGTCGTCGGCCGGATTACCGCCGCCGAGCACGTAACCGCCGCGGGCCACGCCGTCGGCATCGGTGCCCTCCAATACCGGGATGCCCTGTCGGGTCAGGATGAAACCCACCGGGCCGCTGCCGTTGCCGCGGGCGATGATGCTGCGCCAGGCGTACGCGGTCTCGTTCGGGTCACCCGGGCGGACCACGGACAGGTTCGGGATCGCGCGCAGCGCCGCGAGATGCTCGATCGGCTGGTGGGTGGGGCCGTCCTCGCCCAGGCCGATCGAGTCGTGGGTCCAGATGTAGATCGTGTCGATGTCCATCAGCGACGCGAGCCGCACCGCGGGCCGCATGTAGTCGGAGAACTGCAGGAACGTGCCCCCGAACGCGCGGGTCGGACCGTGCAGCACGATGCCGGACAGGATCGCGCCCATCGCGTGCTCGCGAACACCGAAGTGCAGCACCCGGCCGTACCAGTCGGCGGTGAAGTCGTCGGTCGAAATCGACGGCGGCCCAAACGATTTGACGCCCTTGATGGTGGTGTTGTTGCTGCCGGCGAGATCGGCTGAGCCACCCCACAACTCCGGCAGCTTCGGCGCCACGTCGTTGAGCACCTGACCGAACGCCGCGCGGGTGGCCAGCGGTTTGGATCCCGGCTCCCAGTGGGTCAGATCGGCGTCCCAGCCCTCCGGCAGCTCCTGGGCCAGCAGCCGGTCCAGCAGCGCCTTGCGGTCCGCTTCGCGCTCGGCCCACGCGTCGAAGGTGCTCTGCCACTTGTCGTGCGCCTCACGGCCGCGGTCCACCAGCTTGCGGGTGTGCTCGATGACCTCGGGGCGCACCTCGAAGGTCTTGTCCGGGTCGAAGCCGAGAATTTTCTTGACCGCGGAAACCTCTTCTTCGCCGAGCGCCGAGCCGTGTATCCCGCCGGTGTTCATCTTGGTCGGCGCCGGATACCCGATGACCGTCCGCAGCGCGATGAACGACGGCTTGTCGGTGACCTTCTTGGCCTCGGCGATGGCCTGCTCGATGCCGACGACGTTCTCGCCGCCCTCGATCTCCTGCACGTGCCAGCCGTAGGCCCGGTAGCGGGCGGCGACGTCCTCGGACAGTGCGATGTTGGTGTCGTGCTCGATCGAGATCTGGTTCTTGTCGTAGAACACGATCAGGTTGCCGAGCTGCTGGGTGCCCGCCAGCGACGACGCCTCGCTGGTGATGCCCTCTTCGATGTCGCCGTCGGAGGCGATCACATAGATGTAGTGGTCGAACGGGCTCTCGCCCCACGGGGTGTCCGGGTCGAACAGGCCCCGCTCGTAGCGCGAGGCCATCGCCATGCCGACCGCCGATGCCAGGCCCTGACCCAGCGGGCCGGTGGTGATCTCGACGCCGTCGGTGTGCCGGAACTCCGGATGACCCGGCGTCTTGGACTTGAACGTGCGCAGCGCCTCGATGTCGGACAGCTCCAGCCCGAAGCCGCCGAGATAGAGCTGGATGTAGAGGGTGAGGCTGGAGTGCCCGGCGGACAGCACGAAGCGGTCCCGGCCCAGCCAGTGCACGTCGCTGGGATCGTGGCGCATCTGGCGCTGGAACAGCGTGTAGGCCAGCGGCGCCAGGCTCATCGCGGTCCCCGGGTGGCCGTTGCCGACTTTCTGTACCGCGTCTGCGGCCAGCACCCGGATGGTGTCCACGGCCAACGTGTCCACATCGGTCCAGTCGTCCGGGTGGTTCGGACGGGTCAGCGCGGAAATCTCTTCGGACGTGGTCACAGGCGCACTCCAGGTCGGCGTTGAGCGTGGTCGGCTTCGAGCTCTTCTCGCTGCTCGTTTAAAACACCCTAGTGCGGGATGGTCATCCGCTGCAGGCCTGCCGGGGGAGGATTAGGCCGCCGTTGTCGTGCGGTCTACCATCGTCTGTAGTAGAAGCTGTTCGACAGGAGTAACTGCGTTGAGCGTTCGCGAAGGCCGCCTGGTCGACGGGTCGTCGATCCGGGTTCGCGACCGGCTCCTGGGCTACCTGTCGTTGACCAAGCCCCGAGTCATCGAGCTGCTTCTGGTCACCACCATCCCGGCCATGCTGCTCGCCGACCGCGGCAACGTCGACCCGCTGCTGATCTTCAACACCCTGGTCGGCGGGATGCTCGCCGCGGCGGGCGCCAACGCGCTGAACTGCGTGGCCGACGCCGACATCGACAAGGTGATGAAGCGGACCGAGCGCAGGCCGCTGGCGCGGGCCACCGTGCCGCGCAGCCACGCGCTGGTGTTCGGGCTGGCGCTCTCGGTCGGCTCGTTCTTCTGGCTGTGGTGGACCACCAACATGCTCTCCGCGCACCTGGCGGGCGCGACCATCGCGTTCTACGTGCTCGTGTACACGCTGGTGCTCAAGCGCCGGACATCGCAGAACGTGGTGTGGGGCGGCGCGGCCGGCTGTATGCCGGTGATGATCGGCTGGTCCGCCGTCACCGGAACCATCGCGTGGCCCGCGCTGGCGATGTTCGCGATCATCTTCTTCTGGACGCCGCCGCATACCTGGGCGCTGGCCATGCGCTACAAGGAGGACTACCGCGCGGCGGGCGTGCCGATGCTGCCCGCGGTGGCCACCGAGCGCGAAGTCACCAGGCAGATCGTGATCTACACCTGGCTGACCGTGGCCGCCACGCTGGCGCTGGTGCCGGTCACCGGCTGGCTGTACACCTCGGTCGCCGTGCTCGCCGGCGGCTGGTTCCTGGTGATGGCGCATCAGCTCTACCGGGGCGTGCGCCGCGGTGAACCGGTCAAACCGTTGCGGCTGTTCCTGCAGTCGAACAACTACCTCGCGGTGGTTTTCTGCGCTCTCGCGATCGACTCGGTTCTCGCGCTTCCGACTTTGCTCTGAGCAAGTTTCTCCGCACCCGGCACCTCCTGAGCTAAGGTGCTGCGAAGTTGCGCAAACAACTTCTAGCAGGGGGCGGAATGGTGTTGTGGTGGCGAGGGCTCGCGGTGGCAATGATGACCGCACTTCTGGTCGTTGGTTGCTCGTCCGGTGGTGACGAGAGTGAGCCGACGACACCGTCGCCCGCACCGAGCGCGGCCGGACCGGTTCTCAACGGGCTGTACAAGGTCGACTTCGACGTCGCCAAACGCACTCAGCTGGGCGCGCCGTCGCCGCGCACCGAGCCGATGAGCGCCCGCTGGGTGCTCGACTCGCACTGCGCCGCCGACAACGTGTGCGTGGCCACCGGCACCCGGATCAAACCCGACGGGTCGCCGACCAACATCCAGGGCACGCTCGACCTGATCGACGGCAACTGGGTGATGGTCATCGCCGAGGACAGCAAGTGCCGCGCCGGCGGGCAACCCGCCCGGGTGCTGGGCACCTGGGTGCTCACACCGCAACCCGACGACACGCTGAGCGGCACCTGGACCGAGATCACCACCGGGCCGGACTGCCCGTGGGTGGTGCAGATGCCGGTCACCGTCACCAAGCAGGGCGAGATCCCCGAGGGTGTCCAGCTCATCGACCCCGCCGCGGTCGAGGCCAGGAAGCCGTCGAAGGCGCAGGCGTTCGGCGGCACCTACACCCAGACCATCACGACGCAGCCGCCCGACGGCGCGCCCGGTGTGCTCACCGTCGAGGTCGCGACGTTCTGCGTGCGCAACACCGACGAGTGCGCGAGCACCCAGGCGACCGCGATCGACAACGATCCGCAGCTGACGCCGCTGACGTTCACCGGTGACCGGTGGACCTACCGGTGGGACCGCGGGGAGAAGTCCTGCGGACCCGGGATGCCCGACAAGGTGCGGTCGTTCGGCTTCGACGAGATCGTGTTCCCCGAGCCGTCGGAGAACCCGATCGTGACGCTGAGCGGCACCCGCCGCCTCGAGGCGGGTGAGCCGTGCCCGACGCAGCAGACCTTCGACCTGGAGTACGACCGGGCCGCCGCGCCGCCGCCGGCTCCCGCGCCGGCCCCGGGCGGCTGAGTCAGGGCACCAGCACGACCGACCCGACCGTCTTGCGGCCCTGCAGATCGGTGTGTGCCTGGGCGGCCTCGGCCAGCGGATAGCGGTGGCTGACCGTGATGTTCAGCGCACCCGACGCGATCGCATCCAGCAGTTCGCCTGCGCGCCAGGCGAACTCGTCGGCAGTGCGGGTGTAGTGCACCAATGTCGGGCGGGTCAGGAACAGTGAGCCGGCGGCGTTGAGGCGCTGCGGGTCGAACGGCGGCACCGGCCCGCTGGACGCGCCGAACAACGCGAGGGTGCCCCGCACCGCGAGGCTGGCCAGGCTGGCCTCGAAGGTGGCCGCGCCGACGCCGTCGTACACCGCGGCCACGCCGCCGTCGGTCATCTCCTTGATCGTGGCGCCGAACTCGGCGGGGTCCTGCGGATAGTCGAGCACCTTCACCGCGCCGGCCTGCCGGGACAGCTCGGCCTTCTCCGGCGTCGACACCGTGGTGATCACCCGCACCGCCATGCTGGTCGCCCACTGGGTGAGGATCAGCCCGACCCCACCGGCGCCGGCGTGCACGAGCACCGAGTCGCCCTGCTGCACCGGGTACAGCGATTTGATGAGATAGTGCGCGGTCATGCCCTTGAGCAGGCTCGCCGCGGCGGCCTCCGGTGTCACACCGTCCGGTACGTAGGCGACGAAATCGGCTGGAGCGACAGAATATTCGGCGTACGCGCCGTTGGCCTGCGCGGTGACCACACGGTCGCCGACCTTCAGCGCGGCCACGCCCTCGCCGACGGCGGCCACGGTGCCGCACACCTCGTTGCCGAGGATGAACGGCGTCTCCCGCGGGTACTGGCCCGAGCGGAAGTAGGTGTCGAGAAAGTTCACCCCGATCGCCTCGGCCTTGATGAGCACTTCGCCGGGCCCCGGCGTGGGCTGAGGCTTCTCGACGTAGCTCATGACTTCGGGTCCGCCGGTCTCGGCGATTTCGATGGCGTGCATGCTCACATCTTCCCAATATCCTGCAACCGTGAAACTTGCCCGCCCCGACGTGTTCCATCCGCGCATCGTGTTGGCCGGCTGCCCGGCGCTGCCCGACGGGGACGGCGACGACGCGGGGCTGGTGGCGGCCCTGGGCCGCCGCGGTCTGCACGCCCGCTGGCTGTCCTGGGACGACCCGGCGACGCTGGAGGCGGACCTGGTGATCCTGCGGGCGACGTGGGACTACATCGAGCGACGCGACGAGTTCCTGGCCTGGGCGCGGCGGGTCCGCCACCTGCTCAATCCGCTGCCCGCGGTGTCGTGGAACACCGATAAGCGGTATCTGGCCGACCTCGCCGCCGCGGGTGTGCCGACGATCGCCAGCCGGTTCTTCGCCCCGGGGCAGCAGGTGCGCCTGCCCGACAGCGGCGAGGTGGTGGTCAAACCGTCGGTCGGCATGGGTTCGGTCGACGCGCTGCGCTTCTCGGAGCACGACGACGCCCTCCGGCACGCGGCGAGGTTGCACGACGCCGGGCGCACCGTGGTGGTGCAGCCCTATGACGACCGGGTGGAAGACGGGGAGACCGCGCTGGTGTTCCTGGCCGGAACCCAGTCGCACGCGTTCACCAAGGGGCCGATCCTGCTTCGGCCCGGCAGGCCGCCGCAGTTCGACGAGTCGGGCATCTACGCCCGCGAGACCCTGTCGTCGGCCGAACCCGATTTCGAGCTGTGGGACGTCGGGCACGCAGCGCTGGCAGCCGCCGCCGACCACCTGGACCTGAGGCCCGCCGACCTGCTCTACGCGCGGGTGGACGTCATCGGCGGACCGTCGGATCCGCGGGTGCTCGAGGTCGAACTGGTCGAACCCTCGCTGGGGTGGGGGCAGCTCGATGACGCGACCCGCGACCGTCAGCAGCGCGAGTTCGCGCTCGCCGTGGAGTCAGCGCTCGACCGGTTCGGGCTGGGCCCGCTCTCGCATCGACGCCCATAGCGCGGCGGTGGCCGCGGTGCACAGTGCGGCGCCCGCGACGTGGATGGCGACCAGCGCCGCCGGCACCCCGGTGAAGAACTGCACGGTACCGACCAGTGCCTGGGCCACGACGAGAACGAGCAGCACGCCCAACCGGATGAGGACCGGGCGCGGAGCCCGCACCGCGAGCAGCCCGAACCCGAGGCCGACGAGCAGCGACAGATACGCCACCAGCAGCGACGAGTGCATGTGCACCAACGTGGTGATCTCGACCTCGAGGCGCGGAATCGTCCGGTCCACGCTCTTGTCGCCGGCGTGCGGGCCGGCGCCGGTCACCAGCGTGCCGGTCACCAGAACGGCCGCCAGCGCCACCGCGCTGAGCAGTGCCAGCCGGCGCAACGCCTTCGGGGCTCGCCGAACCGGAACACCGTCGTCCGGCTCGCCGATCTTGACGAACAACAGCACCGACAGCCAGACCATCGTCATCGAGGCGAGCAGGTGGATGGCGACGGTCCACCACAGCAGCCCGGTGAGCACGGTGATCCCGCCGATCACCGCCTGCACGACCGTCGACACCGGCATCAGCCACGCGTAGACCAGCACCTCGCGCCGACGGCGGGCCCGCAGCACCGCCAGCACCGCGGCCGCGGCGGTCAGCACGACCAGGAACGTGATCAGCCGGTTGCCGAACTCGACCACCTGGTGCACGACCGGGACCTCGGCGACCGGAACCGGGGTGAAGCTGCCGGGGAAACACTGCGGCCAGGTGGGACACCCGAGACCGGACGCGGTGACCCGCACGATCGACCCGGTGACCGAGATCCCGCCCTGGGTCAGGATGACGAGAAAGGCGATGACGCGCTGAGTTCGCAGGCTGGGGAGCGGCAGCAGATCGACCAGCCGCATGAAGGCGCGTCGCACGTACCGATGGTAGAGCAGCGCAACTACAACCCGTAGTAGCGGGTCAGCGCGGTGCGACGAACGGGACCAGCACCTCGTCGACCAACTGTACGACCAGCGCGTCGTCGATCGGGTCGCCGGAGACCAGCAGGCGGTGCCACAGCACGCTCTGCCCCAACTCGCGGGCGATCTCGACCGGGACGTCGGCGCGCACATCGCCGCGGTCGACGCCACGCGCCAGCAGCGCGGCCATCTCGGTCTTGCGCCAGCCGATGACGCCGGTGCGGAACGCCTCGGTCAGCGCCGGGTCGTGGGCGGCCGCGCCGATCGCCGCGCGGATCACCGCTGCCTGCGGGCCGGTGAACAGCGCCGCCCAACCGCGCAGCACGGCGAGCATGTCGCCGCGGTAGCTGCCGGTGTCCTCGTGCGGGATCGCGGCGGTCGCGATACCGAGCAGGGTGTCGCGCAGCAGCGCCGCGGCGTCCGGCCAACGGCGGTAGAGCACCGGCTTGCTGGTCTGCGCCGCCGCGGCGACCGCCTCCATCGTCACCCCGGCCGGGCCCTGTTCGGCGAGCAGAGCCACGGTCGCGGCGCGGATCGCCGCCTCCAGTTCCGCACCGCGCCGACGCGACATCCGACCTCCTAAAGGAAACGCTTGCGTACCTTACCGCATCGGCCTACCGTTAAGAAACGTTTCCGTATCTTTGGAGGGTTACCATGAAGATCCCGCCCGCCCGGCTGGTGCTTCACCCGCTGCGCACCGTCGATACCGCGACGGTCCGCTACCTGGAGTGTCCGCACGGCCGCCGGCGCATCACGATCGACCACCGGCCCCTTGCGGGTCTGACCCCGACGATGCTGCTGGACTGGTTCACTCACCTCGGCGGCACCATGGACTACGGCGGCGAGGTCATCGACCGGTACCTGGCCTGGCATCCGATCGACCACATCCGGTGGGAGCTGGCGCGTCCCGCGCCCGGCGGCGGGGCCGCTGACGGCGCCCGGTTCCGGATGGTCGAGGCTTTCGGTGCGCGTCCGGAGTTCACCATCGACGAGGTCGCCCGCGTCGAGAAGCTCGACGAGACCGGCATCCGGCTGGTGAAGCGGATCGCCGGCATCCCGGTCTTCCAGCTCGAGCACACCTGGTCGGCGGGCGACGGGCGGGCGCACTACGTGACCGTGATGGATCTCGGGGCGCGGTCACCGCTGCTGGCCCCGGTCAACGCCGTCGTGCGGCGTCGGTTCGGCCCCGACAAGATGCGCGCCTGGGTCCGGCACAACATCGAAGAGGTGGGGCAGCTCGAATACCTGTTGCCGAGGCTGGCCTCAGGTGAAGCGGAACCAGCGCAGAGCGCACAGCGCGGCGACGCCGCCCCACACCGCGAGGACGAGCAGGCCGAACCAGTCCACTGACAGGCTCATCGCCCGCGACAACGCCTCGGTCAGCGCGCCCGACGGCGTCAACCGGGCCACCCACTGCAGCGCCGAGGGCACCATCCCGCCCTCGAGCGTGAGCGCGCCGAGCCCGGCGAAGACGAACCACAGCAGGTTGGCCACGGCCAGCACGATCTCGGCGCGCAGGGTGCCGCCCAGCAGAAGGCCCAGCGCGGCGAACCCCGCGGTGCCCAGCGCGATGATCACCGCGCCCAGTGCGAGCCCCGCCAGGTGCGGCCGCCACCCGAGGGCAAAGCCGATGGCGCCCAACACAATCGACTGCAGGATCACAACCGCCACCACGGCCAGCGATTTGCCCGCGATGATTCCCCAGACCGGCAGCGCGGTGGCACCCAGCCGTTTGAGCGCACCGTAGCGCCGGTCGAACGCCACCGCGATCGCCTGCCCGGTGAACGCGGTCGAGATTACCGCCAGCGCCATGATCGCCGGCACGAACGTCGCCGCCCGGTTGGCGCCGAAATCACCCAGCGGCAACAACGTCAACCCGATCAGCAGCGTGATCGGGATGAACATCGTCAACAACAACTGCTCACCGTTGCGCAGCAGCAGCCGCAGCTCGAGACCGAACTGCGCGGCCAGCATCTTCTGCACACTGGCCGGGCCCGGCGCCGGCGAAAACGTTCCCGGCGCAAAACGATTCGTCGTCATCATGGCCGCAACTCCCGCCCCGTCAGCTCCAGGAATACATCCTCGAGACTGCGTTGTTCGACGCGCATGTCGGTGGCCAGCACGTCGAGTCGGGCGCACCACGCCGTGACGGTCGCCAGCACCTGCGGATTGATCGCACCCTCGATCAGGTACTCACCGGGCGCCGTCTCGGTGGCCCGGTAGCTCTCCGGCAACGCCGAGACCAGCAGCGACAGATCCAGCATGCGCGGCGCGCGGAACCGCAACTGGTTCTCGGCGCCGCTGCGCATCAGCTCGTCGGGGGTGCCGGTGGCCACCGGTCGGCCGTGGTCGATGATCATGATCCGGTCGGCGAGCTCCTCGGCCTCGGTCAGCTGGTGGGTCGTCAGCATCACCGTCACCCCGTCGCGGCGCAGCGCATCGATCAACTCCCACACCACAATTCGCGCGTGAGCGTCCATCCCGGCGGTGGGTTCGTCGAGGAACACCAGCTCGGGGCGGCCGACGACCGCGCACGCCAGCGCCAGGCGCTGCTGCTGACCGCCCGACAGCCGGCGGTAGGTGGTCCTGGCGGCCTCGGTGAGCCCGAGGGTGTCCATCAGCCACGCCGGATCCAACGGGTCGGCCGCATAAGACGCGACCAGGTTGAGCATCTCACCGGCCCGCGCGGCGGGATAGCCGCCGCCGCCCTGCAGCATGACGCCGATGCGTTCGCGCAGTCGGGCGTTGTCGGCCCCCGGGTCGAGGCCCAGGATCTCGACGGTGCCCGTGTCGGGCCTGATGAAGCCCTCGCACATCTCGACCGTGGTGGTCTTGCCCGCGCCGTTCGGCCCGAGCAGCGCGAACACCTCGGCCGTCTGGACCTCGAGGTCGAGTCCGGCCACCGCGACGGTCGACCCGTAGCGTTTTGTCACCCCGTGCAGTCGCACGGGGACGGCGGAAGCCCGGGCCCCTTGCTGCGTCACGGGGAATCAGCGTAGGCGTCGGGCCGCGCAGGGTGCGGCTGCGGTGGCGCGGGCCCGGACGAACGGTCGGCGGGACGGTCGGGCGGCAGCGTGGTCATGGCACGCCACGGCAGCCGCTGGTAGGTCAGCAGAATCAGCAGCAGCACGACGACGGTGCTCGCGGCGACGGCCAGCAGGATCTGGAACAACGTGAACCGGTCGCCGTTGGCGGTGGGCCCGAAGATCCCGACGGCCAGCGTCACCACGATCGTCGTGCTGCGGAACGCGGGGCGGGTCGCCCACGCGGCCAGCGGCAGCACCGCCCACAGCACGTACCAGGGCTGCACCACCGGGAACAGCAGCACCGTCATCCCGAGCGCGACGCCGAGCCCGCCGACCGGATGCAGCCGGCCGCGCAGCACCGACAGCAGCAGCCAGGTGACCAGGATCGCGATGATCGACACGCCGATGGCGCGGGTCAGGCCCAGCACCGCGGTCGTGTGGTCGCCGAGACCGAGCAGGATCCCGACCTGGCCGGTGCCCAGCGCCAGCAGGGTGGGCAGCGACATCCAGCTGCGTACGACGTTGGCGGTGCCGAGGGTGAAGATCCAGCCGAACCCCAGACCGCTGGCCCAACCGATGACCGCCATCACCGCCACCGACACCGCGGTCAGCGACCCGCCGGCCAGCAGGAACGCCTTGACGGTGCCGCCCCAGCGGCAGGCCAACGCCATCGCCACGAACCCCAGTGCCAGCAGCGACGGGAGTTTGACCTGAGAGGACATCGTGATCAGCACAACACCGAGCAGCAGCATCGCCGCCGGCCACCACCGGCTCCACTGCTGCCGGTCCCGCGGCCACGTCAGCGGGCGGGGCAGCAGGGGCCGCGTCGCTCCGATGCTGCTGACACCGCGCAGCGCGAACTCGGTGCCGGCCAGCATCAGCCCCAGCATCAGCGCCTCGTTGTGGATGCCCGCCACCAGATGCATGATCAGCAGCGGATTGGCCGCGCCGAGCCACAGCGCGCTGACCTCGGCGACGCCGCAGCGGCGGGCCAGCCGGGGCACCGCCCAGACGATCAGCCCGACGCCCAGCAGCACGACCAGCCGGTGACACAGCACCGCGGCGACGATGTTCTCACCGGTCAGCGACGAGATGCCCTCCCCGATCCACAGGAAGAGCGGGCCGTAGGGCGCGGGCGTCTCGCGCCACATGTTGGGTACCGACAGCGTGAACACGTGGTCGAGGCCGAGCCCGGGTGCGGGCCCCACCCGGTAGGGGTCCAGGCCCTTGGCCGCGATCTCGCTCTGCGCCAGATAGGAGTAGACGTCGCGGCTGTACATCGGAGGGGCGATGAGCAGCGGGAGCACCCACAGCCACAGCAGCCGGTCCAACTGGCTGCGCGACATGCGGCGGTCGCCGAGCGCGAACCTGCCCAGCATCAGCCAGGCCAGCGCCATCATCACCGCGCCGGTGGTGGTCATCGTCAGCGATACCGTCTGGATGCGCGACGGCAGGTTCAGCAGCCGCACGCCGAAGGTCGGATCCTGCACCACCGGGCGGGCGCCGACGCCGAGCGCCCCGATGGCCATCAGCACCGTGCCCGTCGCGCCGAACAGCCGGGTGTGGCGCAGCGCGATGACCTCGGCATCGTTCAGCGGGGAGCCGACCGGCGCTTCGTCGGCGTGCCAACGGGCAATCGACGAGCTGAACGAGCGGAGGCGGGCTGCCACCTCAGCAGCGTAACCGCCGTGGATGAGGGGTCAGTCACGCTAAGGGTGCCCTTGCTTTACAGGGCTTTCGGAATTCCGTCACAATAGTGTTGTGAAATTCAGTCCGGACGCTGGAGCCGCCCCGGCGGCGACATCCAGCTCAGCGGATCGCCACACCCGTGGGGCGATCGTCCGGCTGCTGCTCGAGTCAGGATCGATCACCGCAGGTGAGATCGGTGAACGGCTCGGGATCTCCGCGGCCGGGGTGCGACGGCACCTCGACGCGCTGGTCGAGGCGGGCGACGCGCAGTCCAGCGCCGCCGCCGCCTGGCAGCACACCGGCCGGGGCCGTCCCGCCAAGCGGTACCGCCTCACCGCGGCCGGCCGGGCCAAGCTGGGACACGCCTACGACGATCTGGCGGTCGCAGCGATCCGGCAACTGCGCGAGATCGGCGGCGACGAGGCCGTCCGCACCTTCGCGCGGCGGCGGATCGACGGAATTCTCGCCGGCGTGGCGGGAGTAACCGAGGGGTCCGATGACGTTGAACCAGCTGCCGGCCGGATCGCGGACGCGCTGAGCGAAGCGGGTTACGCGACGACGACCACCCCGGTGGCCGGTCCGATGCCCGGCATCCAGCTGTGCCAGCATCACTGTCCGGTGTCGCACGTCGCCGAGGAATTTCCGGAGCTGTGCGAAACCGAACAAGAGGCCTTCGCCGACATTCTCGGCACCCACGTGCAGAGGCTCGCCACGATCGTCAACGGCGACTGCGCCTGCACCACGCACGTTCCGCTGGTCGACAAGATCAGCGTTGCAGCCCCCACGAAGAAGCAAGGAGCGTCGACATGACGACCACACCCGAGGTCCACAAGGTGGGCGAACCGCTGAGCCAGGAAGAGGCGATCGCCTCGCTGGGGCGGTACGGCTACGGCTGGGCGGACTCCGACGACGCCGGCAGCGCGGCGAAGCGGGGACTCTCGGAAGAGGTGGTCCGCGACATCTCGGCCAAGAAGAGCGAGCCCCAGTGGATGCTCGACGTCCGCCTCAAGGCGCTGCGCACGTTCGACAAGAAGCCGATGCCGAACTGGGGCTCCAACCTCGAGGGCATCGACTTCGACAACATCAAGTACTTCGTGCGTTCCAGCGAGAAGCAGGCCGCGACGTGGGACGACCTGCCCGAGGACATCCGCAACACCTACGACAAGCTGGGCATCCCGGAGGCCGAGAAGCAGCGGCTGGTCTCTGGCGTCGCGGCGCAGTACGAGTCCGAGGTCGTCTACCACTCGATCCGCGAGGACCTCGAGGCCCAGGGCGTGATCTTCCTCGACACCGACACCGCGCTCAAAGAGCACCCGGAGATCTTCAAGCAGTACTTCGGCACGGTGATCCCGGCCGGTGACAACAAGTTCTCCGCGCTCAACACCGCGGTGTGGTCGGGTGGTTCGTTCATCTACGTGCCGCCGGGCGTGCACGTCGACATCCCGCTGCAGGCCTACTTCCGGATCAACACCGAGAACATGGGCCAGTTCGAGCGGACGCTGATCATCGTCGACGAGGGCGCCTACGTGCACTACGTCGAGGGGTGTACCGCACCGATCTACAAGAGCGACTCGCTGCACTCGGCGGTCGTCGAGATCATCGTCAAGGCCGGCGGCCGGTGCCGCTACACGACCATCCAGAACTGGTCGAACAACGTCTACAACCTGGTCACCAAGCGTGCGCGGGCCGAGGCCGGCGCCACGATGGAGTGGGTCGACGGCAACATCGGCTCCAAGGTCACGATGAAGTACCCGGCGGTCTGGATGACCGGTGAGCACGCCCGCGGGGAGGTGCTCTCGGTGGCGTTCGCCGGTGAGGGCCAGCACCAGGACACCGGCGCCAAGATGCTGCACCTGGCACCGAACACGTCGAGCAACATCGTGTCCAAGTCGGTGGCACGCGGCGGTGGCCGGGCGTCCTACCGCGGCCTGGTCCAGGTCAACAAGGGTGCACACGGTTCCCGCTCCAGCGTGAAATGCGATGCGCTGCTGGTCGACACGATCAGCCGCTCCGACACCTACCCCTACGTCGACATCCGCGAGGACGACGTCACGATGGGCCACGAGGCCACCGTGTCGAAGGTCAGCGAGGACCAGCTGTTCTACCTGATGAGCCGCGGGCTGACCGAGGACGAGGCGATGGCGATGGTGGTGCGCGGGTTCGTCGAGCCGATCGCCAAGGAGCTCCCGATGGAGTACGCGCTGGAGCTCAACAGGCTGATCGAGCTGCAGATGGAAGGCGCGGTGGGCTAGTGACATCGGAGCTTTCCACAGCGATCGAAGGGACACCGGCGGGTTCGGCGCTGAACAAGGGTGAGGTCTTCACCTCGTTCGACGTCAACGCGTTCGAGGTGCCCGGCGGCCGCGACGAAATCTGGCGGTTCACCCCGCTCAAACGGCTACGCGGCCTGCACGACGGGTCCGCGAGTGCCAGCGGCAGCGCCGACATCGAGGTGTCCGAGCGACCGGGCGTGACGGTGGAGCGGGTCCAGCGTGACGACCCGCGACTCGGTCAGGGTGGCGTGCCGGCGGACCGTGTTGCGGCGCAAGCATATTCGTCGTTCGAGACGGCCACCATCGTCACCGTCGGTCGGGACACCGAGGTAGCCGAGCCGATCGAGGTCGACATCACCGGCCCGGGTGAGGGTGCGGTGGCCTACGGGCACCTGCAGATCCGCGTCGAGGAGCTCTCGCGCGCCATCGTCGTGGTGGATCTGCGCGGCAGCGGAACCTACGCCGACAACGTCGAAATCATCGTCGGCGACTCGGCCGGGCTCGGGGTCATCTGGATCGCCGACTGGGCCGACGACACGGTGCACGTGAGCGCGCACCACGCCAAGCTCGGCAAGGACGCGGTGCTCGGCCACGTGAACGTCACCCTGGGCGGCGATGTCGTGCGCACCACCGCGAACGTGCGGTTCACCGCACCCGGCGGGGACGCGAAGCTGCTCGGCACCTACTTCGCCGACGACGGCCAGCACTTCGAGTCACGGCTGCTGGTCGACCACGCGCACCCCAACTGCAAGTCCGACGTGCTGTACAAGGGTGCGCTGCAAGGTGATCCGGCGTCGAACCGGCCCGACGCGCACACCGTGTGGGTCGGCGACGTGCTGATCCGCGCGGCGGCCACCGGCACCGACACCTTCGAGGTCAACCGCAACCTGCTGCTCACCGATGGGGCCCGCGCCGACTCGGTACCCAACCTCGAGATCGAGATCGGCGAGATCGTCGGCGCCGGTCACGCCAGCGCCACCGGCCGTTTCGACGATGAGCAGTTGTTCTACCTGCAGGCCCGCGGCATCCCCGAGGTTCAGGCGCGTCGACTGGTGGTCCGCGGCTTCTTCAACGAGATCATTGCGAAGATCGCCGTGCCCGCAGTGCGCGAACGCCTCACCGAAGCAATCGAACGAGAACTAGCGATCACGGAATCGAGAACAGACCAATCATGACCACTTTGGAAGTCAAAGATCTGCACGTCAGCGTCGTCTCCGCCGAGGACGGCACCGACATCCCCATCCTCAACGGGGTCAACCTGACCGTGAAGTCGGGGGAGACCCACGCGGTAATGGGCCCCAACGGATCCGGCAAGTCCACGCTGTCGTATGCGATCGCCGGCCACCCCAAGTACACGGTGACGTCGGGCTCGATCACACTCGACGGCCAGGACGTACTGGAGATGAGCGTCGACGAACGCGCCCGCGCCGGGCTGTTTCTGGCCATGCAGTACCCCATCGAGGTGCCCGGCGTGTCGATGTCGAACTTCCTGCGCACCGCGGCCACGGCCGTGCGCGGTGAGGCGCCCAAGCTGCGGCACTGGGTCAAGGAGGTCAAGGGCGCGATGACCGACCTCGGCATCGAGCCGTCGTTCTCCGAGCGCAGCGTCAACGAAGGCTTCTCCGGCGGCGAGAAGAAGCGTCACGAGATCCTGCAGCTGTCGCTGCTCAAGCCGAAGATCGCCATCCTCGACGAGACCGACTCCGGTCTGGACGTCGACGCGCTTCGGGTGGTCAGTGACGGGGTGAACAGGTACGCCGAGTCCGAAAACGGTGGCGTGCTGTTGATCACGCACTACACCCGGATCCTGCGCTACATCCAGCCGCAGTTCGTGCACGTGTTCGTCGGCGGCCGCATCGTCGAGTCGGGCGGTCCGGAGTTGGCCGACGAACTCGAGGAGAACGGTTACGTCCGCTTCACGCAGACGGCGGCAGCGGGGGCCTAACCCGTGAATCGCCGCCTGGACGTCGATGCCGTCCGCGCCGACTTCCCGATCCTGAAGAAGCAGATGCGGGGTGGGGACCAGTTGGCGTACCTGGATTCCGGGGCCACGTCCCAGCGCCCGCTGCAGGTGCTCGACGCCGAACGCGACTTCCTGGTGACCTCCAACGGCGCGGTACACCGTGGGGCGCACCAGCTGATGGAGGAGGCCACCGACGCCTACGAGGACGGCCGCGCCGACATCGCGTCGTTCGTCGGCGCCGATCCCGACGAGCTCGTGTTCACCAAGAACGCCACCGAGGCGCTCAACCTGGTGGCCTACGTGCTCGGCGACAACAGGTTCGACCGCGCCGTCGGGCCCGGCGACGTCATCGTCACCACCGAACTCGAGCACCACGCCAACCTGATCCCGTGGCAGGAACTGGCGCGGCGCACCGGCGCGACGCTCAAGTGGTACGGCGTCACCGACTCAGGCGATCAGGCGGGGCGCATCGACCTCGACTCGCTGCAGCTCGACGAGCGGGTCAAAGTCGTTGCCTTCAGCCACCATTCGAACGTCACGGGTGCGCTGGCCCCGGTCAGTGAGCTGGTGAAGCGCGCCAAGGCGGTCGGCGCGCTGACCGTGCTGGACGCCTGCCAGTCGGTGCCGCACCAGCCGGTGGACTTCCACGCGCTCGACGTCGACTACGCGGCGTTCTCCGGGCACAAAATGCTCGGCCCCAACGGTATCGGCGTGCTGTACGGCCGCGCTGACCTGCTGAACACGATGCCGCCGTTCCTGACCGGCGGTTCGATGATCGAAACCGTCACGATGGAGAGTGCGACGTACGCGCCCGCACCGCAGCGATTCGAGGCCGGCACCCCGATGACGTCGCAGGTCGTCGGATTGGCCGCGGCCGCGCGGTATCTCGGTGCGATCGGAATGGAGGCGGTGGCCCAGCACGAGGCGCAACTCGTGGCCGCCGCGCTGGAGGGGCTCGCGGCCGTCGACGGGGTGCGGATCATCGGCCCGACCACTGTGGAGGACCGGCTGTCGCCGGTGAGTTTCGTGGTCGACGGCGTGCACGCCCACGACGTCGGTCAGGTCCTCGACGACGGCGGGGTGGCAATCCGCGTCGGGCACCACTGCGCGTGGCCGCTGCACCGGCGGTTCGGCATCGCCGCGACCGCGCGCGCCTCGTTCGCGCTGTACAACACCGTCGACGAGGTGGACAGGCTGGTCGCCGGTGTCCGGCGCGCCGTGAAATTCTTCGGGGACTGACATGCGACTCGAGCAGATGTACCAAGAAGTGATCCTCGATCACTACAAGCACCCGCACCACCGCGGCCTTCGCGAGCCGTTCGGCGCCGAGGTGCACCACGTCAACCCGACGTGCGGGGACGAGGTGACGCTGCGGGTGGCGCTGTCCGACGACGGCGAGAAGATCCTCGACATCTCCTACGACGGTCAGGGCTGTTCGATCAGCCAGGCGTCGACGTCGGTGCTCACCGATCAACTCATCGGACGCAACGTCGCCGAGGCGCTCGAGACCGTCGCGGCGTTCAACGAAATGGTGGCCTCGCGGGGCAAGGTCGACGGGGACGAGGATGTACTGGGAGACGGCATCGCGTTCGCCGGTGTCGCGAAGTACCCGGCACGCGTGAAGTGCGCGCTGCTGGGCTGGATGGCTTTCAAAGATGCGCTGGTGCAGGCGTCGGAAGGATTGCAGGAGGCAGGATGAGTGACACCGCGGTTCCGAGCGAGGAATTCCTGTTCGATCTCGAGGAGGCGATGCGCGACGTCGTCGACCCCGAGCTCGGCATCAACGTCGTCGACCTGGGGCTGGTCTACGGCATCAACGTCGAACAGGGTGACCAGGGCAAGGTCGCGCTGATCGACATGACGCTGACGTCGGCGGCCTGCCCGCTGACCGACGTGATCGAGGACCAGTCGCGCACCGCGCTGGTCGGCGCCGGTCTGGTCAGCGAGCTGAAGATCAACTGGGTGTGGAACCCGCCGTGGGGCCCGGACAAGATCACCGACGACGGCCGCGAACAGCTGCGCGCGCTCGGCTTCACGGTCTGAGCGCTCGGAATAGCGGCCCGGCATCGGGCGTTGAACCTAATTCGTATCCCGATGCCAACGTGAGGTGAGCCCGGCCTTGTCTGTCCCCCTGAGCATTCTCGACCTGGTCCCGATTTCAGAGGGTTCGACCGCGCGCGACGCGATCGCCGCCTCGATGAGCTCGGCGCGCCTCGCCGATCAGCTGGGGTACCAACGGCTCTGGTTCGCCGAGCACCACAACACGCCGAACCTCGCCGCGAGCAGCACCGCGCTGTTGATCTCGCAGGCCGCCTCGGTCACCGAGCGGATCCGGCTCGGCTCCGGCGGCGTCATGTTGCCCAACCACGCCCCGCTGATGGTGGCCGAGCAGTACGGGACGCTGGTCAACATGCACGGGCCGCGCATCGACCTGGGCCTGGGGCGTGCCCCGGGCACGGACATGCGGACCGCGCAGGCGCTGAGCCGGTCATCGGCCGAACCGCAGGCCTTCGCCCAGAACATCTACGACCTGCAGGGCTGGTTCGGTGAATCCGGCACCGCGCACAGCATGCCGATCATGTCCGCGGTGTCCGCAGGTACCGACGTGCCGATCTGGGTGCTGGGCTCGACGGTCAACGGTGCGGCCATCGCCGGGCAACTCGGCCTGCCGTTCTCGGTGGCGTCGCACTTCGCGCCCGAACAGCTCGACGACGCCATCCGGACCTACCGGGAGGCGTTCAGCACCGAGATGCCCACCGCGCAGATCGACCGGCCGTACGTCATGGCCGGGATCAACGTGATGGTCGCCGACACCGATGACGAGGCGCAACGGCAGTTCACCGTGGTCGAGCAGATGTTCCTCGACGTCCAGCGCAACCAGCGGCGCAAGATCCAGCCGCCGGTCGATCCGGCGACGCTGCCGCCGGGCGCGGGCGCCAACCCGATGCTGAGCATCAAGGCGGTCGGCGGACCCGAGACCGCCAAGGCACAGTTGGAGCGGTTCGTCGAGCGCACCGGCGCAGACGAGTTGATCACCGTGACCTACGCCTACGACCCCGCGGTCCGGGACCGGTCGCTGGAGTTGCTCGCCAAGATCTGGATGTGACCTGTCGGTGCCCGGTGCTACCACTTCGGGCATGAAAACAGTCGGCGACTCGTTGGTCCTCGGTCCGGTGCGCATCGGGTTCGAACGCACGCTTCGCATCCCCGAAACCGGATTACACCCGCTGCCACCGAGTCTGGGGTCGTTTCCGTTGCGCCCGGTCGAGGACTATCCGGACACGGCGCCAGCGCACTGGCTGGCCCGTGGCGGGGTGATGCTGCCCGTCTACCAGCGTGAGGCGATGTGGTTGTCGTTCGAGGCCGACGAACCCGCCGCGCTGCAGGTCGGCGTCGGCACGGTTTGCGCCGTCAGCGGTGAGGACTGGACGGAACGGCTGACCAAGGATCCGCAGAACTATGTCGCGCTGCCCAAGCAGCCCTGGCTGGACGGGATCAACGCCGGGGAGGGGTTCATCCGGCAGTTCGTCGCGGTCCGGCACGGCTCAGGTGCCACCGTCGAAGCGCAGGTCACCGGTCAGGAGATTCACGGTGGCATCCAGCTTCGAGCTGTCGGCCTGACCGAGCAGGCACTGCAACGGTGGCGCGAGACCCCGGTCGAGCAGGTCTTGTGTTGCGCGCCAGACGAATCGGCGGAGGCCGATATGGGTGTCGGCGCCGGCGGCCGGATGCGGCAGGAGATCTACGCCGACGAACGCGCGCTGTCCGACTACGACGTCGAGCGGTCCGCGCGGGTTTTCGTGCACCTGTGCTCGGCGGCTGTGTGGACGGCGATCACCGGCGAGGCGCCGCCGCCCAGCCCCGTCGACCGGGACGCCTATGTCAGGGAGGGGCTGCCGTGGTTCGACTACTACGACGCCGACGCGCAGGATCTGGCGGCTTCGCAGACGCTGGCGCGGGTCAAGACGGTCGGCGAACTGCTCGGGTGAATCGCACTGCAGAAAGCCGGCCTCACCGGGTGAGCACTCGGCCCAGGAAGTCGCGCATCAGTTCGGCGACCTCCTCGACGGCGGTCTCCAGCAGGAAGTGCCCGCCGTCGAGGAGGTGGATCTCCGCGTCGGGAGCGTCCTTGCCGAACGCGCGGGCACCGTCGGGGCCGAAGATCGGGTCGTTGTGGCCCCACACCGCAAGCACCGGTATCCGGTTGCTCCGCAGCTGCTCGTGCAGCGCCCGATACAGCGGCGGATTCGTCGCATAATCGCGAAACAGCTTGAGCTGCACCAGGTCGTTGCCCGGTCGGCCGATCAACGCCGCGTCGTGTGACCAGGTGTCGGGGCTGACCAGGCTTTCGTCGGGCACGCCGGTCACGTACTGCCACCTGATCGCGTCGACGCCGAGGGCGGTGCGCACAGCGGCCTCGGTCTCCGGGGTCTGCTCGCGCTGATAGGCCCACACCGGTGCCCAGAAGTCCTCGATGAATCCTTGGTCGTACCCGTTGCCGTTCTGGGTGACGATCGCGGTGATCGCGTCGGGGTGCCGCAGGGTCAACCGCCACCCGATCGGGGCGCCGTAGTCCTGGACGTAGATCGCGTAGCGGTCGACGCCGAGCTGGTCCAGAAGTTCCTCGGTCAGATCGGTCAGCGCGTCAAACGTGTAGTCGAACTCGTCGACGGACGGGGCGTCGGACAGCCCGAAGCCGAGGTGGTCCGGGGCGATCACGCGGTAGCAGTCGGCCAGCCGCGGGATGAGGTCGCGGAACATGAACGAGCTGGTCGGATAGCCGTGCAGCAGCACCACGGCGGGCGCGTCGGGATGCCCGGCCTCCCGGTAGAACAACCGCCTGCCGTGGACTTCCGCGTAGCGATGATGGACGCCAGCAACCATATCTAACTCCATTGACTCGTTATGCCAGTTAGTCAACGCCCTTTCATGTAACCTGTCAACATCGGATAGGAGGTTAGGTGATGGAGCTGGTGGCGACCGGACCTGCAGACGAGGCGCTGCTGCTCGACCTGCTCAACACGACGCCGGTTGTCGACGGCGTCCCGCGCGACGACCTGGCCGACGCCCGCGCCGCGCGAAAATGGCTCAGCGACAGGGGAGTAGCGCAGACCGCTGCCGAACTGGCGGCACTACGCGAGGTGCGGGCCCTGCTGCAGGGCGTGGTGCGCGGCGACACCGAACCGGTCGCGCTGCGGCGGTTCCTCGCCGGTGTCCGATTGGAGGCGTCGATGGGCGAGACCGGCGTGGGCTGGCACCTGGCGATCGACGGCGCCCGGGGTGCCACGCGCGCGGTGTTGGCCTGGGATGCGCTGCGGATGACGAGTCCGGGCCGTCTGCGTCCCTGCGCGAACACCGAATGCCGGCTGTTCCTGCTGGACAGAAGCAAACCGAACACCGCGCGGTGGTGCTCGATGGCGGTGTGCGGCAACAGGATGAAGGCGCGCCGGCACTACCGCCGCACCAAGACCTGACCCTTTCCGATCACGCCGGATACAACCCTTCACCGCGGCGGCCCGATCGGGGATCGTCGCCGTTCGTGTCTTCTGCGACCGATCTGTCGATCGACCCCGGGACGTCCCCGCCGGATGCCGCCACCCGGTCCCGGGTGCGTACCGCGCTGGTCGCCAGCCTCGTCGGCACCACTATCGAGTGGTACGACTTCTTCCTCTACGCGACCGCGGCAAGCCTGGTGTTCAACCAGGCGTTCTTCCCCGACCAGAGTTCACTGGTCGGCACCCTGCTGTCGTTCGCGACGTTCGCCGTCGGGTTCGTGGTCCGGCCCATCGGAGGGTTCGTGTTCGGCCACGTCGGCGACCGCATCGGCCGCAAGAAGACCCTGGCGTTGACCATGGTTCTGATGGGCGGCGCCACCGCGCTGATGGGGGTGCTGCCCACCGCGGCGCAGATCGGGGTCCTCGCGCCGATCCTGCTGTTGCTGCTGCGCGTCGTGCAGGGCTTTGCGCTCGGCGGCGAATGGGCCGGTGCCATCCTGCTCGCCGTCGAGCACAGCCCGCCGCGCCGGCGCGGGTTCGCAGGCAGCATTCCGCAGGTCGGGCTGGCGTTGGGGCTGGCTCTGGGCACCGGTGTGTTCGCGCTGTTGCAGATCGCGCTGCCCGACGACGCGTTCGAGTCCTACGGCTGGCGGATCGCGTTCCTGATCAGCATCGTGCTGGTCGTGTTCGGGCTCGTGGTGCGCTGGAAGGCGACCGAGACACCCGCTTTCGAGAAGGTCCGCGACGACGACGACCGCTCACCGGCGCCGCTGCGCGAGGTGTTCCGTCCACCGGCGCTGCGCAGCACCGTGCTCGGTCTGCTGTCGCGCTGGGGTGAGGGCGCCGCGTTCAACACCTGGGGCGTATTCGCGATCTCCTACGCGACGGGCACGCTGCACCTGGAGCGGGTGCCGGTGCTGATCGCGGTGACGCTCGCCGCGCTGCTGATGGCCGCGCTGTTGCCGGTCTCGGGACTGCTCACCGACCGGTTCGGGGCGCGCACGGTGTACGCCAGCGGCATCGCCGCCTACGCGGTCGCGGTCTTCCCGGTGTTCGCCCTGTTCGACACCGGCAACATGACCGCCTACACCCTCGGGATGCTCGTGGTGTTCGGGGTGATCCACGCCTGGTTCTACGGCGCCCAGGGCACGCTGTACGCGTCGCTGTATCCCGCACGGGTGCGTTACACCGGGCTGTCGACGGTCTACCAGCTGTCCGGGGTGTACGCCTCGGGGCTGACCCCGCTGATCCTCACCGCGCTGATCGCCGCCGCGGACGCGTCGCCGTGGCTGGCCTGCTCCTACCTCGTGGCGACCGCCGTGATCAGTGTGATCGCAACACTGCTGCTGCGGCCCAAGGAGTTATCCGAGATCTGAGCCCGAAAGCTGCGGCGGCCCGCGGTGAACCCGAGCACAATCTCCATGTGGTCACCGTTCCGGCGGTCGGGTGGCGAGGCGGACCTGTCTACCGCGCCGTGGCCAGCGGCGGCGCGGTCGGTGTCGCGTTGGGAGTCCTGGCGTGGATCGACTCCGGGATGTGGCTGACCGCAGTGATCGTCCTCGTCGCGGTCGGGTCCTTCTACGGCTTCTTCATGCAGCGGCGGATGGCGCGGTTCTGGCCGTCCGCGAGCGAGTTGACCGGTCGAGAGCGCGTGAATGTGGTGCGCACGGCCCGGCGAGGTGAGGCGATCACCGACGCAGCGCTGGCACAGTTCGTGGTCGACTACGGTCGCGGTCTGCGCGCGGCGGCGGACGCGGCGCGACCGTTTCGCTGGGTGGTTTCCCTGGTGCTGGTGGTGGCGATCGGAACCGCCGTGTGGGACACCGTCTTCGGCTCCTGGGGTAATGCCGTGGTGTCTGTGCTCTACCTCGCGGCGCTGCTGGCGGAGCTGTTCTGGTGGCCGAAGCGTCGCCAGCAATTGCTCGACAACGTCGACAGGGCAGCGGCATTCGCTGATCGTCACGCTCGGTAGGGCCACGCCATGTGCCGCAGCTTCACATCGGCCGCGGGATTGAGCGGTACCCGAGACGCCGACTCGATGATCTGGTACCCACTTCCCGTGACCTTCGAAAAGACCTATGTCGCCACCCGCCGCCAGTTGCGTTGGGTTGCCGAGAGCCTGATCGCCGGACCCCAGTACCGGACGGCCGGCACCATCCGCCTCGCGGTGCGCCCGGACGGCTTCGCCGGGGTCGCCATCGCGCTCGCCGTGCACGGCACCGACCTGGTGTTCGGCGACGACAGCGTTGCGCTGCGCGGCCCGGTCGCGGCGATCGCCGAGGCCGCCGGAGTGGTCGCGGGTCCGCCCGAGGGTGTCTACCCGCTCGACGACCCGCTGCCCGACGACGCCGAACTCGACCTTGACCCGGATGCGGCCAACTGGCTGCACCGCAGCCTCTACGCCGGCGGCTACGCCATCAAACAGGTTCTGCCGCAACAGCATCCGACACTGTGGCCGGAGCACTTCGACGTCGCCGCCGTCGAGGACGAGGTGAACTACGGGGTGTCGCCGGGCGACGACACCCACCCGACCCCGTATGCGTACGTCGGTCCGTGGCGCACCAGGACCGGCCCGTTCTGGAATGCACCGTTCGGTGCGCTGCTGCCACTCGGGAGCACCGACGACGTCGACACACTGTCCGCCGGCATCGAGCAGTTCTTCGAGCGCGGTCGCGCCGAACTGGGTGACCGCCCGTAGGCTGGGAACATCCGGCCGTCGATCAGCGTTAGGAAGCAACGTGGCTACCCAAGACATCACCGCCGAACAGTTCAACGACACCATCAACGACAACGAGATCGTGCTGGTGGACTTCTGGGCGTCGTGGTGTGGTCCGTGCAAGGCCTTCGCCCCGACGTTCGCAGCGTCGTCGGAGAAGCATCCCGACGTGGTCTATGCCAAGGTCGACACCGAGGCCGAGCAGGCGTTGGCCGCCGCCGCCGACATCCGGTCGATCCCCACGCTGATGGTCTTCAAGAAGGGCAAGCTGGTCTTCAACCAGGCCGGCGCGCTGCCGCCCGCGGCGCTGGAGGACCTCGTGCAGAAGGTCAAGGAGTTCGACATCGACGCCGCGATCGCCGCGCAGGACAACGGCGAGCAGGAGTAAGCGCCCGCACGCGATAGCGTGCACTGCGTGGACAGCGAACGCAGCGACTTCGTGCTGGTCGACCGGCCCCGGCCGGGACTGGCGCTGGTGACCCTGAACCGGCCCGAGCGGATGAACTCGATGGCGTTCGACGTCATGGTGCCGCTGAAGAAGGTCCTCGACGAGCTCACCCACGACAATTCCGTGCGCGCGGTCATCCTGACCGGCGCGGGACGCGGGTTCTCCTCGGGCGCCGACCACAAGTCCGCCGGTTCCGTGCCGCACATCGACGGGCTGACCCGGCCGACGTTCGCGCTGCGGTCGATGGAGATCCTCGACGACGTCATCCTGGCTCTGCGCAAAATGCATCAACCGGTGATCGCCGCTGTCAACGGCGCCGCGATCGGCGGGGGCCTGTGCCTGGCGCTGGCCTGCGACATCCGAGTCGCTGCCGACGGCGCCTACTTCCGGGCGGCCGGCATCAACAACGGGCTGACCGCCAGCGAACTCGGGCTGTCCTACCTTCTGCCCCGTGCGATCGGCACGTCACGCGCGTTCGAATTGATGCTGACCGGGCGTGACGTGGACGCCGCGGAGGCCGAGCGCATCGGCCTGGTCTCGCGCGCCGTCCCCGAGGCCGACCTGCTCGACGTTTGCTATCAGTTCGGTGAGCGGATCGCGGGATTCTCCCGGCCCGGAATTGAGTTGACCAAACGCACACTGTGGAGTGGACTGGACGCCGGTAGCCTGGAAGCACACATGCAAGCCGAGGGCCTCGGACAACTGTACGTCCGGTTGCTCACCGCCAACTTCGAAGAAGCCGTGGCGGCGCGCGCCGAGAAACGCGCCCCGGCCTTCACCGACGACAAGTAAGGACGGCCCCAGCGTGATCACCGCAACGGACCTCGAGGTCCGCGCCGGGGCGCGCACGTTGCTGTCCACCGACGGAACCGCGCTGCGCGTGCAGCCCGGCGACCGGATCGGGCTGGTCGGACGCAACGGCGCGGGGAAGACCACCACGATGCGGATCCTCGCCGGCGAGGGGGAGCCGTACGCGGGCACCATCCTGCGCAACGGCGAGATCGGTTACCTGCCACAGGATCCCCGCGAAGGCGACCTCGACGTCCTGGCCCGCGACCGGGTGCTCTCGGCGCGCGGACTCGACACCCTGCTGGCCGATCTGGAAAAGCAGCAGGTGCTGATGGCCGAGGTCGCCGACGACGCCGCCAGGGACAAGGCCGTCCGCCGGTACGGTCAGCTCGAGGAACGGTTCGCCGCCCTCGGCGGGTACGCCGCCGAGAGCGAGGCGGGCCGGATCTGCGCCAGCCTGGGCCTGCCCGAGCGGGTGCTGACCCAACCGCTGCGCACGCTCTCCGGTGGTCAGCGGCGCCGGGTGGAGCTGTCGCGGATCCTGTTCGCGGCCTCCGAGAGCGGCGCCGGCTCGGACACCACGCTGCTGCTCGACGAGCCCACCAACCACCTCGACGCCGACTCCATCGGCTGGCTGCGCGACTTCCTGCAGCAGCACACCGGCGGGCTGATCATCATCAGCCACAACGTCGAGCTGCTGGCCGAGGTGGTCAACCGGGTGTGGTTCCTCGACGCCGTGCGCGGTGAGGTCGACGTCTACAACATGGGCTGGCAGAAGTATCTCGACGCCCGCGCCACCGATGAGCAGCGGCGCCGCCGCGAACGCGCCAACGCCGAGCGCAAGGCCGCCGCGCTGCGCACCCAGGCCGCCAAGATGGGCGCCAAGGCCACCAAAGCCGTTGCCGCACAGAACATGCTGCGGCGCGCCGACCGGATGATGGCCGCGCTGGACGAGGAGCGGGTGGCCGACAAGGTGGCCCGCATCAAGTTCCCCAACCCGGCGCCGTGCGGGCGGACCCCGCTGGTGGTCAAGGGGCTGACCAAGAACTACGGCTCGCTGGAGGTGTTCACCGGCGTCGACCTCGCGATCGACCGCGGGTCGCGCGTCGTCGTGCTCGGGCTCAACGGTGCCGGAAAGACCACGCTGCTGCGTCTGCTGGCAGGCGTCGAGACACCGGACGCGGGCGGGATCGAACCCGGACACGGGCTGCGGATCGGTTACTTCGCCCAGGAACACGACACGCTCGACGACGCGGCGACGGTCTGGGAGAACATCCGGCACGCCGCCCCCGACACCGGTGAGCAGGACCTACGAGGCCTGTTGGGCGCGTTCATGTTCAGCGGACCGCAGCTCGAGCAACCGGCCGGCACGCTGTCCGGCGGGGAGAAGACCCGCCTGGCGCTGGCCGGACTCGTCGCGTCGACGGCCAACGTGCTGCTCCTCGACGAGCCCACCAACAACCTCGACCCGGCGTCGCGCGAACAGGTGCTCGACGCGTTGCGCAGCTACCTCGGCGCCGTGGTGCTGGTGACGCACGACCCCGGCGCCGCCGAGGCGCTGGAACCTCAGCGCGTCGTGCTGCTGCCCGACGGCACCGAAGACTTCTGGTCCGAGGACTACGCGGAGCTGATCGAACTCGCCTGACATCGGCCGGGTCGCGTCGGGTGCATCCAAATCGCGAACGCTTTCGTCAATTTCGGCTACCGGGGTGTAGTCGCTTCCTACCCTGGGTAACCGTCGGGGCATCTACTTGGGGAGGTGCTGATGAAGAAACTGGACAAATCGCGCGACGAGCTGCTCAACGAGTTGCGCAGCGCGTACGAGGGCGGCGCGAGTATTCGGACGCTGGTCGCATCGACCGGACGCTCCTACGGTTCGATTCACAGCATGTTGCGCGAATCGGGGACCACGATGCGAAGCCGCGGCGGCCCCAACCACCGCCGCAGGCACCGTTAAGCGCGGGGCTGCCGGACCGAGTCCTCGACGAGGTCCAGTACCGCACTGAGCTTTTCGGGATCGTCGCCGGAGGCCAAGCGGGCCACCAGGCCGTCGAGGATGAGATCGAGATAGGTCTGCAGCACGGCTCCGGGAACGTCCTCCCGGAGCCGTCCCGCCTGCTTCTGCATCCGTAACCGCGCCTCGGTGGCCGCCGACAACTCCGCCGAGCGCTCCAGCCAGCCACGTTGGAACTCGGGATCGTTGCGCAGTTTGCGCGCGATCTCGAGCCTGGTGGCCAACCAGTCGAACTGATCCGGCGCGGCCAGCATGTCGCGCATCACCTGAACCAGACCTTCGCGCTCGGCCACATCGGCCATCCGCTCGGCGTCCTCGCGGGCGAGTTCGAAGAACAGGGTGTCCTTGTCGCGGAAGTGGTGGAAGATGGCGCCGCGCGACAACCCGATCGTCTGTTCGAGCCGCCGCACGGTCGCCTTGTCGTAGCCGTATTCCGCGAAACACCGGCGGGCACCGTCGAGAATCTGCCGACGGCGCGCCGCCAGGTGGTCGTCGGTGACCCGGGGCAACGAAGTCCCTTCCCGTTACTGCGTTTTGAGCATGTTGCGCAGCACGTACTGCAGGATTCCGCCGTTGCGGTAGTAGTCGGCCTCGCCGGGGGTGTCGATGCGCACCACCGCGTCGAACTCGACCTTCGAGCCGTCATCCTTGGACGCGGTGACCTTCACCGTCTTCGGGGTCCTGCCCTCGTTGAGCTCCTCGATGCCGGTGATGTCGAAGGTCTCGGTGCCGTCGAGACCCAGCGACTCCGCCGACTCACCCTGCGGGAACTGCAGCGGGATCACGCCCATACCGATCAGGTTGGACCGGTGGATGCGCTCGAACGACTCGGTGATGACCGCGCGCACCCCCAGCAGGCTGGTGCCCTTGGCCGCCCAGTCCCGAGACGAACCCGAGCCGTACTCCTTGCCGCCCAGCACGACCAGCGGAATGTCCTGCGCGGCATAGTTTTGCGCGGCGTCGTAGATGAACGCCTGCTCCCCGTCCTTGGTGAAGTCGCGGGTGTAGCCGCCGGACACGTCGTCGAGCAGCAGGTTGCGCAACCGGATGTTGGCGAACGTGCCGCGGATCATCACCTCGTGGTTGCCGCGCCGCGAGCCGAACGAGTTGTAGTTCGCGCGCTCGACGCCGTTGGACTCCAGGTACTCGGCGGCCGGTGTGCCGGGCTTGATCGCGCCTGCGGGGGAGATGTGGTCGGTGGTCACCGAATCGCCCAGCAGCGCCAGCACTCTGGCGCCCTTGATGTTGGTGACCGGCTCCGGTTCGGCCGACATGCCGTCGAAGTACGGTGGCTTGCGCACGTACGTCGAGTCCTCGGCCCATTCGAAGGTGTTGCCCTCCGGGGTCGGCAGGTTGCGCCAGCGCTCATCGCCCTTGAAGACGTCGGCGTAGTTCTTGGTGAACATCTCCTGGCTGATCGCGTTGGCGATCGTGTCGTTGATGTCGGACTGCGACGGCCAGATGTCGCGCAGGTAGACGTCGTTACCGTCGGTGTCCTGGCCGAGCGGGGTGGTGTCGAAGTCGAAGTCCATCGTGCCGGCCAGCGCGTAGGAGATCACCAGCGGCGGGGACGCCAGGTAATTCATCTTGGTGTCCGGGTTGATCCGGCCCTCGAAGTTGCGGTTGCCTGACAGCACCGCCGCCACCGCGAGGTCGTTGTCGTTGACCGCCTTGCTGATCTCCTCGGGCAGCGGGCCGCTGTTGCCGATGCACGTCGTGCAGCCGTAGCCGACCAGGAAGAAGCCCAGCTTCTCCAGATACGGCCACAGCCCGGCCTTTTCGTAGTAGTCGGTCACCACCTGCGAGCCCGGCGCCATCGTGGTCTTCACCCACGGCTTGGTGGTCAGGCCCTTCTCGACCGCGTTCTTGGCCAGCAGCGCCGCGCCGAGCATCACCTCGGGGTTGGAGGTGTTCGTGCACGACGTGATCGCCGCGATCACCACCGCGCCGTGGTCGAGCACGAACTCGCCGAGCTCGTCGGACTTCACGGTCACCGGCTTGCTCGGCCTGCCGTCGGGCTCGACCGCCGCGGAGGCGATGTGCGCCGGCGGCTTCTTGTTGTTGAGGAACGACGTGTTGCGCACCGGATCGCTGGCCGGGAACGTCTCGTCGATCGCCTCGTCAAGTTGGGAGTACTCACCGTTGAACTCGCCGTCTTCGACGTAGTCGGTGATGTCGCGGCGGAACGCCGACTTGGCCTCGTTGAGCGCGATGCGGTCCTGCGGGCGCTTCGGCCCGGCGATCGACGGAACGACGTCGGACAGGTCCAGCTCGATGTACTCGGAGAACTTCGGCTCCCGCTGCGGGTCGTGCCAGATGCCCTGTTCCTTGGCGTAGGCCTCGACCAGCGCCAGTTGTTCCTCGCTGCGCCCGGTGAAGCGCAGGTAGCTGATGGTCTCCTCGTCGATCGGGAAGATCGCCGCGGTGGAACCGAACTCGGGGCTCATGTTGCCCAGCGTGGCCCGGTTGGCCAGCGGCACCTCCGCCACGCCGTCGCCGTAGAACTCGACGAACTTGCCGACCACACCGTGCTGGCGCAGCATCTCGGTGACCGTGAGCACGACGTCGGTGGCCGTCACGCCCGGCTGCCGTTCACCGGTGAGCTTGAACCCGACGACGCGGGGGATGAGCATCGACACGGGCTGCCCCAGCATCGCGGCCTCGGCCTCGATGCCGCCGACGCCCCAGCCCAGTACGCCCAGGCCGTTGACCATCGTGGTGTGGCTGTCGGTGCCCACACAGGTGTCCGGGTAGGCAATCCCGTCACGGTCCATCACGACTGACGCCAGGTACTCGATGTTGACCTGGTGGACGATGCCGGTGCCCGGGGGTACCACCTTGAAGTCGTCGAAGGCGCCCTGCCCCCACCGCAGGAACTGGTAGCGCTCGCCGTTGCGTTCGTACTCGATCTCGACGTTGCGCTCGAAGGCGTTGGCGGTGCCGAACAGGTCGGCGATCACCGAGTGGTCGATCACCAGGTCGGCCGGGGCCAGCGGATTGACCTTCTCGGGGTCACCGCCGAGGTCGGCGATCGCCTCGCGCATGGTGGCCAGGTCGACAATGCACGGCACGCCGGTGAAGTCCTGCATCACCACGCGCGCGGGGGTGAACTGGATCTCCACGCTCGGGTCGGCCTCGGGATCCCAGTTCGCGATGGCCTCGATGTGGTCCCTGGTGATGTTCGCGCCGTCCTCGTTGCGCAGCAGGTTCTCGGCGAGGACCTTCAGGCTGTAGGGCAGCTTGTCGGTACCCGGCACCGCGTCGAGGCGGTAGATCTCGTAGCTCTTGTCTCCGACCTTGAGGGTGTCGCGGGCGCCAAAAGAATTGGGGGAAGTATTTTCCGTATTACCTTTGCTCACATCAACTCCCGGCTAGTTCTCGCAGCCGACGGGCTGTGACGGCCACGCTCCAACTCTAACAGTACGCTTGTCCTGCATAACAGTCAGGGTCGGGTTTCCAGTCTGGCCTCACCTGCGCGTGCTGTCACCGGGTTGGGTACCCATCACGTACGGTTTCCCTGTGATCGGACCGCATGTCATTCCGCTCCTGCCGGCCTACATCCCGCCCGATGTGTGCGGGCCGGTCGGCCAGGACCCGGCGACCACCCCGGTCGACACGTGCATGAACCTGGTGATCGACGACGTCCGCGACGACGGTGTCAGCGCCGCACCCGCGCCCGAGAACGAGGGGCTGACCGACGTCGTCGCCGAGGCCCAGCAAAAGGGCGTCGACCTCAAGATCGTGGTCGTCGACCGCAACCCGCCGATCGACACACCGCTGCGCGATATCGCCACCGAGGTCGGTGAGGCGTTCCCCAGTTCCACCGTGCTGGTGCTCAGTCCGACCGAGTCGGGCACGTTCAGCACCACCTATGACCGGATGACCTTGGAGGCCGGTCAGGACGTCGCCGAGGGTCGGGGTCCGGTGCAGGGTTCGAAGAACTTCCTGAGCGAACTCACGGCATCGCATTTCCCCTGGACGGCATTCACCATATTGGTCGTTCTGGGGGTGGTCGCGGCCGTTATCGGAACGCGACTTCTG
The DNA here is from genome assembly GCF_001722335.1 of Mycolicibacterium flavescens. GTDB lineage: Bacteria > Actinomycetota > Actinomycetes > Mycobacteriales > Mycobacteriaceae > Mycobacterium > Mycobacterium flavescens. Next base: position 216,630 of record NZ_MIHA01000002.1, read on the forward strand.
CAGGTTCGCGCCCGCCGATCCGTCACCGCGGAACAGCGCTAAACCCGCACCGCGACAACAGCTTTCGCCCATGTGCGCGGGCGCCCCGCAGAGCCCGAAATAACGGTCGGATAACGCTCTTTTCAATTACAAACTTGTAATTCGTGACTTAAGTTTCTTTGGCGTCAGATGTGACGTACGGTGCAGTCGGTAACTGTGTTGTGGATGTGCATTGTGTGACAACTGTGCACAGTTACCCCGACGAATGTGTCCGCACGTTCGCAGAAGAGCCATAGGAGAACTGAGTCGGATGAGACGCACCCCTGGCCCATCCGTTACGCGGCCGCGCGGACGGTTCTGCGCGGCTCTGCTCGCCCTCGCCGTCGTGTTCGCCACCCCCGGCCTGGCGGTCGCCCAGCCGGGCAGCCCGGACGGCATCGCCGAACTCGTCGCGGCCGTGGCGAACGCCGACCAGAAGCTGCAGGACCTCGGCGCCCAGATTCAGCAGCAGCAGGAAAGCGTCAACAAGGCGATCCTCGACGTGCAGACCGCCCGCGACAACGCCGCGGCCGCCCAGCGCGAGGTCGACGCCAGCAGGCAGCGGGTGGCCGACGCCAACATCGCGATCGAACAGGCGCAGAAGCGGTTCGATTCGTTCGCCGCCGCCACCTACATCAACGGTCCGTCGGACTCCTATCTCACCGCGGCCGATCCGGCCGACATCATCAGCACCGCAGCGGCCGGGCAGACGCTGTCGCTGAGCTCGCAGAAGGTGATCGCCGACCTTCAGCGGGCGCGCACCGAGCAGGTCAACCGCGACTCCGCGGCGCGGCTGGCCAAGGAGAACGCCGACAAGGCGGTCACCGACGCCGAGGCCAGCCAGCAGTCGGCGGTCTCGGCGCTGACCGCCGCGCAGGACACCTTCCGCACGCAGCAGGCCGAACTCGACAAGCTGACCGCCGAGCGCTCGGCCGCCCAGGCCCGGCTGGCGGCAGCGCGCGCGTCGTCGGCACCGGCCGCGGCGCCGGCCGCCGCACCAGCACAGCCGGCGGCCAACCCGGCCAAGCCGGGAGACCCGAACTGGGACCGCTCGCCGCAGAGGCCCGACCCGGCCACCGGCAACTGGGCCACCCCGTGGGACCCGACGCTGCCTGCCATCCCGAGCGCGTTCGTCAGCGGCGACCCCATCGCGATCATCAACGCGATCCTCGGCATCGCGTCGACGTCGGCGCAGGTCACCCAGGAGCTGGGACGCAGCTTCCTGCAGAAGCTGGGCCTGCTGCCCACCCCGACCGGCTACACGAACAGCGGCGGCATTCCCCGCGTCTACGGCAGGCAGGCCACCGAGTACGTGATCAAGCGTGCGATGTCGCAGATGGGCGTGCCCTACTCGTGGGGCGGCGGCAACGCGGCCGGACCCAGCCGCGGCATCGACTCCGGCGCCGGGACCGTCGGCTTCGACTGCTCGGGCCTGATGCTCTACGCGTTCGCCGGCGTCGGCATCAAGCTCGACCACTACTCCGGTTCGCAGTACAACGCCGGGCGCAAGATCCCGACGTCCCAGATGCGCCGCGGCGACATGCTGTTCTGGGGTCCCAACGCCAGCCAGCACGTGGCGCTCTACCTCGGCGACGGCCAGATGCTCGAAGCGCCCTACACCGGATCGGTGGTCAAGGTGTCGCCGGTCCGCACCAGCGGCATGACCCCCTACGCGACACGTCTCATCGAATGGTGACCGGACGATAGGAAAACCTTGCAGTTCAAGCGCTTCCGCTTTCACCGTCGTACCACGCGGATGCTCGCCGCCGCCGCGCTGGCGGTGGGCCTCGCGGTCGGTCTGGCCAACCCGGGCGCCGCGGCGCCCGAAGACGGCCAGTGGGATCCGACGCTGCCGAAGCTGATCAGCGCCGGCGCCCCGGGGGATCCGCTGGCCATCGCGAACGCCTCGTTGGCCGCCACCGCCCAGGCCACCGAGGTCACGATGAACCTCGGCCGCAAGTTCCTGTCCACCCTCGGGTTCGGACCCGCACCCGAGGCCGGCGTCGCCCCCGGGCGGGTGCGCGGCCCGCAGGCCATCGAGTACGTGATCCGGCGCGGCGCCAGCCAGATGGGCGTGCCGTACTCGTGGGGCGGGGGCAAGCCCAGCGGACCCACCCGCGGCATCGACTCCGGCGCCGGAACCGTCGGCTTCGACTGCTCGGGTTTCACCCAGTTCTCGTTCGCCGGGGTCGGTGTGCTGATCCCCAAGTACTCCGGCGACCAGTACGACACCGGCCGCAAGGTGCCGCTGTCGCAGGCCAAGCGCGGCGATCTGCTGTTCTGGGGGCCGGGCGGCAGCCAGCACGTCGCGCTCTACCTCGGTGGCGGTCAGATGATCGAGGCCTCCGGCAGCGCGGGCAAGGTCACCGTCAGCCAGGTCCGGCGCGGCGGGCTGCAGCCGTACGCCGCGCGCATCATCGAATCCTGAGCGTCGGCTGAGTGCTTGCTGAGCGGCTGTTTTGAATGCGCCTCGGGGGCGTGTCGAACCACGGGCAACGTCGACGGATTCTGCGGTGCCTGGAATAGTTGACGGCGAGCGTGCGGCCCGGACCGGCCTGCGCCGCCCAAAGCACAGAACGTGGAAGGAACGTGGATGACGTCACCGAGTGGGCCGCCGCAGGGCGCTGGAGGCTATCCCGGCCAGCCGCAGCCGCAGGGTTACCAGGGTGCGCACGCCGCACCGGCCAACCCCACTCCGGCCGCGGCCGCCACCAACGGCGGGCTGCAGCAGGAGGTCCACACCCTCGAGCGGGCCGTGTTCGAGGTCAAGCGGATCATCGTCGGCCAGGACCAACTGGTCGAGCGCATGCTGGTCGGCCTGCTGGCCAAGGGCCACGTGCTGCTCGAGGGCGTGCCCGGGGTAGCCAAGACGCTGGCCGTCGAGACCTTCGCCAAGGTCGTCGGCGGCACCTTCGCGCGCATCCAGTTCACCCCTGACCTGGTGCCCACCGACATCGTCGGCACCCGCATCTACCGGGTGGGCAAGGAGGAGTTCGACATCGAACTCGGCCCGGTGGTGGTCAACTTCCTGCTCGCCGACGAGATCAACCGCGCACCCGCCAAGGTGCAGTCGGCGCTGCTCGAGGTGATGGCCGAGCGCAAGATCTCGATCGGCGGCAAGACGTTCCCGCTGCCGCAGCCGTTCCTGGTGATGGCCACGCAGAACCCGATCGAGCAGGAGGGTGTGTACGCCCTGCCCGAGGCGCAGCGCGACCGCTTCCTGTTCAAGCTGAACATCGACTACCCCACGCCGGAGGAAGAGCGCGAAATCATCTACCGGATGGGCGTCAAGCCGCCGGAGCCCAAGCAGATCCTCGGCCCCGGCGACCTGCTGCGGCTGCAGGACGTGGCGGCCAACAACTTCGTGCACCACGCGCTGGTCGACTACGTGGTGCGCATCGTCACCGCGACGCGTGAGCCGGAGAAGTTCGGGATGCCGGACGCCAAGGCGTGGATCGCCTACGGCGCCTCGCCGCGCGCGTCGCTGGGCATCATCGCCGCCTCCCGCGCGCTGGCCCTGGTGCGCGGCCGCGACTACGTCATCCCGCAGGACGTCGTCGAGGTGATCCCGGACGTGCTGCGGCACCGGCTGGTCCTCACCTACGACGCGCTGGCCGACGAGATCTCCGCCGAAACGGTGATCAACCGGATCCTGCAGACGGTGGCGCTGCCGCAGGTGAACGCCATTCCGCAGCAAGGTCATTCGGTACCGCCCGTCGTGCCCGCCGCCGCAGGCGCGGCCGGTGGTCGGTGACTACACCTTCCGGGCCGCGACGCTCCGTAGACCTACCGTCGCTCAAGCGCGGGGAGATTCGTGACCCCGCGCTGAGCGCGGCGCTGCGCAAGCTCGAGCTGACCGTGCGCCGCAAACTCGACGGTGTGCTGCACGGCGACCATCTCGGTCTGCTGCCGGGCCCCGGCTCGGAACCCGGCGAGTCGCGGCTCTACCAGCCCGGTGACGACGTGCGCCGGATGGACTGGTCGGTCACCGCCCGCACCACCCACCCGCACGTGCGGCAGATGATCGCCGACCGGGAGCTGGAGACCTGGCTGGTCATCGACATGTCGGCCAGCCTGGACTTCGGCACCACCGGGTGCGAGAAGCGCGACCTGGCGGTGGCCGCGGCGGCCGCGATCACGTTCCTCAACAGCGGCGGGGGCAACCGCATCGGCGCCATCATCGCCAACGGTGACACGGTGCGGCGGGTGCCCGCGCTGTCGGGCCGCATGCACGAGCAGGAGATGCTGCGCACGATCGCGACCATGCCGAAGGCGCCCACCGGGGTGCGCGGTGACCTGGCCGCGGCGATCGACGCGCTGCGCCGCCCCGAACGTCGGCGCGGGATGGCGGTGATCATCAGCGACTTCCTCGGCCCCATCAACTGGATGCGCCCGCTGCGGGCGATCGCCGGCCGCCACGAGGTGCTGGGCATCGAGATCCTCGATCCCCGCGACGTGGAACTGCCGCCGGTCGGGGACGTCGTCCTGCAGGACGCCGAGACCGGCGTCACCCGCGAGTTCACCATCGACGAGCAGTTGCGCGCCGACTTCGAACGCGCCGCAGGCGCGCACCGCGCGGAGGTGGCCAGGACGTTGCGGCGGTGCGATGCCCCGCTGCTGACCCTGCGCACCGACCGCGACTGGATCGCCGATGTCGTCCGCTTCGTGGCCAACCGCAGGCGCGGCGCGCTGGCGGGCCACGCCTAGCTCAACGTGATGATCGAAATGAACAGGCGCATATGACTTTGCCGCTGCTCGGACCGATGAGTCTGTCGGGATTCGACAACGCGTGGTTCTTCCTGTTCCTGCTCGCCGTGCTCGGGCTGGTCGGGCTCTACATCGTGGTGCAACTGGGCCGGCACCGCCGGATGCTGCGGTTCGCCAACATGGAGCTGCTGGAAAGCGTTGCGCCCAAACGCTCTTCACGGTGGCGACATCTGCCGGCGATCCTGACGGTGATCGCGCTGGTGTTCCTGACCGCCGCGATGGCCGGTCCGACGCACGACGTGCGGATCCCGCGGAACCGGGCCGTGGTGATGCTGGTGATGGACGTGTCGCAGTCGATGCGCGCCACCGACGTGTCGCCGAACCGGATGGCCGCCGCCCAGGAGGCCTCCAAGCAGTTCGCCGACGAGCTGACCGCGGGCATCAACCTCGGGTTGATCTCGTACGCGGGCACGGCCACCGTGCTGGTGTCACCGACGACCGGCCGCGAGGCCACCAAGGCCGCGATCGACGGGCTGCAGTTCGCCGACCGCACCGCCACCGGTGAGGGCATCTTCACTGCGCTGCAGGCGATCGCGACCGTCGGCGCGGTGATCGGCGGCGGCGACGAACCGCCGCCGGCGCGCATCGTGCTGTTCTCCGACGGCAAGGAGACCGTGCCGTCGAACCCCGACAACCCCAAGGGCGCCTACACCGCGGCGCGCACCGCCAAGGACCAGGGCGTGCCGATCTCGACGATCTCATTCGGCACCCCGTACGGGTACGTCGAGATCAACGATCAACGTCAACCGGTGCCGGTCGACGACGAGATGCTCAAGAAGATCGCCGACCTCTCCGGCGGCGAGGCGTTCACCGCGTCCAGCCTCGAACAGCTGCGACAGGTGTATGCGAACCTGCAGCAGCAGATCGGCTACGAGACCATCCGCGGCGACGCGAGCGTCGGCTGGCTGCGGCTCGGCGCGCTGGCGCTCGCCCTGGCCACCGTCGCGGCGCTGGCCATCAACCGTCGGCTGCCGAACTGAGGACGCTGACATGACCATTCCACTGCTCGGCCCGGTTTCACTGACGGGATTCACCCACCTCTGGTGGTTCCTGCTGTTCCTGATCGTGGTGGCGGCGCTGGCCGCGATGTACGTGGTGGCCCAGATCCGCAGGCGCCGCCGGCTGCAGCAGTTCGCCAACACCGAACTGCTCGACAGCGTGTCCACCACCCGGCCCAGTCGCTGGCGCCACGTTCCGGCCGCGCTGCTGGCAGTGGCGTTGCTGCTGTGCACGATCGCGCTGGCCGGCCCGACCCACGACCAACGGCTGCCGCGCAACCGCGCGGTGGTGGTGCTGGCCATCGACGTGTCGCAGTCGATGAACGCCACCGACGTGGAGCCGAACCGGCTCGCCGCCGCCCAGGAGGCATCCAAGAAATTCGTCGACGAGCTGACCCCGGGCATCAACCTCGGGGTGATCTCGTTCGCCGGTACCGCGACGGTGCTGGTGTCCCCGACGACGAACCGCGACGCGAGCCGGCGCGCCATCGAGAACCTGCAGGTGGCCGAGCGCACCGCCACCGGTGAGGCGATTCTCACCGCGCTGTCGTCGATTTCGACGGTCGGCGCGGTGATCGGCGGCGGCGACGAACCGCCGCCCGCGCACATCGTGCTGTTCTCCGACGGCAAGGAGACCGTGCCGAACAATCCGGACAATCCCAAGGGCGCGTTCACCGCTGCGCGCGCCGCCAAGGACCAGGGTGTGCCGGTCTCGACGATCTCGTTCGGCACGCCCAACGGCAGCGTCGAGGTCAACGGGGAACGGGTCCCGGTGCCCGTCGACGACGAGATGATGAAGAAGATCGCCAACCTGGCCGGGGGAGAGGCCTACACCGCCGAGAACCTCGAGGAACTCAACAAGGTGTATACGACCCTGCAGGACCAGATCGGCTACGAGACCGTCCGCGGCGAGGCCACCACCGGTTGGCTGCGGCTCGCGGCTCTGGTCGCCGCGGTCGCGGCCGCGGCGAGCCTGCTGATCAACCGCCGGCTCCCGCTGTAGCGAGCCCGGAGTAAGGCGATTTCTTAGGAATGGCGTGCAGGCGATAGGTTGGCGGGCATGACCGAGACTGCAGCACCTGAATCGGCCGGCCAAACCGGAGGCGGCCGTCCGCCGTTCGTGTCACGTTCGGTTCTGGTCACCGGCGGTAACCGGGGGATCGGGCTGGCGATCGCGCAGCGCCTGGCCGCCGACGGGCACAAGGTCGCCGTCACCCACCGCGGGTCCGGGGCGCCCGAGGGACTGTTCGGGGTGGTGTGCGACGTCACCGACAGCGACGCCGTCGACCGCGCGTTCAAAGAGGTCGAGGAGCATCAGGGTCCGGTCGAGGTGCTGGTGTCCAACGCCGGGATCTCCAAGGACGCGTTCCTGATGCGGATGACCGAGGAACGGTTCACCGAGGTGATCGACGCGAACCTCACCGGCGCGTTCCGGGTGGTGCAGCGGGCGTCGCGCAGCATGCAGCGCAAGCGTTTCGGCCGGATCATCTTCATCGGTTCGGTCTCGGGCATGTGGGGCATCGGCAACCAGGCCAACTACGCGGCGGCCAAGGCCGGTTTGATCGGGATGGCCCGCTCGATCTCGCGTGAGCTGTCCAAGGTCAACGTCACCGCCAACGTGGTGGCCCCGGGCTACATCGACACCGAGATGACCCGCGCGCTGGATGAGCGGATCCAGGCGGGCGCACTGGATTTCATCCCGGCCAAGCGCGTCGGCACCGCAGAAGAGGTGGCCGGGGCGGTCAGTTTCCTGGCATCCGAGGACGCCAGCTACATCGCCGGCGCGGTGATCCCCGTCGACGGCGGTATGGGCATGGGCCACTAGAACTTTCACCGAAAGAGAAGGACTCAGAACATGGCAGGTCTGCTCGAAGGCAAACGGATCCTGGTCACCGGGATCATCACCGACTCGTCGATCGCGTTCCACATCGCCAAGGTGGCCCAGGAGGCCGGCGCCGAACTGGTGCTCACCGGGTTCGACCGGATGAAGCTGATCCAGCGGATCGCCGACCGGTTGCCGAACCCGGCGCCGCTGCTGGAACTCGACGTGCAGAACACCGAACACCTGGACTCGCTGGCCGGCCGCATCGGCGACGCGATCGGCGAGGGCAACAAGATCGACGGTGTCGTGCACTCGATCGGCTTCATGCCGCAGTCCGGGATGGGCATCAACCCGTTCTTCGACGCCCCGTACGAGGATGTGGCCAAAGGCATTCACATCTCGGCCTACTCGTACGCCTCGCTCGCGAAGGCCACGCTGCCCATCATGAACCGCGGCGGCAGCATCGTCGGCATGGACTTCGACCCGACCCGCGCGATGCCCGCCTACAACTGGATGACCGTGGCCAAGAGCGCGCTCGAGTCGGTGAACCGGTTCGTCGCCCGTGAGGCCGGCCCGTACGGGGTGCGCTCCAATTTGGTTGCCGCCGGACCGATCCGGACGCTGGCGATGAGCGCGATCGTCGGCGGCGCCCTGGGTGCCGAGGCCGGCGAGCAGATGCGCCTGCTCGAGGAGGGCTGGGATCAGCGCGCCCCGGTCGGCTGGGACATGAAGGATCCGACGCCGGTGGCCAAGACGGTCTGCGCGCTGCTGTCGGACTGGCTGCCCGCCACCACCGGCACCGTGGTCTACGCCGACGGCGGCGCGAGCACCCAGTTGCTGTAGATGGAGTTCCCGGCGGACATCGAAGCCGTCCTGCTGCTGTCGTTCGGCGGGCCGGAGGGTCCCGACGAGGTGATGCCGTTCCTGGAGAACGTCACCCGCGGTCGGGGGATCCCGCCGGAGCGGCTGGCCGGTGTCGCCGAGCACTATCTGCACTTCGACGGTGTCTCGCCGATCAACCGCATCAACCGGGCTCTGATCGACCGGCTGCAGGGCCTGATCGACGTGCCCGTGTACTTCGGCAACCGCAACTGGCGGCCCTACGTCGAGGACACCGTGTCGGCCATGCGCGACGACGGCATCCGGCGGGCCGCGGTGTTCACCACCTCGGCGTGGGGCGGCTACTCGAGCTGCACGCAGTACGTCGAGGACATCGCGCGGGGACGGCAGGCCGCCGGAGCCGATGCGCCCCGGCTGATCAAGCTGCGCCAGTACTTCGACCACCCGGTGTTCGTGCAGATGTTCGCCGACGCGATCACCGCGGCCGCCCGCACCGTTCCCGACGGTGCCCGGCTGGTGTTCACCGCGCACTCGATCCCGCTGTCGGCCCGGTCACGTTGTGGGACCGACCTTTACGCGCGGCAGGTGGCCCACGCGGCGAAGCTGGTCGCGGCCGCCGCCGGTTACCGGGACTATGACCAGGTGTGGCAGTCGCGGTCGGGACCGCCGCAGGTGCCGTGGCTGGAACCCGATGTGGGCGATCATCTCGCGGCACTGGCGCAGTCCGGGACCGGGGCTGTGGTGGTGTGCCCGATCGGCTTCGTCGCCGATCACATCGAGGTGGTCTGGGATCTGGACGAAGAACTGCGCGTGCAGGCACAGGATCTGGGGGTGGCCTTCGCCCGGGCCGCGACACCCAACGCCGACCTTGCGAAGGTGGGCGCCGACCTGCTCGACGAGCTCCGCCAGGGCCGACCCGCCGCGCGGGTGCCCGCGGCCGATGCACCTCCGCTGCAGGGGGTTTCGGTCGACGGTGTGGTCTGCACGCCCGCCTGCGCGAGCTAGCCTCGCCAGGCCGAGTGCAGGATCGCGGTGACCGCGGCGATCCTCGCGGCCCGGACCACGGCGTCCAGTGGACGCAGTGCGTCGCTTGCCAATTGCACCTGCGTCGAACTGTGCAGTCCGCTCGGGATCAGTTCCGCGCTGACCGCAATGATCGCGTCGACGTGCGCGGCGTTCTCCAGCACCCGCAGTGCCCGGTCCGGCGCATGCTCTGGAATGCGATGGGCGCGACCGGCTTCCAGGATCTCCTCGACCAGCCCACGCGGGTCTTCGACGTCGACGTCGGCGGCCCCGGTGCGCAGCGCGCCGAGCGCTTCGGCGGCCGCCCGGACCGCCGAGCGCAGTTCGTACTCGGCTTCACCGAGGTCGATGTACGCGGCGGGGGCCACGGTGGGCAGCGAGTACACCGTCCACGACAGTCCGACCGGTTCGTGGCCGAACTCGTCGTCGACGTCGAGTTCGTCGTACTCGAAGTCCGGTACCAGGCCGATGGCGTCCGCGTCGCCGCCTGCGACGATCAGCGCCTCGCCCGCCGTGACGGCGTCGCGCTGGAACTGGGTACCGGCCGGCAGTCCGCGCACGTCGCCGGGCACCGGCAGCGCCAACTGGATCGGCGGCGACGTGCGCTGCGGGCCTGCCGCGGTGCGCAGCGTCTGCAGCAGCGACACCGCGCCCGAGTCGAGCAGATCGGGCCACGGCAGACCCGTGCGACCGGCCGCAACCGAGTCATACGCTGTTACGGAATGCTTTGGTGCCCAGAGTGATAACGCATCAAGAACATCATCGGGCGCGGCCGCGCCGGCAAGCCAGGCGTTGGCCCACACCGTCAAAGAAACACTCGGACACCACATGATGCTCGCAGTGTAGTTGTTACGCCCGCATGTGGCCGGTCACGACAGTAGGGTGGCGGTATGCCCGCTGCGCTGCTCTGGCTCATCGCCGCGCTGGCCCTCGCCGGGGCCGAAGCCCTCACCGGCGACCTGTTCCTGCTCATGCTCGGCGGCGGGGCGCTCGCCGCGGCGGGGTCGAGCCTGATCTTCGACGACCTGTGGGTGCACGGCGCGGTGTTCGCGGTGGTCTCGGTGCTACTGCTGGTGCTGGTGCGGCCCGCGCTGCGCAGGCACTTCCGGTCCGGTACGGGTCTGCCGGATCCGGCGGAGGCGCTGGAGGGCAAGACCGCGCTGGTGCTCGACCGGGTGGCCCGCCACGAAGGACAGGTCAAGCTCGACGGCGAGGTCTGGACGGCCCGGCCGCTCAACGAGAGCGACATCTACGAACCGGGCGACAACGTGACCGTCGTGCACATCGACGGCGCCACCGCCGTCGTCCAGAAGCTCGCCTAGAGACCACTGGGCGCGGTTAGGAGGAAGTCATGGAAGGTGCCGTCGCCGGCCTGATACTCGTCGGGGTGCTGGTGGTGTTCGCCGCCATCATCGTCGCGAAGTCGGTCGCGTTGATCCCGCAGGCCGAGGCCGCGGTCATCGAACGGCTGGGCCGCTACAGCAAGACGGTGTCGGGCCAGTTGACGCTGCTGCTGCCCTTCATCGACAAGATCCGCGCCCGGGTGGACCTGCGCGAGCGGGTGGTGTCGTTCCCGCCGCAGCCGGTGATCACCGAGGACAACCTGACCGTCAACATCGACACCGTCGTCTACTTCCAGGTGACCAACCCGCAGGCCGCGGTCTACCAGATCAGCAACTACATCGTCGGCGTCGAGCAGCTGACCACCACGACCCTGCGCAACGTGGTCGGCGGGATGACCCTGGAGCAGACCCTGACCTCGCGGGACTCGATCAACGGCCAGCTGCGCGGGGTGCTCGACGAGGCCACCAACCGCTGGGGACTGCGGGTGGCGCGCGTCGAGCTGCGCAGCATCGATCCGCCGCCGTCGATCCAGGACTCGATGGAGAAGCAGATGCGCGCCGACCGCGAGAAGCGCGCGATGATCCTGACCGCCGAGGGCAGCCGGGAAGCCGCGATCAAACAGGCCGAAGGCCAGAAGCAGGCGCAGATCCTGGCCGCCGAGGGCGCCAAGCAGGCCGCGATCCTGGCCGCCGAGGCCGACCGGCAGTCGCGGATGCTGCGGGCACAGGGCGAGCGGGCCGCGGCGTACCTGCAGGCCCAAGGCCAGGCCAAGGCCATCGAGAAGACGTTCGCCGCGATCAAGGCGGGCCGGCCGACCCCGGAGATGCTGGCCTACCAGTACCTGCAGACGCTGCCGCAGATGGCCAAGGGTGAAGCCAACAAGGTGTGGCTGGTGCCCAGCGACTTCGGTTCGGCGCTGCAGGGTTTCACCAAACTGCTCGGCGCGCCCGGCGAGGACGGGGTGTTCCGGTACACGCCGTCGCCGGTCGACGACACCCCGCCGCCGTCCGACGACGACGAGGTCGCCGACTGGTTCAACACCGAGACCGATCCCGAGATCGCGCGGGCGGTGGCCCGGGCCGAGGCCGAGGCGCGCGCCTCGGTCGACGGGCCGGGTTACGCGCCGCCCCAGCAGTTGAGCGGCCCTCGGGCCAACCCGCCCGCCACCTCCGACGGCGGCGGAGCGCATTCCGTCTGACCCGCTGCTGCCAATCGCCGGTCAGCCACCCCGGTGCCAGCTATCGTTGATCCAGCAAACAACGACGGCTGTCGGTGATGCAGGGGAGGGTGCGATGTCACAAGCGGAAACAGGTCCGGCGGGGGCCGGGGAATCGCCCGCGCAGACCGAGACCAGCGAAGTTCCGACCACCACCCGCGGCCGGTACGCGGTGCCGATCGCGGTGCTGGCCGCGCTGCTCGGGCTCTACGAACTGATCGCAGGGTTCGCGCTGACCGGTGCGGTGGCGACCATGGACGGGGCCTCGGCGGCGTGGTGGGTGACCGGACCGCTGCATCTGGTGCTCGGCGGGCTGCTGATCTACGGCAGCGTCGCAACGGTACGCAACCGCCCCAACGGCATCCTGGTGCCGGTCGCGGCGGTCGCCGTGATCGCGATCCTGGTGTCGGCGGTCATGAAGATCGCCGACGGTGTGGTGCCGCTGGAGCTCGTCGTGGTGCTGCTCTACGCGGCGCTGGCCTACCTGGTCAGACGCGCCGGCTGATCCGGCACGGCGTCGGCGGCCGGGCGACGGCGGTGGCGGTAGACCTCGTAGGTCAGCCCCGCCACGCCGACGCTCGCCGTGCACAGCGACACCAGCACCAGCAGCGGGCTGACGTTGCCGGTCAGCGCGTCGCCGAGGATGACCACCGCGGCCGTGCCCGGCAGCAGCCCGGCCAGCGTGGCCAGCGTGTACGGCAGCACCCGCACTGACGACGCCCCGGCGGCGTAGTTGAGCACCGAGAACGGGACCGCCGGGATCAGCCGCATCGACACCACCGTCGGCCAGCCGCGGTCGCGCAGCCGCGCGTTGAGCGACTCGATCCGCGGATGCGGCAGCAACCGATCCAGGTGCAGGCCGACGGCGCGGACCAGCAACAGCGCCAGCAGCGCGCTGACCGTCGCCGCCGTGACCGCCAGCGGAATCCCGAGCGCGGGACCGAAAAGCAGACCCGCGGCCAGCGTGAACGCGGTACGCGGGAACGGAAACACCGTCACCACGGTGTGGGCCAGCAGGAACGCCAGCGGGAACCACGGACCCACCGACGTGGCCCAGTCCCGCAGCTGCAGCGCCGTCGGCAACGGGATCAGCGAAGCGATTGCGACGAGAATCACAATCGCCGACAACGTGCCGATCAGCCGGACCCGGGACGTCCCCGACGCCGTCGCGACAACTGCGGCTCTGACTGCGCGCAGGGTGTTGACGACGGTGTTCACGCCTACCAAGAGTACGGAACGGCGCCGACAGCCACCCGCCGGCGCGAGCGCGCGTCGCCCGACCGGCCAGCGAGCCTGTGATGGCCATCATTTAGCCTGATGGACGTGCAGAAACCCACTGCGGTCGAGGCCGATCGGGAGCGTTGGCGCTCCGCGGTGGCCGGGGTGCTGGCAAAGAGCACCCGACGCGATCCCGCCGATCTACCCGCCGAACCCGAACGCCTGCTGGATTCGCCGACGTATGACGGCTTCGCCATCCGTCCGCTCTACACGAGCCTGGACGCGCTGCCCGAACCGCCGCTGCCGGGTCGGTGGCCGTTCGTGCGCGGCGGCGACGCGCTGCGCGACGTCAAGACCGGGTGGCGGGTCGTCGAGGCCTACCCGGCGGACGACTCCGGGACCGTCGCCGAGCACAACGGCGCGGTGCTGCTCGGGCTGACCGAGGGGGTCAGCGCAGTGGCGGTCCGGGTCGGATCACCGTCGGGGGTGGCGGCCGCCGAACTGGACCGCTTCTTCGACGGGGTGTTCCTCGACCTGGTCCCGGTCGTCTTCGACAGCGCCGGAGCCGAATTCGTCGCCACGGTCGACGCAGTGTTGGCGCTGGTGGACGGTTTCGACGCCGACCAGCGGTCGCGGTTGTCGATCGACTTCGGCGCCGACCCGCTGACGGCCCCGCTCAGCGCGCGGCGGGCACCGGAGGTCTCCGACGTGGTCGCGACGGCGAACCGACTCGCCGGCTTCGACGGTCACGTCCGGTCGGTCACCGTCGACGGTCCCGCGTTCCACAACCGCGGCGCCAGTGCGGCCTGGGAGCTGGCGGGCGTGGTGGCCGCCGGGGTGGACTACCTGCGGTTGCTGGGGGAGGGCGGTCTCGAGGTCGCAGACGCGTTGCGGCAGATCAGTTTCCGCATCGCCGCCGACGACGACCAGTTCATGACGATCGCCAAGGTGCGCGCGGCCCGCCGGCTGTGGGCGCGGGTCGCCGAGGTGGTCGGCGCGCCGGAGGCGGGCGCGGCCACCATCCACGCGGTGACGTCGCTGCCGATGATGACCAAGCGCGATCCGTGGGTGAACATGCTGCGCACCACGGTGGCGGCCTTCGCCGCGGGCGTCGGGGGCGCCGACACCGTGCAGGTGCACCCGTTCGACGTCGCGATCGTCGGCGGCTATCCCGGCACCGCGGCCAGCTTTGCCCGCCGGATGGCCCGCAACACCCAGCTGCTTCTGCTCGAGGAGTCGCACCTGGGCCGGGTGCTCGACCCCGCGGCCGGCTCCTGGCACGTCGAGGACCTCACCAACGAGCTCGCCGAGCTGGCCTGGAAACACTTCCAGGACATCGAGTCCCGCGGCGGCTTCACCCAGGCCAGCGCGCACGTCGCCGAACAGATCGACGAGGTGGCCGCACGCCGCGCCGCCGACATCGCGCACCGGCGCACCTCGCTCACCGGCGTCAACGAGTTCCCCAACCTCGCCGAGACGCCGCTGCCCGCGGGTGAAGCGCTGACGAATGTGGCGCGCTACGCGGCCGGTTTCGAAGAGTTGCGCGACCGCTCCGATGCGTTCCTGGCCGCGACGGGCGCACGGCCGCAAGTGCTGCTGCTGCCGCTCGGTCCGCTCGCCGAGCACAACGTACGCACCACGTTCGCGACGAACCTGCTCGCCGCCGGCGGTATCGAGGCGGTCACCGAGGCGTCCGACGGCACATCGATCGCGGTGATCTGCGGGACCGACAAGCGCTACGGCGAAGAAGCGTCGGCCGCCGTCGAATCCGCGCGCGCCGCGGGTATCTCCCACGTCCTGCTGGCCGGTCCGGAAAAGGCCGTCGCCGAAGCGGATTCGAAACCGGACGGCTATCTGACCGCGAAGATCGACGCGGTCGCCACACTGTCCGACCTGCTCACCAGATTGGGGGCCTGAGGTGACCATCGACAATGTCGCCAGCCGCATCGGCAGCTTCGCCGACGTCCCGCTCAGCGGTGACACCGCTGTCGAGGCGCCCACCGAGGCCGCGGTCGCCGCCCACGTCGAGGCCGCGGCGGTCGCGCACGGTTACACCGCCGAGCAGGTCGACTGGGTGACGCCGGAGGGCATCGACGTCAAACCGGTCTACATCGGCGCCGACCGCGACGCCGCGGTCGAAGCCGGGTACCCGCTGGACAGTTTCCCCGGCGAGCCGCCGTTCGTGCGCGGTCCGTATCCCACGATGTACGTCAACCAGCCGTGGACCATCCGGCAGTACGCGGGATTCTCCACCGCCGCTGAGTCCAACGCCTTCTACCGCCGCAACCTGGCCGCCGGGCAGAAGGGCCTGTCGGTCGCGTTCGACCTGGCCACCCACCGCGGCTACGACTCCGACCATCCCCGAGTTCAGGGGGACGTCGGAATGGCCGGTGTGGCAATCGATTCCATCCTCGACATGCGGCAGCTGTTCGACGGTATCGACCTGTCGTCGGTGTCGGTGTCGATGACCATGAACGGCGCGGTGCTGCCGATCCTGGCGCTCTACGTCGTGGCGGCCGAGGAGCAGGGGGTGCCGCCGGAGAAACTGGCGGGCACCATCCAGAACGACATCCTCAAAGAGTTCATGGTCCGCAACACCTACATCTACCCGCCCAAGGCGTCGATGCGGATCATCTCCGACATCTTCGGCTACACCAGCACCAAGATGCCGAAGTTCAACTCGATCTCGATCTCCGGCTACCACATCCAAGAGGCCGGTGCGACAGCCGATCTCGAGCTGGCCTACACGCTGGCCGACGGTGTGGAGTACATCAAGGCCGGGCTGGACGCCGGGCTCGACGTGGACAAGTTCGCACCGCGGTTGTCGTTCTTCTGGGGCATCGGCATGAACTTCTTCATGGAGGTCGCCAAGCTGCGCGCGGGCCGGCTGCTGTGGAGTGAGCTGGTCGCCGAGTTCAACCCCAAGAGCTCCAAATCGCTGTCGCTGCGCACACATTCGCAGACCTCCGGCTGGTCGTTGACCGCCCAGGACCCGTTCAACAACGTCGCCCGCACCTGCATCGAGGCGATGGCGGCCACGCAGGGACACACCCAGTCGCTGCACACCAACGCGCTCGACGAGGCTCTGGCGCTGCCGACCGACTTCTCGGCCCGCATCGCCCGCAACACCCAGCTGGTGCTGCAGCAGGAGTCGGGCACCACCCGGCCGATCGACCCGTGGGGCGGCTCGTACTACGTCGAGTGGCTGACCCACCAGCTGGCCACCGCGGCGCGCATGCACATCGGTGAGGTCGTCGCGCACGGCGGGATGGCGCAGGCGATCTCCGACGGCATCCCGAAACTGCGCATCGAGGAGGCCGCCGCGCGCACCCAGGCGCGCATCGACTCCGGTCAGCAGCCGGTGATCGGCGTCAACAAGTACCAGGTCGACGAGGACCACGAGATCGAGGTGCTCAAGGTCGAGAACAGCCGGGTGCGTGCCGAGCAGCTGGCCAAGCTCGAGCAGCTGCGCGCGAACCGCGATCAGGCCGCCGTCGACGCGGCGCTGGCCGAGCTGAGCCGCGCCGCAGACGCCCGCGAACCCGCCGGCAAGGACGGCCTCGGCAACAACCTGCTGGCCCTGGCCATCAACGCCGCCCGCGCCAAGGCCACCGTCGGCGAGATCTCCGATGCGCTCGAGAAGGTGTACGGGCGTCACGTCGCCGAGATCCGTACCATCGCCGGCGTCTACCGCGATGAGATGGGGGGTGCCGGGATCAGCAACATCACGCAGGCCACCGACCTCGTGCAGAAGTTCGCCGAGGCCGACGGCCGCCAGCCCCGCATCCTGATCGCCAAGATGGGCCAGGACGGTCACGACCGCGGCCAGAAGGTGATCGCCACCGCGTTCGCCGACATCGGTTTCGACGTCGACGTCGGCTCGCTGTTCTCCACCCCGGACGAGGTGGCACGCCAAGCCGCCGACAACGACGTGCACGTGGTCGGGGTGTCGTCGCTGGCCGCCGGCCACCTGACGCTGGTGCCCGCGCTGCGTGAGGCGCTCGCCGAGGTCGGCCGGCCCGACATCATGATCGTGGTCGGCGGCGTGATCCCGCCCGGCGACTTCGACGAGCTGTACGCTGCGGGCGCGACGGCGATCTTCCCGCCCGGCACGGTGATCGCCGAGGCCGCCGTCGGTCTGCTGCGCAAGCTGGCCGAACGACTGGGCTACCGCCTCGACTAGATGGCCGACCGGACCGCCGACCTCGCGGCTGCCCTGAGAAACGGTGACCGCGCCGCCCTGGCGAGGGCCATCACGCTGGTGGAGTCGACCCGCGCCGATCACCGGCGCCAGGCGCAGGAACTGCTGCTGGAGTTGACCTCCGAGGCGGGCAAGGCGCTGCACATCGGCATCACCGGGGTGCCCGGGGTCGGTAAGTCGACGTCGATCGAGGCGCTCGGCATGTACCTCATCGAGCAGGGGCACCGGGTGGCGGTGCTGGCCGTCGACCCGTCCTCCACCCGCACCAAGGGGTCGATCCTCGGTGACAAGACCCGGATGGCCCGGCTGGCGGTGCACCCGGACGCCTACATCCGGCCCTCACCGACGTCGGGCACGCTCGGCGGGGTCGCCAAGGCCACCCGCGAGACGATTCTGCTGCTCGAAGCCGGCGGTTTCGACGTGATCCTGGTCGAGACCGTCGGGGTCGGGCAGTCCGAAGTGACGGTCTCGAACATGGTCGACACGTTCGTGTTCCTCACCCTGGCCCGCACCGGGGACCAGCTGCAGGGCATCAAGAAGGGTGTGCTCGAACTCGCCGACATCGTCGTGGTCAACAAGGCTGACGGCGAGTACGCGATGGAGGCCAAGCGCGCCGCCCGCGAACTCGCCGGCGCCATCCGTCTCATCTACCCGCGCGAAACGCTGTGGCGCCCACCGGTTCTGACGATGAGCGCGCTGGAGGGCGTCGGCCTCGAAGAGCTGTGGGCAACCGTGCTCAGGCACCGTGACGTGCTCACCGAGGCGGGCGAGTTCGAGTCCAGGCGCCGGGCCCAGCAGGTCGAGTGGATGTGGTCGATGGTGCGGGACACGGTCATCGACCGCGTCGTGTCCAACCCGGATGTGAAGGCGATCCGCGCCGACATCGAGCGTCAGGTCCGCGACGGGGAGCTGACTCCCGCGCTTGCTGCCGAACGCCTGCTCGATGCGGCTGAGCTGCGTTGACCTAACAAATTGGTAACTGCCGGATTCTTTGCCGGGCCGACGGGTAAATTCAATATTGTGACGGGTGTCAAATCCGGGGAGCGCAGCGCGGCGCTCCCTCGAGGTGTCCAGGGCGCGGCCGACACGAACTTCGCGTGCGCCCTGCGTGGGTTCTCGCGACTGTTTCCCGGGCGCCGGTACGGCGGCGGAGCACTGTCCATCTATCTGCACGGCGAGCCCGTCGTCGACGTCTGGACCGGTTACCGCGACCGGCGCGGCGCCGAGCACTGGACCGCCGACACCGGAGCCATGGTGTTCTCGGTGACCAAGGGCATGGCCTCGACGGTCATCCACCGACTCGCCGACCGCGGCCTGCTCGACTATGACGCGCCCGTCGCCGAATACTGGCCCGAGTTCGGCGCCAACGGCAAGGCCCGGATCACGGTGCGCGACATGATGCAGCACCGCGCGGGGCTGTCACACCTGAACGGGTGCACCAGAGAAGAACTGCTCGATCACCGCGTCATGGAGGAGCGGGTCGCGCGGGCGTCGGTCAACAAGCTGCTGCACGGTCACCAGGCCTACCACGCGCTGACCTACGGATGGCTGATGTCCGGCCTTGGCCGGGCGATCACCGGCAAGGGGATGCGCGACCTGATCCGCGAGGAACTCGCCGAACCGCTCGGCACCGACGGTCTGCATCTGGGCAGGCCGCCGGTCGAGTCGCCGACCCGGGCCGCACAGATCCTCGCCCCGCAGGGCACCCTGACCAACCCGGTCTTCAACTTGGTCGCACCGCGGGTGGCCGCGCTCGGCGTGTCGGGCATGTTCGGTTCGATGTACTTCCCGGGCATGAAGGCCGTCGTGCAGGGCGACACCCCGTTCCTGGACGCGGAGATCCCGGCGGCCAACGGCGTCGCCACCGCGCGCAGCCTGGCCCGGATGTACGGGGCGATCGCCAACGGCGGCAGCATCGAGGGCCGGCGCTTTCTGTCCGAGGAGCGGGTGGCGCAGCTGACCGGAACCCCGAGTTACTGGCCGGACCGCAACATCTTCGTGCCGCTGAGCTTCCACCTCGGATACCACTCGCTGCCGGTGCCGCCGGGGCTGATGCCGGGCTTCGGGCACGCCGGGCTGGCCGGATCGGTCGGCTGGGCGGACCCGTCGAGCGGGTTGGCGTTCGGCTTCGTGCACAACCGGTTGCTGACGCGGATGGTGCTCGACCAGGCGTCCTTCGCCGGGCTCGGCGTGCTGATCCGCCGCGACGCGGCGCGCGCCCGCAAACGCGGATACCATTGCGTGCCCGATCTGGGCGCGCCGTTCACCACGGTGCCGCGGCCCGCCGCGGGGTAGCGCTTCTGTCAGTTGGGGGCGCTGCTGAACCAGCGCGTCTTCTGGCGCCACGACTCCGCGGACGTCAGCGCGAACCCGGCGCCGCACATACAGGCGAACACCCACACCAGGGTGGTGCCGGCGTCGAGTTGCTGAAGCGCCGGGATGTAGGCGGTCAACAGGCGCACGACGCAGGCCGCGATGCCGGCCGCCGATGAGATCAGATAGACGTTGGCGATCTTGCGTGACCGCGGATCCCTACGCAGCACCAGCAGCGCGCGACTGCCGTAGCCCAGCAGGTAGATCAGGATCCCGCACAGGATCAGCCAGTACGTGTTCAACCAGAAATCCGTTGGCACCTGGAAGAAGTCGGCCTTGTAGATGCGGGCGCCGTTGCCGAGGGAGAATGTCACCAGCAGCAGCGGGATGCACAGGGTGGCCGGGAGTTCGACGTACTTCTTGAACGACCGCTGCAGCAAGTGGTCGTCCTGCAGCCGGCCCAGCGCGTTGTAGACGACGGCCGAGGCCGCCACGATGTAGCAGTCGTGGCCGATGAAGTCCTCGAGGTTCCATTTGCCGGTCAGCGCGTGCAGCGCGACACCCAGCGTCTCCGACGCCCACGGCGACATCAGCAGCACCGCCATACCCTGCAAAGCGATGTTGAGGGTGGCGGCCACTTCCCAGCGGGACGACCAGGTGACCCGGCGGATCCACAGGCTCCAGGCGATACAGCAAAGCGTGATCGCGATCAGTGTCGCCAGTGCCATGGAAAACGCCTTCAAGCCGCCGAGGTACTCAGCAAAGTGTACGGCTTAAAGCGGCGGTGCGTCACTCCGCGGCCGTAGTTCGGAGAGTCGAGGTGCACGGGTGCGCGTCCTCGCCGCCGACTTCAACGCGGTCTGGCCGGCGCCCTCGCTGACCTGCAGCGATTCCGCATAGCTCAGCACTTCCTGACGTGTCATCAGGCCGAACCGGATCTGCAGATCGGGATAACTGAGGCCGAACCTGTCCGAGACGCGACGCAGTTCTTCGGCATCGGGATAGTCGGCTTCCTTGATGCGCCGGTAATAGGTACTGCTCGAGGTACCCAGCGCGTCGTAGATGTCCTTGGCTTCGATGTCCCCGTCCAGGAGGTAATCGAGCAGGGCTTTGAGCTGTCTGCCGTTCTCATCGGTACGTGGCACTCACATACTGTAGACCACCTTCCCGCCTTTGGGCGAGGCGGTCCGCAAACCGGATGAGGTTGCCTTTATTGACACGGCCGTCACAGTTTTGGGAGGTGTCTCCCAATTTTGGGACACGTCCGCTATCTTTAGTCGCATGGTTGCCCCTTACATGGTTCCGTCGGTATCTGAGGTGATTCACCGCCCCGGCGATTTAGCTCTAGCAACGATCCGCATCACGGATCACGACGTCGCGGAGACCGGACGGTCCGCGACGATGTCCAAGCGTTCGACTCCGGCCCGCGATGAGCTGACGGCCGAACTCGACGGCGCCACCGAGTGGCTCGGTCTGCCCGCCGACGAGATCCTGCTCGCCGCGCTGACCAGGACCATCGCCCGCACCCTCGGCGAGGGTCTGGTGCGGGTCGACATCGCCAGCGAGCGGGGCAGCCTGCTCGACGCGGTGCCGATGGTGTGTGCGTCGGCCGCGCAGGCCACCGCGACGGAGGTGCTCGCCTCGGTGCACCGCACCCTGGCCGGGGCCTCCGAGCACGTCGCCGCCGCCACCTCCGAGGTGTACTTCAACTACATCGGCGAGGTACCCGCCGCGACCGAACCGGTGCAGGACACCCCGCCCGGGCTCGGCCACGCTCTCGAAGTGCGGGTCTACCGCGCCGACGGCGACGTGCACGTCGACTGGTGGTACGACACCAGCCGGTTCGAGGCGTACACGGTCGAGGAACTCACCGAGCAGTTTCCGCTGGCGCTGTACGAGATGACCTCGGACGCGCTGCCGCCGAACTGATTTCCCGTCTCGCGGACTGGATCGGCGTTCGCCCTCGCGCGGAGCCGGTCCAGTCCGTTTTCGTTTCCCCGCCGACGCGTCGTTAGAATCGTCGGCAACGGCACCGATCCGGCTATCACCGGGGAGCCTTCGGAAGAACAGCTCGACACGCTCAGTAGACCCGAACGGGTGGGCCCGTCATCGCCCGAATCGAGCGGCGCACAACGGTGCCCACCGGGGTGCGCAAGCGGGGTGGTACCGCGGCGCCCGCGCACCAGCGCGACGTCGTCCCCGTGCCTTGACGAACTGAGGCCCCCGAGGCCGACATGAGGCACAGGAGCTATGACCGCCTACCCGAAGCCGGCTGCCGGAGCCCCGAAATTCCCGGCGTTGGAAGCCGACGTCCTGGCCTACTGGGACAGCGACGACACGTTCCGCGCCAGCATCGCCAACCGCGACGACGCGCCCGAGTACGTCTTCTACGACGGTCCGCCGTTCGCCAACGGTCTGCCGCACTACGGCCACCTGCTCACCGGCTACGTCAAGGACATCGTGCCGCGGTACCGCACCATGCGCGGCTACAAGGTCGAGCGCCGGTTCGGCTGGGACACCCACGGACTGCCCGCCGAACTCGAGGTGCAGCGCCAGCTCGGCATCACCGACAAGGCGCAGATCGAGGAGATGGGCATCGAGAAGTTCAACGATGCGTGCCGCGCGTCGGTGCTCAAGTACACCAACGAGTGGCGCGACTACGTGACCCGCCAGGCCCGCTGGGTGGATTTCGACAACGACTACAAGACGCTCGAGCCCGAGTTCATGGAGTCGGTGATCTGGGCGTTCAAGCAGTTGTGGGACAAGGGTCTGGCGTACGAGGGCAACCGGGTCCTGCCGTACTGCTGGAACGACGAGACCCCGCTGTCGAGCCACGAACTGCGGATGGACGACGACGTCTACCAGAGCCGCCAGGACCCGGCGATCACCGTCGGCTTCCAGGTCGCCGAGGGGGACCTGGCCGGCGCGTACCTGCTCATCTGGACGACGACGCCGTGGACGCTGCCGTCGAACCAGGCCGTCGCGGTGCACCCCGACGTGACCTACGTGCAGGTGGCAGGCAGCGACGGGCGCCGCTATCTGCTGGCCGAGGCCCGGGTCGGCGCGTACGCGCGCGAACTCGGGGAAGAGCCCGAGGTGCTGGGCACCTACTCCGGTCGCGATCTGCTCGACACCCGCTATCTGCCGCCCTTCGCGTACTTCTCGGATGCGCCGCACTCGTTCCGTGTGCTGCCCGCCGACTTCGTCAGCACCGAGGACGGCACCGGGATCGTGCACATGTCGCCGGCCTACGGCGAGGACGACATGCTCACAGCGCAGGCCGCGGGCATCGAGGCCGTCACACCCGTGGACCCGCGGGGCCGGTTCGACCAGACCGTCGCGGACTACGCGGGCCAGCACGTGTTCGACGCGAACCCGCAGATCATCCGTGACCTGAAGAACCAGACCGGCCCGGCGGCCGCCAACGGCGCGGTGCTGCTGCGGCATGAGACCTACGAGCACTCCTATCCGCACTGCTGGCGGTGCCGCAACCCGCTGATCTACCGCGCGGTGTCGTCGTGGTTCATCAAGGTCACCGAGTTCCGCGACCGGATGGTCGAGCTCAACCAGGAGATCACCTGGTACCCCGAACACGTCAAGGACGGCCAGTTCGGCAATTGGCTGTCGGGCGCCAGAGACTGGTCGATCTCGCGGAACCGCTACTGGGGCAGCCCGATCCCTGTGTGGAAGTCCGACGATCCGGCGTACCCGCGCATCGACGTGTACGGCAGCCTCGACGAACTCGAGCGCGACTTCGGGGTGCGGCCCACCGATCTGCACCGGCCCTACATCGACGAGCTCACCCGCCCCAACCCCGACGACCCGACCGGCCGGTCGACGATGCGCCGCATCGAGGACGTGTTCGACGTGTGGTTCGACTCGGGCTCGATGCCGTACGCGCAGGTGCACTACCCGTTCGAGAACCAGGACTGGTTCGACTCGCACTTCCCGGGCGACTTCATCGTCGAGTACATCGGCCAGACCCGCGGATGGTTCTACACGCTGCACATCCTGGCCACCGCGCTGTTCGACCGGCCTGCGTTCAAAACCTGTGTGGCGCACGGCATCGTGCTGGGCAACGACGGCCAGAAGATGAGCAAGTCGCTGCGCAACTACCCCGACGTGACCGAGGTGTTCGACCGCGACGGCTCTGACGCGATGCGGTGGTTCCTGATGGCCTCGCCGATCCTGCGCGGCGGCAACCTGATCGTCACCGAGCAGGGCATCCGCGAGGGTGTGCGCCAGGTGCTGCTGCCGCTGTGGAACGCGTACTCGTTCCTGGCGCTCTACGCTCCGAAGAAGGGGACCTGGCGCACCGACTCGAAGCATGTGCTCGACCGCTACATCCTGGCCAAGCTCGCCGTGCTGCGCGACGACCTCACCGCCGCGCTGGACGTCTGCGACATCTCCGGGGCGTGCGACCAACTGCGGCAGTTCACCGAGGCGCTGACCAACTGGTATGTGCGACGGTCTCGTTCGCGGTTCTGGGAAGAGGACCCCGACGCCATCGACACCCTGCACACCGTGCTCGAGGTGGTGTGCCGGCTGGCCGCGCCGCTGCTGCCTCTGGTCACCGAACGCATCTGGCGCGACCTGACCGGTGAGCGATCGGTGCACCTGACCGACTGGCCGTCCGAAGGCCTGCTGCCCGCCGATCCTGAACTCGTCCAGACCATGGACCTGGTGCGCGAGGTGGCCTCCTCGGGCTCGTCGCTGCGCAAGGCCAAGAAGCTGCGGGTACGGCTGCCGCTGCCGAAACTGACTGTGGCGGTGGACAACCCGCAGCGGCTGCAGCCGTTCGCCGACCTGATCGCCGACGAGCTCAACGTCAAGGCCGTCGAGCTGACCGACGACATCGACACCTACGGCCGGTTCGAACTGACCGTCAATGCCAGGGTCGCAGGCCCGCGGCTGGGCAAGGACGTGCAGGCCGCGATCAAGGCGGTCAAGGCCGGCGAGGCGGTGGTCAACGCCGACGGCACGCTGAGCGCGGGCCCGGCGGTGCTACGACCCGAGGAGTTCACCTCACGGCTGGTGGCCGCCGATCCGGAGTACACCGCGGCGCTGTCCGACGGCGCCGGACTGGTGGTGCTGGACGGCACGGTCACCGAGGAACTGGAGGCCGAGGGCTGGGCCAAGGACCGGATCCGCGAACTGCAGGATCTGCGCAAGTCCTCGGGTCTGGACGTGTCCGACCGCATCTCGGTGGTGATGGCGGTGCCGTCCGAGCGACAGGCGTGGGCGCAGACGCACAGCGGCCTGATCGCCCGCGAAATCCTGGCCACCAGTTTCGATTTCGGTGACCCGGTCGACGGCAGCGAGATCGGCGACGGAGTGCGGGTGGCGATCGCGAAGGTCGACCGCTAACCGTCGACCACACGGGCGCTGCGCCCGGCGAAGCTCACCACGTCGCCGCTGCGCAGCTGCCTGCCGCGCCGGTGCTCGACCTGGCCGTTGACGTTGACCTGCCCGTCGGCGATCACGGTCTTGGCGTCGGCGCCGGAGTCGATGAGCGCGGCGAGTTTGAGGAACTGGCCCAACCGGATCGCGCCGTCGCGGATCGCGACATCGAACGGTTCGGCACCTGGGTGTGCCATGCCGGTCAGGCTAGCGCCTTAGCATCTGCAGGTGTGGACGGTCGCTGGGTGCTGCACCTCGACATGGACGCGTTCTTCGCGTCCGTCGAGCAGTTGACCCGTCCCACGCTGCGGGGACGCCCGGTGCTGGTCGGCGGGCTCGGCGGGCGCGGTGTGGTCGCCGGCGCCAGCTACGAATCCCGGGTCTACGGCGCACGATCGGCGATGCCGATGCATCAGGCCCGCCGGATGGTCGGCGCGTCGGCGGTGGTGCTGCCGCCGCGCGGTGTGGTGTACGGCGTGGCGAGCCGCCGCGTCTTCGAGACCGTGCGCACGCTGGTGCCGGTGCTCGAACAGCTCTCGTACGACGAGGCTTTCGGTGAGCCCGCCGAGTTGGCCGGCGCGTCGGCGGACGAGGTCGACGAGTTCTGCCGGGTTGTCAAGGCGCGGGTGCTCTCCGAGACCGGCCTGGTCTCGTCCATCGGTGCCGGGTCGGGCAAGCAGCTGGCCAAGATCGCCTCAGGGTTGGCCAAGCCGGACGGCATCCGGGTGGTGCGGCGCGACGAGGAGCGCAGCCTGCTCGACGGTCTTCCGGTGCGGCGGCTGTGGGGCATCGGACCCGTCGCGGGGGAGAAGCTGCACCGGCTCGGCGTGGAGACCATCGGCGCATTCGCCGCACTCACCGAGACCGAGGCCGCCGACATCCTCGGCGGCACCGTCGGCCCGGCGCTGCACCGGCTGGCCCGCGGGATCGACGACCGGCCGGTCGCCGAGAACGCGCCCGCCAAACAGATCAGCGCCGAATCCACGTTCCCCGCCGACCTGACCACACTCGATCAGCTGCGCGAGGCGATGGGCCCGATCGGCGAGCACGCGCACGCGCGGCTGCTCAAGGACGGCCGCGGCGCCCGCACGGTCACGGTCAAGCTGAAGAAATCCGACATGAGCACGCTGACCCGCTCGGCCACGCTGCCGTACGCCACCACCGATGCGGGCACACTGATCGCGACCGCTCGCCGGCTGCTGCTCGACCCCGTCGAGGTCGGCCCGATTCGCCTTCTCGGCGTTGGCTTTTCAGGACTGTCCGAGGTGCAGCAGGAGTCCCTGTTCCCGGATCTGGACCTGATGGCCGCCGACGACGTCGCCCACACCGGCCCGCCGCCCACCGTCACCGACCTCGCCGCGACGCCGCCGGCCTGGCGCATCGGCGACGACGTCCTGCACCCGGACTACGGGCACGGCTGGATCCAGGGCGCCGGCCACGGCGTGATGACCGTGCGCTTCGAGACCCGCGCCAGCGGGCCGGGGCAGGCGCGGACCTTCCCCGACGACACGCCGGGGCTGGACCGGGCCAACCCGGTCGACAGCCTGGACTGGCCCGACTACGTCGCCGAATTGGCGCGTTACCAGAGCACGCCGTAGGTCGCCGAGATGGTGAAGCCGTGCCCGCCGTACGTCTCGCACGTCACGGTGCCCTGGTGTCCCACCGCGCAACTGGCGCCCCAGTTCTCCAACCGGTGACCGGCGGGCAACACGTCGACGCCCGGGCGGGTGAAGGTCGGCGTGTCCGAGTGCCGGTACTCGGCGGGCCCGCCGGTGGTCAGAAACGTCTGGTTGGTTCCGGTCGGGGCGTCGTGAGGAACGCCGTCGCAGCCGATCGGGCCGCCGTTGGGTCCGATGCCGCAGAACATCCCGTCGGGGGTCTGGAAGTACACGTGGTAGTTCGGCGGTGGGCCCGGCCGGTAGTTGCCCTCGGCGACCGGATACTCGTCGATCGGATCGGCCCACGGATCGGCCGACGGGTCGGCCGAGGCTATCGCGCCCGCGGTCAGCGCGAGCGCACCGGCCGCGATCGCCACGGCCACGCGCGTCAACCCCACCGGCGGACCACCTCGGCCACCGGTTGCCCGGCCGCCAGCGCCGCCATCAGCAGCACCCGCGCCTGCGCGGGCCGCAGTGACGGCACCGGCACCGCGCCCGCGGCCACCAGATCGTGGCCCGGCCCGTACGCCGGGGCGACCCGCCCGCCGGGCACCCGCGTCGACACGGCCACCGCCACCCCGGCGTCGCACGCCCGGCGGACCCCGTCGACCACGGCCGCGCCCGCGTTGCCCGCACCCAGCGCCTCCAGCACGATCCCGCGCGCCCCGGCGGCCACACATGCGTCGATCGCCACGGTATCGGCACCCGGATAGGCGGCGACGATGTCGACGCGCGGCGCCTGTGCGGCCGACAATGCCCGGAACTGCGGCCGCCGCTTCGCCGCCCGCGCACTGAACCGACCATCGGACACTGCGCCGACCGCGGATCCGGTGAAGCTCTGCAGGTCGGCGGTGCTGACCTTGCTCATCCCCAGAGGTTGCCACACGACCCCGGCGAACCCGACCAGCACACCCAGGTCCCGCGCCTCGGGGCTGCCCGCCACCGCCACCGCGTCACGCAGGTTGGCGGGCCCGTCGGCGTCGGGCGCGTCGGCGCTGCGCTGAGCCCCGGTCAGCACCACCGGCACACCGCCGTCATACGTCAGGTCGAGCCAGAGCGCGGTCTCCTCCATGGTGTCGGTGCCGTGCGTGACGACGACCCCGTCGGCGCCTTCGGTGACCGCCCGCCAGATCGCCGCGCCGATGCGGTCCCAGTCGGCCGGGGTGAGCGCCGAGCTGTCGACGGCCATCAGGTCGACCGTCGTCAGGCCCGCCAGCCCCGCGGTCAACTCGGCGCCGCTGCGGGTCGGACGTTTGACACCGTCGTCGCCCCCACTGGTGGCGATGGTGCCGCCGGTGGTGATCACGACGAGGCGAGCCATGGTGCGAGATTCTTCCTCATCCGAGCTTTGGAATGATGGATGCGTGACTGACGACCCGGATGCGCCCGAACAGACGATCGAGGCGCCACCCCGCCGCCGACTGCGCCTGCTGCTGATCGTCGCGGCGGTCGTGCTGGTCACCGACATCATCACCAAAGTGCTTGCGGTCAAACTGCTCACGCCCGGCCAGCCGGTGTCGATCATCGGCGACACCGTGACCTGGACGCTGGTGCGCAACTCGGGGGCCGCGTTCTCGATGGCGACCAGCTACACCTGGGTGCTGACGCTGGTCGCCACCGGCGTGGTGTTCGGGATCATCTGGATGGGCCGCCGGCTCGTGTCGCCGTGGTGGGCGGTCGGGCTCGGGATGATCCTGGGCGGGGCGCTGGGCAACCTCGTCGACCGGTTCTTCCGCTCGCCGGGCCCGCTGCAGGGCCATGTCGTGGACTTCCTGTCCATCGGGTGGTGGCCGGTGTTCAACGTCGCGGACCCGTGCGTGGTCGGCGGGGCGATCCTGCTGGTGGTGCTGTCGGTGTTCGGCTACGACTTCGATACCGTCGGACGGCGCCGGCCGGACGAGGACGCGTAGATGACCGATCGGTCGCTACCGGTTCCGGAGGGACTGGCCGGGATGCGGGTCGACGCCGGGCTGGCCCGGCTGCTCGGCCTGTCCCGCACGGCCGCAGCGGCGCTGGCCGAGGACGGCGGCGTCGTGATCGACGGATCACCGGCCGCCAAGGCCGACAAACTCGCCGCGGGCTCATGGCTGGAGGTGCGGCTGCCCGAGGCGCCCGCGCCGGTGGAGAACACCCCGGTCGAGATCGAGGGCATGGCGATCCTGTACTCCGACGACGACATCGTCGCCGTCGACAAGCCGCCGGGCGTCGCCGCGCACGCGACCGTCGGCTGGCACGGCCCCACCGTGCTCGGCGGACTGGCCGCCGCCGGCTTCCGGATCAGCACGTCGGGCATCCACGAACGCCAGGGCATCGTGCACCGTCTCGACGTCGGAACCTCGGGGGTGATGGTGGTCGCGCTGTCCGAACGCGCCTACACCGTGCTCAAACGGGCGTTCAAACAGCGCACCGTCGACAAGCGCTACCACGCGCTGGTACAGGGGCACCCCGACCCGTCCAGCGGCACCATCGACGCGCCGATCGGCCGGCACCGCGGCCACGACTGGAAATTCGCGGTCACCGAGAACGGCAGGCACAGCGTCACCCACTACGACACGCTCGAGGCGCACCGCGCCGCCAGCCTGCTCGACATCGAACTCGAAACCGGCCGCACCCATCAGATCCGGGTGCACTTCGCGGCGCTGCACCACCCGTGCGCCGGTGACCTGACCTACGGCGCCGACCCGACCCTGGCCAAACGCCTTGGGCTGGAACGGCAGTGGCTGCACGCCCGGTCTCTGGGGTTCGCGCATCCGGCCGACGGCCGGCGCGTGGAGATCACCAGCCCGTATCCCGCAGACCTGCAGCACGCCCTGGACGTGCTCCGGCACGAACTGTGAGCGAGGACCGCAGGTCCGGTCTGCTGTTCGGCGTCGGCGCCTACCTGTGCTGGGGTGTCTTCCCGGCCTTCTTCCCGCTGCTCAAACCCGCCGGCGCGGGGGAGATCCTCGCGCACCGCATCGTGTGGGGCTTCCTGCTGCTGGTGGTCGTCGTCGCAGTCGTGCGGCGGCTGGGCGATCTGCGGACGATGAGCGCCCGCACCTGGCTGCTGCTGGCGGCGGCGTCGGCGCTGATCTCGATCAACTGGGGCATCTACGTCTGGGCGGTCAACAACGGTCACGTCGTGGACGCCGCGCTCGGCTACTTCATCAACCCGCTGGTGACCGTCGCGCTGGGCATGCTGGTCTTCCGCGAGAAACTGAACACGGCACAGCGTTTCGCGTTGGCGGTGGCGGTGATCGCGGTCGTGGTGCTGACGGTGAACGCGGGTACCCCGCCGTGGATCGGGCTCGGGTTGGCGGCCTCGTTCGGGCTCTACGGCGCGGTCAAGAAGGTGGTCCCGGTCGACCCGCGGGTCAGCGTCGGGGTCGAGGCCGGGCTGGCCACCCCGTTCGCCGTCGCCTACCTGGTGATGCTGCACCTCACCGGCCACGCCGCGTTCGGCGGGTACGGCGGCGGACACATGTCGCTGATGGTGGTGGCGGGGTTCGTCACCGCGCTGCCGCTGCTGCTGTTCGCCGCGGCCGCCCAGCGGCTTCCGCTGGTGACCATGGGCCTGCTGTTCTACCTGACCCCCGCGATGCAGCTCACCTGGGGAGTGGTCGTCGGGCACGAGCCGATGCCGGCGGCGCGCTGGTTCGTGTTCGGGTTGATCTGGACAGCGCTGCTGGTGTTCAGCGTCGACGCGACCCGGCGCGCGCGGGCCGACCGGGTGAGTTTGCGCGCGGCCGGCGGTTGACCTTGATCTAGCTATGTCCTAGCGTTTGCTCGTGGCCAGCAGGATCGGACCCGCCTCGAGCGGGCGCGGACGGGGGCGCCCCGTGGGTTCGGACTCGACCGAAACGCGGGCCACCATCCTGCAAGCCGCTCGCGCGGTGATCGTCGAACGCGGCTACGAAGCGGCGACCTTCCAGGCCATCGCGCAGCGCGCCGGGTTCAGCCGGCCGACCATGCACTACTACTTCCACACCAAGGAAGAGATCTACGACAGCCTCCAGCGCGAGGCATATTCGGTTGTCTCCGACTGCATCGCCGCGGCCAAGCGCCAGGATACGTTGCTTACGCAATTGGCCACCTTCATTGCTGCGGCGCGTCGGCTCGATCAGTCCGACGGCGCGATCATGCGGTTTCTGGTGATGTCGCGGCTCGAACAGCACCGCCATCCCAAACTGCGCGGCAGCACCACCGCCGCCACCGAGGCGGTCGCGGCGTTCTACGCCTGGATGGTCGACGACGCGATCCGCCGCGGCGAGATCGCCGCCGACGTGGACGCCGACGCGGTGGCCAACATGTTGTTCGCGATGTTCTGGGGCATGGGGCTGTTCAGCGGGTTCGTGCGCGAGGCCGCCGACCTGTCCAGCATTGCCAAGCAACTGAACTTGTTATTGCGCCGAGGATTGCTGCAGCCGGCGCCCGTCGTGGATCTCACGGTGATGGCGGGTCCGGGATACCGGGAAACTCCCGAGCCGGCCGCGGCGGTGGAAGCCGTCGCGTTCGGGGCATGACGGGCGCCGGCGAAGACACGCACCGCGACACGCCGGGACTTGTCGGGCGGCGGCCATAGACTGGCCACCCTATGAGCGGTTCGCCTTCGCAGTCCTTCGTGCACCTGCATAACCACACCGAATACTCGATGCTGGACGGCGCCGCCAAGGTCAAGCCGATGCTCGCCGAGGCGCAGCGGCTCGAGATGCCCGCGATCGGCATGACCGACCACGGAAACATGTTCGGCGCCAGCGAGTTCTACAACGCCGCCACCGAGGCCGGCATCAAACCGATCATCGGTGTCGAGGCCTACATCGCCCCGGCGTCGCGGTTCGACACCAAGCGCATCCAGTGGGGCGATCCCAGCCAGAAGGGCGACGACGTCTCCGGCAGCGGCACCTACACCCACATGACGATGGTGGCCGAGAACGCCACCGGGCTGCGCAACCTGTTCAAGCTGTCGTCGCTGGCGTCGTTCGAGGGGCAGCTCGGCAAGTGGTCCCGCATGGACGCCGAGCTGATCGCCGAGCACGCCGAGGGGATCATCGCCACCACCGGCTGCCCGTCGGGGGAGGTGCAGACCCGGCTGCGGCTCGGACACGACCGCGAGGCACTGGAGGCCGCCGCCAAGTGGCGCGAGATCTTCGGCCCGGAGAACTTCTTCCTCGAGCTGATGGACCACGGCATCGACATCGAGCGCCGGGTCCGCGAAGGGCTGCTCGACATCGGGCAGAAGCTGGGCATCCCGCCGCTGGCCACCAACGACTGCCACTACGTCACCCGCGACGCCTCCCAGAACCATGAGGCGCTGCTGTGCATCCAGACCGGCAAGACGCTCTCGGATCCCAACCGGTTCAAGTTCGACGGCGACGGTTACTACCTCAAATCGGCGGCCGAGATGCGGGCGCTGTGGGACGGGCAGGTGCCCGGGGCCTGTGATTCGACGGTGCTGATCGCCGAGCGGGTCACCTCGTATGCCGACGTGTGGACCCCGCGCGACCGGATGCCGGTCTTCCCTGTCCCCGAGGGCCACACCCAGGAGTCCTGGCTGCGCCACGAGGTCAGTGCGGGCCTGGCCCGCCGGTTCCCCTCGGCCGAGGTGCCGCGGGAGTACGTCGACCGCGCCGACTTCGAGATCAAGGTCATCTGCGAGAAGGGCTACCCGTCCTACTTCCTCATCGTCGCCGACCTGATCAACTACGCCCGCTCGGTCGACATCCGGGTCGGGCCGGGCCGCGGGTCGGCCGCCGGGTCGCTGGTCGCCTACGCGCTGGGCATCACGAACATCGACCCGATTCCATACGGTCTGCTGTTCGAGCGGTTCCTCAACCCCGAGCGGGTGTCGATGCCCGACATCGACATCGACTTCGACGACCGGCGCCGCGGCGAGATGCTGCGGTACGCGGCCAACAAGTGGGGCAGCGACCGGGTCGCCCAGGTCATCACATTCGGCACCATCAAAACCAAGGCGGCGCTGAAGGACTCGGCCCGGGTGCATTACGGGCAGCCGGGGTTCGCGATCGCCGACCGGATCACCAAGGCGCTGCCGCCGCCGATCATGGCCAAGGACATCCCGCTGTCGGGCATCACCGACCCCAACCACGAGCGGTACAAGGAGGCCGCCGAGGTCCGCGGGCTGATCGACACCGACCCCGACGTGCGCACCATCTACGAGACCGCGCGCGGCCTCGAGGGCCTGGTCCGCAACGCCGGTGTGCACGCCTGCGCGGTGATCATGAGCTCCGAGCCGCTGATCGACGCGATCCCGCTGTGGAAGCGGCCGCAGGACGGCGCGATCATCACCGGCTGGGACTATCCGTCGTGCGAGGCCATCGGCCTGCTGAAGATGGACTTCCTGGGGCTGCGCAACCTGACGATCATCGGCGACGCGCTGGAGAACATCAAAGCCAACCGCGGCATCGAACTGGACCTCGAGTCCGTACCCCTCGACGACCAGCCCACCTACGAGCTGCTCGGCCGCGGTGACACGCTCGGCGTGTTCCAGCTCGACGGCGGGCCGATGCGCGACCTGCTGCGGCGCATGCAGCCCACCGGGTTCGAGGACGTCGTCGCGGTGATCGCGCTGTACCGCCCCGGCCCGATGGGCATGAACGCCCACAACGACTACGCCGACCGCAAGAACGGCCGCCAGGCGATCAAACCGATCCACCCGGAACTCGAAGAGCCGCTGCGCGAGATCCTCGCCGAGACCTACGGCCTGATCGTCTACCAAGAGCAGATCATGCGCATCGCCCAGAAGGTCGCCAGCTACTCGCTGGCCCGAGCCGACATTCTGCGCAAGGCGATGGGCAAGAAGAAGCGCGAGGTGCTGGAGAAGGAGTTCGAGGGCTTCTCCGAGGGCATGAAGGCCAACGGCTTCTCGGCCGCGGCGATCAAGGCGCTGTGGGACACGGTGCTGCCGTTCGCCGACTACGCGTTCAACAAGTCACACGCCGCCGGCTACGGGTTGGTGTCGTACTGGACCGCCTACCTGAAGGCCAACTATCCGGCCGAGTACATGGCCGGGCTGCTCACCTCCGTCGGCGACGACAAGGACAAGGCCGCGGTCTATCTGGCCGACTGCCGCCGGCTGGGCATCACGGTGCTGCCGCCCGACGTCAACGAGTCGGCGCTGAACTTCGCCTCGGTCGGCGAGGACATCCGCTACGGGTTGGGCGCGGTCCGCAACGTCGGCGCCAATGTGGTTGCGTCGCTTATCAACACGCGCACCGAGAAGGGGAAGTACATCGACTTCTCCGACTACCTCAACAAGATCGACATCAGCGCCTGCAACAAGAAGGTCACCGAGTCGCTGATCAAGGCCGGGGCATTCGACTCGCTCGGGCATCCGCGCAAGGGCCTGTTCCTGATCCACACCGACGCCGTCGACTCGGTGCTGGGCACCAAGAAGGCCGAGGCGATGGGCCAGTTCGACCTGTTCGGCGGCGCCGATACCGCGACCGACGCGGTGTTCACGATCAAGGTGCCCGACGAGGAGTGGGAGGACAAGCACAAGCTGGCGCTGGAACGCGAGATGCTCGGCCTCTACGTGTCCGGGCACCCGCTCAACGGCATCGCCCACCTGCTGGCCGCTCAGGTCGACACCGCGATCCCGGCGATCCTCGACGGCGATGTGCCCAACGACACGCAGGTGCGGGTCGGCGGGATCCTGGCGTCGGTGAACCGGCGGGTCAACAAGAACGGGTTGCCGTGGGCCTCAGCGCAACTGGAGGATCTCACCGGCGGCATCGAGGTGTTGTTCTTCCCGCAGACCTACTCGACGTTCGGCGCCGAGATCGCCGACGACGCCGTCGTGCTGGTCGGCGCCAAGGTGGCCATCCGCGATGACCGGATCTCGTTGATCGCCAACGACCTTGTGGTGCCGGACTTCTCGAGTGCACAGCTGGACCGGCCGCTGGCGGTGAGCCTGCCGACGCGGCAGTGCACCGTCGACAAGGTGACCGCGCTCAAGCAGGTGCTGGCGCGGCACCCGGGCACCTCGCAGGTGCATCTGCGGCTGATCAGCGGTGAGCGGATCACCACGCTCGAACTCGACGCCGCGCTGCGGGTGACCCCGTCGTCGGCGTTGATGGGTGACCTCAAGGCACTGCTGGGTCCGGGCTGCCTGGGCGGCTGACCGGCTCCTCGTTCCGTCGGCGTCGCTCGGCCTCCTTGGCCCGGTCCTCGGCCCAGAAGTCCTCGAAGCGCCGCCCCGGGTGCGCATTGGGCAGCCGGTTCATCGCGGCGCTGAGCCAGCGCGGCGCGGTGGCCGGGTCGTACTGCGGCAGCGCCGATCCCACGGCGTACAGCGTCTTGAGGGCCACGAAAACCCCGAACAGCGTCGACGGGGCACCGGTGATCGCAACACCCAGCAGGCCGAAGATCAGCGTCAGGTGCACCACGATCACCCGGCCCAGTCCACGGTTGGCGACCTGCTCGATCCGCCAGAACGGCCACCGGCGCAGCGCCATCAGGTCGACGACCAGGTCGGTGGCCAGAAACGCCAGGACCCAGGTGCATCCGAGCGCGACGCTGTGCCACTGGACGCGGGCGATGGCCTCACCGTTGTGGCTGAGCGTGCCGAGGATGACCGCGAGGAAAACCGCGTGGCCCGCGGAGAACGCCAGTGCGACGAGCAGGAACCCTTTGACGAACGAACCCTGCCCGCGCGAGGTGCGGCGGTCGGTGCTCGGTGCCAGATAGCGAAAGTGCCCGCGGCGCGGGTTCATTCGCTGATGGACCAGGATCCGGACCGCGACGAACAGGCAGGCGATGACGTTTTCGGCCCAGTAGACCAGCAGCGTGGTGCCCGCCGACCAGTGCCCGACGAACCAGCCCGCGGCCGGAACCAGGTTGACTCCCAGCAGCGCGAGCACATGCGCGATGCGCGTCACCGGGTCATCGTCGCACGATCTGCTCAGCCGAGAGCCTGGATGTCAGTGCGGTGCGCCAGGATGGCGCAATGGAATCACGACACGTCAGCGTGTGGATCAACGCGGACCCGGACACCGTCTACCGGTTCGCTGCCGACCTGCGAACGTGGCCGTCCTGGGCGGCCGGGCTCGCCGAGGGCGGGCTGCGCCAGACGGCCGACGGGTGGGTGGCCGACTCGCCGATGGGGCAGGTGCGCGTCGAGCCCACGCCGGAAAACGAATTCGGCGTACTCGACCACGTCGTGCAGTTGCCGTCGGGCGAGAAGGTGTACAACCCGATGCGGGTGCAGCCGGGCGACACCGCGGACGCCGCATGCGAGGTGGTGTTCTCGGTGCGGCGCAGGGCGGGGATGTCGGACGCGGACTTCGACGCCGACGCCGCGGCGGTCGCCGACGATCTGGCGACGCTGCGGGGGCTGATCGAGCGCTGAGCCGCCGGCGCGTTACGGTGGGGCACGGTCACCCGGGGGGGTGATAGTGACGGTGCCTTGGGGGGAAGCGGATGAATTCCGCCGTTGTATTCGATCGCGTGACAAATGCGGCCAGGGAGCGGCGCGCTGCTGCATCTGACGCCGCGCTCGTAGGACTGGGTGCATTTCTGGTCGGTCTGGCCGGCGCGCATCAGCCATCGTTCTGGAAAGACGAAGCGGCCACCATCTCGGTGGCGACGCGCGCGCCTTCGCAGATGTGGGAAATGCTCTCCTCTGTCGACGCTGCGCACGGCTTGTACTACTTCCTGATGCACGCCTGGTTCGCGATGGTCCCTGTGACAGAGTTCTGGGCGCGTGTGCCGAGCGCTGTGCTGATCGGTGTCGCCGCGGCCGGCGTGGTCGTGCTCGGTCGTCTGCTGTCGTCGCGGTACGTCGCTGTTGCTGCCGGCGTCGCGTTCGCGGTGCTGCCCCGTACCACCTGGGCCGCGGTCGAGGCACGCTCCTACGCGCTGACGATGGCGATTGCGGTGTGGCTGACGGTGCTCTGCGTCATCGCGACACGCAGGAACCAGCCGTGGCTGTGGTTGGCCTACAGTGCCAGCCTGGCGGCCGCGACGGTTGCCAACCTGTTCCTGCTCCTGATGGTCTGCGCCCACGTTGCAGTGGTCGCCGCAACGGCGAACTCGAAGCGAGCGAAGGCAGCCGCCGGATTCGCCGCGATGTTGGGCGTGGCCCTGGCGGCCCCGTTCCTGCTGCTCGTGCGCTCACAGCTGACCGCTTTCAACTGGATTTGGCCGATCGGCCCGGCGACTATCGGCCAAGCCCTCGGTGATCAGTACTTCCCCGCCGTGTACTCCAGCAGGCACCAGGCGCAGGACCCGGACCAGACACAGCTCACGCCGGAGATGATCGACGCGACCGTACGGTCCTGGGCGTTGGTGGCGCCGGTGCTGCTGGTCGTGGTGATCCTCGGTGTGGTCGCTGTGCGTAACCGACGAAACGCCCAGTTCGTCGCGGGTTCGCGACCGAGGGTGCTGGTGGCGGTGAGTGCAGCCTGGATCGTCGGCCCGACAACGGCGATGGTGATCTACTCCTTGGTGCAGACGCCGGTGTATGTGCCCCGCTACCTGTCGTTCACCACGCCGGCGGTCGGGTTGCTGATCGGACTCGCCGCGGCCGTGGCGGGGGTGCACGCCAGACGGATAGCGGCGATCATCGCGATACTCGTCGTCGCCTCGGTGCCGAACTACCTCGCGCAGCGAAGCGCGTACGCCAAATTCGGGATGGATTACAGCCAGGTCGCGGACCTGGTGGAGACCGCATCGTCACCGGGCGATTGCCTGGTCATCGATGACTCCGTCGAAGAAACCAAGCAACTCAAGTCGGCACGCCCGGATGCGTACCCGCAACTAAGGGACATCGGGCAGGACAAGGACGGCGCCGAACTCAGGACGTGGTCGGAGTCGCGGTTGCCGGCGTCGGCCTGGGCGCCGAGAGTGACAACCTGCCCCCGCGTCTGGATGATCACGCATCGGGATGCCGCAACGGTGGGGGAAGTCTCGAACATCGTTCGTAGCCACGGGTTCCGCGTCGAGCAGCGATGGGAGTTCAACCTCCATCAGGTGGCACGGCTGAAGCGTTGAGCCCTATCGGGTGGCGGCGCAGAACGCGCTGAAGACCACCCACGTGACGGTGCCGACACCGGCCCCGGCGAGCACCGCGGTCGCGGCCGTCGTCGTCGCCACACCGACCACCAGCGCCACCACCGCGCCCAGCACGAGCGCGATCACCTTGTAGGCCGGCCACGGCACCCCGGCGACGTTGACATCACAGGCCACGCGGGCGGCCGTGGTGCGGAAGTCGGCGGTGGTCATGGCTCCAACGATAGCTCGTAACTCAAGTTTCGGCCAGCCGAAACACCGCGTGAG
This sequence comes from Mycolicibacterium flavescens, assembly GCF_001722335.1. Lineage (GTDB taxonomy): Bacteria > Actinomycetota > Actinomycetes > Mycobacteriales > Mycobacteriaceae > Mycobacterium > Mycobacterium flavescens. The sequence goes on from NZ_MIHA01000002.1 coordinate 254,722, forward strand.
GTCTGTCGCATGACGGGCGGTTTAGTCTGGTCACATGCCACTCTCCGGAGAGTATGAGCCGAGCCCGTGGGACTGGGTGCGCGAGCACGCCGACAAGATCGAGGAGACCGGCAGCACGGCCGGCATCGAACTCAAGGGCAAGCCGCTGATCCTGCTGACCACCGTCGGCGCCAAGACCGGCAAAATCCGCAAGACGCCGCTGATGCGCGTGGAGCACGACGGTGAGTACGCGGTGGTGGCCTCGTTGGGCGGCGCCCCGAAGAACCCGGTCTGGTACTACAACGTCAAGGCCCATCCGCGGGTGGAACTGCAGGACGGGCCGGTGACCAAGGAGTACGACGCGCGCGAGGTCTCCGGCGACGAGAAGGCGGTGTGGTGGGAGCGCGCGGTCGCGGCGTGGCCGGACTACGCCGAGTACCAGACCAAGACCGACCGCCAGATTCCGGTGTTCGTGCTCACTCCGGTCGGCTGACGGTCCGATTCAGAGGTACGGCCAGGTTGGTGGCACTATTGACCGGTGTCCGCTGAACTGAGCCAGACCCGGAGCACGTCGCCGCTGACCGCGGCCGATGTCGACGAGGCCGCTCAGCGAATTTCCGGCGTGGTGCTGCGCACCCCGCTGCAGCTCAGCGACCGGCTCTCCGCCGTCACCGGTGCCACGGTGTACCTCAAGCGCGAGGACCTGCAGCCGGTCCGGTCCTACAAGCTGCGCGGCGCCCACAACCTGCTGATGCAGTTGTCCGCCGACGAGCTCGCCGCCGGGGTGGTCTGCTCGTCGGCAGGCAACCACGCGCAGGGCTTCGCGATGGCCTGCCGGTCGATGGGTGTGCGCGGCCGTGTCTACGTGCCGGGCAAGACGCCCAAGCAGAAGCGTGACCGCATCCGCTATCACGGCGGCGAGTTCATCGAGTTGATCGTCGTGGGGCGCACCTACGACGATGCGGCGGCCGCCGCGCTCGACGACGTCGCCCGCACCGGCGCCACGCTGGTGCCGCCGTACGACGATCTGCGCACGATGGCCGGGCAGGGCACGATCGCCGCCGAGATCCTCGACCAGCTCGACGGTGAACCCGATGTGGTGATCGTCCCGGTCGGTGGCGGCGGCTGCGTCGCGGGCATCACCGCCTACCTGGCGGAGAAGACCACCAACACCTCGGTGCTCGGCGTCGAGCCGGCCGGAGCCGCGTCGATGATGGCGGCGCTGGCAGCCGGCGAGCCGGTGGTGCTCGACGAGGTCGACCAGTTCGTCGACGGCGCCGCGGTGAACCGCGCGGGCGCGCTGCCGTACCGGGCGCTGGCCGCCGCCGGCGACATGGTGTCGCTGACCACCGTCGACGAGGGCGCCGTGTGTACCGCGATGCTCGACCTGTACCAGAACGAAGGCATCATCGCCGAACCGGCGGGTGCGCTGTCGGTCGCGGGCCTGGTGGAGGCCGAGATCGAACCCGGCTCGACCGTGGTGTGCGTGATCTCCGGCGGCAACAACGACGTGTCGCGCTACGGCGAGGTGCTCGAGCGGTCGTTGGTGCACCTCGGGCTCAAGCACTATTTCCTCGTCGACTTCCCGCAGGAACCCGGGGCGCTGCGCCGGTTCCTCGATCAGGTGCTCGGCCCGAACGACGACATCACGCTGTTCGAATACGTCAAGCGCAACAACCGCGAGACCGGTGAGGCGCTGGTCGGCATCGAACTAGGGTCGGCCGCCGATTTCGACGGTCTGCTGCAGCGGATGCGCGCCTCCGACATCCACGTCGAGGCGCTCGAACCGGACTCACCGGCCTACCGGTACCTGCTCTAACAGATCCAGCGACTCGTCGTGGGCCCGGAAGATCGGCTCGATGTCGACCCGGTGGCGCCGCGCGGCCTCGATCAGCAGCGCCGCCCATTGCCGGTCCAGGCCCGACACCGGCCCGACCCCGGGCCGGGTGAGCAGCAGCGCCACCGAGGTGCCGTCCGGGAAGTCGGCCAGGACGTCGCGGACTCCGGTCATCACCTCGTCGGCGAGATCGGCGTTCGCGGTCGCCCGCAGCTCGACCTGGCTGAGCGCTTTGATCATTCGGCGGTCGGGGCCGACGAACCCGACCCACAGCAGGCGTTGACCGAATCCCAGTTCACCCATGAGTGCGCGCCAGCGCTGGCCCATGTCGGCGGTGGAGTGGATCGGGTCGGTCGCGGTCTCGATCGGCGGCGGCAGGTACGGATGCGTCATGACACCGAGCATCACCCGCACGGCGCCCGAAGCGGTAATCAGTTATCCACAGGGCGTCCGGTTGTGGATGACGACTTGACAACGGCGAACGAATGCCCCTCGAGCCGAGTCGATTCGGCGGACACGACGGGCTCGCCCCAGGCCAGCACCACGGCGCCGGTGACCGGCACCTCGACCGGTTCCGGGCCGAGGTTGCACGCGATCGTGAACGCCCCGCGGTGCATCGCGAACCAACGGGCATTCTCGTCGTAGTCGACCTTCAGGTTGTCCAGCCACGGGTCGGACAGGTCGGACTCGCTGTGCCGCAACCTGATCAGCTCGCGGTAGACCCTGCGCAGCCCGCCGTGCTCACCCTCGTCGATCTCGTCCCACTTGAGCTTCGAGCGCAGGAACGTCTCGGGATCCTGTGGATCCGGGATGTCGTCGGCGTCCCAGCCGTGTTCGGCGAACTCCCGTTTGCGTCCTTCGGCGGTGGCCCGTGCCAGTTCGGGCTCCGGATGCGAGCTGAAGAACTGGAACGGCGACGACGAACCCCACTCCTCACCCATGAAAAGCATTGCCGTGTAGGGGGAGAGGATCGCCAGCGCGGCCTTGACCGCGAGCTGGCCGAATGTCAGGTTCTGCGACGGGCGGTCGCCGACGGCGCGGTTGCCCACCTGGTCGTGGGTCAACGTGTACGCCAGCAGCCGGGTCGCGGGGATGGTGGAGGTGTCCAGTGGACGCCCGTGCCTGCGGTGCCGGAACGACGAGTACGTGCCCGCGTGGAAGTACCCGTGGGTGAGCGTCGCGGCCAGCGCCTCCAGCGTGCCGAAATCGCCGTAGTAGCCCTGTGTCTCGCCGGAGACCGCGGAGTGGATGGCGTGGTGGATGTCGTCGTCCCACTGCGCGGTCATTCCCAGCCCGCCCCGGTCCCGCGGAGTGATCAGCCGCGGGTCGTTGAGGTCACTCTCGGCGATCAGCGACAGCGGCCGGCCGACTTCGGTTGCCAGCGCGTCGGTTTCGGCGGACAACTCCTCGAGGATGTGGATCGCTGTGGTGTCGACCAGCGCGTGCACCGCATCCAGCCGCAGCCCGTCGGCGTGGAAGTCGCGCATCCAGCGCAGCGCACAGTCGAGGATGTAGCGGCGCACCTCGTCGGCGTCGGCGTCGGCGATGTTGATCGACTCGCCCCACGGGTTGCTGCCCGAGGACAGGTACGGACCGAACTTCGGCAGATAGTTGCCCGACGGGCCGAGGTGGTTGAACACCGCGTCGATCAGCACGCCGAGACCGCGTCGGTGACAGGCGTCGATCAGCCGGATCAGTGCGTCCGGCCCGCCGTACGGTTCGTGCACGGCGTACCACAGCACCCCGTCGTACCCCCAGCCGTGTGTTCCGCCGAACGCATTGACCGGCATCAGCTCGACGAAGTCGATGCCGAGATCGACCAGGTAGTCCAACTTCTCGATCACCGCGTCGAACGTGCCCTCGGGGGTGAACGTGCCGACGTGCAGCTCGTAGATCACCGCACCTTCGATCGAGCGGCCGGCCCAGTCGCCGTCGCTCCATGCCGACGGGTCCGGTTGCCACAGCTGCGATCTGTCGTGCACGCCGTCGGGCTGGCGGGGTGAGCGGGGGTCGGGCAGCACCTTGGGGTGCTCGACATCGAGCTGGTCGAGGACGAAGCCGTACCGCGCGTCGGCCGCCGCGTCGACCTCAGCGCGCCACCACCCGTCATCGGAGCGGACCATGTCGTGCAGTGTGCCCTCGACGTCGAGCCGGACCAGCTCGGGGCGCGGCGCCCACACCGCGAACTCAGTCATCGGCGCGCTCCAGCAGTGTGACGGGAAGTTCGGTGAACAGTTCGGCCACCGGCACGGTGCCGCGGTGGGCGCGACCGGAGATGCGGTCCGTCCACGCGCCCGCGGGAAGCGTGATCGACGTGTCGCCCCAACCGGTTTCGGACAGCCGCACCGAGTGGCGGGTCACCGCGGTCAGCACCTCGCCGCCGCGCAGGAACGCCACCACATGATCGGCGGCCTGGCCGTCGGCCAGCACCGGCAGGTAGCCGCCGTCGGCGAACACCGCGGGACGGTCCCGCCGCAGCGCCAGCGCCGCGGACACCACCCGCAGTTTGGGATGCCGGCGCGCGGCCAACGCGTCGCGGCGGGCGGAGTAGTCGACGGGTCTGCGGTTGTCCGGGTCGACGAGGCTGTCCTCCCACAGTTCGGTGCCCTGGTAGACGTCCGGGACACCGGGCGCGGTCAACGCCATCAGCTTCTGGCCCAGCGCGTCGCTGCGGGCGTGCAGGTCCAGGCGCGCGACCAACGAGGTCATCTCCGCCGCCACCGGACCGTCGAGCACGGCGTCGACCCACTCGTGCACGCCGGTTTCGAAGGCGGTGTCCGGATCGTTCCACGACGTGTGGGTGCCGGCCTCGCGGATGGCCTTCTCCGCGTAGGCGTGCAGCCGCCCGCGCAGGTCGTCGCTGATCTCACCGTCGACCGGCCAGACCCCGAAGATGTTCTGCCACAGGAACAGCCCGGTTCCGGCGTCCGGCGGGGGCGCCGCCGGCGTCCACTTGCCGATCAGCTCCGCCCACAGCGAGGGCACCTGCGAGAGCACACCGATGCGGGCGCGCACATCCTCACCTCGCTTGGTGTCGTGCGTCGACAACGACACCATGGCGTGCGGCCACAGCTGCGCGCGCACCGCGGCCCGGTGGTGCAGTTCGGCGACCGACACCCCGAAGTGATGCGGTTCGGAGCCGACCTCGTTGAGCGACACCAGCCGGGCGTCGCGGTAGAACAGGCAGTCCTCCATCGACTTGGCTGTCGACGCGCCGCACAGCTGCTGCAGCCGCACCCCGGTCTCCGGCCCGCGCGCCAACGCCGAGCTCAGAACGGCCAGCGCGGGTGCCAGATCAGGTTCCTGCGAGGCGGTTTCGGCGATCGCGGCGGGCAGCACCCCGGATAACGAGGGGTAGTCGGACCGGTAGACCCCGACGCGGCTGAGCAGGGCGGCGATCGCGGGGGGCAGGTCGTCGTGATCGGTGCCGGCGGCGGCGACAACGGTGCGCCGCAGCCGGGCCAGCTCGCTGCCCAGCGTCTCGGTCATGGCCTGCGCCTTGAGCGTTTGCGCGGACTCGCCGACCGCGCGATAGCTGACCCCCGTCGATTCGAACAGTTCGGTCAGCGCGCGCTCGCCGGTGGGATCGATGAACACGCCGCCGATCTCGCGCATCGCGTCGTACCCGGTGGTGCCCTCGACCGGCAGGTCGAGGTCCAGCGGTTCGTCGGCGGCCAGGATCTTCTCGATCACGATCCAGGCGTCGGGTCCGGTGATCTCCCGCAACCAGCCGAGATATCCGGCGGGGTCGGACAATCCGTCCGGGTGGTCGATGCGCACGCCGTCGACGAGCCCCTCGGTGAACCACCGCTTGACCTCGACGTGCGTGGCGTCGAACACCGCGCGGTCCTCCTGGCGCAGGCCGGCCAGCGAGGTGATCGAGAAGAACCGGCGGTAGCCGCAGATACCGTTGCGCCAACCGATCAGGTGGTAGTGCTGTCGGTCGTGCACCTGCGGACCGGTGCCGTCCGCGGTGCCGGGTGCGATCGGGTACACCAGGTCACCGAGCCGCAGCACCGGTTCGGCGCCGCTGTCGTCGACCACGAGATCGTCAGCGTCGCTGTCGGATCCGAGCACGGGCAGCACGACACGCCCGCCGTCGAGATCCCAGTCGATGTCGAAGTAGGACGCGTACGACGAACCCCGCCCGTGCTTGAGCACATCCCACCACCACGGGTTTTCCCGGGGCTTCTCCACCCCGACGTGGTTGGGCACGATGTCCACGATCAGGCCGAGACCCTTGGCGCGGGCCGCGCGCGACAGTTGTTCGAACCCGTCGCGGCCACCCAGTTCGGGCGAGATCTCGGTCGGGTCGGTGACGTCGTAGCCGTGGGTGGAACCCTCGGCGGCGGTCAGGATCGGCGACAGGTACAGATGCGAGACGCCTAGCGCGGCATAGTAATCCAGCAGGTCCTGCGCGTCGGCGAAAGTGAAGGCGTCACCGCGCATCTGAAGGCGGTAGGTCGACAGGGGAGCCATGGCTCAGGCCGTCTTGCGCAGAACGAGCAGCGACCGGGGCGGCAGCGTGATCTTCTCGCCCGCGGTGGCGGTCAGATCTGTTTCACCCCTGCCGTCGGAGGTGTCCAGCGCCGCGGTCCACTCCGCGGCGTAGCTTTCGGACGGGGCGACGAAGTCCTGCGGATGGTCGTGGGCGTTGAAGCACAACAGGAACGAGTCGTCGACGACCCGCTCGCCGCGCTCGTTGGGCGCCGAGATGGCGTCGCCGTTGAGGAACACCGCCACGCACTTGCCGAGCCCGGTGCCCCAGTCCTCGAGCGTCATCTCCTCACCGGCCGGCGTCAGCCAGGCGATGTCGCGGACCTGGTCACCGCTGCGGATCGGCTTGCCCTCGAAGAAGCGTCGGCGACGGAAGACCGGGTGCTCGGTGCGCAACCGGGTGACCGTGCGGGTGAACTCCAGCAGATCGGCGTTGGTCTCGCACAGCGACCAGTCCATCCACGCCGTCTCGTTGTCCTGGCAGTAGACGTTGTTGTTGCCGTCCTGCGTGCGCCCGATCTCGTCGCCGTGCGAGATCATCGGGGTGCCCTGCGACACCATCAGCGTGCCCATGATGTTGCGCATCTGCTTGGCCCGCAGCGCGTTGATCTCCGGATCGTCGGTCGGACCTTCGACACCGCAGTTCCACGACCGGTTGTGGCTCTCGCCGTCGCGATTGTCCTCGCCGTTTGCTTCGTTGTGTTTCTCGTTGTACGACACCAGGTCGTTCAGCGTGAAGCCGTCGTGGCACGTGACGAAGTTGATGGACGCGCTGGGGCGCCGGCCGGTGGCCTCGTAGAGATCAGAGGAACCGGTCAGCCGCGAGGCGAACTCGCCGAGGGTTGCGGGTTCGCCCCGCCAGTAATCACGCACAGTGTCGCGGTACTTCCCGTTCCATTCGGTCCACAAACCTGGGAAGTTGCCGACCTGGTAGCCGCCTTCGCCGACGTCCCACGGTTCGGCGATCAACTTGACCTGGCTGACCACCGGATCCTGTTGCACCAGGTCGAAAAACGCGCTCAGCCGGTCCACGTCGTAGAACTCGCGGGCCAGCGTCGCGGCCAGGTCGAAGCGGAACCCGTCGACGTGCATGTCGAGCACCCAGTAGCGCAGCGAGTCCATGATCAGCTGCAGGGTGTGCGGGTGCCGGGCGTTGAGGCTGTTGCCGGTGCCGGTGAAGTCCTTGTAGAGCCGCAGGTCCCCGTCGAGCAGTCGGTAGTAGGCGGCGTTGTCGATACCGCGGAAGTTCAGCGTCGGGCCCAGGTGGTTGCCCTCGGCGGTGTGGTTGTAGACCACGTCGAGGATGACCTCGATGCCGGCCTCGTGAAACGACCGCACCATCGTCTTGAACTCGGCCACCGCGCCGCCGGCGTGCTTGTTGGCCGCGTACTCGTAGTGCGGTGCGAAGAAGCCGAAAGTGTTGTAGCCCCAGTAGTTTCGCAGCCCAAGGTCGACGAGCCGGTGGTCGTGCAGGAACTGGTGTACCGGCATCAGCTCGATGGCCGTGACATTGAGCGACCTCAGGTGGTCGATGATCGCCGGGTGACCGAGCCCGGCGTAGGTGCCGCGCAGTTCTTCGGGGATGCCGGGGTGGGTCTGGGTCATGCCCTTGACGTGCGCCTCGTAGATCACCGTCTCGTGGTACGGGGTGCGCGGCGCCCGGTCCGACGCCCACTGGAAGAACGGGTTGATCACCACGCTGGTCATGGTGTGGCCCAGCGAGTCGACACGCGGCGGGGTGCCGCCGGACGCGAGGTCCTCGGCGTCGAGGTCGTAGGAGAACAGCGCCTGGCTGAAGTTGAAGTCGCCGTGGAACGACTTGCCGTACGGGTCGAGCAGCAGCTTGCTCGGATCGCAGCGGTGCCCGGACGACGGGTCCCACGGGCCGTGCACCCGGAAGCCGTAACGCTGCCCGGGGGTCACCGTCGGCAGGTAGCAGTGCCAGACGTAGCCGTCCACCTCGTCGAGGTCGATCCGCTCCTCGCGGCCGTCCTTGCCGATCAGGCAGAGTTCGACGCGCTCGGCGACTTCGGAGAACAGCGAGAAGTTGGTGCCCGCCCCGTCATAGGTGGCGCCGAGGGGATAGGCGGTTCCCGGCCACACGGTGGGTACCGAGGCCGGCTCGTCCGATGTCATCAGTCAACCCACCAACCGGTGGCGTCGGCGATCTGGCGACCCAGTTCGGGCGCCATCGTGCGCATGTAGGTCTTGGAGATGTGGTGAGCGTCGTGATACAGCAGCACGTTTCCCTCCACTGCGCGGCAGATGTCCTTGCGACACACCGCATCACTCATGTCGAGCGGCTTGAGCAACGGGAACTGCTTGACGATGTCGAGTGTGGGGTTGTGTTCTGACAGTACGTCGGATCGGCGGGTTCCGCACGAGATCGCGTCGCCGCCGTCGGCCAGGCAGTCGGCGGCGAAGAACGGCTCCCCGTTACGCACCAACCACGGGGTGTCGCGCATGGCCAGGATCGGAATGTCGTTGTCGGACAACTCCCGCCAGATCCCGACATAGGTGGACGGCATCACGTCGCCGGCCCGGATGTTCCACGGCCGCGTGGACGTGGTGAACACGTAGTCCGGCCGGTCGTCGATGATCTCGGACATCACCCGCTGGTTCCACTCGTGGCACTTCGGGTACGGGCGGTTGTCGCCCATCACCAGCGGCACCTCTTCGGTGGTCAGCGGGCAGCCCATCTTCAGATAGGTGGTCACCTTGAACCGGTGCTGCTTGCCGAGCAGATCGAGCGCGGTGATCCAGTGTTCGGCGTGTGAGCCGCCGGCCAGCGCGATGGTGCGCTTGGCGTCGGGGTCGCCGTAGGTGCAGGTGATCACGTCGACGTTGTCGAAGTCGCTGATGCAGCCGTCCTCGGTGGTCTGCGGCAGGTCGTTCTTGGCCTCCAGCACCGTCGGGCGCATCGGCAGCTTGGGCACCTTGGCCTTGCTCAGCAGAGCCGCGGCGCCCGGGTAGTCGTCGGTGGACAGCCCCGCGAGTTCCTCGCCGTTGGCGCGCTGCACCACGACGTGCTCGCGCCACGTGAACGACGTCGCGGTCAGCGCCACCCCGAGCAGCGCCACCACCGAGCCGAGCACGATCGTCGGCCTGCGCCGCCGCCTGCGCACCGGCACCGGGGCCGTCGGCGCCGCCGATGACCGGTACCGCAGCGGATTCTCGATGTAGCGGGTGGTCAGCCACGCCAGTGCACCGGAGACCAGCAGCACGACGGCCCCGTCGAGGAAGCTGGCGCGGGTGCTGCCGGTGTAGGACAACCAGAAGATCAGCAGCGGCCAGTGCCACAGGTACAGCGAGTACGCCATCGAGCCCAGCGACACGAACGGCGCGGTGGCCAGCAACCGGTTGGGCAGCGGCATCCGGCCCGTAGTGTGCGGGTCGGCCACCCGGTTGGCCGCCGACAGGATGAACAGCACCGTCGCCCCGACCGGCACCAGCGCCCGGGGACCCGGGAATTCCTTGACGCCGTCGATCAGCGCGCCGCACGCCAGGATCGCCGCCAGCGAGACGACCGCCAGCGAGGTGCGCAGCCACATCGGCATCCGCAGGTGGGAGACGAACGCGCCGACGAGCGCCCCGAGCAGCAACTCCCAGGCGCGGGCGAAGCTGTTGTAGTAGGCGGTGGCCTGATCGGCGTCGTGCGCGATGATCGCGTACACGAACGACGCGATGGTCAGCGCGCTGAGCAGCAGCACGAAGGCCAGCCGCATGTGTCGGCCGAACACCCGCCGGAACAGCACGGCGGTGCCGAAGATCAACGCCAGGAACGCGATGTAGAACTGGCCCTGCACCGACATCGACCAGATGTGCTGCAGCGGGCTGACCGCCTCGCCGGCGCGCAGGTAGTTCGACGCGGAGTTCGCCAGCTCCCAGTTCTGGTAGTAGCCGAGGCTGGCCAGGCTTTGATCGGCGTAGGTCTCCCACCGGGTCTCGGGTTGGATCAGGATGGTCAGCACCGCGCCCGCGGCGAGCACCACCACCAGGGCGGGCAGCAGCCGGCGGATCAGCCGGGTCACCTCGGGCACCGGCCACAGCGACGCGCCGGGCGTCATCGCGGTGCGCAGCAGCCGGCCGCCGAAGAAGAAGCCCGAAAGCGCCAGGAACACGTCGACCCCGCCGGAGACCCGGCCGAACCAGACGTGGAACACCGCGACCAGGGCGATCGCGATGCCGCGCAGTCCGTCGAGATCGTGCCGGTAGGACGCCGTTCCGCGGGTGCCGCCAGGGGCTTTCGCGGCGCGCGACGGTGAGCCCCGATCGGTGACGGGCGCCGGCCGGGGAGGGGCGAGGGTCATCATGGTCGACCGATAATCTACCGAAGGTGCCAGCCATGACGCCTGCCGAGATCAGCGCGGTCGATGCCGCCCACGTCTGGCATCCGTACAGCACGATCGGTGCCGAGGCCCTCGCACCCGTCGTCGCCACCGGTGCCCGCGGGGCCTGGCTGACCCTGCACCACGACGGTCGGGAGCTGGAAGTTCTCGACGCGATGGCGTCGTGGTGGACGGCGATCCACGGGCACGGGCACCCGGTGCTGGACGCGGCGATCACCTCGCAGCTGGCCACGATGAACCACGTCATGTTCGGCGGGCTGACCCACGAACCGGCGGCCCGGTTGGCGCAGTTGCTGGTCGAGATCACCCCCGACGGCCTGGAGACGGTGTTCTTCAGCGACTCCGGGTCGGTGTCGGTGGAGGTGGCGGTCAAGATGGCGCTGCAGTACTGGCGCAGCCTGGGCCGCGGCGGCAAGCACCGGCTGATGACGTGGCGCGGCGGCTATCACGGCGATACGTTCACCCCGATGAGCGTGTGCGACCCCGAGGGCGGCATGCACGGGTTGTGGACCGACGTGCTGGTCGCCCAGGAGTTCGCGCCCGCGGTGCCCGGTGACTACAGCTCTTCCTACGTCGCGGATTTCGAGCGGCAACTGGCTTCCCGCGCCGACGAACTGGCCGCGGTGATCGTCGAGCCTGTCGTGCAGGGTGCGGGCGGGATGCGGTTCCACGACCCCCGCTATCTGAGTGACCTGCGCGAGATCTGCTCCCGGCACGAGGTGCTGTTGATCTTCGACGAGATCGCCACCGGGTTCGGCCGCACCGGTGAGTTGTTCGCGGCCGACCACGTCGGCGTGTGCCCGGACATCATGTGCGTGGGCAAGGCGCTGACCGGCGGCTACATCACGCTGGCCGCCACGCTGTGCACGGGCGAGATCGCCGAGACGATCAGCACCCGCGAGCCCGGCGCGCTGATGCACGGGCCGACGTTCATGGCCAATGCGCTGGCGTGTGCGGTCGGGGTGGCCTCGGTCGAGGTGCTGCTCGGCTCGGACTGGCGCTCGTCGGTGCGGGGTATCGAGGCCGGGTTGCGCGAGGGTCTGGCCCCCGCCGCGGACCTTCCCGGGGTCGCCGACGTGCGGGCGCTCGGGGCGATCGGGGTGATCGAGATGGAGCATCCGGTCGACCTGCGGGTGGCCACCCCCGCGGCGCTGGAACAGGGTCTGTGGCTGCGGCCGTTCCGCAACCTGGTCTACGCGATGCCGCCCTACATCTGCACACCCGAGGAGATCGCCGCGATCGGTGCGGGCATGGTCGGCGTCGCCCGCGCACTGATAACCTGAACACCGTTCAAGTTACGGAGGCGCCATGATCCGCGCAGGTCTTTCCCCGCTGGCCTGGCTCGACGATGTCGAGCGGCAGCGGCGTGCCGACGGCCTGCGCCGGTCACTGCGGACGCGCCCGCCCGTCGGCGCCGAACTCGACCTCGCCTCCAACGACTACCTCGGCCTGTCGCAGCATCCCGCGGTGATCGAGGGCGGTGTGTCGGCGCTGCGGACCTGGGGTACCGGCTCGACCGGATCTCGGCTGGTCACCGGGAACACCGAACTGCACGAGGGCTTCGAGCAGGCGCTGGCCGCGTTCGTCGGCGCCGAATCCGCGCTGGTGTTCTCCTCGGGTTACACCGCCAACCTCGGCGCGGTCGTCGCGCTGTCGGGCGCCGGGTCGCTGGTGGTGTCCGACGCGCTGACCCATGCCTCGCTGGTCGACGCGTGCCGGTTGTCGCGGGCGCGGGTGGCCGTCACCCCGCACCGTGACGTCGCCGCGGTGGACCGGGCGCTCGCGTCGCGCAGCGAGGAACGGGCCGTCGTGCTGACCGACTCGGTGTTCTCCGCCGACGGGGTGATGGCGCCGCTGCGCGCGCTGCACGACGTGTGCCGCCGCCACGGTGCGCTGCTGATCGTCGACGAGGCGCACGGCCTCGGCGTGCGCGGCGCCGGTGGCCGGGGCCTGCTGCACGAGGTGGGCCTGGCCGGCGCGCCCGACGTGGTGATGACGACGACGCTGTCGAAGGCGCTCGGCAGCCAGGGCGGAGTGGTGCTCGGCCCGGCGGCGGTGCGCGACCATCTCATCGACGCCGCGCGCCCGTTCATCTTCGACACCGGCCTGGCCCCGGCCGCGGTCGGCGCGGCGTGGGCGGCGCTGGAGGTGCTGATCGCCGAACCGTGGCGCGCGCGGGCGGTGCTCGAGCACGCCGCCGAACTCGCAGAGATCTGCGAGGTGCCCGAGAGGCCGGAGTCGGCGGTGGTGTCGGTGATCCTCGGCGAGCCCGAGGTGGCGTTCGGCGCCGCGGCGGCCTGCCTCGACCGCGGTCTGCGGGTCGGGTGTTTCCGGCCGCCAACCGTGCCCGCCGGGACGTCCCGGTTGCGGCTGACCGCGCGGGCATCGCTCACCGAGGACGAAATGTCCTCGGCGCGTGCGGTTTTGACCGACGTACTCGCTGCCCGCCGGTGAGCACGCTGATCGTCACCGGCACCGACACCGGCGTCGGCAAGACGGTGACGACGGCGGCGCTGGCGTGCCGTGCGCGGCTGGCCGGGATCGATGTCGCGGTCAGCAAGCCGGTGCAGACCGGCGCCCCGCGCGACGACGACCTCGCCGATGTCGCCCGGCTGTCCGCAGTGGTAAAGCTCTCGGGCGGCTGGCGCTATCCCGAACCGCTCGCACCGCGCGCGGCCGCCGAACGGGCCGCGATGGCGCTGCCCACCCGTGCCGAGCTCGTCGCATCCATCCCTCGTGCCGAACTGGTGCTGGTGGAGGGTGCCGGTGGTCTGCTCGTCGAGATCGGCGCCGGGACGACGGTGCGTGACCTCGCCGAGGACCTGTCCGCGCCGGTGCTGGTGGTGGTCTCCGCGGGGCTCGGCACCCTCAACCACACCGCGCTGACCCTGGAAGCACTCGCGGCCCGGGGCGTCGCATGCGCGGGACTGGTGATCGGCGCGTGGCCCAGGGAGCCCGGTGTGGCCGAGATGGGCAACCGTGAGGCGCTGGCAACCCTGGCGCCGGTGCGCGCAGTACTGCCCGCAGGGGCCGGTGCGCTGTCGGCAGCCGAGTTCGAGGCGACGTGCGCGGCGGCGTTCGACGCCGACTGGATCGCAAACCTGGTGTAGCCGTGGTGCATTCGGTGGAGGTGGTGTTCGACGCGGACACCGACGCCGCGGTCCGCGCCAGCTGGGACGACCTGACGCGGGCCGGTGTGCGCAGCCAGGCCGGCCACACGTCGCCGAGCAACCGGCCGCACGTGACGCTGACCGTCGCCGACGAGATGGACGACGCGGTGAACACCGCGCTGCGGCCGGTGGCAGAACAGCTCCCGCTGGCCTGCACGATCGGGGCGCCGATGCTGTTCGGCGGCCGGACATTCACACTGGTCCGCCTGGTGGTGCCGTCGGCCGAATTGCTGGCGCTGCATGCGCACGTACACCGGATCTGCCTGCCGCACATGCCGAACGGTCCGCTTCCGCACGCCGCACCCGGGCACTGGACACCGCATGTGACGCTGGCCCGCCGGGTCCCGCACGACCAACTGGCGGCCGCGCTGGCGGTGAAATCGGTGCGCCGCGACCTAACCGGCCGCATCGTCGGGTTGCGGCACTGGGACGGCGACAACCGCGTCGAGCACCCGATCAGGTGAGCGCGGTGTCGGCGACGCCGATGCCGCCCAGCAGCAGGCCGACCCCGAACCGGAAGCGGGCCGAGCCGTCCGCGGCGAGCACCGACTGGTCGTCGGGGAGCGCCGCGCCCGCGGCGTCCCACTGCAGCCGGGACTGCTCGTCCACGGTGAAGCCGAGCACGTAGTACACGATCGTGCGGGCGGCCAACTCGGCGTGGGCGTCGTCGACCCCGGCCTGCGCGGCCGCCTCCGTCAGCCCCGACACGATGACCTTCATCGCTGCGGACTGCCCGGCGGCGAAGCTGGCCGACACCAGTTCGGCGCCGTCGGTGTGCGACAGCAGCGCGTCGCGCAGCGCGGCGCAGGTCTGCCAGACCCGGTCGCGCCAGTCTCCCGCCGGTTCGGACACGGGCTCGAGGATGCGGTCGGCGACCGCGCCGAGCAGCTGCTGCTTGTTGGCGAAGTGCCAGTACAGCGCGCCGGGGGAGACCTCGAGCTCACGCGCCAGCCGCCGCATCGTCAGGTCGGCGATGCCGTAGCCGTCCAGAAGCCTGGTCGCCGCCTCGACCACGTCGCGTTTGTGGAGCTGCACGCCAGTACCTTAACCTGAACACCGTTCAAGACACGGAGGAGCGATCAGTTGAGTGACATTCTGGCAGTGGCCCGCGAGCAGGTGCTCGAGCGCGGCGAGGGCCTGAACCAGGAGCAGACGCTGCAGGTGCTGCAGTTGTCCGACGACCATCTCGACGAGCTTCTCTCGCTTGCGCACGAGGTACGGATGAAGTGGTGCGGTCCGGACGTCGAGGTCGAGGGCATCATCAGCCTCAAGACCGGCGGGTGCCCGGAGGACTGCCACTTCTGTTCGCAGTCGGGCCTTTTCGCATCGCCGGTGCGCAGCGCGTGGCTGGACATCCCGAGCCTGGTCGAGGCCGCCAAGCAGACCGCCAAGACCGGCGCGACCGAGTTCTGCATCGTGGCCGCGGTGCGCGGGCCCGACGAACGGCTGCTGGCCCAGGTCGCCGCGGGCATCGAGGCGATCCGCAACGAGGTCGACATCCAGATCGCCTGCTCGCTGGGCATGCTCACCGAGGAGCAGGTGCAGCGCCTGGCGGACATGGGCGTGCACCGCTACAACCACAACCTCGAGACCGCGCGGTCGTTCTTCACCAACGTCGTCACCACCCACAGCTGGGAGGAGCGCTGGGACACCCTGCAGATGGTCCGCGACGCCGGCATGGAGGTGTGTTGCGGCGGCATCCTCGGCATGGGTGAGACGCTCGAGCAGCGCGCCGAGTTCGCGGCCAACCTCGCCGAACTCGACCCGCACGAGGTGCCGCTGAACTTCCTCAACCCGCGTCCGGGCACGCCGTTCGGCGACCTCGAGGTGCTGCCGGCGTCCGAGGCGCTCAAGGCCGTCGCGGCTTTCCGCCTGGCGCTGCCGCGCACCATGCTGCGGTTCGCCGGCGGCCGCGAGATCACGCTCGGCGACCTCGGCGCGAAGCAGGGCATCCTCGGCGGCATCAACGCCGTGATCGTCGGCAACTACCTGACCACGCTGGGCCGGCCGGCCGAGTCGGACCTCGAACTGCTCGAGGACCTGCAGATGCCGATCAAGGCCCTCAACGCCAGCCTCTGACGGCCGGGCGTAGATACTGCGTAGATGGCGTTCAACGTCTACACCGGCGAACCCGACGGCACCGCGGTGCCCACCGCGGCCAGCCTGGGCCTGGAGCCGCCGCGGTTCTGCGCCGAGTGCGGTCGTCGGATGATCGTGCAGGTCCGGCCCGACGGCTGGTCGGCCAAGTGCTCCCGGCACGGGTTCACCGACTCCAAGGACCTGGAGCAGCGTTAGATGAATGGCATTGCCGCACCGCGGTATTCACGCAGACGCGCGGTGCTGACCGTGATCGCCGGGCTCGCCGGCGCAGGTGCGGTGGTGGGGGCGCTGTGGGCGTGGCTGGCGCCGCCGGTGCGCGGCGTGGTGGCGCTGGCCCGCGACGGCGACCGGATCCGCGCCTACCTGGGCAACGAGGGTGACAACTTCTTCGTCGCCGCCTTCCTGCTGGTGGGCATGCTGTGCGTGGTGGCGACGATCGCCGCGGTGCTGGTCTGGCAGTGGCAGGCCCACCGCGGGCCGGCGATGATGGCGGCGCTGACCGTCGGCGCCATGACCGCCGCGGGCGTCGCCGCGGGGGTGGGTGCGCTGCTGGTGCACCTGCGCTACGGGACCATCGACGTCGCGGCCGCGCCGGTCTCCCCGGAGCACCGGGTGCATTACGTGGCGGAAGCGCCCGCGGTCTTCTTCGGGCACTCGCCGCTGCAGGCGGCGTTGACCATCCTGTTCCCGGCCGCGGTCACAGCGTTGGTCTACTCGCTGATCGCGGTGGCGACCGCACGGGACGACCTCGGCGCCTGGCCGCCCGTCGATGCGGCGTGGGCGCCGCCGGTCACAGCGGAGTCCGCTCCACCTTCCGCCCCGTCATGACCTTGACGGCGATCTTCACCAGCCGCGTCATCCCCACGTAGGTCATCGGGTTCAGCAGCGTCGGCCAGGTGGTCCGCACGATGTGCTCGGAGACGGGCTTGCCGTCGAACCGGTCGATCAGCCAGCGCAGCGCCATCGGCGCCGACATGGGGTGCAGCAGCATGTGCTCGCTGAACAGGTCGCGGTGATAGGTCACCGACGCGCCGCCGGACCGGTAGGTCTCGGTCAGCTCGTCGATGTCGTCGACCGAGACGATCCGGTCGTGCACGGCCTGCACGATCAGCACCGGCGGGGTCGGCACCGCCGTGCCCAGCTTGATGCTGTCGAAGACCTGCTTGACCTCGGGCATGTCGAGGATCTCGTTGAGCGGCCGGTCGACCAGCCGGCCCATGTCCATGCCCGCGAACCGCAGCACCGCCTGCGCGGTGGTCATGTTCTCGACCCGCAGCAGCATCGCCTTGCCGGCGTCGGTGGCGTGCTCCTGGATGACGCGGTTGAGCTCCGGGTAGACGTGCGTCAGCGCCGCCACCACCATCGCGGGCAGCCCGGAGTACAGGCTGCCGTTGAGCCGGCGGTAGGCGTGCCCGAGGTCGCCGACCGGCGAACCGAGCACGGCGCCCACGATGTTCAGCTCCGGTGCGTACTGCGCGTGCATCTCAGCGGCCCACGCCGTCGCCAGCCCGCCGCCGGAGTACCCCCACAGGCCGATCGGTGACGATTCGCGCAGGCCGAGCCGTTCGCAGCTCAGGGCCGCGCGCAGGCCGTCGAGGATGCGGTAGCCCGGTTCGTACGGGGTGCCCCAGGTGCCGTGCGGGCCCTCGTGGTCGGGCACCGAGACCGCCCAGCCCTCGGCGAGCGCGGCCGCGATCAGCAGGAACTCGAACTGGGCCAGCGCGCCGGGCGCGAGCGCCTTGCGCCGCAGGGCGTAGGACGGGAAACAGCGCGAGCTCACCGCGTCGATCGCGCACTGGTAGGAGATCACCGGTACGACGGCCCGGTTCGCGCGGTCGGCGGGTGCGATCACCGTGGTGACGGTGGCCTCCGGTGCGCCGTTCATGTCCGTGGTGCGGTAAAGCAGCTGGGTGGCGGTGAACTTCTGCGGGATAAGCCCGAGAAACGCCAGCTCGACGTCGCGGCTGCGCAGCACGGTGCCCGGTGCGGCGTGCTGGAAGCCGCTGGGCGGCCGGTAGAACGGATCGTCGGCCGGAAGCTGCGGGCGGGAGCGCCGGGCCAGGTCCTCGTGCGGTGTCTGGCCGATCCATTCGGCACCGGAGGCCGGCGCGGCGTTGCCCGAAGTCATCCGGCCATTGTTACTTAAGGAAGTCTTAAGAAGCCAGCCGACTCACCCGGGCGGGCGCAGCGCGGCGAACTCGTCGGTGACGCGGTAGCGGGATTCGGTGAACCGGTACAGCGCGGCGGGACGGCCGCCGCTGCGGCCCGAGCGCGCGGTGGTGCCGGTCCTGGTGATCACCTTGCGGCGTTCGAGCACCCGCTGCAGGTTGGTGGCGTCGACGGGGTGACCGAGCGCCGCGCTGTAGATGTCACGCAGCGCCGACAATGCGAATTCCATTGGGGCCAAGGCGTATCCGATGTTGGTGTAGGAGAGTTTGGCGACCAGCCGGGTGCGCGCGTGCTCGACCATCGTGCCGTGGTCGAACGCCATCGGCGGCAGGTCGCTGACCGGGTGCCAGCGGGTGTCGGGTGGCAGTTCGGGCGTCGCGGGGGAGGGCACCAGTCCCAGGAACGTCGACGCGATCATGCGCACCCCGGGCACCCGGGCGGGGTCGCTGAACGCCGCGAGTTGTTCGAGGTGAGCAACTTCACGCAGGTCGACCTTCTCGGCCAGTTGGCGCCGAACGGAGTCGGTCATGTCCTCGTCGTCGCCGAGACGGCCACCGGGCAGCGACCACTTGCCGCGCTCCGGATCGAGTGCACGCTGCCACAACAGCACGTGAAGTGCTGGTTTCTCCGACGCGCCGGCGCGAACCTGGAACACGGCGGCGAGCACTTCGTGGGCGGTGCTAGTATGTGCCATGTTTTCGATTGTAAGTCGAAAACTTGAATCGGGATGAAGGAGGCGGCCATGACGGTTCTGGACCGTATGCCCGCGGACGATCTGACAGGCCGGATCACCGACGGCCCGGCAGGCTTTTCAGGCGTCGACGGCGACGAGTGGTGGGCCGCCGAAGTGCGCCGCCTGGCCGATCAGCGCGGCGCGACGCTGCTGGCGCACAACTACCAGTTGCCGGCCATCCAGGACGTCGCCGACCACGTCGGTGACTCGCTGGCGCTGTCGCGGATCGCGGCCGAGGCCCCGGAGGACACCATCGTGTTCTGCGGTGTGCACTTCATGGCCGAAACCGCCAAGATCCTGTCTCCGGACAAGACCGTGCTGATCCCGGATCAGCGGGCGGGATGCTCGTTGGCCGACTCCATCAGCGCCGACGACCTTCGCGCGTGGAAGGCCGACCACCCCGGCGCGGTGGTGGTGTCCTACGTCAACACCACCGCGGCGGTGAAGGCCGAGACCGACATCTGCTGCACCTCGTCCAACGCGGTGGAGGTGGTGGCCTCCATCCCCGAGGACCGTGAGGTGCTGTTCTGCCCGGACCAGTTCCTCGGCGCCCACGTCCGCCGGGTCACCGGCCGCACCAACATGCACGTGTGGGCCGGCGAATGCCATGTGCACGCCGGGATCAACGGCGACGAGCTGGCCGACCAGGCCCGCGCGCACCCCGATGCGGAGCTGTTCGTCCACCCCGAATGTGGCTGCGCCACTTCGGCGTTGTACCTCGCCGGTGAAGGCGCCGTACCCGAGGAGCGGGTGAAGATCCTGTCTACCGGCGGCATGCTCGACGCCGCCCGCGAAACCGGCGCACGCCAGGTGCTGGTCGCCACCGAGGTCGGCATGCTGCACCAACTGCGCAGGGCCGCACCGGATGTCGACTTCATGGCGGTCAACGACCGGGCTTCCTGCAAGTACATGAAGATGATCACGCCGGCGGCGCTGTTGCGCTGCCTGGTCGACGGCAACGATGTTGTCGACGTCGATCCCGAGACCGCCCGCCTGGCCCGCGCCAGCGTGCAGCGGATGATCGAGATCGGGCAGCCCGGCGGCGGCGAATGACACGGGCCGCGGGTCAGGGTCCGGGCTGCGGGTCCGGCCGCTGGGCCGGGCACTGGCAGCAGCGCGCGGATGTCGTCGTCATCGGCACCGGGGTCGCCGGACTGGTGGCGGCACTGTCCGCGCACCGTCGCGGCCGCAAGGTCGTGGTGCTCAGCAAGACCGGTGAGACCGCGACGTTCTACGCGCAGGGCGGTATCGCGGTGGTGCTGCCGGACGCCCTGCGCGATGCGGGCGACTCGGTGGACACGCACGTCGCCGACACGCTCGCCGCGGGCGCCGGGCTGTGTGACCCGGAGGCCGTGCGCTCGATCGTCGCCGACGGCTACCGCGCCGTGCGCGACCTCGTCGACGCGGGAGCCCGGTTCGACGAAGCCGCAACCGGATCCTGGTCGCTGACCCGCGAGGGCGGTCACACCCGGCGCCGGATCATCCACGCCGGCGGGGACGCCACCGGCGCCGAGGTGCAGCGCGCGCTCAACGTCGCCGCCGCCACCCTCGACATCCGGCACAACCACGTCGCGGTGCAGATCCTGCACGAGGCGGGCGCGGTCACCGGGGTGCTGGTGCTCAACGACGACGGGCCCGGCGTGGTGCACGCGCCGTCGGTGATCCTGGCGACCGGCGGTCTGGGGCAGCTGTATTCGGCCACCACCAACCCCGGCGGCTCGACCGGCGACGGGGTGGCGCTGGCGGCGTGGGCCGGCCTGGCGGTCGCTGACCTCGAGTTCATCCAGTTCCACCCGACCATGCTGTTCGACGGCGACAACGCGGGCAGGCGGCCGCTGATCACCGAGGCGGTTCGCGGCGAGGGCGCCAAACTCGTTGATCTGCAGGGTAGTTCGGTGACCGCCGGCGTGCATCCGATGGGCGATCTGGCGCCGCGCGACGTGGTCGCCGCCGCCATCAACGCCCGGATGGAAGAGACTGGCGCGCCGTGCGTGTTCCTCGACGCCCGCGGTATCGACGGGTTCACCGCCCGCTTCCCGACCGTCACCGCGGCCTGCCGGGCGGCCGGTATCGACCCCGTGCTCGAGGCGATCCCGGTGGTGCCCGGCGCGCACTACAGTTGCGGCGGCGTTCGCACCGATGTGCACGGGCGCACCGACATGGCGGGCCTGTTCGCCGCGGGCGAGGTCGCGCGCACCGGCATGCACGGGGCGAACCGGTTGGCCTCCAACAGCCTGCTCGAAGGCCTGGTCGTCGGCGCACGCGCGGGCCGGGCCGCCGCCGTGCACGCCGGTGATGCCGGCCCGACGACCGCGGCGCCGCCGGAACCTGCCCTGCGGCACGCACTTGCCCGGCGCGACCTGCAGCGCGCGATGACCAAGCACGCCGGGGTGGTCCGCGACGGCGACGGATTACGGCTGCTGACAAAGGAACTGGACACCGCACGGCCGCGCCCGGTCGATTCCCGGGCCGCGTTCGAAGACGTCGCGCTGACCACCGTCGCCGCCTCTGTCGCCGCGGCGGCGATGGCGCGCACCGAGACCCGGGGTTGCCACCACCGGCGCGACTTCCCCGACACCACAGCCGAAGTCGCGCCCGCCCTGGTCGCCGCGGAGGCGTGCTGTTGATGGGCCTGACATCTGACGAACTCGCCGAGGCGCGACGGGTCATCGCCCGCGCCCTGGAGGAGGACCTGCGCTACGGACCCGACGTCACCACACAGGCGACCGTGCCGCCCGACGCGCGCACCACGGCGTCGATGGTGGTCCGGGAGCCGGGCGTGATCGCAGGCGTGGAGATCGCGCTGCTGACCCTCGACGAGGTGCTCGGTCGCGACGGCTACCTCGTCAAGGACCGCGTCGAGGACGGCGCCCGACTCGAACCCGGCGCCGCGGTGCTGACCGTCGAGGCGCCCACCCGGGGTCTGCTGACCGCCGAGCGCACCACGTTGAACCTGGTCTGCCACCTGTCGGGGATCGCGACCGCGACCGCCGCCTGGGTCGACGCGGTGGCCGGCACCGACGCCAAGATCCGCGACACCCGCAAGACGCTGCCCGGTCTGCGGGCGCTGCAGAAGTACGCGGTGCGGGTCGGCGGCGGCGTCAACCACCGGATGGGCCTGGGCGACGCGGCGCTGATCAAGGACAACCACGTCGCCGCCGCCGGTTCCGTGGTGGCCGCGCTGCGGGCGGTGCGCGCCGCGGCGCCCGACATCGAGTGTGAGGTCGAGGTCGATTCGCTCGAGCAACTCGACGAGGTCTTGGCCGAGGACGTCGAACTGGTGTTGCTGGACAACTTCCCGGTCTGGCAGACACAGATCGCGGTGCAGCGCCGCGACGCCCGGGCCCCGGCCACCAAGCTCGAGTCCTCCGGCGGGTTGTCACTCGACAGCGCAGCCGAATACGCCGGTACCGGCGTCGACTACCTCGCGATCGGTGCGCTCACCCACTCGGTGCGGGTTCTCGACATCGGGTTGGACGTTTAGCGCGCCGCTGCCCGTCCGGGACCGCGCGACCGCTACGATCGCTTGCGTGTATGACGACGACGAGCCACGCCGCTTCAGTTTGCTGACCGTCATCTCGCTCATCATCGCCGTGGTGGCGCTGGGGGTGGCCGGATGGACGCTGTACAAAACCGAGTTCAGCAAGACCGAGTACGACCCGACCCAGATCGCCGACGCCAAGGGCAAGGTGTGCGGCGCGGCCGACGTCGTGCGTCGCGGCATCTCGATCAACACGAACCTGACCCCCGCGGGCGGCCCGCAGGACATCACCGGCGCGCAGGCCGTCGCGGCCAACGCCCGAATCTCGCTCTACGACGGCGGCCAGTACCTGCTGGAGCGACTGGACCCGGCGACGCCGGCCCAGCTCGCCGACAAGGTCCGCGAGTTCGCCAACAACCTGCTCGACATCGGCGCGCACGCGACCGCCGGTGTGCCCAACGACGAACCGGCACAGGCCAAACGGCTCACCGACGCCGATGCGGCCAACACCACGATCACCGAGCTGTGTAAGTAGTCGCCAGCAGCGTTCGGGCGGCCGCCTTGGCCGCCTCGAGCGTGGCGCGGTCACCGGCCACACGCGCCAACATCAGCGCCCCCTCGATCAGCGCGATCAGAGCGAGCCCGGTCCGGTCCGCGTCGTCCTGCGGCCAGCCGTCGGCGCGCAACCGTTCGGAGATGGCGCGCCGCCAGCGGTCGAACACCGCGGCCGACGCGGTGCGCACCGCGGCGCTGGCGTTGACCGACTCGGTGGCGATCGGTTCGATCGGACAGCCGTCGCGCTGGTCGCCGGCCAGCCCGGCGGCCATCAGATCGATCCAGCCGTCGACGATCTCGGTCACCGGCAGGTCGGCGGCCAGGGCCTCACGCAGCCGCCGTTCGATGTCCGAGCCGACCCGCTCGACCACGGCGGCGGCCAGCTGCGCTTTGCCGTCGGGGAAGTGGTGGTACAGCGAGCCGGCCTTGACGTCGGCGGTCTCGAGGATCTGGTTGACCCCGGTCGCGGCGTACCCCTGCCTGCGGAACAGCACCGCCGCGGAGTCGACGAGCGCGCTGCGGCTGCGGTCGGGGCGGGGCATGCCCCGACCTTACTGGAACGGTCACTCAAGAAGGCTCAGGCGACGTCCGCGACGAAGATCGCCATCCGGCCGACCTGCAGCCGGGCCATCCGAGGCAACCCGGTGGCGTCACCGCCGACGGGCACGATCCGTGGGTTGACCAGGCGCAGATCGCGGCGGCCGATGCGCAGCTCGGCCTCGCCGGCCGCCAGCACGTTCTTCACCCAGTCGGTCTTGCCGTGCCCGAGCGCGACGGCCACCGTGTCGCCGGTGCGGTAGGCAGTGACAATCGTCTCGTACGGCTTGCCGGACCTGCGCCCGCGGTGTTTGACCGTCGCCATCCCCGGCATCACCCGCGCCAGCGGCCGCATCACCTTGTTCAGGTACTTCACCTGCAGGTTCTCGATCCACGGCGGAAACAGCATGGGCACGCCGGGCGCGTTGTTGGGGTGCTCGCTGGCTCGCACGACGCCTCCATTACCGATTTGGTCTGCTCTGGGAGAATGGTCAGCGTGAATGTATCGCCGGCGCCGATCGCCCGCATCGACTTGCGCAACCGCGCGCTGAGCGCGGCGCAGCTGCGGGCCGCGCTGCCCAGGGGTGGCGTCGACGTCGACGCGGTGCTGCCGCGGGTGCGTCCCATCGTCGACGCCGTCGCCGAACGCGGCGCCCAGGCCGCCCTGGAGTACACCGAATCGTTCGACCATGTGCGTCCCGCCCAGGTCAGGGTGCCTGCCGACCGTCTCGAGGCCGCGCTGGCCGCGCTGCCAGCCGACGTGCGCGCCGCGCTGGAGGTCGCGATCGAGCGGGCCCGCACCGTGCACGCCGATCAGCGGCGCACCGACACCACCACCACGCTGGGGCCCGGGGCCACTGTCACCGAACGCTGGGTGCCGGTGGAGCGGGTCGGCCTCTACGTGCCGGGCGGCAACGCCGTCTACCCGTCCAGCGTCGTGATGAACGTGGTGCCCGCGCAGACGGCGGGCGTCGACTCGCTGGTGATCGCCAGCCCGCCGCAGGCCGGCAACCCGGAGCCGTTCGCCGGGCTGCCGCACCCCACCATCCTCGCCGCGGCGGCGCTGCTCGGCGTGCAGGAGGTGTGGGCGGTCGGCGGGGCGCAGTCGGTCGCGCTGCTGGCGCACGGCGGCACCGACACCGACGGCACCGAACTGGCGCCGGTCGACATGATCACCGGGCCGGGCAACATCTACGTCACCGCCGCCAAACGGATCTGCCGTTCGCAGGTCGGCATCGACGCCGAGGCGGGCCCCACCGAGATCGCGATCCTGGCCGACCACACCGCCGACCCGGTGCACGTCGCCGCCGACCTGATCAGCCAGGCCGAACACGATGAGATGGCGGCCAGCGTGCTGGTCACCCCCAGCGTCGACCTCGCCGACGCCACCGACCGGGAACTGGCCAACCAGCTGGCCACCACCGTGCACCGCGAACGGGTCACCGCCGCGCTGGGCGGCAGGCAGTCGGCCACGGTGCTCGTCGACGACCTCGACGCCGGTATCCGCACCGTCAACGCCTACGCCGCCGAACACCTGGAGATCCAGACCGTGGCCGCGCGCGAGGTGGCCGGCCGGATCCGCTCGGCGGGCGCGATCTTCGTCGGTCCGTACGCGCCGGTCAGCCTCGGCGACTACTGCGCGGGCTCCAACCACGTCCTGCCGACGGCCGGCTGCGCGCGGCACTCCAGCGGCCTGTCGGTGCAGACGTTCCTGCGCGGCATCCACGTCGTCGACTACGACGAGGCCGCCCTCAAGGATGTGTCCGGCCACGTGATCACGCTCGCCGAAGCCGAGAACCTGCCCGCCCACGGCGAGGCGGTCCGGCGGAGGTTCGAGCGGTGACGGTCGGGGAGAAGGTGACGCTCGACGATCTGCCGCTGCGTACCGACCTGCGCGGTAAATCGCCCTACGGCGCACCGCAATTGGACGTTCCGGTGCGGTTGAACACCAACGAGAACCCGCACCCGCCGACCCGCGCGCTCGTCGACGACGTCGCCGCGTCGGTGGCCGCGGTCGCCGGCGATCTGCACCGCTACCCCGACCGTGACGCGGTGGCGCTGCGCACCGACCTGGCCGCCTACCTCGCCGCGCAGACCCACACCCCGGTCACCGTCGAGAACGTCTGGGCGGCAAACGGATCCAACGAGATCCTGCAGCAGCTGCTGCAGGCGTTCGGCGGGCCCGGCCGCAGCGCGATCGGGTTCGTGCCGTCGTACTCGATGCACCCGATCATCTCCGACGGCACCCAGACCAGGTGGCTGGTGGCCCACCGGGCCGACGACTTCACCCTCGACGTCGAGGTCGCTGTCGAGGCGATCCGGCGGAACACACCCGACATCGTGTTCCTGGCCAGCCCGAACAACCCGTCGGGACAGAGCATTCCGCTCGACGACCTGCGCCGCCTGCTCGACGCGATGAGCACCGGGGTGATGATCGTCGACGAGGCGTACGGCGAGTTCTCGTCGGAGCCCAGCGCGGTGCAGCTGATCGAGCAGTTCCCGACCCGGCTGGTCGTCACCCGCACCATGAGCAAGGCGTTCGCGTTCGCGGGCGGCCGGCTGGGCTATCTGATCGCCGCACCCGCCGTGATCGACGCGATGCTGCTGGTGCGGCTGCCCTACCACCTGTCGTCGGTCACCCAGGCGGCCGCCAGGGCCGCGCTGCGGCACGCCGACGACACCCTCGGTAGCGTGGCCACCCTGATCGCCGAACGTGAGAGGGTCACGAAAGCACTGTCGGACATGGGATTCCGGGTGATCCCCAGTGACGCCAACTTCGTGCTGTTCGGCGAGTTCGCCGACGCCGCGGCCAGCTGGCAGCGGTACCTCGATGCGGGCATCCTGATCCGCGACGTCGGCATCCCCGGCTACCTGCGCGCCACCACCGGGCTCGCCGAGGAGAACGATGCGCTGCTCGCGGCCAGCGCGCGTCTCGCCGCAACCGAACTGTCGACACTAGGAGCAACGTGACTTCTCCCGATCCCACGCCCCGCCGGGCGACGATCGAACGCAAGACCAGGGAAAGCGACATCGTCGTCGACCTGAACCTCGACGGCACCGGCCAGGTGCACATCGACACCGGTGTGCCGTTCTTCGACCACATGCTGACCTCGCTGGGCAGCCACGCCAGTTTCGACCTGACCGTACGGGCCAAGGGCGACATCGAGATCGAGGGACACCACACGATCGAGGACACCGCGATCGTGCTCGGCCAGGCGCTCGGCAAGGCCCTCGGCGACAAGAAGGGCATCCGCCGGTTCGGCGACGCCTGGATCCCGATGGACGAAACCCTCACCCACGCCGCGGTCGACGTGTCGGGCCGGCCGTACTGTGTGCACACCGGCGAGCCGGACCACATGCTGCACTTCACGATCGCGGGCAGCTCGGCGCCCTACCACACCGTCGTGAACCGGCACGTGTTCGAGTCGCTGGCGCTCAACGCCCGCATCGCCCTGCACGTGCGCACGCTCTACGGCCGCGACCCGCACCACATCACCGAGGCGCAGTACAAGGCGGTGGCCCGCGCCCTGCGCCAGGCCGTCGAATACGACCCGCGCGTCACCGGCGTGCCGTCCACCAAAGGCACACTGTGACAAGCAGAGTCGTCATCCTCGACTACGGGTCGGGCAATCTGCGCTCAGCGCAGCGCGCGCTGGAACGGGTGGGCGCCGACGTCGAGGTGACCGCCGACGCGGACGCGGCGATGAACGCCGACGGACTGGTGGTGCCCGGCGTCGGAGCGTTCGAGGCGTGCATGGCCGGGCTGCGCACGATCGACGGGGCCCGGCTGATCGCCGACCGGGTGGCCGCCGGCCGGCCGGTGCTCGGGGTCTGCGTCGGCATGCAGATCCTGTTCTCGCGTGGAGTCGAGTTCGGTGTGGAGACCGCCGGCTGCGGGCAGTGGCCCGGTTCGGTGGTGCGGCTCGACGCCCCGGTGATCCCGCACATGGGCTGGAACGTCGTCGACGCCCCCGAGGGCAGCACGCTGTTCGCCGGAATGGACATCGGCACCCGCTTCTACTTCGTGCACTCCTACGCCGCCCAGCAGTGGGAGGGCGACCCGGCCGCCAAGCTCACCTGGGCCACCCACCACGTGCCGTTTCTGGCCGCGGTCGAGGACGGGCCGCTGTCGGCGACACAGTTCCATCCGGAAAAGAGCGGCGATGCCGGTGCCGCTCTGCTCACCAACTGGGTAAAGGCATTAGGTTGAGCGCCCATGAGCGCTCGCGCGAAGAGGAGACCACAACAGTGTCGCAGCGACTGATTCTTCTCCCCGCCGTCGACGTGGTCGACGGCCGCGCCGTGCGCCTCGTGCAGGGCCAGGCCGGCAGCGAGACCGAGTACGGCTCGGCGCTCGATGCCGCGATGACCTGGCAGCGCGACGGCGCCGAATGGATCCACCTCGTGGACCTCGACGCCGCGTTCGGCCGGGGCAGCAACCGCGAACTGCTGGCCGAGGTGGTCGGCAAGCTCGACGTCGCGGTCGAGCTGTCCGGCGGGATCCGCGACGACGACTCGCTGTCGGCGGCGCTGGCGACCGGGTGCGCCCGCGTCAATCTCGGCACCGCGGCGCTGGAGAACCCGCAGTGGTGCGCGAAGGTCGTGGCCGAACACGGCGACAAGGTCGCGGTCGGCCTGGACGTGAAGATCGAGGACGGCAACCACCGGCTGCGCGGCCGCGGCTGGGAGACCGACGGCGGCGACCTGTGGGACGTGCTCGAGCGCCTCGACCGCGAAGGATGTTCGCGCTTCGTCGTCACCGACGTCACCAAGGACGGCACGCTCAACGGGCCCAACCTCGACCTGCTCTCGAAGGTCACCGAACGCACCGACGCGCCGGTGATCGCCTCCGGCGGGGTGTCGAGCCTGGACGACCTGCGGGCCATCGCCACCCTGACCGACCGCGGCGTCGAGGGCGCGATCGTCGGAAAGGCCCTGTACGCCGGGCGCTTCACGCTTCCCGACGCGCTGGCCGCGGTGGAGCGCTAGATGGCGCTGGACGCGAACGACCTCGACGCGCTGGTCGCCGAGGCCACGAAGATCCTCGACGCCGCCGTCCCTCCGTTCATCGCCGGGCACCGCGCGCAGTCCGCCGTGCAGAAGAAGGGTGACGACTTCGCGACCGAGGTCGACCTGGCGATCGAGCGCCAGGTGGTCGAGGCGCTGACCCGCAGCACCGGAATCGGCGTGCACGGCGAGGAATTCGGCGGCGAGGACCTCGAGTCGCCGCTGGTGTGGGTGCTCGACCCGATCGACGGCACGTTCAACTACGCCGCGGGGTCCCCGATGGCGGCGATCCTGCTCGGCCTGGTGCGCGACGGCGAACCGGTGGCCGGTTTGACGTGGGTGCCGTTCACCGGTGAGCGGTTCACCGCGGTCGTCGGCGGGCCGGTGCGCAACAACGGTGCCGAACTGCCACCGGTCACACCGGCGAACCTGTCGGAATCCATCGTCGGGGTCAGCACCTTCAACGTCGACTCCCGAGGCAAGGTCCCGGGTCGGTACCGGCTCGCGGTGATCGAGAACCTCAGCCGCCAGTGTTCGCGGATGCGCATGCACGGCGCCACCGGAATCGACCTGGCGTACACGGCGGCCGGAATCCTGGGCGGCGCCATCAGTTTCGGCGGCCACGTGTGGGACCACGCGGCAGGCGTCGCGCTGATCCGCGCGGCCGGCGGGGTGGTGACCGACCTGGCAGGCAACGACTGGACGGTGCGCTCACCGTCGGCGCTGGCCGGTGTGCCCGGCACCCACGAGCAGCTGCTCGAGCTGCTGCGCGCCGTCGGCGACCCCAAGGACTTCTGATGAACCCGAAAGACCTGGCGGTGCGGATCATCCCCTGCCTGGACGTCGACGACGGCCGGGTGGTCAAGGGCGTCAACTTCGAAAACCTGCGTGACGCCGGGGATCCCGTCGAACTGGCCGCCGCCTACGACGCCGAGGGCGCCGACGAGTTGACGTTCCTCGACGTCACCGCGTCGTCGTCGGGGCGGGCCACCATGCTCGAGGTGGTCAAGCGCACGGCCGAGCAGGTGTTCATCCCGCTGACCGTCGGCGGTGGTGTGCGTTCGGTGGCCGACGTCGACGTGCTGCTGCGCGCCGGCGCGGACAAGGTCGCGGTCAACACCGCGGCGATCGCGCGCCCGGAACTGCTCGCGGAGCTGTCCCGTCAGTTCGGGTCGCAGTGCATCGTGCTGTCGGTGGACGCGCGCACGGTGCCGGCCGACCAGGAGTCGACGGCCTCTGGGTGGGAGGTCACCACCCACGGCGGTCGGCGCGGCACCGGCATCGACGCGATCGAATGGGCAACGCGCGGTGCGGAACTGGGCGTCGGCGAGATCCTGCTGAACTCGATGGACTTCGACGGCACCAAGGCCGGTTTCGACCTGCCGATGATCCGGGCGGTGCGCGGCGCGGTGAACGTGCCGGTGATCGCCAGCGGTGGAGCGGGCGCGCCGGAGCACTTCGCGCCGGCCGTCGGTGCGGGCGCGGACGCGGTGCTGGCCGCCAGCGTGTTCCACTTCCGCGAACTGACCATCGGCCAGGTGAAGGCGGCGATGGCGGCCGAAGGGATCACCGTCCGATGACGCTCGATGCGGCGATCGCCTCGCGGCTCAAACGCGACGCCAACGGCTTGATCACCGCGGTGGTGCAGGAACGCGGCACCGGGCAGGTGCTGATGGTCGCATGGATGGACGACGTCGCGTTGGCCCGCACCCTGGAAACCCGTCGGGCGACCTACTTTTCGCGATCCCGTCAGCAGCACTGGGTGAAGGGGGAGACATCGGGGCACACGCAGTACGTGCACTCGGTGCGGCTGGACTGCGACGGGGACACGGTGCTGCTGGAGGTCGACCAGGTCGACGGCGCCTGCCACACCGGCGATCACACCTGCTTCGACGCCGACCAGTTGCTGGCGCCGGAGTGAGCGCTACACGTCGATGATGCGGGCGGCTTTCGCGCGTGCGGTCCAGCGGCCCTCGTCGTAGCCGACCGTCACGGGGTGCGCGAACGCGGTGCTGACGTTCTCCGTCGTCACCGTCTGCCGTGCCGGACCCGCCGCCACCGTGCGCCCCTCGGCGATCAGCAGCGCGTGCGTCGTCGTCGTCGGTAGTTCCTCGAGGTGGTGGGTGACCAGGATCGAGGCCACATCGGGATGGGTGTCGTCGAGCGAGTCGAGGGTCTCCAACAACTGCTCGCGTGCGGCCACATCGAGGCCCGTCGTGGGTTCGTCGAGCAACAGCAGTTTCGGTTCGGACACCAGGGCGCGGGCGATCAGTGTGCGGCCGCGTTCGCCCTGCGAGAGCGTCGGCCATGCGGCACTCGCCTTGTGCGACAACCCGACCGCATCGATCATCGCGTCGGCCCTGGCGATCTCCGCGCCGCTCGGGGTGAACCGCATCGGGAGATCGATCGTCGCGGTGATCCCGGTCAGCACCACCTCGCGCACGGTCAGCGGGTACTGCAGCCGGTGGCGCGGGTTGACGTGCCCGATCGAGTGGCGCAGCCGGGCCAGGTCGACGCGGCCCATCTGCTCGCCGAGGATGTGCACCGTGCCGCTGGACGGGAACTGCACCGCGGCGCAGAACCCGAGCAGCGTGCTCTTGCCCGCGCCGTTCGGTCCGAGCAGTGCCCAGTGCTCGCCGGCGTGCACGGTCACCGAGATACCGTCGATGATCTGCTTGCCGTCGCGGCGGAACGTCACGTCGGCCAGCTCGAGAACCGGTGTCATACGCGTTGCCGCAACACCTCGAGGGCCTTGTCGGCGTGGCTGTCCATGTTGAGCTCCGACGCGATGACCGCCAGCACGGTGCGGTCGGTGTCGATCACGAAGGTGGTGCGCTTGACCGGCATGAACTTGCCCAGCAGCCCGCGCTTGACGCCGAACTGGGTGGCCACCGCACCGTCGATGTCCGACAGCAGCGGGTAGTCGAAGTTCTGCTTGCCCGCGAACTCGGCCTGCTTGTCGACCGCGTCGGTGCTGATGCCCACCCGGCTGGCGCCGGCCGCGGCGAATTCCGAAGCCAGGTCGCGGAAGTGGCAGGCCTCCTTGGTGCAACCCGGCGTCATCGCCGCCGGATAGAAGAACAGCACGATCGGCCCGCCGGCGAGCAGCTCGGTCAGGCTGCGCACCGTGCCCGTCTGGTCCGGTAGCTGGAAATCGGCAACTTTGTCACCCTGCTTCATGTGCGCCACGCTACGCCGCGGAAGAGGAAAACCGTTGGCGCCGGTCGCGCCGGCCGTGCGAACCTGCGGGCGATGTTCGCGACCGACGGATACCTGAAGATCGAACGGGCGGCGCCGCGCGAGGTGGCCGATGCCGCACGGGCCCTGCTGTGGCGTCAGCTCGGGCTCTCACCCGACGACCCCGGGTCGTGGACCGAGCCGGTGCGCTGGGCCGCCGACATGACCGGCGCAGGTCCGTTCGGCGAGCTGGCCCGCAGCCCGAAACTCGCTGCCGCACTGGACGATATCTGCGGGCCGGGTGGGTGGCTGCCGCTCGGCGCGCTGGGCAACATCCCGGTGCGCTTCCCGGTCTCACCGCCCGATGACGACCGCGGCTGGCACATCGACGCCAACACCCCGCTGCCCGACGGCTCGTGGGCGGTCACCGGGCGCCCGCACACCGTGCTGGTGCTGACCCTGCTCTCGGAGGTCGGTCCCGACGACGCCCCGACCCGGATCCGGGTCGGCTCGCATCACGATGTGGCCCGGGTGCTGGGGCCCGAACCGGTGGAACTGGCCGAGATGGGCCGCCTCGTCGACGAAGCCAGCGCCGCCCGGCCGGTGACCTACGCCACCGGATCACCCGGCGACATGTACCTGCTGCACCCGTTCACCGCGCACGCCGCCGACGAGCATCGCGGCAGCACACCGCGGTTCATGGCGCAGTCGCCGGTCATGCTCACCGCGTCTGGGACACTTGACCCGTGCAGACCACCGCCAACCCGCTGGCGATAACCACCTCCCGGGAGGACTTCCGCGCGCTGGCCGCCGGTCACCGCGTGGTGCCGGTGACCCGCAAGGTGCTCGCCGACAGCGAGACCCCGCTGTCGGCCTACCGCAAGCTCGCCGCCAACCGGCCGGGAACGTTCCTGCTCGAGTCGGCCGAGAACGGCCGGTCCTGGTCGCGCTGGTCGTTCATCGGCGCAGGCGCGCCGTCGGCGCTGACCGTCCGCGACGGAGAAGCGGTGTGGCTCGGCACCACACCGCAGGACGCGCCCAGCGGCGGCGACCCGCTGCAGGCGCTGCGGGCCACGCTGGAGCTGCTGAGGACCGAGCCGGTGCCCGGCCTGCCGCCGCTGTCGAGCGGGCTGGTCGGGTTCTTCGCCTACGACATGGTGCGCCGGCTGGAGAAGTTGCCGTCGCTGGCCGTCGACGACCTCGGCCTGCCGGACATGCTGCTGCTGTTGGCCACCGACATCGCCGCCGTCGACCACCACGAGGGCACGATCACGCTGATCGCCAACGCGGTCAACTGGAACGGCACCGACGAACGCGTCGACTGGGCGTACGACGACGCGGTGGCCCGCCTCGACGTGATGACCGCCGCGCTCGGTGAGCACCTGCCGTCGACCGTGGCGACGTTCAGCAGGCCCGAACCGGTGCACCGCGCCCAGCGCACGGTCGAGGAGTACGGCGCGATCGTCGAGAAACTCGTCGACGACATCGAGGCCGGCGAGGCGTTTCAGGTGGTGCCCTCGCAGCGGTTCGAGATGGACACCACCGCCGACGCCCTCGATGTGTACCGGATGCTGCGGGTGTCGAACCCGAGCCCGTACATGTATCTGCTCAACGTGCCCGACGCCGACGGCGGGCTGGCCTTCTCGGTCGTCGGCTCCAGCCCCGAGGCGCTGGTGACGGTCAAGGACGGCCGAGCCACCACCCACCCGATCGCGGGCACCCGCTGGCGCGGCGCCACCGAGGAGGAGGACCTGCTGCTGGAGAAGGAGCTGCAGAGCGACGAGAAGGAACGCGCCGAACACCTGATGCTGGTCGACCTCGGCCGCAACGATCTGGGCCGGGTGTGCCAGCCCGGCACGGTGCGCGTCGAGGACTACAGCCACATCGAGCGCTACAGCCACGTCATGCACCTGGTGTCGACGGTGACGGGTCTGCTGGCCGAGGGCAAGACCGCGCTCGACGCGGTGACCGCCTGCTTCCCGGCAGGCACGCTCTCCGGTGCGCCGAAGGTGCGGGCGATGGAGCTGATCGAGGAGGTCGAAAAGACCCGCCGTGGGCTCTACGGAGGTGTGCTCGGCTACCTCGACTTCGCGGGCAACGCCGACTTCGCGATCGCGATCCGCACCGCGCTGATGCGCGCCGGCACCGCCTACGTGCAGGCCGGCGGCGGCGTCGTCGCCGACTCCAACGGGCCCTACGAGTACACCGAGGCCGCCAACAAGGCCCGTGCCGTGCTCAACGCCATCGCCGCGGCCGAAACGCTGGCCGAGCCGTGATCAGGGCCGCCCAGCTGGGACTGGTGCTCGCCGCCGCGGGGCTGTGGGGGGCGTCGCGTTTCACCTGGGTGGACGTGACGTCGTTCGACGGTCTGGGCCAGCCCAAAACGGTCGGGCTGTCGGGCGGCACATGGTCGACGGCGCTGGTCCCGCTGGCGGTGCTGCTGCTGGCGGCGGCCGTCGCGGCGCTGGCGGTGCGCGGCTGGCCGCTGCGCGCGCTGGCCGTCCTGGTGGCGCTGACCAGCGCCGGGACCGGATATCTGGGGCTGAGCCTGTGGCTCGTCGACGACGTGGCGGTCCGGGCCTCGCACATCGCCGAGGCGCCGGTCGCCGACATCATCGGCACCCAGCGGCATTACACCGGCGCGGTGATCACCGTGGTCGCCGCGGCGTTGACGCTGGCCTGTGCGGTGCTGATGGTGCGTGCGGCCCGACGCGAAACCTCGGGCGCGGCCCGGTACTCGCGCCGCCCGGCTGCCCGCCAGGACGATCCGGCCGAGGCGATGTCCGAACGAGCCATCTGGGACGCCCTCGACGAGGGCTCCGATCCGACCCAGGATCCCACCCGGGATGCCGCCGATCCGGACAACAAGGGGCGGTGATCGCCGATGGCGCGATGGCGACTACCCTTCGTGGTTGAAGATCTGGTCATGTCGGGGGAAGGGAAGCGGCAGTCATGAGTTCGGCAACCGTGCTCGACTCGATCATCGAGGGAGTTCGTGCCGACGTCGCGGCCCGTGAAGAACTCGTTCCGCTCGCCGACATCAAGGCCAGGGCCAAGGACGCGCCGCCGCCGCTCGACGTGATGGCGGCGCTGCGCGCACCCGGAATCGGGGTGATCGCCGAGGTCAAGCGCGCCAGCCCGTCCCGCGGTGAACTGGCCCCGATCGGGGATCCCGCCGACCTGGCCCGCGCCTACGAGAGTGGCGGCGCGCGGGTGATCAGCGTGCTGACCGAGCAGCGCCGGTTCAACGGTTCGCTCGACGACCTCGACGCCGTGCGGGCCGCGGTGTCAATCCCGGTGCTACGCAAGGATTTCATCGTGCGGCCCTACCAGATCCATGAGGCGCGCGCCCACGGCGCGGACATGCTGCTGCTGATCGTGGCGGCACTGGAACAGCCGGTGCTCGAATCGCTGCTGGAGCGCACCGAGTCGCTGGGGATGACCGCGCTCGTCGAGGTGCACACCGAGGAGGAGGCCGACCGCGCGCTGTCGGCCGGCGCCACCGTGATCGGCGTCAACGCCCGCGATCTCAAGACCCTGAAGGTCGACCGGGACTGCTTCGCGCGCATCGCACCGGGCCTGCCGACCGACGTCATCCGCGTCGCAGAGTCCGGGGTGCGCGGGACGGCCGATCTGCTCGCCTACGCCGGCGCGGGCGCGGACGCGGTGCTCGTCGGTGAGGGACTGGTCACCAGCGGTGATCCCCGCACCGCCGTCGCCGATCTGGTCACCGCAGGCACGCATCCGTCGTGCCCCAAGCCTTCGCGGTGACCCGTGGCCGATTTCGCCGGGCCTGAACTGCCCCGTTCCAGCGCGGCCGTGGCCGAACCGTCGGCGCACGATCCCGACGAGCGCGGCCACTTCGGCGTGTACGGCGGACGTTTCGTCGCCGAAGCGCTGATGGCGGTGATCGAGGAGGTCACGGCGGCCTACGAGAAGGCGCGCGGTGACCAGACGTTCCTGGATGAACTGGACCGGTTGCAGCAGCACTACAGCGGGCGGCCGTCGCCGCTGTACGAGGCCGAGCGGTTGTCCGAGCACGCCGGGGGCGCCCGGATCTTCTTGAAGCGAGAGGATCTGAACCACACCGGATCTCACAAGATCAACAACGTCCTCGGCCAGGCGCTGCTGGCGCGGCAGATGGGTAAGAACCGGGTGATCGCCGAGACCGGCGCGGGTCAGCACGGGGTGGCGACCGCCACGGCCTGCGCGCTACTCGGCTTGGAGTGCGTCATCTACATGGGCGCCGTCGACACCGCGCGGCAGGCGTTGAACGTCGCGCGGATGCGGTTGCTCGGCGCGACCGTGGTGTCGGTCGAGGCCGGCTCGAAGACGCTGAAGGACGCGATCAACGAGGCGTTCCGCGACTGGGTCACCAACGCCGACAACACCTACTACTGCTTCGGCACCGCCGCCGGTCCGCATCCGTTCCCCACGATGGTGCGGGATTTCCAGCGGGTCATCGGGCTGGAGGCGCGGGCCCAGATGCTCGCACAGGCCGGCCGGTTGCCAGACGCGGTGACCGCGTGCATCGGCGGCGGCTCCAACGCGATCGGCATCTTCCACGCGTTCATCGACGATCCGAACGTGCGGCTGGTCGGCTACGAAGCCGCCGGTGACGGCGTCGAAACCGGGCGGCACGCAGCCACTTTCACGGGCGGCTCACCTGGGGCGTTCCAGGGGTCGTTCTCCTACCTGCTGCAGGACGAGGACGGTCAGACCATCGAATCCCATTCGATCTCGGCGGGTTTGGACTATCCCGGCGTCGGCCCCGAGCATGCGTACCTCAAGGACACCGGGCGGGCCGAGTACCGGCCGATCACCGACACCGAGGCGATGGACGCGTTCTCGCTGCTCTGCCGCACCGAGGGCATCATCCCCGCGATCGAGTCCGCGCACGGGCTCGCCGGGGCGCTGCAGCTGGGCCGGGAACTCGGCCGCGGGGCGATCGTGCTGGTGAACCTGTCCGGCCGCGGCGACAAAGACGTCGAGACCGCGGCGAAGTGGTTCGGACTGTTGGACGGTGCGCCATGAGCCGGCTCGCGCCGCTGTTCGAGACGTGCCGTAACGAGGGGCGCTCGGCGCTGATCGGCTATCTGCCGACCGGTTTTCCCGATGTCCCGACCTCGATCTCGGCGATGACGACACTGGTCGAAAACGGTTGCGACATCGTCGAGGTCGGCATCGCCTACTCCGACCCGGGGATGGACGGCCCGGTCATCGCCGCCGCGACGGACGTCGCCCTGCGCGGCGGGGTGCGGGTGCGCGACGCACTGGCCGCGGTCGAGGCGATCAGCAACGCCGGCGGCCGCGCCGTGGTGATGACGTACTGGAACCCCGTGTTGCGCTGGGGGATCGACGCTTTCGCTCGTGACCTGGCGTCGGCCGGCGGGCTCGGGCTGATCACGCCGGACCTGATCCCCGACGAGGCAGCGGAGTGGCTCGAGGTGTCCGAAACCCACGATCTGGACCGCATCTTCCTGGTGGCGCCGTCGTCCACGCCGGAGCGGCTGGCGATGACGGTCAACGCGTCGCGAGGTTTCGTGTACGCGGCCTCGACGATGGGGGTCACCGGCGCGCGCGACGCCGTTTCGAACGCGGCACCGGAGTTGGTGCGCCGCGTCAAAGAGGTGTCCGACATCCCGGTCGGCGTCGGCCTCGGGGTGCGCTCCGCCGAACAGGCCGCTGAGATCGGGGCGTACGCCGACGGGGTGATCGTGGGTTCGGCACTGGTGTCGGCGCTGCAGACCGGTCTCGACGCGGTCGGGGCGTTGACCGCCGAACTCGCTGACGGGGTGCGGCAGAGGATCACTGCGTGACGACGACGTATCTGGCGGCGATTCCCAGCCCCGCTCAGGGTGTCTGGTACCTGGGTCCGATACCGCTGCGGGCGTACGCGTTGTTCATCATCGTCGGCATCATCGCGGCGCTGGTCATCGGTGACCGGCGCTGGGAGGCGCGCGGCGGTGAACGAGGCGTCATCTACGACATCGCGCTGTGGGCGGTGCCGTTCGGTCTGATCGGTGGGCGGCTGTACCACGTGATGACCGACTGGTGGCGGTACTTCGGCGAGGGTGGCGCCGGGTTGGACGGGGTGTTCCGGATCTGGGACGGCGGTCTCGGAATCTGGGGTGCGGTCGCGTTCGGCGGTGTCGGCGCATGGATCGCCTGTCGGCGGCGGGGGATACCGCTGCCTGCGTTCGGCGACGCGATCGCGCCGGGAATCGTGCTGGCACAGGCGATCGGCCGGATCGGCAACTACTTCAACCAGGAGCTGTGGGGCGGTCCGACAACGCTGCCGTGGGCGTTGGAGATCTACGAGCGCCGTGATGCGTCGGGTGCGCTGGACAACCTCAACGGTGTGTCGACTGGCGAGGTGGTGCACCTCGTCCATCCGACGTTCCTGTACGAACTGCTGTGGAACCTTTTGGTTTTCGCGGTGCTCATCTACGTCGACCGGCGGTTCAAGTTCGGCCACGGCCGGCTGTTCGCGATGTATGTCGCCGGGTACTGCCTGGGCCGGTTCTGGATCGAGTTGTTGCGGGTCGACGACGCCACGCTGATCGACGGGGTGCGGATCAACTCGTTCACGTCGACGTTCGTGTTCATCGGCGCGGTGGTCTACATCATGGTGGCGCCGAAGGGCCGTGAGGACCCGGCGACGCTGCGGGGTGACGTCCGCGACGAGGATCTGACCGAGGAGCTGGCTGCCGTCGGCGCGACGGCGGGGGTGGTCGCGGCGGCGAAAGCGGCTGCGGCGGATGAGGACGAGGCGACTAAGGAGATCTCGGCAGAGGATTTCGGCGCCGATGTCGCGGGTGTGCCCGCCGACTCTGTCGAGGAGGCCGAGGAGTTCGCGGTCGAGGGCGAGGACGACAAGGCGGAAGCCGTCGCCGAGGCCGAGGAACTCTCCGCGGCGGTCGCCGAGGCGCCCGCTGAAGAGATCGCCGAGGCTGAGGAGTTCGCCGAAGCCCGTTCGGCCGCTGAGGCGGAGGCCGGGCTCGGGGTGGTCGAGGGTGAGGAAGCCGCTGACGCTCTCGCCGACGCCGGAGAGGCACACGAGTCCGCGGTTGAAGGCGAGGCCGAGGCCGCCGAGCTGGCCGACGATGCCAACGCCGACGAAACCCCCGAGCCGGTCGCTGAATCGGAAGCCAGGATCGGCGCGGTCGAGGGCGAGGAAGCGTCCGACGCGGCTGAGGCACATGAATCCGCCGTCGAAGGTGAGGCGGAAGCTGTCGAGCTGGCCGACGATGCCAACGCCGACGCAGACACTCCCGGCGAAGAAGCTGAAGCTGAGGCCGGCCTCGGTGCGGTCGAAGGTGAGGAAGCCTCCGACGCGCTCGCCGACGCGACCGAGGCACACGAGTCCGCGGTCGAAGGCGAGGCCGAGGCCGCCGAACTGGCCGACGAGGTCGCTGAGGCGCCGGCTGAGGAGATCGCGCAGGCTGAGGAATTCGCCGAAGCTGCAGAAGCTGAGGCCGGGCTCGGGGTGGTCGAGGGTGAGGAAGCCTCCGACGCGCTTGCCGACGCGGCCGAGGCACACGAGTCCGCGGTTGAGGGCGAGGCGGAAGCCGCCGAGCTGGCCGAGGAGGCCAGCGGTGACGAAACCCCCGAGCCGGTCGCTGAATCGGAAGCCGGCCTCGGTGCGGTCGAAGGCGAGGAAGCGTCCGACGCGGCTGAGGAGATCGCGGAGGCTGAGGAATTCGCCGAAGCTGGCGAAGCAGCTGAAGCTGAGGCCGGCCTCGGTGCGGTCGAAGGTGAGGAAGCCTCCGACGCGCTCGCCGACGCGACCGAGGCACACGAATCCGCGGTCGAAGGCGAGGCCGAGGCCGCCGAACTGGCCGACGATGCCAACGCCGACGAAGACACGCCTGAGGCGGTCGCTGAAGCCGAAGAACTGGCCGACGAGGTCGCTGAGGCGCCGGCTGAGGCGATCGCGGAGGCTGAGGAATTCGCCGAAGCTGGCGAAGCAGCTGAAGCTGAGGCCGGCCTCGGTGCGGTCGAAGGTGAGGAAGCCTCCGACGCGCTTGCCGACGCGGCCGAGGCACACGAATCCGCCGTCGAGGGCGAGGCGGAAGCCGCCGACCTGGCCGAGGACGCCGACGAGAAGGCTTCTGCGGTGCAAGGCGAAGAGTCCACCGACACCTTGGCCGACAATTCCGAGACAGATGACTCCGCGGTTGAAGGCGAGTCCGAGTCGGCCAAGGAAGCCAGCGCCGACGAGGTCGCTGAGGGGCCCGCTGCCGAAGGCGGGCTAGGTCCCGTTGAAGGCGAGGCGGAAGCCGCCGAGTTGAGCGATGAGGGCCGCACCGACGAAGCCGAAACTGCAACTCCCGCGGCACCTTCCACAGACTCTGGTGGTCGAGTTCGTCGCTGGTTACGCGGCCGTCGTAATCGCTAGCACGAATCCGGAGCTATCCACAGGCGAGAAATTTTTGGTCGCCCAGGTCTGACCCCGCGGGTAGTATCGAATGTATGTTCGATAGGTCCGATGACGCGGCGGTGGTGGAGTGCATCGCTGCGGCGTCGCGTGCGCAGAACGCTGCCTGTGGTCGGGAGTTGCTTGCCGTTGGTGAGCTTTATGCCCGGCGTGCTCCTGAGGACCAGGACGAGCGCATCAATTGGGCGATCGACGGGCATGCCAACGTGGTGGCCGAGCTGTCGGCGGCGCTGAACATCAGCCGTGGGCGCGCGGCCAGCCGACTGGAGTTGGCGATCGATCTGCGGGAGCGGCTACCCAAGGTAGGCGCGGTGTTCGCCGCTGGGGACATCGATTACCGGATGGTGATCGCGCTGGTCAATCGCAGCAGCAACGTCGAGGACAAACAGCTGTTAGCCCGCTTGGATACCGCGTTTGCCACCCACGCGCCGAAGTGGATGAAACTGTCGGGGCCCAAGCTCGACGAGCGCATCGACATGTGGGTGGAGAAGTTCGACCCGACCGGGGTGCGTGAACCCCAACCGGCCCGCGATGACCGCTATGTGCATGTCGCCCCGATGGGCGCCGGGATGGTCGGGGTGTGGGCGCGGCTGACTTTCGAAGAAGGGGTCTGCTTTGACACCCGCGTCGATGAGGTCGCCGCCACGGTGTGCCGCGATGATCCGCGCCCGCCCGATCAGCGCCGCGTCGATGCGATGATGGCCATGTCCCAGGGTCAGCTGCGGCTGCAGTGCGGCTGCGGGGCCGCCGAGTGCCCCAACCGTGCCGCGCTGCCGGCCTCGACGCAGGTGGTGATCAACGTCATCGCCGACCAAGCCACCGTCGAGGGGCGTTCCACCAATCCGGGGTATCTGCCCGGTGTCGGGGCAATCCCGGCCGCCCTGCTGCGCGAGCGGCTGACCACCGCCAAACTCGTTCCGGTTTCGC
The DNA here is from genome assembly GCF_001722335.1 of Mycolicibacterium flavescens. GTDB lineage: Bacteria > Actinomycetota > Actinomycetes > Mycobacteriales > Mycobacteriaceae > Mycobacterium > Mycobacterium flavescens. Next base: position 295,680 of record NZ_MIHA01000002.1, read on the forward strand.
TGCCCGCCCCGTGCGCGCAGGCGGGGTATCGGCCTTCGGCGGGGTTGGCGCGTTTCATCCGCTGCCGGGATCTGGCGTGTCGGTTCCCCGGTTGTGATGTGCCCGCCGTCAAGTGTCAGATCGACCACACCATCGCCCATCCGATGGGGCCCACACATCCGTCGAACCTCAAGCTGCTGTGCGTTTTTCACCATCTGCTCAAGACGTTTTGGACCGGGGCCGATGGTTGGCGTGATTTTCAACTGCCCGACGGCACGGTGATCTGGCGCTCCCCGGGCGGCCAGCGATACATGACCACCCCGGCGGGGGCCGAATTCTTCAAGCGGCTCGGCGAACCCACCGGCATCATCGACCTCACACCACCCAGCCAGGGCCCCGAAGACGACAACATCCACCGCGGGGCGATGATGCCCAAACGCCGACGCACCAGAGCCCAAGACAAGGCCTACCGCATCGCCCTGGAACGCCAACACAACGCCGAACGCCTCCACCGCAAACAACTCCTCCTCGCCGAACAACTCGCCAGAGACGACGAACCACCACCCTTCTGACACGCCACGTGATAGACGATGCCCCGCAGCGAGATTCACCGTTCGCGGGCGCATCGTCGTGTTCAGGCGCGAATAGGTGGGTTTTCCTTACTTACCGCAGCCACATGCGTCTGGCATGCTGGGGTCCATGACTGAGCCGCAGTTCGGTGGCAGCGAGTACGGCAACACGCCTCCGCCGCCTCCACAGCAGCCGCCATACCCGCCCCCACCAGGGCAGTATCCGCCGCCGCCCGCAGGCTATCCCTCCGCCTACGGCGACCCCACCGCGCCTTATGGCCGCAATCCGATGACAGGGGAGCCGTACTCGGACAAGTCGAAGATCGTCGCGGGTCTGCTGCAGCTGATCGGGCTGTTCGGTCTCGTCGGCATTGGCCGCATCTACCTCGGCTACACCGGGCTCGGCATCGCCCAGCTCGTCGTCGGCCTCATCACCTGCGGTATCGGCGCCATCATCTGGGGCATCATCGACGCGGTCCTGATCCTCACCGACCGGGTCCGCGATCCGCAGGGACGGCCCCTGCGCGATGGCACCTAACACCGGCACCAGCCGAACACGCCGGTACTCGACACTCGGAGCGGGCGCCGCACTGGCGGGTGCGCTCACCTACATCGGCCTCGCCGACCCCCACCGACCGGGCTTCCTCTTCCCTCCCTGCCCTTTCCACGCCATGACCGGGCTCTACTGTCCCGGCTGCGGGGGCCTGCGCATGACGCACGATCTGCTGCACGGTGACCTCGCCGCCGCCGTCGTCGACAACGCCTTCCTCCTCGTCGGTCTGCCGCTCCTGCTGGCATGGGTGGTCATCCGCACACGAACCGGTAAACCCGCGCTGAACACCCCGGCCCTCATCGTGATTTTCGTCTCCGTCGCAACCTGGACCATCGCGCGCAACCTGCCCGGATTCCCGCTGGTCCCGACGCTTCTCGACGGGTGAGCCAGCAACCTCGCTGATACACTTGCCGACGGGCCGGTGCAGTCCCGGACATTTTCACTTCCGGACTGCGAAGGTGCCCCTCGATGCTGTTCTCGGCATTCCCCGAACCTCAGGGCCTCTACGACCCCGACAACGAAGCGGACTCCTGCGGCGTCGCCATGGTCGCCGACATCCGCGGCCGCCGCTCACACAGCATCGTCGTCGACGGCCTGACCGCCCTCGAACACCTCGACCACCGCGGCGCCGCCGGCGCCGAAACCAACAGCGGCGACGGCGCGGGCATCCTCATCCAGCTTCCCGTCGAACTGCTGAGTGAGGTCGTCGACTTCGACCTGCCGCCCAGCGCGCTCAACGGTGAGAACACCTTCGCCGCCGGCATCTGCTTCATGCCCACTGACCCCGAAGCCCGCACCACCGCAAGGGAATCCGTTGAAGCCATCGCCGATGACGAAGGCCTCAAGATCCTCGGCTGGCGTCCGCTGCCGATCGATCCGCAAAGCGCGGACCTCGGCGCCACCGCCCTGGGCTGCATGCCGCACATGGAGCAGTTGTTCGTCGCTTCCACCGACAACGCCAGCGGCCTCGAACTCGACCGTCGCGTCTACCCGCTGCGCAAACGCGCCGAACGCAACGGCGTCTACTTCCCGTCGCTGTCCAGTCGCACCATGGCCTACAAGGGCATGCTCACCACAAAGCAACTGCCGCAGTACTTTCCGGACCTGCGCGACGAACGTTGCCGCAGCGCGATCGCGATCGTGCACAGCCGCTTCTCCACCAACACCTTCCCGTCCTGGCCGCTCGCGCATCCGTTCCGCTTCGTCGCCCACAACGGCGAGATCAACACCGTCCGCGGCAACCGCAACCGCATGCACGCCCGCGAGGCGATGCTCGCCAGCGCCAACATCCCCGGCGACCTGTCGCGGCTGTCACCGATCTGCACCCCGGAAGCCTCCGACTCCGCGTCCTTCGACGAAGTGCTCGAACTGCTGCACCTCGGCGGCCGCAGCCTGCCGCACGCCGTGCTGATGATGATCCCCGAGGCGTGGGAGAACAACACCACGATGGACGCCGCCGAGCGCGCGTTCTGGCAGTTCCACTCATCGCTGATGGAGCCGTGGGACGGCCCCGCCTGCGTCACCTTCACCGACGGCACCCTGGTCGGAGCAGTGTTGGACCGCAACGGGTTACGGCCCGGCCGGTGGTGGCGCACCATCGACGACCGCATCATCCTGGCCAGCGAGAGCGGGGTGCTCGACGTGCCGTCGGCGCAGATCGTGGCCAAGGGACGGCTGCAGCCCGGCAAGATGTTCCTCGTCGACACCGCCGCAGGCCGCATCGTCAGCGACGACGAGATCAAGGAATCGCTGAGCAGGCAGCAACCCTACGGCGAGTGGCTGCACGCCGGCCTTCTCGACATCGCCACCCTGCCCGAGCGGGCCCACGTCCAACCCAACCACGACTCCGTCGTACGCAGGCAGATCGCCTTCGGCTACACCGAGGAAGACCTGCGCATCCTGCTCACCCCGATGGCCGCCTCCGGCGCAGAACCGCTGGGCTCCATGGGTACCGACACCCCGGCTGCTGTGCTGTCCCAGCGTTCGCGGCTGCTCTACGACTACTTCGTCGAACTGTTCGCTCAGGTCACCAACCCGCCGCTGGACGCGATCCGCGAAGAGGTCGTCACCTCGATGTCGCGCGTCATGGGACCCGAGCAGAACCTGCTCGAACCCTCAGCCGTCTCGTGCCGTCAGATCCTCTTGCGGTGGCCTGTTCTGGACAACGACGACCTCGGCAAGCTCGTCCACATCAACGACGACGGTGAACATCCCGGGCTGCGGACCGCGGTGCTCAAGGCCCTCTACGAGGTCGAACGCGGCGGCGAAGGCCTGGCCGAAGCGCTCGACGACCTCCGCGCCAAGGCCAGCGACGCGATCGCCAAAGGCGCCCGCACACTGGTGATCTCCGACCGCGACTCTGACCACACCCGCGCGCCGATTCCGTCGCTGCTGGCCGTCTCCGCGGTCCACCACCACCTGGTCCGCACCAAGGAGCGCACCACTGTCGCTCTGGTCGTCGAGAGCGGTGACGCCCGCGAGGTCCATCACATTGCGATGCTGATCGGCTTCGGCGCCGCCGCCGTCAACCCGTACCTGGCGTTCGAGTCCATCGAGGACCTCGTCCGCGAAGGCGAACTCACCGGCATCGAAACCGCTGCGGCCCTGCGCAACTACTGCAAGGCGCTCGGCAAGGGCGTGACGAAGGTGATGAGCAAGATGGGCATCTCGACCGTCTCCTCGTATACCGCCGCGCAGGCTTTCGAGGCCGTCGGGATCGACAGGGATGTCATCGACGAGTACTTCACCGGCACCCCCAGTCAACTCGGTGGCGTCGGCCTCGACGTCATCGCCGAGGAGGTCAAGCTCCGGCACCGCCGCGCCTATCCGGAGAATCCGACCGAGCGCGTGCACCGACGCCTGGAGGTCGGCGGCGACTACGCGTTCCGCCGTGAAGGCGAACTGCACCTGTTCACCCCCGAGGTGGTGTTTCTGCTGCAACATTCGACCCGGACCGGCAGAGCCGACATCTTCCGCCGCTACACCGAGGAGGTCGACCGGCTGTCCCGTGAGGGCGGGACGCTGCGTGGGCTCTTCGAGTTCAAGAAGACCCGCCCACCCGTCCCTCTCGACGAAGTCGAACCCGTCGAGGCGATCGTCACCCGGTTCAACACCGGCGCCATGAGCTACGGCTCGATCTCGGCCGAGGCGCACGAGACGATGGCGATCGCGATGAACAAGCTCGGCGGCCGGTCCAACTCCGGGGAGGGCGGCGAGGACACCGACCGCCTCTACGACCCGAGACGCCGCAGCGCGGTCAAACAGGTCGCCTCCGGACGCTTCGGTGTCACCAGCGACTACCTGGTCAACGCCACCGACATCCAGATCAAGATGGCCCAGGGCGCCAAACCGGGTGAGGGCGGCCAGCTTCCGGGCTTCAAGGTGTATCCGAACATCGCCAAGACCCGGCACTCGACACCCGGCGTCGGCCTCATCTCGCCGCCGCCGCACCACGACATCTACTCCATCGAGGACCTGGCCCAGCTGATCCACGACCTCAAGAACGCCAACGACCGGGCCCGCGTCCACGTCAAACTGGTCAGCAGCGTCGGCGTCGGTACGGTGGCTGCCGGTGTGTCCAAGGCGCACGCCGACGTCGTGCTGATCTCGGGGTACGACGGCGGCACCGGGGCGGCGCCGCTGACCAGCCTCAAACACGCCGGCGTGCCGTGGGAGATCGGTCTTGCCGAAACCCAGCAGACGCTGATGCTCAACGGGTTACGTGACCGCATCACCGTCCAGTGCGACGGCGGGATGCGTACCGCGCGCGACGTGATGGTGGCCGCGCTGCTCGGCGCCGAGGAGTACGGGTTCGCGACGGCGCCGCTGATCGTGTCGGGCTGCATCATGATGCGGGTCTGCCACCTCGACACGTGCCCGGTCGGGGTCGCGACCCAGAACCCGGAGCTGCGGGCGCGGTTCACCGGCAAGCCGGAGTTCGTCGAGAACTTCTTCCGCTTCATCGCCGAGGACATCCGCTCCTGCCTCGCCGAACTCGGCTTCCGCAGCCTCGACGAGGCCATCGGCCACGCCGAGATGCTCGACACCGACCCCGGGGTCGCGCACTGGAAGAGCCGCGGGCTGGACCTGAGCCCGATCTTCGCCGTGCCGGCCGACGGGCACACCGGTGAGCCGGCGCCGCGCCGCAAGGTCCGCGATCAGTACCACGCGCTGGACCGGGCGCTGGACCAGACGTTGATCCAACTCGCCGAAGGCGCACTCGAAGACGCGCATCCGGTGCGTCTGGACCTCCCGGTGCGCAACGTCAACCGCACCGTCGGCACCCTGCTGGGTGCGGAGGTGACGCGCCGCTACGGAGCGCAGGGACTGCCCGACGACACGATCCACGTCACGCTGACCGGATCGGCGGGCCAGTCGCTCGGTGCGTTCCTGCCGCCGGGGATCACGGTGGACCTCATCGGCGACGCCAACGACTATGTCGGCAAAGGCCTTTCCGGAGGCCGGATCATCGTGCGACCGCCCGATGACGTGCTGTTCCTGGCCGAGGACAACGTCATCGCGGGCAACACCCTGCTGTTCGGCGCGACGTCCGGTGAGGCGTTCCTGCGCGGTCGGGTCGGGGAGCGGTTCGCCGCGCGCAATTCCGGCGCGCTCACCGTCGTCGAAGGGGTCGGCGACCACGCCTGCGAGTACATGACCGGCGGGCGGGTGGTGGTGCTCGGCCGGACCGGACGCAACATGGCCGCGGGCATGTCCGGCGGGATCGCGTTCGTGCTCGGCCTCGACCCGCGACGGGTCAACACCGACATGGTCGAACTGCAGCGCCTGCAACCCGAAGATCTCGCCTGGTTGCACGACGTCATCGCCCGCCACGCGCAGTACACCGGCAGCAGCCTGGCCGCCTCGGTGCTCGCCGACTGGCCTAGGCGCAGCGCACAATTCACCAAGATCATGCCTCGTGACTACCAGCGCGTGCTGGAGGCCACCCTGACGGCCAAGCGCGAGGGGCGTGACGTCGACACCGCGATCATGGAGGCCAGCCGTGGCTGATCCCACCGGATTCCTGAAGGTCCCGCGCATCGAGACCGCCAAACGCGCCGTCGACGAACGCGTCGGCGACTGGCGCGAGGTCTACGAACGGCAGGACCCGCACCAGCGCTCCCACGAGGTGTCCCAGCAGGCCCGCCGCTGCATGGACTGCGGTATCCCGTTCTGCCACTCCGGAAGTGCCGGCTGCCCGCTGGGCAATCTGATCCCCGAGTGGAACGACCTGGTGCGCCGGGGCCGTTGGGCCGCCGCCAGCGACCGCCTGCACGCGACCAACAACTTCCCGGAGTTCACCGGCCGGTTGTGCCCGGCGCCGTGTGAGGCGGCCTGCGTGTTGTCGATCGCCGAGGAACAGACCGGCGGCAGCGTCACGATCAAACGCATCGAGCAGACGATCGCCGACCAGGCGTGGTCAGACGGCATCGTCGAACCGCAACCGGCGGCCCTCGCGACCGGTAAGCGGGTCGCGGTCGTCGGGTCCGGGCCGGCCGGACTGGCTGCGGCCCAACAGCTCACCCGCGCCGGCCACGACGTCACCGTCTACGAGCGCGATGACCGCATCGGCGGCCTGATGCGCTACGGCATCCCCGAGTACAAGCTCGAGAAGCGCACCCTCGATCAGCGGCTGACCCAGATGCGTGCGGAGGGAACGCGGTTCGTCACCGAGACCGAGGTCGGTGTCGACCTGCCGATCGAACAGCTGCGCGCGCAGTACGACGCGGTGGTGCTCGCGGTGGGTGCGCTGCGCGCCCGTGACCACGACGTCGAGGGCCGCGATCTCAAGGGCGTGCACCTGGCGATGGAGCACCTGGTTCCCGCCAACAGGGAGTGCGAGGGCGACGGGCCGAGCCCGATCTCGGCCAAGGGTAAGCACGTCGTGATCATCGGCGGCGGCGACACCGGCGCCGACTGCCTGGGCACCGCGCACCGGCAGGGCGCACTGTCGGTCACCCAGCTCGACTACAACCCCGAACCGCCCGAGGTGCGCGACGACACCCGCACGCCGTGGCCGACCTGGCCGCTGGTGCTGCGGACCCGGCTGTCGCCGGCGCACGCCGAGGGCGGCGAGCGCCGCTACGAGGTGGCGGTGCAGCGGTTCGTCGGCGACGACCGCGGGCGGCTGCGGGCGCTGGAGATCGCCGAGGTCAAGGTCGAACGCGACGCGGAGGGGCGCCGCGTCATCACCCCCGTCGGGGAGCCGATGCAGATCCCGTGCGAGCTGGCGCTGCTGGCGATCGGGTTCGAGGGCGTCGAGCACATACCGGTGCTCGACGGGCTCGGCCTGACGCTGAACCGCCGCGGCGCGGTGTCGTGCGGCTCGGACTGGCAGACCGACGCGCCGGGGGTGTTCGTTTGCGGTGACGCGCACCGGGGCGCGTCGCTGATCGTGTGGGCGATTGCGGAGGGCCGCAGCGCGGCGCACGCGGTGGACGCCTACCTGATGGGGGAGTCGGACCTGCCGGCGCCGGTGGTGCCGGGCGCGCTTCCGCTGGCCGTGGTCTGAATCGATTAACGACTATGCTCGGTTCCCGTGAATAGACGCGGAAAGATCGTCTGCACCCTGGGTCCGGCCACCGCTTCCGAGGAGGCGGTGCGATCGCTGGTCGAAGCCGGAATGGACGTCGCGCGGCTGAACTTCAGCCACGGCGACTACCCCGATCACGAAGCCAACTACAAGAGGGTGCGGGCGGCGTCGGACGCCACCGGGCGCGCGGTCGGGATCCTGGCCGACCTTCAGGGCCCCAAGATCCGGCTCGGCCGGTTCAAGGACGGCCCGACGTTCTGGGCCAACGGTGAGACGGTGCGCATCACCACCGACGACGTCGAGGGCTCCGCCGACCGGGTTTCGACGACCTACAAGCGGCTCGCCGAGGACGCCTCGCCGGGGGACCGGGTGCTGGTGGACGACGGCAACGTCGGCCTGGTCGTCGACCGGATCGAGGGCAACGACGTGATCTGCACGGTCACCGAGGGCGGACCGGTCAGCAACAACAAGGGCATGTCGCTGCCCGGGATGAATGTCTCGGCGCCCGCCCTGTCCGAGAAGGACATCGACGACCTCGAGTTCGCGCTGCGCCTCGGGGTGGACCTGATCGCGCTGTCGTTCGTGCGCTCACCGGCCGACATCGAACTCGTGCACGAGGTGATGGACCGCGTCGGCCGCCGGGTGCCGGTCATCGCCAAACTGGAGAAGCCCGAGGCCATCGACAACCTCGAAGCCGTCGTGCTGGCGTTCGACGCGATCATGGTCGCCCGCGGTGATCTCGGCGTCGAGCTGCCGCTCGAAGAGGTGCCGCTGGTGCAGAAGCGCGCGATCCAGATGGCAAGGGAGAACGCCAAACCCGTGATCGTGGCGACCCAGATGCTGGAGTCGATGATCGACGCGCCGCGCCCCACCCGGGCCGAGGCGTCCGACGTCGCCAACGCGGTGCTCGACGGCACCGACGCGGTGATGCTCTCCGGTGAGACCTCGGTCGGCAAGTATCCGCTCGAGGCGGTCAAGACGATGGCGCGCATCATCCACGCCGTCGAGGAGAACTCGGTGGCCGCGCCGCCGCTGACGCACGTGCCGCGCACCAAGCGCGGGGTCATCTCCTACGCCGCCCGCGACATCGGTGAGCGGTTGGACGCCAAGGCGCTGGTGGCCTACACCCAGTCCGGTGACACCGTGCGCAGGTTGGCGCGGCTGCACACACCGCTGCCGCTGCTGGCGTTCACGTCGCTGCCCGAGGTGCGCAGCCAGTTGGCGCTGAGCTGGGGTACCGAGACGTTCATCGTGCCGCACATCCAGACCACGGACGGGATGATCCGCCAGGTCGACAAGTCGCTGCTCGAACTCGGCCGCTACAAGCGCGGGGATCTGGTCGTGGTGATCGCGGGCATTCCGCCGGGCACAGTAGGTTCGACGAACCTGATCCATGTGCACCGGATCGGGGAGGACGACGTTTAGTGTCAGCAGATCTCGACGAGTTGCTGGCAATACTGGACCTGCGTCGAATCGACGACAACACGTTCGTCGGGTCGCACCCGAGCAAGAACCCGGTGCGCACGTTCGGCGGTCAGATGATGGCCCAGGCGTTCGTCGCCGCCAGCCGCAGCCTCGACCACCCGACGCCGCCCAGCGCGCTGTCGGCGCATTTCATCGCCGGCGGTGACCCGCAGAAGGATCTCGAGTTCCACGTCGTGCGGTTACGCGACGAACGCCGGTTCGCCAACCGCCGCGTCGACGTGATGCAGGACGGGCTGCTGTTGACCACCGCGATGGTGTCCTACCTGTCCGGCGGGCGCAGCCTCGAGCACGGCGTGGAGCCGCCGCCGCTGCCCGACCCGCTCGACGTTCCGCCGGTCGACGACCTGCTGCGCGGCTACGAGGACGTCGTGCCGCACTTCGTCAACGCGCTGCGGCCCATCGACTGGCGCTACACCAACGACCCCACCTGGGTGATGCGCAGCAAGGGCGAGACGCTCACGCACAACCGGGTGTGGATGAAAGCGCTCGGCGAGATGCCGGACGACCCGGTGCTGCACGCCGCCGCGCTGGTCTACTCGTCGGACACCACGGTGCTGGATTCGATCATCACCACGCACGGGCTGTCGTGGGGGTTCGACCGGATCTTCGCGGTGACCACCAACCACTCGGTGTGGTTCCACCGCCCGGTCCGGTTCGACGAATGGGTGCTGTACTCCACGTCGTCACCGGTGGCGGCGGATTCGCGCGGGCTCGGCACCGGACACTATTTCGACCGGGCCGGTCAGCCGGTCGCCACGGTCGTGCAGGAAGGCATCGTCAAGTACTTCCCGGCGCGCTGACTCACGGGGTCGGGGTCAGCGTGACCGAGAACTGGTCCTCGACGCGCTGCTGGAACTGCTCGGAGCACTGCTGGATGGCTTCCTGGTCGTTGCCCGCGCGTGACACGCAGTCGATGTAGTCGGTGCCGCCGACCTCGTTGAAGCCCCACACCGCCAGCCAGATCATCACGATCGCCTCGATGATGCTCAGCACGCCGAGCACGATGCCGGCGACCGCGATGCCGCCGTTGTTGGCCTCACCGCGTTTGGCGCGGCCCCAGCCCAGGAAGCCGAGGATCACCGCGACGACGCCGAGCACGATGCCGCCGAACACCGACAGCAGCGCGATGATCGCGACGACCAGCGCCGCGATGCCCAGGCCGTTCTTGGGTGCCGACGGCGCAGGCGGGTAGCCCGGATACCCCGGGTAACCCTGCGGCGGTGGTGGATAGCCGCCCTCCGGCGGCGGTGGTGGATAGCCGCCCTCCGGCGGCGGTGGTGGATAGCCGCCCTCCGGCGGCGGTGGTGGATAGCCGCCCTCCGGCGGCGGTGGTGGATAGCCGCCCTCCGGCGGCGGTGGTGGATAGCCGCCCTCCGGCGGCGGTGGCGGATAACCACCCTGATACGCCCCGTACTGCGGCGGCTGTTGCTGCGGCGGGTCCGGTTCGCTCATGCCGGTGAGGGTACCCCGACCGGAAGGTGATGGGTGGCGATAACCACCGTGCGGTCGGCGGGGAAAAGCCCGCCGGGCGAGAGCAGTTCGACCAGCATCCGTTGCCCGTCGACGGCGTCGAGGTGTTCGGTCGGCTCGTCGAGCAGCACGATCGGCGCGGCGCTGACCAGGGCGCGGGCCAACAGCAGCCGCCTGCGCTGACCGGCCGACACCGCGGCCGCACCGCCGACGAGCACGGTGGACAGGCCGTCGGGCAGCGCGTCGAGCCAGTCGCCGAGCCCCACGCGGTCCAACGCGGACCGGATCTCAGGATCGGTTGCGTCGCCCCGCGCGACCAGCAAGTTGTCGCGGACCGTCGTCGCGAACAGGTGCGCATCTTCGGCGAAGAACGTTGCCCCGTCGTAGGTTTCGGACAGCTTCAACAGTTGGGTGGTCTTGCCCGATCCGCTGGGCCCGGTGATCGCGCGGCGCTCACCGGGGGCGAGTACGGCGGGCGCGACGTCGGGCCTGGTGCGGTTCGACGGTGCCGGTTCGGTGAGTTCGCGGATCCGGCGGGCGGCGATGCGCGACCGGCTCAGTTGCGCGGCGGCGGCGGGCAGGGCCGTGGTCGCCTCGAACGCCGACAACGGCAACAGCATCAGGATCGCGAGCGTCGTCGGCGCGACCGATCCCGCGATCAGCACCGCCGCGACGACCGCGCCGAGCACACTGACCCCGATCGCCAGCGTGTTGGCGGCCGCCGCGACCGCCGCCGGCCTGGCCGCCCGGTCGGTGGCCTCACCCCACCTGCGGTGCCGGTCGTCGGCGTCAGCGAGCACGGCGTCGAGGCGCCCGCCCACCCGCAACTCCGGTGCGTGTTCGAGCGCCAGCATGACCGCCACGTCCCGCCCCGAATGATGCTGGGCAGCAACGGCCTCGACAGCGAGGGCCGCACGCGAGGCCAGCCAGGGCGCGGCGACACCCGCGATCAGCAGGCACGCCGCGAGCACAGCCGCCGCGGCGGGCGAGATCACCGCGATGACCGCGACCGAGACCAGCCCGAGCACCGCGGCGACCGCGATCGGCAGCACCGCCCGCACCAGCACATCGGCCAGATCGTCGACCGCCCCGCCGATTCGGGCCACCAGTTCGCCGCCGGGGATGCGCATCAGGGTGTCGGCAGGTGCGGCAGCCAGACGTCGGTACACCTCCTGGCGGAGATCGGCCGCCGACCGCAGCGCGGTGTCGTGTGCGGCCAGGCGCTGGCAGTATCCGAGCACACCGCGGGCGATGCCCAGCGCGCGCACCGCGACGACGGCGACCGTCAAATGCAGCACGGGCGGCATCTGCCACGCCCGGGTGATCAGCCACGCCGAGATCGCCGCCAGCGCCAGCGCACTGCCCAGTGACAGCACGCCCAGCACCGTCGCGACCACGAGTCTGCCGAGCCGGGCCCGCACCAACTCACGCATCGACGAGGCTCCCCAGGTGAAGTACACGGTCGCCGATCGCCACAACCGGGTCGCGGTGCCCCACGACGAGCACCGTGTCGCCGGCGCGGGCACGCGCGACGACGGCCGCCAGGACCCGCGCCTCCATCGCGGCGTCCAGGTGCGATGTCGGTTCGTCGAGCAACACCACCGGCGCCGGCGAACCCAGCGCCCGGGCCAGGCCCAGCCGCTGGCGTTGCCCCAGCGACAGCCCGTCACCGTCACGGCCGATCACGGTTTCCAACCCGTCCGGCAGCGTCGCCAGCACCTCATCGAATCCGACGGCGCGGCAAGCGCTCTCGAGGTCGTCCAACGGGCCGAACAGTTCGAGGTTGTCGCGCACGCTACCTGCGACAAGAACGGGGCGGTGGGGCAGCCAGGTGATCTGCCGCCACCACGCCTGCAGGTCGAGGTCCTCGAGAAGTATCCCGTCGACCAGGACGCGGCCCGGGTGCAGTCCGAGCACGGTGTGCAGCGCCGTCGTCTTACCCGATCCGTTCGGGCCGGTCAGCACGGTCACCTCGCCGGGCCGCACCTCCTCGCGCGGGGTGTCGAGGAGGATCGTCGCACCCCGGGCGTTGACGGTACGGGTTCCCTTGCGCTGCTGCGGAAGAGAGTCGAGCAACCGCATCGCGGATTCGGCGGCGGTCTTACCGTCCTGGGCGGCGTGGAATTCGACGCCGACGCGGCGCAGCGGCCAGAACACCTCGGGGGCCAACAGCAGCGCGGTCAGCCCGGCCACGAGCGTCATCTCCCCGAACACCAGTCGCAGGCCGACCCCGACCGCGACGAGCGCGACGCCGAGGGTGGCCAGCAGTTCGAGTACCAGTGCCGACAGGAACGCCATCCGCAGCGTCGCCATCGTCGAACGCCGGTGCGCGGCGGCCAGTTCGGCGATCCGCTCGGTCGCGCCGTCGAGTCGGCCCAGCGCCCGCAGCGTCGGGATGCCCGCCACCAGATCGAGCAGCCGCGACTGCAGGGTGGTCATCGCCGCCAGAGCGGCCTCGGTGCGGTCCTTGGTCAGCAGGCCGATCAACACCATGAAGATCGGGATCAGCGGCAGCGCCACCAGGACGATCAGCGCCGAGCGCCAGTCGTACACCGCGATCACCAGCGCCGCGGCGGGGGTCAGGAGCCCGGCCAGAAACAACGCGGGCAGATAGGAGGTCAGGAAGGGTCGCAGCCCGTCCAGGCCGCGGGTGATCAACGCCGCCGCGGTGTCGCGCTCGGTGGCCAGCGCGCGGGTGGGCAGTGCGGTGACCGTGCGCAGTACCCGGCCCGCCAGTTCGGCGATCACCTGCGTCGCGCCGGTCGAGGCCAGCCGGCCCTGCCACCAGTGCGCCACCGCACGCAACGCCCACAGCGCCGCCAGCAATGCCAACGGGCCGGCCCACCGGTCGAGGCGCCATGACGACGGATCGGTGATGACGCCGGCGACGATCTGGGCCAGCAGCACGGCCGCCGCGATGGTCGCGCCCGCGATCACGACACCGCAGGCCACCGCGGTGACCAGATACCGCCGCATCGCCGCCGACGCGCGCCACAGGTTCATCGCCGGCGCGCCAATCCCACCGGGTCCGGTATCCGGTCCGCCGAGATCCGTTGCCGGAAAACCCAGTACGTCCAGCCCTGGTATATCAGCACCATCGGGGCGAATACCACCGCCGCCCAGCTCATGATCGTCAGCGTGTACTGGCTCGACGCCGCGTTGGCGATTGTCAGGCTGTAGGCGGGGTCGATCGTCGAGCGCATCAGGTACGGGTACATCGCACCGAAGATCAGCACCACCAGCGCGCCGACCACCACGCAGGTCGACGCGAACGCCCATCCCTCACCGGTGCGCCGCCACACCCGGGTCATCGCCGCGAAGTGGCACAGGCCGGCGACGATGAGCACCACCCATGTCCAGGTCTTGCCGTAGGACAGCTGCGTCCACAGCCCGAAGGTGGCCAGCACCACGGTCACCGGTATCGCCAACCGGTTGGCGAAGCGCAGCGCGTCATCGCGCACCGCGCCATCGGTTTTCAGCGCCACGAACACCGAACCGTGCAGCAGGAACAATCCGGCGGTGGTCAACCCGCCGAGCAGTGTGTAGACGTTGACCAGATCGGAGAACCCGGGGCGCAGTTGTTTTTCGGCGTCGACCGGAAGGCCGCGCACCAGCGCCGCGAAGGCCACGCCCCACAGCACCGCGGGCACCCAGGATCCGGCCGCGATACCCAAATCGGCCCATCTGCGCCACTGCGGGTCGTCGACCTTGCCGCGCCATTCGATCGCCACCACCCGCAGGATCATCGTCACCAGGATCAGCAGCAGCGGCAGATACAGGCCGGAGAACATCGTCGCGTACCAGTCGGGGAACGCGGCGAACATCGCACCGCCTGCGGTGATCAGCCACACTTCGTTGCCGTCCCACACCGGTCCGATGGTGTTGAGCGCGGCCCGCCGGTGCCGCTCGGATTCGGCGCCGCCTGCGCGCCCGAAGAAGCTCATCAGCATGCCGACGCCGAAGTCGAATCCTTCGAGGACGAAGAACCCGACGAACAGGCCCGCCATCACCACGAACCAGATGTCCGGTAACGCCATTGCTGCTCAACTCCTTTCAGTACGCGAACGAGAGCGGGGCGACATCGTCGCCGCCCGGCGGCAGCGGTGGGGCCGGTTCGCTGTCGTGCTCCTGAGGCCCTTCGATGGTGTAGCGGCGGATGAGCCAGAACCACACGACCGCGAGCGCGCCGTAGATCACGGTGAAGGTGACCAACGACAGCACGACCATGCCGACCGGGTGGCCGGACACGCCGTCGGCGACGGTGAGCCGGATCATCGGGTCACCGGTCGGGTTCGGTACCACCACCCACGGCTGGCGGCCCATCTCGGTGAACACCCATCCGGCGCTGTTGGCCAGGAACGGGGTGGGCAGCGTCACCAGCGCGAAGCGAGAGAACCACCGGGACCGGGGGATTCGGCCGCCGCGGGTCAGCCAGAGCACGGTCAGCGCGAACAACGCGGGAACCGCGAGCAGTCCGATCATCGCGCGAAAGGCCCAGTAGGTCACGAACAGGTTCGGCCGGTAGTCGCCCGGCCCGAACTTCTCGACGTACTGCTGCTGCAGGTCCTCCACACCCTCGAGGCGGACACCCTCGAATTCGCCCTTGGCGAGGATCGGTAACACGTAGGGCACCTCGATGAGGTGGATGACGCCGTCGCAGTTGTTGTGGGTTCCCACGGTCAGCACCGAGAACGCCGGGTCGGTTTCGGTGTGGCACAGGGATTCAGCGGAGGCCATCTTCATCGGCTGCTGTTCGAACATCAGCTTGCCCTGCACGTCGCCTGTGACCGCGAGGCCGACGGCCGAAACTAGTACGACCACGGCGCCCATCATCGCGGCGGGCCGAAACATGGTGCGGGCCTTCTCGTCTTGGTGAGACCGGACCATCCACCATGCGCAGACGGCTGCGACGAAGGCACCCGCGGTGAGGAACGCGCCGAACACCGCGTGGGAGAAGGCCGCGATCGCGGTGTTGTTGGTGAACAGCGCCACGATGCTGGTCAATTCGGCGCGACCGGTGTCCGGGTTCACCCGCGCGCCGACCGGGTGCTGCATCCAGGAGTTCGCGGCGATGATGAAGAAAGCCGACAGGTTCACCGCGATCGCGACGACCCAGATGCACGCGAGGTGGACCAGCCGCGGCAGCCGGGTCCACCCGAAGATCCACAGCCCCAAAAACGTCGACTCGAAGAAGAACGCGGCCAGCCCCTCCATGGCGAGCGGGGCACCGAAGACGTCGCCGACGAACCGCGAGTACTCACTCCAGTTCATCCCGAACTGGAATTCCTGCACGATCCCGGTCGCCACGCCGAGCGCGAAGTTGATCAGGAACAGCTTGCCGAAGAAACGCGTCAAGCGGTACCAGGCCGGGTTGCCTGTCAGCACCCACGCGGTCTGCATACCGGCGATCAGCGGCGCCAGGCCGATGGTCAGCGGGACAAAGATGAAGTGATAGACGGTGGTGATCCCGAACTGCCACCGCGACACATCCAGCGTGTCCATCGGCCCCTCTTTCGTGGCTGAGACACCAGCCTACGACAGGGTGTAGTAGATAGCAGTGTGCGTTAGCTCACCGCGGTGTCCTCGGCCGGTAAGGACGGGGATGCGGGCTCGTCGGTGCGGTTCCTGGAGGCCTTGCGGATCGCGAATGCGGACACGATCTCGAACAGGCCGAGCACGACCAGCGAGATCCCGGCGACGACCGTCAGGATCGCCAGCGATTCAAACGGTGCAGCGAGCATCACCACACCGGCGATCAGGCTGACGACGCCGGTGAAGATCTCCCACGCGCGGCCCGGCAACGTGGGGTCGCTGATTGCCGACACCGCTGTCGCGACGCCGCGGAAGATGAAGCCGATACCGATCCAGATCGCCAGCAGCAGAATCGACTCCTGCAAACTGCGGAAGCACAGCACGGCAAGGATCAGCGCCGCGGCGCCGGAGATGAAGAGCAAGACGCGGCCGCCGGCGGAGACGTGCAGGCTGAAGGCGAAAATCACCTGGCTGATGCCGGCGATCAGCAGGTAGGCGCCGAAGAAGATCGCCGCGATGACAATCGTCTTGCCTGGCCAGAGCCAGACCAGGACGCCGAGAATGACCGCGAGGATTCCCGAGACGAGCGTGGTCTTCCACAAATGTTGCAGCAGGCTGGGAGGGGTGGTACTTGCGGGGCTTTCCATGGCCGAAGTTTGGCACAGTGGGGTGGACGTGCTGTCGCATTCCGGTATCGATTCGGTGCGTAATCGGCATCGCGCAAACAATTGCCGCGTGTCCGCGCAAATTCGGGGACCGGCGACCCGACAGCGGGATTGGCGGTAACGCGCGAACCGTTGGGTACGATGTGTTTTCTGAACGCCCGCCTCGAGCACATCTCGGACACCTCGGCGGGCAAACATTACGCAGGCGAGGAGTGACCATGGCATCGACGGCACCGACCGCGTGGCACCGAGGCGTAAGCGCCGCGGCGGCGGTTGCTCTGCTCGCTGTGGGCAGCGCGGCGATCCCCGTCGCCCCCGCGCACGCCCAGGAGGACAAGAACCAGACGTTCATCGACTTCCTGGATCAGAAACGGATCCCGTACAAGAACGAAACCACGGCGATCCGGATGGCCAAGGAGTTCTGCGTCGACGCGGTGCGGCAGGGAAATCCCGACTGGCTGGCAGGTTACAACCTGCAACACGCCGGCGGCTGGACCCAGACCGAGGCCGAAACCTTCGTCGAGGGGGCGGTCTACGTGTACTGCCCGAAGGTCTGGGGCGTGGGGTAGGCGCGCAATAGGCAGCCAGCGCGTTAGGTCTCTACTACTGTTCCGTTACCGGCGCTTCGCACCGGGTCCACGAGGCAGAAGGAAGAGGCACACGTGTTTGGTGACTGTCAAAACCGTCGAGGGAAATTCTGGCGCTTCGCCGCGGTCTTTGCTGCGACCGGTGCGCTCGCCATGGCCGGCTGCGCGAGCGACACCGGCGGATCGGGTGGCGAGGAGACGAACGGTCAGCCACCGGCCGCCTCGGCGGAGAAGGTCGACGAGATCGCCAACACCGTGCCCGAGGCGATCAAGTCCTCCGGAGAGCTGACCATCGGCGTCAACATCCCGTATCCGCCCAACGAGTTCAAGGATCCCAGCGGCAAGATCGTCGGCTTCGACGTCGACCTGATGAACGCCATCGCCGCCACCCTCGGGTTGACCCCGGACTACCGCGAATCCGACTTCGCCAAGATCATCCCCTCGATCCAGGGTGGCACCTACGACGTGGGCATGTCGTCGTTCACCGACACCAAGGAGCGCGAGCAGTCGGTCGACTTCGTCACCTACTTCAACGCGGGCACGATGTGGGCGCAGCGGCCCGGCACCGGCATCGACCCGAACAACGCGTGCGGCAAGAAGGTGGCGGTGCAGGCCACCACCACGCAGGAGACCGAGGAACTGCCCGCCAAGAGCAAGGCCTGCACCGACGCGGGTAACCCGCCCATCGAGATCGTGCCCTTCGACGGTCAGGACGCCGCCACCAACGCGGTGGTGCTCGGGCAGGCCGACGCGATGTCAGCGGACTCCCCGGTGACGTCGTACGCGATCAAACAGAACAACGGCAAGCTCGAACCGGCCGGCGACATCTTCGACTCGGCGCCGTACGGATGGCCGGTGCAGAAGGGCTCGCCGCTGGCGCAGTCGCTGCAGAAGGCGCTCGAACACCTGATGGAGACCGGCACCTACGAAGAGATCGCGCGCAACTGGGGCGTCGAGAACGGGATGATCGACAAGCCCGTCATCAACGGCGCCGTCAACTGAGGAAATCCACATGACCGATGTCGACACGCCGTCACCCACAGCCCCCGCCGCCATCGACGCCGTCCCGCTGCGTCACCCCTGGCGGTGGGTGGCGGCGGTCGTCATCGTCGTGCTGGCCGTGCTGTTCCTCTACGGCGCCGCCACCAACGAGGCCTACCGGTGGTCGACGTACTGGGAGTACCTGTTCAACGAACGGGTGCTCGTGGTCGGGGTGGTCAACACCCTTCAGCTGACCATCTATTCGATGGTGCTGGCGATCGCGCTCGGCGTCCTGCTCGCGGTGATGCGGCTGTCTCCGAACCCGGTCTTCAAGGCAGTGTCGTGGGTCTATCTGTGGATCTTCCGCGGCACACCGGTGTACGTGCAGCTGGTGTTCTGGGGACTGCTGCCGACCATCTACCAGAACGTCCGGCTCGGGGTGCCGTTCGGGCCGGCGTTGCTCGAGATCAACCTGCAGGCGTTGTCGATCCCGTTCCTGCTGGCAATCCTCGGGCTGGCCCTCAACGAGGCCGCCTACATGGCCGAGATCATCCGCGCGGGAATCAGTTCGGTGCCCGAAGGGCAGGCCGAGGCGTCGACCGCGCTGGGGATGTCGTGGGGGATGACGATGCGCCGCACCGTGCTTCCGCAGGCGATGCGGGTGATCATCCCGCCCACCGGCAACGAGGTGATCAGCATGCTGAAGACCACGTCGCTGGTGACCGCCGTCCCGTTCACGCTGGACCTCTACGGCATCACGTCGCGCGAGATCGCCGCGCGCACATTCGAACCCGTTCCGCTGCTGCTGGTGGCCGCGACCTGGTATCTGGCGATCACCAGCGTGCTGATGATCGGTCAGTACTACCTCGAGCGCTACTACTCGCGCGGCGCGTCACGCAAGCTGACGACCAAGCAGCTCGAAGCGCTGGCCAAGGCGCAGATCGAGAACCCCGGAGCATGAGATGACACCGATGGTCAAAGCCGAGCAGGTGTGCAAGAGCTTCGGCGCTCTCGAGGTGCTGAAGGGCATCACGCTGGAGATCGGCCGCGGCGAGGTGCTGTGCATGGTGGGCCCGTCGGGTTCCGGCAAGTCCACGTTCCTTCGCTGCATCAACCACCTCGAGCAGGTCAACGCCGGCCGGCTCTACGTCGACGGCGAACTCATCGGCTATCGCGAGCGCGGCAACAAGCTGCACCAGATGTCGCCGCGCGACGCGGCCAAACAGCGCCGCGAGATCGGGATGGTGTTCCAGCACTTCAACTTGTTCCCGCACCGCACGGCGCTACAGAACGTGATCGAGGCGCCGATCCACGTCAAGCGGATGAAGAAGGACGCCGCGATCGCCCGGGGCCGCGACCTGCTCGACCAGGTGGGGCTGTCGGCCAAGGCCGACGCGTACCCCGCGCAGTTGTCGGGCGGGCAGCAGCAGCGGGTGGCGATTGCCCGCGCGCTTGCGATGAACCCGAAGCTGATGCTGTTCGACGAGCCCACCTCCGCGCTCGATCCCGAACTCGTGGGTGAGGTGCTCGAGGTGATGAAAAAGCTTGCCGCCGAGGGTATGACGATGGTGGTGGTGACCCACGAGATGGGGTTCGCCCGCGAGGTCGCCAACCACCTGGTGTTCATGGACGGCGGCGTGGTGGTGGAGGCAGGGCCGCCCCGCGAAGTGCTCAGCAACCCGAAACACGAACGCACGAAGGCGTTTCTGTCCAAGGTGCTGTAGCCCGATGCGGACTGGTGCGCCGGACCCGGCCACGCCGCTGTGGCGCGCAGCCCAGGTGTTCCGGCTGCTCAGCTGCCTGTACGCGCTCGGGTTCCAGGTGTCGGTCAACGACGACCTGGACCGCCCGGGCCTGGCGTGGCTGCTGTTCGCGGTGCTGCTGGCGTGGAGCGCACTGTGCGCACTGGCCTATCTGCAGGGGTTCGGCAGACGCTGGTCGTGGGTGCTGGCCGAGATCGCGGTCGTCGTCGCGTTGATCCTGTCCACCGAGGTGGTCGCGTCGGCGCAGTGGGCCTTCGACAACCAGTCCTGGCCGACGACGCTGTGGGCCACCAACGCCACGATCTCGGCGGCCATCGTCTCCGGCCCGATCGCGGGCATGGCGACCGGGCTGGCGGTGATGGCGGCCAGCACCGCAGTCAAAGGCTTCATCAACTACGACCTGGGCCGCAACGCGACGATCGTGATCGAACTCGCCGTCGGGCTGGCGGTCGGGATGGCCGCCCAGACCGCGCGGCGCGCCCACGCCGAACTCGAGGAGGCCGCGCGGCTGGCCGCGGCGCACCAGGAGCGCGAACGGTTGTCCAGGGAGGTGCACGACGGGGCGATCCAGGTGCTTGCCCTGGTGTCGCGGCGCGGTCGGGAAATCGGCGGGGCGACAGCCGAACTGGCCGAGCTCGCCGGCCAGCAGGAGCGGGCGCTGCGGCGGCTGGTCAGCTCGGCGGCCGAACCGAGCGTCGGATCACTGACCGACGTGGGTGCGCTGCTGCGCCAACGCGCCTCCGACCGCGTCTCGGTGAGCCTGCCCGCCGAACCGGTACTGCTGGAGGCCGGCGTCGCGGCCGAGCTGGCGGCGGCGGCCACCAACGCGCTGGACAACGTGGCCGCACATGCCGGCCCCGACGCGCGCGCCTACGTGCTGGTCGAGGACCTCGGCGACGCGGTGACGGTCAGTATCCGCGACGACGGTGCCGGAATCCCGGACGGCCGCCTCGATGAAGCCCTGCGCGAGGGTCGCGTCGGGGTGTCCAAATCGATTGTGGGACGGATGGAATGGCTCGGTGGCAGCGCCAAGCTGACTACCGGGGCGGGAAGCGGGACGGAATGGGAACTGACGGTACCCCGACGGTGATGGTGGTCGACGACCATCCGATCTGGCGCGACGCGGTGGCCCGCGATCTCGAAGAGGACGGCTTCACCGTGGTGGCGACCGCGGACGGCGTCGGTGCCGCGCGCCGACGCGCCGGCGCGGTGCGGCCCGACGTCGTGCTGATGGACATGCGCCTGGCCGACGGCGACGGTGCACAGGCGACCGCGGAGGTGCTGGCCGTCTCACCGTCGTCGCGGGTGCTGGTGCTCTCGGCATCCGACGAACGCGAGGACGTGCTGCAGGCCGTCAAGGCCGGCGCCACCGGCTATCTCGTGAAGAGCGCATCCAAACAGGAACTCGGGGACGCGGTACGCGCCACCGCCGACGGGCGCGCGGTGTTCACTCCGGGCCTCGCCGGCCTGGTGCTCGGCGAGTACCGGCGTATCGCACAGGACCCGGGCCCGGAGACGCCGAGCCTCACCGAACGCGAGACCGAGATCCTGCGGTACGTCGCGAAGGGGTTGACGGCCAAGCAGATCGCGGCGCGGCTGTCGCTGAGCCACCGCACCGTCGAGAACCACGTGCAGGCCACGTTCCGCAAACTGCAGGTCGCCAACCGGGTGGAACTGGCGCGCTACGCGATCGAACACGGCCTGGACGAGTAGTCCTACTCATCCGCGGGGCCGTGTGCGGCTGTGACGATGTCCGCATGACCCAACCGCACGCCGTCATCGCCCGGATATCGGCCGACGTGACCGCATTGAACGCCTACCTCGGCAGGGTGTCCGCGGACCTGACCGAACTGCAGCGCATGCTCTCGTCGGCGCCGCCCGTGTACGCCCCACCCGCGCCCGTGTCGCCGGCGCCACCGCAGATGCCCGCCCCGCCGGCGCCTGTGCCGTCGACGCCCCGCGGGGAGGGCTGGATCGGGAAACTGCTCGCCGTCGCGGGTGTGGCGGTCACGCTGATCGGTGTCGTGCTGCTGCTCGTCCTGGCTGCGCAGGCCGGCATCCTGCGTCCGGAGGTGCGCGTGGCCGCCGGCGCTGTGCTGGCCGGCGCGCTGGTGGCCGCGGCGCATCGGTTGCACAGCCGGCAGGGCGGACGCACCGGGGCGGTCGCGTTGGCGGCCACCGGCGTTGCGGCGGCGTACATGGATGTCATCGCCGTCACGACCATCTATGAGTGGCTGCCCGCACCGGCCGGGTTGATCCTGGCCGCGCTCATCGGCGGCGGCGGTCTGACCTTGGCCCGCCACTGGGACGCCGAGTCTCTGGGCCTGCTGGTGCTGGTGCCGCTGCTGATCCTGGCCCCGGTCGTCGCCGGCGGTGTCACGCTGCTGTTGATCGCGTTCATGCTGGCGATCTCGGCGGCGTCGCTGCCGGTGCAACTGGGCAGGGACTGGCTGGGGCTGCACGGTGCGCGCACGGCAGCGGCCTCGCTGCCGCTGCTGGTCGCGTTGGTCGGGGTGTACTTCGATGACGGACGCGATCCCTGGCTCGCAGGCGCCTGCGGTATCGCCGCGCTGCTGGCCTTCACCGGGGCCCTGCTCCTGCTGCCGCGGACCGCCAACAAATCGGTGATGGCCGTGCTGACCGCGGGCGGCGTGCTGCCGGTGCTGTGTGCCGGATTGGCGGTCGACCGGTGGGCGGCGGCGTTGATGGCCGCGGCGCTGGCGGCCGCGCTGCTGGCGATCGTGCTGGCAGGTGACGAGCTGCCCGGAGTGGACACCGAGGTGCGGCGGATCTGGAGTGTGCTGGCAGCGTTGTCGGCGTTGGTCGGCGTGCTGGTCGCGTTCGACGGCCGGATCGCGGGTCCGGTGTTGCTCGTGATGGCGCTGCTGGTGGCGGCGACGGGTCGCCGGTCTGCGGTGGCGAGGGTGTGCGCCTTCGGCTTCGCGGCAATCGGTGCGGCGCACTACCTGTACTTCTCGCCGCCGGCCGCGGTGATGTACCCGACGGAATTCACGGCCGCGGAGGGTGTTTCGACGCTGATCGGCAGTGTGCTCGTGGTGGCGTGCGCAGCGACGCTGATGTGGGCACTGCCGCGGCGGGACTTCGCGGCGTGGGCGGGCACGGCGCTCGCGTGCGGCTACGCCGTCACCCAGTTCACCGTCACCGCCGGCGTTCTGATCGGCGGGACCGACGGCGGCTTCTTCGCCGGGCACATGGCGGCGACGATCTTCTGGATCGCGTTGGCGGCGGCGCTGTTCGCCTACGCGGCGCGCCTGCCGCGTGCGGACCGGTCGCTGCCGATCGGGGCGGGGCTGGCGGTGGTCGCGGCGGCGATGGCCAAACTGTTCCTCTTCGATCTCGGCACGCTCGACGGCATCTTCCGGGTGGGAGTCTTCATCGTCGTCGGCCTGACCCTGCTCGGCATGGGCGCCGGTTACGCCCGCCTTCTGGAAAGGCGGATGTGACCAACCTCATATGATAAACTGGACTTAGTCCAATTTAGGAGGCGTTGAAGAGGACATGAACAGCACACGTCGTAGCGAAATCGAAATTCAAGGGTTCCAGGCGTCACCGGAACTGGCCGCCAACCTGCAGCGCGTTCTGGTCGACCTGATCGAGTTGACACTGCAGGGCAAGCAGGCCCACTGGAACGTCGTCGGCACCAACTTCCGTGACCTGCACCTGCAACTCGACGAGCTGGTCGACTTCGCGCGCGAGAACAGCGACACCGTCGCCGAGCGCATGCGCGCGCTGGACGCCGTGCCCGACGGCCGTTCGGACACCGTGACGTCCTCGACCACACTGCCGCAGTTCCCGGCTTACGAGGTCAGCACGCAGGAAGCCGTCGACCTGATCACCGGCCGCATCTACGCGGCCGTCGACACGATCCGCACCGTGCACGACGCCGTCGACGCCGAGGATCCCACGACCGCCGACATCCTGCACCAGATGATCGACGGGCTGGAGAAGTTGGCCTGGCTGATCAAGTCGGAGAACCGCAAGGTCTAAATCAGCGCTCTGCGGGTATCCACCCGTCGTGACTGTGACGCGAGATATCCATGCCTCCCGCCAACAGGTCTGGGACGTCATGGCCGACGGGTGGACCTACTCGCAGTGGGTGGTCGGCAACAGCCGCATGCGGGCCGTCGACCCGAACTGGCCGGCGCCGGGTTCGTCGATCCGGCACTCGGTCGGAGTCTGGCCGCTGTTGCTGGACGACGTGACCATCGTCGAGAAGAGCGTTCCCCTCGAGGAACTGGTGCTGCACGCCAAGGGTCGGCCGTTCGGTGGCGCACGAATCATATTGCGGCTCAGCGATATCCCCGACGGCTGCCGGGTAGAGATGACGGAATTCCCGATCAGCGGGCCCGCCGCGATAATGCCGAACAAACTCTCCGACCTGGCGGTCTACCCCCGCAACCGGGAGACACTGTGGCGGCTGGCGGCATTGGCCGAGCGGCTCAAACCGACTGAGGTCTCCGACGACTGAGTTGGTCGACCGCCCGGTCGTCTGACGCGGCGCGGCGCCCGACCAGGTACCACGTCGTCATGACGCCCTTGCCTTTGACCTCGACCTCGCCGCGGGGTTCGAGGACAAAGGTGTCGCTGAGCCGTTCGTAGACGTCCTGCGGGACCTGGATGCGTCCCTCGACGTCGGTGGTCTCCATCCGCGATGCGACGTTGACCGCGTCGCCCCAGACGTCGTAGAAGAACTTGCGGGCGCCGACGACGCCGGCGACGACGGGTCCCGCGGCCAGTCCGATGCGCAGCGGTACCTCCCGGCCGAGTGGGTCGCGCAGGTCGGCCACCGCGTCCGCCATGTCGAGCGCCAGCGCGGCCAGCGCCTCGATGTGGTCCGCGCGGGGTTCCGGGACTCCGCTGACCACCATGTACGAGTCGCCACTGGTCTTGACCTTCTCGAGGCCGTGCCGGTCGACGAGCGCGTCGAGGTCGGTGTAGAGGCGGTCGAGGAAGCGGACCAGATCGTCGGGCGTGGTGTCGCTGGCGCGCTTGGTGTATCCGGCGATATCGGCGAACAGGATTGAGGCGTCGTCGTAGCGGTCGGCGATCACGGTGCGCGTCGGGTCTTTGAGGCGCTCGGCGATCTGGGCCGGAAGGATGTTGGCCAGCAGGCGTTCTGACCGCTCGTACTCGGCCTCCATCGCCAGGCGTGCCCGGCGGATCTCACGAAGTGCGTACCAGAGCGTGGCGATGACGAGGATCCACGCGGTGAGCACGGTGAGCACGAACGACGTCGAGAACGCCCAACCCGGCTGCGCGCCCGTGTCATTGGGGACGAAGAACT
Organism: Mycolicibacterium flavescens; assembly: GCF_001722335.1. GTDB lineage: Bacteria > Actinomycetota > Actinomycetes > Mycobacteriales > Mycobacteriaceae > Mycobacterium > Mycobacterium flavescens. Next base: position 321,101 of record NZ_MIHA01000002.1, read on the forward strand.
CCAGCAGGATCACCGTCACGGCGCCGACAGCGGCCAGCGCCGACGCCAGCACGATGTGGTCGATGCCCAAGACCAGCACGGTGATCGCCGCGGCGACGACGAAATAGAACTGCAGCCCCGTGCCGGTCCCGAGGTGGATACAGACGACGGTGATCGTCGTGTAGGCGATCGCGAAGAACACCAGCGGCGCGACCAGCTCGCCGAATCGGCACAGATAGGGGATGGCCGCGAATGCGGCCGCGCTGCCGAGGTTGACCAGCGCGATCCACCAGATCTCGCGCCCGATCAACAATCCCTGGATGCCGAAGAAGGCGCTGATCGCCGCGCTGATCATCGCGGTCACGTTCAGCACCCGGCGATGACGTACGGCGTTGTCGGCGTAGTGCCGGACGCGCGCGGGAGTGCGACTGTCGAGCGCCACCTCAGGCACGCAGACCGGCCGCAGCCTCATCTCCACAAGCACAGGGTAGCGCCGAAAGCGGTGCCGACCTGCGCTTTTGCCAGTCAAAGAGCGAGCAGACCGCGCGTCGCGACTACCGAAGCCCGGCACCGTTTGCTTTTGACACCCCGGATCAGCGCCCGTAATTAACCGCAGGTTTGCTCCATTCTGTCGGGGTGAATGTCCGACGGGTACCGATTGTCGACATGACGAGGGGCGGCGTAGAGGACGCAACAGCACGGTCGCAACGGACGTCACGTGACGAATCCGGGGAGCTCATCCGGGGGCATACCGGCCGCCGCGAAATCCGCCGAAGCGGTAGCTGATGAAAACTGTGACCGCGAATTTATTTTCGCGTTGGCAAATAAAATCGTTCGGTCATTGCCGGGCGCATTCACAGCTAGCGGGCCACCATTCCGGGGACGGATATTCGTCTAACCGACCGCCCGGCTCATGCGGCTATGAGCTGCGCTTACCGCTGTCCAGCGCGTTATCGCAGGTCCGGGAGCCGGCAAACGGTACCAATGGTATGGAATTTGCCGGTACGGCGCGGATGTGGACAGGAAACGGCCATACAACTGACTTGGTAAACGGCGGGGCGATCGGCGATCGGTATTCGCTTAATGGCTAAGAAGATTTCCTGACGATTAGGTGTGTATGGTCCTCCCGAATGCGTTAATTTGTGTTTCTCGCATCGCTGACTGCCGTCTGGCTGAGAACTGAACAGGAGTGCCCATGGGGCTCATCGGGAAGCGCCGACTGCGTCGCTATGGGGTGGCAAGCGTGATTGCCGCTGCGCCTCTCGCGGTGCTGTGCGCCTATGTGACGAATTTGCTTGTCCCCACGGAGCCGCTGCCGCGGCCGGTCAGCTACAGCTACGTCCCCGCAGCGGTGATCGAGAATTCCAACGACACGATCGGCATCGCCGACTCCGACATCTACGGTCTCACCACGCCGGACGGCGGTATCGACTACGACGCCATCGACCGGCATCTCGAGGAGATGCAGAAGCTCGGTGTGAACACCGTCCGTGTGCTGATTCCGTGGGCCGACATCCAACCGGTTCCGCCGGGCACACTTCCGCCGGACTGGGAAGAATCGCTGTGGAACCGCTCCGACTACATCATCAATGCGGCCCACGAGCGGGGAATGGCGGTTCTCGGGGTGCTGAACACGACGCCGAACTGGGGTGATGACCCGAACGAGCCGGGCTTCGGAATCTACACCCCGCCGGATCCGGAGCTGTACGCCGCGTGGGCCGCCACCGTCGCGGAGGAGTACAAAGGCATGGTCTCGGCGTACGAGATCTGGAACGAGCCGAACTACGTCGCGTACTGGACCGCCGGCCCCGACCCGGAGCACTACACCGAGATCCTCAAGGCCGCATACGAGGCGATCAAAGACGTCGATGCCGAAGCGCTCGTTGTCGCCGGAGTGCTTGGCACGGTTCAGGATTCAAGTTTGACGATGAACCCGGTGACGTTCGTCGAGCGGATGTACGCCGCGGGCGCGAAGGGCTTCTTCGACGCGCTGTCGATCCACCCGTACAACAACGAAATCAAGTTCTCCGACGGGCTTGATCCCGACAACCTGTGGCAGACGCCCGTCGAGCAGCTGATCGCGATCCGGCAGCAGATGATCGACAACGGTGATGACGCGCTGAAGATCTGGGCCACCGAGTACGGCTTGAGCACCTACATCAAGGACCAGGAGACCCAGGCCGCCTGGGTGAAGGACTTCCTCGACTACTGGGGTGCGCAGGACTACACGGGCCCGGCGTTCCTGTTCACGCTGCGGGACCGGCTGAACGACATCAGCGAAGAGGGCACGATGGGCATCTTCACCTACGAGTGGGGACGCAAGTTGGTGGCCGACGTGATCGAATGCGCGACGACGGGCCGCAAGTGCGCCGTTGAGCCCGATCCCGATCCGGTGGATCCGATCACGGGTCTCGTGCAGGCGATCGCGGCAGTTCTCCAGCAGGTGTACAACGTTGTGGCGCAGACGGTTACGCAGCTGGCCAACGCCGTGGTCAACCTGGTGGCCGACGCGCTGCGCAACCTGTTCGGCGGCCTGACCAACCCGGCGACGGCCACCCTCGACGTTCCGGCCGAGACCCGGATCGCGCTGGCCGATGCGGTCACCGTCGCCGCCGAAGACGTGACGGGAGAACCGCTCTCGTCGGTCGAGGCGCTGGACAACCCGGTCGCCGAAGAGGCCCCCGAGGTCACGCCGGAGCCGGCTGAGGTCGTGCCTGCGCCGGCCGAAGAGGTCCCGGCCGAAGAGGTCCCGGCCGAGGTGCTGCCCGAGCCCACCCCGGTCACCGAGCCGACCGAGGAACTGCCGGTCGAGGAGGTACCGGTCGAAGAAGTGCCGGTCGAAGAGGTCCCGGCACCGGTGGTCGAGGAGACCCCCGCGCCGGTCGAACCCGAGGAACCGGCGCCGGCCGACGAGGACGAGGAACTCCCGGCCGAAGACGAGGAGGCCCCGGCCGAGGACGAGGAGGCCCCGGCCGAAGACGAGGAGACGACAGACAACGACGATGCCTCCGATGACGGCGCGTCCGACGAGGACACCCGCACCGACACCAAGGACGGGAACAAGGCCACACCGGGCACCGGTGGCGCCGGGAATGGCGCTGGCACAGGCAGTCCCGGCTCCGGCGGCGCGAGCGATCCGGGCTCTGCCGGGGACGCCGGCGGAACGGGTCCGGGCGGTGCCGATGCGGGCGGTGCCGATGCGGGTGGTGCCGGTTCCGGAGGTGACGACGGGTCCGGTGGCGGTGACAAGTCCGGCGGTGGCTCCAACGTGAGCTACGTGCAGGGGCCGTGGGGCATGATCCTGGTGGTGTGAGCGCCGTCGGTGCCCTCGGTGAGATTCGAACTCACACTGTACGGGTTTTGAATCCGTTTCCTCTGCCAGTTGGGATACGAGGGCTCGCAGTTGCTGCGGGTTACCACCATAGAGGATGACCCGAAGTCGCTGAACGGGGCCGTTACCGCCACAATGTCATCCATGGCATCCATGAGCGGGTCACCGACCGAAGGCCAGCAGGCGCGCCGTGTACTCGTCGCCGAAGACGAGGCACTGATCCGCATGGATTTGGCCGAGATGCTGCGTGAGGAGGGCTACGAGATCGTCGGCGAGGCCGGTGACGGGCAGGAGGCCGTCGACCTGGCCGAGAAGCTCAAGCCCGACCTCGTGATCATGGACGTCAAGATGCCGCGCCGCGACGGAATAGACGCCGCCGCGGAGATCGCGAGCAAGCGCATCGCGCCGATCGTCATCCTGACCGCGTTCAGCCAGCGCGAACTGGTGGAACGCGCACGCGACGCCGGCGCGATGGCCTACCTGGTCAAACCGTTCACGGTCACCGATCTGATCCCGGCCATCGAGGTCGCGGTCAGCCGGTTCAGCGAGATCTCCGCGCTCGAGCAGGAGGTCGCGACGCTGTCGGACCGGTTGGAGACCCGCAAGCTGGTCGAACGCGCCAAGGGTTTGCTCCAGGAAAAGCAGGGGATGACCGAACCCGAGGCCTTCAAGTGGATCCAGCGTGCTGCGATGGACCGCCGCACGACGATGAAGCGGGTCGCTGAGGTGGTGCTCGAAACCCTCGACACGCCTGGCGACGCGGCGGCCTCGAGCTGACCCGCGGCGGCTCCACCAGGTAATAATTACGTTTCCGACGGCACCGTTTCGCCCCGCCGATCACGCGAAAGCCACCAAGCCTTTTCCAACAGCGCGCACTGAGGCCATGCGTTGGTTAAGGTTCACCCGAAGCATCGCCGCCCCCGCCTTGTCGGGTCGAGGCGCCGAAGCCGACATACATCATTGACACGGAGGTGAAGCGTGCGCTTTGGCGTGGCACGGAAAGCATTTGCCATCAGCAGTGCCGGTTTGGTCGCGCTCGGTATAGCCGGCTGCCAGCAGTCCGAACCGAGCGAGGACGGCGGGAGTGCGCAGAGCGACCTCAAGATCGTCGAACAGGTGCAGATCGACGAGACCGGGGCCGAGGTCAAGGCCGACGAGAGCGCCGCGCCCGCCGATCCGGCAGGGGACGGCAACGCCCAGTGCCCGCCGGTGTCGCTCGCGATGGCCGGCGCGCTCAACGGCCCCGACGCCGCGCTCGGCATCAACATCAAGAACGGCATCCAGCTCGCCGTCGACAAGCACAACGCCGCCAACCCCGGCTGCCAGGTGCAGCTCAAGACCTTCGACACCGAAGGTGACCCGCAGAAGGCCACCCAGATCGCGCCGCAGATCATCAACGACGCGTTCACCATCGGCCTGATCGGCCCGGCCTTCTCCGGCGAGACCAACGCGACCGGTGACGTGTTCAACCAGGCCGGCCTGGTCGCGGCCACCGCCTCGGCCACCAATGTCACGCTCTCCGAGAAGGGGTGGCGGACGTTCTTCCGCGGTCTGGGCAACGACGGCGTGCAGGGCCCCTCGGTGGCCAACTACCTGAAGAACACACTCGGCCACCAGAAGGTGTGCGTGGTCGACGACAGCACCGACTACGGCCTGGGCCTGGCCCAGACCGTGCGCGAGACGCTCGGCCCGGTGGCCGATTCCGGCTGCAACATCTCGGTGAAGAAGGGCGACAAGGACTTCTCGGCAGCCGTCACCCAGATCAAGGGCGCCGCGCCCGATTCGGTGTTCTTCAGCGGCTACTACGCCGAGGCGTCGCCGTTCGTGCAGCAGCTCAAGGACGGCGGCTTCGAGGGTGCATTCGTCAGCGCCGACGGCACCAAGGACCCCGAGTTCGTCAAGCAGGCCGGTGACGCGGCCAAGGACGCCATCCTGTCCTGCCCGTGCGGCCCGGCGACCGGCAGCTTCGCCGAGGAGTACACCCAGAAGTTCAACCAGGAGCCCGGCACCTACAGCTCCGAGGGCTACGACCTGGGCACGATCATGCTCAAGGGCATCGACTCGGGCGCGATCACCCGGCCGGCGCTGCTGGACTTCGTCCGCAACTACAACGGTCGCGGCGTCGCCCGGCAGTATCAGTGGACTCCGGAAGGTGAGCTGACCACCAGCCTCATCTGGATCTACAAGGTTCAGTAGGAAGACAGGCGAGACGCGTCCGATGCCGCCACGGCTCGGGCGCGTTCTCGTGACCACACCCTTGTCGCGAGGAGCCGCCCCCGGATGAGTCACCAGTGCGTCGAGCAGTACGCCTGCTTGGCCGCGAACATCAACTTCAACCTGGACGGCCTGCGGGACGGGTTCTGGCAGTTGACGATCGACGGCCTCTCCTGGGGCGCGATCTACGCGCTGGTCGCGGTCGGGTACACCCTGGTGTACGGCGTGCTCAAGCTGATCAACTTCGCGCACTCCGAAGTGTTCATGTTCGGCATGTTCGGCGCCTACTTCTGCCTCGACATGATCCTGGGTTTCACCCCGAGCGGGAACACCTACGACAAGGGCATCGGGTTGACCGTGCTCTACCTGGGCATCGCGATGCTGTTCGCGATGGCCGTGTCGGGCGGCACGGCGGTGGGACTGGAGGCGATCGCCTACCGGCCGCTGCGCCGACGCAAGGCCGAACGGCTGTCGTTTCTGATCACCGCGATCGGCATGTCATTCGTACTACAGGAATTCGTGCACTTCATCCTGCCGAAGATCATCGACGGATACGGCGGCTCCAACGCCCAGCAGCCGATCCGGCTGGTCTCGCCGGAAACCCAGTTCACGGTGTTCGGCGCCGCGGTCTCCAACATCACGCTGATCATCGTTGTCGCGGCGCTGTTCCTGGCACTGATGACCGATATGACGATCAACCGCACCAAGTTCGGCCGCGGCATCCGGGCGGTGGCCCAGGATCCCGACACCGCGACGCTGATGGGCGTCTCCCGCGAACGCATCATCATGACCACCTTCCTGATCGGCGGTCTGCTGGCCGGCGCGGCCGCACTGCTCTACACCCTGAAGGTCCCGCAGGGCATCATCTACTCCGGCGGCTTCCTGCTCGGCATCAAGGCGTTCTCGGCCGCCGTGCTCGGCGGCATCGGCAACCTGCGCGGCGCGCTGCTGGGCGGTCTGCTGCTGGGGATCATGGAGAACTACGGGCAGGCGGTGTTCGGCACGCAGTGGCGTGATGTGGTGGCGTTCGTCTTGCTGGTTCTCGTGCTGTTCTTCCGCCCCACCGGGATACTCGGCGAGAGCCTCGGAAAGGCGCGAGCATGACACGCAACCTGCTGGCCCCCGGTGACGGGCTGCGGAGGTGGTGGGACGGCCGCAGCCGGGCGCAGAAGTGGGGTTTCGGGCTGGTCGCGTTCGGTGTGCTCGCGATGCTGCCGTTGTTCCCGCCGCCGTTTCTGAACACCCCGAACATCAGTTTCGGCGGGACCATGGCGCAGTTCGCGATGGTCGCGATCATCGCGATCGGCCTCAACGTCGTCGTCGGCCAGGCCGGCCTGCTCGACCTCGGCTACGTCGGCTTCTACGCCGTCGGCGCCTACACCGTCGCACTCCTGACCAGCCCCAACAGCCCGTGGAACCGGCTGGGTGCGACAGGCTGGTTCACCGAGGACTGGGCGTGGCTGGCGTGTGTGCCGCTGGCGATGGCCATCACCGCGCTGACCGGCCTGATCCTGGGTACGCCGACGCTGCGGCTGCGCGGTGACTACCTGGCCATCGTCACGCTCGGGTTCGGCGAGATCATCCGGCTGATGGCCGACAACCTCTCCGACATCACCAACGGCCCGCGCGGGCTCAACGAAGTCGCCTACCCCCGGCTGGGGGAGAGCGAACGGTTGCCCGAAGGTGTGTTCTCCAGCGGCAACTCGTCGGGGCTGGCGAACTACGGCACGTGGTGGTTCTGGCTGGGCATCGTGCTGATCATCGCGATCCTGATGTTGGTGGGCAACCTCGAACGCAGCCGCGTCGGCCGCGCCTGGATCGCGATCCGCGAGGACGAGGACGCCGCGGAAGTCATGGGCGTCAACACGTTCAAGTTCAAACTGTGGGCGTTCGTGATCGGCGCTGCGATCGGCGGACTGTCCGGTGCGCTGTACGCCGGGCAGGTGCAGTTCGTGGCGCCGCCGACGTTCAACATCATCAACTCGATGCTGTTTCTGTGCGCGGTGGTGCTCGGCGGGCAGGGCAACAAACTCGGTGTGGTGGTCGGCGCCTTCGTCATCGTCTACCTCCCGAACCGGCTGCTGGGAGTGGAGTTCCTGGGCATCAACCTCGGGGACCTGAAGTACCTGTTCTTCGGGATGGCGTTGGTCGCGCTGATGATCTTCCGGCCGCAGGGCCTGTTCCCGGCGCGCCAACAGCTGCTGACCTACGGCAGGGCCGCACGCGACCTCCTGCGCAACCCGGAGAAGGAGGCGGTGAAGTGACCATCGAAGAACTCGCCGGCGTTCACCGCGAGATCCAGGCCGCTGAGGGCGAGATCCTGCTGCAGACAACCGATCTCACGATGAAGTTCGGCGGCCTGACGGCGCTGGATTCGGTGTCGTTCGACATCCGGCGCGGCGAGATCCTCGGCATGATCGGGCCGAACGGGGCGGGCAAGACCACCTGCTTCAACGCGATCACCGGTGTGTACCGCCCGACCTCGGGCACCGTCACCTTCGACGGCGCGCCGCTGGGAAAGATCAAGCGGCACCAGATCACCCGCCGCGGCATCGCCCGCACGTTCCAGAACATCCGCCTGTGGGGTGAGATGACGGCGCTGGAGAACGTCATGGTGGGCACCGACGCCCGGCACTTCACCTCGGTCCCGGGCGCGCTGGTGCGCACGCCTCGGCATCGCCGCGAGGAGATGTCGGCGGTCGAGAGGTCCGCGGCGCTGCTGCATTTCGTCGGGATCGGCCACCGCGGTGAGGAGAAGGCCAAGAACCTCCCGTATGGCGATCAGCGTCGTCTCGAGATCGCCCGCGCGCTGGCCACCGAACCCAAACTGCTCTGCCTGGACGAACCCGCCGCCGGGTTCAACCCGAACGAGAAGGCCGCGCTCATCGAGCTGATCCAGAAGATCCGCGACGACGGCTACACGGTGCTGCTGATCGAGCACGACATGCGGCTCGTGATGGGCGTGACCGACCGGATCGTGGTGCTCGAGTTCGGCCGCAAGATCGCCGACGGGCTGCCCGCCGAGATCCGCGAGGACCCCAAGGTCATCGCCGCTTACCTGGGAGTGCCTGATGACGAAGTCGAATGAGCCGGTCACCGACGACCGCCCGGTCATCCTGGAACTGCGTGACCTCGTCGTGCAGTACGGGCGAATCCGTGCGCTGCACGGCATCTCGCTGACGGTGCGCGAAGGGGAGCTCGTCACGCTGCTGGGTTCCAACGGTGCCGGCAAGACCACCACCATGCGGGCGATCTCGGGGCTGCTGCCGTTGACGTCGGGTTCGGTGTGGTTCGAGGGCAAGGACATCAGCAAGGTCAAAGCGCACCACCGGGTGATCCAGGGCCTGGTTCAGGCGCCCGAAGGCCGCGGCGTGTTTCCCGGCATGACCGTCGTCGAGAACCTCGAAATGGGTTGCTACGGACGCAAGTTCGCGAACAAGCACGAGCACCGGGAGCGGCTCGACTGGGTGCTCGAGACCTTTCCCCGGCTGGCCGAACGCCGCACGCAGGTGGGCGGCACGCTGTCCGGCGGTGAACAGCAGATGCTGGCGATCGGGCGCGCGCTGATGGCCCGCCCGCGGGTGCTGCTGCTCGACGAGCCGTCGATGGGTCTGGCGCCGATGGTCATCTCGCAGATCTTTCGGATCATCGCCGAGATCAACGCGCAGGGCACGACGGTGTTGCTCGTCGAGCAGAACGCGCAGCAGGCGCTGAGCCGCTCGGACCGCGCCTACATCCTCGAGACCGGCGAGGTCACCCGCACCGGTGATGCCCGGGAGTTGTTGGCCGACGACAGCATTCGGGCCGCCTACCTCGGCGTGGCGTGAACGCTAGGTGATCTCGAAGCGCTTGATCCGCGAGGCCGCGCCCGACACCAGCCGGACCCGGCTGGGCGCGACTCCCAGGTGCTCGGCCAGCAGTTTGACGACGGCCTTGGTCGCCTTCCCGTCGACCGGGCGCTCACGCACGTAGACGGTGAGGTCGCCGTCGTCACCCGATTCGACCAGCGGCCCCTTGGCGCTGCCGGGTTTGACGCGCACGGTGACGATCACCGTCGCGCCCGTTCCGGCCGCACCCACGGCCAGGTCATCAACGCCCACACGGCGAACACCAGCGCGGCGGTCACCACGATGTAGGCCGGCCACGGCCCGAGCAGATCCAGCAGCGACGCCGAGGCCGGTTTGCGGTTGGTGAACCCGTAGTTGGTGTCGGCGAGCCTGTTGAACACCACGGTCACCACCGCCCATGCCGACGTCACAACGACGGCCAACCGGTAGTCGCGCCAGCCGGGGCGCATCCCGCGGCCCCAGGTCAGGTAGATCGCCGCCCACACCACCACCAGATGGATCGCGTAGAACGCCAGGAACTGGTAGTGCGGAAAGTCCGGGCCGCGCAGCACGGGGGAGATCAGCGCCTGCACGCTGAGCACCAGACCCCAGTAGTAGGTGAGCGCATAGGCCCAGTGGCGCTGCGTCCACAGCGCGTACGCGGCGACGACGGTGGCCAGGTCGGTCAGCTGCAGCGGCACCGAACTGTCCAGCGTCGGCGGAACCAGGTTGTAGACGACGATCGCGGCGTAGATCGCCGCGGTCACCCCGCCGAGTGTGCGGCCCACCCGACGAGCCGATGTGTGCGACATGCGCCGGCCGGCCCGGACGAGCAGGGCCGCGCCGACGACGAACACGGCGAGGGCGCCCCAGTACGAGGGCCCGTACGGTTCGAACTGCCTAGCGAGCAACAACGACGGACGAACCGTGGCCGAACAGGCCCTGGTTCGCGGTGATGCCGACCTTGGCGCCGTCGACCTGGCGGCCGGTGGCCTGTCCCTTGAGCTGCCAGGTCAGCTCGCACACCTGCGCAATGGCTTGCGCGGGAATGGCTTCGCCGAAGCACGCCAGCCCGCCGGACGGGTTGACGGGGATCTTGCCGCCGATCGTGGTGGCGCCGCTGCGTAACAACTGCTCGGCCTCACCCTTGGCGCACAGCCCGAGGTGTTCGTACCAGTCCAGTTCCAGCGCGGTGGACAGGTCGTAGACCTCGGCCACGCTCAGGTCCTCGGGACCGATACCGGCCTCGGCGTAGGCGGCGTCGAGGATCTGATCTTTGAAGACGCGTTCCGGTGCGTTCACCACGGCGGTGGAATCGGTTGCGATGTCCGGCAATTCGGGAAGGTGCTGCGGGTACTGCGGTGACTGCAGGCTGATGGCGCGCACCGACGGCACACCGTCGAGTGAGCCGAGGTGCTTCTCGGCGAACGACTTGCTCGCCACGACCAGCGCCGCCGCGCCGTCGGACGTCGCGCAGATGTCCAGCAGCCGAAGGGGATCGGAGACCACCGGGCTGGCCAGCACGTCGTCGACGGTGGCCTCCTTGCGGTAGCGCGCGTTCGGGTTGTCCAGACCGTGCCTGGCGTTCTTGACCTTCACCGCGGCGAAGTCTTCGAGGGTGGCGCCGTACAGGTCCATCCGGCGCCGGGCCAGCAGCGCGAAATACACGGTGTTGGTGGCGCCGATCAGGTGGAACCGCTGCCAGTCCGGGTCGTTCTTGCGTTCCCCGCCGACCGGCGCGAAGAACCCCTTGGGGGTGGTGTCGGCGCCGATCACCAGCGCCACGTCGCAGAAGCCGGCCAGGATCTGCGCGCGGGCGCTCTGCAGTGCCTGCGACCCGCTGGCGCATGCGGCGTAGCTCGACGTGACGGGAACCCCGTTCCAGCCGAGCTTCTGGGCGAACGTCGCGCCGGCGACGAAGCCGGGATAGCCGTTGCGGATGGTGTCGGCACCGGCGACCAGCTGGATCTGGCGCCAGTCCAGGTTCGCCTCGGCCAGGGCGGCGCGGGCGGCGACGACGCCGTACTCGGTGAAGTCGCGGCCCCACTTGCCCCACGGGTGCATGCCGGCACCGAGGATGTAGACGGGTTCCGGTGCGCTCACGAGGCGATCCTCCATGCGTAGACGACGCGTTCGATGCCCTCGTCGTCGACGAACAGCGGCATCGTGGTCAGTTCCATCTGCATGCCGACCTTCAGGTCCGCCGCCAGCGTGCCCTCGACGACCTTGCCGAGCACGATCAGACCCTCGTCGGCGAGCTGCACGGCGGCAACGGCGAACGGCTCGAACGGATCCGGCGCCGGGTACGGGGGCGGGGGAGCGTAGCGGTTCTCGGTGTAGCTCCACAGCGTGCCGCGGCGCGACAGCGGGACCTGCGCGAGTTCGTCGCCGTCACAGGCCGGGTTGGGGCAGTTGTTGGCGCGGGGCGGGAACACGTAGGTCCCGCATTGATGGCACTTGCCGCCGATCAGGTACGGCGCACCGGATCCGTCGGTGGCGAACCACCCGTCGACGGCCGGTTGAGTGGATGCTGACACGCGGTCAGCGTACCGAGTCGACCAGCAGAACTGAAACGTGTTCCAGTTGAGTGGGACACCGGGGCCGATGTGATGGGGCGGGTGGGCGCCGGGTGTCGGTCGCGGTGCCTAGAGTTGAGGCCGTGAGCCCAGCCAGCACCGCCACCGCGAAGAAGACGGCGTCCGTCAAGCCCGGTGAGAAGGCCGACGACAAACCGACTCTGATGTTGCTCGACGGCAATTCGCTGGCGTACCGGGCGTTCTACGCGCTGCCCGCGGAGAACTTCAAGACCCAGGGCGGGCTGACCACCAACGCGGTCTACGGGTTCACCGCGATGCTGATCAACCTGCTGCGGGACGAGCAGCCCAGCCACATCGCCGCCGCGTTCGACGTGTCGCGCCAGACTTTCCGCGTCGACAAGTACCCCGAATACAAGGCGGGCCGGTCCACCACCCCCGACGAGTTCCGCGGGCAGATCGACATCACCAAGGAGGTGCTCGGTGCGCTGGGCATCACGGTGCTGGCCGAGCCCGGCTTCGAGGCCGACGACATCATCGCCACCCTGGCCACCCAGGCCGAGCAGGGCGGTTACCGCGTCCTGGTGGTCACCGGTGACCGCGACTCGCTGCAGCTGGTCAGCGACGACGTCACCGTGCTCTATCCCCGTAAGGGGGTCAGCGAGCTGACCCGGTTCACCCCGGAGGCGGTGGTCGAGAAGTACGGGCTCACCCCGCAGCAGTACCCCGACTTCGCCGCGCTGCGCGGCGACCCGAGCGACAACCTGCCGGGCATCCCCGGTGTCGGCGAGAAGACCGCCACCAAGTGGATCGCCGAATACGGTTCGCTGCAGGCGCTTGTCGACAACGTCGACAAGGTCAAGGGCAAGGTCGGGGACGCGCTGCGCACCAACCTGTCGTCGGTGGTGCTCAACCGCGAGTTGACCGATCTGGTCAAGGACGTGCCGCTGCCGCACACCCCCGACACGTTGCGGATGCAGCCGTGGGACCGCGACCAGATCCACCGGCTGTTCGACGACCTCGAGTTCCGCGTGCTGCGCGACCGGCTGTTCGACACGCTGGCCTCGGCCGACCCGGAGGTCGATCAGGGGTTCGACGTGCGCGGCGGTGCGCTGGAGTCCGGGGAACTGGCCGCCTGGCTGGCCGAGCACAGTTCGGGGCAGCGGTTCGGTCTGGCCGTCGTCGGCACCCACCTGGCTTTCGACGCGGACGCCACCGCGCTGGCGGTCGTCGCCCCCGACGGCGACGGTCGCTACATCGACACGACGACACTGAGCGCCGAGGACGAGGCCGCGCTGGCGTCGTGGCTGGCCGATCCGGGACCGCCCAAGGCGCTGCACGAGGCCAAGCTGGCGATGCACGACCTGCAGGGGCGCGGTTGGACACTGGCCGGCGTCACCTCCGACACCGCGCTGGCGGCGTACCTGGTGCGGCCGGGGCAGCGCAGCTTCGCGCTCGACGACCTGTCGCTGCGCTACCTCAAACGCGAGCTGCGCGCGGATAACCCTGAGCAGCAACAGCTTTCGCTACTCGATGACGGCGCTGACGACCAGGCCGTGCAAGCCACGCTGCTGCGGGCCAGCGCGGTGATGGACCTCGCCGACGCGCTCGACGAGGAGCTCGCCCGCATCGACTCGCTGGCGCTGCTGAACAACATGGAGCTGCCGGTACAGCGGGTGCTGGCCGAGATGGAGACCGCGGGCATCGCCGTCGACCTGGAGCAGCTGGGCCAGTTGCAGAGCGAGTTCGCCGACCAGATCCGCGACGCCGCCGAGGCGGCCTACGCGGTGATCGGCAAACAGATCAACCTCGGCTCACCCAAACAGCTGCAGGTGGTGCTGTTCGACGAGCTGGAGATGCCGAAGACCAAACGCACCAAGACCGGTTACACCACCGACGCCGACGCGCTGCAGTCGTTGTTCGACAAGACGGGTCACCCGTTCCTGCAGCATCTGCTGGCGCACCGCGACGCCACCCGGCTCAAGGTGACCGTCGACGGGCTGTTGGCCTCGGTGGCCTCCGACGGCCGGATTCACACCACGTTCAACCAGACCATCGCGGCCACCGGCCGGCTGTCGTCGACCGAGCCGAACCTGCAGAACATCCCGATCCGGACCGAGGCGGGCCGCCGCATCCGCGACGCGTTCGTGGTAGGCGCGGGGTTCGCCGAGTTGATGACCGCGGACTACAGCCAGATCGAGATGCGCATCATGGCCCACCTGTCGAAGGACGAGGGCCTGATCGAGGCGTTCCGCACCGGCGAGGACCTGCACTCGTTCGTCGCGTCGCGGGCGTTCGACGTGCCGATCGACGAGGTGACCGCCGAACTGCGGCGCCGGGTCAAGGCGATGTCGTACGGCCTGGCCTACGGGTTGAGCGCGTACGGGCTGGCCGCGCAGCTGAAGATCTCCACCGAAGAGGCCAAGGTCCAGATGGAGCAGTACTTCGACCGGTTCGGCGGCATCCGCGACTATCTGCGCGACGTCGTCGATCAGGCCCGCAAGGACGGCTACACCTCGACGGTGTTCGGCAGGCGCCGGTATCTGCCGGAGCTGGACAGCAGCAACCGCAACGTGCGTGAGGCCGCCGAACGCGCCGCGCTCAACGCGCCGATCCAGGGCAGCGCCGCCGACATCATCAAGGTCGCGATGATCAACGTCGACGCGGCGATCAAGGAGGCCGGCCTCAAGTCGCGCATGCTGCTGCAGGTGCACGACGAGCTGCTCTTCGAGGTCGCCGACGGTGAACGCGACGCGCTGGAGACGTTGGTCCGCGAACAGATGGGCAACGCCTACCCGCTCGACGTCGCGCTCGAGGTGTCGGTCGGGTACGGCCGCAGCTGGGACGCCGCGGCGCACTAACGCGCGTCGGCCGCCAGTCCGAGCCCGAGCGCCATCAGGCAGGCGCCCATCACGCGCTCCATGCGCCGGCGAATGTGCGCCCGCCGCAGCACTTCCCGTGCCCTGGCGGCGAGCAGCACCACGCCCGCGCACCACGAGGTGTCGATGACCAGCTGGATGACCGCGAGCACGAGCAGCGTCGGCAGCACCGGACCGCTGGACGGCAGGAACTGCGGGATCACGACGATGCCGAACGCCGCGGCCTTCGGGTTGGCCGCGATCGACAGCAGCGCCGCCCGGAATGCGGCGGCGGGCGTGCGCCCGCGCGGCGGCGCCGCCGGCTCCAGCCCGATCGGTTGTTTGGCGTTGCGCCACGCGCTGATGCCGAGCCACATCAGGATCGCGGCGCCACCGATGTGCAGCACCACCGACAGCGCATGGTTGGCCAGCAGCAGCACCGACAACCCCGCGCCGCCGGCCAGCGTCCACGCGAAGATCCCGATCTCATTGCCGACGACCGCGGCGAGGCCCGCAGCGCGGCCGTCGCGCACCGACCGGTGCAGAAACAGCGCGGTCGCGGGGCCCGGCAGGGCCGCCAGCACCACGCAGGCCAGCAGGAAGGCCGGCATCACGTTCCACAGATGAGTCGCCACGTGAAAAGTATCGCGGCGCGCGCAACCGAGTTAGCGACCCGCGGCGCGGTAACCGGCCATCGCCTGCAGCGTCGGGCCGGCGGCACGGGCGGCGTGCACGGCGTAGGCCTCCTCGGTCAGCAACGCATGCACCCGCGGGTCGCCGAAGCCACGGTCGATGCGGTCGCGCACGAAGGCCAACTCGACGACCTGCGCGGCGAACCGCTTCACGGCCTTGCGGCCGGTCGGCCCGCCCAGGCGGGAGGCGTAGGCCAGCGCCGCCTTGCGGCCCCGCAACGAGCCCAGCCAGGTCGCCTCGTTCGGCGTCACCAACCCGGCTTCGAGCATGCCCGGGAGCTTCGCGGTCACGATCTTCTGCTCGCGGCGCCGGCTGTACACCCCGAGCCCGATCGCCAGCGCGAAGATCGGCATCATCCACAACACGTAGATCCCGAGGTACCAGTCGACTCCCAGCAGTGACGAGCCGTTCCACAGCCCGTGCATCACGACCGCGGCCAGATAGCCGAGCGCGATGTGGACCGCCCTGGCCGCCTGCCCGCGCCGCTGCATCGCGAAGTAGACACCGATCGCGAAAAAGGTGGTGAACAGCGAGTGCGCGAACGGCGCCATGATCAGCCGCAGCGCCGCGGTCATCAGCGAATCGCTCAGCGACTCGCCGCTGGAGATGTAGAGGATGTCCTCCAGCCACGCGAACCCGGCGCCGACCAGCCCCGCGTAGACCAGGCAGTCGGTCAGCGAGTTGAGCTCGTTGCGTCGCCTGCCGGTCATCATCAGCAGCAGGAACGCGCCCTTGGCGGCTTCCTCGATGACCGGGGCGGCCACCGCCACCGACACCCAGCTGACCTCGTCGGACTCGCCGGCAACGATCAGCGACTCGACGAACAGGCCGACGATGACCGACAGCACGACCGCGACCGACGCGCCCCATAAAAACGCGAAGAGGAGGAGCCGCGGCGGTTCGGGCTCCCAGCGGTCGAGCCAGATGTAGGCCAGCGCCACGACGAGCATCGCCACGCTCGACAGGACGAACCCGATCGCGGTGCCGACCGGGTTGAGCGCGGTCAACCCGACGATGATCAGTCCGACCACGGTGGCCATCACGATGAGCGCCGCCAGCGGCGCTCCGGCCGCGCGGACCTTACGCTGGAACGGCGGTGCGGACAGCCACGGCTGCTGGGGTGCGCCGGGGTGTGACACGCAAGCAGACTAGCGGCCTGGGGAGACCGGGTTTGTCCAGCATGTGCCCCGTCGAGTAACCTCTACGGGTACCTGTCTGTGGTTTTTGCATTCTTCTGCGGCGGGTATCACCAATAACAAGTCCCGTCCCTACGATGAAACCTGTCCGGAGCAACCCAACATATGCCAAGTCCCTCCGTCACCTCGCCGCAAGTAGCCGTCAACGACATCGGCTCGGCTGAGGACTTTCTCGCCGCCATCGACAAGACCATCAAGTACTTCAACGATGGCGACATCGTCGAAGGGACCATCGTCAAGGTTGACCGTGACGAGGTCCTGCTCGACATCGGCTACAAGACCGAAGGCGTCATCCCGTCCCGGGAGTTGTCCATCAAGCACGACGTCGACCCCAATGAGGTCGTTTCCGTGGGCGATGAGGTCGAAGCCCTGGTCCTCACCAAGGAGGACAAGGAAGGCCGCCTGATCCTGTCCAAGAAGCGCGCACAGTACGAGCGCGCCTGGGGCACCATCGAAGAGCTCAAGGAGAAGGACGAGGCCGTCAAGGGCACCGTCATCGAGGTCGTCAAGGGCGGCCTGATCCTCGACATCGGCCTGCGCGGCTTCCTGCCCGCGTCGCTGGTCGAGATGCGTCGCGTCCGCGATCTGCAGCCGTACATCGGCAAGGAGATCGAGGCCAAGATCATCGAGCTCGACAAGAACCGCAACAACGTGGTGCTGTCGCGTCGCGCCTGGCTGGAGCAGACCCAGTCCGAGGTGCGCAGCGAGTTCCTCAACCAGCTGCAGAAGGGCGCCATCCGCAAGGGTGTCGTGTCCTCGATCGTCAACTTCGGCGCGTTCGTCGATCTCGGCGGTGTCGACGGCCTGGTGCACGTCTCCGAGCTGTCCTGGAAGCACATCGACCATCCGTCCGAGGTCGTCCAGGTGGGCGACGAGGTCACCGTCGAGGTGCTCGACGTCGACATGGACCGCGAGCGGGTTTCGTTGTCGCTCAAGGCGACTCAGGAAGACCCGTGGCGCCACTTCGCCCGCACCCACGCGATCGGGCAGATCGTGCCGGGCAAGGTCACCAAGCTGGTGCCGTTCGGCGCGTTCGTGCGCGTCGAGGAGGGCATCGAGGGCCTGGTGCACATCTCGGAGCTGTCCGAGCGGCACGTCGAGGTACCGGACCAGGTGGTCCAGGTCGGGGACGACGCGATGGTCAAGGTCATCGACATCGACCTGGAACGTCGCCGGATCTCGCTGAGCCTCAAGCAGGCCAACGAGGACTACACCGAGGAGTTCGACCCGTCGAAGTACGGCATGGCCGACAGCTACGACGACCAGGGCAACTACATCTTCCCCGAGGGCTTCGACGCCGAGACCAACGAATGGCTCGAAGGCTTCGAGAAGCAGCGTGAAGAGTGGGAGTCCCGCTACGCCGAGGCCGAGCGCCGGCACAAGATGCACACCGCGCAGATGGAGAAGTTCGCCGCTGCCGAGGCCGAGGCGGCCAGCCGCCCGGCGAGCAACGGCACCTCGCGCGGCGACGAGCCGTCGGGTGGCGGGTCGCTGGCCAGCGACGCCCAGTTGGCGGCGCTGCGCGAGAAGCTCGCAGGCAACGCGTAGTCCACAGCAGTATCGAGAACGCCCCGGCTCGTCGAGCCGGGGCGTTTTTCGTCGTTTACGACCGAAACTGAGCTTGTGTGCGAGAAACCCGCCGGATATCGGACAAAAGTTCAGTTTCGACGGCCCGACATGTGCACACATCGCTTTTTGACAATGATTTTCATTAACTGGTCTACTCACCGGCATGAAACGAGTCGTAACCCTGCTTTCTGTCGCGCTGCTGGCCGCCGCGTGCGGTACCACCGAGACGACCGAGGCGGCGGTGCCGGTCGAGCGGGGATCGGCGACCCCACGGCTGGCGCTCAGCTATGACGGCGGCATCCTCGTCGTGGACGCCGCGACGCTGGCGCCCGTCGCCGACATTCCGGTCGAGGGCTTCGTCCGACTCAACTCGGCCGCCAACGGCCGCCACGTGCTGGTCTCGCAGACCGATGGCTTCGCGGTGCTCGACATGGGCACCTGGAGCGACGAACACGGCGACCACGCCCATCACTACACCGCGACGCCGCGTCTGACCGACATGCGGTTCGGTGGCGCCCAGCCCGGCCACGTCGTCGCCCACGACCAGAAGCTCACATTGTTCAGCGACGGCACCGGCACGGTCGACGTCGTGGACCCCGAAGCGCTGCTTGACGGTGAATCCGAGCCGCTCGCGTCGCTGACCCGCGAACCGCACCACGGGGTCGCGGTCGCCCGGGCCGACGGATCCATCGTCGTCAGCGTCGGCGACGAGGAGACGCGCTCCGGGCTGGCGATCCTCGACGCGTCGGGCCGACCGGTCGCCGCCAACGGCGAATGCCCCGGCCTGCACGGTGAGGCCGCCGCCGCCAACGGTGTCCTCACCTTCGGGTGCGAGGACGGGATGCTGATCGTGCGGGGCAACGACATCCGCAAGGTCGCGAGTCCCGACGCCTACGGACGCATCGGGAACCAGGCCGGCAGCGCCCGGTCTACCGTCGTGCTCGGCGACTACAAGACCGATCCTGACGCGGAACTCGAACGGCCGCAACGGTTCACGCTCACAGACACAACAACCGCCACGATCCGTGTGGTGCCGATCGACGCGAGCTACACCTTCCGCTCGCTGGATCGCGGACCGGCGGGGGAGGCCGTGCTGCTCGGCACCGACGGCGCCCTGCACGTGTACGACGCCGTCACCGCACAGCGGATCGCGCACCACCGGGTGATCGGCGCCTGGACCGAACCCGACGACTGGCAGGACCCGATGCCGAATCTGCACGTGCAGGACGACGTCGCCTACATCAGCGCTCCGGCCGAACGTCGGCTGGTCGCCGTCGACCTGGCCTCCGGCGCGGTGGTCGCCGATACACGTCTGGAGCAGACCACGATCGAGCTCACCGGTGTGGCGGGCTGAGCGCGATCCCGGCCTGACAGACTGGTGCGGTGCTGCGCATTGGCCTGTCCGGCGGTATCGGCGCCGGGAAATCGACCGTGTCATCGACCTTCAGTGAACTCGGCGGGATCGTCGTCGACGGGGATGTGATCGCCCGCGAGGTCGTCGAGCCCGGCACCGAGGGGTTGGCCAAGCTGGTCGACGCCTTCGGCCACGAGATCCTGCACGCCGGCGGGCCCGACGCGGGCTCGCTGAACCGTCCCGCGCTGGCCGCGATCGCGTTCAGCGACGAGGAGAAGCGCCAGACGCTCAACGGGATCGTGCACCCACTGGTCGCGCACCGGCGCTCGGAGCTGATCGCGGCGGCGGCCGACGATGCGGTGATCATCGAGGACATCCCGCTGCTCGTGGAGTCCGGTATGGCGCCGATGTTCCCGCTGGTGGTGATCGTGCACGCCGACGAGGACGTCCGGGTGAAGCGGCTCATCGAGTACCGCGGATTCACCGAACAGGACGCCAGGGCGCGGATCGCCGCGCAGGCCACCGAGGAGCAGCGACGGGCCGTCGCCGATGTGTGGTTGGACAACTCGGGCAGCGCGGGTCAGCTGGTCGAGCAGGCCCGCGCGCTGTGGCACGAGCGCATCCAGCCGTTCGCCCACAATCTGCGCGAGAACCAGTGGGCGACGGCCGCGCCGACCCTGGTGCCCTACGACGACACGTGGCCCGAGCAGGCGCGGCGCGCCGTCGCGCGGCTCACCACCGCGTGCGGGCACCGCGCCGTACGCGTCGACCACATCGGTTCGACCGCGGTCCCCGGGATGGACGCCAAGGACATCATCGACATCCAGGTGACGGTCGATTCGCTCGAGGTGGCCGACGAGTTACGCGACGCGCTGACGTCGGCGGGCTATGTGCGTACGCCGTTCACCGCCGACGTCGCGAAACCCGACGCCCGCAGCACCGTGCCCGGATTCGACCACACCGGTGAAGCGCTGTGGGACAAGCGACTTCACTGTTCAGCCGATCCCGGCCGGCCGACGCACGTGCACGTACGGGTGGCCGGCCGGCCGAACCAGCAGTTCGCTCTGCTGTTCGTCGACTGGCTGCGCGCCAATCCCGGGGTGCGGGCCGACTACCTGGCGCTCAAGCGGCGGGTCGCCGCCGAGGGCCACGCCACCACCGGCGCGTACGCCGAGGCGAAGGAGCCGTGGTTCCTGGAGGCCTACCGGCGGGCCTGGGAGTGGGCCGATACGACGGGCTGGCGGCCGTAGCGAACGCGGTCGTCAGGCCGCGGGCGGGGCAGGCTCGACGGCCGGTGCGGGTGTGTCGGGTGCGGCGGGCGCCGTCCCGTCGATCGGGATGTCCAGCGGGGCGCCGCACTGCAGAACGCCGTAGAGGGGATCGTCCTTCGGGCGGAACAGCCGCGGCGCGATGAACTGGTCGGCCTTGGCCACGATCTGATCGTCGACCAGGATCTCGCAGTGCAGGTTGGACCCGTAGGGCCACTCGATGGAGATCTCCATGCCGGCCAGTTGCGGGTCGGCGAGCACCGCGTTCACCTCGAACGTCTGGCCCGGCAGCAGGGTCGGGGTCGCGCTGTTGACGTTGTGGTCGTCCATCTTGTAGGCGACGACCGCGCCGCGAGACGTACCGTCGGCGCGCGCCCGGTAGATGACGTTGTGCAGCAGATCCGGCTCGGCGGGGGCCGGCGCCGCCTCGGTTCCGGTGTCGACGGGTTGGTCCACCGGCTGGGCCGACGCGGACGGGGGCACCAGCAGCGAGCCCGCGAGCAGGGCGCCCGCAGCGCCGACGGCTGCGTAGCGGGTCCGCGTGGTGGGCCTCACGCGACCAGAGATTACCGCTCGACGTGGCCAGGACAAATTCAGAGTCGTTGCCATCACGATCAAGATCGGCCGGCGTCGACGTTCCGTTACGCCCGGTTCGCTCGCCGGGAGTCGCGCCATGTCACCGGCATACCCAGCGTGGACAGCCACCGGTTCAGGTCGTAGTCGTGCCGGGACAGTCCGTCGATCGCGGTCACCGCGGTCTGCACGGCCCGTTCGGCCGTCTCCGGTGTCAGCAGGTTGTGGCGGACCGCGGTCAGCAGTTCGTCGACGTCGCAGAGCTCGGCTCCCGCACCGGTGCGGACCACCAGATCGAGGTAGTGATCCTCGGAGTGCCAGACCTTCTCGCCCGCGGTGTAGTCGCCGACGTCGAGGTAGTAGTCCTGATCGCGTTCGTGGCCGGGGTTGAAGTGGAACACCGTCGCCCGCAGCCGCAGCGACGGCAGCAGCCACGACTCCAGATAGTGGAACTGGGCCCGGCCGGGGGTCGGGCGCGCCATGTAGAGCCCCCACCGTTCGACGGTGTACACGTCGACCGCCCGCACGATGCCCTTGGGATCGGTGTTGGTGCGGGCGTGCAGGTCGAAGGTCTCGTGTTTGGGAGCGTGGATGAGCCAAGGATAAGGCCCGCGTCACCACCGCGGCCGCGACGGGAATGAACTTGTCGGTGGGCGCGCTTACCCTGGTTGATTATGGCTTTCGCTACCGAACATCCCGTGCTCGCGCACTCGGAGTACCGGCCTGTCGACTCGGTTGTGCGCACCGGCGGCCGCTTCGAGGTGGTCAGCCCCTACGAACCCGCCGGTGACCAGCCCGCGGCCATCGACGAACTCGAACGCCGCATCAAGGCCGGCGAACACGACGTGGTGCTGCTCGGCGCCACCGGCACCGGTAAGTCGGCGACGACGGCGTGGCTCATCGAGCGGCTGCAGCGGCCCACCCTGGTGATGGCCCCCAACAAGACGCTCGCCGCACAGCTGGCGAACGAGCTACGGGAGATGTTGCCGCACAACGCGGTCGAGTACTTCGTCTCGTACTACGACTACTACCAGCCCGAGGCGTACATCGCCCAGACCGACACCTACATCGAGAAGGACAGCTCGATCAACGACGACGTCGAGCGGCTGCGGCACTCGGCGACGTCGAGCCTGCTGTCGCGCCGCGATGTGGTGGTGGTGGCGTCGGTGTCCTGCATCTACGGTCTGGGCACCCCGCAGTCGTACCTCGACCGCAGTGTCGAACTGAAGGTCGGCGACGAGGTGCCCCGCGACGGATTGCTGCGGCTGCTGGTCGACGTCCAGTACACCCGCAACGACATGGCGTTCACCCGCGGCTCGTTCCGGGTCCGCGGCGACACTGTGGAGATCATCCCGTCCTACGAGGAACTCGCGGTACGCATCGAGTTCTTCGGCGACGAAGTCGAGGCGCTGTACTACCTGCACCCCCTGACCGGCGACATCGTGCGCAAGGTCGACTCCCTGCGCATCTTCCCGGCCACCCACTATGTGGCGGGTCCCGAGCGGATGGCGCAGGCCATCTCGACCATCGAGCAGGAACTCGAGGAGCGGCTGGCCGAACTCGAGGGACAGGGCAAGCTTCTGGAGGCCCAGCGGCTGCGGATGCGCACAAATTATGACATCGAGATGATGCGCCAGGTCGGTTTCTGCTCGGGTATCGAGAACTACTCACGCCACATCGACGGGCGGGGTCCCGGAACCGCGCCCGCGACGCTCATCGACTACTTCCCCGAGGACTTCCTGCTCGTCATCGACGAGTCCCACGTGACGGTCCCGCAGATCGGCGGCATGTACGAGGGCGACATGTCGCGTAAGCGCAACCTCGTCGACTTCGGCTTCCGGCTGCCGTCGGCCGTCGACAACCGGCCGCTGACCTGGGAGGAGTTCGCCGACCGGATCGGGCAGACGGTCTATCTGTCGGCGACCCCGGGACCGTATGAGCTCAGCCAGTCCGGCGGCGAGTTCGTCGAACAGGTCATCCGCCCGACCGGGCTGGTCGACCCGCAGGTCGTCGTCAAACCGACCAAGGGGCAGATCGACGACCTGATCGGCGAGATCCGCAAACGCACCGAACGCGACGAACGGGTCCTGGTCACCACGCTGACCAAGAAGATGGCCGAAGACCTGACCGACTACCTGCTGGAGATGGGCATCCGGGTGCGGTACCTGCACTCCGAGGTCGACACGCTGCGCCGCGTCGAGCTGCTGCGGCAGCTGCGGCTCGGTGACTACGACGTGCTGGTCGGCATCAACCTGCTGCGCGAGGGCCTCGACCTGCCCGAGGTGTCGCTGGTGGCGATCCTCGACGCGGACAAGGAGGGTTTCCTGCGGTCGCCGCGCAGCCTGATCCAGACCATCGGCCGAGCCGCCCGCAACGTGTCCGGTGAAGTGCACATGTACGCGGACAAGATCACGGATTCGATGAAGCAGGCCATCGACGAGACCGAACGTCGCCGCGCCAAGCAGATCGCGTACAACACCGAACACGGCATCGACCCGAAGCCGTTGCGCAAGAAGATCGCCGACATCCTCGATCAGGTCTACCGAGAGGCCGACGACGTCGAGGTTGGCGGATCCGGCCGGAACGCGTCCCGCGGTCGGCGTGCGCAGGGCGAGCCGGGCCGGGCGGTCAGCGCGGGCATCATCGAGGGCCGCGACACGTCGAACATGCCGCGCGCGGAGCTGGCCGACCTGATCAAGGATCTGACCGAGCAGATGATGACCGCGGCGCGCGATCTGCAGTTCGAGTTGGCCGCGCGGATCCGCGACGAGATCGCCGACCTGAAGAAGGAATTGCGCGGCATGGATGCCGCCGGCTTGAAGTAGGCGGTCGGGACCTTCGGCCCTAGCCCTGGCCGGCAGCTTCGCGTACAACGAAAGTATGAGTGGCAAAACGGATTTCGAGTCGTCAGTCAACGTCGAAGTGACGACGCGCGGTGACCTTCCCGGTGCGGACGAATATGCGCGGACCACCGTCGAGGAGCTGAGCCGGTTCGCGCATCGACCGTTGTCGCATGCGCACGTCAAGCTCACCCGGCACGGGGACCCGGACCTGGAACGCCCGGTGATCGCGCAGGCCAACCTCGACGTGGACGGCCGGCTGGTGCGGGCCCAGGCGCAGGGCGACACCGCGCGCGAGGCGATCGACCGGCTCGGAGAGCGGCTGCGGCGCCAGCTCAAGCGTGCCGGCGACCTCGTGCAGGCGCGCCGGTCGGCGCGGGCCGCTCACGACGCCGGCGCCGCTCACCCGCCGACCCGGGCGCCGGTGGACCCGGCCGAGCGTCAGGTCGTGCGGCGCAAGTCGTTCACGCTCGCGCCGTGCACGGTCGACGAGGCGGCGGTCGAGATGGAGCTGCTCGACTACGACTTCCACCTCTTCACCGAGAAGCGCACCGGCATGGCCAGCGTCCTCTACAAGGACGGTCCGACCGGGTACCGGCTGGCCCAGGTCGAACCGGCCCCGGCGGAAGACCTCGCGCCGTTCGAGCTGCCGCTGACCGTCAGTTCTCAACCGCCGCCGTGTCACACGGTCGAGCAGGCCGCGGAGCGGATGGGTCTGCTGGGGCTGCCGTTCATGTTCTTCATCGATGCGGCCCAGGGTCGTGCCGCGGTGCTCTACCAGCGCTACGACGGTCACTATGGGCTCATCACACCCGGCGGTTGACCTCAACCGGGATTGAGCTTCTAGCCTGACCCGGTGACCGACACCGCGAGTATGCGCCCCGCCGGTTGGCGGGAACTGCTGGGACCGAGGTACCTCGGCGCCAGCGTCGTCCTCGCCGGCGGGGTCGCCCTCTACGCGACCAACGAGTTCCTCACCATCAGCCTGATGCCCAGCGCGGTCGCCGACATCGGCGGTCAGCGGCTGTACGCGTGGGTGACGACGGTCTACCTCGTCGCGTCGGTGGTGGCGGCCACCACCGTGCACTCGACGCTGATGCGGCTGGGCCCGCGGCTGTCATACCTGGTGGCGCTGAGCGTGTTCGGGGCGGGCAGCGTGGCGTGCGCGGCCGCGCCCACGATGGAACTGCTGCTGGTCGGTCGCACAGTGCAGGGCCTCGCCGGTGGTCTGCTGGCCGGGCTGGGCTACGCCGTCATCAACACGGCGTTGCCGGAGCATCTGTGGACCAGAGCCTCGGCCCTGGTCTCGGCGATGTGGGGCGTCGGCACGCTGCTGGGCCCGGCGGCGGGCGGACTGTTCGCGCAATACGCTTCGTGGCGTTGGGCTTTCGGCGCGTTGGCCATCCTGACCGCGGTGATCGCCGCGCTGGTGCCGGTCGGCTTGCCGGCCCGAGGGGACGCCGACGTCGACGTGCCGAGGATCCCGATCCCGGTGTGGTCGCTGCTGCTGTTGGGTGCGGCGGCGCTGGCGGTCAGCGTGGCCGGACTGCCCCGGGACGAACGGGCCACCGGGGCGCTCGTCGGGCTGAGCGTGGTTCTGGTCCTGGTCTTCCTGGTGGTGGACCGGCGGACCACGGCTTCGGTGTTGCCGTCCAGCACCTTCGGGCCCGGGCCGCTGAAGTGGATCTACCTGACGCTGGGTGTGCTGATCGCCGCGACGATGGCCGAGATGTACGTTCCGCTGTTCGGCCAGCGCCTGGCGGGTCTGACGCCGGTGGCGGCGGGGTTCCTCGGCGCGGGGCTCGCTCTGGGTTGGACCTTCGCCGAGATCGCCAGCGCGTCGCTGAGCGGTGCGCGGACGATCCGGCTCGTCGTGGCCGTCGCGCCCGGGGTGATGGCCGCCGGGCTGGCGGTCGCGGCGCTGACGATACGCGCCGACGCCTCCCTGCTGCTGGTCGCGGTGTGGGTGGTCGGACTCTTCGTCGCCGGTGTCGGGGTGGGGATGGCGTGGCCGCACCTGTCGGCGTGGGCGATGGGCCGGGTCGACGATCCCGCGGAAGGCCCGACCGCCGCTGCCGCCATCAACACCGTGCAGCTGATCTGCGGTGCGTTCGGCGCGGGCCTGGCCGGCATCGTGGTCAACATGACCGAGGATGGTGGCGCCGCCCCCGCGCGGTGGCTGCTGGCCGGGTTCGCGGTGCTGGCGGCGCTGGGCCTGATCGCCTCCACGCGGAGCACCCGGCCCACCGCGCGACCAACACCCGGCGCGGCGTAGCGTCGCCCCCGTGGACGCCTACACCGCAGGTCGGCTGTGCCGCAGCGTCGACCCACTGCACTCGCTGTCGTACTTCCTCCCGGAGGTCGCCGAGCGCTTCGGCGCACTCGGAATGAGTGGTATGACACCGTATTTCGCGGTTCGCGCGGCGCCGATGGGCGCGGTTTCCGCCTCCGTTGTGGCGGCGGTCTTCTACACCTTCAACCCCGAGTTCGTCGCGCAATCGATCCCGGCGGCGTGGGCGCTGGCATCGCCGGACGAGGTCATCGCCACGCGCTACGAGATGCTCGGCGCGGTGCTGTCCCGTGTCCTCGGCGAGGAGTTCACCCGGTCGAACGAGTTGGTTCGGGCCGCGGCGATCCTGCGGCGTACGGCCGAGGACGCCCCGGACGGCGACGGCCGCCCGCTGTACGCCGCGCACGCCGAGTTGGCCTGGCCTGACGCGCCGCACATGCAGTTGTGGCACGCGGTCACGTTGCTTCGGGAGTATCGCGGCGACGGACACACCGCAGCGCTGGTCGCCAACGGGCTCAACGGCTTGGAGGCGTTGGTCAGCCACACCGCGGCGGGCATCGGGTTCTCGGTGCCGTTCGCCCAGACGCTGCGCGGATGGAGCGAAGAGCAGTGGGCGGCGGGGGTGGAGCGGCTGCGGTCGCGCGGACTTCTCGGCGGCGACGGGACGCTGACCGAGGCGGGGGAGCAGCTGCGGGTCCGCGTCGAGGACCTCACCGACGAGTTGGGCTACGCGCCGTGGGCGACGGTGAACGACGTCGACCGCGGGCACATCGTCGCCGTCGCCGATGTGGTCCGCGCGGCGGTGGGCGCGGCCGGTCTCATCCCGGCGCAGGCGTTCGGGCCGAGGTACGGTGAGCCGCGCTGAGATGTATTCAGCTCACGGCGATTTCAAACCTGGCCAACCGCCGTCGTCACCGGCAGGGTGGAATGTGACGCGGGTGTGGCTGAGTGGCTAGGCACCGGCCTGCAAAGCCGTTTACGCGGGTTCGAATCCCGTCACTCGCTCGCGTACCCGCCCGCTGTCAGCAGACCGCGGGCGGCACCCAGGCGGACACCGCCGGGGGAACCCACGCGCACGCGCTGTGCGGGGGCGGGCCGTGCCAGCCGCGACCACGCCAGCCGTTGTCCCAGTCGTCCCACTCGTGGTCGTGTGGGCGGTCCAGTTTCCAGGTGACCGACGGCGAATCGGTGAGCGGCTGTTCGGCGTTGGCGACTCCGGTGCCGATCCCGAGCGCGGGGACCGCCAACGTACCCGCCATGACCACTGCGCTTCCGATCATCTTCATCTTCACGATCAAACCCCTATTGCAGCACTGTTTCGCGTACCGACCCGGACCGAGTTTATCTCGCGCCTCCACCTGACGCGGTGACTGGTCGATCGGCAAATTCGTTGTGCCGCAACCACGGATGCGCTGATACCGGGCCGACCCCAGGCTGATGGACCGCGGCCGGTTTGCCTGCGCCGGGCGGCTCCGCACTCGGCGGGGTCCACCGCAAACTGACCGACTCATTCGACGGCGAGGTCGAGATGGTCGAGGCGCCTGACCAAGAGGCTCGGCAGCCACCTTCCCCGGCGGCTGGCGGTGAAAGAGCGTGTCTCGTGCAGGAGGAAGCGCAGGACGACGCGGGCTTCCATTCGTGCCAGCGCGGCGCCGACACAGAAGTGCACGCCTTTGCCGAAGGCGACGTGACCTTTGCCGCGAGGTCGGTCGAGTAGTAGTCGATCGGGCTCGTCGAAATGGTCCGGATCGCGATTCGCCGCTCCCCACAACAGGAGCAGCCGCGAATCCGCCGGCAATGCCACACCGCACAGTTCGGTGTCGACGACGACGTGCCGGTAGTGAGCACGGAACGGCGGCTCGAAGCGCAGGACCTCCTCGATGAAAGGGCCGAGCAGTTCGGGGGTTTCGCGGACCTGCTGTTGGATGTCGGATCGAGTCGCCAGCAGCCAAGCGGCCGAACCCAGAAGGGAGGCGGTGGATTCCCCTCCCGCGCTGAACAGTGTGGCCATCATGGCCAGTGCCGTGGTGTCGCTCATCTCACTGCGCGCACGCGCCGTGGCGAGGTCACCGATCAGATCGTCGCCCGGATCGCTCAGCGCGTTCTCGAACTGCTCGGTGATGTAGGCGGCCAGTTCCATCACCGCTGTACCTGCTTGCGCCATCTGGTCGTCGGTCACCAGGCCCTCGACCACCTGCGTCGCGGCGTAACCCCACCGGATGAGCCTGTCGACATCGCGGTCGGGGACCCCGATGATGCGGGCGACGATCATCATCGGTAGGCGGTTGGCGATTCCCGCCATCCACTCTATGCCGCTGCCACGAAAGGCGTTGCCCCACAAGCTGTGCGCTGTCTGGTCGATGTACGGTTCGAAAGCCGCGATCCGTTTGGCGGCCAGGTGGGGGAGCAGCATCTTGCGGTGGGCCGAATGAGCGGGTTCATCAGCTGTCGCCAATGCCTGGGTGGGACCGCCGATTTCGCCGATATGGAATTCGTCGACGGAACCGTCGGGCCGGTACATCATGGTCGCTGTCAGGTTCGACGAGAACTCGTCGCATCGAGTGACAGCTTCCTCGACTGCTGCCCAGCTGCTGACGGCGTAGAAATCGGACTCGCCGATCCGGTGGACAGCGCCTGAGCGATGCATCAGCGCGTACAGCGGATAGGGATCCTGAACGTAGCGGTCCTCGAAGAGTGCCAGGCCGAGGCTGCCGTCCAGCGTGCGCATGCGTCAACGCTGAGCGGTGGTCATCGCAGTGTCAACGGCCGCGGCACAGATCGGCATGGCTCCTGTCCGATGTCGACCGCTGCTGTCTCAGCTCGGGTCGTTGACCTGCGCGAAGCGGGCGATACAGCATCCACGCCGTCTCAAAGCTGAGAAGATGCCCGCGACGACGTTCGGAGGAGCAGGTGATGGCCCGGCCCGACTGGGTGGTTGGCGGTGATCGGCGGGCGGCAGCCGCAGAGCGGATCTACGCGGCGGCCACTGAACTCGTGCTTCGTGACGGGCTGGAGGCGTTCGACATCGACACCCTGGCTTCGGCCGTGCACTGCTCGCGCGCCACCGTCTACCGCTATGCGGGCGGGAAGGCGCAGATCCGTGACGCCGTACTGATGCGGTTGTCGGCCGGGATCGTCGCCGCGGTCAGAGAAGCGGTCGAGGGATCGGTCGGCCCACAACGGGTGATCACGGCGATCGCGGTGGCGCTCGAGCAGATCCGCTCCGATCGGTTGCGTCGGTTGATGTTCGCCACCCGAGCACCGGAGGTCGCGGGTCTGCACTCCTCAGAGGTGCTGAGCCGGTTGGCGGCGGATCTGGCGGGGATCACCGACGACGACCTTGCGGCCGCGCAATGGATCGTCCGCGTGGTCGTTTCGCTGGCGTACTGGCCCATCGGAGATCACCGGGAAGAGGAGCAGGTGATCCGGCGCTTCGTCGCACCCGCCTTCGGCGGCGACTGACCGTCAGCGGCGCCGTTGCCCGGCGGCGAACCGCAGATCCGAGACCAAGGCCTGGAAGGCCTGCTCGCGATCTTCGGGCGGTCCGCGCAGCACCGAGGACGGATGGGGACTGACGACGACGGCCGGATCGATCCCGAGTTCGCCGGCGTCTGGCAGGTCCAGGACCTCGCCGCGGTGCTGCGTGAGGCGAAATGTACTGCCCAGCAACGACTGTGCGGCCGTCGCGCCCATCAACACCAGCACGTCGGGCTGCACAACGGCCAATTCGGCGAGCAACCACGGCCGGCACGCCACCACCTCGGTGCGGCTCGGCGTCTTGTGGATGCGGCGCGTACCGCGCTCGGGAAGCGTGAACTTGAAGTGCTTCACCGCATTGGTCACGTACAGCCCGTCACGGTCGACACCCGCCTCGACGAGCGCCTTGTCGAGCAACCGGCCGGCCGGGCCGACGAACGGTTCACCAGCCTTGTCCTCCTGATCACCGGGTTGCTCGCCGACCAGCATCATGTCCGCGCGCTCGGAACCGCCGCCGAACACCACCTGCGTCGCGTCCAGATGGAGGTCACACCCTTTGCAACCGTGTGCTGCGTCGGCCAACACCGTCAGATCGGAGGTGTCGGGCACGAACTCCGCTGCGGTACGGGAGGTCCGGGTGGCCATGGCGGTGGAATACCCGGCCGAACGGTTTTCACCCGCGCGGTTCGGCTGTGGGAGGCCGAAATTGGCGCGCGCGCAAATGCGGCGGGACGCGGTGTAGGCGCGGTCACGTCGGGTACGCGGAGGTGACGTTACCGGGCAATGTGCCATGAAAGTGCAGGCAAATGGCCTGTGAGAGGCTACTGTTCCGGATGGCGAAGGAATTGACACTGGGAGGATATGGATGAGCGCGTATCAGACCGTCTTGGTAGGCACGGACGGATCGGACTCGTCGCTTCGCGCGGTCGAGAAAGCTGGTCAGATCGCCGGTGACGCCAAGCTGGTCATCGCCACGGCGTACTTCCCCCAGAACGAAGACCAGCGCGCAGCCGACGTGCTCAAGGACGAGGGCTACAAGATGGCCGGCAACGCGCCCATCTACGCGATCCTGCGCGAGGCGAAGGAACGCGCCCACCAGGCGGGCGCCACGAACGTCGAAGAGAAGGCCGTCGTCGGCGCCCCCGTCGACGCGCTGGTCGAGCTCGCCGAGGAAGTCAAGGCCGATCTGCTGGTCGTCGGTAACGTCGGCCTGTCCACGATCGCCGGCCGCCTGCTCGGTTCCGTTCCCGCCAACGTCGCACGCCGGTCCAAGTCCGACGTGCTGATCGTGCACACCACGCCGTAACCACCACCAGCGCCGTCACCGGCAGCCAGTCGCCGAATCGCCGGTAGCCGGTGTCGCGCGCGGTCAGCGGCACGTCCACCACGACGACACCCTGCTCGGCTGCGGGCATCCACGCCAGTGCCCGCCCGCGCGCGTCGAACGCCGAGCTGACGCCGGACAACGCCGCGTGGACCGCCGGCAGGCCCACCTCGACGGCGTGGACTGCGGGCATGCTCGCCAGCTGCGGCTGAGCCCAGCTGCCCTGGTACGACGAGGTCGAACTCTGGTAGGCCACCAGCTGCGCGCCGCGGCGCGCCTGTTCGCGGGACAGGTCGGAGAACAACGTCTCGAAGCTGATGAGCGGGCCGACGGCGACTCTGTCGGTGTGCAGGACGACGGGTCCCGGGCCGCGTCGACGGTCTTCGGCGGCGGCCCGCGTCGTCGCCGTGAACCGCTCGAGGACCGGCCGCAGCGGAACGTACTCACCGAACGGCACCAGCCGGGTCTTGGCGTACGCCCCGCGCACCCCGTCCGGGCCGACGAGCGCCGACGTCTTGTAGATGCCGCCCGTCGGTCCGCGGGCGTCGACGTTGACCAGCAGATCGGCGCCCACCCGCCGTGACAGCGCGCTCAGCCGCTGCGCGACCTCCGGATGCGAGGTCAGGTCCACCCCGACACTGCTCTCACCCCACACGACCAGATCCACTTGTTGCCCGGCCAGGCCCTCGGTCAGCGTTGCGCTGTCGAGGTCGCCGGGCTGCACCAGCGCGACCCGCACCGTCGGCCCGGGTGTCGGCGCCGGGGCGAGCCAGAACCACGCCGGGCCGGCCGCGGCCAGCAGCACGGCGAGGACGGCCGGAACCGCCTTACGCGTCAGCACCGCACCGGCGACCGCCGTGTTGGCCGCCACCAGCAGCGCGCTGACCAGCCATACCCCGCCCAGCGACGCGGGCGCCAGCGTCAGCGGCTGGTTCCACTGCGAGGCCCCGAGCAAGGCCCACGGTCCGCCGAGCCGGTCCCAGGACCGCACCGTCTCGGCGAGGATCCACAGCGACGGCAGCACCGCGACGGCCGTCGACCACCGGCGGGTCGTCAGCTCGCCGGCCAGCAACCGGTGTGCGGCCCACCCGAACGGCAGCCACAGTGCGCCCAGCGCCGCGGCGAGCACCAGAAGCATGGGACCGGCGAGCGGCCACAGCCAGTGCTGGGTGACGGCGATGAACGCGGCGAGACCGCACCATGCGCGCACGGCGCCCTGCGCGGGTGTCGGGGCGGCGCGGACGACGAGCAGCAGCGGGACCAGACCGATCCACGCCAGCCACCACCACGCGGGGGCCGGGAACGCGAGCGAGGGCAACGCGCCGGCGACCAGCGCCGACGCGTAGCCCCGCAGCGGAATCAGGTCGCGGACGCCTTGGCGATCGCCGCGATCGCCTCATCGAGGGTGGAGTTGAACTCCTCGTCGCTCTGCTGAGCGCTCAGGCCCTCGGTCAGCGCGCGCGAGAAGCTGGCGATCACACCGATGTTGCGGGTCAGCTTCTCGTTGGCGACGTCCCGGCTGTAGCCACCCGAGAGCGCCACCACCCGCACCACCTTCGGGTGGTCGACGAGGTCCTTGTACAGGTTGTCGGTGTCGGGCAGCGTCAGCTTGAGCATGACCTTCTTGTCATCGCCGAGCTTGTCGACTCCGGCGAGCAGCGCGGCCTTGAGCTGTTCCTCGGCCTCGGCCTTCTTCGGGCTGTTGATGTCGACCTCGGGTTCGATGATCGGCACCAGCCCCTTGGCCAGGACCTGCTCGGCGACCTCGAACTGCTGGTCGACGACGGCCTGCAGACCCGAGCCCGGAAGCTTGATCACCGAGCGTTCCTTGGTGCCGAAGATGCCCTTCTCGACGGCGCGGTCGAGCAGGTCGTCGAGGCCGGGCATCGGCTTCATCGTCTGGGCGCCGTCCTTCTCGTCGGCCAGGCCCTTGTCGATCTTGAGGAACGGGACGATGTTCTTGACGTTCCACAGGTAATCCGCGGTCGGACGGCCCTCGATCTCGCGGTCCATCGTCTGCTCGAACAGGATGGTCCCCATGATGCGCTCGGAGTCGAAGGCCGGGCTGGTGATGATGCGGCTGCGCATCTCGTGCACCAGGTCGAACATCTGGTCTTCACCGGAGTAGCTGTCCTCCGGGATGCCGTAGAGCTTCAGCGCCTTCGGAGTGCTGCCGCCGCTCTGGTCGAGTGCCGCGATGAACCCTGCGCCGCTCTGCGCCTTCTTCAACTGATCGTCATTCATCTATGTCTCCTCACAGACTTCAGTCCCCTCACAGACTTCAGCGATAACCCTAGGCCAGCGCGTTTTCGGCGTCGCCGCGGCCCGGCGTGCTGCCCATCTTCGTGGCTCCCGCGCTCCCGCGCAGCGCGATCAGCGCAATACCCGGTCGAACTGCCGGAGCGGATGCACGCCGTGCAACTCCCGGTACGACGGTGGACGGCGGCCGCCGGCGTCGGTGATCCCGTACTCGCGCGCGAGTTCGGCGCCGATGAAGGTCTGGCCGCTCTTGTCCGGCAGCGCGCCGTCGCGGTAGAGCGCCCAGACGAGGTGGCCGGTGAACTCGGGTGTCTCGGCGTTGTCGAGCAGGTGGGCGAATTTGTCGGGGGCGGCTTCGATCATCGCCGTGAAGCGTTCGGTGAGCAGCACGCCCATCCAGATCGAGGCGGTGGCTATGCCGAAGTCGCGGAAGTCGACCGCCATGTCGGCGGCCATCTTGTCGACGCCCGCCTTGTGCACGCCGTAGGCCGGACCGAAGACGTAGTGCGCGGCGCCCGGGGCCGAGGTGAACACCACCAGCCCGCGCCGCTGCGGCAGCATCAGCGGAGCGGCGTACACCGTCGCGACGTAGGCGCTGCGCAGCCCGACGTCGAAGATGTCGGCGAGGTCGACGGACTCCTCCCAGAACCGGGTGCGGGCCATCATCGTGTCGCGGATCATCGCGGCGTTGTTGACCAGGATGTCGAGCCGGCCGTGGTCGGTGCCGACCCGGTCGAACAGCGTCCTGGTCTGCTCGTCGTCGGCGTGGTCGACGGCCACCGCGATCCCGGTGCCGCCGGCCGCCGTCACCAGCTGCGCGGCGCGGTGGATGCCGTCGCTGCGCCCGGTGACGTACACGGTGCAGCCGTGGCTGCCGAGCGCGTGGGCGATGCCCAGCCCGGCGCCGCGGCTCGCCCCGGTCACGACCGCGACCGGCGCGTCTACCAACCGCGTTCTTTCCACTCGGCCAGATGCGGGCGCTCGGCGCCGAGCGTGGTGTCGTCGCCGTGACCGGGATAGACGACGGTCGAATCGCCGTAGACGTCGAACACCCGGGTGCTCACATCACCCAGCAGCTGCTCGAAGGCGCCGTCCTCCCACGTCTTGCCGACCCCGCCGGGGAACAGGCAGTCACCGGTGAACAGGTGCGTCGCCTCCGGGTCGGCGCCGTCGAGCGCCAACGCCACCGAGCCGGGGGTGTGGCCCTGCAGGTGGATGACATCGAACGACAGGTCGCCGACCTCGACGGTGTCACCGTGCGCGAGAAGACGATCCGGCGGCACGGGCAGCGGTTCGGCGTCGAGACGGTGCGCGGCGGTCGGCACACCTGTGGCCTTGGCCACTTCCTCGAGCGCCTGCCAGTGGTCGAAGTGCTGGTGGCTGGTCACGATCAGCGACAGTTTCGGCGCGTGTTCGGCGATCAGGCCGAGCAGCACCGAGGCGTCGTTCGCCGCGTCGATGAGCAGCGTCTCACCGGTCCGGGAACAGGTCACCAGGTAGGCGTTGTTGTCCATGGGACCCACCGAAGCCTTGATGATCGTCGCTGCGGGGAGGGTGCGACGCGCTGCGGTTCCGGGGTCGGTGTGGCCGGTGTAGTTGTCGTCGACGGCGGTCATGTTGCTCACGGTATCGGGCTTGTCGGTAGGGGCACATAGAGTGGGCTACAACCATGTCTTGGGAGGATTCACCGGGTGGCTGACCGCCTTGTCGTCAAGGGTGCGCGCGAGCACAACTTGCGAAGTGTTGATCTTGATCTACCACGCGACGCGCTGATCGTCTTCACGGGTTTGTCCGGTTCGGGCAAGTCGTCGTTGGCGTTCGACACCATCTTCGCCGAAGGTCAGCGCCGCTACGTCGAATCGCTGTCGGCCTACGCCCGTCAGTTCCTCGGCCAGATGGACAAACCCGACGTCGACTTCATCGAGGGCCTTTCGCCGGCGGTGTCGATCGACCAGAAGTCGACCAACCGCAACCCGCGGTCCACCGTCGGCACCATCACCGAGGTCTACGACTACCTGCGGCTGCTCTACGCGCGCGCCGGCACGCCGCACTGCCCGGTGTGCGGTGAGCGCATCGCCCGCCAGACCCCGCAGCAGATCGTCGACCAGGTTCTCGCCATGGACGAGGGCCTGCGCTTCCAGGTGCTCGCGCCGGTGGTGCGCACCCGCAAGGGCGAGTTCGTCGACCTGTTCGACAAGCTCAACACGCAGGGCTACAGCCGGGTTCGGGTGGACGGCGTGGTGTATCCGCTGACCGACCCACCGAAGCTGAAGAAGCAGGAAAAGCACGACATCGAGGTGGTGGTCGACCGCCTGACCGTCAAGGCCAGCGCCAAACAGCGGCTGACCGACTCGGTCGAGACGGCGCTGAACCTGGCCGACGGCATCCTCGTGCTCGAGTTCGTCGACCGTGAGGACGACCATCCGCACCGCGAACAGCGGTTCTCCGAAAAGTTGGCCTGCCCCAACGGCCACCCTCTGGCCGTCGACGACCTCGAACCGCGGTCGTTCTCGTTCAACTCGCCCTACGGCGCCTGCCCGGAATGCTCCGGGCTGGGCATCCGCAAGGAGGTCGACCCCGAACTCGTCGTCCCCGACCCGGACCTGACGCTCGCCGAGGGTGCGATCGCGCCGTGGTCGATGGGCCAGACCGCCGAGTACTTCACCCGGATGCTGTCCGGGCTCGGCGACGCGCTCGGCTTCGATGTCGACACACCGTGGAAGAAACTGCCCGCCAAGGCTCGCCGGGCCATCCTCGAGGGCTGCGACGAGCAGGTGCACGTGCGGTACAAGAACCGCTACGGCCGAACCCGTTCGTACTACGCCGATTTCGAGGGCGTGATGGCGTTCCTGCAGCGCCGCATGGAGCAGACCGACTCCGAGCAGATGAAGGAACGGTACGAGGGCTTCATGCGCGACGTGCCGTGCCCCGAATGCGACGGCACCCGGCTGAAGCCCGAGATCCTCGCGGTGACGATGGAGGCCGGGCAGTTCGGCCCGAAGTCGATCGCCGAGGTCGCCGAACTGTCGATCGCGGAGTGCTCGGAGTTCCTCAACGCGCTGACGCTGGGCGCCCGCGAACAGGCGATCGCCGGGCAGGTGCTCAAGGAGATCCAGTCGCGGCTGGGGTTCCTGCTCGACGTCGGCCTCGACTACCTGTCGCTGTCCCGCGCGGCGGCGACGTTGTCCGGCGGTGAGGCGCAGCGGATCCGGCTGGCCACCCAGATCGGTTCGGGCCTGGTCGGTGTGCTCTACGTGCTCGACGAACCCTCGATCGGTCTGCACCAGCGCGACAACCGACGGCTGATCGACACCCTCGTCCGGTTGCGGGATCTGGGCAACACGCTGATCGTCGTCGAACACGACCTCGACACCATCGCGCACGCCGACTGGGTGGTCGACATCGGCCCCGCCGCCGGTGAGCACGGCGGTCAGATCGTGCACAGCGGAACGTACGCCGATCTGCTGAAGAACCCGGAATCCCTGACCGGAGCGTATCTTTCGGGCAAGGAAGAGATCGAGGTGCCGGCGATCCGGCGTCCCGTCGACAGGAAGCGGCAGCTGACCGTAGTCGGCGCCCGTGAACACAACCTGCGGGAGATCGACGTGAGCTTCCCGCTCGGCGTGCTGACCGCGGTGACCGGGGTGTCGGGGTCGGGCAAGTCGACGCTCGTCAACGACATCCTGGCGTCGGTGCTGGCCAACAAACTCAACGGGGCCCGCCAGGTACCGGGCCGGCACACCCGGGTCAACGGGCTCGATCAACTCGACAAGCTGGTGCGCGTCGACCAGTCGCCGATCGGCCGGACACCGCGGTCCAACCCGGCGACCTACACGGGCGTCTTCGACAAGATCCGCACGCTGTTCGCGGCCACCACCGAGGCCA
Source organism: Mycolicibacterium flavescens (assembly GCF_001722335.1). Taxonomy (GTDB): domain Bacteria; phylum Actinomycetota; class Actinomycetes; order Mycobacteriales; family Mycobacteriaceae; genus Mycobacterium; species Mycobacterium flavescens. Next base: position 358,572 of record NZ_MIHA01000002.1, read on the forward strand.
AGGTGCGCGGCTACCAGCCGGGCCGGTTCTCGTTCAACGTCAAGGGCGGCCGCTGCGAGGCGTGCTCCGGCGACGGCACCATCAAGATCGAGATGAACTTCCTGCCCGACGTCTATGTCCCGTGCGAGGTCTGCCAGGGCGCGCGGTACAACCGCGAGACGCTGGAGGTGCACTACAAGGGCAAGACCATCGCCGAAGTGCTGGACATGTCGATCGAGGAGGCCACCGAGTTCTTCGAGCCGATCACCTCGATCCACCGCTACCTCAAGACGCTCGTCGACGTCGGCCTGGGCTATGTGCGGTTGGGGCAGCCGGCGCCGACGCTGTCCGGCGGCGAGGCGCAGCGCGTCAAGCTGGCCTCCGAGCTGCAGAAGCGCTCGACCGGCCGCACGATCTACATCCTCGACGAGCCCACCACCGGCCTGCACTTCGAGGACATCCGCAAGCTGCTCAAGGTGATCAACGGCCTTGTCGACAAAGGTAATACGGTGATCGTCATCGAGCACAACCTCGACGTGATCAAGACGTCGGACTGGATCGTCGACATGGGCCCCGAAGGCGGCGCCGGCGGCGGCACACTGGTGGCCAGCGGCACACCCGAAGACGTCGCAGCCAACCCCGACAGCTACACCGGGCACTTCCTCGCCGAGGCCCTGAACATCGCACGGCCGAAACCGAAGACGCGCCGGCGCAGCAAGGTCAGCGCCTGACGGTGCCGTACCTTTACGAATACTGTGCGTTGTGTCACATTGATGCAATGACGACCTCGACGACGGTGTTCAACCCCTTCTCCGCCGAGTTCTTCGAGGATCCCTATCCGATCTATCGCAAACTGCGCGACCACACGCCCGTTTACTACAGCCCCGAGCACGACTTCTACGCGCTGAGTCGGCATGCCGATGTCGCGCTGGGCTTCAAGGATTTCGCGACGTTCTCCTCGGCCCGCGGTGTGACGCTCGAAGAGATCCACTCCGGTGAGGTGGCCCACGGCCAGTCGATGATCTGGATGGACCCCCCGGAACACCGCCGCATGCGCAGCCTGGTGAACAAGGTCTTCACTCCGCGAGCGATCAAGGCGCTCGAGAACGTCGTCCGGGACAGGATCGAGTTCCATCTGTCACGAGTGGATCCGGCGGGTTTCGATGTCGTGGCGGACTTTTCGGCATTCTTCCCGGTCGAGGTGATCAGCACCATGCTGGGTGTACCGGAAGCCGATCGCCAGCAGGTTCGGATCCTCATCGACAAGTTCCTCGAGCGTAAGCCCGGTGAGGCCGGCAAGAGTTCCGACGGCGCCGAGGCCATGGTCCAGGCAGGGATGTTCTTCTACCAACTCGTCCTCGAGCGCCGCGCCGAGCCGCGCGACGACATGATCAGCGCGTTGATCGCCGCACAAGTCGACCGCGACGACGGCGGTGCTACGAAGCTGGACGACAACGAGATCGTCAGCTTCTGCCTTCTGCTCGGCGGAGCGGGCGCGGAGACGGTGACGAAGTTGATCGGCAACGCGATGGTCGTTTTTGCCGAGTACCCCGACCAGTGGCGCCAACTGCGCGAGGACCGCAGCAAGATCCCGGCGGCCGTCGAGGAGGCGCTCCGCTATGTGGGACCGGTGCAGTACGACTGCCGCTACACCCTGGCGCCCGTCAGCCTGCACGACACCACGATCCCGGCGGGCAGCGCCGTCATGCTGCTCGGCGCATCCGCCAACCGCGACGAACGCGCGTTCACCGACGCGGAGGAGTTCGATATCAACCGTGACCGCGCCGAGGCGCAGAATCTCGGCTTCGGCTACGGCATACACAGTTGCCTGGGTGCGGCACTGGCCCGCATGGAGAGCGCTCTTGCCCTCGAAGGCCTGCTGCAACTGTTGCCCGCATTCGAGGTGGACCAGGCGAATTTGCGCCGTGTCGCCATGACGAGCGTGGGCGGCTACTCCCATGTTCCGGTGCGTGCCACCGCGCCGACTTAGCAGCTACCCGCTCTTCGACAGCGGCGACGGGAAGCGGGGATTGATCCGCACGCCGTCGAGCCACTCGGTCAGCTCGGCCGCCCGCTGCTGCAACGCTTTCGCAGCGGCGCGTCCGACCTCCGCCGCCAACCGCACCTCGACGCGGCCGTCGTCGTCCTGCGCCCACGCCCCCACGACGCGGCCGTCGCACCATGCGGTGGGGCCGGCGTTGCCGTTGCGGTCGAACACCCGCTCACGCAGGCCGTCGAGGTACCACCCGCGGTCGAACCAGCCCATGGTGGTGACGTCGAGGCCGGGCAGCAGCGCCACCCACGGCTCCGGTTCCGGTTCGGGTTCGAGGTCGTCGGGCAGCACGTAGCCGGAGGTGCCGTCGAGATCGACCTCGACCGCGTCGACGTCGCGCAACCCCTGCCGGGCCCACGTCAGCGTGTGGCCGAACCACCACTTGACGTCGGTGACGGTGGCCGGGCCGAACGCGGAAAGCCAGCGCCGCAGCAGCGTCGCCCGCGCGGCCTCCGGGTCGACCGGCTCGCCGGGCTCTATCCAGTCGCGGGTGGGCACCCAGCGCGGCCGCGACGTCGTCCAGCGGCCGTCGTTCGGTCCGCGCACGATGTCGCCCTCAGCCGCGATCACGGTGAGAACCCTTGGCGCGAGCGGTGTCTCGCCGCCCCAGGTCTTACCCGGAGCGGGATCGTAGGTGCCGGCGAGTTCCGGTAGGGCGGTGCGCAGCGACTTGGCGTCGGTCGGCCCGTTGGCAGTCAGGTAATCCAGCACCGCGGTCCGCGCGGCCGCCAGCCACTTCGCGCCGTCGACGCACACACCGGCCTTCTGAGCGTCGGCGATCAGGCGGCGGCGCTCGTTGCCGGCCACCCGGTCGCTGGCCGCGCACTGCACCGCCGGCAGATCGTCGGTGGGCACCGCCCACAGAGTGCGGCGCATCGCGAGGTGCTTCACCACGCCCCGGTGGTGGTAGAGCGCGGCGTCGAGGTCGGCGACGCTGAAACCGGGCAGCCGGCTCCACAGCGACAGGTACGGGGTCGCGGGGTCGGTGGCGTGCAGGGCGATCAGGCCGCGTACCACGTCGTCGACGGATCCGGCGGGCGCGCACAGGAAGTGCCGCCGGGCCAGCCGGGCCCGCCGCTCGTCAACGGTGAAGCTGCGCATGTCCTCGGAACCGTACCTGCGGGGCCGGACAAAGTTTGGGATCGGTAGCGCCGCCGGCGGCATTCACTTGTCTCGCGAACGGACGCCATCGGGGCGGACGGACCAACGAAAGGGACATCGATGAAGCGAGTTGTCGTAGGCATGGTCGGGCTGGTCGCGGGTGCCGCCGTGCTGGTGGGGTGCTCGGACGACAAGGGCAGCACCGCGCCGGTCTCCCCGGCGGCCGGTGACACCCAGGTCGCCGCGGGCGGCAGCACAGAGGTCAAGGTCGACGGCAAGGACCTCGCCGGCCTGGACCTGGACTCGGTGACGTGCGTCAAGCAGGGCGGCAAGATCAACGTCGCCAGCGGTGCGATCGGGGGTCAGCAGGGCCTGGGCATCGTGATGAGCGACGAGGCGACCCCGACCGTGGAGTCGCTGGGCATGGTGGTCGACGGTAACGCGCTCGCGGTCACCAACACCATGGGCGCCAAGGTCGGCTCGGCCGAGGTGAAGGTCGACGGCAGCACATACACGATCACCGGTGAGGCGGCCGGAGCCGACATCGCCAACCCGATGGCCGGCATGATCACCAAGCCGTTCACCGTGACGGTGACCTGCAGCTGATCGTCCCTTTCAAAATGAAGCGGCGGGCGTGTCGACGCGCCCGCCGCTTCTATGATTCGACCGTGACGATCGCCGCGGACCTCGAACGTGCGCGTCACCTGGTGTTCGCGGCCAACGAGGAGGCGGCCAAAGATCTACTGCTGTCGCTGCTGCCGCAGGTCGAACAGGCCGACCGCGATGACTGGGCACTGGAGATCTTCGCGCTGCTCGGCGAGCTGTACCTGGTGCGCACGGCGTATCCGGGCACCGAGGAGTGCCTGCGCCGCATCGAGGACTGCCTGACGGCCTACACCGGGCGCGCGGACGCCGAGACTGTGCAGATGGTCTGCCGCTACCGCCGACGGGCGCAGTTCCTGCGGACCGGCCTGGCTGCCGCACACGGCGACCACGAGGCGGCCGAGGCAGCGCTCGGGGTGCTCACCGACGACGAGCCCCGGCATCACGAACTCGCCGACGAACACGGGTTCCTGATCACCTACGCGCAGATCCTCTGCGCGGTCGCGCTGTGCGACGACGATCTACATGTGCGCTCGATACCGTTGTGGCAGCCGGTGATCGACGTTATCTCGCGACCCGGCGACGGCTCGCAGTCCCACGACCACCTGCTGGTGCTCGGCGCGCTCGGCTACGGACGCTTCTGCGTCGAGACCGGCCGGCTCACCGAGGCGGAGCCGTGGCTGCGGCGTGCGGGCGCGCGGGCCGACGCCCGCGGCTGGCGCCTGGCGACCGCGCGTGCCCAGTTCGAGAGGGCGACGGCCGCATGGGCGGCAGGGGACCGGCCGACCGCACAGGAGTTGGTGCACGCCGCCTACCCGGCCATCGCCGAACACCTGCGCGCGCACGACGTCTCCCGATGCTGGCTGTACTTCGGCCTCATCAGCATCGCGGTCGGGGCGCTCGACGACGCCGACGAACGCCTCGGTCACGCCGAGCGCCACTGGCGCGAGATCGAGAAGCCTCTGCACATTCACCGGATCCTGTTGCAGCGCAGCTGGGTCGACATCTTCCGCGGCCACTTCGCGGCCGCGCTCGAACGGGTCGCCGAGGCCCGCGAACTGCTCGACGGATGGCCGCGGCACAGCTGGCTGCAGTACGCCCGGCTCGATGACCAACTCGGAAACATCTGGCGTGCCGACGCACTGGCCGATCCCGACGGTGCGGCGGAGAAGTTCGCGCGGGCCGCCGAACTGAAACTGCCCGCGGCGCTGGCGGTCGACGCGGTGCGTCACTCCATCCCTGACGCTGACGCCCGAATGCGGTGGGCCACGTTCGTGTCGGCGCCGATCCTGGCCGGCGCGTTCGCAGTGGCGTGGGAATCGGGCAACACCCAGCTGGTCAGCGAGCTGGTCGAATACCACAGCGCACGAGGCACGTTCACCGTCGAACCAGGCTCAGCGGATGCTCTGGACTGGGCGGACACCGCCACGGCTGCGGTGCCGGTCGAATCAGTCGACGACTACGCGCTCGTCGCGGCAGGACCGGCGGCCGGTGTGCGGTCGGCGCTGACGACGCTCGGACCGCTGCCGCCGTTGGTGATGGACCCGAACAGCGCGCCGATCATCAGCCGGTACCGAGCGTTGGCCGCCGAACGGTACGGACGCGACGTGACCGCCGATGCCCCCGCGTGGTCCACGTGGCCGTGACCGACACGCTGGTGCTGCGGTTCGCCGACGTCGGCGTCGCCACCTACGCCAGCCTGCGCCGCGTCGGCGATCCGGGCGACACCGTCACATGGGTCGTCGATCAGGCCGACCTGCTCGAGGCGGTTGACCGGCTCCGCCGCGCGCTCCCCGACCCGGTGGGTGAGGAGACCCGCCGCGATGCGCTCGAGCGCGCCCTGACCCACGGGGCCCTCTCCGCTCCGGCGACGGAAACCGGCCTCGCACAAGCGCTCGGCGAGCGGTTGATCGCGCCCCAGGGTTGGCGGCTGATCGCCGAGGCGGCGACGGTATTCGTCTCGCCCAGCGCCCGGCTGGCCCAGGTGCCGTGGGGCCTGCTCGCGGCGCCGGGCGGCGAGCGGCTGATGGAGCTCGCCGACGTACTGCTGGCGGCACCGCCGAACATCGTCAATGCCCCACGGGCAACGGCGAATTGGTCCAGCAGACACGACCGGCCCGCGCTGCTGGTGCTCGATCCGCGGGTGCCCGGCCAGCGACCCGATGCGGCCCTGGGCTCGGTGCTGGGCCGACCGTCCCCGGAAACCGCGCTGGCCCGACACTACGCCGGTCGCCCAGTCCTGCCGGAGGTGCCGGCGGCTGTGGACCTGTTTCGGCGCACCGACATCGACCGCAGGTGGCTGGCAGAACACCTCGCACGGCAGCCGTCGCGGCTGCTCTACGTCGGACACGCCTCCGCGGCCGACGGTGACGTCGGGCACGCCGACCGCGCGGCGCTGCACCTGGCCGAGGATCGTCCGCTCACCGCTGCGGACCTGATGGCGTCACGGTTGCCGTTCCCGCCGCGGGTTGCCCTGCTGGCCTGCGCATCCGGCGGCGACTACCAGTTCGACGAGGCCAGCGGGCTGGTGGCAGCGGCGATCCTCGGCGGTGCCCAGTTGGTCACCGCCACGCTGTGGTCGCTGCCGACGGCGGCCGGCTATCGCCAGTACACCGCGCTCGAGGCCGACCCGATGAGCGAGGCGATCCTGGCCGTCGACGAGGCCCACGAAACCGACGAAGCGGGACGGGCGCTGAATGCCTGGCAGCGGCGGCGGATGCGGGATTGGCGCGACGGCGACGCGACGGCCAGCCCGCTGTACTGGGCGGCGTTGGTCACGTTCGCCGTCGACGGGGCGCGCTGATGCCTGCGGCCGCGATGTCATCGGCGGTGACCAGACGTTCCTGCGCCTCACCCGGATCGGCCGGGGGAGTCCGGTCGAGCAGGAAAGGCGCGAGCGCCATACCGACGATCACGAAGACGAAGAACGGCACCAACGCAGTGAACATGGCCTCGAGATTCGCGCGTCCCCACGGCTACCGAACCCAACTTTGCGGCTGTCGCCGCACGGCCCGGCCTCCTATTCTGTCGTGATGAACACCGAGACGGCCGTCGCCGTCGCCCAGCCGCGCCGGGCGGTCATCGACCGCGCATGGCGAGCAATCGGGGCGGGGGTCGAGGTGTTGAGCGGCGACGACGGAGGTCCGTTGCGCCGCACCGTGAAACGGATCATCGACCCGCTGGTGCTGCGGCTGCGGTCGAACGCGGAGTTCTCCGCACCGTTCGTCTCGGTCGAGGTCGCCGAAGCGATGTACGACGTGATCGTCGGACAATCCGACCGGTTACGCGCTGCGGCAGCATGGTTCGAGGTGCTCAAGCGGGAACGACGCCGACTGCGGATCACCACCGGAAACGCCCAGGAGCTGTACTTCCCGGTGTGCTTCGAATTGGCCGTGACCCGCGGCTTCCCCGACGAGAACGCTTCCGGCGCCGAGCAGTTGCTGCGCGAGATCCACTCCGAACGTGACCGCACCGCCGTAGAGGTGCTCAACCGGCACGTGTCCGACAGCGCGGTGATCGCCGAACTGCAGCGGCAACTCGATGCCAGCTGGCGTGACGTGCGTGCCGGCCACGAGAGTGCCGAACAGTTCATGACCGGGTTGGCGACAGTGCTCGGGTCAGGTGGCGAGTACTGGGAATCCGTTGCGCGGCAACGGGTGTGGCGTTTACTGGTTGACAGTGCCGCGCCGTACAACCTGGGCGCGGCGGCGCGCAGTGATGCATCGGACCTGCCGTGGTCGCTCGTCGTGGTGGGGCTCAGCGCGACCGAACCGCAGCAGCCGCCCGACATCGTCGGCGCGGACAGGGCCCGCCCGTTGGACCGCAGCGTGGTCGACCGGGTGCGCGCGACCCTGCGGCGGGCGTTGGATCGCGACGAACTGCCGGACGTGCCGACGCTGTGTTCCGAGGAGGTGGACCGGGCAGCGGCCCCGTGGGGTCTGCTCGGCGAGGACAAACAAGCAACGCTGGTGGCCGGCGTCGAACTGGCCGGTGATCTGGCGCCGCTCAGCCCGGCCGCTGAACCGCGTTACGGTCTGGGCAGGGTGATCCAGGCGCGGCTGCGCAAGGAGGCCTACGTGCTGCACGCGCGGCGCTATCTGGCCGACGGAGGTCCGATCCATCCGCGCCAGCAGCAGGTCGTCGACGAACTCGCTGCGTTCGCGCGGCCGTACTCGAACCGGCTGTGGGCCCGGTTGCACGGCCGCGATGTGTGGCAGGAGCCGTGCGACGACGTCGACGACGTCCGCGCGGTGCTGGAGGGTGTTGCGCGGTCGGTGAGCCTCGATCACCGCCAGCGGATCAAGTCGATGCTGGAACTGCAGGTGGCCGGATGAAGCTGAGCGCAGAAGCCGGGCTGTGGTGCACGCGCGCACTCGACGCGCCGGCGCCGTTGGTGGCGGTGCTGGAGGTCAGCGGTGCGGTGCTGTCGTGGTTGGTGGACGACGCGGACGCCGAACCGCAGATCACGTTCACTGACGTTCGAGGAGCCGACTGGCTGTGGCGGGTGGTGGGCGAAACGGGGCACGCGACGGTCGCGACGGCGCTCAACGGCGGTCCTGCGGCCGGTGACCTCGAGATCGCCGGTGTTGATGTACTGCCGGGTGCGCTGGACGCATTGCGGCGGTTGGCCGTCGGGCACTGGCTTCGGCGGTGGTGGCCGGCGAGTCACCGCGACGCGATCGCGGTGCTCGACGCGGCGGTGCTGGACGGGGAGATCGCGGTGCTGACTGCGGGCGCCCAGGAATTCTTCGGCGACGACACGTTCGACTCGGATGTGACGCAGCTTCTGGAGCCGCATGCGGCCGCGCTCAGCTCGGCTGCGCTGCAGGGTGATCCGCGGATCGGTGAGCTGGCCGGGCGGTGCCGGGAGATCGCCGAGGACGTGGGCGTGGCGTGGGACGTTCCGGTGGCGGCGGTCCGGCGGGACGATTACGCATTGGCCGCGGGCGCGGATATCGGCCGCGGCGCAGATCATTTCGTCGCCTCCGGTGTCGCATCGATCAACTGGTCGGCGGTGCCTGCGGGCGTGTTCGATGCTGCCGAGAACACGGTGGCGTGGGCGGTCGAAGCGGACCGGGACACCGTGCAGGCGATGGTGAGTGCGGACCTGCTCGGCGGAGGATCACCGAACGGTATCCCGGTGCGGCTGCGTGCGGGTGGGTTCGGCGGCAGCGGGTCGCTGTCCGCGGACGGTCGCTGCCGGTTCGCGATCACCGGGGCCGACGGGCAACCGGCTACCGATTCGCAAGGATGGAACCATGATTGGCGGGCTACGGCGGTGAGCGTCGGCGCGGAGGTCGAGGAGTCGGCGGAGATGCGGGAGCGGGTACGCGCGCTGGCGCGGTCGCGGTTGGACCGGCCCGGCGATGACGCCTTCCTGGCCGAGATTCTCGCCGCCGAGTCGGACTATTGAGTATCGGACTGTTTGCGTAGCTGCTCGCGGATCTGGTCGAGGCGTTCGGCGGCCGCGCGCTGCCGCTCGTCGTACTGTTCGGCGACACTGCGGCCTTCCGGTGTCTCGGCGGCCAGTTCGGCTGATCCGATCGCGGTGCCGTACCGGGTTTCGATCTTCTCGCGCACCGACTCGAACGTCGGGACGCCGCCGGGGGTGTAGCCGGTGTCGACGGGCTCCACGGGTGCGGTGCTCTGGGGCGCCGGGTCGACGATCTCGGCCTCGACGGCAGGCTGTTCCGGCGCGGCTTCCTCAGGTGTCGCGTCCTCGAGCTTGGGTTGCTCAGGTGTGGCGTCCTCAGGCGCAGGTTCCTCAGGCATGGGTTCACGGTACTCGTCAGCCCGCAGCCGTTCCGGCTGTTCTATTCCGAGCCGCCAGCGACGGCGCGGAAAACCATACGGGCACATGCCTCTAGCCCGGATGACCCCTTTCTCTGGTCACCGGGTTGGAGGTCTGGGCCCGTCAGGCCGCGTGGCCGCCGGGTGGTGAGGGTCCGCCGGGATGGTCGGCGGGGTCAGGTGGTGGGGCAGTCGGTTCGGCGTCGCGATGGCGCCCGTCGGCGGACACGGCCGGTTCTGCGGCCACGCCCGGTTGGTCGATGGACTCGGCCGGTTCTGCGGCCGCGCCCGGTTGGTGGGTGGACTCGGCCGGTTCCGCGGCCACTCCGGGTTCCTCGGCAAGGTCGGTCGGCGCCGGGCGCACCTCGGCATACCGGTCATCCCCGTCAGCGGACACGGCCGGTTCTGCGGCCACTCCGGGTTCATCGGCAGGGTCGGTCGGCGCTGGGCGCATCTCGGCATACCGGTCATCCCCGTCGACGGGATCTGCGCGGTCCGCGTCGGCGGCGCCTGCCGGGGGTGTGGTGGTGTCGGTTTGGAGGTGGCGGTTTCGTTTGGCCGCTTCGGCGGCCGGGTCGAAGGGTTCCTCGTCGTCGTCGGGGCGTAGGAGCAGTTCGGGGCGGTGGTGGTAGTTGAGGCGGGCCTGGCCGGTGTCCAGCGGGGGTGGGGGGAGCCATTCCACATCGTGGCGTTGGCTCATCCTCGTGGTCCAGCCGCCGTCGTTGTTGACGCTGCGGTTATCGGGCCCACAGGCCAGGCCGAGCTCATCGACGTTGGTTTGGCCGCCGTGGGTCCAGTCGTCGATGACGTGATGAGCTTGGCACCCGTAAGCGCCGACGGTGCAGCCAGGTTTGGTGCAGCCCCCGTCGCGGGCGATCAGCATGATCCGCTGCGCGCGGCTGGCGACGCGCTTGGCGCGGTAGAGGTTCAGTGCTGAGCCGGTGGCCCGGTCGAACACCGCCAGATAGTGGCGAGCGTGAGCGGCCATGCGCACCACATCATCGATCGGCACCACGCTGCCCCCACCGGTGGTGCCGATCCCGGCACGCGATTCCAGATCCTGCAGGGTGGTGCGGATGATGACCGAGACCGGCAGCCCGTTGAGTTGGCCCAGATCCCCACTCATCAACGCGATCCGCCCGACGGCCAGCAGCGCGTCATGCTGGCGCTGGGACAGGCTGCGGTGATCGTTGTCGATCTGGGCCTGCGAGGGCGTGCCCGACACGCAGGGTTCCTCGTCGGCGGGGTTGCACATACCGGGAGCGGCGAACTTGGCGAACAACACCTCCCAAACCGCCCACGCTTCCGGGGTCATGGTGGCGCGCAGCTCGACCATCCCGTCGGCGCCCTGTTTGGACTTGGTCACGCTGCGTTTGCGGGCGCGTTCGGCCTCATCCGGGGCCGGGCCGTCCTGATCCATCAGAAACAACCGCAACGTGGCGGTGTCTTGCACCGCGCTGGGTCCGGCGGTGGCCGCACAACGCACCAGATCCAGTTCCAAGCTCTCGCGGGTCGCGGTGTCGACAAACCCGGGCACCTTGTTCATCGCCTTGCGGATGATGTCCACATGCTCGGCGGTGATCAACCCATGGGCCTGAGCCGCCGCGGTGGCCGGCAGACGCGGCGCCAGCGCCTGCCCAGACAATGCTTGGCGCGGGGCCAGCAGCTCAGCCTCGGTCAGGCGCCGGTTGGCCTCACTGGTCGAGATGCGCCACCGCACCGACAACACTTCCCGCCACGATTTGGCGCCCATCTGCGCCGGGGTGGTCTCGGTCTGCAGGCGCGCCAACGCGCGGTGCCCGATCGCGGGCAGGCGGCACTTCACCGTTTCCAGCTCATCGAGAACGGCGATCAGTTCCGGGGCGGTCGACAGGTCGAAATCGCAGGCCGCCAACCGGTCAACCGCGGCGCGCAACCCGGCCATCGCGTCCTGCGACTCCGTCCCCGACATACTTCGAACATACATTCGAGGTCTGACAAGTGGGGTGGAAGCGGCGCGAGGCTGTGGATCAACTCCCACTTGGGGATAAACCCCGGCCCTCGAAAGGTTGAGACGAGTGCTGTCAGCGCGGTTTGGCCAACGGGAACGGCAGCGTCTCGCGGATGCTGCGGCCGGTGATCAGCATGACGACGCGATCGACGCCCATGCCCAGCCCGCCCGTCGGCGGCATCGCGTACTCCATCGCCTGCAGGAAATCCTCGTCCAGTTCCATCGCCTCCGGGTCACCGCCGGCCGCAAGCAGCGACTGTTCCTGTAACCGACGGCGCTGCTCGACCGGATCGGTCAATTCGCTGTAGGCGGTCCCGAGTTCGACGCCCCAGGCCACCAGGTCCCAGCGTTCGGCGACGCCGGGGATGCTGCGGTGCGGCCGCGTCAGTGGCGACACCGACGTCGGGAAGTCCTTGTAGAACGTCGGTTCCTCGGTGCGGTCCTCGACAAGCCGCTCGTACAGTTCGAGCACCACCGCCCCGGTGTCCCAGTGGTTCAGATAGGGGATGCCGGCGGCGTCGCACAGCCTGCGCAACGCCGGAAGCTCGGTCTCGGGGCCGATCTGCTCGCCCAGCGCCTCGGACACCGCGCCGTGCACGGTCTTGACCGTCCACTGCCCGGAAATGTCGACCGGTTCGAGCGTGCCGTCGTCGCGCGGACGCAGGAACACGTGCGCGCCGTTGGCGGCCTGCGCCGCATTCTGAATCAACTCGCGGCAGCCGTCGATCCACACGTGGTAGTCCGCGTGGGCCTGGTAGGCCTCCAGCAGCGTGAACTCCGGGTTGTGGCTGAAATCGACGCCCTCGTTGCGGAACGCGCGGCCGAGCTCGAAAACCCGCTCCACCCCGCCGACACAGAGTCGCTTGAGGTACAGCTCGGGGGCGATCCGCAGGTACAGGTCGAGATCGTAGGCGTTGATGTGGGTGAGGAACGGCCGTGCGTTGGCGCCGCCGTGGATCTGCTGCAGTATCGGCGTTTCGACCTCGAGAAAACCCTTGCCCACCAACGTTTCCCGGATGGCGTGCAGGACACCGCTGCGCGCCCTGATCAGGTCACGGGCATCGGTGTTGATCGCCAGGTCGACGTAGCGGGCGCGCACCCGCGCCTCCTGATCGGTCAACCCCTTCCACTTGTCCGGCAGCGGGCGCAGGCACTTGCCGATCAGCCGCCAGCTCCGCACCAGCAGCGATCGGGTGCCTTTCTTGCTGTAGCCCATCGTGCCGGACACCTCGATCAGGTCACCGAGGTCGATGGCGCGTGTGAAATCGGCCGTCGTCCCGGAATCGAGCACCGAATTGTCCAGCAGCAGTTGCACATCGCCCGACCAGTCGCGCAGCTGCGCGAACAGCACCCCGCCGTAGTCCCGGTTGCGCAGCACCCGGCCGGCAACCGTCACCGGTACGTCGTCGCCGGCCTCGACGGCCTGCGCGACGGTGTGTGACGGCGGCCTGCCCACCGGGTAGGCATCGATCCCGTTGTCCTGCAGGGCCTTCAATTTGGCCATTCGTACCCGGACCTGCTCGGGCAGGCGGGTTTCCTCCTCGTCGGGCAGATCGGCCTGCAACCCCGCCATGTCGGGCGCGGTACCGTCGTGGTGCAGCACACCGCTGTCGATCAGGTTCTGCGGCACCGCGCTGTGATGGCCAGTGTGGGGCTGCTGATGACGCCGCGAGAACGGCAGCACCAGAAACCCTTCGGCGATCACGGAGGCCACCCCGACGCGCGGCACCAGGCGGGCATCCTCGTAGCAGGCGTAGCGCGGCACCCACTCCGGCTGGTACTTCATGTTCGAGCGGTACAGCGTCTCGAGCTGCCACCACCGGGAGAAGAACACCAGCAGGCTGCGCCACACCCGCGCCACCGGACCGGCCCCCAACTGGGCGCCCTGCTCGAACGCCGACCGGAACATCGCGAAGTTCAACGAGATTCGCGTGACACCGATGTCCTCGGCCTGCATGCACAGCTCGCTGACCATCAGCTCGATGGTGCCGTTCGGCGACTGCGGCGAGCGGCGCATCAAATCGAGAGAGACGCCGTTGGTGCCCCACGGCACCAGCGACAGCATCGCCACCACCTGGCCGTCCGAGTCCTGAACCGCCTCGACCAGAAGACAATCCCCGTCGGCCGGGTCACCGAGACGACCGAGCGCCATCGAGAAGCCGCGTTCGTCGTCGGTGTCGCGCCACGCCTCGGCGCGCGCGATCACCTCGGCCATCTCCTCGGCGCTCAACTCGCGGTGCCTGCGGATCCGCGCCGCCGCCCCCGCGCGCCGGGCCCGCGTCACGGCCTGGCGGACCGCCCGCATGTCCGGACCGGACAGGCGGAACGTGTCCGGATGCAGAATGGCCTCGTCGCCGAGCTGCAGCGCGTTCAGTCCGGCCTCCCGAAACGCTTGCGCCCCTGCCGAACTCGCGCCCATCACACCCGGCGCCCAGCCGTAGGCCTGACACAGCGCCAGCCACGCCTCGATTGCGGCGGCCCACGCCTTCGGATCCCCGACGGGGTCACCGCTGGCCAGGCAGACGCCTACCTCCACCCGGTAGGTGATCGCGGCACGGCCGTTGGGCGCGAACACGACCGCCTTGTCGCGGCGGGTGGCGAAGTAGCCGAGCGAGTCGTTCTTGCCGAACAGTTCCAGCAGACCGCGGATCGCCGACTCGTCCTCGCCGGTGAGCGCGTTCTCGGCGCGCTGAGACTGGAACAGCACGACGGCCGCGACCATCAGCGCCAGCGCCCCGAACAGCCCGAGCAACGCGTTGACCAGTACGTGCGGATGCCCGGAGAAGTTCGACGCGTCCGCGCCGGCGAACGCGCCGACCCGGTTCAGTGCGTAGAAGAACCGGTCGCCGCGGGCCAGCGAGCCGGGAAACAGTTCCAGCAGGCCCCAACCGATCAGCGTGCCGACCGTCATCCCGGCCACCAGCACGACGGCGGCTTTGAGCAGCGCGCCGCGGCGTACTTTCGCCCAGAACTCGCCGCGGGCCAGCAGCAGGAACAGGATGGCCGCCAGATGGAAGGCAAGGCCGATCACCTCGCCGAGCTCTTCGCCCACCGTCTCCTCGCCGCTGACCAGCCCGGCGATGTTCCAGCCGGCGGCGCCGACCATGTAGCCGATCAGGATCCACCACGCGATGCGTTTGCGGGCGGCGAGCGCGGCGGCCAGCAGCGCCAGCACGAATGCCCACGCGAAGCTGGTGTCGGGGAAGTTGAAGATGTAGTCGTTGACGAACTCGCGCGGAACCCGGATGACCGCCCGGACGAACGGCGAGACGCTGGCGAGCAGCGACAGTGTGGCGATGACGCCGACCGTCCAGCCGGCCGCGGCGGGAACCCACCATGCGTATCGGGAGGACGTGCCGTGGGGTACCGGAGTCCGAGCGGTCGGGCTGCTGACGGTCATAGGCCGCGAGGATATTCGCTCGAGCGGTCAATTTGGTGCGATGACCCGCGGAAATCGGTTTACCAGACGGGGCCGGTGAGTTTCTCGCCGGGACCGTGGCCCGGCTCGTCGGGGGCGGCGCTGGCTTCCCGGAACGCCAGCTGCAGGGTCTTGAGTCCGTCGCGCACCGGGCCGGCGTGCGGGCCGAGGTACTCCGCGGACGCGGTCACCAGCCCGGCCAGCGCGGTGATCAGGCGGCGCGCCTCGTCGAGGTCGCGGTGCGGGCTGTCCTCCGGGTTCTCCGCCGACAGGCCGAGCTTCTCCGCCGCCGCGCTCATCAGCATCACCGCCGACCGCGTGATCACTTCGACGGCCGGGATGTCGGCCAGCTCGCGGATGTTAGGAGTATCGGTCATGCCTGCTAGACTGGCATGCGCGACCGTCCCGGCATCCGCCAGGGACAGCAAGTGGAGTCCCACTCCCACCGTTGGCCACAGGATTCGTCCGCAGGCTCAGCGGTCCGGTCACAGGCATCCTATGCCTGTCCTGGTCGGCTTGGGCCCTGCTTTGAGCAGGGCTTTTCTGTTCGACGAACAGAGCGCTGACGGTGTGGGCCTCCTGGAAGACAACAGTAGGAGGGCCCATCAGCACTGAGACCCGCGTCAACGAGCGCATTCGCGTACCTGAAGTCCGCCTGATCGGACCGGGCGGTGAGCAGGTAGGGATTGTGCGCATCGAAGATGCACTCCGCGTCGCCGCGGATGCCGATCTCGATCTCGTCGAAGTAGCACCGGACGCCAAGCCGCCGGTCTGCAAGATCATGGACTTCGGAAAGTTCAAATACGAGACGGCTCAGAAGGCACGCGAGTCTCGCAAGAACCAGCAGCAGACCGTCGTCAAGGAGCAGAAGCTCCGTCCCAAGATCGACCCGCACGACTACGAGACCAAAAAGGGTCACGTGATCCGCTTCCTCGAAGCCGGGTCCAAGGTCAAGGTGACGATCATGTTCCGCGGCCGCGAGCAGTCGCGACCGGAACTGGGATTCCGGCTCCTGCAACGGCTGGGCGCCGACGTCGCCGATTACGGCTTCGTCGAGACGTCCGCCAAACAGGACGGCCGCAACATGACGATGGTGCTGGCACCGCACCGCGGCGCGAAGACTCGCGCCAAGGCGGCGCAGCAGGCCGAGGCCCCGGCGGGGCCGGCCCCAGAACCTGACAACTCGAACTGACCCACCCCTCGCAAGAAACTGAGGACACTTATGCCCAAGGCGAAGACCCACAGCGGCGCATCGAAGCGGTTCCGGCGCACCGGAACCGGAAAGATCGTGCGCCAGAAGGCGAACCGTCGCCACCTGCTCGAGCACAAGCCGAGCAAGCGGACCCGGCGTCTCGACGGGCGCACCGTCGTGTCGGCCAACGACAACGCCCGCATCACCAAGATGCTCAACGGCTGACCGACTCACACCCGTACGACCTGAACCAAGAAGGAATTTGCCATGGCACGCGTCAAGCGCGCAGTCAACGCACAGAAGAAGCGGCGCACGATCCTCAAGGCCTCGAAGGGCTATCGCGGCCAGCGGTCACGCCTGTACCGCAAGGCCAAAGAGCAGCAGCTGCATTCGCTCAACTACGCCTTCCGGGACCGGCGCGCCCGCAAGGGGGAGTTCCGCAAGCTGTGGATCTCGCGGATCAACGCCGCCGCCCGCGCCAACGACATCACCTACAACCGGTTGATCCAGGGCCTGAAGCTGGCCGGGGTCGAGGTGGACCGCAAGAACCTGGCCGAGATCGCGGTCAGCGACCCGGACGCCTTCACCGCGCTGGTCGAGGTCGCCAAGGGTGCGCTGCCCGCTGACGTCAACGCGCAGTCCGACGAGGCTGCCTGACGCTCACCGAACGCTCCGCACGCGTGGCCGCTGCGGTCAAGCTGCAGCGCCACACAGGACGACGCCGCGCCGCGCGCTTCCTCGCCGAGGGTCCCAACCTCGTCGAGGCGGCGCTGCGGCGCGGACTCGTATCCGAGGTCTTCGCCACCGAGGCGGCACTGGACCGGTTCGGCGCGATGCTCACCGAGGCGCCGGTGCACCTGGTCACTGAGCGGGCCGCGAAAGCGTTGTCCGACACCGTGACCCCGGTCGGGCTGGTCGCGGTGTGCACGATGCCGCAGACGTCGGTCGCCGACGTGCTGGCGGCCTCGCCGCGCCTGGTGGCGGTGGCGGTGGAGATCTCCGAGCCGGGCAACGCCGGCACCCTGATCCGGGTGGCCGACGCGATGGGCGCGGACGCGGTGGTGCTGGCCGGACACAGCGTCGACCCGTACAACGGCAAGTGCCTGCGTGCGTCGGCGGGCAGCATCTTCTCGATTCCCGTTGTCTCCGAGCTGGATTCCGCTTCCGCAGTCACAGCGCTGAGCGCAGCCGGGCTGCAGGTGCTGGCCACGACGATCGACGGCGAGGTGTCGCTCGACGACGTCGGGCTGGCGGCGCCCACGGCATGGCTGTTCGGCCCCGAGGCGCACGGCCTGCCCGCCGAGTTGGCGCGACAGGCGTCGCACCGGGTGCACATCCCGATGCCCGGCCACGCCGAGAGCCTCAACGTGGCCTCGGCCGCCGCGATCTGCCTGTATCAGAGCGCCCGCGCCATGCGCATCTCCCGAGCGGCCACTTAAGGCGCACAGATCGCGAATCCGCGCGCCATAACTGGCCACTCGGCGGGAGACGGCCTCAGTCGCTGAGCAGTCCCCGCGCCACATGGGTGATCTGCACCTCGTTGCTGCCGGCGTAGATCATCAGCGACTTGGCGTCACGGGCCAACTGCTCGACGCGGTACTCGGTCATGTAGCCGTTGCCGCCGAACAACTGCACCGCGTCCATCGCGACGTCGGTGGCGGCCTGCGAGCAGTACCACTTGATCGCCGAAGCCTCCGGAAGCGAGATCGCCACACCGTTCTGCGCGGCTTCGATCACCCGGAACAGGATGTTGCGCACGTTCATTCGCGCGACCTCCATGTTCGCGAGCTTGAGCTGGATCAGCTGGAACTGGCCGATCTCCTGGCCCCACAGCTTGCGGGTCTTGGCGTAGTCGACCGACAGGCGCAGGCATTCCTCGATCACGCCCAGCGACATCGCGGCCACCCCGATCCGCTCGGCGGAGAAGTTCGACCGGGCGCTGGCCCGGCCGTCGCCGGCGGAGTTGTCCTCGGTCTCACCGAGCAGTCGGTCGCGGCCCAGCCGCACGTTGTTGAAGAACAGTTCACCGGTGCGCGAGCTGTGAATCCCCATCTTGCGGAACGGCTGCGACTGCACGAAGCCGTCCATGCCGCGGTCCAGCACGAACGTCAGCACCTTGCGGTCGCGTTTGTCGACACCGGGCTCGTCGAGCTTGGCGTAAACCACGACGACGTCGGCGTCGGGACCGTTGGTGATGAACGTCTTCTGCCCGTTGAGGATGTAGTCGTCGCCGTCGCGGACGACGTAGGACTTCATGCCGCCGAACGCATCCGAGCCAGAATCCGGTTCGGTGATCGCCCAGGCGCCGATCTTGTCGTAGGTCACCAGGTCGGGCAGCCAACGCTCCTGCTGTGCCAGCGTGCCGCGGCCCATGATCGTCGGCACGGTCAGGCCCAGGCTGACGCCCATCCCGGTGACGATGCCCATCGACACCCGGCACAGTTCGCTGACCACGACGAAACCCATGCCGCCGGAGCCGTCGCCGAACATCCCGCCGCCACCGCCGGAGGACTTCGACTCGCCGCCGTCGCGCAGCCGGGCCAACCGCTTGTTGAGCGACTCACGGGCCATGTCGGCGATGCCGAACGTCGCGAACAGCTTGCGGATGATGGGGTAGGGCTCCATCTCGCCGCTTTCCAGCGCGTCGACGTGCGGACGGATTTCCTTGTCGACGAACTCGCGCACCGCATCGCGCACCGCGAGATCGACATCAGACCAATCGAGCATCCCCCTAGGCTGCCTTATGCCGTCCGCGCGCCGGACGCAGCCCCGTCAATGCGAACGTCGTGTGCACCAGCGAGCCCGCCCGGTCGAGCAGCGACCGGCGCGGCGGCACGTAATGCATGGGCATGCCGCGGCGGTCGCTGGGTGGTGCCATGAACGACGGCGCCTCGATCAGCGGCGCGTCGGCGGCCAGCTTTCCCTCCGCGCGCCGGTACGCCGCCAACGCCCGTGGGTGCAAACGGATCTCGTCGGGCACCGCCACGAACGCGAACTCGACGAGCTTGCCGAACAGCCGCAGCAGCACCTCGTCGCCGGGGGTCCAGCGCATGTTCGCCTTCTCGCGCACGGCGTCGTCGAACAACCCCGCCGCGATCCAGCGCTGCGCGCCCACCATCGGTTTGAACAGCTGATCCCACACCGGGGTCGGCATCAGCACGAACCACGGCTTGGGGATGCGGATGGTCAGGATGTCGAGGGTGGCGCGGTTGATCTCGAGTTCCTCGCGGCACTTGCGGTCCCAGTACTGGCAGAACTCCTCCCAGCTGTCCGGCACCGGGCGCATGCTCATGCCGTACATGCGGTACCACTGCACGTGCTCGTCGAACAGCTGGCGCTTCTCGGCCTCGGTGAGTCCACCGCAGAAGTACTCGGCGGTCTTGATGATCAGCATGAAGAACGTGGCGTGCGCCCAGTAGAACGTCTCGGGGTTGAGCGCGTGATAGCGCCGCCCCTCGGCATCCACGCCCTTGATCGAGGTGTGGTAGCCCTTGATCTGTTCGCCGGTGTCGGCGGCGCGGTCACCGTCGTAGACGACGCCCATGATCGGGTAGACCGAGCGGGCGACGCGCTGCAGTGGCTCGCGCAGCAGGATCGAGTGGTCCTCGACGCCCGCGCCGAGCTCGGGGTACATGTTCTGGATCGCGCCGATCCACACGCCGAGCAGCCCGGTGCGCAGGTCACCGAAGTACTTCCAGGTCAGTGAGTCGGGTCCGAGCGGGTGAGGGTCCGCGGGCGGCCGGGATTCCGGTGATGCTGTCGGCGATGTCACGGTCATCGGTTCCTCGCTGATCGGTGGTGCCCCCACGATAATGTTGACAACGAACGTTGTCTACGATTTGCTGGGCGCGCCGCCCTGCACCGTTACCCAGCGGCAACGGTCCCTCCACGCGGATGTGACCAGTGCGTTTGGCGACGCTTGTTTCGCTGCCCGGATTGCCTTCTGCCGAACCGAAATTGCTCGGCGGCAAGCGGGCCGCTTACGCTGGCCGAGTGGATGTCGAGCCGCAGCGGTCCCCGGGACCGTTCGGATGGCTCCGCAACACCAACCACAACGACAGCGTCATCGCATTCCTGCGCCGGGCCCGGCGGGCGCTTCCCGGCGATCCGGAGTTCGGCGACCCGCTGTCGGCCGCCGGGGAGGGCGGACCCAGCGCCGCGGCCCGCGCCGCCGACCGCCTGCTCGAACGCGACGCCGCCACCCGTGAGGTGAGCCTGGGTGCGCTGCAGGTGTGGCAGGCGCTGACCGAGCGGGTGTCCGGCAAGCCGGCCAACCGGGAGGCGACCATCGTGTTCACCGACCTGGTCGGCTTCTCGGCGTGGTCGCTGAGCGCAGGCGACGACGCGACGCTGCGGCTGCTGCGCCGGGTGTCGCAGGTCGTCGAACCGCCGCTGCTGCAGGCCGGTGGGCACATCGTCAAGCGCATGGGCGACGGCCTGATGGCGGTGTTCTATCAGCCGACGACGGCCGTGCGGGCCGCCATCGCCGCCCGCGCCGCCGTGAAAGCCGTTGAGGTGGAAGGTTTCACGCCACGGATGCGAGTCGGCGTGCACACCGGACACCCGCAGCGGATCGGCTCGGACTGGCTCGGCGTCGACGTCAACATCGCCGCGCGCGTGATGGAGCGGGCGACGCGCGGCGAGCTGATGGTGTCGCAGGCCACACTCGACCGCATCCCCGACGAGGACTTCGAGACGCTCGGGGTCGAGGCCAAACGCCTTCGCCGTCAGGTCTTCCCGATCAAGCAGGACGGGGTGCCGGCCGATTTCGTGATGTACCGGCTGAAAACCCGCAGGACCGGCGAGTAGCGGCCGGCCGCCGATACGCCGTCGAGGCCCGGTCCGCGCATCGCCTATGATCGCCGGGTGGCTGATCAGCCCATAGACCTGTCCGAAGAAGCGCTGACCGAGGCGGTCAGCGCGGCTCGTCATGCGTTCGACGCGGCCCCCGACCTCGACGCACTGGCCCGCGCCAAGACCGAGCACCTCGGAGACCGCTCGCCGATCGCCCAGGCCCGTCAGTCGCTGGGCGCATTGGCCAAGGCCGACCGCGCCGACGCCGGCAAGCGGGTCAACGTCGCGCGCGGGGAGGCGCAACGCGCCTACGACGAACGACTGGCGGCGCTGCGGGCCGAACGCGACGCCGCCGTGCTGGTGGCCGAGCGGATCGACGTCACCCTGCCGTCCACGCGGCAACCCGTCGGCGCCCGTCACCCGATCACGATTCTGTCCGAGCGGATCGCCGACACGTTCGTCGCGATGGGCTGGGAACTGGCCGAGGGGCCCGAGGTCGAGACCGAACAGTTCAACTTCGACGCGCTGAACTTCCCGCCCGACCATCCCGCGCGCAGCGAGCAGGACACCTTCCACATCGCGCCCGAAGGTTCCCGTCAGGTGCTGCGCACACACACTTCTCCGGTGCAGATCCGCGCGCTGCTCGAACGCGAACTGCCGGTCTACATCGTGTCGATCGGGCGCACGTTCCGCACCGACGAACTCGACGCCACCCACACCCCGGTGTTCCACCAGGTCGAAGGCCTCGCGGTGGACAAGGGGCTGACGATGGCGCACCTGCGCGGCACGCTCGACGCGTTTGCTCGCTCGGAGTTCGGTCCGCAGGGCCGCACCCGGTTCCGGCCGCACTTCTTCCCGTTCACCGAGCCGTCGGCCGAGGTCGACATCTGGTTCGAGAACAAGAAGGGCGGCCCCGGCTGGGTGGAGTGGGGCGGCTGCGGGATGGTCAACCCGAACGTGCTGCGCGCCTGCGGGATCGATCCCGACGTCTACTCCGGTTTCGCGTTCGGCATGGGGCTCGAGCGAACCCTGCAGTTCCGCAACGGCATCCCCGACATGCGCGACATGGTCGAGGGTGACGTCCGGTTCTCGCTGCCGTTCGGGGTGGGCGCCTGATGCTGCTGCCGTACAGCTGGCTGCGCGACGTCGTGCAGGCCGGGGCCCCGGGTTGGCATGTGTCCGCCGAGGAACTCGAGGCGACCCTGATCCGGATCGGGCACGAGGTCGAGGAGATCATCCCGGTCGGCCCGGTCACCGGCCCGCTGACCATCGGGCGGGTCGCCGAGATCGAGGAGCTCACCGAGTTCAAGAAGCCGATCCGCGCGGTCAAGGTCGACGTGGGTGAGGCCGAACTCCGCGACATCGTCTGTGGGGCAACCAACTTCGCGGTCGGCGACCTCGTCGTGGTGGCGCTGCCGGGCACCGTGCTGCCGGGCGACTTCACGATCGCCACCCGCAAGACCTACGGGCGCGTCTCGGACGGCATGATCTGCTCGTCGACCGAACTGCGCCTGGGCGCCGACCATTCCGGGATCCTGGTGCTGCCCGCGGGCACCGCCGAACCGGGCGCTCCGGCCGCCGAGGTGCTGGGCCTCGACGACGTCGTCTTCCATCTCGCCGTCACCCCCGACCGCGGCTACTGCCTGTCGGTGCGCGGGTTGGCGCGCGAGATCGCCAACGCCTACGACCTCGACTTCGTCGATCCCGCCGACGTCGCGCCGTTGCCCGTCGACGGTGAGGCGCTGCCGGTGCGCATCGACGCGGGCACCGGCGTGCTGCGGTTCGGTCTGCGACCGGTCACCGGCATCGACCCGGCCGCGGTCTCACCGTGGTGGCTGCAGCGACGGCTGCTGCTGTCCGGGATCCGGGCCATCTCACCGGCCGTCGATGTCACCAACTACGTGATGCTCGAACTCGGCCACCCGATGCACGCCCACGACCGCAGCCTGATCACCGGCGGCTTCCGGGTACGGTTCGCCGAACCGGGGGAGACGGTGGTCACGCTCGACGACGTCGAACGCAAACTCGACCCCGCCGACGTGCTGATCGTCGACGACGTCGCGACCGCCGCGATCGGCGGTGTGATGGGCGCGGGCACCACCGAGGTCCGTGACAGCACCACCGATGTGCTGCTCGAGGCGGCGGTGTGGGATCCGGCCGCGGTGTCGCGCACCCAGCGGCGCCTGCACCTGCACAGTGAGGCCGGGCGACGCTACGAACGCACCGTCGATCCCGCTGTGTCGGTCGCCGCGCTGGACCGCTGCGCCGCGCTGCTCGCCGAGATCGCCGGGGGCACAGCCGAACCCACGTTGACCGACTGGCGCGGCGATCCGCCGCGACAGGACTGGTCGCCGCCGCCGGTGACCATGGCCGTCGACCTGCCCGACCGTACGGCGGGCGTCGACTACGCGCCGGGCACCGCCGAGCGCCGGCTGACCCAGATCGGCGCCCGCGTCGTCGTCGAAGACGGCCGGCTGACCGCGACGCCACCGAGTTGGCGACCCGACCTGCGTCAGCCCGCCGACCTCGTCGAGGAGGTGCTGCGCCTGGAGGGCCTCGAGGCGATCCCCTCGGTGCTGCCCAAGGCGCCGGCCGGCCGCGGCCTGACGCCGGTGCAGAAGCGGCGCCGTGCGATCGGAAAGTCGTTGGCGCTCAGCGGATACGTCGAGATCCTTCCGACGCCGTTCCTGCCCGCGGGCGTCTTCGACCAGTGGGGGCTGGCCGCCGACGATGCGCGCCGTTCGACGACGCGCGTGCTCAACCCGCTCGAGGCGGACCGCCCGCAGCTGGCCACCACGCTGCTGCCCGGTCTGCTGGAAGCGTTGAACCGCAACGTCTCCCGCGGCGCCACCGACGTGGCGCTGTTCGCGATCCAGCAGGTGGTCGAGCCGACGCCGGACACCCGCGCTTTCGAGCGGATCCCGACCGACCGGCGCCCGACCGACGACGAGATCGCGGCCCTGGACGCGTCGCTGCCGCGGCAACCTCAGCACGTGGCCGCGGTGCTGGCGGGTCTGCGCGAACCGGCGGGCCCGTGGGGGCCCGGGCGCGCCGCGGAGGCCGCCGACGCGTTCGAGGCGGTGCAGGTGGTCGCCCGCGCGGCCGGCGTGACGCTGCGGCTGCGGCCCGCTCAGCGCCTGCCCTGGCATCCGGGCCGGTGCGCCGAGGTCGTGCTCGGCGACCGCGACACCGGCATCGTGGTGGGGTATGCCGGCGAACTGCACCCGGCGGTGGTCGAGCGGACGGGACTGCCCGCCCGCACCTGTGCGGTCGAGTTGGATCTGGACGCGGTCCCCATCGTCGAGACGCTGCCCGCACCCCGGGTGTCGCCGTTCCCGGCGGTGTTCCAGGACGTCAGCCTGGTGGTCGACGCCGACGTCGCCGCGGCCGACGTGGTCGACGCGGTTCGGGCGGGTGCCGGACCACTGCTGGAAGACGCCCGGTTGTTCGACGTCTACACCGGCCCGCAGATCGGTGAGGGCCGCAAGTCGGTCACACTGGCCCTGCGCTTCCGGGCGAGCGACCGCACGCTGACCGAGGACGAGGCCAGCGCTGCCCGCGAGGCGGCCGTACAGGCGGCCGGTGAGCGCGTCGGCGCCGTCCTGCGGGCATAACCAGCGATTTCGGCGCGCTACCGATCGCCCAGCGACTGGCAGCGCACCGAAGTCGCTAATGAATTTGCACATATGTGCATAACCATGCAGAATTGCGCGCATGGTTTCTGTGGCAGTGGCCGGTGCCAGCGGCTATGCCGGAGGCGAGATCCTTCGACTCCTCCTCGGCCATCCCGCGTACGCGGACGGCCGGCTGACGATCGGCGCGTTGACCGCTGCGGCGAGCGCGGGCACCGCGCTCGGTGAACATCACCCGCACCTGCTGCCGCTGGCCGACCGCACTCTGCAAACGACCGACGCCGACACGCTGGCCGGTCACGACGTCGTGTTCCTCGGCCTCCCGCACGGGCACTCGGCGGCGCTGGCCGAGCAGCTCGGTGCCGACACCTTGATCATCGACTGCGGTGCTGACTTCCGGCTCACCGACCCCGCGGCGTGGGAGCGGTTCTACGGTTCGGCGCACGCCGGCAGCTGGCCCTACGGGCTGCCCGAACTGCCCGGCGCGCGCGAGCAACTGCGCGGCGCCCGCCGGATCGCGGTGCCCGGGTGCTACCCGACCGCGGCGCTGCTGGCGTTGTGGCCCGCGGTGGCGGCTGATCTGGTCGAACCGGCGGTCACCGTCGTCGCGGTCAGCGGCACCTCGGGGGCCGGCCGCGCGGCCAAGGTCGACCTGCTCGGCGCCGAGGTGATCGGTTCGGCGCGGGCGTACAACATCGGCGGTAAGCACCGGCACACGCCCGAGATCGCGCAGGGGCTGAGCGCGCTGACCGGACAGGGCGTGAGCGTGTCGTTCACGCCGGTGTTGATCCCGACCTCGCGCGGCATCCTGGCGACGTGCACCGCGCGCACCGCGGCACCGGTCTCAGAGATCCGGGCCGCCTACGAAAAGGCCTATGACGCTGAGCCGTTCGTGTATCTGCTGCCCGAGGGCCGGCTGCCGAAGACCGGTTCGGTGCTCGGCAGCAACGCCGCGCAACTGGCCGTGGCCGTCGACGAGGAGGCCCAGACGTTGGTCGCGGTCGCCGCGATCGACAACCTCGTCAAGGGCACCGGCGGCGCGGCCGTGCAGTCGATGAACCTGGCACTGGACTGGCCGGAGACCGAAGGGCTTTCGATCGTGGGAATGGCGCCGTGACCCAGAATCGGCTGATCCGCAGCCAGGGCGTCACCGCGCCCGGCGGATTCCGCGCGACCGGAATCGCCGCCGGCATCAAGGCTTCCGGGGCGCTCGACCTGGCGCTGGTGTTCAACGAGGGACCCGACTACGCGGCGGCGGGTCTGGTGACCCGCAACCAGGTCAAGGCGGCGCCGGTGCTGTGGACCCAGCAGGTGCTGACCACCGGGCGGCTGCGCGCGGTGATCCTGAACTCCGGCGGCGCCAACGCGTGCACCGGCCCGCAGGGTTTCCAGGACACTCATGCGACGGCCGAGGCGGTGGCGGCCGCGCTCAGCGACTGGGGCACCGACACCGGCGCCATCGAGGTCGCGGTCTGCTCGACCGGGCTGATCGGCGACCGGCTGCCGATGGACAAGGTGCTGACCGGGGTGACCGAGATCGTGCACGAGCTCGCCGGCGGGCTGACCGGCGGAGAGGAAGCCGCGCGCGCCATCATGACCACCGACACGGTGCCCAAACAGGTTGCGCTGCACCATGCCGACAACTGGACCGTCGGCGGGATGGTCAAGGGCGCGGGCATGATCGCGCCGTCGCTGGCCACCATGCTGTGCGTGCTCACCACCGACGCCGTCGCCGAACCGGCGGCGCTGCAGGAGGCGCTGCGCAAGGCCGCCGCCCGCACCTTCGACCGTCTCGACATCGACGGATCGTGTTCGACCAACGACACGGTGCTGCTGCTGGCGTCGGGCGCCAGCGCGATCACCCCGAGCCAGAGCGAGCTCGACGAGGCCGTCCTGCGCGTGTGCGACGACCTGTGTGAACAGCTGCAGGCCGACGCCGAGGGCGTGACCAAGCGCATCACCGTGACGGTGACGGGCGCGGCCTCCGAGGACGACGCGCTGGTCGGTGCCCGGATGATCGCGCGCGACAGCCTGGTCAAGACCGCGCTGTTCGGCTCCGACCCGAACTGGGGGCGGGTGCTGGCCTGCATCGGGATGGCGCCGTTCAAGGTCGAGGCGGAACGGACCACGTTATCGTTCAACGGCATCCCGGTGTGGCAGGACGGTGCACCCACGCCCGGCGCCCGCGACGTCGACCTGTCCGGCGCCGACATCACGGTGACCATCGACCTGGCCTCCGGTTCGGCGCGGGCCTCGATCCGCACCACCGATCTGTCGCACGGCTACGTCGAAGAGAACTCGGCCTACAGCTCATGAGCGTCGAAACCCCGCTGAAGGCAGCGGTTCTGGCGGCCGCGCTGCCGTGGCTCAAGCAGCTGCACGGCAAGATCGTGGTGGTCAAGTACGGCGGCAACGCGATGACCGACGACGTGCTCAAGGCCGCATTCGCCGCCGACATGGTGTTCCTGCGCAACTGCGGCGTGCACCCGGTGGTCGTGCACGGCGGTGGACCGCAGATCAGCGCGATGCTCAAACGCCTCGGCATCCAGGGCGATTTCAAGGGCGGTTTCCGCGTCACCACACCCGAGGTGCTCGACGTGGCGCGGATGGTGCTGTTCGGTCAGGTCGGCCGCGAACTGGTCAACCTGATCAACGCGCACGGACCGTACGCCGTCGGCGTCACCGGTGAGGACGCGCAGCTGTTCACCGCGGTACGCCGCGACGTCATGGTCGACGGGGTGGCCACCGACATCGGGCTCGTCGGCGACGTCGAACGCGTCAACGCCGGCTCGCTGCTGGATCTGATTGCCGCCGGCCGGATCCCGGTGGTTTCGACGATCGCCCCCGACGCGGACGGCGTCGTGCACAACATCAACGCCGACACCGCGGCCGCCGCCCTGGCTGAGGGGCTCGCCGCCGAGAAGCTGGTCATGCTGACCGACGTCGAGGGTCTCTACACCCGCTGGCCCGACCGCGACTCGCTGGTCAGCGAGATCGACTCGGCGTCGCTGACCCAACTGCTGCCCACGCTGGAGACCGGGATGGTGCCGAAGATGGAGGCCTGCCTGCGTGCGGTGGCCGGCGGAGTGCCGAGCGCACACGTCATCGACGGTCGCGTCGAACACTGTGTGCTGGTCGAACTTCTCACCGACGAGGGCACCGGGACCAAGGTGGTGAGCTCATGACTCTTTTGGATCGGTGGCAGGCCGTGATGATGAACAACTACGGCACCCCACCGCTGGCGTTGGCCAGCGGGGACGGCGCCGTGGTCACCGACGCCGACGGCAAGTCCTACCTCGACCTGCTCGGCGGCATCGCGGTCAACATCCTCGGGCACCGCAACCCCGCGGTCATCGAGGCCGTCACCCGGCAACTCAACACGCTCGGGCACACGTCGAACCTGTACGCCACCGAACCGGGTATCGCGTTGGCCGAGGCCCTCGTCGGGCTGCTCGGCGCACCGGCCCGGGTCTTCTTCTGCAACTCCGGTGCCGAGGCCAACGAGGTCGCGTTCAAGATCACCCGGTTGACCGGTCGGACGAAACTCGTTGCCGCTCAAGGCGCCTTCCACGGCCGCACGATGGGTGCACTGGCACTGACCGGTCAGCCCGCCAAGCAGGAACCGTTCGCGCCGCTCCCCGGTGACGTCACCCATGTGCCGTACGGGGACATCGATGCGCTGCGCGCGGTCGTCGACGACACCACCGCAGCGGTCTTCCTCGAGCCGATCATGGGGGAGGGCGGCGTCGTGACCCCGCCGGCCGGTTACCTGGCGGCCGCCCGCGAGATCACCGCGGCGCACGGCGCGCTGCTCGTACTCGACGAGGTGCAGACCGGGATGGGTCGCACCGGAGCGTTTTTCGCGCACCAGCACGACGGGATCACCCCGGATGTGGTGACTCTGGCCAAGGGGCTGGGCGGCGGCCTGCCGATCGGCGCGTGCCTGGCGGTCGGACCGACCGCGGATCTGCTGACGCCGGGCCTGCACGGCAGCACGTTCGGCGGCAACCCGATCTGCACGGCGGCGGCGCTGGCGGTGCTCAAGGTGCTGGCCGACGACGACCTGATCGGGCGGGCCGACGTGCTGGGCAAGACGCTGGCCTCAGGCATCGAGGGGCTCGGCCACCCGCTGGTCGACCACGTGCGCGGCCGCGGACTGCTGCTCGGGGTGGTCCTGACCGCGGAGAAGGCCAAAGCGGTCGAGGCCGCGGCCCGGGATGCGGGTTTCCTGATCAACGCCGCGGCCGCCGACGTGGTCCGGTTGGCGCCGCCGCTGGTGATCAGCGAGGCCCAGATCGACGACTTCCTGACCGCTCTGCCCGATGTGCTCGACAAAGGGGCCGCCTCGTGATCCGTCATTTCCTGCGCGACGACGACCTGACCCCGGACGAGCAGGCCGAGGTGCTCGCGATGGCCGCCGAGCTCAAGCGCGCACCGTTCAGCCGCCGGCCGCTCGAGGGCCCGCAGGGGGTCGCGGTGATCTTCGACAAGAACTCCACACGCACCCGGTTCTCCTTCGAGATCGGCATCGCGCACCTGGGCGGGCACGCGGTCGTCGTCGACGGGCGCAGCACCCAGCTGGGGCGCGAGGAGACGCTCGAGGACACCGGCCGGGTGCTGTCGCGCTACGTCAACGCGATCGTCTGGCGCACGTTCGCCCAGGAGCGCCTGACCGCGATGGCGTCCGGCGCGACCGTGCCGATCGTCAACGCGCTGTCCGACGAGTTCCACCCCTGCCAGGTGCTCGCCGACCTGCAGACCCTGGCCGAGCGCAAGGGGACGCTGGCGGGGCTGCGGATGTCGTACTTCGGCGACGGCGCCAACAACATGGCGCACTCGCTGATGCTCGGTGGCGTGACCGCGGGCATCAACGTGACGATCGCCGCGCCGACCGGTTTCGAACCGCACCCCGATTTCGTCGCCGCCGCCCGAAAGCGCGCCGCCGAGACCGGCGCCGAGGTCACCCTGACCGCTGACGCCACCGCCGCCGCCGACGGGGCCGACGTGCTGGTCACCGACACCTGGACGTCGATGGGTCAGGAGAACGACGGCCTGGACCGGGTGCGACCGTTCAAGCCGTTCCAGCTCAACGCCGGCCTGCTGGCGTTGGCCGACCCCGATGCCGTTGTGCTGCACTGCCTTCCCGCGCACCGCGGACACGAGATCACCGACGAGGTGATCGACGGACCCAACAGCGCGGTGTGGGACGAGGCCGAGAACCGGTTGCACGCCCAGAAGGCGCTGCTGGTGTGGTTGTTGGAGCGATCGTGACGTCGGCGGCTACCCGCGCGGGACGGCAGGCTCGCATCGTGTCGATCCTGTCGTCGCAGTCGGTGCACAGCCAGTCGGAGTTGGCCGCGATGCTGGCCGACGAGGGCATCGAGGTCACCCAGGCCACGCTGTCGCGCGACCTCGAGGAACTCGGCGCGGTCAAGCTGCGCGGCGCCGACGGCGGCGTCGGCGTCTACGTCGTCCCGGAGGACGGCAGCCCGGTGCGCGGGGTTTCCGGTGGCACGGAACGCATGTCGCGGCTGATGACCGAGCTGCTGGTGTCCACCGACGCCAGCGGCAACCTCGCGATTCTGCGCACCCCGCCCGGCGCGGCCCACTACCTGGCCAGCGCGATCGACCGCGCGGCACCGTCCTACGTCGTCGGCACCGTGGCCGGCGACGACACCATCCTGGTCATCGCGCGGGAGCCGATGACCGGCGCCGAACTGGCGGCGAAACTGATGAGCATCAAGCAGAAGGAGAGCAACTGATGTCCGATCGCGTCATCTTGGCCTATTCCGGCGGTCTGGACACTTCGGTGGCGATCAGCTGGATCGGCAAGGAGACCGGCCGCGAGGTGGTCGCCGTCGCGATCGACCTCGGTCAGGGCGGCGAAGACATGGAGGTGGTCCGGCAGCGCGCAATCGACTGCGGCGCCGTCGAAGCCGTCGTCGTCGACGCCAAAGACGAGTTCGCCGAGCAGTACTGCCTGCCGGCGATCCAGAACAACGCGCTCTACATGGACCGCTACCCGCTGGTGTCGGCGCTGAGCCGGCCGCTGATCGTCAAGCACCTGGTGGAGGCGGCCCGTGCGCACGGCGGCGGGATCGTCGCGCACGGCTGCACCGGCAAGGGCAACGACCAGGTCCGTTTCGAGGTCGGATTCAACTCGCTGGCACCCGATCTCGAGGTGCTGGCGCCGGTGCGGGACTACGCGTGGACGCGGGAGAAGGCGATCGCGTTCGCCGAGGAGAACGCGATCCCGATCAACGTCACCAAGCGTTCGCCGTTCTCGATCGACCAGAACGTGTGGGGCCGCGCCGTGGAAACCGGTTTCCTCGAACACCTCTGGAATGCGCCGACCAAGGACGTCTACGACTACACCGAGGACCCGACCGTCAACTGGAGCACCCCGGACGAGGTCATCATCGGCTTCGAACGCGGTGTGCCGGTTTCGATCGACGGGCGACCGGTCACGGTGCTGCAGGCCATCGAGGAACTCAACCGTCGCGCCGGTGAGCAGGGCGTCGGGCGCCTCGACGTGGTCGAGGACCGGCTGGTCGGCATCAAGAGCCGCGAGATCTACGAGGCTCCGGGAGCGATGGTGCTGATCACCGCGCACACCGAACTCGAACACGTCACGCTCGAACGTGAACTCGGCCGGTTCAAGCGCCACACCGACCAGAAGTGGGGCGAGCTGGTGTACGACGGCCTGTGGTACTCGCCGCTGAAGACCGCGCTGGAGTCGTTCGTCGCCACCACCCAGGAGCACGTCACCGGCGAGATCCGAATGGTGTTGCACGGCGGGCACATCGCGGTCAACGGTCGGCGCTCGGCGGAGTCGCTGTATGACTTCAACCTGGCCACCTACGACGAGGGCGACACGTTCGACCAGTCGGCGGCCCGCGGCTTCGTGCAGATCCACGGTCTGTCGTCGAGCATCTCGGCCCGCCGCGACCTGGGCATCAAGTGACCCCGAAACCGACGTTTTGGTCGAGAAGTGCCCGCGAAAACCGCCATTGCGTCGGTCTCGGCGCTGGACGGGGGGCGCGCACGTGAGCACCAACGAAGGCTCGCTGTGGGGTGGGCGGTTCGCCGACGGCCCGTCGGACGCGTTGGCGGCGCTGAGCAAGTCCACCCACTTCGACTGGGTGCTGGCGCCCTACGACATCGAGGCGTCCAAAGCCCACGCCAAGGTGCTGCACAACGCGGGCCTGCTGACCGCTGAACAACGCGACGGGCTGATTGCAGGCCTGGACAGCCTCGCGTCCGACGTCGCCGACGGCAGCTTCGGCCCGCTGGTCACCGACGAGGATGTGCACGGCGCACTGGAACGCGGGCTGATCGAGCGCGTCGGCCCCGAACTCGGCGGCCGCCTGCGCGCTGGCCGCTCGCGAAATGATCAGGTGGCCACCCTGTTTCGGATGTGGCTGCGCGACGCCATCCGCCGGGTCGCCGACGGCGCGCTGCAGGTCGTCGACGCGTTGGCCACCCAGGCCGCCGCCCATCCGACCGCGACCATGCCGGGCAAGACGCACCTGCAGTCCGCGCAGCCGATCCTGCTCGCACACCACCTGCTGGCGCACGCGCATCCGCTGCTGCGCGACGTCGACCGGCTCGCCGACTTCGACAAGCGCGCGGCCGTGTCACCTTACGGATCCGGCGCGCTGGCCGGTTCGTCGCTGGGGCTGGACCCCGACGCGATCGCCGCGGATCTCGGTTTCGCCGCGGCCGCCGACAACTCCGTCGACGCCACCGCCGCCCGTGACTTCGCGGCCGAAGCGGCGTTCGTGTTCTCGATGATCGGCGTCGACCTGTCCCGGCTCGCCGAGGACATCATCCTCTGGAGCACAACCGAATTCGGGTACGTCGAACTGCACGACTCCTGGTCGACCGGCAGCTCGATCATGCCGCAGAAGAAGAACCCCGACATCGCCGAGCTGGCCCGCGGCAAGTCCGGCCGGCTGATCGGCAACCTGACCGGGCTGCTGGCCACGCTCAAGGCGCAGCCGCTGGCGTACAACCGCGATCTGCAGGAGGACAAGGAGCCGGTCTTCGACTCGGTGGCCCAACTCGAGCTGCTGCTGCCGGCGATGGCCGGCCTGGTCGCGACGCTGCGTTTCGACGCCGACCGGATGGCCGAACTCGCGCCACTGGGCTACACGCTGGCGACCGACGTCGCCGAGTGGCTGGTACGCAGGGGAGTGCCGTTCCGGGTCGCGCACGAGGCGGCGGGCGCGGCCGTGCGCGCCGCCGAAGCCCGCGGCGTCGGGCTCGAAGAGCTCGAGGACGCCGAACTCGCGGCGATCCACCCGGACCTGACCGCGGAGGTCCGGGATGTGCTGACCGTCGACGGATCGGTGAATTCGCGTGATGCGCGCGGCGGGACGGCGCCGGTGCAGGTCGCACGCCAGCTCGGCGTGGTACGCGAGACCGCCGAGCGCTACCGGCGGCAGCTGCGGGCGGACGGCAGCTAGTCACCGTCGTTGCAGATGCTGACCTCGAGCCTGCCGTCGTCCACTTCCACCTCGAGGTCGAGTTCCTCAGCGCCCCTGCGGAACGCGATCTCGACCTCCTCGGGCTCCTGATCGTCGACCCGGTGCGTCCAGCCCTCGGCCGGGGTGGCCGACTGCAGCGTCAGCCGGTTCTCGGCGAACGTCACCACCGCCGAGCCGGCGTCGAAGACCCGGTAGCGGCCGTCCGGTGCGGGTTCGACGCGCACGCACTGGCCCGGTGCGGGTCGGGCGTTCGGTGCCGCCGCAGTCGGTGACGGTGCCGGCGGCGGCGCGGCAGCGGGGCTCGTCGTCGACGCCGGCGCTGTGACGGTGACCGTGGATGGCGCTTCGGCGTCCGACCCGCAACCCGACAGCAGCAGCGCGGCCCCCGCGGCGGCCAATGACAGGCTTCTCATGCCCCCACGCTACGCGGGCACGCTAGCCTTCCGCGGCTGTCAGCCAGGCTTCCTCCAGAGATTCCTTGCGGCCCACCAACTCCTGCAGCTCGGCGGTCAGTTCGGCCAGCCGGACGTGGTCGGATGCGGCCTCGGCCATCGTCTCGTGCAGGGCCGCGATGCGCTCCTCGAGCTTCTGCAGCTGCCCTTCGATACGGGTCATCTCCTTGCCTGTGCGGCGCTCCCGCGCCGAGGCCGTCTCGCCCTGGGGCGCCGCCGTCGCCGGTGCCGCTGACGGCGCTGCCGCGGCCCGGTCGGCCAGGTACTTGTCCACTCCGCCGGGAAGCAGGTCACACCGCCCACCGCCGGTCAACGCGTAGGTGACATCGCAGACCCGCTCCAGGAAGTACCGGTCGTGCGTGACGACGATCAGCGTTCCCGGCCAGCCGTCGAGGTAGTCCTCGATCACGGTCAGCGTGTCGATGTCGAGGTCGTTGGTCGGCTCGTCGAGCAGAAGCACGTTCGGCTCGTCGAGCAGGATGCGCAGGAACTGCAGCCTTCGCCGTTCACCGCCGGACAGGTCGGCGAGCCGCGCGGTCAACTTGTCCCCGGTGAACCCGAAGTCCCGCAACAACGTGTCGGCGGTGATCTCGCGCCCACCGGCCAGCTCGGTCACCCGGCGCCGGTCCTCGACCGCGTCGAGCACCCGCTCGGAGCCGTCGAGTTCGGCCAGCGCCTGGCTGAGATGCCCGATGCGCAGCGTGCTGCCGCGCTTGATGGTCCCCGACGACGGCGCCGCATCGCCGGCCAGCAGACGCAGCACGGTCGTCTTGCCGGTGCCGTTGACCCCGACCAGGCCGATGCGCGCACCCGGTCCGATCGACCAGTCGACACCGTCGAGCACGATGTTGTCGCCGGCCTCGAGGCGCACCCGGTGCAGATCGAAGACGTCCTTGCCCAGCCGCGTCGTCGCAAACCGCTGCAGCACAAGCGAATCCCGAGGCGGCGGTTCGTTGGCGATCAGGTCGTTGGCGGCCTGGATCCGGAACTTCGGCTTGGAGGTGCGCGCCGGCGGGCCGCGCCGCAGCCAGGCCAGTTCCTTGCGCATCAGGTTCTGGCGGCGGGCTTCGGTGCCCGCGGCAAGCCGCATCCGCTCGGCGCGCGCCAGCACGTAGGCGGCGTAACCGCCGTCGTAGGCGTCGACCTCCCCGCCGTGCACCTCCCACGTCCTGGTGCACACGGCGTCGAGAAACCAGCGGTCGTGGCTCACCACCACCAGGGCCTTGGCCCGGCGGCGGTTCAGGTAGTCGGCGAGCCAACCGATCACCTCGACGTCGAGGTGGTTGGTGGGTTCGTCGAGGACCAGCACGTCGTGCCCGGCGATCAGCACCGCCGCCAGTGCCACCCGCCGGCGCTCACCGCCGGACAGCGCGCCGATCGACCGGTCGAGGTCGACGCCCGCCAGCAGGTGCGACACGACGTCGCGGGTCTCGGGTTCGGCGGCCCAGACATGGTCGGCGCGGCCACCGACGATCACCTCGCGAACGGTCTGCTCGGCGCCGAAGTCGTCGCTCTGCCGCAGGTAGCCCACCGACAGCCCGGAGGTGTGGGTGACGCGACCCGAATCCGGTGCCCGCGCCTCGGTCAGGATCTGCAGCAGGGTGGTCTTGCCGTCACCGTTGCGTCCGACCACGCCGATGGCATCGCCTTCCTCGATGCCCAGACTGATCCCGTCGAGCAGGGTGCGGGTGCCGTAGCCGACCGTCGCGCGTTCGACATTGATCAGGTTCGCCATCGATCGCCGATGATAGGTCGGCTCTTCTGTACCGCCTGCTGTGCCATGATTACGTCGGCATTCGGGGGCATCCAGACGAGGGGAGCGCGTGGTGGACCTGTCGGCGTTTACCAGGCCGGTCGGCCGGCTGGTGGCCACCGCTCAGAACGGGCTCGAGGTGCTGCGGTACGGCGGGCTGGAAACCGGCGCGGTGCCGTCGCCGTTCCAGATCATCCAGAGCGTCCCGATGTACCGGTTGCGGCGCTACTTCCCGCCGGACACCCGGCCCGGCGCCAAACAGCCGGGCCCGCCCGTGCTGATGGTGCACCCGATGATGATGTCGGCCGACATGTGGGACGTGACCCGCGACGACGGTGCCGTCGGGATCCTGCACAAGGCCGGTATCGACCCGTGGGTCATCGACTTCGGCTCGCCCGACGAAATCGAGGGCGGCATGGAGCGCACGCTCGCCGACCACGTCGTCGCGCTGAGCGAGGCCATCGACACGGTCAAGGAGGTCACCGGCCGCGACGTGCACCTGGCGGGCTACTCGCAGGGCGGCATGTTCGCCTATCAGTCCGCGGCCTACCGCCACTCCAAGGACCTGGCGAGCATCATCGCGTTCGGCTCCCCGGTCGACACGCTGGCTGCGCTGCCGATGAACCTGCCCGCCAGCATCGCCCCGGTCGCCGCCGATTTCATGGCCGACCACGTGTTCAGCCGGATCGACATCCCGGGATGGTTGGCGCGCACCGGGTTCCAGATGCTCGACCCGCTCAAGACGGCGCAGTCGCGGATCGACTTCCTGCGCCAGCTGCACGACCGCGAGGCGTTGTTGCCGCGCGAACAGCAGCGACGCTTCCTGGCCTCCGACGGATGGATCGCCTGGTCCGGTCCGGCGATCGCCGAACTGCTCAAGCAGTTCATCGCGCACAACCGGATGATGAGCGGCGGGTTCTCCATCCACGGCGACCTCGTCACGCTCTCGGACATCGACTGCCCGGTGCTCGCGGTGATCGGCGAGGTCGACGACATCGGCCAGCCCGCCTCGGTGCGCGGCATCAAGCGCGCCGCGCCCCGCTCCGACGTCTACGAGTTCCTCATCCGCGCGGGGCATTTCGGCCTCGTCGTCGGGTCGAAGGCGGCCAGCCAGACGTGGCCGACGGTGGCGCAGTGGGTCAAGTGGCTCGACGGCACGGGCGATCTGCCCGAGGGTGTCAACCCGATGGCGTTGCAGCCCAGCGAGCCACACGAGTCCGGGGTGTCGTTGAGCTCTCGGGTGGCACACGGCACCGCCGCCGCCACCGAGATGGCCTTCACGTTCGCGAAATCGGCGGCGGGAGCGGTGGTCTCGGCCAACAAGTCGGCGCGGGCGCTGGCCGTCGAGACCGCCCGCACGCTGCCGCGGCTGGCCCGCCTCGGCCAGATCAACGAGCACACCCGGATCTCCCTGGGCCGCATCATGTCCGAACAGGCCCGCAACCTGCCCAACGGCGACTGCCTGCTGTTCGACGGCCGTGTGCACACCTACGAAGCGGTGGACCGGCGGATCGACAACGTTGTGCGCGGCCTGATCGAGGTCGGCGTCCGGCAGGGCACCCGCGTCGGCGTGCTGATGGAGACCCGGCCCAGCGCGCTGGTCGCGATCACCGCCCTGTCGCGGCTCGGCGCGGTGGCGGTGCTGATGCCGCCCGACGTCGACCTCGCCGACGCGGCCCGCCTCGGCGCGGTGAGCGACATCATCGCCGACCCGAACTACCTGGACGCCGCCCGCGAACTCGACATGCGGGTGCTGGTGCTCGGCGGCGGTGAGGCGCGCGACCTGCAGGTCCCCGAGGACGCGGACGTCGTCGACATGGAGAAGATCGACCCCGATGCGGTCGACCTGCCCGGCTGGTACCGCCCGAACCCGGGGCTGGCGCGGGACCTGGCGTTCGTGGCGTTCAGTTCGATCGGCGGCGAGTTGATCGCCCGGCAGATCACCAACGCCCGCTGGGCGATCTCGGCGTTCGGCACCGCGTCGGCGGCCAACCTCGGGCGCGGCGACACCGTCTACTGCCTGACGCCGCTGCATCACCAGTCGGGGCTGCTGGTCGCGCTGGGCGGCGCGGTCGTCGGCGGCTCACGCATCGCGTTGTCGCGGGGGCTGCAGCCCGACCGGTTCCTCAAGGAGATCCGCCAGTACGGCGTCACCGTGGTGACCTACACGTGGGCGATGCTGCGGGAGGTCATCAACGATCCGTCCTTCGCGTTGTACGGCGACCACCCGGTGCGGTTGTTCATCGGTTCGGGCATGCCGACAGGCCTGTGGAAGCGGGTCGTGGAGATCTTCGCGCCGGCCAACGTCGTCGAGTTCTTCGCGACGACGGACGGGCAGGCGGTGCTGGCCAACGTCTCCGGCGCCAAGATCGGCGCGAAGGGCCGTCCGCTGCCCGGCGGCCGGGAAGTGGCGCTGGCGGCGTACGACCCGCAGGAGGACCTGATCCTCGAGGACGATCGGGGTTTCGTGCGTCGCGCCGAACCGAACGAGGTCGGTGTGCTGCTGGCGCGCCCCCGCGGGCCGATCGACCCGACCGCGCCGGTCAAACGCGGGGTGTTCGCCCCGGCCGACACCTGGGTGTCCAGCGAGTACCTGTTCCGCCGCGACCACGACGGCGACTACTGGCTGGTCGACAACCGCGGCGCGATCATCCACACCGAACGCGGCTGCGTGTACGCCTCGGCGGTCAACGACGCCATGGGCTGTCTCGGCGCGGTCGATCTGGCGGTGACCTACGGTGTGCCGGCCAACGGTCACGAGCTGGCCGTCACGGCGCTGGCGGTGCGCCCGGGCGGCAGCATCCCGTCCGCTGACCTGTCCGAGGCGCTGGCCGAACTGCCGGTCGGTGAGCCGCCCGACATCGTGCACGTCGTGCCGAAAATGACGCTCAGCGCGTCGTACCGGCCGCTGGTCAGCCCCCTGCGCGCCGAGGGAATCCCGAAGCCGTCGCGTAACGCCTGGTATTTCGATCCCGATACGAATCGGTACAAGCGGTTGACCGTGGCGGTCCGCACCGAGATCGCCGAGGGCCAGCCTGGATGACCGTGCCGCCCGGTGCGGTCGCTGTTAGGCTCCGGCTTGGCGGCGGCCCGTCGGCCACGCCCCGACCTGGAGGATCGATGACATCGCAGACCGGTAGGCACCGTGACATCTGGCGTCGCCTCGTCTTCGGGGGAGTCGGTGGTGTGATGGCGGCGGGCCTGCTGTGCGGCGTCGCGGCGCCCAGCGCGCTGGCCCAGCCGTCCGCACCGTCGACGACCGAGACCCCCGCGCCCGAAGCGCAGGCGGCCGAACCGAAGCGGCCGTGCACCGGAGACGACTGCAAGAGGCAAGAGGCCCCGACGACCCCGAAAATCAACGGCGACCAGGTACTGATGGCGATCTACGAGCAGTACCGCCAGGGCGACGGCGGCGGGCAGATCTCGACGTTGATCGACGACGCGATGAAGCTGCGCCGGCAGGGGTTCAGGCCCTCGCAGCTCAACGCGGCTGCGCTCGCCGACGCGCTCGAACGCCGGCCCAACCAGACACCGCTGATCGAGGCGCTCAAGAGCACCATCTCCTATCAGCGCAAGCAGCAGGCGCAGGCGCAGGCGTCGGTCACCACCAACGGGCCCGTCGCGGGCCCGGTGCCCGTGCTGCCCGGCATGAACGTCCCGCTCGGCTGACCCGTGGCACTGGACGAGAAACTCCTCGACATCCTGGTCTGCCCGCAGGACCGCGGCCCGCTGCTGCTGGTCGGCGACGACTTCCTCTACAACCCGCGGCTGCGCCGGGCCTACCGCATCGACGACGGCATCCCGGTGCTGCTGGTCGACGAGGCGGTGGCAGTGGCCGACGACGCCGAACACCAGCGGATGCTGGACCGCGCGTCAGCTCAACCCGGGTAACTCGCCGGTGAGATAGCGCTGCAGGTTCGGCGCGATGGTGTCGACGATCTGCTCCACGGGCAGCGACTTGAACGGCTCGAGTTCGAGGATGTAGCGGGCCATCACCACACCGACCAGTTGGGACGCGACGAACTGCACGCGCAGCCGGCCGCTTCCCGGCGGATCGTCGACCCGGGACCCGACCTCCTTGGCGATCACCTCCTGCAGAAACGACCGCACCAGCGACGGGTCGTTGCCCGCCAGCAGCGACCGCAGCGTCGCGATGAAACCCTTGCCCGCCTCCGAGTCCCACAGCGGCAACAGCAGCGACGGCAGCGTGCGGCCGATGTCTTCGACCGGGACCTTCTTGAGCGGCCCGATGACGTCCATCGGGTCGATCGGGATGTGGATGGCCGCGGCGAAAAGCTGGGTCTTGGTGCCGAAGTAGTGGTGCACGAGCGCCGGGTCGACGTCGGCCTGCGCGGCGATCGCGCGGATCGAGGTCTTGTCGATTCCGTTGCGGGCAAACAGTTCTCGCGCTACCGCCAGGATGCGGTCGCGGGTGTCCGACGGTCCGGGCGGGCGCCCGGGACGCTTGCGCTCTGCGTTGGTCACGGTGTCCTTCGTCGTAGCGTGGCTGCGGCCAGACCGAGCGAGACCACCGCGAACCCGACGACGACGGCGATGTCTCGCACCACTATCGACGTCGGCTCGGCGTAGGCGCCGACCTGTTGCAGCGCCTCCAGAGCGTAGCTTGCCGGCAGCACGTTGCTGATCCACTGCAGCCAGTCCGGCAGCAGTTCGCGCGGCACGAGGACCCCGCACAGCAGCAGTTGCGGCACGATCACCACCGGCATGAACTGGACAGCCTGAAACTCCGTGCGCGCGAACGCGCTACACAACAGCCCGAGCCCGACGCCGAGGATCGCGTTGATGATCGCGATCGTGAACACCAGCACCGGGCTGCCCTCGGTGTGCAACCCGAGGAACAGGTAGGACACCAGGCAGGCCAGGACGGCCTGCGCCGCGGCGGCGAGCGAGAACGCGGTGCCGTAGGCGGCGAGCAGGTCGGTGCGCCGCAGGGGGGTGGTCAGGATGCGTTCCAACGTGCCCGAGGCCCGTTCGCGCTGCATCGTGATCGAGGTGATCAGGAACATCACCACCAGCGGGAAGATGCCGAGCATGATGAGGCACGCGGTGTTGAACGGGCTGAGGCCGCCGGGCGGCTGCGGCGCGTTCTGAAACATGAAGTACATCAGCGTGATGATCAGGCTGGGGACGAACAGGATCATCGCCACGCTTCGGTGGTCGGCGGCGAGTTGACGCAGGATCCGGGCGGTGGTGGCGGAATACCCGCGCGAGGTCACTCGGCCGCGGCGACGGCTGCGGTGCTGTGCTCGATGACGGACAGAAACGCCTGCTCCAGTGACTGACATCCGGTGTCCTCCCGTAATTCGGCGGGCGTGGTGTGGGCGAGCAGTCGGCCGTCACGCATCAGCAGCAATTCGTCGCAGTGCTCGGCCTCGTCCATGACGTGGCTGGAGACCAGCAGTGTCGTTCCGTCGGTGGCCATCTCACGGAACTGTCGCCACAGTTCGACCCGCAGCACCGGGTCCAGTCCGACGGTGGGCTCGTCGAGCACGATGAGGTCCGGCCGGGCCACCAGCGCGCACGCCAACGAAACCCGGATGCGCTGACCGCCGGAGAGGTTGTCGCACAACGCGGTGCGATGGTCGGCGAGCCCGACGGCCGCGACCACCTCGTCGGCGTCGGTGGCCGCGGCGCCGTACAGCGCGGCGAAGTAGCGCACGTTGTCGATGACCCGGAGGTCGCGGTAGATCGTCGGGTCCTGGGCGACGTAGCTGACCCGGTGGCGCAGATCGGCCGAGCCGGCGGGGCGCCCCAGCACGGTGACGGTGCCGGCGGCGACGATCTGGGTGCCGACGATGCTGCGCATCAGCGTCGTCTTGCCGCATCCGGACGGCCCCAGCAGACCGGTGACGGTGCCCGGGGCGACCCGCACGGAGACGTCGTCGAGGGCCAGGCGGCCGCCGCGGACGACGCGTAACCCGGTGATCTCCACCGCCGCCGGTAATTCATCCGGTGATGAAGTCATCATGCGATGAATACTCCGCTGCGCTCACCGCGGCTGTCAAGGGCGTTTGTAGGATCGTCCGCGATGGTCAGTGACGGATCCTGCGACGAGCCGATATGAGCATGCGAGCGCTGGCGGTCGATCCCTTGACGGCCGCTCACCGGTTACTCGGCGCCGACCTGACCGGGCGCGGCGTGAGCGCGATGATCGTCGAGGTCGAGGCGTACGGCGGCCCCGAGGACGGTCCGTGGCCGGACGCCGCGGCGCACTCGTACCGCGGGCCGACGCCGCGCAACCAGGTGATGTTCGGCCCGCCCGGGCGGCTCTACACCTATCGCAGCCACGGCATCCACGTCTGCGCGAACGTGGCGTGCGCCACCGACGGCGTCGCCGGCGCGGTGCTGTTGCGGGCCGCCGCGATCGAGGCGGGTCTGAGCACCGCTCACGCCCGGCGCGGCGAGTCGGTGCCGCCCGCCAGCCTGGCCCGCGGCCCGGGCAACCTGTGTTCGGCGATGGGAATCCTCTTGGAGGACAACGGAATCGACCTATTCGACCCGGCCAGCCCGATCCAGTTGACGCTGGGTGAGCGGTTCGACGCCGAGTACGGCCCGCGGGTGGGCGTCAGCAAGGCCGCCGACCGGCCGTGGCGGTTGTGGCTCGCGGGCCGACCCGAGGTGTCGGCGTACCGGCGCAGCCCACGGGCACCGACTCCCGGTGAGAGCGACTAGTACGGAAAGATCGACCACGTGACTGTCCTGGGCACGCCGAACATCCTCGACGAACTGGAATGGCGGGGGCTGGTGGCGCAGTCCACCGACCGCGACGCGCTGGCCGAAGCGCTGTCCGCCGGACCCGTCACCGTCTACTCCGGTTTCGATCCGACCGCCCCGAGCCTGCACGCGGGACACCTGATCCCGCTGCTGACGCTGCGGCGCTTCCAGCAGGCCGGGCACCGCCCGATCGTGCTGGCCGGCGGCGCCACCGGCATGATCGGCGACCCCCGCGAAACCGGTGAGCGGACCCTGAACACCGCCGACACCGTCGCGGAGTGGGCCGCCCGGATCCGCGGGCAACTCGAAAGGTTCGTCGAGTTCGACGACACCCCGACCGGCGCCGTGATCGAGAACAACCTGTCGTGGACGGGTCCGCTGTCGGCGATCGAGTTCCTGCGCGACATCGGGAAGTACTTCTCGGTCAACGTGATGCTCGACCGCGACACGGTCCGGCGCCGACTCGAGGGCGAAGGCATCTCATACACCGAGTTCAGCTACATGCTGCTGCAGGCCAATGACTACGTCGAACTTCACCGGCGCCACGGCTGTTCGCTGCAGGTCGGCGGTTCCGATCAGTGGGGCAACATCATCGCCGGGGTGCGACTGGTCCGCCAGAAAGAAGGTGCGACGGTCCACGCGCTGACCACACCGCTGGTCACCGACTCCGAGGGCAAGAAGTTCGGCAAGTCGACCGGCGGCGGCAGCCTGTGGCTCGACCCCGAGATGACCAGCCCCTATGCGTGGTACCAGTACTTCATCAACACCGCCGACGCCGACGTCGTGCGTTACCTGCGGTGGTTCACGTTCCTGTCACCCGACGAACTGAACGACCTCGACGAAGCGACCCGTGACCGCGCCCACGAACGCGCGGCTCAGCGCAGGCTCGCCCGCGAGCTGACCACGTTGGTGCACGGTGAGGCCGCCACACGTGCGGTCGAACACGCGAGCCAGGCACTGTTCGGCCGCGGCGAACTGGGCGAACTCGATGAGCAGACGCTGGCCGCGGCGTTGCGGGAAGCCAGCAACAACCAGGTCGCCGTGCTGGACCCCGGCGGGCCGGACACGATCACCGACCTGTTGGTGGCCAGCGGGCTCTCGGCGAGCAAGGGCGCGGCGCGGCGCACCGTCGCCGAGGGCGGGGTGTACGTCAACAACACCCGGGTCCCGAGCGACGACTGGTCGCCCCAGCCCGACGACTTCCTCTACGGGCGGTGGTTGGTGCTGCGCCGCGGCAAGCGGAATATCGCCGGCGTGCAGCGGGTTGGATAGTGGTACTGCCGTACGACTGTGTCGGTGGCCAACTGCGTTCAAAACCTCCGCTGACCTGGAGATTTGACTCCGAGTTTCCACTGACGTAACTTATCTCAGGTCGCCGCGACACGGTCCCCGGACCGGAGAGCGCGGCGGACTTCCAGAGGGAAATCCACTTCGGTGGGTTCCTGAGCGTCCGCACTACGAGTACGCGGCTTTTGGCCGCGGACTGGTTGCGCGGTCGTGCGGGTGTGTTGTTTGAGAACTCAATAGTGTGTTTGGTGGTTTTTGTTTGTTGTTTGTTTTTTGCCATGCCCTGTTTTCCCGTTTGTGGGTGTGGTTTTTTTGATGCCAGTTTTTGGTGTCTTGTTTTGAGGTCAGATTTTTCTGAATTGCCTTTTAGGTTTTGTTTGGAGAGTTTGATCCTGGCTCAGGACGAACGCTGGCGGCGTGCTTAACACATGCAA
>NZ_MIHA01000003.1 GCF_001722335.1 Mycolicibacterium flavescens
GAGCAAATCACGCGCCGTCAACGACACCTCGACCGAACAGGAGGCCACCCCC
The DNA here is from genome assembly GCF_001722335.1 of Mycolicibacterium flavescens. Lineage (GTDB taxonomy): Bacteria > Actinomycetota > Actinomycetes > Mycobacteriales > Mycobacteriaceae > Mycobacterium > Mycobacterium flavescens. The sequence goes on from NZ_MIHA01000003.1 coordinate 53, forward strand.
GCAGCCCTGACTGCCTGAACCATCACATCGAAGAATCACACGACGACGTCGTACACCACGTCCCTGGACTTGACCCGACCTTGAGGTCGAGACCTTGGGATAGCCCAAATATGCGCTGACTAGCCCTGGCGTCGGAAAAGTGCATGCCGATTCGGCTGGGCGCCAGGGTCCGGCAACTCGTCGCCACTTGATCAAAGCGATAAATGGTTTACGGTTTAGCCACCACGTTTGGGAGGGGTTGAGGCGGAGTGCGAATCATCGTCACAGGCGGGAATAGTGGCGTCGGCCTGGCGACCGCGACCGCGATGGCCGCGGCGGGCCATGAAGTGGTGATCGCCTGCCGGTCGCTGAAGAAGGGGCACGAGGCTGCGGCGGCGATGTCGGGGGACGTCGAGGTACGCGAACTTGATCTCGCCGATCTCACCAGCGTGCGCAAGTTCGCCGACACCGTCGACGCGGTCGACGTGCTGGTCAACAATGCGGGTGTGCTGGGCCTGCCCCTGACGCGCACGGCCGATGGGTTCGAGGCGCACATGGGCACCAATCACCTCGGACACTTCGCGCTGACCTGCCTGCTCGGCGACCGGATCCGCGACCGGGTGATCTCGGTCTCCAGCACCAACTACACCACAGCGCAGATTCATTTTGACGATTTGAACTGGGAGCGCCGACGCTACAACCCCTGGGCGGCCTACGGCGAGTCCAAGCTGGCGAACCTCCTGTTCGTGCGCGAGTTGGTCGCCCGCGGCAAGACCGCGTACGCATCGGACCCCGGGATGACCAACACCGCGATCACCCGCGACGGTTCAGGCATGCTGCAGTGGGCGGGCCGGGTGATTTCACCGTATATCGCGCAGAGCCCGCCTGACGGCGCGCGCTCGACGATCCAGGCCATCTCCACGACGCTGCCGAACGGCACCTACTTCGCGCCGCGCGGCTTGATGCATCAGTGGGGCAGGCCGAAGCCGACCACGCTCAAGGCCAAGGCAGTCGACCCGGACAGCGCGCGACGGCTGTGGGAGTGCTCCGCGAAGCTGACCGGGTGCGAATGGCAGGATGGCGCGCCATGATCCTCGAGCGGCTACTGTCGAACTCCGAAGCGCGAGAGCTGGTTCAGCTTGCGGCTGATGTCGTCGACAAGGTGCTCGACCCGATCGTCGAGCACGAGCGAACGACATTCGGCCGCAGGATCATCGACCCATCAGGGTTTGTCGTCTCTGCCGGCCCACATTGCAGCAGCTGGCGACTCCACCCGCGCCACCTACCTCGATGCGGCACGCCGGCTACATCTGCAATTACCGCGTCGAGCGCTACATGCGCGAGGCCAAGTTCACTCAGATCTTCGAGGCACCAACCAGATCAGCGCCTGGTCATCGGCCGGTCGCTCAGCTGTGCAGGAGGCACGACATGACAACCGCCACGTATTATCAACGGCCACAACTGAGGTTAGCGCCTAGCCCTACCGCTGAATCGCGCGCGTTCTGGACCGGCGGCCAGCGCGGCGAGCTGCTGATCAACCGGTGCCACGCTTGCGGGCGCTTTTTCCATCCGCCGGGTCCGACGTGTTGGCGCTGTCGCAGCACGGATGTCGCCCCGGAGCCAGTGTCGGGCGAGGCGACCGTTGCGGCCTTTACGGTGAACCGGCAGATCTGGATCCCCGGATACGAGCCACCCTATGTCGTCGCGATCGTCGAGCTGGACGACGAGCCCGACGTGCGGCTGATCACCAACATCGTGGGCGTGGCCATCGACGATGTCAGGGTCGGGATGGCGGTGGAGGTCTTCTTCGAGGATTGGACGGCGCTGTCGGGAGAGGAGGACAGCCGGGTTTGGATTCCGTTGTTCCGCCCCATTCAATCGGGTTCCGCCTGAGCGCTTCTCGAGCGGCGGCGGTCTGTTGCGAAGGAGAAAGTCGCGACACGAGCAACCGTCAGGGCGACCACCGGGCGCTGCCCCGCAACGCGCACGGCCGGCCCCTGGGCGATCACCCCCCGGATAGCTTCGTAAGTTTCGAAAGAGTCGGCGACCACGCATGCGGACAGCTCGTCGTCGAACGCGGACGCCAGCTCCGCGTCTGCGACTTCGGCAGTCACGATGTCCCCATCCTTGTTCAGGATCCGCGCAGGCATCGCGAGCAGCCGGCCGTCATCGCCGCTCACGCAGATCGCACCCGACGGTTGGGCGGCGAGAAACGCGACGAGCTCGGCCTCCGACATGCTGCCCGGGCCACCGCGCCTTTCCTCAGCCATGGGCACAAACCTCCTCGACATCGAGCCGAATGAAACTTCGCTTGCCACTGAGCAACCGATCGCGAACCTTCGCGGCCACCGAGTCTGGCACCCGAACTTCAGGTGAACTGCGCGCCAGTATTCTGGCGATCTCTGTGGGGCACGGTCGGTAGATCTCGACGCGCCCCCGTACCGATGCCCACGACGCTCCGTCCTCACTCTTCACCACGCATGCTGCCTCCGGGTCGGCGCGCAGATGGCCGACCTTCGCGCTCCTGGTGTACGTGGCGAAGTACAGCCCGCCAGACTCGTAGGTGAGGGTACGCATCGCATAGCCGATGGGATGTCCGGCGGCGTCGCGACAGAACAGGAACGCACGGTGATTGCGCCTCAGGAAGTCCGTGAGCGCCAGTTCGTCGAAACTCGTCACTCGATCATGTTCGTCGCTGCTAATATGACAGTCAACTGTCACACATTCTTGACACCAATGGAGTCTCGACCATGTCAACTATCCTTCCGGTCACGCTGCGCTCGGCGGCCGACCTCACGCCGGACATTCTCACCACGCTGCTGCGTCGGCACGATCCGACGGTCACCGTAACGGCCGCGGCGTTGAGCCGGACCTGGCAGGGCACCACGTCCCATCTGCATCTGGACGTCGACTACGCCGCCGCGGACACGTCGCTTCCCCGCCATCTCTTCGTGAAAACGCAACTCGGCACCGTGCACGACCTGCCCGAGGCGGTGGACATCTCGTTATCGGAGGGCGGTGGCGGCACGGTACTGCTTGACGATGAAACAACGTTCTACCGCGACCTTCGGGCCGATCTGGAGGTCGAGACCATGACGACGTACTTCGCTGAGCACCTCGACGGCCCTTCGCAATTCATCATCGTCGCCGAGGACATCACGCTGCGCGGCGCGCAGGTGCCGGACGCGGTCGCTGGGCTGTCCGTCGAGCAGGTCGATGAGCTACTCGCGACGTTGGGCCGGGTCCATGCGCCGTTCTGGGACAGCCCGCGTCTGCGCGATGACGGCGACCTGTCCTGGTTGAACCATCCCATCACCGGCAAGTTCGCAAAGTTCCTGCGCGAAAACGGGTTCGCCATCATTCGGATGTTCCTCGAACTGCCCTACAAGAAGGCGTTGCTGGACGCCACCGGTGAGGACGCGGACTCGATGGAGGCTGCGTTCTGGAAGCTGCAGGAGACCGTAGCAGGCTCAGACGGGAGTCCGATCACACTGCTGCACGGCGACCCACACCCACGCAACACCTACGCACTGCCTGACGGCCGCATGGGTGTCCTCGACTGGCAACTTGTGCGGCGTGGGTCGTGGGCACACGATGTCGGCTACGCCTTGATCGGCGCGCTGCAACCGGACCTTCGGCGCAGCCATGAGCGGGAACTGCTCGACAACTACCGCGGCCGGCTACGCGACGCGGGCGTAGCGGTGCCTGACCGCGAGCAGATGTGGACCGCCTATCGGCGCAGCCCGGCATGGGGCTTCTGCATGTGGGCGATCACACCCGACCAGATGTACTCCGTCGAGATCGTCACGGCGGTGCTAGGTCGGTTCGCCGAGGCCTACTCGGACCTCGGAACCGGCGCGCTACTGCGCTGAGGCCTTTGCGGCTGTCGCGCAGCTCAAGTCAGGACCGTGTGTTACTTATTTGCCGCTGTCGCTGACGAGGAACTGAACCGCTCCGACACGTCGGCGGTTTCATTGATATGGACGGGCGGCGCGTTCATCATCGAGGTGTTGACCCCGGTCATTAAGCGAAGGTTGTTGACGGCCAAGCGCTGCGCCTAGGCCCGTACCGGACCCGTGACCCAATCTTCACCCTACGGCGGGAAGGAGATCCTGGATCTCGCGAATTACCAGGCGTTGCCGAATTTCTCGCGGTAGGTCACCTCGAGGGCGGGTCGGCGCCGGGGCGGTGAGAGCTTCTTCAACGACTGGCCGACATACACCGCCGCCATGGGCAGCAGGGTGTCCGGTAGCGCCAGCAGCTCTCGAACGCGCTCGATGCCGAACGTGGTCAGTCCGGTGGTCAGACAGGACCCGTATCCGAGGTCAGCCGCCGCCAGCAGCAGGTTCTGCACGGCGGGATAGATCGACGACGGGGCATAGATCTCGGCGACCCGTGCAGTGTCAGCGCAGACGACGATGACGACGGGCGCCGCAGCAAATCCGCCTCGCGCGAAACCGAATTCGAGGTCGTCGATGAGCACCTGGTCGTCCAGACTCTGCTTCACGAAGTCGCCACCGCCGGCATTCCACGTCTCGGTCCACCAGTCGGCGAGCAGTTTGCGACTCTCCTCGTCGCGGACAACGACGAACGACCACGGCTGCGTGTTCTCGGCGCTCGGTGCGTGCACGGCGAGCTGCAGCATCTGCTCGATATCGGATTCGTGCACCTTGCCGTTCGGATCGAATCGCCTGCAGGCGCGCTGTGACAGTACCAGTGTACGGAATTCGCTCATCTCAGTCGGCCAACCGTCGTTCGCCCCTAGGCGTCCAGCCGGTCATGGACACAGTGGACAAGTCGAGCGTCTCGCCGAGCGACAACTTGCCCGTCATCACACGGTTCAGGAATTCCGCCATCACCTCTTGCGGCTCCCTGTCGAGTTCGTAGATCACCATGTAGCGGTGGGTGGGCGGAGGAAGCTGCGCGGGCAGGTCCTCGTCGTCGGGGATCGTCAGCTCGGCCAGGTCGTAGCGCTGCGCCGCTACTACGCCGGGAACGTCGAGCACCTCGGGCACGTGGACGGAGTCATACCACTTGTTGAATTGGTCGTCCTCACCCTCGATGGGATTGCTCAGGACTACGAACCGACTTCCGGTCACCAGCACGCCTTTCGACAGAGCCCCTCCGGGCTAGGCCTCCACACTATGGCAGTCGACTGTCACAGTCAACGAGCGGAGCTCGGCGTCATCGCCGACCGCTCGATGTAGCTGTAGCCGGTTTCGCCTGCCCACTGCACCTCAGCCCAACTGACCGTGTACGCCCGCACCGGATCGGCGACACCGTAGGGCAATCCGTCGGCCATGGTTATCCACATCGACGAGCGGATGACACCGTCGATCACGCGACCGCCCCCCAGTGTGAAGGAAAATGTCTCCCCGTCCCGAGCCAGCGTTGCGGGCGGTGGTGCGCTGACGATGTCGACGTGACGTAAAGTGCCGTCTTCCACCACGTAGGCGCCTTCTAGTGTGGTGTGACCGTCGCGGGCCCAGTAGCGGCACATCCCGAATGCCCGGCCGCCGGGCAATACCGCGCCGGTGATCACATGGCCGCCCCAGTCCCTGAGAGTGTCGGCGCCGCGGGGCCCACGTGAATGATCTCGCCAGCCAACACCGTTGAAGTCGATGGCCACGCCGTCGACAACTACGTGCCCCGTCACGCGGGTGAGTTGCTCGTAGTGTTCGCGCGCCCAACTCTGCTCGGCCATTCCTTCGCCGGCGGTGGCGGCGTCCCACACCGGCGTCGCACACTCGACCTCGAGGTCCATGCGCACGTGACTCTTGGGGCCGTCGACGAGCAGGCCGGTGCGCATCTGCTCATAGGATGAACGGAGGCAGTATCCGTCAAAAGTGATACGCCACTTCTGGAATGGTTGCTCGCACTGGAACTCTAGATTCGCGCCCGCGGGTTGACGCTCGGCGACCGTGCGGTGATAGGCCCACATACTGAGCACACCTTGGTCCTCGGGAAGCGCAATGAGCACCCGGTCTTCCCACATCTCCCACTTGTCGGCCACGGTGCCCAAGTGCAACCACATGCCGACGTCGTTTACGGGATCGTACGGCGTGAACAGCAGGTTCTCAGTCCATGCCGGAATATCGGGGCACGCCCGCACGGTGCGCTCGCTGTCCGGATTCAGCCCGGAGGACAGCTGCCGGATCGTGCTGCTCAATGGATGATCCTTTCTATCCGGCCGACGCGGCCAGCACGGCGATCTCGCCGGTTGAGCCGTCGACACGTACGACATCTCCGGTGCGAAGGACCTTGGTTCCGTTGCCAGTCCCGACGACACAGGTGATGCCGAGTTCACGTGCCACGATTGCGCCGTGGCTGGCGGGGCTTCCGATATCAGTGACCAGCGCTCCCGCCAGCGACACCAGCGCCGTCCACCCGGGATCGACGAATTTGCACACCAGCACTTCACCGTCCTCGAGAACGTCGTCGGAATCGGCGTCGAGTACCACCCGCACAGTCCCCTCGACCACGCCGGGTCCCGCGGGCGTGCCGCGTACGGTGGCGTCGCTGCGGTCACCCACGTTGTCTGACCCGGTCGGCCCAACCGGCTCCGGCATACCGATGAAGGTCACCGGAACCTCGAAGTCCCGATACGCTTCGCGCCGTTCCCTTCGGTAGGCAACGAGTTCGCGTACGTTGCGCGGTAGCGGGCCGAGCAACTCCTCTGTGGTGAGGTAGAAGGTGTCGTCGGGAGAATCGAGCTTGCCTGCCGCAACCAGGTCCCGGCCGAGTGCGCCTGCGGCCGCTCTGGTTCCGTCCACCGCGGTGAGGAAGCCAGCCTTGGTCAGTTCCACCGACCGCACCTGAAATCCGGTGAAGTGCATCAGCCGGCGTAACAGAGGCCTACGCCACGCAGGCAAGCCGGCCAGCAGTTCTGCCTCCGCCCGCTCTCGGGCGACCACAGCACGCTGCGCCCGCACCCGAGGTCGTTCGGTTTCGGGTCGGCCCGCATGAACCGCGGCGATCCGGACCACCGCCTCGGGATCCTCCCGCCACGAATGCCCTATCACGTTGCCTTCATTGGGACCGTGGAAGCCATGCCGCTCGAGAAAGTCCGCGACCGATAGCTGTCCCTGCCCCAATGACCACACATCGTCGGCGAGCCGGGTCTCGATGACCCCGCCGTACCCGGCAAGCAACGTAGGAACCAGATCCGAGCGGCCGAGCCGGACGCTGATCGACTCCACCTGGGACCGCAGCATATTCAGAATCATCCGAGTGCGGACATGTACCCGCATGACCGCAGTGAAGCGGGCGACGGAATCGGTCAACAGCGCGCGCGCATCAACCGGAGTGCCCGGCAATACCTCGGCTCGCCACCACTGCATCTGGTCGTCATATGCACGCTGAGGCGCCCAGCGTTGCCGTGTTGCGGCCAGTGGCGCTTTCACCAGTACGAATGGGATGCGGGTGGGATCACTTTTGGTGGGGGCGGCGTCGGCGCGCACCGAACCCAGCAGGTCTCGTTCGAAGTCGTCACCGGTGGTTCCGGGAAGCAGCCCGGCCAGCTCACGGGCGCGATCGACATTCATCGCCTGCCTGCCGTAGAAGCACGCCGTCGCCCACTGGTTCGGGTCGTCGGGGACAGCCAGCTCGGACCGGGGCAACACACCGAAGTCGTAGATGCCTGCGCGAGACGCGAGTTCGACACCGCCGCCCCACAGTGACCAGCACAGGGGCGACAGGATGTCTGGAGTGGCCTCGCCGACGTTGGTCAGCGTCCACATCCGTTCCGGCTCGCTGCGGCCCCGAATCGGGTCTGTCAGGCCTGCGGAATCACTGTCGTCGGGCATGGTCCTCCTGACCCACTGGTGACAGTCTACTGTCATTCTCTGGGTGATTCTGACATGTCGGGTCGCCGGGAGTATCTGTTTCCCAGATCCTCCAGTCGACAAGTTGACTGTGACAGTTGACTGCCATAGTGTTCTCGGTCACATGGTTGGTGCCGTGGCCGCCGAGTGCGCCTCCTGGCGATCCTTGAACCGAACTGAAAGGCTGGCAATGAGATTCACCGTCTACCTGCCCAACTGTATGCACGTCGCCGCTGTCACCCAGCCCTGGGAATACGAGCTCGGCGGCCAGGACATCGTCAGGGTCGCTCGACGGGCCGAGGAGCTGGGTTACTCCATGGTCTTTCTGCCCGAGCACTTTTTCACCCCTAGGCCGCACGTCGAGTTGTCGGGCAACCACTACTTCGATGCCACCACCGCCCAAGCGTTCATTGCGGGTGCCACGTCCACGATCTCTATCGGGTCCATGGTGACCATCCTTCCGCTGCACAACCCGATCATCGCCGCCAAACAGATTTCGACATTCGATTGGCTCAGTGGCGGACGCGCGCAAGTCACGGTCGGCGTCGGCTGGCTGAAGGACGAATTCGACGCGATCGGCGTGCCCTTCAACAAGCGAGGCCGGGTGATGGACGAGTGCCTCGAGGCAATGTTTGAGCTATGGCACAGCGACTCACCAAGCTATGACGGCGAATTCGTCAAATTCGACGACATCGCCTTCGGGCCGAAGCCGATTTCGTCTCCCCACCCCACCCTCTGGATGGGTGGAGATGCCGACGCGGTGCTGCGCCGGGCGGCCCGCTTCGGCGACGGATGGGCACCATGGCTGACCAAGCCCGACGAGTTGCCCGCCAAGCTCGACTACCTACGCTCGCAACCCGGATTCGACGACCGGCCGTTCTCGGTGTTCTACAGCCTGGCGGTGCTGTCCATCGGTCAGGAACACGCGATCGTCGACGATCCGAACGCCCAGTTCGGCCAGAGCGCTCAGCAGGTCATCGACAACTGCAACATGCTCGCTGAGCGCGGCGTCACCGATACCTGGGTCAACCCGCCACCGGTGAACGACTTCAACGCCTACCTGGACCACATGCAGTGGGTGGCCGAAGAGGTCATGCCGAAGGTCGGCTGACTGTGATGCCCAGGAACGTGGGAGTCCCGTTCCTGATATGAAATTGCTGAATCGAAACTAGTTGTGCGACTGACGAAGACCGGCTGAGGTCCGGCCTGGGTCTGTTTTAGCAGTCTTGCGTACGGGTTTGGCCGCCGAGATTACCCAGAGGCCGCTGATGCGGTGCAAGCGCACACACTTTCCCATTAAGCCTGGGCGTAGCTGCCGGAGTGGATATGGCCGATGCCACGGTCAGGGACGCGCCAGTAGAAGTTGGGCTGACGTTCCGCCCCTTTGTCGGTATGGACCTTTCTCGACTTGGAACCGCAGCCACGACAAGAAACTGATTCGCCGGTGTGGCCCTTTGTGGCGTCGAGGCGCAGCAAGCCGGTCATGCGGAGCAGGCTGGCGCAGATGGATGACTTTCTCCGCCACCTCCGACTGGGCCACCGTTGGCAGTGCAACAGTGCAACAGTGCACTGGAGCGGTTGTTGAGGCCTCCGAGACCCTAGCTGACCTCCACCGCATACCTCAGCACAACCACAGGCCGGTTGGCTCGCCTGACTCGGTGCTCTTCACTCCACACGCGATCAGCCTCGCGGCTCCATTAGTCAAGTTCCCGGACCGTCAACGGCCTCAGTCGATTTGAGGCCTAGTTGATCGCACCTAGTCGCCGACCCTTACGCAGGTGTGATATTCAGCGGTGCCGAACGCAGGCCCATAGTCCCCGTCGGCCATGGCATCTGCGGTTCCTTGCCGTCGACGTGGGAGTAATCGGGAATGCGCGTGTGCCATTCCTCGAGGATGAGGCGCAGTTCGAGCCGTGCGAGGTGCGAGCCCAGGCAGCGGTGCGGCCCGCGACCGAACGCGAAGTGCACGGCCTTGCCGTCCACGTGAACCGTGTCGGCGTCGTCGTAGCGGCGCGGATCGCGATTTGCGCTGCCGTAACTGAGCATCACGGTGGTGTCCTTCGGTATGACGCGGCCGGCAACCTCCACCTCTTGGGTGGTGACGCGGGGCGCGAACGGAACGGGACCGTCGACGCGCAGGATGTCCTCAATGAAGGCGGGAATGAGCGAGTAATCGCTGGCTATCCGGCCTCGGAGTTCCGCGTCACCTGCCAGCTTGGCCAGAGAGAAGCCCACCGCCGAGGTCACGGTATCCAGGCCTGCCAGCACGAACATGAAGCACAGGCCCAGAATTTCGTTGTCGTCCATAGCCCCCTCGTCGGTGTCCTGCATCAACTGGCTGAGCATGTCGGTGCCGGACGGGTCGGTCCGTCGCGCGGCGATGTGCTCCGTCAGATAGGCGAAGAGTTCCATTGCGTGCGCAAGAACCTCGGGAGTGGCCTCCGAGCTACCGGGGTCGGTGAACTCGAGTATCGAGTCCTTCCACTGCACCAAGCGGTCGCGATCCTCCATGGGCAGTCCGAACAGTGTCAAAAACACCTGGGATGGAAACGGTGTGGCGAGATCGGGCAGAACGTCGCACACGCCTTTCGCCACGATCGCGTCGATCAACTCGCCGGCTTGCCGCCGAAGTTCGGGCTCGCGTTCGGCCATTTTCTTCGGGCTGAAGAACGGGTCGAGCATGCGCCGGTACCTGGTGTGATCGGGCGGATCGATTGCGATAGGGATCATCGGGACGGGACTGCCCAGCCGATCGAACGCCTTGGCCGAAGAGAAGATGTCAGGCCTTTTGGCCGCGAACTCCACCGCGTCGGCGCTGGTGAGCACGATTTCCTCGCCCGCGGTCACCGCCTCCCCCGCGTCCCGCAGTTCCCGCCATGCGCGCGACCGATCCTGTCCGAACGGAAGCTCGCTGAGGTTCACAGTTCCACTGACTTCCAGCTTGTTCATGGGTGGAGATCCTCTCTGCGCGTTACCGCAAACTACACATCCGGAGACACTGTGACAGTAGACTGTCACATATGCGGAAGTATTGCGGGCGAATCCACGAGTGTCAACGACGTCAGCTCACCGAACCGCGTTGTAGTGTCGGTTCAGCCGAGGCGATCGAGGAGGCGGCGTGATGGCACGTGGGGATCGCTCACCACGGGACGCACATGCGGACCGGACACGGAATGCACTACTCGAGGCTGCCCTGAATCTGTTCAGCGTCAACGGTTACGACGACACCACAACGGACCAGATCGCCGAGAGCGCCGGCGTGTCGCCGCGGACGTTCTTTCGCTACTTCCCCACCAAGGAGTCGGTGCTGTTCTTCGGCGAGTACGACTTCATCGACGCCGTCAGCGGCGTGTATCTCGCCCAGCCTGAGGAACTGTCCGATTTCGAGGCCATGGCGAACTCGTTCGCACTCCTTGCGCCTGGACTCAAGCGCATCCGAAAGCGAATCGCGCAGTACCGTGAAGCGGTCGCATCGTCGCTGGTGCTGCTCGGGCGTGAGCGCAGGAACCACGAGGCCAACGCCGAGACGGTGGCGAAGGCGATCGCCGAACGGCGCCATCTAGCGACTCCGGATGACGAGTGCCAGCTGTTGGCATCGGTCGGGATGCTGCTCGTCGAGCGATCCCTCATTCAGTGGTTGGCCACACCGGGCCGGGGCCTCGACGACATCATCCGCGAGGAGTTCGCCGCACTACCCGTAGTACTGAAATAGCTAGCGATCGTCGAACAGCGTCCCGTCGGGACAGCGCCGTGGTGTATCCGGGCCGCAGTATTGCGTGCGCAGATATGACGGGTACGTATCGGTCGGGCCTGCGTAGAGCCCGGCGATGTTGACGGGCACGTCGTATACGCCGATCGCGATCACATGCATGAAACCGGCGACGGCCAGCACCCGTAGCAGTGCCTTGAGCTTCGGCCCGGCCCAGTGCAGAGTCTCGATGCCGGACTCGACCCGGATCTGGCCTTTGCGGTTCCGGAAGAACATCAGCGCTCCGCTCGTGCTCAGCACCAGAGACCACAGGATGGGGCCGTAGAGCGGGATCTGCACGGTTTGCCCGGCCCACAGCGTGACACTCGGAATCGAAGCGGGATAGGCGACCAGCCCGTGATGCACCGCGAAGATCTCCAGCGGGAACTCGATAACGTACACCGCGAGCCAGCCGCAGCAGAACGTGCGAACGGGTCCCAGCGCCGGCCAGCGGCGCCGTGCCCGTCCCATCGCCCACCGCGCGAGCGATCCCATCGCCAACGGCATCCAGATGTAGATCATGCCGATCATCAACACAGGTTCGGCCATGAACCGGCTGCCGGGACTCAGCGATCCGGGGACGTTCTCCATCCAGTTGCCGAAGTTCACCAACCCGGCGTTGTAGAACAAAACCGGCTGGAACCAGTTGATCAGGGGATCGTGCCACCAGGCGATCGTCGATCCGATGACGACGGCCGCCTCGACGCAAAGCTGACGCTCGCGCAGGCACTTGCGAACCACGTAGACGATCGCACCGAGTGCCAGTAGCGGGCAGGCGATCTGGAAGGCGATGATCGCCGCCTGGGTCCCGCCGGGGATCGGATCAGGACCGGGAGCGACCGGCGCCGCATTCCCGGAGACGATCCACGAGGTGTAGACGTAGGTGGCGAATGCGACGCACACTGCGCCGACCGCCGACCAGAACAACACCGGTCGGATGGTTCTGATCTCCGGCTGCGCAGCTCTGGGCGCGATCCCGCCGACCTCGTCGGCGCTCTTCAAGTCGGTCAAGGCAAACATCCCTTCGGCAATGACCTACCAAACATGGCAGTTCACTGTCACAGTGTCAACGGTCGCACGAGAATGCGCGGCTAGCGGTAGCGGCGGTTCATCAGCGTCGTGGCCTCGCGCCTCGCCCCCGCGTAGGCATGCCGTGCACGTGGTGTCATGCCGACGACTCTGCTGCCGCCTGGTTTGTAGAAGCGCGCCTCGACGGCCAACCTGCGGTCCGTGGCGCCCGTCGCGCCGCCGAGGGGTGAATCCGGCTGCGCCCACACCGCCCGGCGTCGAACCGCATAAATGGCGCGTCAGCCGGTCGGCTGTGATCCCCGAAGCCGAAGGCGGTCCCGTGCCAGGCACTTTCGGCATGACTGCGGCAGCCGGTTACCGACGGCGGAGAGGTTGTCCGCGCTAGCGACGCGGTTCATCGACGATTTCCGTGACATCGACATATAGCCGAATAGGTTACACAAGAAACGTGACAGCTCGTTAGACATTTATAGGGTTCAGCAAGCCTTCGCCGAACATCATCTACTCGACTGGCTGCCGATCTAGACGCCAAACGATCCGCTGTTCATGCCATTCGCCTACGCCGTTTACTGGGGCGTACACGCACTCCTGGTGTTGTGTCTTAGCCAGTGGGTGTCCCGCGGTTCGGCTGGAGCATGCTCAAATCGATGGTCGTGCTTGCTATTCCGGTCAACTACGTATGGGACTTCGTCGTCGAGGGCACGGCTACGGCGATGGGCTGGTGGACCTACGACCCTGGCATCGGCCCGGTGCTCGAATGGAGCAACGGTGGTCGCATTACGCTGCTCTGGACCATCGGCATCATGTGCACGTGGCCCAACCTGATCGCCTACTGGGCCGGCAAGCCGCCGGTCCGTGGGCTGAACCATTTCGAGCGGTTCTGCCGATTAGATCGCTTCACCATTCCCAAGACGTCACCGCACATGTCCAGCGTGAGAGATGCTCCCGGTGGTGTCGCCCTTGCTGCCACACAGGCACCCTTGACCAAGCAGCAGGAGTTCGGCGACTACCTCAACTACGAGGCCACCATTCCGCGGTGGCGCTTCGAGCTGATGCGACTGGGGACCTGGTACATCGTCTTCCAGGTCAGCTTCTTCGTTTTCCTTATTCTGCCGCTGGTGATCATGCGGTGTGCCACCGGCGCCGACAGCCCCTACATCCCCTGATCACTGAGGAGCCTGACACGAAGGACATGCCCGCCGCGTTCTTCCTTCCCCCGCAGAGCAATGAGGCGCTGAAGGAAAACATCCGACTGCTCGCGGGGTGCACCGCGCTCATCGCGATACTCGGCGTCATCGTGGCGCTGACGCAGGGCATCGTCGTCAGCGTGTAATCCCGTCGTCCGAGGGGGCGCAGTGCAATAGCGTTGTCTAGCAATCCAAAGGACAGGATTCGGGCCAGCTCCTCGATGGAGACGGGCGGCATTAGCCGGTGCGAGCCTCCCGCCCAGCGGCGTACTCATCTAACATTGGTGTCACTTCTACCGGAGGTGCGTAAGTGACGTCAGAACGGTTGGTGGTCTGCGCGAGCCACAGCCCAGGCAAGGAACGCGATGTGGAGCACGCCTTCGGGCGCCGCTTCCGAGCTGCGCTGGACATGGCAGCGGACCGGGTCCGGCAGTTCGATCCCGACCTGGTGGTGGTTTTCGGCGGTGACCACCGTCGGGCCTTCCGCCATGTCGTGCCGGCGTTCGGGATCGCGCTGTCCGCATCCATTCTCGCCGAGGGCCGGCATCCAAGCGGTGATCTCGACGTGCCACCCGACACTGCCCGACTGCTGTGCGAACACCTGCTGTGGGACGGCTTCGATGTCGCGGCGTGCCGCGACATCGGATTGGATCATGCATTCGCACAGCCGATCCGAGACCTGGTGGGCGAGTTGGCGGACAAACCCGTCATTCCCGTGGCAGTGAACTGTGCGACCGCTCCCCTGCCCAGGGGGCGCCGCGTCGCCGAGTTCGGCGCGGCGGTGGGACGGTTCCTCGACGGCCTCGACGAACGGACCGTGGTCATCGGGACCGGCGGTTTGTCGCACTCGCCGCCGAGCCTGGAGGTCGACACCTACGACCTCGGTGACGAACAGCGGGCCAAGATCATCGCCGACGGAATGCCGGAGGCTCGCACGAAGATTCGGCCCGACTGGGATGCCGAGGTGTTGCAAGCGATGTCGGCCTGGGATGTGGAGAGGTTGGTCGGACTCGTAGACAACGCGCACGCGCGAGCGGGGGCGGGAGCCAACGAAGTCCGCACTTGGCTGGCAGCCGGGGCCGCGGGCGGCGGGCGGCCGGTATCACCGTTGGGCTACGAGCCGGTGCCGGAATGGATCACCGGGATGGCGGTCGCCGCGTCGTCGTGAGTGGGCCGTCCGCGCCCGGCTTCGGGGTAGGCGCAGGCGTGCGGGAAAACAGCGGCGCCGGTGCCGGCTGGAGTGTTCCTCCGACGTCGACGAAGATGTTGCGCGCCTTCAGATGTGGATCATCCATGGCTTCGGTGGCGGTCAACACCGGCGTGACGCAAGCATCGCTGTCGGCGAACAGCTGCGACCAGTGGTTGCGGGGATGCGCACCGAACCGCTCGGACAGCACCCGCCGCATCGCCGGCCAACCCGCGGGGTCACGTTGCGGACCAAGAGTGGTTGGATCGATGTCCAGCAGTCGAAGCAACTCGGCATAGAACGCCGGCTCCAGTGCGCCAACCGCCACGTAACGGCCGTCGGCGCACTCGTAGGTGCTGTAGAACGGCGCCGAGCCATCAAATGCATTGGCCCCCCGCTCATCCGACCAACGTCCGTCGGCCAGCATCGACCACACCACGTGGCCCAGCATCGAAGCTCCGTTGACTATGGCGGCGTCGACGACCTGCCCGCGGCCGGAATTCTGGCGCTCGATCAGGGCGGCGAGCACGCCGACGACCGCGAACAGCGAGCCCCCTCCGTAGTCACCGACGAGGTTGAGCGGCGGCGGTGGCGGCCGGTCCGGGGCACCCATAGCGTGCAGCAAGCCGGTAAGACCGATGTAGTTGATGTCGTGCCCGGCCTGCTGGGCGCGGGGACCAGTCTGCCCCCATCCCGTGACCCGGGCGTAGATCAGACGCGGGTTGAGCCGTGCGCACTCGTCTGGACCCAGGCCAAGCCGCTCGGTGACCCCGGGGCGGAACCCCTCGAGGAGAACGTCGGCTCTGTCGATGAGTTCACGCACCGCGGCGAGTTCGTCTGGATTCTTCAGGTCCGCGGCCACGACTCGCCTGCCGCGGTGGCCCGCGACCGCGCCCCCGGGTCGCTGCACGCGGGTCACCTCTGCGCCGAGGTCGGCCAGCATCATGGCTGCATGCGGGCCGGGGCCCATACCCGCCAGTTCGACCACGCGGATCCCAGACAGCGGACCTGACGAAACGGCGTGCTCCACGATCCCAATCCTAGCGATAATCTGACATATTGTGCATATCTGATATCGCAGCCATAGGCCTAGACGATCTAGTACGCGGTCTGTGGCATTGTTAATCTGACATCAACGTCATACCGCGTGGGAGTATCGCACCGTGAGTATCTCGCGCCGGCGCAGGAGCCGCTCGCGGGCATCAGCGTCGTGAGCCTCGAGCAGGCCGTGGCCGCGCCGTACGCGACCCGACAGCTCGCTGACCTCGGCGCCCGTGTCGTGAAAGTCGAACGACCACGTGGCGGCGACTTCGCCCGCGGCTACGACCACACCGTCCGAGGCGAATCGAGCTATTTCTTCTGGCTCAACCGCGGCAAGGAGTCGCCGGCCGTCGATCTCAAGCACCCTATGACCTGTTGATCCAGGCCGAAGCCGGACTGTTGTCCGTGACAGGCTCGCCGGGCAACTTGGCGCGAACCGGTGTGTCCATCGCCGACATCGCCGGGATGTTCACCTTTTCGGGCATCCTCACCGCGCTCTACACGCGGGCCATGACCGGCGTGGTTCGGCCGGTGTCGGTGTCGCTGTTCGACGCGCTGGTGGAGTGGATGTCACAGCCCCTCTACTACGGCCGCTACGGAGGCACTCCGCCTCTACTCACGGGAGCGCGCCACGGATTGCGCCGTATGGGCCGCTCATTTCCCCGTGATGGCGACACGGTGTTGCTGGCGGTGCAGAATACGCCCGAATGGCAGCGCTTCTGCGAAGTCGTATTGGAAGCACCCGACGCCTTGGAGCAGCGCCTGCGGCTCGCCGGTGTCGCCCACGCGCGGATGAACGACGTCGAGCAACTGGCGCACCATCCGGTGCTGACCGGCCGTGACCGCTGGCGCACGGTACGCACCCCGGGCGGGGATGCAGACGCGATGGCGCCGCCGGTTGCACTCGGTGGCGTCGAGCCTTTGATGGGTGACGTGCCTGCCCTGGGCGCGCACAGCAGAACGATCCTGCGGGAATTGGGGTGTTCGCCCGAAGCCATCGACGGCCTCTTCGGTGCGGGGAGTGACGTCCGGCTAGGTCGAGCGCCCGAAGAAGCCCCGCTTGATACAAGTCATCAGCAAGGTGACGATCTCGTCGTCGTCGACGGGGTGGGGCAGATCCAGAGTGGCCTGCGGCACCCGCGTGACCAGCGCACGCACGATCAGCGCGGAGACCACGGGGTCGAACGGGTAGACACCCGGTCGCCGGATCAGCATCCGTGCCGCACCGAGGTCCATGAGCACCTGGCCGTGCTCGCCGATGCCGAGGATGGTGGCGTCGTCGGTGGCGCCTTCGGCCCACACGTCGATGCAACCGGAATACCTGTCGTAGAACTCGACGTAGGTGGCCAGCCAGTGCTGCAACGTGGATTCGTCGGCGACGGGATCCAGCAGGGCGATCCAGTCCGCGAATGCCCTTGCGGCACCGTAGATTTCGCTCGCGATGGCTGCTAGCAGATCCTGCTTGTCGCTGAAGTACTTGTAGAAGGTGCCCCGCGCCACGGCCGCGGCCTCCACGATGTCGTCGACGCTGGTACTGCGATATCCGCGGGCCCGGAACTGCGCGGCGCCCGCGTCGGCCAGCGCGGTCACGGTGGCCACCGCCCGCTTGCTGAGGTTGGCGGTGCGCTCGCTGATGGACAGTCCCGCGACGTTCGGTTCCTCAGGAATCTTCACCGCATCCACCTCGGCGGCGGGGTCGTTGCTGGCGCGCAGCCGTAGCGAGGTCAACACAGCGGCGGGGGTGTCGGGAAACAGCACCAACTGTAGGAACACCGACAAAGTGTCGACGGCATCCTTGGCGCTGCGGCCGTAGGCGCCGTCGGTGTGGACGAACAGGTTGATGCGGTGCACGAGGGCGGTCATCGTCATGGCCGCGATCTCAGGATCGATCCCTGTCACACCCGAGGCGGCGAGGCGTTCGGCCACCCGGTGGTTGTAGCTGCGGACGAAGCGGGCGATTTCGGGCCGGACGTTCGCGTCCGACGAGGCGATCGCCGTCCACTGGACGAACATCGTCGAGTACTTCTCGAACACCCAACTCCACTCGCCCAACCACCAATTGAGGTTGTCGAAGCCGACCTCGTCCGGCCCGAGAGGGCCGATGCGCCGCGCCACCCTGAACAGCGCGCTACCGCATTCGTTGAGCAACTCGAGGAAGATCTCGTCCTTGCCCCTGAAGTACTGGTAGAGCGTGGCCCGCGACACTCCCGCCGCCTTGGCGATCGCATCGACCGACGTGTCGAAGTATCCGAGCCGCCCGAACAACTCCAGCGAGACCTCGGTGATCCGGGTGCGGGTACTTGCACCGCGGGCACCGATGGCAGGACTCGATGGGCCGTAGCTGGCCCGGCGGACGATCGATGCTTCGGACATGATGCGTCCAGCCTATGGTGTGGCTGGGCTGACGGCGCCGCTCGCTGTCGTGTTTCGCGGAATCAGGAACTCCGCCGAGCCGGTCACAGCCACCCCGCCCGTTTGGCGGGTGGCCGCCAACTCCACCGTCACCCGGTCCGCGCCCGGCTCCTCGGTGACGTCAACGATCGTCCCCGAGCAGGTGAGCACGTCACCGGGCCACACCTGTTCACGGAAACGCACCCCGAATCGGCGCACGTTGCCTGCCCCAAGCCAATCGGAGGCGAATCCAGCCAGCAGGGCCGCGGAGAACATCCCCTGCCCGAACACCGAGGGATACCCCGCCGAGCGAGCGAGTTCGTCGTCGTAGTGCATCGGGTTGAGGTCGCCGGACGCCCCGGCGTAGCGGACGAACATCTGACGGGTGAGCGGCCCGAACTCTCGTGCCGGCGCCTGCGTTTCCACCTGCAGTGCGGCGCTCACTTCGCGGCCGTCTCGATGAAGGTCGCCCTGGCCTCCGCCACGAGTGCTCCTTGTGGGTCGCGGTATTCGGTGACGACGGTGGCGAACTGCATGGTGCCGCCCCGCTTACCCGGTTTGGAGAATCGCTCGACGAGACGCTCCCGCGCGGTCAGGACCGCGCCGGCGGTGGGCACCTCGCCGTGGAAGGTGTACTCCTGCTCGCCGTGAAGCAGTCGCTTTCGATCGAACCCCACATTGACGCGCACGCCGGGCGGCGCCCAGCGGGCGGCGGTGGTGAGGAAGGTCGGTGGCACGATCGCGCCGGGTCCGCGGAAGTCTGGGTTGTCGGAGAGCATGGCCTCGGCGAACTCCGCGATCTTGCCCCGCTCCACGACCACTTCCCACGGGCGGCCCTCGGTCCCATCGGTATCACTGTCAGGCATAGCGGTCATAGTGACCAATAGTGTCAGAATATCTTCTCCACGGGTAGGTTGATCTCCCATCATCCCCAATGAGCCGCTTGTCTGAAAATGACATCGCTGCCAGAATCGGTGCCCATGGTCGAGTTGGCGGCGAGCTACGTAGCGGGAAAGTGGGCTGCAGGTGCACTCGCGGAAACTGTGGAGGTGACGTCACCGGCTACGGGCCAAGTGGTGGGCGCGATCGGCGTGGCGGGCACCGAAGAGGTTGATGCCGCTGTCGCCGCCGCGCGTGCAGCGTTGGCGACGTGGAGGCAGGTCTCCCCCGCCGACCGGGGCGCCGCGCTGGGCAGGCTCGCCGACGCGTTGACTGCCCGCAAGGGCGAACTGGCCGATCTGGCCACGGCGGAGATCGGCTCGCCGCGGTCGTGGAGCACCTTCGGGCAGGTCCTCACCGCCACCGGCGTATTGAAGGCCTATGCCGCGATCGCACCCGAGTATCCGTTCACCGCCACCCGCCCCTCGATGACGGGTGGAACCGTGGAGGTACGCCAGGTGCCCGTCGGTGTCGTGGGGGCGATCGTCCCGTGGAACACCCCGCTGTTCATCGCCGCTCTCAAACTCGGCCCCGCCTTGGCGGCCGGCTGCACGGTGGTGCTCAAACCCGCTCCGGACGCACCACTGGCCTTCGGCGTGCTGATGGAGGCGATCGAGCAGGCCGGCATCCCTGACGGTGTGGTCAACGTCGTCAACGGAGGCACCTCGACCGGCGAGCTGCTCGTCGAGCATCCGGGGGTCGACAAAATCAGCTTCACCGGATCTACGACGGTGGGCGCCAAGATAGGCGCGGCGTGTGGCACCAGAGTGCGACGCTGCAGCACCGAACTCGGAGGCAAGTCGGCGGCCATCGTGCTGCCCGACGCGCCGCTGGAACGGACGGTCAAGGGTCTGGTCGGCGGCGTGATGGGCAACAACGGTCAGTTGTGTGCCGCGCTGACGCGTATCCTATTGCCCCGCAGCCGATACGACGAGTTCGTGAGTGCGCTCCAGGTGGCCGTCGAAGCGCTGACCGTCGGAGACCCCGCGGACAGATCCACCGATATCGGTCCACTGATCAACGAAGCCGCTCGCGACAAGGCGGAAGGGTTCCTGCGGCGGGCACGGGACGAAGGAGCCACCGTGCTCGTCGGCGGCGAACGACCGAACCTGCCAGGATGGTTCGTCGCGCCCGCGCTGGTGGCGGCGACCAACGACATGGAGATCGCTCGCGAGGAGGTCTTCGGTCCGGTGGCCGTCGTCATAGCGTACGACGACAGCGAACCGGACGCAGAAGATGCGGTCAGCATTGCCAACGATTCCCGCTACGGCTTGGTGGGCGCGGTCTGGTCGGCCGACGAGCAACGGGCCGCTGAGGTGGCAGCACGACTTCAGGTCGGCTCGGTGGCGGTGAACTCGACCGCGGTCCTCGATTTCGGCAGTCCGTTCGGCGGATTCAAGCAATCAGGCATCGGTCGCGAGGGCGGCCCCGAGGGCCTCGCGGGCTTCGTCGAATATCAAGCCATCATCCGTTAGGCCGGAAGGAAATCACGGAATGCAGACACAGGCCGCCGTGCTGTTTGAGCGCAACACGCCATGGTCGATCGAGACCATCGAACTGGACCCGCCGAGGGCGACTGAGGTACTCGTCGAGCTGCATGCCTCGGGTATGTGCCATTCCGACGACCATCTCGTCACCGGCGACATGCCGATCCGGCTGCCCTGCATCGGCGGTCACGAGGGTGCGGGCGTCGTCAAGGCGGTCGGCGACCACGTGTCCTGGCTCGCCCCCGGCGACCACGTCGTGTTCAGCTTCATCCCGTCCTGCGGCCGGTGCCCGTCGTGCTCAACGGGCCATCAAAGCCTCTGCGACCTTGGCGCAAAGATCTACTCGGGCATGCAGATTCACGACGGAACCGCACGCCACCGCCTCAACGGCGAGGATCTCGCACTGGCTTGTGGTGTCGGATCGTTCGCGCACCACACCGTCGTTCACGAGGCGAGTTGCGTCAAGATCCCGGACCACTACCGGCTGGACCGGGCGTGCCTGCTGGGCTGCGGCTTCATCACGGGATGGGGATCGTCTGTCTATGCCGCCGACGTCCGACCGGGTGACACGGTTGCTGTTGCGGGCGTCGGTGGCATCGGCGCCGCGGCAGTGCAAGGTGCACGGCTGGCCGGCGCCCGCACGATCACCGTCATCGACCCGTCGGAGTACAAGCGGGAGGAGGCGCTCAAGATGGGCGCCACCCACACGGCAGCGGATTGGAAAGAGGCGAAAGGTGTTGTTGCCGAAGCGACTTGGGACCGCGGGGTGGACAAGTTCATCTGCGCGATGGGCGTCGGTGATGGTCAACTCATCGGGCAGGCGCTGGCAATGACGGCCAAACGCGGCAAGCTGGTGGTCACCAATATCCACCCGATGTTGGAACGCGAGATCCGAGCGAACCTGATGGATCTCACGCTCACCGAGAAGCAGATCGTCGGAACCCTATACGGCTCGGGCAATCCACGGGCGGACATCCCGAAGATCCTGGAGCTCTCCAGTGCCGGACAGGTCGACCTGGATGCGATGGTCACCCGCACCTATCCCCTGGCTAAGGTCAACGACGGCTACGCCGACATGCATGCCGGTGCCAATATCCGTGGCGTGCTCATCTATCCGCCCGCGGAGGCAGCGCTGGGCTGAACCGCTCACGCCTTGGCGTGTACCGGTTCCCATCCACCGCCCTGGGCGGAGCGGTGCGCTGCGTCGATCACCGCGAGTGACACCAGCCCGTCCTCGAACGTGGCCGCGGTACTCGGCTCGCCGTCGAAGGCGGGCAGCCAGTCCTCGAGCATGAGCGCCATCGCCCGACTGGCATGGCCGGCCAGGCCGGTGGGCAGCCGGTCCGGGTGGGCGGGTTCACGCTCATCCACCTCCAGCGGGGTCAATCCGTCATCGGTGGCCAGACCCGCCGAGTACCGTGCCGATCGAAGATCGCCGTCCCCGATGATCGTGCCGTCCGAGCCGAACACCTCGAGGCGGTAGTGGTCGGCGTGCGCACCCATCACCGAGACACTGAGCACCGCAGTCATGCCGGACGGCATCCGCATGAGCACAGCTGCGGTGTCATCTGCGGTGATTCGCAGGGTCTCGCCGTCGGCGAGGTGACGGACGGGGTCGCTGACGGTGACCTCGGCGCACACTTCCTCGGGCGCACCGAACAGGCTGCACACGAAGTCGAGGTCGTGCACCAGCATCCCGGCGAGGTAGCCGCCACCCTGTTCCCGGTCATACATCCAGCGCGCCTGCGGCGGATGGCTCGGGTGCCAGTACGACGCGCTGCGGCTCACCCGTGCCAGGTACTGGTCACCGAGGAACCCCGAACGCACCCGATCAGCAACAGCGAGCCAGTCCGGATTCCAGCGATTTTCGAAGCAGCATGCCGTCGGTACGCCGGCTGCCGCGGCGGCACGCACCATCTCGCGGGCCGCCTCCGGGTCGCCGGCAAGCGGCTTCTCGCACAGCACGGGTTTGCCCGCGGCGAGGGCGGCCAGCGTCATGTCGCGGTGCAGCACCGTCGGTGTGGCGACGGAGATCACGTCGAGGTCGTCCCGCTGGACGAACGACTCCCAGTCTGTCGACGTCTCCTCGATCCCGAGCTTGGCCGAGACGCGCTCCAGACGATCCGGGGTGCGGGCGCAGAGCGCAACGGGCTCGAAGCCCGCCGCCGCCCGGAAACCTGGCACCTGTACGTGCGCGCCCCACCCCACACCGATGATGCCGACTCTCAGCGGGGTGCGGTCCGTCATGTGCCCTCCTCGGCTGTCCTTTGTCGATCGCTTCTTGGCGGACTCGACCACTAGTGACACTAATGTTAGATATCGCTGCGGATCAAGGAGGGGAAAACCGCGCAATCCCCTCAACGGACGCCTACCCGACATTGCCTATAAGTGACATGAGTGCCAGAATCTAGAGCTGTGAGCGCGATCGACGTCGACGAGCAACAGTTCGCACCATTGATCGACCTGCGGTGGTGGCAGGAACATCCCGCAGAACGCGCGGAGATTTACCGGCGCCTGCGGGACGCTGGCCCGGTCTTCGTGCGCACCAACCGGCCCGATGCTCCCCGCGCCCGCGGCTTCTGGGCGGTCGGCGCGCACCGCGATGTGGTCGACATCAGCCGACGAGCCGACGAGTTCTGCTCCGGGCACGGTACCCAGATCTTCGATCAGACCGCCGAGATGCGCGAATACCGCGGGTCCATCATCGACATGGACGACCCCGAGCACATGCGGCTTCGCAAGATCGTCTCCCGCGGATTCACCCCGCGCATTCTCGCCGAGATGCGTGGCTTGGTGGAGGAGACAACCGCAGAGATCCTGGACGAGATGCCCCGCACCGGGAAGTGCGACTTCGTCTCAGCGTTCGCCACGCTGCTTCCGCTGCGCATCATCGACAACATGCTCGGGGTGCCGCGGGAGCACGAGCAGTTCATCGTCCATGCCACCAACGTCGTACTCGGCGCCTCAGATCCGGAGTACGTACCCGATCAGACCGCGGCGGGCATCGGGGCGGCGGTCTCCGAGGCCAGCGAGCGGCTCATCGAACTGCTCAGGAGTATCGCCGAAGACCGCATCGCCCGGCCGCGTAACGACGTGATCAGCAAGCTCGTCACCTCCGACGAGGAGAATTTGACGCCGCAAGAACTGGCGAAGTTCTTCATCTTGCTGATCGGCGCGGGCAACGAGACCACCCGCAACGCGCTCACGCATGGCCTGCAGATCCTCAGCGCGCATCCGGACCAGCGCGAACGGCTGCTGGCGGACTACGACGAGTTGGCACCGACTGCCGTCGAGGAGATTCTGCGGTATGCGAGTCCTGTGATCCACATGCGCCGCACCGTAACCCGCGACGGTGTGACGCTGACAGACGCGGACGGGCAGGTGACACACACCTTCGCCGCCGGCGACAAAGTAGTCGTCTGGTATCCGGCCGCCAATCGCGACCCCGCGGTATTCGCCGACCCCGAGGCGTTCGACATCGCACGAAAGCCGAATAACCACATCGCCTTCGGGGGACCCGGCCCTCACTATTGCCTCGGCGCCCACCTCGCCCGCTTGGAATTGAAAGTGGCCTTCGAGATGCTCTACGACCGCTACCCCGACATCAGCGCTGCCGGCGAGCCGGTCATGCTGAGATCCAACTTCGTCAACGGCATCAAACACCTCGAGGCAACCTACACACCATGAACACCACTGCGGCCGTGCTATCCGACACCACCGATGGCATCCTCACAATCACCCTCAATCGGCCAGAGGCCGCGAACGCGGTCCGGCCCGACGACCGCGACACGATCATCGCGCTGCTGGCCGCCGCCGCGGACGACGAGAAGGTACGCGCGGTGGTGTTGCGCGCCAACGGGAAACACTTCTGCTCGGGCGCTGACGTGGCTTCGCTGGCGGACCGGCGGGCGCGGGGCGAGAAGCGAGTGCTGGAGCCGACGCGACGCATCATGAACGGGGCCCAGAAATTGGTTGCCAGCGTGTTGGATTGCCACAAGCCGGTGATCGCCGCGGTGCAGGGTGCTGCGACAGGCCTGCGGGCCCACGTTGTCTATGCGTCCGATCTCGTGGTCGCCACCGAAAATTCCTATTTCGCTGAGTCATTCGTCAAGCGTGGGCTGGTCGTCGACGGTGGCGGGTGCTACCTGCTGCCTCGAAGGATCGGCATGCAGAAGGCAAAAGAGATGGCCTTCTTCGGAGAGCGCCTGACGGCAGCCGAAGCGTTGGCACTCGGTCTGGTGAACCGCGTGGTCGCCCCGGCCGAGTTGGACGCGGCGGTGGCCGACTTCGCCGGGCGGCTGGCGGCGGCACCGACGAGCGCCATCGCGTTCACCAAGCGACTGCTCAACGACTCGCCCGACACCGATCGGTCCGGGGCGTTCGTTGCCGAGGCGATGGCCCAGGAGATCCAGTCCTACTCACATGACTCGAAAGAGGGTGTGCAGGCGTTCATCGACAAGCGCCCGACCGAGTTCACCGGGTGGTGAAGTAGATGGCGCGCGCGGATATCCCGGTCATCGACCAGGTCAGCGAGCCGTATTGGGCCGCGGCGCGGCAGGGTCGCCTGCTGATCGCCAAGTGCCGGCCGTGCGGCCGGGTACATCACTACCCGCGGCCGTTCTGCCCCCACTGCTGGAGCGACGACGTCCACCCGGTTCAGGCCAGCGGAACCGGAATCCTGTACACGTATTCGACGGTGTACGTGAATGATCTGACTCCGTTCAGCGAGCGACTGCCCTACGTGGCCGCGATCGTCGAGCTGCCCGAGGGCCCGCGGCTGATGACCGCCATCGAGGGCGTCGAACCCGAGCGCCTCCGGGTCGGAATGCCCGTCACCGCGATTTTCCGGCCCGTCGACGAGACAGATCCCGACAGCCCGTATCTCACGATCTTCACCCCAAGAGAGGACTCATGACCGGACTACTCGACGGCAAGGTCGCCCTGGTGACCGGCGCCGGGCATGGCATCGGCCGTGGCCACGCACTCGAACTGGCCAAGCATGGCGCGACGGTGATCGTCAATGACCTTGGCACGACCCTTTCCGGCGAGGGCACCGGCAAGGTCGCCGACGAGGTCGTCTCGATCATCGAGAGCCGCGGTGGCAGGGCGGTGTCCGACTTCAGCGACGTGGGCGACGAGCAGCAGGTAGATCTTGCCGTGGAACGCGCCTACTCGCAGCTGGGAAGGGTTGACATCGTGGTCAACAACGCGGGCATCGTGCGCGACAAGGCGATATGGAACATGACGGCCGACGACTTCGACCTGGTGATGCGGGTGCACGTGCGCGGCAGCTGGTTGACCAGCCGCGCGGTCGCGCGGAAGTGGCGCGCGGAATCCAAGGAATCCGGCGCAAAAGTCTATGGCCGCATCATCAACACCACCTCGGGCGCCGGCCTGCACGGCCACTTCGGTCAGACGAACTACAGCACCGCGAAGTCGGCGATCGTGGGCCTGACCCAGACGCTCAGTCTCGAGCTCGCATCGATCGGCGCCACCGTGAACGCCATCAGTCCTGGTGGACGCACGCGCATGTCCGCGTCCATGCCGGGAGCAGAGGCGGCCATCGAGCCCGACGAGCGCGCCGAGGACGAGTTCGATCCCAAGGACCCGTCGCTGGGCTCTCCCGTGGTGGCGTGGCTCGCCAGTCCCGAAGCCGGCCATGTCAGCGGTCAGGTGATCCGGGCCATGGGCGAGCATCTGCAGCTGCTCAAGGGCTGGCATCCGGTGACGTCGGTCTCCAACGGCCAAAAGCGATGGGATGCAAATAAACTCGGTGCCATCATGGCCACCGACGTGTTCGGGACCCGTAACACCGGTCTGCGACTGGGCGGCTGACGCGCTGCCGGACGTTGCACAGACAGTCACAGAAACAGGTATAGCGCGGACAGCAAGGCCCACAGCGCCACGCAATATCCCTCGAATGCGATCCGCAGAGGCTTTGGAGCGTTTCGCAGTTCCATGAAGTCGAGCCCGACGAGCCGTATCTTGATCGCGGCGATCCCAAGGATGACGACCGCCATCGCCGAACCGGTGCCATGGTCGGCGCCCAGAGCGAAGGACACCACCGTCGCTGCGATCAACACCAGCCAGGACACGCCCGCGCGGCCACGGACGAAGGCCAATACGGAGGGACCCGGCATCACGACACCAGGTACAGCAGTGGAAACAGCACGATCC
Source organism: Mycolicibacterium flavescens (assembly GCF_001722335.1). Classification (GTDB taxonomy): domain Bacteria; phylum Actinomycetota; class Actinomycetes; order Mycobacteriales; family Mycobacteriaceae; genus Mycobacterium; species Mycobacterium flavescens. The sequence goes on from NZ_MIHA01000003.1 coordinate 27,040, forward strand.
ACAGCAGGTCGACGAGGTGCCAGAAACAAGCCCCGCCCTCCACGACGGCCATCCGCGTTGGTCCGAGTTCGTGCCGCCGCGTCTGGGTGAGCAGGAATGTCAGCACCGCCATACCGACACAGACGTGAAGCAGATGTATACCGGTGAGGACGAAGTAGTACAGGTAGAAGTGATTGGCGATGACCGCGTGTCCACCGGTCACCAACAAGTAGTACTCGAAGGTCTTGAGGGCGATGAACACTCCGCCGCACGCCATTGCCGCCACGGTGGCCGAGCGCGCGATGTGCCGGGCTCCCGACCGCAGCGCACGCAACGTGATGACCACGAGCAGTGAACTCGTCAGCAGTACCAGCGTGTTGGTGAACCCAACCCCGAGGTGCAACGTCTTGCGCGCGAGGTCGAACTGTTCGGGGTTGTTGGCCCGCTCGACCATGAAGGTGGCGAAAAACGCGCCGAATACCAGCATGTCGCCGAACAGGAACACCCACGTGCCGCTCTCACCGGGCACGCGCCGCACCGGCGTCGCGGTCAGCGAGGATGCATGAACTGTCACGAAGCCACGAGGGTGGGGGATCGCTCGGCGGCCTGCTCCGCACTGATCGAGCGGAGCAGCACCAGGGTCACCGCGATCATCCAGACACTCAACGCCACCAACGGAATCCAGAACGCGAAGACGCCGTTCCACGCCAGCGGCCCGCTGTTGAAGACCATCACCGCGCCGCCGGGCAGCGCGAGCAGGGCGTACCAGGCGTTGAGGTAGCCGAACCACCGCGGGAACGTCCCCGGTGTCGTGCGGTCGACGAACGACGCGGTCGTGAGCACCACGGCCTGCACGACGAGGGTTCCCACGATGCCGACGAACATCAACCAGAAGACGTCGTTGAGCGCCTGCGTGATCTGGGGATCACGCTCTTCGGGCCGAAACGCTGCGGTGGCCATCACCATCATCGGGAACAGAAAGCCCGGCACGAAGATGACGCCACCGAAGATCTGGGTCACCGACAGCACACCCCATTTGCCTTCGACCCGTCGCACCCGCAGGCAGATCGTGGCCAACCACGGCAGCGCGAGGCATGCAGCGAGCAGGCTGAACGCCAGGCCGACTCGCACCCGGAGCTTGTTGGCAACCAGAAAGTCGGCGATGGACTGGGCGCTCGCGGTCGGCGAGAGCGGCGGGATGAGCTTGGCGATGAGCATGAAGAAGACGAAGAACAGCGCGAGCATGACGACCCCGCCCCACGCGGCGATGCGTTGGAGTTTCAAGTCCACGGGCGAAGTGTAGATCTAATCCGCTCAATGTTTAACTAGTTTGATGATCTGGCGTCGGCGCCGTTGAGCAGGGCGTCGAATCGGTCGGGCGTGCTGCCGTGCAGTACCAATTCGTCGGCACCGGCCTCGCGGAAGCGTTCGAACATCAGATGGCAGGATCGCGCCGACCCGACCGCCGCCGCCTCCGCCGTCCACGGCCTAGGTAAGGCGGAGGCGGCCTCGACGAGTTTCTCGCGAGTGAGCACCGAGTCCGCGGAACCCCTGACACCGGCGAGTAGCGGGTGACTTCGCAACCTGCTCAATGGTTCCGGATCCCACCCGTTGACTGCCGCCAACCGCTCGCCGAATCCGGGAATCTGGTAGTACGTCACCGCCCGAGCGTCCACTACAGCGAGCTCCTCCTCGGCCGGCAGCTCGCACGCGACCACGACGGTGGCGTACACCCGCACACTGCCCACCGGGCGGCCCGCTGCGCGCTCGGCGTCCCGGACGCGCCGTACCGAACGCTCGACGGCGGCGGGGGTCAGGAACGGATGCAGCAGCACCCCGTCGAAGTGGCGACCCGCGAGCCCCAGGCCCTTGGGTCCGATCGCCGCGAAGACCACAGGAGGGACCGGCTGATCCGGTATGTCATTGAGCCGCAACGACGGGTACCTGCCCGCGGGTCCGTCGTAGCTGACCTTCTCACCCCGGCACAGCCGGCGGAAGATGTCAGCGTGGTCGACGATCGACGCGTTCGTGGAACGAGGTAGCCCCACCGCCGCCCACATCGCGTCGACCGAGCGTCCGACGCCGAGCATGAATCGTCCGCCCGACAGCGCCTGAGCCGTCATTGCCAGCGACGCCAGCAGTGCGGGATGCCGGGACTGGAGATGGGTGATGCCCGAGGCGATCCGGATCCTCGAGGTGGCTTGGCTGACCGCGCCTGCGATCACCCCGAGATCCTTGGTCCCCCATCGCTCGCTGAGCCATACGGTGTGCAGATCGAGACGCTCGGCGGCCTTCGCCTGGTTGACGACGACCGCGGGGTCGGCGACGCGTCCGGGGAGCACGTAAGCGCCGAGCGCTATGCCGCTGAGCTGTCTGCCGTTCATCCCGCTATTCTGACAGTAGTGTTCAGTTCCGCGAAGGGGGACGATGGTTTACACATCTTCGCGCGGCCAATTCGGTAGTCGGACGAGCGACATTCTGCGGACCTGGCTGCCGCCGAGCATCGCGCCCGATGGCACAACCGACTTCGAGATCTCCGAGTTCATCGCCCCACCGGCCGGCTACTCAGGGAAGACAGCGTTCTTCACTGCCTCGTGGAAGGACCCGGACGGCGAAAGTCACAGCGCTGATCTGGTGCTGCGCGCACAGGCTGACGACCACCAGCTGTTCACGACGCCCGACGCACCGCGCCAGGCCGAGGTGATGAAACGTCTCGCCGCACATGGAATTCCAGTGCCGGACGTCGTCGGTATCGAACGCGACGCTTCGATTCTGGGATCGCCGTTCTATCTGATGCGACGGGTGCGAGGTCGAACGCCGTCCGACGTTCCCAGTTGGCACAAGCGAGGCTGGACCGTCGAACTGTCCCCCGTCGAGCGAGGGCTGCTGTGCGACAACGGGTTGCAGGCGCTGGTGTCGCTTCACCGCATCGACGACCTCGACACGCTGGCGTTCTTCCGTGGCGGGACCGATCCGAGTAGGACAGCGCTGCAGCGCTACCTCGATAAACTGCGCGGCTGGTACGAGTGGTGCCGTGCTGATATGCAGGTAGGCGGCGCCACATTGGCCGAGGCGCTGCGCGTCATCGTGGATGCGGCACCCGACACAGACGCGGAGACTGTGGTCTGGGGCGACGCGCGGGTGGGGAACATCAGCTTCGGTGATGACCTCTCGGTCGTCGCGTTGTTCGACTGGGAGACCGCGGGCACCGGGCCACCGGACATCGACGTCGGTTGGTGGCTGATGTTCGAGCGCTTTCTGTGCGAAGCACTGGGGTTCACCCGCCTGCCCGGTATTCCGGACGACGACGAGATCGTCAGGCGCTACCTCGAATTCGGTGGGACCCTCACCGGCGACATCGCCTACTACCAGCTGATAGCCGCCTTTGTTCTGTCGCTGATCAACAATCGGCTCGCCCGCCTGCTAGAGCGTGACGGCTTAGATGTGGTGACGGCTCAAAGTTATCCCCGCATGTCGGTCGGACTGGTCGAGCACTATCTCGACCGGCTCTGAACCTTGGTCAGGCCAGTTCACTAGCCGCGGGTGGCGCCGCCCCGACCACGACGTGACCCTGGTGCGCTAGAACTGCGCCATGCCCTGGTCGACCGACAGCCGCGTTGCCGTCACGAAGCGTGACTCGTCGGACGCCAACCAACACACCGCGGCCGCGACGTCCTCCGGTTCGCACGCCCACTGCGGCAGGAATGGCGTACCCATGTTGTTCAGCGTGGGGTTGCTCTCAATCGCGGAGAACAACGCGGCGATCATGTCACCGCCACCCATCGGGGTGTTGACCGGTCCGGGATGGACACTGTTGACCCTGATTTCGTGCTTGCCCAGCTCGGCCGCGAAAGCCCTGGCCATTCCCGTCACCGCGTGCTTGCTGGCCGTGTAATGCACCATGTACGGCTGCACCTTGACGCCTGCGTAGGAGCTGATCAGAATGATCGAGCCGCCGCGGCCTCCTTCGATGATGCGGTGAGCACCCGCCATCACCGTGTTCCAGGTGCCCGTCACGTTGACGTCAATGATGTCGCGGAACGACTCCGGGGTGATCTCATTCCATGGCGCAGGGACGCAAATTCCCGCATTGGCAACGATGATGTCCAGCCGCCCGAAGGCGTCGACTCCCTGATCGACGGCCGTCCGCAGTCCGTCGAGATCGCGGATGTCGGCCGCCGTGGCCGTTATTCGGCCCCCCGCAGCCTTGACTGCCCGCACCGTCTCGTCGAGATCGTCCGGTGTGGCCGACGGGTAGCGCACCCATTCGGGAAGCGGGGCTGCGATGTCGACGGCGATGACATCGGCCCCTTCGTGTGCCATCCGGACCGCATGGGCACGTCCCTGCCCCCTGGCAGCACCGGTGATGAACGCGACCTTGCCCGCCAGCCGTCCCGTCGTCAACGTGTTCCCTCCCGCGTCGTGTCGACCGCATCGAGTGATAACGGCCCTTCCCGTACGGCCATCCCCAGAAGCCCGAGGTCGACCCCCGCTTCGATGGCGGCCTCACGGCACGCGGCAACGTCTTTACGCAGGAAGTGACCGGCCATTTCCTCGAAGCGTTCCATCCCACCGATGCGGTGTGCGTGAGCCGCCACATGGCTGCGGGCGCTGCACACCTGCAACGTCGACAACAACGCGGTCGGTTCGACACCCAGCTGGCCGCCCAGTTCCGTTGCTGCTGCGAGCAGTTGAGCGTTCGCCGCGAACAACAGATTGTTGACGAGCTTGATGGCCAACGCACTGCCGAGTTCCCCGGTGGGCACCACAGGTTCGGCGTAGGCGGACAGCACGGGTGTCACCCTGGCAACGGCGTCGGCAGGTCCACCGAGGAGCACGGTCAACGTGCCCGCATCGATGTTCTCGACGGTCCCACTGACCGGCCCATCGAGGATCACCGGCCCAGCCGGGGAGGACTCCTGCAAGGCCTGCAAGGTGGCCAACGTGCCGGTGGTGTGGGACACGAACACCGATCCTGGCTTCGCGTTGGCGATGAAACCTTCCGGGCCGAGGCCCGTTTCGCGCAGTTGCGCGTCAGCATACAGGCAGGCGATGAGGATGTCGCTGCCGCGCGCCAACTCTGCCACGGAGCCTGCCGGCGTGGCGCCCCGGTCCACCAGCCGGCTCCGCACGTCGTCGCGCCGGGCGTACACCAGCACGTCGTGGTCCGCCGCGAGCAGGCGCGCCACCATGGGTTCGCCGAGTTGGCCGGCCCCGAGAAACCCCACAGTTCCGGCCATCAGGCGCTCCCTGTGCGCTCCGTGCGCGGCCCGCTCACGTCAGCCACGTCAGCGGCAGCGACGGCATCCGGGTCGCGGTTCTCGCGGCGCTGTTGAATGAGGCCGGAGAGGTAACCCATCACGTGCGTCATGTCCTCGAGCCGCGCGGCGTTGGCTTCCCCTCCCACGCCCGTTTGATGCAGGATCTTGTCCTCCCAGGCCATGAACTGCTCGAGATCCTCGACGGGCACGCCCATTATCGTGAGGAAGACTGTCGACGGGAACACGCGCGAGTCCGTTCGACGAAGTCGCACCCGCCGTCGCTGACGAGCTGGTCGACGAGTTCCGCCGCCAGCTTCTGCTGCGCCTCGCGGAGGCCCTTGACGCGGCCGGGCGAGAAGTATTCCGCCAGTACCTGCCGCCACTTGGCATGGTCGGGCGGGTCGATCATGATCGGAATCCACTTGTACGGCGGCTCCGGGTCGGTCGGCACGATGAAGCTGCTCGACCACTTGTCCGGGTGCTGCAAACCATCGAGGATCACCGCGTTGTCGGTGAATACCCAATACTCGACGCCGGCCTCCCGGTTCCGGAAGGCCGGCCGCGCGTCATCCTGGCACTCGTCCGGCAGGCGGAAGTGCGTCAGCGCGGGCGAGTCTGGCGTGTTCGACTCCAGGTCCTTGACGGGACATGTTGCGCCTGCCTGACTCTCGCTCATGAGATCCTTCCGGTTGACGGCGACCGAGCACGTACTCGAATCAGCAGCGTCTTGTCATGCTACGACAGTCAACTGTCATAGTTGATCGAAACCGGGCAGCCGATCACACTCCACTCATCCAACTAGGTTAACTACGTGTTGGGCGAGTGCGATACTGCTCGCGCTCCTGAGGATTGTCAGCGAACGGGGAAGCCGGCATTCAGCGGCCGGGTGATGCCGGTGATGAACTTGGCCTCGTCGGACACCAGGAAGGCCACTGCGTTCGTGATGTCCGCCGGCAAGAGGATCTGGATGGGCAGCGCATGCTGCATCGAGGACAGTCCGGGGTCGTTGGCTTCACCCATTGTGGCCATGGCGTCGTTCATGACCATCCCGGTCGCCACGCCGGTCGGGTGAATCGTATTGACCCATTGCAGTACTGCGCCAGTTGATTTGCAAGCGCCTGCACCGACCCGACCAGGCCACGCTTCATGGCCGGGGTATCCTGCCCGCCTGCGGCTCAGGTGATGACGGCGACTTCGCCGTTCAAATTCCCCACGCGCGGGCTCCTATTCAGCGTGACGTACTTCCGGTGTGAATGCGGGCCAGCCGCAAGCCTTCCTGCGGATCATCGACCTCGATGTCCCAGTTGTCGCATGAGCACGTGCACCGATAGTGCCCGTTCTCGGGCAGGATCGCTTGACCGTCACACGACCCGCCGGTATTCGCAATGCTGGTGAGGAACTCCAGAGGCTTCTCGTGCAGAGCACTGTCGTCGGACATGGCCCTCACTCCTCGCCGTCGACTCGGAAAACTGGGAGCAGCCATCCGTCAGTAATCGGTGAAAAATCTACGCGCACCGACATTCCGATCGTGACGTCACTAGGCGCGACATCGACGACGTTCGACACCAGTCGGGCACCAGGGGCGTCGGGAAGGTCCAGCACGGCAGGCACTAGGACGAGCTCGGGCATGCCAGGGAAGCCGTGCACCACGGCGAAACTGTAGACGGTGGCCCGGCCGCTCAGCTCGACCCAGTGCACCGCCTTTGATTGGCAAGTGGGACAGAACGGAGTCGGAGGCAGCCGGAACGTCTGGCAGTCAGCGCATTGCGGCGCGACCAGCCGACGCTCCTTCGCGGCCTGCCAGAACGGTTCTGTGTCCTTGTTGACGGCGATCCGCACGTGCTCGCCGGGGATGGTGGCGGCCAGGGTGACCGCAGCGGTGCTCATGCGGCACGACCCAGGATCAGCCCGCTCACGGGCAGGCTCGCCGGGCCACCGGTGACCAGGGCGAGTTCAGCGTCGAGAACCTGGTTGATGGCGGTGCCACGCATCTGCTCGACTCCTTCCATGATGTGGGTCATCCCGATGATGTACGCCTCGGACAGCTGACCGCCGTGGGTGTTGACCGGAATGGAACCACCTTCGTAGCGGATCGCTCCGCTCTCGACGAATGCGCCACCCTCGCCCTTGCCGCAGAACCCGTAGTCCTCGAGCTGCATCAGCACCATCGGGCTGAAGTGGTCGTACAGCAGCGCCACGTCGATATCGCCCGCGCTGATGCCGGCCTGCTCGTAAAGCCGCTTGGCGATGGGTGCATTGCCCGACGAGGCGAAGTATTCGTCGGGCATACCCATCCAGGCGAATGCCCTCCCCCAGTCGCGGACGCCACCGTGGGCGGCGGCAACCACGGGGACCGGCGGCTGCTTGCAATCCTTCGCCCGGTCGGCGCTGGTGGTGATCACCGCCACCGCGCCATCGGTCTCCTGGCAGAAGTCGTAGAGGCACAGGGGTTCTGCGATCATCCGTGCGTTGAAGTAGTCCTCGAGCGTCAATGGCTCGGGGTGCATGGCCTTCGGTCGATTCGCCGCGTTCGCCCGCGTCGAAAGGGCAATCTCGGCGAACGCTTCGCGACGGGTACCGTACAAGTGCATGTGCCGCCGGGCCATGACCGACATCAGGTGTCCAGGACCGAAGAGGCCGGATGGCTGCAGGAACGAGTTGATCGGATCCGGCTCCAACGCCGAGAAGACCGAACCCAACCGCTGCTTGGCCTGCTGCAGCGCCATCACCGTGACCACCACCGAGGCGTCGCCGGCCACGATGGCGGCTCGGGCCAGCCCGATCGCACCCGCCGAACCACCGCCACCGGAGGTCAACGCCGCGGTGAAACGGATCTCCGGAATCCCCAGGGTTTCCATGAAGTCGGCGGAGTCCATCTTCTCGGTGTAACCCGCGCTGGCACCGGAGTAGTAGGCGAACCCATCGATGTCGGTGACCGGTATGCCGGCGTCCTCACAGGCCGCCAGGATTGCGTCGCCGGCCAATTCGGTGATCGACTTCGGTAGCGATCCGCCGCGCTTGTAGTACGGTGTGGCGCCGACGCCGACGATCGCAACGTCCCGCAGGCCAGACGAATTAGACACGGGCTCAGAACTTTTCGGTCGGGATAGGCGGCACGCTGGGGAACAGTTCGTAGAACGTGCCCTGGGTGATGCGCAGCCGGGTCTCATCGCTCACACCGTCGAACAGCCCCTTGAGGGTGTCCTGCGTGTGACCGAAGGTGCCCTCCATGTGCGGGTAGTCGCTGCCGAACATCACGTTCCTGTAGCCCATATGTTCGTAGGCGGCGACCGCGGTCTCGTCGTGCTGGAAGGACGCGTAGACCTGGCTGAACAAGATCTCCTTGGGATTGCGGGTGAGCTTCGGCCGCACGGCCATGTGGTGCTGGCGGTAGCCCTCCAGCAGGCGGTCGCCCAGGAACGGCACCCAGGTCGCACCTCCCTCGGAGATCAGTACCTTGAGGTCGGGGTGCCGGTCCAGCGCACCGGAAGCGACCATCTTCATCGCCGCCCGCTGACCCGAGAACGTCGTCTCCGCGTAGTTCATGATTGCGCCGCCCGGCCCGCGGTACACCTGCCCCGCGCCGCCCGATGCGCCGCCCACTGTCATGTCGACCGGGTCGGTGCCGATGTGGAACGCGATCACCATGCCGGCGTCCTCGGCAGCCGCCCAGAACGGCTCCCATTCCTTGCGGTGCCAATCAGGGGCGCTGGGATGCGGGGTGGTCGGCAGGAAGACCGCCTTGAAGCCCTGTTCGGCGGCCCAGCGCAACTCCTCGACCGCATCCTCGACCACCAGGGTCGACACCTGCGCGGTCACCACGTACCGCGGCGACACCGCGCAGATTTCCTCGAGTGCCCACTCGTTGCTGGCGCGCATGCACGCCTTCAGCAGTTCGGGAGTGCGGAAGGTCGACCCCCACATACCGAGCGACGGGAAGATCACCTCACCCCACACGCCCTCCTTGTCCAGGTCGCCGAGCCGGACCTTCGCGTCGCGAATGCCCTGCGGCTTCATGCTCTCCTCGATGAAAGCCGTCATCGCGGACGACGGCAGCTTGCGCCGGAAGATCTGCCCGTCCACGGAGACGGTTTCGTACTCGCCGTCCGGGTCTTTCTCCGCGCGCGGCGTCAGGTCGGCGAGCGCCTTTGGCAACCGGGACTGCCAGAGGTCCTCGGGCTCCAGGAAGTGGGAGTCGCCCGAATTCGTCCAGATCATGCTCATTGGTCCTCCACGGGTCTGGTTGCTCATTCGCATGATGCCAGCTGATCAAAAGCAAGTCCAGCATTTTTAATACAGCAGCATTATTATGTTCAATGGCGGCCACGCCGGTCAGACTGAGACAGACGGGAGAACGGATGACTGAGCTGGGAACCGAGTCCGCCGCTGGCACGCGGAGGCGCAACTCCTCGGGAGAATCGACCCGGGTGATGCTGATGGAGGTCGCCGAACGACTGTTCGCCACCCGCGGCATCGATGCCGTGACGCTGCGAGAGATCCAGCAGGCCGCCGGACAGTCGAACACCTCGGTCATCCGCTACCACTTCGGCTCGCGCGACGGCTTGATCCGCGCACTGATCTCATACCGTCAGGCGTCCCTCGGGGCCGATCGCCAGAAGATGCTGGCGACCATGCGCGAGCAGGGCAAGGAAGCGGATCCCCGCGCCGTGGTGTGGTTGCTGGCGCGTCCGCTGGCCAACAGCATCGCCGCCGGCGAGATGTTCGCCCCGTTCCTTGCCCGGCTCGTCGAAGATCCGCGGGCGCGCAGCGCCTACTGGCCGGATCACATCGATGACGAGTGGACCCAGGAGAAGCTCGAGGAACTCGTCGACGCCGCATTACAGGATTTGCCCGAGCGGATCCGTCGCGGCCGCACGTTCCAGTTGTACGTCAGCCTGATCAATGTGCTTGCCGCCGCGGCCCGCTCCGGGCACGGACTCAGCGAAGCGCAGCTGCATAACTACGTGGACGCCTGGGTCGGCATGCTGACCGCGCCGGTGTCGTATGAAACCCGCGCGCTGATGGCCGAACGCGGCGACTGACTGCATCCTCCGAACTGTGCAGTTCATACGGACGCCACGTGCGTGCCGTATCGAACCGCGCACTCGCTGAACCCGTCAGTTCCCGCCGACGATCTGCTTGGATCGGAGCTCGGCGATCCTGTCACCGGAAAGCCCCAGCTCCCGCAGGACGGCGTCGGTGTGCTGGCCGACCGTACAGCCGGCGTCGGCCCTGGTCCGCGATCGCGAGAACCGGCACAGGGGCGCAAGCCGACGGTGCTGCTCAAAGATCGGGCTGACCGCCTCGACCGCGTAACCCGCCTCGAAGTACGGGTCGGTCTGCAGCACCAATTCGGAGTTGGCCTCGACTACCTCGACGCAACCGACGTCCTGGTCGGAAAGTTCGTGCTCCCACTCCAGTTTGGTCTTGGTCGCGAACACGGGCGTCAACGCGGCGGTCAGCTCGCCGTCGTGGGCGGCGCGGGACTGGGCATCGACAAAGCGTTCGTCGGCGTGCAGATCGACGTAGGGCGACAACGCCTTTGCCAGTGCGGGCCATTCCCGCGGTAGCGGCGCGGCGAGGAAGATGTACCCGTCGGACGCGCGGTACATCCGGTAGAGCGCGTTCATCCCGAAGAACTGATCGTCGGCGGCCATATGCGGCGGACGCGTCGCATAACTCGTGTTGTACGGGATCATCGCCTGCTGCACCGTGCCCAGCATGGTGGTGACCGCATTCGTCAGCGTCCGTCCGTGCCGCTTGGCGTACAGGGCGACCAGAAGTGCCGAGCCGACGCCGTGGGCTGCGATCCCGTCGGACTGCACAGCGGGGACGGCCCCGCCGGCGTGGAGTCTGACCGCCCTGCTGTGGAGGTCGTCGAGGTCGACGGGTGCCTCGCCCGTGTCGTGGCTGTCGACCAGCGCCAGACCGGAGGCCGCGCCGACGGACGGCGCGTAGGCCGCGCGGTGTGCGAACGGGCCGTCGACCCCGTAACCGGAAGTCGTGACGAAGGCCAGGTCCGGGTTGACCGCCCTGAGCGAGGCTTCGTCGATCCTCGACCGCTCGGCCGCCTTACCCCGGAAGCACTGCAGCACGATGTCGCATCGCTTCGCCAATTCGTACACCAGCTCCAGCCCCTCGGGCTTGGTGAAGTCGATAGCGACGCTTTCCTTGCCCTGCAACACCTTTGCGCCACCAGCCTCGGGGAACGCGACGAGGTTGCGCATGTTGTCACCCGCGAGCGGCTCGACCTTGATCACGCGGGCGCCCAGGTCGGCCAGCAGGGTGGCACCATACGGGCCGGCGAACATGCTGCCGAACTCGAGCACCGAGACGCCCTTGAGCGGAGGGTAGTCGGGGACGACGCCATCAGGGGTGGTCGGCCGGTCGACCAGCTCCGCTACGGACAACGCGCTGTTGTGCTCGCCGATCCGGGGCGCGGGGCGCACCTCGGTCAACGGGTTGCCGTCGACGTGAATGAGGGTCGACGGTTGCCGCACCGGCCCGAGATCGGCGTCGATTACGGTGATGGCACGGCGCTCGTGTGAGGTCTGGGGATGGTCCAGCGAGTCCTCCGGAGTCCGGAACAGCTCGCCGCTGAGGTCGGGGTTCTCCTCCATCGCCTGCTGCCATTCGGCGAGTGTGCGGGCGCCCACCCGTTCGATCATCATGTCCCACCACTCGGTGCGCAGTTCGGCGGTCGGCAGCATCGGGAAGCCCTGCCACTTCGGTTTGGCAAGCTCCTCGAGCAGGTCCAGTTCGGCGAGCCAGGCTCCGATCAACTTGGGCGACACCTGGGCGAACTGCAGCCAGCGGCCATCCTTGGTCGGGCACACGAGCAACGCGAAGATGAGATACGCCTGTGGCCTGCCCTGGTCGTCATAGGCAGCATCCATCGGCTCGAACGCACCGGGATACCGTTCCAGGACCATCTCGTAGAACCAGTTGTAGGGATCCATCGAACCCATACCGGTCACCAGATTGGTCTCGACGACCTGGCCTCGCCCGCTGGTCTCCCGCTCGAGCAGTGCGGCGAGCACCCCCTGCACCGCGGCGTGAGCCGCTCCCCACGACGCGTACGCGAATGTGATGAAAGCCGGACCCGGCCGCGGCGCGAGTCCGCGCTTCTCGTGCATGACGCCGGTCTTCGCCATCACCAGCGCCTCCCAGCCCTTGTAGTCCCGGAACGGCCCGGTCGAGCCCCAGCCGGTGATCGTCGCCACCACGAGTTGCGGGTAGGCCGTCGACAACGCGCCGTTGGCGAGGCCGATGCGCTCGGCGGTGGTCGGCCGCATGGTGTTGACCATGACGTCGGCGCTGCGCAGGAGTATCCGTAAGCGCACGAGATCCACGTCGTCGTGCAAGTCCAGGGTGACGCTGCGCTTGCCTCGCAGCAGGGCAGGCCAGCTGGCGTGCTCGCGCAGCGGACTGCCGTCGGGGGGCTCCACCATGATCACGTCGGCGCCGCAGTCGGCGAGGAACTGCGTCGCCTGCGCTCCGGGCAGCGTCGTGGACAGATCGACCACGACGAGTCCGGCCAGTGGACCATCCGATGCGGACCCGACTTCCGGCATATCCGCTCCTCACCGCCTGCTCGCAAACCTCGTCGCGACACTTTGTGACGCGCGCCACGCAAGCATTCCAGCGGCAAAGATTAATGTTAATGCATTATTCTTGGGCGATGTCGAAAAGGCGGCCGAAGTGACCGAGGAGATGGTGACGTCGAGCGGGTTCCCTCCCATGCGGACATGGCAGGAGCCAACCGTGCGCAGCCCGGGCGGCGGCGCCGAATACGGCGACATGATCGCCGCGCTGCGGGGCTTCCTCGACGACGTCGCTGCCGCCGCTCCGGACACCGCGACGACGGTGGCCCTGACGGAGGCCCTGACGGAGTGGGCCGCCCGACTGGCCGAGGTCGCAGTCGGAGAGCGCAGGCAGATCTTCGCGAGGAGGCTCGACCTACCGGGCCGTGGGCAGACCATGTGCCCTAACTTCATTCCCGTCGCGGGCGACCGGCAGCGGGTCGAGGGCACCGTCACGTTCGGCCGGTACTTCCTCGGCGGGGGTGGGGCGGTGCACGGCGGGGCCATCCCGTTGCTCTTCGACGAGGTACTCGGCCGGCTGGCCAGCAGCGGGGATCGGACACCGGCTCGAACCGCGTATCTGCACACGGACTTCCGGTCCATCACACCCGTCGGCGAGGAGCTCGTGGTACGGGCCTGGTTCGTCAGCGAGCAGGGACGCAAACGGATCCTTCGCGCTGAGCTCATGCACGGTGAGACGCTGTGCGCCGAAGCCGAGGGACTGTTCATCGAGCTACGGCCCGGCCAACCATGATCCGTCTGGATTAGGTCGCGAGCGTGCGTGAAGTCGGGTTCCTCCGCGGCCTACCCACACGCACGTCTGCGCTAACCCCGCGCTGGTTGGCGACGCTGAATATCCCTGTCGTGCAGGGTGATCAGATCGCGTAGCGCAAGTCGGTCCGGCTTGAGCATCGCCGTCAGGGGCAGCTCGTCAACGATGAGCAATTCGTCGGGGGCCTTGTAGTCGGCCAGTTGACCCGTCACGTGTGAACGTAACTCGGCCAATGTCGGTGGTTCGGCACTTTTTGCCGGGACCACGACGGCGACGCCGATCTCTCCGATCACCGGGGCGGGACGGCCAACCACCGCAGCCTGTTTCACCCCCGGATGTCCGGTGAGCGCTCTCTCGACCTCCCCGGGATGGACGTTGTATCCACCTCGGATGTACATGTCGCCGCTACGTCCGACGAGCACCAGGTTGCCGTCCGCGTCGAGCGTGCCGATATCACCGGTACGCAGCCAGCCGTCGCGCAGCACCTCGGCGGTGAGTTCGGGGTTGCGCCAGTATCCACGCATCACACAGGGGCCGCTCACCTCGACGACCCCGTCGGGAGCTACGCGCACCTCCATCCCCGCGGCGGGCCGGCCGACAGTTCGGAACGCAATCTCGGCGGGGTCGGTGGGTTCGGTGCCGCAGATGGTCGGACACTCGGTCATCGCGTACCGCACAACCAGCGGAACCCCGATCCGCTCGGCGACCCGATACACCAGTTCGGGCGGCGCCGGCGCAGTAGCCACGATACCGATCCGCAGATGCGGCAACGCTTTCCGACTCACACCCTCGACCTCGAGCAGCTTGGCCCACTGGGTCGGCACGGCACCGGCCACCGTGATCCGCTCATCGCGCAGCACATCGAACATGCCCTGTGCCGACCACGGTGCCGGCGGCACCACCAGCGTGCTGCCCCACATCAACTGATCCCAGAGCTTGAACATGTAGCCGGCGTGGGCGAACGGCGTCGACGTGAGGCGCCGGTCGTAAGGGGCGCTCATGACACCCGCCGCCGCAGCCCCGGCCGCCAGCCGATGAGCGTCGAACACCGCACCCTTGGGTCTTCCCGTGGTCCCGCTGGTGAAGATCAGTGCGACCGAGTCCCACCGGGTCAGCTCCACGCGAGGCGGTCCCGATGCCGAGACATCAGTGGTCAGCGCATCTCGCTGCAGCACCCGGCATCCGGTGTCCGGCAGTGCGCCGAGTTGCTCGTCGGCGACGATCAAGGCTGGGGTGGCCTGCTGCAGGATCGACTCCATCTCGCTACGCCCAAGCCGCGGGTTCACCCCGGTGGTGATCGCGCCGATCATGGCCGCCGCGGCGTAGCACGTCGCATAGTCGATGCCCGAGGGCAGCCACAGCAGGACCACGTCGCCTTTGCCGACTCCGAGATCGGCGAATTGCGCTGCCACGCAACGGGCCCGGCCAACCCACTCGGCGAATGTGATCCGCGCGCCCGGCTCGACGTAGGCCTCGACACCACCGTGGGCGGCGGCCGCGGACTCCAGCATCGACCGGGTGTCCTCGACGTCGGAACTCACCGGCGCGCGCGACATCTACGGCTCCTCGGCGCCGAGAATAACGGTCCCGCTGGAACAGAACCAGCCGCCGGTGCCGCTGACGCAGGCGATTCGCGCGTCGGGCACCTGCCGCGGGCCGCATTCGCCGCGCAGCTGACGGGCCGCTTCAACCAACAGGAACAATCCCCGTTGGCCGGGATGGCAAGCAGACAGCCCACCACCGTCGGTGTTCGTGGGCAGCTTGCCGCCCAGTCGCAGCGAGCCCTCTTCGACGAACGGGCCGCCCTCCCCCTTCGGACAGAAGCCGAGGTCCTCGAGGGTGAGCAGCAGCATGTAGGTGAATGCGTCGTAGATCTCGGCGACGTCGACGTCGGACGGGGCGACCCCGGCGCGCGCGAAGGCCAGCGGGCCGCTGACCGAAGCCGGACCGACGGTCAGGTCGTCCCACTGAGACGTGAGCATGTGCGAGGTGGTCTCGCCGGAACCGAGCACCCAGACCGGTTTGGTCGGCAGGTCCTTGGCACGCTCGGCGCTGACGAGCACGACGGCCGCGCCGCCATCACTGCGAATGCAGCAATGCAGCTTGGTGAAGGGATCGGCGATCATCGGCCCGGCCAGCACGTCGTCCACAGTGATCGGGTCGCGGTAGTAGGCCTCAGGGTTGTCGGCGGCGTTGAACCGAGCCGACACCGCCACCTCGGCCAGCTGCTCGATTGTGGTTCCGTAGGTGAACATGTGGCGCCGAGCCGCCATGGCGTACTTGGAGATCAGCGTGTGGCCGTAAGGCGCTTCCCATTGCAGGGGGCCGCGGACACCCCAGTTGATGTTGGCGCCGCGTAAACCTTTGCGGAGATCCGACCGAGCGGTGGAACCGTAGGTCAGCAGCACCACGTCGGCGTGCCCGGCAGCGATCGCGTCCACCGCGTGCGCCGCCATCACTTCCCACGACGCGCCACCGACGGCGGTCGAGTCGATCCAGCGCGGCCGCAGCCCGAGGTATTCGCCGACGTCGACCGGCGGCAAGGTGCCCTGACCGGTGGAGGCCAGTCCGTCGATGTCTGCGGGTGTCAGTCCTGCATCGGCCAGGGCGCGCCTACTGGCCTGGGCGATCAGCTCATAGGCCCCTTTGTGGTCGACGCGCCCCACGTCGGAGAGGGCGACGCCGGCGATCGCGACGGCGCGGCTCACTGGGCGCGGTCCTGGGCGAGCAACTCGGCGAGCACGTCGGCCGGCTCAGCGAAGAGGTGCCGAAACACGTGGGCACGCTTGAGGTACAGATGCATGTCGTTCTCGAATGTGTAGCCCATTCCGCCGAAGACCTGGATACCCGCGGCAGCATTGTCGACGGCTGCCGAGCCGGCCACCGTGGCTGCCGAGAGCACCTGCAGCAGCGCATCCGGGCGTTCACTCGCCAAAGCGATTGCGGCGAACAGGGTCTGGGCCTGTGCGGCCTCGGCGGCGATCTCCATGTTCACACAGGCGTGCTTGATGGCTTGATGAACGCCGATCGGCTTCCCGAATTGCTCCCGGGTCTTGGCGTGTTCGGTCGCCAGCGCTGCAGCAGCCGACGCCAGGCCTGTGAGGTAGGCGGCGGCAAGCACCACGGCGCGCCCCCAGACCCAGTCGTCTTCGCTTGACAGCCAGTGCGACGCCTCCACGGACTCGACTGTGGCCGAGGACATCCGGGTGCCCGGGTCGGCAGCACTCACGGGGGTCAGCGGACCGAGTGACTCGATGTCGACCAGCGCGGCGCCGACGCGGGCCACCACCAGGGCGTGCGACGCGCCCGCCGGCTCGAACAGATCGAAGGTGCCCTTGACCGGCCGCACGTCGCCGTCGCCCCGCAGCACTGCGAGCGCCACCAGGGCTGTCCCGGAGCCAATGCGCTCGGCAAGCGCCACATCGCCGCAGCGGGCGGCCACCCGCGCGGCCAGGGTGCACGCGAGAAACGGACCCGGCGAAAGACGCTTGCCGAGCTCGATGAACAGCAGCGCTTCGTCGTCGAACGTGCGCCCCGACCCGCCTGCCTCCTCGTCGAGTCCGAGTGTGAGCAGACCGAGTTCGGCGCACTCCCGCCAAAGGCCTTCAGGCACCGCCGCTTCCGCATGGCGATGGGCGCGAATGCTTTCGATGGGCATCCGCTCGGCGAGGAATTCTCCTGCAGCCTCGATGATTTCGAGCTGCTCGGGTCCAGGCAGCAGATTCACGACGATCTCCTCATCGAATTCAACGGGGCAATCCGAGCACGCGTTCGCCGACGATGTTGCGCTGAATCTCCGACGTACCGCCACCAATGGCCTGGGAAAAGCTGTAGTAGTAGTAACCGACCCAACCGTCGTCGTCCCACCGCGACGTGTGGCGGATCGCCCCCGCCCCCACAATGTCCATCGCCAGCTTGCCGATCTCTTTGGCCAGTTCGGAGTACATCAACTTGACGATCGAGCCGCGCGGACCGGGCGTTTCGGTCTTCATGGCCTCGCAGATGTTGGTATAGGTGAGGGCGCGCAGCGACGCCACCGAGGCGCGGGCCGTGGCCAGGCGCCGCGCGATCTCGTCGTCAGCGATGGCGGGCCTGCGTCCGTCGGGGCCGACGTGGTCGCGGGCATAGTCGATGAGGTCCTCGATGATCTTGGCCAACCTCACCTGGTTGGCAGTGAACGCGGTGCCGCGCTCGAAGGACAGCGTCGCCATCGCGACCGACCAGCCTTCCCCCACGTCGCCGACCACGTCGGACAGCGGGATGCGGACGTCGTCATAGAACACCTCGCAGAACTCCGAGCCGCCCTCGATGGTCTCGATCGGGCGCACATCGATGCCCGGGGTGTTCATGTCGCAGATGACCCAGGTGATGCCCTTGTGCTTGCTGCCGGTGGTGTCAGTGCGGACCAGCAGTTCCTGGTAGTCCGCGACGGTGGCGAAACTGGTCCACAACTTCTGGCCGGACACCACCAGGTGCTCCCCGTCGATGACCGCCTTGGTGCGCAATGCTGCCAGGTCCGAACCGGCGCCGGGCTCGGAGAAGCCCTGACACCAGATCACCTCACCGCGAAGGATCTTCGGCAAGTGGAAGGATTTCTGCTCCTCGGTGGCCCTGGTGATCAGCGTGGGCCCGGCGTGCGAGTTGCCGACGAAGCACGCGTCGATGCCGGGGAACCCCCGCGCCGCGTATTCCTCGTACCAGATCAACTGCTGAAGCAACGTCAGCCCTTTGCCGCCGTACTCCTGCGGCCACGCGATACCCGCCCAGCCACCATCCCATTGGGTGCGCTGCCAGGCGAGGTCGTACTCGCGGATGCCCGCGTCGTCGCGCGGCCGTGGCTCGCTCGGCCGGTTCTCATCGAGCCACGTGCTGACCTGGTCGCGGAACTCGAGTTGGTCAGGCGTGAAATCGAGGTCCATGATTCGAAAGTGTAGGTGACACGATAGTCAGAAACAATGCGTTGATTACGGTCGGCGGTATTTGGCCGTCAGTTCCTCGGCACCGCGCGCCAGCAGTGCCACGTCCGCCCCCACGAGCACAAAGGACGCGCCTGCCCCCACGTAGCGGCGCGCCACCGACTCTTTGAACGCGTTCACCCCGGCACTCTTGCCGTGTTCGAGGATCGTCTCCAGCGCTTTCTCGATGGCGCGCAACACATCTGGATGCTCCGGTTGGCCGAGCTTACCCATCGAAGCCGCGAGGTCGGCCGGTCCGATGAACACCGCATCCACGCCGTCTACGTCGGCAATGTCACCAAGGTGCGCCAAGCCGGCGACGCTCTCCACCTGCACGGTCAGGGACACCGTGGCATCGGCGGTGACAAGGTAGTCAGATATGCGGTTCCACCGGGATGCGCGCGCCAGTGCGCTGCCCACTCCCCGGATGCCTGCGGGCGGGTAACGGGTGGCGGCGACGGCGGCAGCAGCCTCGCGGGCATCGTCGATCATCGGGACGATGATGTTCTGTACGCCGATGTCGAGGAGTTGCTTGATGAAGACCGGGTCGGCGGACGGCGGACGAACCAGCACGTCGACGTCCGGATAGCCGGCGAGCACCTGCAGCTGTTCGAGCGTGGTACGGAGGTCGTTGGGCGCGTGTTCCTGATCCAGCAATACCCAGTCGATTCCCGATCCCGCGCAGATCTCGGTCACGTAACCGCTTCCTGAGGCCAGCCACATGCCGAACCGCGGGTCGCCGTCGCCGATGCGCTGCGTCCACCGATTCGTCACGATTCCGGCCCGTCGAACGAGACCGACACCGTGCCCAGTGGACCGTAGTCGGCGACGAAGCTGTCCCCCGGTTCGGCGAAAACCGGCTTGGTGAACGACCCGGACAGGATCACCTCGCCTGGCTCCAACGAAACACCATGCGGTGCAAGCCGGTTCGCCAACCACGCGACGCCGTTGCCGGGGTGGTTGAGCACCGCGGCGGCCACCCCGGACTCCTCGATGGTGCCGTTGCGCAGCAGCAGAGCCGCGACCCAGCGCAGGTCGATGTCCAGCGGCCGCACCACCCGCCCACCGAGCACGAGCCCCGCGTCGGCCGCGTTGTCGGCGATGGTGTCGACGATGGTGCGCAGGTGACCGGTCTCGGGATCCGACATCTGCACCCTGGCGTCGAGAATCTCCAATGCGGGCGTGACGAACTCGCATGCCCGGAGGACGTCGAACAGCGTGACGCCCGGACCGCGCAGCTGCTCGCCCAACACGAAGGCCAACTCGACCTCGACACGCGGCCGGATGAAACGGCCGAGCGGAACCCGGCCGCCGTCCTCGACGAACATGTCGTCGAAGAGAGCGCCGTAGTCCGGTTCGTCGATCGACACCGCGCGCTGCATCACCTTCGACGTCAGGCCGATCTTGCGGCCCTTGACGTGCAGGCCGTCGGCGACCTTCAGCGCGACGAGCGCCCGCTGGACGGCATAGGCGTCCTCGATGGTCATGTCGGGGTAGTCGAGGGACAGCTGCCGAATCGGCGTGCGTGTCTGCTCAGCCTCGTACAACCGGCGCGCGATTGCGTCGAGCTCGGTGCCAGCGGGTCTCGTCATGATCTGATGCTCTTCGCGCAGGCGCTCATCATCGAGTCAGAAAATCCACAGCCGCCGCGTTGAACGACTCGGGGTCCTCGAAGTGCGGCCAGTGCCGCACGGACGCCATCTCGAAGACCTCGGAGTTCGGGATCAAGCCGGCGATCGTACGCGCGGTGTCCTGGTACACGCCGTGATCCTTGCCCGACGCCACGATCATCACGGGGGCAGTGATGCCGCGCCACCCGTCGTCGGGAATCAGGTTGCGCTCGCGCACCTTCTCGTCCTGCAGGATCAGCAGCCGGTCGATGGTGTTGCGGGTGTCTTCGCGCCGGTAAACCGCCTGGCGCAGCCCGATCAGATCGGGCAGCCGGTTGCCCTCGTCGGCGATCAGATGGGCGAATACGGCATGTAACGACTCCCATGTCGGCTCATTCACCGCCTTGGTGCGCTCCGCGCGGATACGCGCCATGTTCGCCGCCGACGCCTCCCGCCCGGCCGGCGACATCAGGACCACCCTGTCCACCCGGTCGGGATGACCGACCGCAATCGCGGATGCGACGAAGGCGCCGAGCGACATGGCGACTAAGTGGGCCGACGTCATCCCGAAGTGGTCCATCACCCCCAGCACGTGCTCGACATAGATCGCGATCTCGTAGTCGTAGTCCGGCTTGTCCGAGAACCCGTTGCCCACCATGTCGATGGCCACGCAGTGGAAGTGCTCGCTCAACGCAGCCAGATTCGGGGCGAACGTCTCCCAGTGCCCGCCGGTGCCGTGCAGCAGGATGAGGTGCGGCTTGTCCGGGCTGCCGGCCTCGGCGTATCGCGTACTCACGGCCGCGCCGTTGACCGAGATCTCGACGAAGCCCTGACGGAAGTCCAATTCCTTCAGGTACATCCAGATGCTGCGGTAGTCGTCGGTGTCCACAACGGCCCCGACAGCCGCCGGGGCGGTGGTGGCAGGTACTTGCGCTTGGCTCATCTCACCTTCTCAGTTTCGCTATCTGACATCACTGTCATCTACTGCTGGCGTCACGGCGCTTGTCTGACCATCGTCGCACAGACGATATGTTCGCATGTAGACAACAACTCACACCACCCAGCCGACGTCCTCGGCGCGTACGGCCATTGCACATACTTCCATTGCTTCTGACAGTTGTATGCGGTAGAACTGAGCGAGTGAACACCCCGGCCGGACGCCGCGTCCTCGCCGAACTCGCCAACGAGTTCGCAGCGGTGCGTTTGTCGTTGGACGTCAGCGGCAACGGCCCCCGCCTGCTTGTCGAAGACCTCGAGAGTGGCGAACACGTCTTCCTTTGCCCGCTGGAGTTGGCGAGCTTCACCGAGGCCACCCCCGAGGACCGCGAGGACTGGCTGCGAGTGGGCAACTACCGCGGAGAACGTCAACCCGGGAAGCGTTCGTGAGCACGCCCGACGTCGACCTGGTCGGACTGGGCATGACGGCGATGTCGCTGAGGCCGGGTGCCACACCGCTCGAACTGGCCGCCGAGGCAACTGGCATCGCGCTGGCCGACGCCGGACTCGGGCGCGCAGACATCGACGGCCTCCTGGTCGGCTCGTCGCAGGGCGTGCGGCCGGACCGACTGGGCGTCGGCTTCGCCGCACGGGGCGGCTTCTCGGACCTACGCCTCCTCGAACACGTCGAGATCAAGGGCGCCACCACGATTGCCATGATCCAGCGCGCGCGCCACGCGATCACCACCGGCGAGGCGACGACCGTGGTGTGCGTGTTCGCCGACGCGCCGCTGGTTGCGGGTCGCGGCGCGGGCTCGTCGTACGCGCACAGCGGCGGCAACGTCGGGGTCCGCGGGTTGGAGCGGGCCTCAGGACTGCTCGGATCGGTGCCGACGTACGCGCTGCTGGCCCAGCGGTGGCTGCACGTCACCGAAACCGATGCCGACGCATTACGCGCGGTGGCCGTCACCGCGCGAGCGTGGGCGCGCGGCAATCCCGACGCTGTAAACCGCGAACCGCTCGACGATGCCGGCTACAACGCCAGCCCGATGATCGCCGAACCACTGCGGTTGTTGGACTGTGCGCGGCCGGTGAACGGGGCGGTCGCCGTGGTGCTCACCGGTTCGGCCTCGATCGGCGATACCCGACTGCGGGTGCTCGGCACCGGCCGGGAGCATCCGGTCCGACGCCGACGCGCAGGCGCCGAATCGTGGTTCGGCGGCGGGGCGAGAGCGGTGGACGACGCGTTGGAACAGGCCGGCATGACACGCTCGGACCTCGATGTCGCCGAGCTCTATGACCCGTTCTCCATCGTCACGCTGGTGCTGCTCGAGGAATACCGGCTCACCGGTGACGTCCCGGTGGGCGCCTTCGTCGGCGAGGGTCACACCGGACCGGGCGGCACGCTGCCGACCAACACCGGCGGCGGCCAACTGTCCGGGTTCTACCTGCAAGGCATGACGCCCCTGGCCGAGGCCGTGATCCAGCTCCGCGGCGCGGGCCGGGATCGTCAGGTTCCCAACGCCACCGTGGCCTTGGTCGGCGGCATCGGAGGTCGGCTTGACCACCATGCTGCGCTGGTCTTGGAGCGTGTGGCGTGACCACCGTGGACAAGCGGCTCCTCGAGGACTGGTTGCTGGATCCAGCACTGGCACCCGATGCTGAGCTCGATGTCCTGGCGCCGCTGTACCGGGCGGCGGAACGGCACGAGCTGGCACTGCCGTTCTGCGCGGCGTGCGAGAATCCACTGGAACTCGACCAGGAAGTCTGCGACTACTGCGGGGGCACCGAACCCGACTGGCGCACAGTCGAACTACGCGGGACCGTCCACGCCGCAACTCTGATGCACCGACGCGAACCCGGGCTGGTCCATGCGCAGGCCCCCTACCCCATCGTCGACGTCGAACTGGCCAGCGGACACCGCTTGCTGATGACGTCCGCGCAGCCCGCGGACGGCGTGCCGGCCATCGGCGGAACAGTGCGCATCGGCTTCCGCCGCCTCGGCGGCGTCGCAATCCCAGCCATCGACACCTTGGAGGACGAGTGACAACGCTCGAATCAGCCACTGCCACTGACGATTTCGATGTCAATAGCGTCGTCCGTGATGACCGGGTGCACGGGTCGGTCTACACCTCGGCCGAGATCTTTCGCCGCGAAATGGCGACCATCTTCAAGACCGGCTGGGTCTACGTCGCGCACGAAAGCGAGGTAAGCGAGCCTGGCGACTACCTCACCCGGCTCATCGGCCACGAGCCAGTCGTGGTGGTGCGCGGCAAGGACGGCGTGGTGCGCGTGGCGCTCAACCGCTGCACACACCGCGCCAATAAGTTGTGCAACGCCGAGAAAGGCAATGCCAACTCGTTCCGCTGCCCCTACCACGGCTGGACCTTTACCAACACCGGTGCGCTACAAGGTGTTCCGATGCGGGAGGGCTACGGCGAGGCCTTCAACCAGGTGCGCTCCGAACTGAGCCTGGCGCAGGCGCCCCGGGTCGACAGTTACGGCGGCTTCGTCTTCGCGTCGCTGGCGCCCGACGGCGTCTCCCTGCGCGAACACCTCGGCAAGGCGACGGGCGCCATCGACCGACTGCTCAACCTGTCCCCCACCCGCGAAATCGACCTACGGGCCGGCTGGATGAAGCATCTGCACCACGCCAACTGGAAGATGGTTGTGGAGAACAACGTCGACGGCTACCACGCGCTGTTCACGCACGCCTCGGTATATGACGCGATCAAGCCGGCCAAGGTGTCCCACGTCCCGACGAAGGTCGACGTCCTGGTCCGCGACCTCGGCGACGGACACTCCGAGATCGATTACACCGACGAATACCGCAAGCTGGACGAGGAATTCATCTGGTACGGCCGAATCCCGCGGGCGAAGCTCGGCGGTTACGTCGACGCACTGGAGCAGGCATACGGACCCGAGCAGGCGCACGACGCTCTGGTGGTGGGCCCCCCGCACACCCTGATCTGGCCCAATCTGTTCCTGGCCGAGATGAACGTCATGTTCGTCGAGCCGCAGGCCCCCGACCGCACCGTCGCCTACACCACGGCCGTGTTGATCCCGGGTCAGGACGCACTGAACGAACGCACGCTGAGGCGCTCTGAAGGGGCGATGGGTCCGGCGGGGTTCCTGATCGCCGACGACGGCGAAATCGGCATGCGCAACCAGGCCGGCCTCGCCGCCGAGTTACCCGAGTGGCTGGTGCTGGCACGCGGTGTAGAGCATGACATCACCGACGACACCGGAATCATCAACCGGGACAAGAGCGCTGAGACACCGCAGCGCGGGTTCTACTCGCAGTGGGCAGCCGTGGTCGGCGGGAGGGCGTGAAATGACCCTTGACACCGAGTCACAGATGCGTCCTGTGCTGCGGCCGTTGCCGGACGCCGAGATCCTCTCGTTCCTGTACCTGGAGGCGCGGTTGGCCGACGAGGGCCGCTACTCGGAGTGGGAGGCGCTCTGGGCTGACGACGACACGGTCGTGTACCGCGTGCCCATGCATCCCGACGACGACCCGCGGACCTCGCTGGCCTACATCAACGACAATCGGCGGCGAATCAAGAGTCGGGTGGCTCAGTTGAACACGGGTAACCGGCACTCTCAGACCCCGCCGTCGGTGATGCGGCGCGTGGTCTCCAACAGCGAAGTGGTCGAGGACATTGACGGTCTGGTCACCATCGAGTCCAACTTCGCATTGTTCGAATACCGTATCCGGCAACGCTTCTGGGCCGGTCGGGTGAGCCACACCATTTGTCGGACGGCGGAGGGCCCGCGACTCGTCCGCAAGATCGTGAACCTGATTGACGCGGGCGGTCCGGTCGACACCCTGGCATTCCTGATCTGATGCTCATCGGAGACATCGCCACCAACAACGCACGTCGCTACCCGGACAAGCGCGCCCTCGTCGACGCCGACCGGGTGCACACCTGGACCCAGGTCGACGAACGAGCTCGGCGCCTGGCCGGCTACCTGGCCGGACAGGGGCTGGAACCCGGAGACCGGGTGATGGTCATCGCCCGCAACTGCATCGAATGGCCCGAGATCTCGTTCGGGTTGGCCAAGGCCGGACTGATCGCTGTGCCGGTGAACATCCGGCTCGCGCCCGACGAGGTCGCTCACGTCCGCGACGACTGCGGTGCCCGTGCGGTGATCGTGCACGCCGACCACCTGGACAAGTTCACCGGCGAACTGGCCAACCTACCTGTAGTCCTCACCATCGGCCCGGAATACGAAACCGCCTTGTGGGCAACCGATCCCGAGCCACCGCGCCTCGATGTCAACCCCGACGACGTCGCGGTGATCCTTTACACCAGCGGCACCACCGGTCGCGCCAAGGGTGTGATGCACACCCACCGCAGTCTGCTGTATCAGGCGGCCGACACCAATTTGGTGACCGAGGCCAACCGGTCGGACGTCATGCTGGCGACCACCCCGTTCTTCACGGCCGGGGGGATGGTGCGCACGGTGTCGTGGCTTTACCTCGGCCAGACGATGGTCATCCATCAACGGTTCGACCCGCAGGCGGTGATCGACGAGATCGAACGCAGCGCAATCACCTTCACCACGTTCATCCCCACGATGCTGCACCGTACGCTGGCAATCCTCGAGAACGGCCCACCGCGGGACATGTCGAGCCTGCGGCGGATCTCGTACGGCTCGGCACCAGTGCCGCCAGGCCTGGCCCGCAAGGCCATGGACCTGCTCGGCTGCGATCTGCAGCAGCGGTACGGGCTCACCGAATGTGGCGGGCAGGCCACGATTCTCACGCCGCAGGATCACCGCGACATCGTCGCGGGCCGGTCGTCGATCGGTACGTCCTGCGGTCGAGAGACCCCGATGTGCGCGATCCGCGTCATCAACCCCGACGGGAGCGACGCCCCGATCGGCGAGGTCGGCGAACTCGTCATCGTCAGCCCGGCCAACGCCGTCGGCTATTGGAAACTGCCCGAGCAGACGGCCGAGACCTTCCGGCCGGATGGTCTCCGCACCGGCGACCTGGGCTTCCTCGACGCCGACGGCTACCTCCACATCACCGGCCGGCGCACCGACCTCATCATCTCCGGTGGCTTCAACGTCTACCCCGCCGAGATCGAGCGGGTCATCGCACAGCACTCGGGTGTTGACATGGTCGCCGTCGTCGGCGTGCCCGATGCGGACTGGGGCGAGACGCCGGTGGCGGCGGTGATACCCAAGGCCGCCGTCAACGACAACGACGCATTGGCCGCCGAACTGGCCGTACTGTGCCGCGCCGAGTTGGCCGGATACAAGCAACCCCGCCGGTTCGTGTTCTGGCGCGAGTTCCCGCTGGGTCCAGCGGGCAAGATCCTCAAGCGCGAGATAGCTAACCAGGTAAACCAGGTAGGCGATGCGGATGCGAAGATTTCGGTACCGACCGGATCCACCGAGGGGCGCCCGTGACCGAACAGACCGACCTTGCCACCATCGAATTCAGTGTCGCCGACCATGTAGCCACCATTGCGCTGAACAGGCCCGAACGGATGAACAGCTTCACCGAACAGATGGCGGACGAGCTGGCCGCGGTGTGGGCCAGGGTCCGGGACGACGACGACATCCACGTTGCCGTGTTGCAAGCCAACGGCGACCGGGCCTTCTGCACCGGCCTCGACGTGTCCGAGGGCACGTGGTGGACGCACAAGACGATCTTCAATCAGGAAGACCCCGGCGAGGTGCTCGGCCCGAAGGCGCACCGGGTGTGGAAGCCGGTGATCGCGGCCCTGCACGGCATCGTCGCGGGCGGGGCGATGTACTTCGTCAACGAGTGCGACTTCTCCATCTGCAGCGAGACCGCCACGTTCTTCGACCCGCATGCCAACGCGGGCATCGTCTCAGCACTCGAGCCCATGGGCATGCTGGCCCTCGGTGTGCCCTACGGCGAGGTCATGCGCTGGGCTCTGCTGGGCAGCGAGGAGCGGATGTCCGCGCACACGGCGCTGCGGATCGGACTGGTCACCGAGGTGGTGCCCGATGATCAGTTGCGCTCCCGGGCTGCGGAACTGGCGGCGGAGATCGCCGCGCGACGCCCCGCGGGTATCCAAGGCACAGTCCGCGCGATGTGGGAGGCTCGCGACCTGACGCCCACTGTCGCGGCGCGACACGGGAAGTTCTACACCGATCTGGGTAACGCCGGTGCCGGTCGCACGGATTCTCGCGCCAACAAGAAGAAGCCGCGCACTCGATGAGGAGCACGCCATGACCGACACCACAACTGAGCGGCTGGTCGAGTTCGACTTGCTGATCGGCGGCGAAACAGTCACTGCTGCTTCCGGTTCCACGTACGACAGCGTCGACCCGTTCACCGGGCGCCCCTGGGCGCGGGTGCCCGACGGCGGTGCCGACGACGTCGACCGCGCGGTGGCCGCCGCCCGCGCCGCACTGGACGGCCCGTGGGGCGAGCTCACCGCGACCGCGCGTGGCAAGCTGCTGTGGCGGCTCGGCGAGGTCATCGCGCGCGAGGCGGAGCACCTGGCCGAGTTGGAGGTCCGCGACGGGGGCAAGCTGACCCGCGAGATGGTCGGCCAGATGAAGGCGCTACCGGACTACTACTTCTACTACGCCGGGCTGGCGGACAAGCTGCAGGGCGAGGTCGTGCCGGTCGACAAGCCGAACTTCCTGGTCTACACCCGCCACGAGCCGGTAGGCGTCGTCGGCGCGATCACCCCGTGGAACTCGCCGCTACTGCTGTTGACGTGGAAGCTCGCCGCAGGCCTGGCCGCCGGATGCACATTCGTGGTCAAGCCGAGTGACCACACGCCCACGTCGACCCTCGCGTTCGCAAAACTGTTCGCCGAGGCGGGCTTTCCGCCGGGCGTGATCAACGTCGTCACCGGCTGGGGTCCCGAGACCGGCGCCGCCCTGGCGTCGCATCCCGGCATCGATAAGGTCGCCTTCACCGGGTCCACCGCCACCGGCATCCACGTCGGCAAGGCCGCGATCGAGCACATGGCCCGCTTCACGTTGGAACTGGGCGGCAAGTCGGCGCAGGTGGTGTTCGACGATGCCGACCTCGACGCGGCGGCCAACGGCGTCATCGCGGGCGTCTTCGCCGCCACTGGCCAGACCTGCCTGGCAGGCTCCCGCTTGCTCGTTCACGAGAGCGTCGCCGATGCGCTGGTCGAGAAGATCGTCGCGCGTGCGGCCACCATCAAGCTGGGAGACCCGAAGGATCCGGCGACCGAGATGGGCCCGGTGTCCAACCAGCCGCAGTACGAGAAGGTGCTGTCGCACTTCGCCTCTGCCCGCGCAGAGGGCGCGACGGTAGCCTACGGCGGCGAAGCCGCCAGCGAGCTCGGCGGCTTCTTCGTGAAGCCCACGGTGCTGACCGGCGTCGATCGCTCGATGCGCGCCGTCGCCGAAGAGGTCTTCGGGCCCGTGCTCGCGGTGATGACCTTCGCCGACGAGGACGAGGCCATCGCCACCGCGAACGACACAGAGTTCGGATTGGCCGCAGGCGTGTGGACCAAAGACATTCACCGCGCGCACAGGGTGGCCGCCAAACTACGGGCAGGCACCGTATGGATCAACGCCTACCGCGTTGTCGCACCTCACGTTCCGTTCGGTGGCATTGGCTACAGCGGTATCGGCCGGGAGAACGGCATTGACGCCGTGAAGGACTTCACCGAGACCAAGGCGGTGTGGGTGGAGCTCTCCGGAGCCACCCGCGATCCGTTCACGCTCGGCTGATTCCAATACAAGGGAGAGAAGATGACAGTCGACACCGACGCCGCTAACGCGGTGCTCAACGGACTGCGCCCGTTTCCGGTCGCGGTCACCACGATCGACGGCGGCTTCGCCAACGGCCTGATGTCGTTGTCGGCGGGCTCGGCCAGCATCGTGCCCGAGCTGCCCCGCGCCACCATCAGCCTGACGAAGTACAACAAGACCCACGACATGCTGGTGAACTCCGGCATCTTCGTCATGCACATGTTGTCGGCGGGTCCCGATGAGATCGACGCATCGATGGACATCATGATGACCCTCGGCGGCAGCTCCGGCCGCGACGGCGACAAGATCGCCAAGCTCCGCACCAAGCCCGGCGTCACCGGCGCCCCGATCCTGCTTGACGCCCACAGCTACGTGGAGTGCCGGATCACCGGATCGCTGGACAACGACGAGAACACGATCTTCGTCGGCGACGTCGTCGCCGCGGAGGTCTTCAGCTCCGCGCAGCGGCTGCGCATCGGCGAGGCGTGGGGCAAGTTGCCGCATGAGTGGATCGAACAGTACGAGGCGAACCACGAGCCGCAGCTGAAGAGCGCACGGGACCTGCGGGCGGCCGCCGCAGCACAGGCCTGATGTCCGAAGACTCCACCGGCGCTTGGGAGTTGCCGGAGGAACTGGTGATGCTGCGCGACACCGTGCGGCGGTTCATGGACTCGCACGTCCATCCGGCTGAGGAGCAGCTCGATCACGACACCGTCGGGTTGCCGCGCGAGCAGCTCGTCGAGTTGCAGGCCAAGGCCAGGGCACTCGGGCTGTGGGCGCTGCAGACACCAGTCGAGTACGGCGGCGCAGGCCTCAGCGTGCTCGGCCAGGTGGTGGTCGCCGAGGAAGCGGCGAAATGCCGAATGGGGGCGTTCTTCCCCGCACTCGGTGCCTTCGGGGGCAACCCGCCCAATATCATGTTCAAGGCATCACCCGAGCAGTTCGAGAAGTACGCCAAACCGATTGTCGACGGCACCATGTCCAAGGCGTACACGGCCATCACCGAGGCCTCCGGAGGATCCGATCCCGCGCGGGCGATCACGCTCAAGGCCGTCCGCGACGGTGACGGTTACGTGCTCAACGGCTCCAAGATGTGGATATCTCATGCTCCCCATGCCGACTGGGGCGTGGTCTACGCCCGTACCGGCGAGGGGCGCCAGGGCATTTCAGCCTTCATTCTCGAGAAGGACACGCCTGGTGTCACGATCAGCCGCATTCCGGTGATGGCGTCGTTCGCGCCCTACGAATTGCACTTCGACAACGTACGGCTCGACGCCGCCCAGTTGATCGGCGCCGAGGGGCAGGGTTTCGCGCTGGCCAGCGACTCCTCGTGCACGGGCGCATCGTCTACGCGGCTGGTCCGATCGGCATCGCGCAGGCTGCGTTGGACATGACCTGCCAGTGGGCGCGGGACCGAGACGTGTTCGGCGGACGACTGGCCGACAAACAGGGCGTCCAGTGGATGCTCGTCGACAGCGAGGTCGAACTACGCGCCGCGCGACTGCTGATGTACCAGGCGGCCTGGAATGCCGACCTGGGCCGCAACGTCCGGGTTGACGCATCGGTGGCCAAGATGTACGGCACCGAGGCCGCCTATCGAGTGCTCGACCGCTGCATCCAGATTCACGGCGCGCTGGGCATCTCCACCGAACTGCCACTGGAGCGATGGTTCCGCGATCTGAGGGTCAAGCGGCTCGGCGAGGGTGCCACGGAAGTCCAGCGCGAAGTCGTCGCCCGGTCACTCTTGAGATAGTTATACAGTTATCTGGTTCCGGGTGACAGAGGAGTCATGTGCGCTACAACCTGATGTTCCCGATGCGGGCAGTCAAGCACTGGAATCGTTGGTGCGAAGGTGCGTCCTTGGGCGATGTCGCACGCCTGGCAGAGGATGCCGGCTTCGACGCCTTCTCGATGTCCGAGCACCCCTATCCCGACCGGGAGTGGCTGGCGAACGGCGGCCATCACGCCTTCGACCCGTTCGTGTCGCTGAGCTTCGCCGCGGCCGCAACCACCCGGATCCGGTTGATGACCTACATCCTGGTGTCCGGCTACCGCAGCCCGTACCTCACAGCCAAGGCGGCCGCGAGCTTCGACCTGCTCTCGGGCGGCCGTTTCACGCTGGGCACCGGAGCCGGGTATCTGAAGGCCGAATTCGGCGCGCTGGGAGCCGATTTCGACCGCCGCGGCACTCTTCTTGACGAGGCGATCGCTGCCTGGAAGGCGACGTGGGCCGGTGTCGACCACGTCGGTCCGGAGTTCGGCGTCAGCGGTCATGTGGCCCTGCCGCCGCCCCTGACCGACGGCGGCCCGCCGATCTGGATCGGCGGGAACGGTGCCGCCGCGCAGCGCCGCGTCGTCGAGGTCGCCGACGGCTGGATGCCGATGGCGGCGTCCGGCGAAATGGCCGCCATCACGCGCGCGAGGCCGCTCGAGGACATGGAGACGCTGGCCGACTGGATCGCGACCGTCAACAAGCGGCGCGGTGAGCTCGGCCGCGAGGCCACCGACGTCGCGTTCGTGCCCTTCGAAGCCGACCTGCTCGCCAGCGGCGACTGCACCGCTTTCTGCGAGGCCCTGCGACCGCCGCTGGACGCATACGCCGAAGCCGGCGTCACGTGGATCACCATCGAGCCGGCCAGCAGAAGCTTCAGCGACTTCCGCACCGACATCGACCTGCTGGCGTCCCAGCTGGTCTACCGCTGAAACGGAGGCCAGCATGGCCCTGCCTGACCTCGTCCTCGTCCACGGCGGCGAACACGCCGGTGACTGCTGGGACCTTGTTATCGACGAATTACACCGTCAGACACCGGAACTGCGCGTCCTCGCAGTGGATCTCCCCGGCCGCGGCCGCACGCCGGGAGACCTCGCGACCGCGACGATCGGTGAATGGGTGGATTCGGTGGTGGCCGACATCGACCGCGAGAAGCTCGGCGACATCGTGATCGTCGGCCACTCGATGGCCGGCGTGACCGTGCCGGGCGTCGTCGCGAAACTCGGTGCTGCACGGGTGCGGGAGATGGTGCTGGTCAGCGCGTTCGTCCCCAGACAAGGGGAGGCCATCGTGGATACGTTGGGCGGACCCTTGGCGATCTTCGCGCGGTGGGCTGCCCGAGGCGGCCGACCGTTCAAGGTGCCCCGCGCTGCCGCGCAATACGCGTTCTGCAACGGCATGACGAAGGAGCAGCGTCGGCTGACCCTCTCAAAGCTGTATCGCGAATCCGCCCGCATCCCGGCCCAACCGGTGGA
The DNA here is from genome assembly GCF_001722335.1 of Mycolicibacterium flavescens. Taxonomy (GTDB): domain Bacteria; phylum Actinomycetota; class Actinomycetes; order Mycobacteriales; family Mycobacteriaceae; genus Mycobacterium; species Mycobacterium flavescens. The sequence continues at coordinate 59,107 of NZ_MIHA01000003.1, forward strand.
TCGCAGCGATTTTCCCGAGGACGTGCCAAGAACCTGGGTACTGACCACGCGGGACAGGGCCCTCTCGAAGAAGTCACAGCAGGCGAGCATCGCAGCGCTCGGCGGGGTGCAGGACGTCATTCCCATCGACGCCTGCCACGACGTGATGTTCAGCCACCCGGAAAAATTGGCGCATATCCTCCTCGAGCGATGCCGACAGAGGCAGTGAGGGCCACGTGACCGAGACCAGCTTCTTCGTCAAGGACGGCAACAGTTACGTGCCAACCTCTTTGGGGCGAGGTCCATGGGGTCCCTCACTCTCAGGCAACTACATCGGCGGGTTACTCGGCCGTGCGGTCGAACGAGAAGTCGACGACGTCGAGCTTCAACCGGCGCGGTTGACGGTCGACCTGCTCAGGCCGGTGGCCCTGCAACCCGTGCAGATGCAGACAACGGTTGTGCGGGACGGCCGACGCCTCCGACTGGTGGACGCGTTCATGACGCAGAACGACGTCCTGGTGGCACGGGCGAGCGGACTGTTCCTTCGCCGCAGCGAGCACATCGAGGACACGGTGTGGACGACCCCGGTCGCGATGCCCGCGATCCCAGCCGAACACGACCAAGTCGCCGGCGGGCTACCCATGCTGCTCCAGTCGTACGGACGCGATCCGGTCGCGGGCAGCCCCGGCGTCGGTGTCACCGAGTGGTGTCACGACGGACAGAAGTTCGCCTGGGCGCGGGAGACGAAACTGCTCGTGGACGACGAGCCGCTGTCTCCTTTCACTCGCGCCGTCATGGCCGCAGACATCACCAGTTCGCTGACGCATTGGGGTACTGCGGGGTTGCAGTTCATCAACGCCGACTACACCGTGACGCTCAGTCGGCTGCCCGAAGGCGTCTGGATCGGACTCGCGGCGGTGACGCACTACGGCGATGCCGGGGTGGCCACCGGTGTAGCCACGCTGTTCGACGAAACGGGGCCCATCGGCAGCGGGGTGGCAACGGCGTTGGTGAATCCGGGCTTCACACCACCGGCGTCCAGGGCAGCGACGTGACAGCGCCGGCCATCGAGCAGCGCGACGAGGGCAAGGTCCGCACGCTGACGTTGAATCGGCCGGATCGGCTCAACGCCTTCACCGCATCGTCCTACCAACTGCTCGCATCGATGCTCGATGACGCGGCCGCGGCCGATGACGTCGCCGTCGTCCTCCTGACGGGGGCGGGCCGGGCGTTCTGCAGCGGCGTCGACCTGAGCGCGTTGTCCGACGCGGAAGACAGACCGGCCGAGTTCGGTGATGCGTTCGACACACTGCTCGAGAATCTGCTTGCGTTGCCGAAGCCGCTGGTTGCCGCGGTCCACGGTGTCGCCGTCGGCATCGGCTTCACCTTGCTGCTGCATTGCGACGTGGTGCTCGTCGCCGATGACACACGGTTGCGCGCACCGTTCACCCAGCTCGGCACCGCACCGGAAGCCGGAAGCAGTTGGCTACTCCCCCAGGTGGTCGGAGCGCAGCGCGCCGCGGAGCTCATTCTCACGTCCCGATGGCTCGAGGCAGGCGAGGCCGTGGACTGGGGGTTGGCCACGGAGTCCTGTTCGCCAGACACCCTGCACCAGAGGGCGAGAGAGCTAGCACACGAGATCGCCGCGCACGCGCCCGCGGCGACCAGGGCGGCCAAGCGCCTGCTCCTGCACGACCGCACCGAATCCGTTCGCGCCGCGCTACGACGCGAACGCGGCGCGGCCACCGAACTTCTGCAGTTGCTCGGTCCGATCGCTCGGAAGAACGGCCCGTCGACCACGATGTAGCCGATGGGCACGGGCGCGACCTACACGGCCCCTACGATCGTCCCGTGACCAAACCGCTGGACGGCATGAAGGTTCTGGACTTCTCCGAACATGGGTTCGTGTCCTCGGCCGCAGCCGCGCTGGCGGATTTCGGAGCCGAGGTGATCAAGATCGAACGGTCCACCACCGCGATCCGATGCGGACCATCATCGCTCGCGGCATGGTGGCCAGTCGCGAGGGCTACGACTACCTCTTGGGGTTCTGCAACCGCAACAAGCGAGGTATCTGCCTGGGCGTCGAAATCGCCGGTGGGCGCGAGGTTTTCGAACGGTTGGTGCGCTGGGCGGAGGTGTACGTCACCAACCAGTTGCCACCGGTTCGGCGCAAGTGCGCACCGAGCCTGCCGACCTGATGGCGATTGATTCGAAGCTGTTCTACGCCAAAGGCCACGGGCAAGGCCAACGATGGGTTCCTGGCGAGCGGAATCTGCGCGGCCGGGCTTCAGTGGACTCGAAGGCCTCGTTCGCGTGATCGCGATCTGAGCCGTTGCCAACTCGGCGATCCGTCGTCGCTCAGGTAATGGCACCTTCGATCTTCAGATCGATGAGGTCGTGGTCTTCCATGCCGAGTTCCCGCAGCACCTCATCGGTGTGCTCGGCGAACAAGGGTGCTCGGCTGAGTTCGGCGAACGCGTCGTCGAACTTCACCGGATTGGCAACCAGCCGTTGCCTATTGCCCTGCGCGTCTTCGACGGTTGCGATCCGCCCGTTGGCGAGCATCGACTCGTCGTTGGCTACCTCCCAGGCGTCCTGCACCGGCGCCCACTGACCGCCGAGCAGATCCAACAACCTCGTGCAGTCGTCGAAGGTGCGCGCGCCGATCGCGTCGGCCAGTAGAGCGGTGGCCTCATCGGCGTTGGCAGCCAAGGACTCCGACGTCTCGAACCGCTCGTCGTCGGCCGCCTTCCGCAGGCCCAACAACCGGCACAGCGGAGCCCAGTAGCGGGTGGGCTGCAGCATCGACAACTGGATGAACCGGCCGTCGGAGCATCGGTAGGCGCCGGTCAGTGGGTTGCCCAGCGCTTGAGTACGGTGGTCGATCTTGGGCAGCGGACAGCCGTACAACATGGCCAGGTTCACGTTGGACTGATTAGCCCACGCCCCCACCGCCAGAAGCGATACGTCGACAACCGAGGTCTCGCCCGTCGCCTGCCTCCCGTACAGCGCCGCTGCCACCGCACCCGCGATGGTGATGCCGCCGATGTTGTCGCCGAACGCGCCCGCGGGCATGCCCACCGGGACCTCGGACTCGGCCGCTGTGACACCGTCGGCGTTACCTGCGCGTGCCCAGAACGCCGTGGAATCGTATGCGCCGTTGTCGCGATCGGGCCCCTCGCTCCCGAACCCGCTACCCGCGACGTAGATGATCGACGGATTGATCCGACGGATCTCGTCGAGATCGATTCGCAGTTTCGCGCGCGCTTGTGGTAGGTGGTTGGTCAGAAACACGTCGCTGCGCCGGACGAGTTCCTCGAACACCGGACGCGATTGATTGAGCGCCAACGACAATCCGACGCTGCGCTTACCGCGGTTGGGCGCCTCCACCGTCGGCGAGAACGAAACGCCGGGGGCGGTGGCGGAGCGGCCTGCGACCGTGACCAGTCCCCGCTGCGCATCCCCGGTCACCGGGTTCTCGACCTTTATGACGTCCGCACCCCAGTCGGCGAGCACCGCGCCCGCGGAAGGCACGAACGTGAACTGCGCGACCTCCAGCACCCGCACGCCGGTCATCGGTTTACGCATCTACCCACATCCGTCCCCCACGCGGTCCGGTAGCTCCCGGTCCTCGATCAAGTCGCAAGGCCTACATAGATTACTAGGTAAGCAATGTCACGCATTCGTGTTTCTGCGCAACCCTCTCGCCGACAGGCGGCTCACCTCAGACCACATAATTGAGTTTTTGTGGTCTGTGGCAGAGATTAAGAGCTAATGTGGTCCGAGTCAAGGTTGTTCATCGAGGGGGTTTTGCGAAGATGGCAGGCGTGTCAACGCGCGCGAGTGCGGGCCGAGTCGCGTCCTGGGGCGCCGATGCGCCGGTTGGCGAGGAGCAGGCCAGGGAGCGACTGCTGGACGCGGCGGAGGCCTGTTTTGTCGACTTCGGGCCCGGCCGCACCCGGATGAGCGACATCGCCAAGCGGGCCGGCGTGCATCGTCGAACGGTGTACGACTACTTCCCCACGAAGGACGCGCTCGTGGCCGCATCCTTCGTGCGGGCGATCGACGCAGTGCTCGAGGCTTCAGAATCCTGTTGGCAGATGGATGAACCTTTTCTGGATCAACTGTGCAATGCGATGTTGATCGGATTGCGGGACGCACGGAACTCGCCCACGATGTCGCTACTGATCGGTGCCGACGACCTCGGACGAACGTTTCGGGCCGCCGAGGGCTCCGAAGTCTGGAGCGACCGTCTCGCGAAGGCACTCGGCGGCCGCCTCCAAGCAGCCATCGCGGCGGGTGAGGTCCGCGATGATCTCACTGCCGAGACCATGGCCCACTGGGTGACCCGCATTGCATTCAGCCTCGCCGCCGAACCCGGCAGAAGCGAGGACGGAGGCGACGCCGGCCTGATTCGAGCATTCGTCCCCGCCTGCCTCGCACCGCGACGAATCGGGACGCCCGTAGACAGGGCGAACAGTCCGACCTGAAGTAGACACGATTGTCAGAAACGTATCTCACTGACCGTCTCGACTCACATCAGCGGACACCCAAAGCTGACTATTGTCCGGATGTAGGGACGCAGAAGACGATTGCCTGAAAGTGACACACGTGCCAGAATCGGCGGTGACAGACATCGACGAGCAGCCGACTCGGCTGTAGGAGCGCCACATGAGTACGGATCTGACCGAAGAAGAGACGTCAGAGATGCACCACTGATGATCGTCGGAGAGGGCACCAACGAGATTCAGCGCAACGTCATCGCGGCCCAACTGGTCGCCCGCGGCGGCATCTGAAACGCGATAGGAGACGCGCCGTGGCATACGTGATCACTCAGAACTGTTGCAAGGATGCCAGTTGCGTGCCGGTGTGCCCGGTCGACTGCATTCGTCCGGTTGGCGCCGCCGGTCAATTCACCGGCGCCGAAATGCTCTACATCGATCCGGAGGCGTGCATCGACTGCGGTGCCTGCCTGGAGGAATGCCCGGTCGACGCGATCCACTACGATGAGGACCTGCCGCCGGAACTCGAACGCTTCCGCGACATCAACGCGGCATACTTCGAGCGTCACCCCTTGGAACCCAGTGCACCTGCGAAGCCCCGCCGTGGCGACCAGGTCCGGCCGGGGACTCTCCGGGTCGCGATCGTCGGCGCCGGGCCTGCCGCGTGCTACGCCGCGACCGCTCTGATGGAGGTCGACGGTGTCGAGGTCGATCTCTTCGAGCGGCTCCCCACGCCCTTCGGCTTGATCCGTGCGGGCGTGGCCCCTGACCACCAACACACCAAGGCGGTCGCCCAGGTCTTCGAGCACGCCCTGGGAAACAAGCGCTTACGCTGTCACCTCAACGTGGAGGTCGGCGCCGACGTGACTCATGACGATCTGCTCGCTCACCACCACGCGGTCGTCTACGCGGTCGGTGCTTCCCGCAGCCGGGATCTCGGCATTCCCGGCGAGGACTTGCCGGGAAACCACTCCGCGGTGGACTTCGTCGGGTGGTACAACGGCCATCCGGACCACGCGCATCACGAGTTCGACCTGTCCGGCGAGCGAGCGGTCATCATCGGCAACGGCAACGTCGCGCTCGACGCAGCCAGGGTGCTGCTCCTGGACCACACGCAGCTCGCGAAGACCGATATCGCAGCACATGCGCTGGATGCGCTGTCGCACAGTCAGATCCGCGAGGTGGTCATCCTCGGGCGGCGCGGACCCCGTGATGCCGCGTTCTCCGCCGGTGAGTTCCTCGCCCTCGGCCATCTGTCCGGGGTGGACGTGGTGATCACCGACGACGAGCTGACGGCGAGCTCGACCGACGACGTCGAGACCGAACTCAAACTTCGACTCGCCCGCGAGTACGCCGACAAGCCGACCACGCCCGAGAACAAGCGCATCGTCTTCCGCTTCCTGGCCTCGCCCTCGGAGGTCGTCGGTTCCGACCGCGCCGAAAGCCTGCGCATCGTGTCCAACAGCGTCGATGAGACAGGCGCGTTGGTGACCGGCGATCCCTCCAACGGCACCGAACTGATCGAGACCTCTCTGATCCTGCGGTCCATCGGATATCACGGATCGCCGATCGACGGATTGCCTTACGACGCAACCAAGGGCGTCACGCCGAACGATCACGGTAGGGTCATCGACGACGACGGTCAGCCCTTGACCGGGGTGTACGTGACGGGATGGATCAAGCGGGGTCCGCGGGGCGTCATCGGCACCAACCGCACATGTGCAGAAGAGACTGTGGCTGCACTCCTCGACGACTACGCAGCCGGCCATCTCTCGCGACGTGTCGCCGATCGCAACGCCGTACTCCAATTGCTCGCCGAACGCGGGTCGAGCCCCATAGCCTGGAGCGGTTGGAAGGCCATCGACGCGGCCGAGCGGCGGCGTGGGGCCGAGCAGTCACGGCCACGGGTGAAGTTCGTCGACGTCGCCGAGCTGGTCGCCAGTGCAAGGGCTTGAGGTCGACCTCCTGCGGAATGCCGGACCGTTGGCTCGGGTCATATTCAAGCCATTGAACACGTTGTAGGTCATCGCATAATTCGGCACCTACTTACTCCGATCAGTCGGCGACCCCGCTGCCCCTCGTCGCCGAGCGCCTGAGGTCCCAAAGACTGATGTCGAACTCGTTCTCTACCGAGCGAACGACGGTGTCGCACTGATCACCGTCAACGACCCGGACCGGAGAAACGCGGTCACCGACGCCATGTCGGCGCAGTTGCGCTCGGCGGTGGAACGCGCCGAGGCCGACGAGACCGTCCACGCCGTCGTCGTCACCGGCGCGGGCAAGGCCTTCTGTGCCGGTGCCGACCTCAGCGCGCTCGGCGAAGCAGCAGAGGAGGGACTGCCGGAGCTCTACGACGGATTCATGGCTCTCGCCAACTGCTCCCTGCCCACCATTGCGGCGGTCAACGGGGCCGCGGTCGGGGCCAGGCTCAACCTTGCGCTGGCCGCTGACGTCGAACTCGGCTCGCGTTGTGTTGCCCTCCTCCAACAGTTTTCGGTGATCCTGTTGATCGCCGATGACGTGTCCGTTGAAGCGGGTGGCGTATTCGCATAGATGCCGACGGTCGTCGCCGTATTCGAATGCGAAGTGGCGCGACCCATCCCACGTGACTTCGTAGTCGTGCGGCTTGTTCTGCTGGGGACGGAGCACCCCCAGGCGGAGGCGAGATCGCTCGAACGCCGCGTCGGTGAGCGTGCCGCGAAAGTTCCGGCGGTCTGCTCCGGAACGGTGGTCATCACGGACTCCCCGTCGAGTTGGTGCGGATCGCATCGGCGAGCACTCCCGGCGCATCGAGCATGACGAACGCCGAGCAGTCCGGGATCTCGATCAGAGTGGCGTTCGGGAATGCGTCGCGCAGGCGCGCGGCGTGGGCGAGCGGGAAGAGGTCGTCATCGGTACCCCACGGCAGGGTGACGGGCTTCTCGAAGGCCTCGATCGCCGGTGCGGCACGGAGCGTCAGCGCCGGATCCAGCGATGCGGTGACCGTGACGGCGTCGCGGCGGGCGGCCGCGCTAGTGGCGAATGCTCCGAACACCTCACGCTGGCGGTCCTTCGCTGGCGGGGTGTGGCAGACGACCTTGAGGAAGAAGGCCCGTCCCGGTCCAGTGGCCAACAGTCGCACGACTGCTCCGCCCAGTGCAGAACTGAACCGGCACAGCTTCACGATCTGCGCGAACGATCCCGGCGGAAAGTGTTCGTAGCTGTCGCAATTGGTCAACACCAGTCGAGCGATGCGGGACGTGTCCAGGGTGGTGTCGCCTAGCGCGGCCAGCACGAGGCCGCCGCCGGTGTCGTTGGCGACGAGGGTGACGTCAGTCAGGTCGAGCGCCTCCATGAAGTGCACGATGCGGCGGGCAGCCGCCTCGGCTCCGAGGTCGGCGCCGGCGGTCGACGTGCTGTGCGCACCCAGCGGCCACGTCGGGGTGATGCAGCGAAACCCGTCACCGAGCTCGGCCACGACGTCGTTCCACACCGCGCCCGTCACGTAGACGCCGTGCACGAACAGGACAGTCGGCCCGCTCCCGGTATCCGCATACTCGACGTCCAGTCCATCGACACGCGCTCGCTCTATGGTCATTCCCGCTCCCGTCTCTCAGCGCCCGTGGAATTCCGGTGGTCGCGGCTCCCGGAAGGCGCGAACGCCCTCCCGGAGGTCGGCAGTGTCGATCAGAGCGAGCCGGTCATAGTCCGAGGTCGCGGCCGATGATGTCCTTCATGATCTCGGTCGTACCGCCGAAGATCGTCATGATCCGGTTGTCCATGTAGTCGCGTGCGACCCGGTACTCCGTCATGTAGCCGTAGCCGCCGTGCAACTGCACGCAGCCGTCGATGACTTTCTTAGCCGTCTCGGTGCACCACCATTTGGCCTTCGACGCCTCGACCGCGGTCAAGTCACCGTCGACGACGGCCTGAAGGCACCGGTCGATGTACTGCTCCCCGATCTCGAGTTCGGTGTCCATCTCGGCCAACAGGAATCGGTTGTGCTGGAAGCTGCCGATCGGCTGCCCGAAGGCCCTCCGGTCCTTGGCGTACTGCAGCGTCTGGCGCCAGGTTTCACGGGCTCCCGCGATGGCCGAGATGGCGATCGACAGCCGCTCGGACGGCAGGTTGTGCATCAGGTGATAGAAGCCGCGCCCCTCCTTGCCGAGCAGATTGGCCGACGGCACCCGGACATTGTCGAAGTGCAGTTCCGCGGTGTCCTGGTAATGCAGACCCATCTTCTCGAGCTTGCGGCCGCGGGTGAAGCCCTCCATGCCGTCCTCGACCACCAGCAGAGTGAAGCCCTTGTGCCCCGCCTCGGGGTCGGTGCGGCACACCGTGACGACCAGGTCGCAGTTGATGCCGGAGGAGATGAACGTCTTGGAACCGTTGACGATCCAGTCGTCTCCGTCGCGCACCGCGGAGGTGCGGATGCCCGCCAGGTCGCTGCCGGCTCCGGGTTCTGTCATGGCGACGGCAACGATCAGTTCGCCGCTTATGATGCCGGGGAGCCAGCGCTTCTTCTGCTCGTCGTTGCTCAACGACGAGAAGTACGGGCCGACTACATCGTTCTGCAGGCTCAGCGCAGGCGCCGGTCCACCGTAGCGGGCGATCTCCTCGTCGATGACGGCATTGAACCTGAAGTCGTCGACGCCACCACCGCCGTACTCTTCGGGCATGTTGAACCCGATCAATCCGTACTTGCCCGCGGCAACCCACGCCGACCGGTCCACCAGCCGGTCAGCTTCCCACCGCTCGGCGTTGGGCACTAGCTCCTGCTCGATGAACTGCCGAACCGTATCGCGGAAGACCTCGTGGTCGGCTTCCAGGACCAATCGCTTCATGGTGGGCTCACTCTCCATACAGTCGGCGAAGTTCCGCGCCGACCTTGCTCGACGCACGCGAAACCACCTGCGCCCCGCGCCTTCTGAGTTCGGCATCGGGCATTGGGAGCACAACGGCGCCCGTAGTCTTGGACGGTAACAGCACCTGTGCGGTGCCGCGCGTAGTGGTCTCGTCGCGCTGACTGATAGCCGAGACGTCGATCGAAACGACGTCGTCAGCGGTGTCGCTCTTGGCGGTGACCTTGCCGGTGCATCGGTGCACGTCTCCGTGGTAGTTGAACCCGCGCATCTGCAGGTCCATCTCGGCCAGCCAGCCGTCGTCACCGATCCAGTTCGTCAGCAGTTGGCTCACCCACGCCGCTTCCTCGGCCAGCTTCACCGCGTGGCTACGGCCCTGACCACGGGCGCCGCCGGTGACCAGAACCACTTTGTCCTGTACTCGTCCCATATCTAGCGTGCCGTCCATACTGGTCGACGTTTCTCGGCGAAGGCCCGCGGACCTTCCTTGGCGTCTTCGGATTTGAGCAACTCCGTGAACTCACGCGTGGTGCGCTCCCATTTGGGTTCCTCATCGGCGATGATTCCGCCGTCGGCACCATAGGCGAGTCGTTTGCTGGCCTGAACCGACAGTGGTGCGTTGACCGTGATGCGCTCGGCGAGCGCGATTGCCGCCTCGACCACCGCGCCATCCGGTACAACCTCGTTGATCAGGCCCCACCGAAGAGCGTCTGCCGCGGCCATCGGCTCCCCGGTGAACACCAATTCCAGTGCCACCTTGCGCGGCAACTGCTCGACGATCCGGAACACGCCGCCGGCCCCGGCGATCAGCCCGCGCTTGACCTCGGGCAGGCCGAATGACGCGCTCTCGCAGGCGACGACAAGATCGCTGGCCAGCGCAAGTTCGGAGCCGCCACCCAGCGCCGTGCCGTTCACCGCAGCGATGGTGGGTTTGTCGACGAAGTGGTGTACGTAACCGGCGAAACCCCATTCCGGGTGTTCGTCGTGAAAAAGGTTCTCGCCACGGGAGATCGCCTTGAGGTCGGCGCCCGCGCAGAATGACTTGTCACCTGCCCCGGTGATCACCACCGCCCACACGTCGGGGTCGGCCTGCGCGGCCGACAGCGCGTCACCAACCGCCGTGCTCACCGCGCCGTTGACGGCATTGCGGGCCTCGGGCCGGTTGATGGTGATCAGTGCGACGTTTCCACGCCGCTCTACCAGCGCCGCTGGGCTCGCCACGTCGGTGGCAGATTCGTTCATCAAGGCTCCTTTGAATTGGATGGTTAGGTGTAAAGGTCTTCAACCACCGTCCGTTGTCCACAGCGGCGGTCGCCCGACTGCCGAGCGCGGCGGCGAGCGCGCGGGCACTGTTGGCGGCGATGGTCCGCACCCCGGACTCCAGGCGCGCGACGTCCTGCCGGACGAGCGAGCCATCTGCCAACCCGCGCGACACCACCAGGTTGATCACCCGGTCCGACCTCGCGCGGCCACCCCGGTGCCGCCAAGTGCTGGTCGACAAGTTCGGCGTGCCAAGCCCGCGCCGCGGCGATACGGTCCGGCTTCTCCCCAGACCGGGCAACCTGATCCTGCATCGACGAAAGTCGGCGAGTAACGATTCCAGCCGGGGACGCCAATCAGCGGACTGCATCACACCTCACAAAGTCAACCTGGTTAACCATGTCGATGGCGCAGAGTCACATAGCCGCTTGGCAAGCCCGTCGGTCAGTCCTCTTCGAGAGTGAGCGCAAGCTCCGGGCAGGCAGCGACTCCGTCGCGGGTGGCCTCCTCGTCCTCGGGGCGAACGTCATGCGCTTCTAGGATCGAGTAGCCCGAGTCGTCGATCGGGAACAAGTCCGGGTCGACTGCATAGCACTGAGCGTGACCCACGCACTTCGACCGTTCGAGACGAACCTTCACGAGACCTCCTCTGCTCGACCGCGAGGGCGTGCGGCCTGGTCCACTGAGACAGCATAAGACTAAAGGATTAACTAATTAACTCAATCCGGGGGCTGACCGGGTTCGACATCTGGCAAGCTTTCCAAACATGACAGGGGTCAGCGGTGTCGATGCCGAGCCACCACTCGGCCGAGACAGTGTCGTAGCGCTCGACGGTGGTTCGCTGCTGAGCCGTCAGGCACTGGGCAACAAGGGTTTCGGCATCAATCTGATGCGATCCGCCGGGCTAGCCGTTCCGCCGGCCTTCTGCCTCACCACCGAGCTGTGCGCGCAGTGGCTGGATGGAGCCGAGGACGTGCTGGACAGGGTGTGGCCCGACGTGCTCCAGAGCCTGCGGTGGCTGGAGCGGCAGACGTCGCGTACCTTCGGCCACGGCCCACGGCCGCTGCTGCTCAGCGTGCGATCCGGTGCGAGTCAATCTATGCCGGGCATGCTCGACACGGTGCTCGACCTCGGCATCAACGACGCCGTCCACGAAGCCCTCACAACCCACGTGTCGGCGGGGTTCGCCGCCGACACCCGGGCCCGTTTCGAGGCGATGTACCGCCGAATCGTGCTCGCAGACACATCCGCAGCCGTACCCACCGATCCGCTGCTGCAGCTCCGATTGGCCATCGAGGCAGTGTTCCGCTCGTGGACCAGCCCGCGGGCGCAGGCCTACCGCGCCCATCACGGGCTCGACGCCGCCGGGGGCACGGCGGTGGTGGTGCAAGCGATGGTGTTCGGGAATCTGCACCACGACTCGGGAACCGGGGTGCTGTTCAGCCGCAACCCTGCGACCGGAGCGGACGAACCGATGGGCGAATGGTTGCCAGGTGCGCAAGGCGAGGATGTGGTCTCGGGAACCTTCGATTGCCTGCCGCTGAGCGCGTTGCGGACCGCTCAGCCCCGTGTATTCGACGAATTGATGGCCGCAGCCGCCGAGCTCGAACGCCTCGGCCGCGATGTGCAGGATATCGAGTTCACCATCGAAGAGGGCCGGCTGTGGCTGTTGCAGACGCGCACCGCCAAGCGCTCCCCGCAGGCAGCCGTCCGACTAGCGCTGAAGTTTCGTGAGGCCGGGCTGATCGACGATGCCGAGGTCCTGCGCCGGGTCACGCCCGACCACGTGCGGGCGCTGCTGTCTCCGTCCATTCAGCCCGAAAACCGGCTCACGGCAACGCTTTTGACCACCGGTCTGCCCGCCAGTCCCGGAGTCGCCTCGGGCACGGCGTACCACGACGTCGACGCCGCCCTCGACGCAGCCGACCGCGACGAGGACGTGATCCTCGTCCGAACCTCCACCAGCCCCGATGACATCGCCGGGATGATCTCAGCCCGCGCGGTCGTGACCGAGATCGGCGGCGCCACCTCCCACGCTGCAGTGGTCAGCCGCGAGCTCGGCCTGCCCGCCGTTGTGGGCTGCGGCGCCGGAGTCGTTGCGGCACTTGACGGCCGAAAGATCACCGTAGACGGCGCCGCGGGGAAGGTCTACGACGGTGAGATCGAGTTGACGGCGTGGTCGGAGCAAGACAGCCCCGACCTGATCGAGCTGGCAGCGATCGCCCATCGGCTCAGCCCGATACGGGTCCACGCCACGGGAGCACACCCAGTGCTCGCCGACGTGTCGGAGGCTACAGTGCGCGACGCGGTGTCAGCCGGTCTGACCGACGTCGTCTGCGACACGCCCCTGATCGCCACACTCACCGCAGTGCGACTCTCCGAGAGGTCCGAGGATGGATGAACTGACCTTATTGCAGGCGATACGGCTGAAGGGCCGGGTGCGTCCTACCGACCTGGCCGCGACGCTGAACGAGGACGAGGCGTCCGTCGATGCGGCCATCACGGAGCTCGCCGACGCGGGACTGATCTCAGACGGCAGGTCGGTCCGACTGTCGCCGGACGGCCGGACGCGCCTTGGCGAGCTGCTGGCCGAGGAACGCCGCGGGATCGACGGGGAGTCGTTCGGCCAGGCTTACGACCAGTTCCGTCCGATAAACCGTGAATTCAAGGCGCTGGTCTCCGAATGGCAACTCCGCGACGGCGAACCCAACGACCACTCCGATGCCGACTACGACGCCGCGGTGCTGGGCCGGCTCGACTCCGTCCACGCAGCCGTCGTGCCCATCCTCGCCGCAGCCTCACTCCAGCTACCGCGGCTCCACGCCTACTCCGACAAGCTGTCCGCGGCGCTGCAGAAGGTCCAGACCGGAGACACCACCTGGTTCACCCGGCCGATCGTCGACTCGTATCACACGGTGTGGTTCGAACTGCACGAAGAGCTCATCTGCGCGGCGGGACTGACCCGCGAGGACGAGGCCACGTCGGGCCACGCCGAGTAGGTCTCGCCAACGTCACGATCCAGGCGCAGCTTCCACGCCATCTTGCGCGCCGTAACCAATGCCCACGCGCCGAGGAGTCCGATCAACGCAGCGTCCTGCCAATGATGCATTCCGGCCATCAACGCGCTGCCGGCCGCGCAAAGCATGAAGATGCCTTGCGCGGCCCGGCGCACTATGACGGTGCTGCTCATCCCCTGCCGCCCCAGGTTTCCGTTACACAGATGCCAGCGACGGCTTTCCCGCACCCACCCGTGGGAAGTTCAGCATCCGACGAGCGTTCTCCTCAACGATGAGCGAGCACTCGTCGTCGGGCACCTCGGCGAGCACCTCAGCAGCCCGCTTGCGTGAGTTCGGCCAGTTCGAATCGCTATGGGGGAAATCGATTTCCAGTGTGATTCGATCGATGCCGATGGCGTGGCGATTCTTCAGGCCATGCTCGTCGTCGATGAAGCAACCCCAGAAGTGCTTGCGGAACAGGTCCGACGGGCGGGTATCGAAATCGATGTTCTGGTAGTAGCGGTGTCGCTCCCAGACGTAGTCCGACCGCTCGAGGATGTAGGGCACCCAGCCGATGCCGCCTTCCGCCAGCGAGATCTGCAGTTCGGGGAACTGCTGGAGCTTGCCGGAGAACAGCAAGTCCACGGTGCTCCACATCAAGTTGGATGAGAACAGGGTGATCGCCACGGCGAACGGCGCGTCCGGCAATGCCTTCGCCATATTGGGGTCGGGCTTCAACGACGAGAACGAGAAACCCGGGACGTAAGACCCCGACCCGAAGTGCAACGAGACCGGCATCTTCGCATCAGAGCAGACCTGCCACAGCCCGTCCCAGTGATCCGAGTGGAACGACGGAAGACCCAGGGGCACTGGGCTGTCCGGGAACGAGACGGTGCGCGCACCCTTCGCGGCCACCCGCTCGGCCTCGGCCACGCAGGCATCGATGTCCCACGTCGGCAGGATGGCCAGCGGTATGTAACGGTCGGGCGCGGTGGCGCACCACTCGTCGATGTAGAAGTCGTTCCACGCCTTGACGCACAACAGCGCGAGTTCCTTGTCCTTGGCACGCTGGAACGTCCCGCCGCCGAAGCCCGGGAACGACGGGAAACACAGGGCCGCCTGTACGCCGTCGAGATCCATGTCGGCAACCCTCGCGACGGGGTCGTAGCAGCCGGGAATCATGTCCTCGTACCGGACGGGATCCATGCCCCACTCCTCCGGCGGCTTGCCCGCAACCGCATTGAGCCCGATCGTCGGGAAGATCTGCCCGTCATAGCTCCACAGGTGCTTGCCGTCCATCTCCACGATGCGGGGGCCGGCTTCGCGCCACTTCTCGGGTAACCGGTCCTGCCATACCCGGGGATGTTCGACCAGGTGGTCGTCGACGGAAACGATCTGATGGTGATCCTGAAGCGGCATGATGCACTCCCTCGCGTCTGACGTTTCGTCTCGTTTTCTGACAGTTCATCTCACAGGCTATATGATGGAGACCACATCAGTCCAGAGGTTGAGAGGTACGACATGAACTCCTCAAACCGACCCGTCGACGACGGAGCCCGGGAAAAGGTCGACGAAGACGACCACGACCTGCTGACCTTCGGCGAGGCTGGCGAACGGCTCCGGCTCGAAGTCGCTGCGGCAGTGCACGAGGTCGGCCGCCTGCGACAAGACGGGCCGAGCGAACAACTCGAGAGGGCCGAAGCCCGCCTCGACGCATTGCGGTCAGCGGCTGTCCGCAACAGCGCACAACCCATCAACGACGCCAACTTCGAGAAGTTCTTCGGCTACCCCGGCAAGGCCAAGCGCAACCTGCCGGGGCCGTCAGCCACGTGACTGCGAGATCGGCGCAGGCCCACAGGGATACTTCTCCTGTGGGATCGACTCCGGACAAGACGCGTCGTCCCGGCTACGCCCCGGTCACGAATGTCGGGGTCGGGCGCCGCGGCATGCACACCCGAGACCGGATTCTCGCGTGCGCGGCGGACGTGTTCCTGACCCACGGGTTCCACAGCACGTCGCTCGACACCATCGCCAAGGCGGCGAATGCCTCCCGCGCCACCGTCTATCAGTACTTCGCAGGCAAGGAGGACATCTTCCGCGAGTTGAGCACATCGGCTGGGCGCGACATGCTCATCCACGGTGAACACCTCGGCGAACTCGGCCCGACAGTCGCCGGCGTCGAAGAGCTCCACCGGTGGTTGGCCGACTGGGCGGATATCTACGACACTCACGCGGCCGTGTTCGCGGAGTTTCCCGGCATCGGCACTGCGACTGGTCTCTCGGTCATCGACACGGGCGAGGTCGCCGAGCAGTACCGGCTCATGGTGACCGAGCGACTACGGCACGCGCCACTGGATGGCTTGGACCTCCACGATGCCGCCGCTGTGTTGGGGCGCATCCCACACATGGTCAACCTCTATCGGCACCGCGCGATGTTTCCGCTACCCGACCGTTCGGTCGTGTCGTGGTCGCTGACCGTCGCCCTACAGCTGATGTTGTTCCCCGACACCCCTGCGGACATATTGCGCGCGGCCGCACCGCAGGTCGTGGCGTCCGCCGGCACGCCGTCCGCGGTCGTCGAGCCAACGGCCGCGATCACGCGGGTCGCGGCAGTCCTGCTGTCCCCGATCGCACAGGACGTGCTCTCGGTGAGCTCAGCGTTGTTCGCCGAACACGGTTACTACGCAGTCAGCATGGAGGAGATCGCTACGGCAACCGAGCTCAGCCGCGCCACGCTGTACCGCTATTTCAGCACGAAGGACCGGATCCTGGCCGAGCTGACTCGGCGCGCGGTGGCCGAGATCGAGGAGCATGCCGCCGCACTGCCTCAGATGGCCCAGAGTTCCCTACGTGATTGGATGCTGCGCTACGTCCGGTTCCACCGCAACTACCGCGGTGTCATTCGGGCGTGGCTCGACGGGACCGTGGCCGAACAGATGTCCGACGCCGACATCGATCACGGCATCGGCGCCATCCAGCGCGCGGTCGCTGCATTGCTCGACACCGTCGCACTACCGGTAGGGATCGAACCTCAAGTCGCGGTCGCGGTGTTCCTGGCGGTGCTGGGCCGGATGAACGAGCCGACGGCGGCCGCAGAAGCGGACAGCGACGAACGCGCCGCCGAACTCATGGTGAACCTACTGCGCCGCTCATTGCTGCGGGCGGCATGAGCGTCGCGCTCATGCCGGTGCGGGCCGATACCCCGCGGCCGAGTTGCGCAACGCCCAGATCTGAGCCGGGCACAACTCCTGCGCGGACTGGGCGATCAGGTATGACGCCTGATACTCGTCCGAAGTGTGTGGAAGTCCCCCTTGAGCTCACTGATCAGCTGCGCGTACGGCACTCCGGCGACGATCCGGTCGCAGACGCTGTAGCCGTAGCTCAGCGCGTGGTCGGTATTCGCGAAGTTGTACCCGGGCCGGACCGTCACGTTGACAAGGTAGGCCACCTGATCGGCGTGGGCCGTCGGCATGTTGAGCGCCGCCGCGGCCGCCGTGGCGAGCGCACCCATCGCCGGCCGGGCAGCTGATCTGCGTCGTTTCATGAGTACGAAAAAACGTAATTCATTTAGCTGTTTCCGGGGTTAGTCTTTTCGATCATGACGTCCCAGTGCGCAGTCCGGCGGTGCGCAGTGAGCGCCGCGCTGTTGTCGTTGATGATCCCCGCGACAGCTGTGCCGAACGCCCAGGCCGACAACAAGCGCCTGAATGAGAGTGTCTTCGTCAACATCTACACCGCACAGAAACAGAACGGGTGCCCGACTGAACCAAAGCTGGACGGCCGACTGGTCGAGGCGGCCCGCCTGCACACGCTCGACGTGCTCAACAACCCGAACCTCAACGGGGACATCGGTTCCGACGGTTCCACGCCGCAAGACCGGGCCAGCAGACAGGGATTCGTCGGCAAGGTCTCCGAGACCGTGGCCATCAACCCGGCGCTGGCGATCAGCGGCATCGAGATCCTCGGCCAGTGGTGGTGGGACCCGCCGCGGCGCGCCATCATGCAGGACTGCGCAAACACCGCCATCGGAGTGTGGTCGGAGAACAGCCTGGCGCGCTCCGTGGTCGTGGCGGTGTACGGCCAGCCCGGGTTGTAGTCAGTCCCTCAGTTCGGCACGCAGCCGCTTCTTGTCCACCTTGCCGCTTGCCAAGACCGGCAGCTCGGCGACCAGCACCAGTCGACGCGGGACCTTGTAGCGGGCCAAGCTCTGCCGGACGCCGCCCTGAATCGTCTCCAACGTCGGCGAGGCGCCCACCGACGGCACCACCACCGCGCAGACCGCCTCCCCCCACTTCTCGTCGGGCACGCCCACCACTGCGCAGGCCGCCACCCCGTCGAGCGCGGAGATCGCACCCTCCACCTCAGGCGAATAGACGTTCTCCCCGCCGCTGATGATCACGTCCTTCTTGCGGTCCACCAGGTACAGCAGCCCACGCTCGTCCATGCGGCCCACATCGCCGGTGCGACACCACCCGTCGAACAGGGTCACTGCGGTGGCCGCGGGATCGTCGAGGTAGCCGCGGAATGCAGAGTCAGACTGCACCACGATCTCGCCGGTCTGCCCCGACGGCAGATCGCGACCGTCGTCGCCGACGATGCGCACCCGGGTGCCCGGAAACGGGAAGCCCACTGACTGAAGCCGCTCCTCGGCCTGCGGGTCGTCAAGTGCGTGGAGTTCGCGCGGCAGCCCCGACACGATGACCTCGGTCTGGCCGTACAGGTTGAGGAAGCCGACGCCGGGCAGCGTGGACAGAGCCCGCTGCAGGGTGGTCGCCGAGATCGGCGCAGCCGAATAGATGACCGTGTGCAGGCTGTCCGTGACGTCGGCATCGGTGAGCGCATCGAGCAATGCCTTGAGCATCACCGGCGCAAGGTGCAGCAGCGTGATCCGCTCGGAGGCGATCAGTCGGACGGCGTCCGCGGCGTCGAACTGGTGCTGCAGGACCACCGTTCCACCGCGCGCGTGCAGACCGCCGATGATCGCGAGTGCCCCGACGTGGAACATCGGCATGTTGATCAGACCGCGATCGGCACTGCCGCAACGCATTTCGCTGTTCATCGTGTGCGCGACCCTGCGTAGCTCGCGCTGTCCGATCACGCAGCACTTGGACGCGCCGGTGGTACCGCTGGTGAACAGCAGGCACGCGACGTCATCGGCCGTGGCGATGAACTCGGGTTCGCCACCCCGGCCGCTCTCGATGAACCGTTCGTAGCCGATCGTCGCCGGGGACGCCGCACCACCGATCGCCACCAGGACCGGTGGCGACGGCCACTGCGCGACGACGTCGGCGATCACCGTGGCGAACTCCTCGGCGACGAATACGATCGCCGGCTTCACACGTCGCACAACGTCAGCCATCTCCGGCGACGAGAGCCGAAAGTTGATGGTGGCCAGGACGATTCCACCGAGCTGCGTTGCGGCGATCACTTCACCGAACTCGATGCTGTTGCGACTCAGCACCGCGATCCGATCCTGGTGCCCCACTCCCGCCGCCGCCATCGCCGACACCAGCCGCACCGCGCGGTCCCGCAACTGCGCATGGGTGAGGGTGCGGTCGCCGTGCCGGTAGGCGACGATGTCAGGGAAGCGGACCGCGTTGTCGGTCACGATGTCTCCGAGCGTCAGGTCGCCGGCGGCGATGCTCTCCATCGGCGTGAAATTACCTGCTGCTCAGCAGCATCGACCCGGCCACCGGACCGCCGCCGACCCCCACGGCGACCACCTCCGGAGTCTTGGGGGCCTGCCGTTCACCGCCTTCGCCCCACAGTTGCACACACGCTTCATGCAGGAATCCCATGCCGTGCAAACGCCCGCCGGAGAGTTGGCCGCCGCTGGTGTTGATCGGCAGCGGGCCGTCGAGCGCGATGCGCGAACCGTCGCCCAAGAACTCGCCGACCTTGCCGTGGTCGCAGAAGCCCAATGCTTCCAACCACATGACGGTCAGGAATGAGAAGCCGTCGTACAACTGGGCCATGTCGACGTCGGCCGGTTTCAGCGTCGTGTGCTCCCATAGCGTCGCCGCCGAATCGTGCGCAGCCATCGTGGTGATGTCCGCGCGCTGGTCCCAGGTGGCGCGCTCGAACATGCCCGGCCCGACGGACTCGACGGTCAGGGGGTGCCGGGGCAGTCCCTTCGCGGCGTCGCGCCGCGAGACGATGACCGCGGTGGCGCCGTCGCAGGGCACGTCGCAGTCGTAGAGGCACAGCGGCTCCGAAATCATGCGCGCACTGAGGTAATCGTCCATCGTCATCGGCTCGCGATAGACCGCATCCGGGTTCAATCCCGCGTTGGTGCGGGCGTTGATCGCAATGCGGCCGAGGTGCTGGCGCGTCAGGCCGAAGTCGTGCATATAGCGCTGCGCGGGCATGGCCAGCCAGTTCGCCGCTGACAGGGCCCCGAACGGGGCCACCCACTCAAGGTGCGGGGGTAGTTCGCCGCCACCGAACAGCACCGAGGCGCGGCCGCCGCCGGCCTGCTGCGCGGCGGTGGATTCCCACACCGACCGGTACACCACGACGTGGTTGGCCAACCCGAGGCTGACGGCCATGCACGCCTCGATCGCCGGGCCGATCTGACCTGCCGTCTCCATCGCCGAGACATACCACCGCGAGCGCAACCCCAACGCGTTACGGACCTCCTGCACCGTCGCCCCGGAGAAGCCGGCGTCGGGCACGCCCGGTCCCGGGTAGCTGGCGATTCCGTCGACGTCGTCGACGCTGAGCCCGGCATCCTCGATGGCACGCAGCACCGCCTCGACCGTCAGGTCCAGCCCGGTGCGACCCAGTCGGCGGCCGACCTGAGACTTGCCCGCCCCGGTCAGCACCGCTTTGCCCTCGAACGGACCACCCTTCACAAGCGATCCCGCTTCTCTTGTCGCTGGTCGGTCATCCGTTCGCCTCCAGTGCGTTCAGTAATAGGTTTGGCGCTTTGACCATACGTCTGACGTCGAACACGTCAGAAGATCGCCCGAACGATGAGGTCTACTACCGCGGCGGGCTTCTCAGAGCCCTCGAGTTCGACCGTGTGCCGCATCGTCAAGTTCGCGGTCGTCTCGTTGGCCTTCGCGACGTCGACGAGTACGGATCGCGCCCGGATCCGGCTGTTCGCCGTGACCGCCGACAGGAAGCGGACCTTGTTCAGCCCGTAGTTCAGCCTCATCTTCGAGTTGACAATCCGGTAGTTGTCCGCCGAGAGCGTCGGGATCAGGGATAGCGTGAGGAATCCGTGCGCGATCGTGGCACCGTATTGACTTTCGGCCTTCGCCCGCTCGACATCGACATGGATCCATTGGTGGTCATCGGTGACATCGGCGAAGGCGTCGATCATCTGCTGATCCACCAGCCGCCACTCACCGACACCAAGCTCTTCTCCGACCGCTTGTTCCGCTTCCTCGATGGATCCGATGACCTTCATAAACGTCCGCCTTTCGATATAAGAGGTGCGTTCCGAGCTCACCGGTCGAGGAGTTGCTCGACGTCTCGTCACCGCGCTGACCCACGTCACGACGCGACCAAGTATACCGCTATCTATTTAACGGTATAGACTGACGACGCTCACCGGGCATCGCGCCCGACTCGCCCGACGACCCTGGGAGATACATGGCCACCACCACATCCCGCGCAGCGATCGTGGCCGCTGCCCGCACCGCGATCGGGACGGCACGCAGAGGCACCCTCGCCAACGTTCCCGCGATCGAGTTGGCCAAGCCCGTCGTCGCGGCGGTCGTCGAACGGTCCGGCCTCGATCCGGCCGCCTTCGACGACCTGGTACTGGCCGAAAGCATGCAGGGCGGCGGCGACAGCGCCCGCTACATCGCCGTGGCGCTGGGCCTGGTCGACATTCCCGGGATCGCCGTCAATCGACAGTGCGCATCGAGCCTGTCCGCCATCGCGGTGGGCGCTGGGCAGATCGCCTCCGGCATGAGCCGTGCCATCCTCGCCGGCGGCATGGAGTCGCTGTCCACCGGACCGATCATGCAGAAGCGCAAGCCCTTCACGTCGGGCAAGTCACCCGAGGACTACGAGCAGTGGTTCCCCGAATCGCATCCGCCGACCGCGGAAGCGCCCGCGATGGACATGTCCATCACCGTCGCGCACAACTGCAACGTCCAGTACGGGATCACCCGCCAAGACCAGGACGAATGGGCGCTGCGTAGCCATCAACGCGCCATCAAGGCCATCGACGCCGGATCGTTCACCGACGAGATCATCCCGATCCAGGTTCCCCAGGCAGACGGGACCACGATCACCTTCGCCGAGGACGAGCATCCGCGGCGCGGTAGTTCGATGGAGTCCCTCGCCGGATTGAAGGTATTGCACCCGGAGATCGAGGGCTTCTCGGTCACCGCAGGCAACTCCTCGGGCATCAACGACGCCGCGGCGGTCGTCGCGCTGGCGGCTCCCGACACTGCGCAGGACGTGCTTGCCAACGTGCTGTCGTGGACGCAGGTCGGGCTGGACCCGACCCGCACCGGCAGCGGACCGATCAAGGCGATCCCGAAGGCGCTGGAACTGTCAGGCCGCAAGCTCGAGGACGTCGCGCTCTTCGAGATCAACGAGGCGTTCGCCGCGCAGGCCGTGGCGTGTGCCCGCGAACTCGGCCTCAACGAGGAGATCGTCAACGTGTACGGCTCGGGCATCAGTCTCGGCCACCCGATCGCCGCGACCGGAGCCCGGATGGTCACCTCGGCGATCTACGAACTGCGCCGCCGCGGCGGCGGCATCGGCGTGCTGTCCATGTGCGCGGGCGGCGGCATGGGCGCCGCGATGGTCATCGAGGTGGCCTGACATGAGCGCACTGATCACCGAGGGATTGTTCCGGCTGGACGGCGAGCGCGCGGTGCTGTTCGCGTCCCGCAGGCGGTCGTCGGGCGTGGTGAAGTTCCCCGCCGAACGGCCCGAACTCTTCGACGGCGACCCCGAGATCCAGGACGACATCGAAAAGATCGAATTGTCCACCGAGGGAACGCTGTACACCTACACCACGCAGGAGTTCCTGCCGCCGCTGCCATACAAGGGCAAGCGCGATCCGAAGGCGTTCAGGCCTTACGTGGTCGGCTTCGTCGAGTTGGCTGAGGGCGTGCTGGTGGAGTCGCTGATCGTCGGCGCGACCGCCGAGCAGCTGCAGATCGGCCAGCGCCTGGTGTCGACCACCACGACGCTCGAGACCGACGACGGCAAGTCACTGGTGACGTTCGCGTTCCGTCCCACCACGTAGGGTCCACGATGTGACCGACCTGGGCAGCCCGCCGTTCGGGCTTCATCCCCTGCACGGCGTGCACCAACCGACGACCGGCAATCCGCCGCGTCGCCCCGGATCCGCTCGACGGACCACGTCGATCGACATGACCCGGGACGACGGCACTTTAGACCCCGTGCACCTCAACGGTCGCGCCAGGGACCTTCGGACGGCGCCCGACGGCACCGCTACCGTGCTCGGCGAGGCCGGTTTGTCGGCCACCATCGAACTGGTCGCCCGCGTCGTCCGGCACGTCGAAGTCACACCGCCGGTCGATGCGGTGTCACACCTCTCCGGCGCACCGGCGATGAGCGGTTTTCGCGCGGCCGCCGACAAGGCGGCCCCGGACCTGCGCGCCGCTCGCGACCTGCGCTACACGCTGCTCGACGACGTCCCCGTGGCGACACTGATCTCCGGCCACGCCCTGTCCGCGTCAGGCCTGCTGGGGCATTACGCGCAGTCCGGGTACCTACCGGTGGCCGACCAGTGCGCTGGATTTGCCACCGGCGGCCTGCTGATGAACTCCTTCGAAACCGGCGATCTTGCCGTGGTCACCGGGCCCGCAGCGCCGGATCTCGACGGCGGTGATGACCGGTGGGCGTGGCACCGGATGCCGCCGTTGCCGGTGAACGGCATGCGCCGGCGCCGGCGCATCGACGTCTACGACGACGGTGACGGGCGAATCGGCATCGACGCCATGTTCCGCGACACCTATGTGCGGACCGACGCCGTGGAGACGATCATCCACGAGTACACCCTGGCCGCGGCTGTCGACGCCGACACCGGAGTGATCCTCGAGTCACACGCCACTCCGCGAGTGCTGCCCTGGTAGGAATGCCCGGGCGCAGTGGCCAGCGCCGAGCGGATCGCCGGAATGACACTGCGCGAACTGCACTTCCGGGTTCGGCAGGAGTTGTTCGGCACCAGCACGTGCACCCATCTCAACGATCTGCTGCGCAGCGTCGCCGACGCCGAGGCGCTGATCGACCAGATGCGCGCGGCCTAATCCCGCGCCTTCCCCGCACGCTTGACCGCCGATGTCCGCGGTGTGAGCGATGCTGCGAGCAGATTGCGGAGAATCCCCTCCTCACCGCCGTCCTCTGGATTCGCAGGTTCAGACATGAGGCTGAAGTTGATTCGAGTCACCCAACGGGCCAACGTGTCCGGGGAGAGATCATCGCGCACTTCCCCGGCCGCCGCAGCGCCGGCGATACGATGACCGAGCGCTTCGGCGAGCTTGTCACGCCACAGGTCTGAGTGCTCGGCCGCATGGTAGGTGTGCGCCGCTTCGTCGTTGTGAATGAGTAGTCGGATGATCGGCGATGTGCGGGCTGCGGCATTTCCGGCAAGACACGCCGCGACCAGACGATCGAGGAAAGGCTCGTCTGTACGCCAGCAATGGTCGGCGGCGGCGAGCACGCCGTCAAGGGCACGAACGAACGAGGAAACGAGAATCGCGTCTTTGTTCGGGAAGTAGTAGTAGACCGTGGATCGGTTGACGTCCGCCTTGTTGGCGATGTCACTCATGCGGGTGCGGGTCGGTCCACGGTCGGCATAGCAGGCTTCCGCGGCTGCCAGCAGTCGTTCTCGCGCTTCGTCCTCGTTCAGCGGTAAGTCCGCGCCCCAGGCGCCGGCACGATTCACCTCCGGGTGCGCGGTCACGAGTCAGGAGCTTACCTCCGGCTATTGCTCCTGTCCGACAAAATTACCTCTTGTGTTGTAGACCCAACAACTGCGCGATATTTGTCTGATGTGACTAACTCTTGTGGTCCACGACGAGTGCAGCAAAGGAGAGCAGACATGCTGAGCGTCGTCGATCAACTGGCTACGCGGGCGGATCTCATCCCCAAGGATCCGGCACCGGAACTGATCAAATCGATGACGTGGCAGGTCTCCATGCTGGCCGTCACAGTGATCCTGGCAGCGCTGGTCTTCGGCTACGCCCTCAGGACGTGGCGCACCACCGGACGCTCCGAAATGTTCTGGATCACGCTCGGAGCGCTGGCCGCGGTGTTCTACGAGCCTCTCGGTGACTACATGGTCGACATCACCTATCACCGGTCCGGCGCACTGACCTCGCTGACCGGTTTCAGCGGCACCATCCCACTGTGGGTGTTGTTCATGTACCCCGTCTTCTGGGGCCCGGCGATCCTGTACTTGGTCACCCGCCTCGAGACCGGCCTTGCCATGAAACGGTGGATGGGCCTGTTCGCCTTGTCCATCCCCTTCACGTTGTTCTTCGAGGTGCCGATGCTCCAACTCGGCCTCTACCAGTACTACGGATCGCAGCAGCCCATCGCGGTCTGGGGATACCCCCTCTGGATGGCCTTCTCCAACACCGCCGCCATCTTCATGGTGTCCCTGCTGGTCCATGCCGCCAGGAAGACCGCGCTGGTGCGTGGGCGCCCCGCCTACCTCGTGCTCCTCGTGCCGAGCTTCATCATCGGCGTTGGCGTGACCACGATCGTCCCGATCGGCTTGGCCATGAGCTCCACCACCTCGCTGCTCATCATCAACCTGTGCGCCACGGTGTCAGCGGTTCTGTCGGTCGCGTACGCCTGGGTCGGGTTCAAGATGGTCATGCCGTCGACCCCGACGCAGTCCCTGGCTGCCGAGAAGGACGCCGTCGCAGCCTGATCGACGCCGGGGAGGGACGGAGTACAGCGAATATCAGATCACCCGGCCGACCGGCGGAGGCCAATCGAACTACTTCGCTGCACCCGTGACCTCGGGCGGAGTCGTCACACGCGTGCAGGAAACGGCTGACACGTGTGGTGGGCGACCATCGCCGACCCCGGTGGGCCGAGCGTGTTCTTGTGCCGGATCTGGCGGCGATAGAACAACTGACACAGCTGCTCGTCGTGCCGACCGCCGTCTGCCAGCACGAACTGCTCCAGCGCCGCATCACCTTCCTGCCACGTCGCCGGTCGATGGCCGAGCACCGGGACGAGGTCATCGAGATCGGAGTTGGTGAACTCCACGCCGACTTCGTCTTCCCGCTGCACGTGGCGGGCGAGGCGGAACGCGCCGCGTAACCGGTACCGGATGTACTCGTCGTCGGTGTCGATTCCGCGCAGCATCCCGACGAGTTGATCGTGCGCAGTAGCGGCCCGTGTCACCGTCGCCGCGGGGAGCTCCGGCGGTTCGAGCTCGAGGCCGAGGCGCTCCCCCAGCGCCTCGATGGCGTGCAAGTTCGTCTCGCTGCACCAGTGCAGGTTGGTCATGTAGTCCGACTCGGGCAGCGGATCGTTCAGCGAGTTCCGGAAGGCGAGTTCGTTGGTAAGGGTAAAGGCGATGTGGTGCAACTGAATTGCGTCCATGTCGACGGGGAAGCCGCCGGCCCGCTCGTATTCCTGATACAGCTTCTCGAAGTCTCCGAAGTGCAGAACGGTGTCCCGCATCCTCGGCGCGGCCAGGTCCATCATCGGGTCGCCGATGTGACCGGCCTCGACGTCGAGGATCGCCCGCAGCTGTCCGTCCTTCTGGTGCAACTGACCCGAGTCCCACACGATGGCCGACTCACGCCCCTTGGTGTCCACAGGATTTCGCTTCAGCCAACCCAGGACGAACTCCAGCAGCGGGTTGGGCGCATTCTTGCCTGCCCGCCACACGGCCTCGAAGCGGCCGATGCCGTAGCTCCCGATCCCGGCCGGAGTCGCGGCCCGCTGGATACCTGCTTCGAGGAACGGCTTCAGCGGCAGGCGGTGAAGCCTCGCGAGCTGCCCCATGTAGTCGCGCATCAGGAGGTCGCGCTGATCGGTGGTGAGGCCCTCGAGTCCGGGTTGGCCGTCGACGCGGTGCATTACGTAGGCGGGCAGCTCATCGATCCATCCGTACACCGTGGGGACCGGAATGCCCTGCTCGGACATCACCCGCTGCAGTGACATCTCGTGACGCAACGGGAACTGCATGGGTATCCCGGCGCCGCGCTCACCACGAACGACCAACGGCAATTCCTCGCCGTCGCGCTCGGCATCGACCAACCAGGCGTAGCGCCATCGCGCCTGACGCGTGACGGTTAGGACGCGCGCACCCATGTGCTGGGTGATCCAACTCGAGATGGCGGCTTCGTCGCTCGACGTCTGACGACGGGCCTGCGCTGCAGCGGATCCCGCGCTGGCGACGATCCTCGTCGACGGCGTCCTGTGTCGCCGGCGGTTATCGGGGTCGACCGGCATCAGAATTCAATCCTGATGCGCTCAGAGGATGGTCGGGCTTGGCATCCCAGCACAATGCCGTCCGCGATGTCGTCATCGTCGAGCACGCCGTGGGTATCCATCTCGACCTTCCCGTCGATCAGAACGCATTGGCATGTGCCGCAATCACCTTCACGGCAGGAGTAGGGCGCTTCGATCCCCTGGTCGACGAGCAGGTCGATCAAGGTGTCTTTCGGTGTCCATGTCAGCGTGTGGGTCGAACCGTTCAGCTCGACGACCACCTCGGCGGTCAGCTGGTCATCGGCAGAATCGCCGATTTGATCGACACTCAGCGGCCTGTCGACGAACGGATCCCCGGACAGTGAAACAAAGTTCTCAATGTGGATCCGGGTGCGCGGTGTTCCCAGACTTTCGATCGCACTGCGCGCGCTCTTCATGAATGGTGCTGGGCCGCAGATGAAAACGTCATGGTCCACGAATGGTGCGAGGAGCGGTGTCAGGGTCGCGTCATTGGGCAGGCCCTGCACACTCTCCAGCCAATGGATGACTGTCAGCCGATCAGAATGCTCCGCAACGAGTTCGCGCAGCGCCGCGGCGAAGATGATGGCATCAGGGTCCCTGTTGGCGTAGATGAGCACCACTCGCCCGCGCCCCTGGGCCAACACGGACTTGGTGATGGACATCATGGGGGTGATGCCGCTGCCGCCGGCAAGCAGCAGTAGATCCTTGTCCAAGTCGTCGGGACTGAAAATGCCGGCCGGAGGCAAGCATTCGAACTCATCACCTGGACGGGCGTTGTCGCACAACCAATTCGAGGCATACCCCGCAGCGGTACGCTTCACCGTCACAGCCAGCCGCTTGTCGGTGTCCGGCGAGCTGCACAAAGAATAGCAACGGGCGACGAACCCCGTCCGCTCGCTCGGCACTCGCAACGTCAGGAACTGGCCAGGCCGGTAACCGACATCGCAACCATTGGGTGGGTCGAACACGATGGTGACAGCGTCGGCGGTCTCGGCGACGACGTCGGCCACTGTGAGTGTCCAATTCGGCACTGGCACTGGGTGTTTGAGCTTAGTCAGTGGGCGCCGGATGGCGCGAGTTTCGCCTCAGCAGGCTCCGCGTCGGGATAAAAGCCACGCGCCCAACGGCGCAATTGCCGGAACCCTGCGGCTTCGGAGGCGGTCAGGCCCGGCGGATCCATGTAGACCTGACTGTCCCAAATCGCGATGTCGTCCGGCAACGCGGCTTGCGCAACCGTCAGGCGCTCGTCGTAATTGCCGTTGGCCTCGTCAATCCAGTACGTGGAGAATATGTCTGATGTGTCGTCGTCGACGGGAGTGGCGCAGATGGCGATGACGCGAAAGCCCTCGCGGGTGTGCTCGCCGTTGAACGATATACCGAGGCCCGACCAGTAGATCTCCAAGGTGTTGGTCGTCCCGCCCGGCCGGTCGACGCCCTCACTCCACCGTCGGCCGAAACCCACCTTCGCCGACCACGTCACGTCGTCGGTATCCTCCCGTAGCACGACCGGACTGATCGGGGTCTTGTGCACGAACCGGAAGTGATGCGGATCGACGGCGTTCTCGGCGATGACTTGCGGATGCACGTGGATTCCGGCGAATTTGAGCCGGGCTTCCGGGCCGACTGGGAAGTAGTCCCGATCGTGAATGTGTTCCCCGAGCACCCGCAGTCCGTCGGGCACCTCCCACATCGGAGCGCGCCCGGCGGCGTCGTGCCAGATGTAGATGGACTCGTTGAGTTCGGTGACCGGCCAGGACCGAACCTTGCGACCTCGATTGGGCCGGTTCTCGTAGGGGATCCGCACGTTGCGGCCCTCCCCGTTCCACACCCAGCCATGGAACGGACACTGGATACCGTCCTCGACGACGCAGCCACCCTTGGACAGGTTGGCGCCGAGATGCTGGCAGTGGGCATTGAGTACGTGCACCGCCCCCTGCAGGTCTCGAAAGGCGACGAGTTCGACGCCGAAGTAGCGCAACGGGATGACGTCGCCCTCGGCCAGGTCGGCACTCCACGCGACCTGGAACCACCCGGTCGGCTGCATGCTGGGTAGACCATTCACGATTGCTCCTTCATCGATTGGGATACGCCATCGGCACTATTTCTCGACCCTAGCGGGAATGGCGTTCCCAAACAATGATGATGCTACTTTGGGAAATGTATTCCCAGGGAATGGAGCCGCCCCATGAGCGACGACGGTCACCAATCGGAACGGGATGCGATCCTGCGGGCGGCATACCGGTTGATCAGTCATGGCTCGAGCACCGGAACGACGTCGATCGAGAACATCCTTCGAGCCGCCGGGGTCAACCGGCGGATCTTCTACCGGCACTTCGCCTCCAAGGACGACCTGATCATCGCGATGCAGGAGTGGGCCGGCGAGCTGATCTTGGCTGACCTGCGCAAAGCGGTCGCTGCCGCCGACACGCCAGCAGCGGCAATCACCGCCTGGATCGAGGACTATCTGAGCATCGGCTGGCAGGAGGCACGATTCCGCGATGCCTTGGCGTTCATGTCCACGGAGGTCACGGGAGCGCCGGGTATCGCAGCGGCATTGGAGGCGACGTACGCGCGGCACCGCGAGCCGCTGGCCGCGGCGTTGGCCGCCGGCCTGGCCGACGGCAGCCTGCCCAACGCGCGCCCCGAACTCGATTCCTTCGCCATCCACGCGGTCGCCGTCCGTCACCTCGAAGCCCGCATCCGCGGGCGGCTCGACACCGATTTCGACGAGGTGCGCAACCAGGTCGTCGCGCTGATCCTGACGGGGCTGTCCGCCCCCGCGGTGCAGCCCCCACCGATTGGTGTGGGGCACTAGCGGGAATGGTGTTCCCAGACAATGCCCCGATTATTGGGAAAGCCATTCTCGAGACAGGCCGGAAGCCCGGTCGACGGCCGATGCACAGCGATCGTCGATGCCGCCCACTCGACGAGAAGATGCCGATGTACGGTTTCGAGGGCCCGGCCGAGACGTTCAAGAGCGCGGTTTCCCACTCAACCGCTCGTGCGATTGCCGAATGGACACCGTCACCGTGCAACTCAGGTCCTGCCGCAACTACTCAATCCATCGCACCAAACGCCTTGAGCCACATGTGCTTGACACCCAACCTCCCAGAAAGGCATGACTTTCAATGACGATCACAGGAGCCGATCTCGAGCACTTCATCCGGCGCTGGTATGAATTGTGGAACGACCAGGACAAGCAGGGCTGGCTGCAGCACTGGAAGGACGCCGCGCCAGGCGAACCGACGCTCGAGGACCCGGTCGGAACACCGGTCAAACGGGGCTGGGAACTGGCCGCCGAATTGTGGGATCGCACCGGGCCGAATCACCCGGCCGTTCGCATCGAGCAGATCATCCTCGGCGGATCCGAGGCCGTCGTCGTGTGCCACAACGAAGGCACCTACCGGGGCGAGGCACTCGTCATCCCCAGCGTCGATGTGTGGCGAGTCAACGCCGACGGCACCAGCTCCGTGCGCAGCTTCTGGGAGATCCCCGACCACATCCCCTACGGAAAGTGGACCGCGAAAACCGGCAGCGCACTGGCCAGCTGATCCAAGGATCCGGTTATGGAGCAGATCTGTCGCGAGTGCGGTTTCGATCAGTCCGAGACGCTACCGTCGGACGTCGCCACGGAGTTGTCACCGATGTCCCAGGCGATCGGCGCCAGCGTCCTTGCCATCTCTGGTGATGAGCTTCGGCGCAGACCGGCAGCCACGGTATGGTCCCCGCTGGAGTACCTGGGGCACCTACGGGAGTCGATGGCGTTCCACCGCTGGCTCATCGAGTGTGCGCTGTCCGAAAACAATCCGCTGATACCAGCGGTGGACCCGGACGAGTCAGTCGCCCAGTCCGCCTACAACGACGCCGATCCGCATGAACTGCTCGCGCAGTTCGAGCGACGGATCCAACGGCTCGCCGATGCGCTAATTGCGTTGGACGACGATTCCGCCGACCACCCGGTGACGCTCGACGGTCGGGAGATCTCAGTTGCGCTCGTCGCGCGCAGCGCCTGGCATGAATGCCATCATCACCTCGGTGACATTCGACGCCTGGGAGGTCTTGACCCGTAGAGCTTCTGGGGTTTGCCCGTCAGCGAGGGCCCGGTGTGGCGTCGCCGAGTTGGTCCGACTCGGCAGATTCGGGGTCGCTGGCGGCGGCCGCGCCTCGTTTGTCGGCGGGGTCGATATCCTTGAGCGACTTCTCGTCGGCGATCGGCTGGCTCGTATCGAAGCCTGACATGTGGTGCTCCTTCGGTGTCCGAATGAGCCGGCGCGAGGCTGGACCGGCGTCGTCTACGGTTCCACGGTTACCCACACCGGTCGGTGGTTAGACGGCTGATCCCGACGCGCCGAGAACCGCCATCGCCGTAATCATTTCGGCGACCACCGCGATCATTTCGTCGCGGTCGACGGCAACGGTCTGCCGATTCACCGTGTGCCAGGCCCGGTCGAGCAAGCCCATCACCGCAACGCCGATGACGTCCGGTGAGTGGGCGCCGGCCCTGGAGATAGCCTGTCCCAACTTCCACGACGCGCGAGTCACCATGCGATTGCGCGAGTTTCGAAACGCATCGTCGTCAGGGGCGGAGTGCGCCGACGCCAGCACGAACGCACCGTGATGATCCATGTAGTCGAAGTAGTGGCCCACCCACACCCGAATGTCGGCGGGACTCAACGGCGCCTCCGCCTCCGCCCATTCGGCGATGACAGCCAGGACGTCGTGATACGCCGTCTGGCCGAGGACGTTGAAGATCTCGCGCTTGTCCTTGAAGTACGTGTAGAAGCCCGCGCGCGAGATACCGCAAGCCTCGGTGATTGCGTTGATGGGCGTGCCGGCATATCCGCGCTCGAGAAAAAGTCGACGGCTTGCCTTCAGGATTGCCGCGCGGGTCCGCTCACCGCGGGTGGCGTCCTGTGGCGACGCGTCAGGAGCACTTGAGGCGACCGTCATGTGGCGACGCTATATGACAACATCGTCAAGCGCAATAACTGCACTTGAAGACAGCTATCGAACTTCTTCACGGCAATACTTGACACAACCGTCAAGTTGCGCCAGGCTCATACGCAAGCCCGATGTAGAGCAGCGAGAGGCACAACGATGACCCAGTTCACCGACGCACCGATCTTCGACGCCGATCAGCACATGTACGAGACCCCGGATGCACTGCTGAAGTTCCTGCCGGAGAAGTACAAGAAATCCGTGCAGTTCGTCCAGATAGGCCGGCATACCCGGATCGCGATCTTGAACAAGATCACCGATTACATGCCGAACCCGACCTTCGAGCGGGTCGCTGCGCCCGGTGCGCACGAAAAGTTCTACTCCGGCCAGAACCCTGAGGGATTGACGATGCGCGAGATGTCCGGCCGGGGCATCGACTGCCCGCCAGGGGCGCGCAACCCCGAGGACCGCATCGCCGAACTCAATGGCCAAGGCGTCGAAGCGTGTATCAACTACCCCACCCTGGCCAACCTGGTCGAACACTCCTCGGCCGAGGACCCTGAACTGACCGCGGCGATCATCCATTCACTGAATCAGTGGATGCACGAGCACTGGGGGTTCAACCACGAGAACCGGATCTACTCGACACCGGTGATCAACCTGGGCATCGTCGAGGAGGGCCGCCGCGAACTCGAATACATTCTCGAGAACGGCGCCAAGGTCGCGTTGATCAAGCCCGCACCGGTCAAGGGGTACAAGGGTTGGCGCTCCCCCGCGCTGCCGGAGTTCGACCCGTTCTGGCGCGACGTCGAGGCGGCCGGGCTGCCGATCGTGCTGCATGCCAGCCAACCCCCGCTGCAGGAGTACATCGAGAAGTGGGAACCCGCCGACACCAGCAGCGCCTTCGAGATGTCGGCGTTCAAGTGGACCGCGCTGGGCCATCGCGAGATCGCCGACATGCTGACCAGCCTGATCTGCCACGGCACGCTCACCCGGTTCCCGAAGCTGCGCATCGCCAGCGTGGAGAACGGAAGTGCTTGGATCAAGCCGCTGTTCGATGATCTGGAGATGACCTACAAGAAGATGCCGCAGAACTTCGAAGAGCATCCGCACGTGGTGTTCCGCCGTAACTGCTGGGTCAGCCCGTTCTGGGAGGGCTCGGTCGCCGACGTCGTCGAGACCGTCGGATGGGACAAGGTCATGTTCGGCTCGGACTGGCCCCACCCCGAAGGCCTCGCCACCCCCAAGGGCTACTTCAAGTACGCCGAAGGCATGGACGTTCGCCGCACTTACGACTTCATGGGTGACAACGCCCGCCGCTTCATGGGACTCCCGCTGGCCAACCCCGATCCGGAGGCGGTCAAGCCCCCCGCGCTGGCGAACGCATGAATCAGTGATCAACTTCTGCCGCGGAATAGCTTGTAGCCCAATACAAGCTATTCCGCGGTTGGTTTGACGACCTCAGTCCGACGTACTCCACTGGGTGACCGACGAAGTGAATCCGTTGCC
This sequence comes from Mycolicibacterium flavescens, assembly GCF_001722335.1. GTDB lineage: Bacteria > Actinomycetota > Actinomycetes > Mycobacteriales > Mycobacteriaceae > Mycobacterium > Mycobacterium flavescens. Next base: position 92,548 of record NZ_MIHA01000003.1, read on the forward strand.
GAGTTTGGCAAGAATCCACGGCGGCAGACGTTTGGGCATCGGTAGCGGGACCGGTCGGGCCCCACGCTCCTGGAGGAGCGCTTCGTAGGCGGATGTGTCACCGCCGAACGGCTGGCCCTCGCCGGCGATGAACCCGTACAGCTCGCAGCCCTGCGGGCCGGCCTCCCACGGGCCGAAAACGTCACCCCACTCCAGCATGATGTGCGTGCCGGCGCGGGCGACGATGTCGCCACAACGAATCTCACCGGCCAGGATGAAGTTGCTGTGATCGCCGGTGTGGCCGTGCTGCGAGGAGATTGCACCCGGATCCCACTTGTTCCAGAACGCGAAGTAGCGCGGTGTCAGCTCGATCCACTTCTCCCAGATCGACGCCGTGTGACCATCCGCGAACTCGTAGCGCAGCATCTCCTCAGCCGGTACGTCGTCGAGGTGCTTGATCGACGGTCCACCTCTCACGAACACTTCCTTTCTTTGCGCGGACTACAGATGAGCTTCACCGAGATGTTGAGTTGATCGACATGCCCACGTCCGGGATAACCTCGCCAATTATAAGGTGCCGCGCACGATCACAGTGCTCGACGCACTCCCCCGCAGTAGCACCGGCAAGATCGTCCGTCGCGAGCTCCAATCGCTCGTCGAGCGGTCCGGCGACACCCCCTAGGTCGGTAGGTCACCTATTCCTCGGCCAACCAGAACCGCCGTTGCCCTCCAGATCTCCGAGGTGGGCGGCGGCGGGACAGGACAACCCTCGGTGTCCTCGATGTCGAAGAACCGGGATTCCGCGCAATTCCCAGTGCCGGCAGCAGTTGGTCAGCCTGCGGGCCGCCTCAGTCGCTGGCCGGTAGCGGCTTGGCCTCCTTGAGTGCCAGCGCGGTGGCACCGACACTCAGAGTCCCCGCCCCCGCCTTCGTGACGAGGACTTCGGCATCGGTCGCGTCGACGTAGCGCTTACCCATCGCATTGCCGTCGGCGAACGCCGGATCCAGCTGCGCGTCCGCGGGCCGATCGGCGTCCAGCGGCAGCATCGGCAAGCCACCGCAGCGCAGGTCGTCGAGGCTCTCGGCCGCCTTGACGACGATCACCTGCGTGTCGCACACCTGACTCTGCAGGCGGGTTCCATTCTTGATCATGTTACGTTCCTTTACCTTTCAACGTTCGCGTCGCGAAGATCCGCAACGATCTCGCGACGAAGCAGCTTGCCGGTGGCGTTGGTCGGCAACTCGTCACGGAAGACGACCCGGTCGGGAGTGCGCGAACCCCGCAGGAACTTCCGTACGTGCTCGCGCAGTTCGTCGGGATCGGGGTCGACGCCCGTGGCAGGCACCACGACGGCGACGATAGCCTGCCCCCAATTCGGATCTTCTACCCCGACGACGGCCACTGCGTGCACGTCGGGGTGCTCGATGAGCACGTCCTCCAGCTCGGCAGGCGCGATGTTCTCGCCGCCGCGAATGATCGTGTCGTCGGAGCGCCCGCTGATGAACAGATACCCGGCTTCGTCGAGCGTGGCGATGTCCCTCGTCGGGAACCAGCCCTCGTCGTCCAAGACGGACCCGATCCCGGTGTACTTTCCAGAGACCTGCTCACCGCGCACGAACAGTTCGCCCGACTCCCCCGCTCCGAGCACCTTGCCGTGCTCGTCACGGATCTGCACCTCGATGCCGGGCACCGGCTGGCCCACCGAACCGAGCCGCTTCGCGATCGTCTCGTCGGGGTTGCCGTGCGCGTCGCGATGGTCGTCAGGCGTCAACACCGCAATGGTCGAACTGGTCTCGGTCAGGCCATAGGCGTTGACGAAACTGACGTTCGGCAACAGGTCGAGCGCCTTGCGCACCAACGGGAGTCCGACCTTCGAGCCGCCGTAGGCCAGGTTGCGCAACGTCGGCAGGTCGGTCGGCTCCTGCTCCAGCGCGGTCACGATGCGGTCCAGCATGGTCGGCACCACGGTGGCGGTGGTCACCCGCTCGTCGGCGACGAGGCGCACCCATTCGCGGGCGTCGAAGTTCGGCAGGTACACCATCTTGCGGCCGGCGTACAGATTCGACATCGCCGCGTTGACGCCGGCGATGTGGTACGGCGGCACGCAGATCAGCGCCGCGTCGTCGGGATCGGCCGAACCGAACTCGACGGTGCCGGTGATATAGCTGGTGAGGTTGGTGTGCGACAGCTCGACCGCCTTCGGCTTCGACGTCGTGCCCGAGGTGAACAGCACGATCGCCACGGCGTCGGGGTCGGCGAACTCCGCTGCCGGTTCCGCGGTGCGCGCCGCCTCGAGGAACTCCTCGGACTCGATCACGCGGTCAGCGGCATCGCCGACGGCGTCGCGATAGCGCTTGTCGACGATCACTAGCGGATCGGGTAGTCGTTCGATCAACTCCTGGACACCGTCGGTGCTCAACCGGTAATTGAGCGGGGTGTACGCGCGTGCGGCGCGCGCCGAAGCGAAGATCAGCAGCGGCTGCATCGCGCCGCCCAGGCCGACGTACACCACGTGCGCGGCGCCCGACGCCGCGATCACCCCCGCACCGCCATCGGCCAGCGCGCTGAGTTCTCCGATCGTCAGTCGGGTGTCCCCGTCCACCAACGCAGCCCGACCGGGGTCGCCCGAGACCGCCATCTCCAACAACAACGAAATGCTCAACGCCCTGCCTTCACTACTCCGAGTACGGCGATCCTAGACCCCGGTCACAGAATCAGCTATATAGTTATAGGCTTACAGGCATCCAAGTCAACGCGCACTCCTGCCGACGGTGGGAACGACATGACGCCTGCCGAAAGGAACGCAATGACCAGCACGCCCGAGATCGCCATCATCGGCGTCGGACTCCACCCCTTCGGACGGTACGAGGATCGGTCGGCGCTGGAAATGGGTGCCGTGGCGATCAGCCGGGCGTTGCGCGACGCCGGCGTCCCGTGGTCGGACGTAGGCAGCCTGTATGCGGGCAGCCTCGAGGTGGCGAACCCGGAGGCCGTGACCGGGCTGGCGGGGATGACCGGAATCCCGGCACGGGCGACGCTGAGCGGCTGCGCTACCGGCAACTCGCTGCTGACCCTGGCCGCCCGTGACGTTCAGCTCGGCGAGGCCGACATCGCCGTCGGCGTCGGGCTCGACAAGCACCCGCGCGGCGCGTTCGGAGCCGACCCGTCGGTCTCGGGATTGCCGCAGTGGTACGGCGATCAGGGCATGTTCCTCACGACGCACTACTTCGGCACCAAGATCATGCGGTACATGCACGACCACGGCATCAGCGAGGAGACACTGGCCCGCGTCGCGGCCAAGAACATGGAGAACGGCGAACTCGCGCCGCATGCCTGGCGCCGCAAGCCCATGAGTATCGACGCGATTCTGAGCTCTCCCGTTGTGAACGCGCCGCTGCGTCAGTACATGTACTGCAATCCCAACGAAGGGGCCGCCGCCGTGGTGGTGTGCCGTGCCGACAAGGCCAAGCAGTACACCGATACCCCGATCTACCTGCGCTCGACCGCGCTTCGGAGTCGACGCGAGGGCGCCTACGAACTGCTGCGGACGTCGATCGAACTGCCGATCAGGCCCGGCACCACGGCCGAGGCCGCGCAGGCCGCCTACGAATTGGCCGGCATCGGCCCCGACGACGTCGACGTCGCACAGTTGCAGGACACCGACTCCGGGTCGGAGGTCATCCACATGGCCGAGACCGGGCTCTGCAAGGACGGTGAGCAGGAGGCACTGCTCGCCGACGGGGCCACCAAGATCGGCGGGCGGCTGCCGATCAACACCGATGGTGGACTCATCGCCAATGGTGAACCGGTTGGGGCCTCGGGACTGCGCCAGGTCTACGAGCTCGTGCAGCAGCTGCGCGGTACCGCCGGTGACCGCCAGGTACCCAATGATCCGCGGGTCGGGCTCGCTCAGCTGTACGGGGCGCCCGGAACCGCCGCCGTCGCCATCCTCTCCAAGTAATCGACGAAGGGGTTCACAGCAGATGACCGACACTCAGGCCGACTCGCGTCCCCGCGCCGAGGTGGATCTCGACCACCACTCGGCTGAGTTTCGCGAGGATCCGCACGGCACCTTCCGCAAAATGCGCGAATCAGGTTGCCCTGTAGCTCATTCCGACCACTACGAGGGCTTCTGGGCGCTGGTCGACTACGCGTCGGTGTTCGAAGCCGCCCGCGACGACGCCCTCTTCAACTCCTTCCCGTCAGTCGGCGTGCCGGCCAGCGAGATGCCTCTACCGATCCTGCCGATCGAGTCAGACCCGCCTGAGACCCAGGAGCTGCGCGAGGTCACTCTGCGGCGGTTCTCGCCGGGTTCGGCGGAGCGGTTTCGCGAGAGCGCCATCGAGATGACCAACGAGGCCATCGACGCGTTCATCGAGCGCGGCGAATGCGACCTCGTCGGCGAGCTCACCACACCACTACCGGCGCGACTCATCCTGCGGCTGCTGAAGTTCGACGAGTCGCGGCACATGGATTGGGTGCGCTGGGTGCACAGCACCGTGCACGACCGCGCCCACGACCCGGAGAAGGCCGGGATCGCCGGCATGGAGATGTTCGGTGAAATCGTCAAGCACATGGAGGAGCGCCGGGCGGAGGGGCTGGGCGACGACCTGTTCAGCGACATCCTGCGTGGCACGCTGAACGGCAAGCCGCTCGACGACGGGCAGATCACCATGTACACGGTGCTGATGATGCTCGGGGGCATGGACACCACCAGCGGGTTCACCGGCAACGTGCTTGCCCGCCTGTGCCGCGACACCGACCTGCGGCAGCAGTTCATCGATGATCCGGGCCTGATCAAGAAGGGCACCGACGAGCTGCTGCGGCTGTATACGCCGACCCTCGGCCTCGCGCGCACGGTGTCTCGCGACGCCGAGTTCCACGGCCAGCCACTTTGTCAGGGCGACCGCGCGATCCTGATGTGGGCCGCGGCCAACCGAGACCCGGCCGTGTTCGAGGATCCCGACAAACTGGACCTGTCGCGCCCGAATGCCAAGAAGCAGATGGCATTCGGGGTCGGCATGCACCGCTGCCTCGGGTCCCATTACGCCAAGATGATGTTCGAGGTGATGATGACCCAGATCCTGAAGCGACTGCCCGACTTCGAGCTAGCGGCGGAACCCGAACTCTTCGAAGACGCAGGTGAGGTGTACGCCGTGCGTAAGCTGCGGGTCAGGTTCACGCCGGGCAAGCGGTTGGGCTGACAACAGCGTGTCCGCGTGTTCGGCTTGACTATTCGGCTGTCGTGATCGGCAACGACGAACAGCTGAAGCTGGGGTCGCTCAATTGGTTAAATGTTTAGATTGTGTGGGCAGAACGGGAGGTGCTCAGTGACTGCTGGCACCATCGCCGGGCTGCTCGACGAGTGCGCCGCCGACAGGCCGCAACGTCCGCTGCTACGTGACGTAGAGGGCCACAGTTTGACGGTGTCAGACGTCGCCGCATTGACGTCGGCCGCAGCGCAATGGCTGTGGGATGCCGGTATACGGCCGGGCATGACGGTTGCCTGGCAGATGCCGGCAACCGTCAATGCGGCAATTGTGATGCTGGGTCTGGCTCGGATGCCCGTCGTCCAGGCGCCGGTGCTCCACCTCTACCGGCTACGAGAGGTCCGTTCGGCTGTGGAGGTCGCGAACGCCGACATCCTGCTGGTCGACGAGTCGACGGCGAGCGATGCGCCGCAAATGCCGACCGTCACGGTGCCACCCGACCTCCTCGCCAGGCTCGAAACCGTGACCGCGACAGCGCACCCGGAGTTCGACGGGCCAGCCCCGACCGACCCGCGCTGGGTGTACTTCACCTCCGGCACCACCGGTCGCCCGAAAGGCGTGCGCCACACTGACGCCACGTTGCTCAGCGCCGCCCGCGGGTACGTCTCCCACCTCGGGGTAGGCAGCCATCCGAAGGAACTCGGCACGATCGCCTTCCCCATCGCGCACGTGGGCGGCATGGTCTACCTCGCCTGCGCGCTGCTCGGCGATTTCCCTGTGCTGCTTGTCCCGAAGGTCACCGCCGAGAATCTGCCCCGGCTGATCGCGGAGCACGAGGTGACGGTCACCGGTGCCAGCACGGCGTTCTATCAGATGCTGAACACGGCCCAAATGAGTGCCCCCACAGCAGATTTGCTGATGCCCTCGCTGCGGATGCTGATCGGCGGAGGCGCCGCATGCCCGCCGGAGGTGCATCGCCAGGTGCGTGAACACCTGCGCGTGCCAGTCGTGCACGCCTACGGCATGACCGAGGCACCGATGATCTGTGTCAGCGAATTCACCGACAGCGAAGAACAACTCGCCAACAGCGCGGGCCGTCCGATCCCTGGATCGGAGGTGCGGATCAGTGCCGGCGGCGAGATCGAACTGCGCGGCGAGAACCTGACCCCGGGATACACCGATCGTGAGCAGTGGCAGCACGCGCGCACCGAGGACGGGTGGTTCCGCAGCGGCGACCGAGGCCACCTACGTCCCGACGGGCGCATCGTGGTCACCGGCCGGACCAAGGACCTGATCATCCGGAAGGGTGAGAACGTCGCGCCGGACGAGCTGGAGAACGAGCTGCTGGCCCATCCCCTCGTCGACGAGATCGCCGTGCTCGGCCAGCCCGACGAGCTGCGCGGTGAATTGGTGTGTGCGGTGGTGCGACGTTCGCCCCGCCACCGCGACGTCACCCTCGACGAGCTGTGCACATTCCTCGATGAGCGTGGACTCATGAAGCAGAAGTGGCCTGAGCGGCTCGTCGTCGTGGACGAATTCCCGCTGACGGGGCTCGGCAAGGTCGCCAAGTCCGAGTTGGCCCGTCAGATCGCAGGAGGAACCTCATGACGGCCTTGGCGCCCGACGAACGTCAGGAACTCGCGCAGTCTGTGCGCTCCGCCTGTGAGCGGATCGCGCCGGAGGAACGGGTCCGGGCCGTCGCCTACGGAGAGGGCGATGCCGCCTCCGGTTTCGACACCGCCCTCTGGGACGTGCTGTGCAACCAGGTCGGGGTGGCAGCCATCGCGCTGCCCGAGCACCTCGGCGGCGCCGGCTACGGCGCGTCCGCGCTGGGCGTGGTCGCCCATGAACTCGGCCGGGCACTGGCGCCGGTGCCGTTCCTCGGCTCCACGGTGCTGGCGACCGGCCTGCTACTCGACCTGGCCGACCGCTACCCCGATGCCGAGAAGCGGCTGGCGCAGCTCATCGAAGGCCGGCGCACCGCGGCCGCAGCCCTCACCGGCGACGGCGGATTGTGGCGCCGATCCGCGGTGACGCTGCGCGCCACGCGTCGCGGCGACGACTGGAGCGTCGACGGCACCGTGCGCCACGTCTTGGGCGGCACCGCCGCCGATGACCTCGTGGTGGTCGCCGCAGCAGACGACGGCGAGCCTGCGGTGTTCCTGCTCGACCCGAAGATCGACAGCGTCGACGTGGAAGCCGAACGAGTGCTCGACGGGACCCGGCCGATGGCCACCATCACCCTGACCGGGGCGGCCGCGATGCGCCTGTCTGGCGACGGCCCCGTCGACGACCTCGTCCAGCGCAACGTCGACGTCGCGCTGGCGGTGCTGTCGGCCGAACAGGTCGGCGCCTGCGAACGGGTCCTCGAACTTGCCACCGCCTATGCCCGCACGCGCGAACAATTCGGCCGTCCCATCGGCAGCTTCCAGGCCATCAAGCACAAGTGTGCGGACATGCTCGTTGATCTGGAGTGGGCACGGTCGGCGTCGCACGCCGCGCTTCAGGCGTTCGACTCTGAGGATGCTGCGATCGCCGGCGAGGCGCAGTGGCGCGCCAGCATGGCGAAGGCGGTGTGCTCGGAATCGCTGCGAAATGCCGTGCGCGCCAATGTGCAGATCCACGGGGGCATTGGTTTCACGTGGGAAGACTCGGCGCATCTCTATTTTCGGCGGGCCCGAACCGACGAGGTGATTTTCGGTGCACCCGCCCAACACTGGGACCGGTTAGCAAACCTGACCAAGCTCAACTGAGTTTGCCCTAGGCGCCAACTACTGAGTCTGCTTGCCCGCGTCACAGGTGGGTGATTAGACTCACATTAAATAACTAAATGTTTTTCTGTTTCTGCTCACAGCCCGAAGCCCCTGAGGAGGCCCCAGTGCCGTTGCAGCCCTGGATGGAGTTGATCTCGGTTGATGATCACCTGATCGAACATCCGAAGGTGTGGAGCGACCGGCTCCCGACGAAGTACTTGGACGTTGGTCCGAAGATCATCGAGTGGGAGCGCCCCGATAACGGGCAGATGTGTCAGGTCTGGGAGTACGAGGGCCGGATCTACCCTTATATCGGGCTCAACGCGGTGGCGGGCAAGAAGCCTGAGGAGTACGGCGTCGAACCGGTGCGCTACGACGACATGATTCCCGGCTGCTATGACCCCAAGGCGCGGGTCGCCGACATGGACATCGACGGCGTGCAGGCGATGACCTGCTTCCCGTCCTTCCCGCGGTTCGCCGGTGCGGTGTTCGCTGAGGGTGAGGACAAGGAACTGGCCCGGCTGTGTTCGGCTGCGTGGAACGACTTTCACCTCGACGAGTGGGCCGCCACGGCGCCCGACCGGTTCATCCCGGTGGCCATGTTGCCGTTCTGGGACGTCGAGGCCAGTGTGGCCGAGATCCATCGCGTCGCGGCCAAGGGCGCCAAGTGTGTGACCTTTCCCGACCTGCCCGACAAGCTGGGATTGCCGTCGGTGCATTCCGATCACTGGGATCCGCTGCTCTCGGCGATGGAGGACACCGGTCTGGTGCTGGCTCAGCACTTCGGTTCCGGTGGTTTCCCGCCGCCGATCGCTCCGGATGCCCCGTTCGCGGTGTTCGTGACGCTGATGGGCACCATGTCGATGACCGCGTTGACCGACTGGTTGTTCAGCCACACGCTCTACCGGCATCCCAAGCTGAAGATCGGCTTGAGTGAGGGCGGCGTCGGTTGGATTCCCTACATCTTGGAGCGCGCCGACAGTGTGTGGCGCAAGCACCGCTTCTACAACAACGTCAACCAGGACCATCCGCCGAGCTACCTGTGGAAGAAGCACTTTCACGGTTGTTTCATCGAGGACGACTTCGGCATGGCGGTCCGCGACCACATCGGGGTCGACCAGATCACCTGGGAATGTGACTACCCGCACTCGGATTCGTACTGGCCGCAGAGCCGTGACCGGGCCGCCCAGGCGCTCAAGGACGTTCCCGACGACGAAGCCCACAAGATCGTCGAACTCAATGCCCGCGCGTTCTACAACTTCCCGCGGGCAGCGTGACTCCCGCCGGCGACGACGTGGAGCGGGTCGAACAGCTCGCCCGCTCGGACTGGACCGACCAGGATTTGCTCACCAAGGACGAGGCGCGCGAGCGCCTCGTCGAAGAGATCGGGCGCACCCGGGCCCGGCTCGACGAAGTGCGGTCCGCCGCGGGCGACCATGCGTCAGCCGATACGGAACTGACGCTGCTGGAGCGCCGGCTCAACGCCATGGAGTCAGTCCGAGACGAATACAACGACTATCGCGCGGGGAAATGATCCCAACACGTCCCGCGCCAAGGAGCAGTGGTGGCGGCCTCCCCTGATCTCATCGAGGACATCGACGCCCTACGCATGAAGTTTCGTGCGTTCCTCGACAGCGCGCCCAAACCGGCCGGGTTGAGGAACTACGGACCCACGCCCACCGCGGCCGACGTCGAGCCGGGCCGTGCGTGGCACCGCTATCTGGCCGATCACGGCTACACGTGTCTGCATTGGCCGGTCGAATTCGGCGGCGCCGCAGCCACCGTGGCCTACCAGGCTGCCTTCGCCGAGGAGTGCGCCCGAGCGGGAGTGCCCCGTCAGCTGAACATTACGGGCGTAGATCTGGTCGGCCCGGTGTTGATCAAGTTCGGCACCCCAGACCAGAAGGAGCGTTACCTCGAACCGATTCGGCTCGGTGACGCCGTCTGGACACAGCTGTTCTCCGAACCGGGCGCGGGATCGGATCTGGCCGGCGTGCGGACACGAGCCGAGCGCACCGCCGACGGGTGGCGGATCGACGGCCAGAAGGTGTGGAGTTCGGCGGCGGCTTCGGCCGACTACGGGCTCCTGCTGGCCCGCACCGGCCCCGACAAGCACCGCGACTTGTCGATGTTCATTGTCCCGATGGATGCCCCGGGAGTCTCGGTGCGGCCGTTGGTCCAGATGGATGGCGAGAGCAAGTTCAACGAGGTTTTCTTCGACGGTGCCGATCTCAGCGACGATGCACTGATAGGTGAGGTCGGACAAGGCTGGGCCGTGGCGATGGTGACGTTGGGTCGCGAACGCCTGACACTGGGCACCCAAGCCGTGGCGATGTTCCAGCTGCACGAGCGGATGGTCAACGCCGCGCGTGACCATGACCTCCTCGACCCGGTGCTGTCGCGGTCCATGACCCGGTTGTGGACCCGGATGTGGCTCTTGCGCTACACCTGGCAACGTGCGATCGATTCAGGCGATCTCACGTCGTCTGCATTCTCCGTGCTCAAGTTGATGACCTCGGAGACCGATCAGGACCTTGGCGACGTGGCCACCGAGGTGCTCGGCACCGACGCGTGCGTCGACCCGGCCGACTCCGGTGAGGCGGCCGATCTCGTGCACCACATGCTTGTGGGGCGGGCGCAGACGATTCTCGGTGGCACCAGCGAGATTCAGCGCAACATCCTGGGTGAGCGGGTGCTAGGGCTCCCGAAGGAGTCCCGATGAGCGCCTGCGCGAAGAGCAGATCACCACGGTGACAGCGCCTTTGACCGCAGCCACCCTGTCGGGTGCGCTGCGGCAGGCGGTGCGTCCGGGAACGACCGTGGCCCTCGGCGACGGCGTCGGTGCACTGTCCTGTCTCGACGACGGCTCATCGATGGGCGCGGCACTCAGCGGTGTAGCGCGCGAGGTGGGTTCGGTGCGACTCGTGCTCGGCTGGCTGCCCGGCCCGGTCGCCGGCCTCGAGGCCGACGCATTCGGCGAGGTGGCCGCCTTGATGCCCGGGTGGGGCGTCCGTGACCTACTACGAACCCCGACAGCACGTTTCATACCCACCCGACTCTCGGCCATCGGCGCTCTACTCGCCGGGGTCCCGCGGCCCGACCTGCTCATCACGCGGGTCGTCGAACGCGGTGGCGAACTGCATTTCGCTACCGAAGTGTCCTGGCAGCGTGAACTCGTTCAGGCCGGAGTGCCGGTACTGGGGATCGTCGACGGCGCGGCGCCGATGGCCAGCGCTCTGCGTGCGCTGGACCCCGCTCAAGTGACGGTGGTCGGGCGCAGCGCCGACGGTCCGATGCGATTGGCGCCCAAGGCGCCCGAAGCGGTGCACGACGCTCTCGCCGACTCCGTGCTGCGGTTCGTCCCGGAGGGAGCCCGGCTGCAGTACGGGCCAGGCCAACTGGGCACGGCGCTGTTGAACCGCGCAGCAGTGCCGCTGCAGATCGACACCGGGCTGCTCACCGACGCCGTCGTCGGCCTCGAACGGCGCGGACTGTTGGCCGCGATGCCGTCCGCGACGTATCTGATGGGCAGCGACGTCTTGTACGACTGGGCGGACGGCAAGCCCATCCTGCGCGGCATCGAGTACACCCATGACTTCGTCCGACTTGCCTATGGCGCACCGTTCGTCGCCGTCAACACCGCCATCGAGCTCGACCCGTACGGCCAGATCAACGTCGAAGGCTTCGGCGAGAAAGTCGTCGGCGGAATCGGTGGACACCCGGACTACTGCGCCGCAGGCGCAATGAGCCGCGGCGGGTTGTCCATCATCGCCGTGCCGTCTTCGACGAACGGCCGCTCACCCCTGGTGGAGCAACTGAGCCGTCCGGCGTCGACCCCCGCCCACGACGTCGACGTGATCGTCACCGAATCCGGTCACGCCGACCTGCGGGGCGCCGACTGGTCGCGGCGACGGCACCTGATCACCGAATTGTTCTCGAAATGAAGGAGTTAACGAGCGATGCCTGAAGGCCCTCTGACTGGCAAGGTCGTGCTCGTCACCGGAGGCGGACGCGGCATCGGCCGCGGCCATTGCCTCGAGCTGGCCCGCCAAGGCGCGGCCGTCGTCGTGAACGACCCCGGTGTTGGCCGGGACGGCTCCAGCGGTGACGGAGCAGGTCCCGCTGCAGACGTCGTCGCCGAGATCGAATCGGCGGGCCGCAAGGCCATCGCGCATACCGGTTCGGTGTCCTCGTGGGACGACGTGGCCGACATGGTGTCCACCGCCGTCGACACGTTCGGGTCCCTGACTGGTGTGGTCAACAATGCCGGCATCCTGCGCGACTCCATGGTCGCCGCGTCCACCGAGGCCGACTGGGACAGCGTCATCGCTGTGCATCTCAAGGGCACGTTCGCGGTCACCCGGCATGCCTGTGAATACTGGCGGGCGCAATTCAAGGCGGGCAACCCGATCGACGCGCACATCGTCAACACGGTGTCGGGTGCGGGCTTGTGGGGCAATGTCGGGCAGAGCGCCTACGGCGCGGCGAAGGCCGCCATCGCCAACCTGACCATCGTCACCGCGATGGAAGCTCAGCGTTACGGCGTTGCGGTCAACGCGATCTCGCCGCTGGCGATGTCACGGATGACCCAGGAGGTGTTCGGCAGCCGCGCTGACGACCCCGCGCTGGATCCCGCTCGCAGCTCGCCGGTGGTCGCCTGGCTCCAGTCCGCGCAGTCATCGTGGCTCACCGGCCAGATCCTGCGCATCAACGGTGACAAGCTCACCCGAATCCACGGCTTCACCGAGGCACCCGGCGCCTACCACGCCAAAGACGGTAATTCCCTTGCATTCTCCGAGATCGGTCAGGCCGTCAGCTGGCTCTACGGCACCTCGCCGCGGGGACTGGCCGGGCCGCTACCCGCTGACTAGTGTTGCGCAGACCCCGTCTCCATCGACGGTAAGCAAGCGCGGCCGGAGTCGATGGCGTGACGCCGTTGCGCGGACCTCCTGTCAGGCGATGACAGCAGGTTCTCGGACCGGTTGACCGTCGAGTTTCGCGTGACGTCCGTACGGCGCAGGCTCGCGTTCCGGCATCCACAGCGCCAACACGATTGCGCTCACCACGGTCGCCGCAGCCAGAACCAAAGCGGCCTGACTGTGACCGTGAGTGAAGGCAGCCTTTGCCGCCGCGGCGAGTGGTTGCGCTGCAGGTCCCCCGAGAGCCCGCAGGCCCGCGCCGAACTCGGCGACTTCGACCTGACGCTGGGGCTGGCGCAACTCCTGGGACCGCTACTGTTCGGCCGTCTGACCGGTGTCCGCGCCATCGGCCGCGACGACTGCATCCGGATTGTCGACGACTTCTTCATCGCCCACCAGCCGGCCTAGGGCGCCCCGCCGTCGGCGAAGATGGTCTGTCCGGTGACGAACGCGCAGACATCGGACAGCAGGAAGGCGATCAGCGCGCCGATCTCGTCGGGCTGCCCGGGTCGGGCGAGCGCGGCATCGAAACCGAAGTCCTCGACGAGCGCTCGCTCGAGGGCCTCTTCGTACGGATAGCCCTTGCTCTCCGCGACGTATCCACGGATGGCGTGCAACGCATCGGTCTCCACGGCCCCGGGCGCCACGCTGTTGGCCCGGATGCCTGCGTGGCCATGCGTGCGCGCGATGCCGCGGGTGAACGTGGCGACCGCGGCCTTGAGGCTGGCGTAGGGTAGCCGCGGTTCGTGCGGTGCGCGCACCGAGTAGGCCGCGGTGGTCACGATCGCGCCCTTGGTGGCGGTCAGATGGGGCAGCGCCGCCTGTACGCTGCGGGTCGTCGCCAGCAGCACGTCGTGAAACGCTGTGTCCCAGGCGTCGTCGTCGGAGTCGATAGGCATCATGCCCGCGGTGCCCATGGTGATGGCGATGCCGTCCAGCCTGCCCAGGATGCGGGCGGCTTCGTCGACGGCGGCGACCGCCTGGCCAGGCCGGCTCACGTCGTAGGACAACCCGTGGGCCGAGACGGCGCCGGCTTCGGCGACTTGTTGTGCGGCCGTCTCGGCGCGATCCGCGTCTCGCCCCACGACCACGACCGACGCACCCTCGCGAGCGAGCGCGCGGGCTGCCGCCAGTCCCATCCCCGCCGACCCGCCGACGACGACGTAGCCCTTTCCCGTCATTGCAAGATCCACGTCAACTCCCCGATCTGGTGAAGAAACTCAGTGGCCGTTCGACGAACTCGAACACCACGCCGTCGGGTGAGCGCAGGAAGGCGATGTGCAGACCTTCGATCTTGGTCCCCGGCAACGGGCACCACACCGGATCACCCATGCGCTCAACCGAGTCGGGCACCTGCGCCAGCGCGTCATGCACGTTTTCCACCCGGAGCGCGCAGCGGTAGAGACCCTGGCGGTTGCCGCCCCACGGCACCGGTACAGCCGCGGTGTCGGCGTGCTGCACCACCACCAGTTTGAACTGACGACCGTCCTCGGCAAGAGCGTAACGCGCTACCACGCAATCGTTTTCGCCGGATGCGCCAGGACTCAGCTGCGCTCCCGCGACCGACTGCGTGCTCGGCGCGGCGAGTTCCTCGAACCCGATGTCGGTGAGGAACTCACCGGTTGCGGCTGCGTCGATCGCCGCGATCCGGATGCCGTCGAACAGCGCGCCCCCTGATGAGTCGGCATCGGGAGGCAACGCGGTCAACTCGATCACGACCCCGTCGGGATCGAGCGCGAGCACAGACTTCCCGCCGCCCATCAGACCGTCGACGGGATCGCCGACTTCCAGACCGCCCCGGCGCAATGCGGCCGCCGCTGCATCGACATCGGCGACCGCCAACTGCAGTCCGCGGATACCGGGTCGCACGGGATCGGCACTCGGGTCACGGCTCAGTGGAGGCGAGTGATACTCGATGGCCTCCAGCGCGCAACCACCCCGCCCACCGCGGGCATCATAGAGAAACGCGGTGGCACAGTAGGTTTCACCGTCTAATCCCAAAATCGATCCGTCGGTGGCCACTTCCGGATCGGTGCGCATCCGCGCCTTCAGGCCAAGCACGTCACCATAGACGCGCTCGGTGGCGTCGAGCGCGGCACAGTTGAGGTTGACATGCAGGAAGCGCCGGGCGAGTTGCTCGGATCCCACTACAGGACGACCGAGTTGATCTTGAACTCGATGATCTGATCCTCCGTGAAGCCGAGCTCGGTCAACACTGCATCGGTGTGCTCGCCATGCCCTGGGGCGCAGGTGAGATCCAGCGGCGTCTCATCAAATTGCACAGGGCTTGCCGCCAGCGCAAACTCGTTGTCGTTCGCATCGGTCACCCTGGGCAGGTATCCGTTGGCGACGGCCTGTGGGTCACTGTGCACCTCGTGTGCGGTCTGCATGACGTCCCACACCCCGTCGAATCCCTTGAACGCCTTCTCCCAATGGGAGAGATCTTCGGACTCGAAGGCCGAACGCAACTCAGCGATGCACTCCTTGCGATTGCCGAATCGTACTGCCGCAGAAGAGAACCGTTCGTCATCGATCAGGTCGGTGCGGCCCAGTCGGGTGCAGAAGTCCGCCCAGAAGCGGTCGGCCTGCAGCAGCACGAACGCGATGAATCGGTTGTCGCGGGTCTTGTAGATGCTGGCCACCGGGTTGGGCATCTCGTCGAGGTTGAACTTCGGAATGTCCTGACCGGTCACCCCTGATCCGACGATGTCCGGACCGAGCTGCCAGATCGCGGCGTTGAGAAGCGACACGTCGACCACCGACGGCTCGCCGGTGCGCTCGCGCTTCACCAGTGCCGCCGCGATGCCACCCGCGATCGCCAAGCCGCCGTAGGAATCGCCGAACGCGGGACGCTGGATCGGCGGGTACGAACCGTCGCCGGCCGAGTAGGCGTCGCCGATGCCGCCGCGTGCCCAGTACGCCGCCAGGTCGAAACCACCCTGAGCGGCCAGATCGCCCTTGATGCCGTAACCGTGGCCGCGTGCGTAAATGATCTTCGGGTTGCGTGCCCGGACCTGTTCGACATCGATGCCCATCCGCTGCCGGGAGTCCGGCAACAGGTTGGTGACGAACACGTCGGCGGTCTCGATCAGCTTCATCAACAGCTCCAGCCCTTCGGGGGTGGAGGTGTCCAGGCCGATGCTGCGCTTGCCGCGGTTGGGCTGCTCGATGAAGTGGTTCACTCCCCCTGCGCCGGTGACGATCCCGGAGCTGATCAGGCCACGCTGCGGATCACCGATTTCGGGGTGCTCGACTTTGATGACGTCGGCGCCCCAGTCAGCCAGCACAGCGCCAGCCGCGGGGACGAACGTCCACGCCGCCAGCTCGACGACGCGGATTCCACTGAGAATGTCGGACATTGGTTCCTTTGCTTGGTGATCGGGTTAATACGCGATGACTTTGGTCTGCAGGTGCTGCTCGAAGCCCTCGACCCCGTTCTGCCTGCCGATGCCGCTCATCTTGTATCCGCCGAACGGAGCGTCGGCGCCGTAGAAGATCGCGTTGTTGACGTTCACCGATCCGGTGCGGATGCGCCGCGCAACTGCCATCGCCCGCTCCGGGTCGCCAAGCACGGTGCCGGCAAGCCCGTAGATCGAGTTGTTGGCCATCTCGACGGCACCGTCGTCGCTGCCGTCGTACGGGGTGATCGTGATGACCGGGCCGAAGATCTCCTCCTGGAAGACGCGATGATCGGGGCGGACGTCAGCGAGGATCGTTGGGGCGACGAAGTATCCGCGGTCCAAGCCCTCGGGTTTACCGCCGCCTACTGTCACCCGGGCACCCTGCTCCTTTGCGATCCGTATGTAGTCCAGCACGCGGTCACGCTGTTTGGCCGAGATGAGCGGGCCGCAGAAGTTGGCCGGATCGGCGGGGTCACCGATGGTGACCGAGGCGAACGTCGTGGTGGCCAGTTCGACGGCTTCGTCGTAGCGCGCGCGGGGCACCAGCATGCGGGTCGTCAGCGCACAGCCCTGACCGGAGTGCATGAGCGCGCCGATACACCCGGGGACGGTCGTGGCCAGGTCGGCGTCCTCGAGCAGCAGGTACACCGATTTGCCGCCCAACTCCATCAGGTTGCGCTTCATGGTGGCAGCAGACAGCCTGCCGATGAGTTCGCCGACCGCGGTGGACCCGGTGAAGGAGATCATGTCTACCCGCGGGTCCGTCACCAGACGCTGCGCGACGTCGTTGTCCGATGCGGTGACGACATTGACCACACCCGCTGGGATGTCGGTCTTCTCGGCGATGACGCGGCCCCATCGAAGCGCAGTCCACGGTGTCTCGATAGGCGCCTTGAGCACCATCGTGTTGCCGGTGGCCAGAATCTGGCCCACCTTGTTGGCGATGATCTCGATCGGGAAGTTCCACGGCGTGATCGCGCCGACGACACCCATCGCCTCCTTGACCACGACACGGTTGTAGGGCACTCCCATCAGGGCGGCCTCGTCGAGCTGCCGCTCCCAGGCGAACTCGGAGATGTACTGGGCAGGCCAGCGGATCCCATCGGCCAGTGGCCACTCCAACTGAGCTATATAGGTCATGCCCAGGGGCGCCCCCGCCTCGGCGATCACCTCGGCCCGCATGTCCTCCTTTTCCTGCTGGAGTGCGTCGTGCAACTGCATCAGGCAGTGCTGCCGGAACTCCCGGTTGGTCGCCCAGTCGGTGGTGTCGAAGGCACGCCTGGCGGCGGCGATGGCCTCATCGATGTCCCCGGCGCCGGCGTCGGCGGTGACGCCGAGCACCTCCTCGGTGGCGGGGTTGACGTTGTCGGCCGTCCGACCGCCTGCAGCGTCGCGCAGCTGCCCGTCGATGAGTAGGCGGGTCTCGGGGTTGAAGTTGACGGTGGCGGCGGCAATCGGTGAAGCCGTCATTGGCAGTCCCTCTCACAGAAGTGGCGGTGTGGGCTATTGTACCCACTTATAGATAACTGTTTAGCTGATTCGGTCGTAGCTGCCGGATCTGGCCTTCATGAAGGGGGGGAATGGGTTGTCCGCCCCTGTCGACAATGCCGTAGTCGAGTATGTCGCGCATGTCGCCCTGTACCGCCAGGAATTCCGCCGGTATCTGCGCGAGCTGGAGGTCGCCGACCAGTGGCGCACCGCCGTGTTCTCCAGCGCCGAGGACGGCCTGGCCCACGACGCCACGATGATGGCCCGCCTGCATGCCGACGGCTGGAACCGGTACGGCTGGCCCGAAGCGGCAGGCGGCCTCGGTGGCAACGAGATCCATCGCGCCGTGTACTACGAGGAACTCGGGCACGCGATGCTGCCGATCCCAGCCCAGCAGTGGACGCTGGAGACACTGGGCCCCGCCCTGATCCGGTTTGCACCGGACCTGGCCGCGACCTACATGCCGGGCTATCTCAGCGGCGCCGAGTGGTGGGGGCAGAGCTTCTCCGAGCCGGAGTCCGGCAGCGACCTGGCCACTCTGCGCACCCGCGCCGTCGACGACGGGGCAGGCGGGTTCGTCGTCAACGGTCAGAAGATCTGGACCAGCCAGGGACCGACGGCCAAACGCCTGCTTGCCCTCGTGCGCACCGGTACGCCCGAGAGTCGCCACCGAGGCCTGACCATGTTGATGATCGACGCCGACGCGCCGGGTGTCACCATCCGGCCGATTGCGCTGGCCAGCGGGCGCCGTGAGCTGGCCGAGGTGTTCTTCGACGATGTGCGGGTCGACCGCGAGCGCGTGGTCGGCGACGTCGACGGCGGCTGGGCTGTCGCGATGCATCTCATGCAGTACGAACGCGGCATGTACGGCTACGCGGTGCTCAACAAGGTCCTCGTCGAGCTCGGCAGGTTGCGAGAGGAGATGGTGACCGCGGGTACGACCCCTGCACAGCGTCAACGCTTCGCCGGTGTCTACGTCGACGTCGTGGCCGCACAGGCCCGAACCGCGACCACCGTCCGTCGACTGGCCGCTGGCGAGGCGGTCGGTGCGGACAGCAGCATCGACAAATTGCTCTTCGGCCGTGCCGAGAAGAAGGCGAACGACCTGATCCTCGAGATCACCAGGGAACAGATGATCGCCGGAGCGGCGACATCCGGCTCGGCCGCCGGTCGGGGCGGCGCAGCGCTTGACACCGCGCGGGCCGAGTGGTGGTACTCGCGGGCTGCGACCGTGATGGGCGGCACCGCAGAAGTGCAACGCGGCATCATCGCCGACCACATCCTCGGGTTGCCGAAGGAAAGCAGAGGGCAGCGGAAGTGACCGACGAAACATGGCCCATGGTGGAGGAGGCCGTTTTCCGCCTCTTCGAGGAACTGGCAGGCAAGGTCGGCGACGATCAGCAGCACGTGGCGATCGGACCGCGGCTGGCCGAGCTGGGCTGGTCGGACATCGAGTCGGAATACCCGGTCGAGGCATGCGAGCTGCTGTTCCGCGCGCAGGGCCGGACGCTCGCCCACACCGACTGCCTCGACCGCGTGATGCTCGCCGAGCTGGGCAGCCTTCTGGACGGACCCGCCGACCACGTCCTGCTCCCGGCATTGAACCCTGGCTATGTCCCCGGTTCCGACGATGCCCGGGTGTCGGGCATCGTCCTCGGGCCGCTCGAGGGTCGGCTCGTGGTGCCGGTGTCGGGCGCCATGGGAACGGTGTCGGTGGGCGTCGTGGAGGCCACCCGGCTCGAGGGCCGGCGCCTGGATACCTTTGATCCGTCGGCGTTCTGGACCCAGGTGAGCGGGCCGTTCGACGCCCCTCTGGTCGAGGCATCGACCGAATGGAACCGGGCGATCGGTGCGGCGCATCGCGCACTCGCCACCGAATTGGTGGCACTTGCCGAGCGGGCGTTGCACATCGCGGTCGAGCACGTCAGCGTCCGGGTGCAGTTCGGCGCCCCGATCGGGTCGTTGCAGTCACCTCGTCACGCCCTGGCCGATGCGGCCGCGGAACTCGAAGGCGCACGCGCCCTGCTGGGCGAATCATGGCGATTCGGCGGCCGGCTGTCGGCGCTCACCGCGAAGGCCGCCGCGGGACGGGCACACCGGGCGGTCAGCGATGTGGCGCTTCAGGTGTGCGGGGCGATCGGCCTGACCGCCGAGCACGATCTGCACCGCTTTGTCACGCGCGGTTTCCAGGTCGACGCCCTGTGCGGGTCGCACGATCAGCTCGAGGCGCTGCTCGGTGAGCGACTCTTCGACATCTACGCTCCCGGCCGCGCGTTGCCGGCCATCGTCTCCTGGACCAAGTAGAGGACGGTCATGCGCCGCAACATCTTTGACGAAATTCATGACGATTTCCGGGCCACCGCCCGGGAGTTCTTCGAACGCGTTTGCGTGCCGAACATCGAGAAGTGGGAACGCGACGGCAAGGTCAGCCGCGAAGCGTGGCTGGCCGCGGGCGAGCACGGTCTGATCGGCTGGGAGTTCGACGAGCGATACGGCGGCCTCGGCGTCAAGGACTTCCGGTTCAACCAGATCATCTCCGAGGAGATGTTCGCCACCGGCTCGGTAGGCATCGGCCTCGGCGTGCAGAACGACATTCTGATGCCCTACCTGCAGAACCTCACCACCGACGAGCAGAAGGAGCGCTGGCTGCCCGGCTTCGTCAGAGGGGAACTGATCGGTTCCATCGCGATGTCCGAGCCCGCTGCCGGGTCGGACCTGGCCGGCATCAAGACCACGGCGCGCGACGAAGGTGACCACTGGGTGGTCAACGGTCAGAAGACATTCATCAGCAACGGTCTACTCTCCAAACTGGTGCTCACCGCTGTGAAGACCGATCCAACGGCGCGACACAAGGGCATCAGCCTGCTGATGATCGAGGACGGCATGGAGGGGTTCACCCGTGGCCGCAAGCTCGACAAGATCGGCCAGTACTCCGCCGACACTGCCGAGCTTTTCTTCGAGGACGTCAAGGTACCCAAGGAGAACCTGGTCGGAGAGCTGAACCGCGGCTTCTACCATCTGGTCTCCAACCTGCCCAGCGAGCGCGTCGGTGTGGCCTGTTACGCGCTGCCCGCCGCCCGCCGGGCGCTGGATCTGACCAAGGCGTATGCACTGGAACGCACCGCGTTTGGACAGCCCATCGGAAAATTCCAGGTCAACCGCCACTTCCTCGCCGAGATGCAGACCAAGCTGGATGCCGCCCAGACCTATCTGGATCAATGCGTACTCTCGGTCAACGACGGCACCCTCTCCGATCAGGACGCCGCCGGGCTGAAGTGGTGGACCTCCGAGGTCCAATGGGAAATCATCGACCGCTGCCTGCAGTTGCACGGTGGCTACGGCTACATCAACGAATACGAAGTGGCCCGGCTATGGCGGGATTCGCGAGTCCAGCGGCTCTATGCGGGCACCACGGAAATCATGAAGGACCTCATGGGCCGGGCGATGGGATACTAGGCATGACCTTGGTCACTGGCGGGTCGTCAATGCGCGGCTCTACCCAGAGATTCGATTAACCTGCCAAATAGTTAGTTGTTTTCTGGATTTATACGTCGGGGAGGTTGTCATGGAGGTCACCAGTCTTCGCGAACCGAAGATGGCCGATCGGGTGGCCACAGTGCTGCGCCGGATGTTCATCAGGGGTGAGATTCCCGAGGGCACCATGCTTCCGCCTGAATCGGAACTTATGGAACGCTTCGGGGTGTCGCGGCCCACATTGCGCGAGGCATTTCGGGTGCTCGAGTCCGAATCCCTCATCCAGGTACAGCGCGGGGTGCGTGGCGGAGCTCGCGTCACCCCTCCGCGGCGCGAAACGCTGGCGCGCTATGCCGGCTTGATCCTGGAGTACGAGGGCGTCACCGTGAAGGACGTGTACGACGCCCGGGTGACACTCGAGGTTCCCATGGTCGAGCAGCTCGCCAAGGACCGCAATCCGAAGGTGATTGCCGAACTGGAGCAGATCGTGGATCGCGAGTCCCAATTGAAACCCGGCAGCGACGCGGTCGATCAGCTCACCGACTTCCACGCTGCGATGGCGCGGTTGTCCGGCAACAGCACACTGCAGATCGTGAGCGACATGTTGCATCACATCATCGAAAAGGCGAATCGCTCGCTGCAGCCCACTGCCGGTGCGCGCGCCGAGCAGGCGGTCCGCCGGTCGGCCAAGACTCACCGGATGGTGTTGGACATGATCAAGGCCGGCGACGCCGAGAACGCCGGCGAGCTCTGGAAGCGGCACCTGCAGAAGGCAGAGGAGTTCGTGCTGTCCGGCTCCGAAATGTCCACTGTCGTCGATCTTCTCGAATGAGAAGCGTGGACGAACGGGTAAACGAGCACGATCTCGAGACGCCTGACTCGATTCAGGTTCGCTTCGACATCACCTACCTCGAAGCCGACCCCGCCGCCGCGACCGCGACGATGTCGATGCCGATGTGGCAGTACCGAAATCCGTTCACCGGCGCGCCATCGTTGGGGCCTTTGGCGATCTTGGTCGACGCAGCTGCTGGAATCGTCAACCACTACCGTCGGCGGCCCGGCCAGTGGACGGTGTCCAGCGAGTTGTCGATAGACCTCAGCCTCGGCGACGTCCGGGACCTGGATGGTCCCGTGCTGGCCACCGCCCATGCGTTCGGACCGTTGGGTGCCACATCGCTGGGGATCTGCACACTGACCTACGACGGGGTTGTTATCGGCGGCGGCACGGTGCGCTCATTCTTCATCGACGCGGATGTCGGTGTCTCTAAGTGGCCGGCGGAAACCCTGGACCTGTCGCCCCAGACGTCGATTGCAGACCGGATGGCAGTTCACGTTGGGCCGGAGGCCGATGGCCATGTCCTGGTGCAACGTATCGACCCGAATTTGAACAATGACATCGATATCGTGCACGGCGGGGTAGCGGCGGCCGGCCTGGAATTCGCGGCGTCGGCGGCGATCAACCACGGTCTACCCGACGCCCCTTTGCGGACCGCTTCGCTCCGGGTCAACTTTCTGCGGCCCTTCTTCGCCGGAGCGAACTCTCGCTACGAGGGCACACCGATGCGCGTCGGCCGCAACTCCGCAGTGGGCGACGCGAAGGCCATCGGCGACGACGGCAAGGTCGCGCTCACCGCGCGCCTGACCGCCTACCGCTGAGCACCGCGTCAATTCTGCCCGCCTCGTCGACGGCCCGCAGGCCGACGGTGCAGAACGCAAATGGCGCGTCGCCCGCGTGGACCCATTGGGAGTGATGAGTCACATCCGAAGTCCAAGAACACGTTCCGGCGTCAACGCGGTATTAGACGTGACCGGAGTGCGCGTCGCTGGGCGCGACCGCCGGGACAGGGGTTTCCTGGTGGCCCCGGCTCGGGAATCTACTCACCGATGGGCAGTTGTGCCGCCGGAGCAAGGCCCATGGCGACGATGGCAGCCCGCAACTTCATGGCCCTCACTTCTTGGAGCGTGCGCGGAAGGCCGCCACCCGTTCCTTGAACTCGGGTGTCGAGAACGAGGTCAACTCTTCTGCGAGCGCGTACTCCAACACACCCTGCGCAGCGCGGGCCAGGTGCATGTTGAGCGCCACCTTCGATGACCGAAGCGCCTGCGGGGGCAACGCAGCGAACCGCTCGCCCAGTGCCAATGCTTCGTCGAGCACGGCGTCGTCGGGGACGACCTTGGTGACCAGGTTCAGCTTCTCCGCAATGGATGCGGTGATTCGATCGCCCAGCAGGACGTACTCCTTGGCCTTCATCATGCCGATCAGCAGAGGAAGCATCGCCGCGCCACCGTCGCCCGCCGTGAGCCCGACCGCGACGTGTGGGTCGGCCAGGTAGCTGTTCTCCCCCATCACCAACAGGTCGCTCAGGAGGGCGATCGAGCAACCCAGGCCCACAGCGGGTCCGTTGACCGCGGACACCAGTGGTTTGGGGAAGTTGATGACCTCGAGAAAAACCGTTCGGGCCTCGTGGATTTGGAACGTACGCGCCACCTCGTCCTCGATCAGGCGACCGAACATCACCATGTCACCGCCTGCCGAGAAGGCCTTGCCCACCCCGGTGGTCACGACGGCTTTCACATCGGTGTCGGCGTCGAGCACCTTCCAGATGGTGGCGAACGCGTGATGCACCTCTTCGGTGACGGCGTTGAGCGCTTCGGGGCGGTTGATGCTGACAACGTGGACATTGCCGCGCTTCTCCACCAGCAACCAGGGGGCGAACTGCTCGTAGCCGGCCAGGGTAGCGATCTCTGAAGTCGTCATGTGATGTCCCGTCAGGTCTTGTCGATGGAAAGGATGGTGACCGCCGACACCGCGGTCGGCCCACCGATGTTGTGTGCCAAGGCTACTCGCGCCCCGTCGACTTGGTTCTCGGCCTCACCGCGAAGTTGATTGAACAGTTCGTAGCACTGTGCCACGCCTGTGGCACCCGGGGGGTGCCCCTTGGCCTTCAATCCCCCACTCGGGTTGACTGGCATCGAGCCACCGACGTAGTGCTCGCGGCCCTCGACGAGCTTGTAAGCCTCGTACCTGTTGGCGAACCCGAGATCCTCATAGCTGATCAGCTCAACTCCGGTGAAGCAGTCGTGCACCTCCGCGACGTCGATGTCGCGGGGTGTCACACCGGCCATCTTCATGGCGGCCTTGGCGGCCCGCACCGTCGGCGGGAAGCTGGTCATGTCGTTCTTGTGCTGGTGCATCACCCTGTCCATACCGAGCCCGACACCACGCACCCACACCGGTCGATCGGTATAGCGGTCCACGACGTCCTCGGCAGCCAGGATGACGGCGGCAGCGCCGTCACTCTGAGGTGTGCAGTCGTAGAGTCCGAACGGCTCCACCACGATCGGCGCCGCCAGCGCCTGCTCCACGGTGATCTCGTAACGCAGTTGGGCTTTGGGATTTTTCAGCGCGTGGAAATGGTTCTTCACCGCCACCATGGCCATATGCTCCTTGGTGGCCGGTGACTCGTGCAGATACCGCATCACGTGCAGCGCGAAGTTCGCCGGCGCGACGAGCCCGAGCGGATAGTCCCATGCGTTGTCGCGGGTCATCGCCGCCCAGTCCCAGAACGTGGTGTTCGAGGCGGTTTCACGAACTTTGTCCGCTCCGACGACGAGCACCACGTCGTACATGCCCGACGCGATCGCCATCGTTCCATTGCGAATTGCGTCGTTGCCTGTGGCGCAGGCATTTTCGATTCGGGTGACTGGGATGTCAGTGAGATCGAGGGTGTCGGCGAGGATCCCCGACGGAAAGCCGTCAGTGGTGGACAGCTCGCCGAACCAAGCCGCCTCGATGTCTGCCTTCTCGATGCCCTTGTCCACCCCGGAGACGGCTTCGGCGTATGCCATCGGCACCAGGTCCTTGATGCCGAGTTCGAAGTGTTCGGCGAAGGGCGTCATCCCCGCGCCGACGATCGCGACGTTTCTCATGCGTGCGCTCCTTTCAAGGTGCGCCCCGGCCAGAACATGTAGCCGTAGTCGGGGATGCCGGCACGGACGGCGATTCTGCGCAGGACGATCGATCCTGGTTGCCCGATCGTCGCCTCGCCCGCGGGTACGCCGGTCACCTTGAGGAGCACCCGGACCGGACTGTCGTCGAGCTGTACCACCGCCAGCGAGTACGGGCTGGGCAGGTCGGGGACTGGGATGCGCACCGTGGTGTGCGTGTACACCGTGCCCGTGCGCGGCAAAGACTCGAGCCGGTACTCGGTGGCCAGGTGTCCGGAGTTGTCCACCCTCAGCCGCGGCGGAAACTGCGGCGCGGCGTCGATGCCAGGCCGCTCGTCGAAAACCGCTGCTTCCCAGCGGATTTTCGGCTCGAAGGCCCGCGCGTAGGCGGGCATCGAGATCGGGATGCCGATGCCTTCGGCGGTGCGGGTCTTCGGCAACTCCTGTGCTGGGTACTCGTCCCTCGAGAGCCGCGGTGGCTCATCCCCGAGTACGAGCTCAGCCGCGCTGATGCTGGACTGTTCGACGGCGAGCACCAACCCTCCCGCGCCGGACTCGATCGCGGCGGCGAGGACACGCACGGCGGCCGCTGCGGAGACGCTCGTCTCACCGACGGCCGCCGACGTATCGAAGCCGCTCTTGAGTTGCGCCAGCGGCACCCCTGCCACCGCGGCGAGCACGGGCGTTCCGGTGAGGCCGAGGCGGTCGAGCGTCGAGCGCAATCCGACCTCCCGTTGCAGCCTGGGATCGGGGTACGCGTGCCGGGTACCGTCCTCGCCACGTGCCATCAACGGCAGGCTGCGGGTCTGACGCGCGATCGGGTTGACGGCGACACCACCGCCGCCGGTCAGGACCGCACCCGCACCCGCGGTTGCGTCGTTGTCGTCGGCGGCGACCACCAGGGTGCCCTCTGGGGCACCGACGATCTGATCCAGGACGGCGGGCGCGCAGCCGAGAACCTCGGTGACGGGCGTCGCGGCCGGCAGCGACAGCGCGGCCAGCAGCACCGCGCCGTTACCCCCTTCGAGGAGGGGGAAGTCGCGCGACACCAGCACCACGCGTTTCGCGGTCGCGTCGGGATCGGCGGCGCGTCCCGCGGCGACCGCCATGGTCAGCGCGTCCTCATCGGGCCCTTTCACCCGTCGATCCCGCACGGTCCACGGCGGCAGATAGGTGCCGATGGAGCCGATCTGAGTCATCGAGCCTCGCTTTGGTCATGGGCGTGTGACGCCGCTCAACTAATGAGCTATATAGTTATAGCATTCAAGCGCGCAGCCGAGCGAAAGCGGAAGGGTCAACCACACTGTGAACAGTCCGGATCCCCGAACCCTGCGGGATCGCGTCGTCGTGGTGACCGGCGCCAGCCGCGGCATCGGCGCCGCTATCGCTGTCCGAGCGGCCCGAGACGGCGCGGCCGTTGCGCTGCTGGCCAAGACCGAAACCCCCAACCCCAAGATCGCGGGCACCCTCGCAGAGACGGCGGACGCCGTGCAACGTGCGGGCGGTCGGGCTCTGTCGGTGGCGTGTGACGTGCGTGACGCGGACGCGGTGGCGGCGGCGATCGCCTCGGCTGCCGACACGTTCGGCGGCATCGATGTCGTGATCAACAACGCGGGCGCGCTCGATCTGCGGTCGACCGAGACGTTGCCGCCGAAGAACCTGCGCCGACTTCTGGGGGTCAATGTCGAGGGCCCGTACGCGGTTGTGCACGCCGCGCTGTCCCACCTCCGCAGGTCGGCGAATGCGCACATCGTCAACGTCGCTCCCCCACTGGACATGAACCCGAGGTGGGTGGGTGCCCACGTCGGCCACACCGTCGGCAAGTACGCCGAAAGCCTGCTCACCCTCGGCTGGGCCGAGGAATTCGCCTCTGTGCCCATCGCCGTGAATTCGGTGTGGCCGGCCACCACCGTCGCCAGCACGGGGATGGTGGTCGCGATGGGCGAGGCCGTCGTGCGCGCGCAGGCCCGCAGCCCGCAGATCATGGCCGATGCGGTGCACGCCCTGGTTACCCGGCCCGCAGCGGCCTGCACTGGCCACTTCTACACCGACGAGGGCATCCTGCGCGAGGAGGGCGTCCACGATTTGTCGGAATACCGATTGGCCGCAAGCGAAGAGGACCTGACGCCCAACTTCTACCTTCCGTCAGCCACGTTGCCGACCATCTAGGAGACATCGCTTGAATGCGTTCGATGCGTTGACGGCCCGTGAGCCCGAGTTCGCCAAGCTGCGCTTCGCCGTGCGGGACTTCCTGCGGTCCGACCGAGCCGAGTTCGGTTGGCGACCCGGTGTCGATTCATGGCTGGCCGGCTGGGACGAGGCATTCTCGGCGCGGCTGGGGGATGCCGGATTCGTCGGACTGACCATTCCCAAGCGATACGGCGGCCACGAACTCGGGCATCTGCACCGCTACGTGGTGGCCGAAGAACTCATCGCGGCGGGTGCGCCCGTCGCAGCGCATTGGACGGCCGACCGACAGGTCGCGCCGGGCCTGCTGAGCCACGGCACAGAAGAGCAGCGCGAACGGCTATTGCCCCAGATCGCGGCGGGCCGGTTCTACTCATCGATCGGCATGAGCGAGCACGGCGCGGGATCTGATCTAGCGGCCGTATCGACCAAGGCAACACGGGCCGACGGCGGCTGGCTGCTGTCCGGCACGAAAGTGTGGACCAGCGGGGCACACCACGCGCATCAGGTAGTCGTCCTGGCACGCACAAGTCCGCCGGATCCTCAACATCGACACGCAGGGTTCAGCCAGTTCCTCGTGCCCTGCGATGCCGACGGGGTGCGCGTGGAACCGGTCCTGCTGATGTCTGGTGCTCATCACTTCAACGAGGTGATCTTGGATTCGGTCTTCGTTTCCGACGCGGATGTCCTCGGCGAGATCGGCAACGGGTGGCACCAGGTCACATCCGAGTTGTCGTTCGAACGCAGCGGGCCCGAACGCATCCTGTCCACCGGACCGCTACTGCTTGCCGCGATCCGCGCGCTCAGCTCCGGTCTCGAGGCAGACGATCGCACGGCGGGCGAAATCGGACATCTGATGGCGCAACTGATCTCGCTGCGGCAGCTGTCATTGTCGGTGGCCCGCACCCTCACCGAGGGCGGCGATGCAGCGAATCAGGCGGCACTGGTCAAGGACCTCGGCACCCGCTTCGAAACCGAGTCGGTCGAGTTGGCCGCCGACCTACTGGAGGACTCACCGCCGAACCAGGAGCTGGAGGCGATGCTGAACACCGCTTGGCTGCACAAGCCCATGTTCACCCTGCGCGGCGGCACCAACGAGGTGCTGCGCGGCGTGGTTGCTCGAGGAATGGGGTTGCGGTGAGTGCGCTCATCGGCGGCGTGTTCGCCACGAAGGACACCGGGGACAGCGACGCCGAACTCCGCGGGCTCGTCGACGATCTCGGGCGGCGTTCCTATGACGCCGGGCTGGGCCGCCGCGGCATCCCCGACGTGTTCGACGCCGAACTGTGGGACAACCTCGAGGCGACCGGACTGGCCAGGCTCACGAGCACCCCCGACATGGGCGCAGGGCCGTCGGAGCTGGCGATAGCGCTCTATGGCGTGGCGCGGCATGCCGGCGCGGTCCCCTTGGCCGAAACCGACGCACTCGCAGGATGGCTCGGTCAACTCGCGGGCATCGAGCTGCCCGGCGGGCCACTGACCGTGGCAGTCGCTGATGCCGAGACAGACGGCACGCGCATCACCGGCACCGCGAGGGACGTGCCCTGGGCGCGGGCATGCACCACGGTGCTCGCGGTCCGCGGGCGCGGCGGCCTGCGGGTCGGTGTGCTCGACCCGGCGTCCACCATCGCGCACGAGAATCACAATCTGGCGGGAGAACCCCGCGATTCGATCGAATTCGACGTGCCTGCCGCCCAATTGCGAGCCGTGGCGACAACAGCGGAGGACGAACTCATCCGCCGCGGCGCATGGTCGCGATGTGTCCAGATCGTCGGAGCACTCGACGCCGCCGCGACGCTGACCGTCGAGTACACCCGCCAACGGGTGCAGTTCGGCCGCGCCCTGACCGCGTTTCAATCCGTCCAGCAATCGCTCGCCGGAATGGCGGGTGAGATCGAAAGGGCCCGCGCCGCGGTCGAACTGGCAGTCGTTGCGGCCACCGAACACGGCTTCGACTCCCCCTACACCGACTATGCCGTCGCCGTCGCCAAGGTCGCGGTCGGCCGTGCCATCGGTCCTGTCACCACCACTGCACATCAGCTGCACGGTGCGATCGGTGTCACCAGTGAGCATCCGCTGTGGCTGTTCACGTTGCGGGCCCAGAGCTGGAGCTCCGACTATGGCACCACCAACAACTTCGCTCGCCGTCTGGGTCGGCTGGCGCTGGCCGCGGAGGATCCGTGGGACCTGATAGCGGGCGATCTGGCCCAACTCGAAAACACCAATTGATAAGGGAGAACACGTGACTGTGCAACAATTCGACGGCGCCTCGGCCATCGTCAGCGGCGGTGCCGGCGGCCTGGGAGAGGCGACGGTACGCCGCCTCCACGCCGACGGGCTCGGCGTCGTGATCGCCGATCTCGCCGCGGACAGGGGCAAGGCGCTCGCAGACGAACTCGGGTCGCGGGCGTTGTTCGTCAGCACCGACGTGACGAGCGACGACAGTGTCCTTGCCACTATCGAGCAGGCCCAGCAGCTCGGCCAGTTGCGCTACGCGGTCGTCGCGCACGGCGGCTTCGGCGTGGCGCAACGGATCGTGCAGCGCGACGGCAGCCCGGCCGACATGACGGCATTCGACAAGACCATCAACCTCTATCTCAACGGCACCTACAACTTGACCCGCCTGGTTGCAGCCGCTGTCGCCGGCGCCGAACCCCTCGACAACGGCGAACGGGGTGCCATCGTGATGACCGCTTCGGTGGCCGGGTACGAAGGTCAGATCGGGCAAACTGCTTATGCCGCAGCAAAAGCCGGCGTCATCGGTTTGACGATCGCAGCTGCCCGGGACCTGAGCTCCGTGGGAATCCGGGTCAACACGATCGCCCCCGGAACGATGAAGACTCCGATCATGGAGTCCGTCGGAGAAGAAGCGATCGCCAAGTTCGCCGCCAACATCCCGTTCCCGAAGCGGCTCGGCGCACCCGACGAATATGCCGATGCGGCGGCGTTCCTGCTGACCAACACCTACGTCAACGGTGAGGTCATGCGCCTCGACGGGGCGCAGCGCTTCACCCCGAAATAATTCGGACCGACGACGTCACGGTCTGGCTGGCGCCCGGCAGCCAGACCGTCCGTCCGATCGTCGGCAGGCGCGCTGAGGCGCCGCGAAGGCACGAAGATTGGGGTCGGTTGGTGGGGACGCTTTCGGATGTGTTGAACCTGTTTGAGCTGACGGTGCTGGAACCCGACACCTTCGAGGGCACCCAACCCGATCCGCCCAATCACCACATCGTCGGTGGCCAAATCGCCGCACAGGCGCTGATGGCCGCCAGTCGCACCGTGGAGGGGCGTCCACCGCACAGCGTGCACGTCTATTTCCTGCGCCGCGGGGATGCACGCCGGCCGGTCCGATTCGCGGTCTCTCGCCTGCATGACGGCGGCACGTTCTCGGCTCGCCGGATCGTCGCCACCCAAGGCGGTGAGGTGCTGATGGAGGGCCTCGCATCGTTCACCGGCGGCGCCGACTCCGCCACCTACCAGCGCGAAATGCCCCACGCGCCGCCGCCCGAATCCTTGATTCAGATTGAAGAGCAACTGGCACCCTACGCCGAGGAGTTCGGCGGCTGGTGGGCCGATGAGCGTCCGTTCGACGTCCGCTACGTCGACCCGCCTCCGCGCGTCGCCATGGATTCAGATGAACCAGCGCGACCGGTGAGTCGGATCTGGCTACGGGCCAGGGGTGCCCTCCCGGTCGACCCCGTCACCAACAGTTGCGTACTCACGCTTCAAAGCGCCCTCACACCGGTCGAGGCCACGTTGGGGCCAATGCGCAAGTCGCAGTACGACATATCGGCGCTGCTCGATCACACCGTGTGGTTCCACCGGCCTGCCGACTTCTCGGACTGGCTCTTCTACGAACAAACCTCACCCACTGGGGCCGACGGTCGTGCGCTAGCGGCGGGCGCAATCTACAACAAAAGCGGGGACTTGGTGTGTACCGCTGTCCAGGAGGTCTACTTCCCTGCGCCCAGATAGTTAGCCACTATAAGATTGGGCGGACGAAGCCGGCGGAGGGCGACCATGGCAAGAGCGGAAAACGACACGTGGGACATCACCGAGAGCGTGGGCGCGACCGCGCTGGGTGTTGCGGCCGGCCGGGCCGCGGAGACCAACAGCGAGAATCCGCTGATCCGAGATCCGTACGCGCAGATGTTCCTCGAGGCTGCGGGAAACGGTGTCTGGACCATGTATCTGCGCCCAGAGGAACTGCCCGCCGAACTGGTCGAGATCGATCCCCGCTTCAAAGAGCGGATGCAGGCGATGATGGGATACACCGCTTCACGCACGTTGTTCTTCGACGAGTTCTTCACTGACGCGGCGGCGAGTGGAATTCGCCAGGCGGTGATCCTGGCCGCAGGTCTGGATGCGCGCGCCTGGCGGTTGGACTGGCCTGCCGGCAGTGTGGTCTACGAGATCGATCAGCCGAAGGTCCTGGACTTCAAGTTGTCCGCGCTCGAGGCGCACGGGGTTTCACCAGCAGCAACCTACGTCGGCGTTCCGGTCGACCTGCGCAACGATTGGCCGGCCGCCCTGCGCGCGGCCGGCTTCGATCCCGCCACCCCGACCGCCTGGTCCGCCGAGGGCTTGCTGCCGTATCTGACCGCCAGTGCGCAGGACGTGCTCTTCGAGCGGATCACGGATCTGAGCGCAGCCGGCAGTCGGGCGGCGGTGGAGGCGTTCAACAACGAGTTCTTCAGCGCGGAGAGTTTTGCGCGACGCGAGGAACAAATCCAGCTATATCGCGAAGCCGCGGCCAAGCTGGGCCGGGAGGACATCGCTGCGTCTGGCAATCTCCTTTACGAGGAGGAGCGCACCGAGGTTGTCGATTGGCTCACCGCCCACGGTTGGCGGGCGTCCGGGGTAAGCGCGGCCGACCTGCTGGCCCGCAATGGCCGGTCCGTGCCAAGCGATCTGGACGACGGCGTTCCGCAGAGCGTCTTCGTTGACGCGCGGTTGCCCTGACTGGCAATTCACCGTGGCTGGCACGCGGTTCCGGGCTCAGAGCCGTCCCTCGACCTGAAGTTCCGGATGCACCCAGTCCGGTGAGTTCTTCTGCTTGAACGCCCGGAAGCCCTCGCGCGCCTCCGGACCGAACAGGCTGGTCTGCATGCCGATCCGGTCGTACAGGCCCAGGTAGTTGTCCAGGCTGGCCTTGATTACCCCGCGGGCCGCAGGAGCAGTCCGGCAGCTTTGTGCCAGAAGCTCTTTCGCGGTGTCGAGCAGTTCGTCGTGGGGAACCACCCTGGCGACCATGCCCCACTCCACCGCCTCTTGGGCGTTCAACGTCCGTCCGGTGAACATCAGGTCCTTTGTGCGGACCGGGCCGATCATCCGCGCCAGCACCTGGCTGTAGTAGGTGTCTGCGATGCCGCGGAACAGCTCGGGCACGCGGAAGGTGGCCCGGTCGCTGACCACGGCGAGATCGCTGCACATCGCGATCTGCAGACCGCCGCCCTGACACAGCCCGTTGACCGCCGACACGACCGGCTTCGGAGACTGCCGCAACACGTCGAAGGGCGTCACGTCCATGCCTATGGTGGAGGCGAAGTCCATCCAGTTGTCCTCTGCCGCTTGACCGAGGTCGCCGCCGGGCGCGAAGACGTCACCGGTGCCGGTGATGAGCAGTCCCGCCAGGTCGGGATCCGCGTTGACCCGACTGATTGCGTAGCGGATGCCGAAGTACATGGCCGGAGTCATCGCGTTGCGTGCCTGCGGTCGATCCAAGGTGCAGATCGCGAACGCCCCCTCTCGTGTGAACGTGAGAAACGGGGTGCCGAGCCAGTCGCCGTCGGGTGGGCGCGGACCGCCGTTGGGGCTGTCGGACATCTGAAATCCCTTCCAGAGCTTTGAGTGTTCCGTCAGCATCAAATTAGCCAAATAGTTGAAGGAATCCAACTTCCCGGCGTAGCATCCTCGGAATGGCGCACGTCACTTAGGCATGCCCGCACCGCCGCGCCGGGCGCGGAAAACAGCGATCTCAATGGA
Source organism: Mycolicibacterium flavescens (assembly GCF_001722335.1). Taxonomy (GTDB): domain Bacteria; phylum Actinomycetota; class Actinomycetes; order Mycobacteriales; family Mycobacteriaceae; genus Mycobacterium; species Mycobacterium flavescens. Next base: position 125,892 of record NZ_MIHA01000003.1, read on the forward strand.
GGAAAATCGATGGGTTCACTCGACGGCCGGGTCGTCTTCATCACTGGCGCCGCCCGCGGGCAGGGCCGTTCGCACGCGGTGATGTGTGCCGAACAGGGCGCCAACATCGTCGGAGTCGACATCTGCGAGGACCTCGACGTCGTGCCCTACAAGCTCGGCACCTACGACGATCTCGAGGAGACCGCTCGCCTGGTCGAGAAGACCGGGCAGGAAATGCTGTTCGAGAAGGCCGACGTCCGCGACATGGCCGCACTGCAGAAGGTTTTCGACGCTGGAGTGGAGCGGTTTGGCCACATCGACACCGTCATCGCCAACGCCGGTGTGGTGCTCACCAATGCAGACGAGCGCGACGCCTCCGAAGCGCTGCGACTGGGCCTCGACATCATGCTGATCGGGGTGTGGAACACCTTCCAGGTCGCCATCCCACACATCAAGGAGCGCGGCCAGGGCGGCAACCTGATTGCGACCAGTTCCATGATCGCGTTGCTTGATCTCACCGACGGACGCGGTGGCACCGATGCCTATCTCACGTCGAAGCTCGCGATCACCGGCCTGGTGCGCGCCTACGCACTCATGCTCGCCGCCGACCGCATTCGCGTCAACGCCGTGGCGCCGACCAATTGCTCGACACCGATGATCACCGAGAATCCGGCACTCTTCAAGGTGATCGAGGAGAACCCGCACCTGGCCAACGCGATGTCGACCGCGCTGCCGGACTTCCCGATGATCGAACCACGCGATGTCAGCAACGCGATCCTGTTCTTGATCAGCGACGCGGGTCGCTCGTTCACCGGGAGCTTGTTGAAGGTAGACGCCGGGATGGACGTCAAGCGCTAGGCGACGACACACGATGCAGTACGGAATAGCGGACCGCTCGGCGCTGGTCGTCGGCGGCAGTAAGGGAATCGGCTTCGAGGTCGCCAAGCAGCTCGCCGACGAGGGTGCGCGGGTGGCGGTGCTCGCGCGGACCAAAACCGACGTCGATGCCGCGGTCGAGGCCATCCGGGATGGTGGCGGCACGGCGATCGGCGTCACCGGCGACGTCAGTGATCCCGAGCAGCTCACCGCCGCCGTCCGCGAGACCTCAGCCGCACACGGTCCGCCGCTGATAGTGGTCGGTCAGGCCAAGTATCAGCGCCCGGGAGACTTCGCCGACATCACCGACGTGAATCTCTACCGCGAGTCCTTCGAGATGCACACCATGAGCCAGATTCTGCTCCTTCATGCAGTGCTGCCGGCGATGAAGGAGGCCGGCTGGGGGCGATTCGTCCACGTCGGCTCGGCCACCGCGAAGGAACCGGCGGGCAACATTCATCATGCGGTCGCCAACACCAGTCGACCGTCGACCGTCGGCATGCTCAAGACGGTCTCCGACGAGTACGCCAGATACGGCATTACGGTCAACACCGTCGCACCGGGTTGGATCGAGACGCAGAACGCGCTCGACTATCTGCAGAACCACCTCGGCACCAGTTCCGATGAAGAGCGCCGGGAGTTCATGCTGAACCAGGCCCGCGTCCCTGCGGCCCGCATGGGAAGGCCGAGCGAAATCGCGTCTCTCATCACATATTTGTGTTCCGAGCCGGCCGGATACATCACCGGCAGCTGGATCGAAGTCGACGGTGGCTTGCACCGCTCGGCGTTCTGACGACGAGGAGAACGAATGGAAACCCTGGGTGCCCCAGAGCTGGCCTTCGCCGGACTGCCCATGGCCGCCGACCGCAACGCCGGGTGGGCGGCTCTGCGCGATGCGGGCCGGGTCGTCTTCGTCGACGGCTGGTTCTATCTGACCCACCGCGACGACGTGCTATCCGCACTGCGGGACCCCGGCTTGTTCTCCTCGAAGAAGGCATTCGACGTCCTCGGCAGCCCGCTGCCCCTGGTCCCCATCGCGTTCGACCCGCCGGAGCACACCCGATTCCGCAAGATGTTGCAACCGTTTTTCAGCCCGAACACGCTGTCGCAGATGTTGCCCTCGCTACAGAAGCAGGCGATCGACATCATCGACGCGGTCGCCGCCAAGAGCGAATGCGAAGTGGTGGCCGACATCGCCATCCCCTATCCCTCGCAGGTCTTCCTCACCCTCTTCGGGCTGCCGCTGGAGGATCGCGACCGACTTGTCGCGTGGAAGGACTCCGTCATCGCGCTGGCTGATGCACCGTCGCTCGAGGGCGCCGATCTCACACCAGCACTCGAACTGTTCGCCTATCTGACCGAGGCGATCAACGAACGACGCGCCAACCCGGGTCCAGACATTCTGTCGCAGTTGCTCACTGGTGACGACGCCCTCGACGATGCCGAGGCGATCGGCTTGAGCTACCTGTTCGTGCTGGCCGGACTGGATACCGTCACCGCGGCCATGACCGCCGCACTTCTCGAACTCGCTCGCAATCCGGAGTTGCGTGCCACGCTGCGCGACGACCCCAGCCAGATGAGCGTGTTCGTCGAGGAGATCGTCCGACTCGAGCCGCCCGCGCCGATGGTGCCGCGGGTCACCACCGCCGAGGTCACCATCGGCGACATCACCTTGCCCCCGAACACCCAGGTTCGGCTGTGCATCGGTGCGATCAACCGCGACGACAGCGATTCGATCTCAACGAACGACGTGGTGATGGATGGAAAGGTGCACCGGCACTGGGGATTCGGCGGCGGGCCGCACCGGTGCCTCGGTTCGCATCTTGCCCGCATGGAGATGAACCTGATCATCGGCGAGTGGCTACATCGCATCCCGGAATTCTCGCTCGAGCCCGGCTTCACCCCTGAGATCGTGTTCCCGGCGAACACCTTCGGGTTGGCGCGGCTCCCGCTACGGCTGGGGTGACGGTTTACACCGTCGAGGAGTACTTGACGACGAGCTGCTGCTTGTAGAGCTTGCCGGCATCGGTGCGTGGCAACTGCGCCTCGAACGAGATCGAGCGCGGACACTTGTAGTGCGCCAATCGCTTCCGAAGCCAGTCGAGCAGCTCTGTCGCGAATGCGTCGGTGGCGTCGGCAGGATCGACCAGCTGAACCACCCCCTTGACCGACTGCCCCATCTCGTCGTCCGGGATGCCGAACACCGCGGCGTCGAGCACCTTGGGATGGGTGATCAGCAGATCCTCGGCTTCCTGCGGGTAGATGTTCACGCCGCCCGAGATGATCATGTGGTGTCTGCGGTCGGTGAGATATAGGTAGCCGTGGTCATCGAGATACCCAATGTCGCCCACCGTCGCCCAGCCGTGTGCATTGCGCGCAGCCGACGTTTTCGCCTCATCCTTGAGGTAAGTGAAGGAATAACCACCCTCGTAATAGATTTCGCCCGCCTGTCCAGGCGGCAACTCGCGGCCGTCCTCGTCGAGGATGTGCGGCACTCCGACCAGCGGACGGCCCACCGAACCCGGATGGTTCAGCCAGTCCTCCGCGCGGATGAAGGACGCACCCACGGCTTCCGACGAGGCGTAGTACTCGTCGATGATCGGCCCCCACCACTGGATCATCTGCTTCTTGATGTCGATCGGGCAGGGGGCTGCGGCGTGGACTACCCGCTTCAGGCTCGAGATGTCATACGAATGTCGGACTCCTTCAGGCAGTTTGAGCATCCGAACGAGCATTGCCGGAACGAACTGGCCGTGCGTGACGCCGTATCGCTGAATACACTCCAGCGCGGCCTCGGGGTCGAACTTCTCCATGACCACGGTGGTGCCGCCCAATGACTGCACCGCCATCGACCAAAACGACGGTGCGGTGTGGTACAACGGCGCCGGACTCAAGTACACAGAGTCACCGGTGATTCCAACGGCATCAAGCAGTGGCATCAATATGTTGTGCGCCTTCGCCGGCGGCAGATGCGGAAGCTCTCGGCGGATCCCCTTGGGCCGTCCGGTGGTACCCGAGGAGTACTGCAGAAGGTCGCCCTCGGTCTCGTCGGGGATCGGCGTCGACGGTTGGTCGGCAACACATTCCGGATAGCGCGTCCAGCCGGCGAGGTCGTCGTCGGCCATCAGCAACACGTCGGGCAGTCCCGCAGAAAGATGGGTTCCGAGGCCTTCGCACACCGCGCGCATGGCACACGAACCGACCACCGCCTTGGCGCCACTGTTCTCGACGATGTACGCCGCCTCGGCCGAGGTCAGGTGGGTGTTGATCAGCGCGTAATACAGACCACTGCGTCGAGCCGCCCACATCACCGCGTGAATGTGTTCGTTGTTCTCCATGACCACCGCCACGGTATCGCCCTCACGCAGGCCGGCGGCCCGCCAGAAATGAGCGAGCCGATTGGCCCGTTCCTCGAGTTCAGCGAAGCCGATCTCGGTGCCCGCTCGGGCCAGAATCAGGGCAGGTTTGTCCACGTCGACATGGTCACGGATCTGCATGCCGCTCTCCTTGCTCGTAAGCTTCTCGGGTACCAATCCCGTTCACGGGTAAGGTTTTACCGCGTCCCCCAAGTCGTCTAGTCTAGTAGCATGCCCCGTACCATTTGGAACCCCGAAACCACCGCCGTCGTCTGCGTCGAATGCCAGAACGGCGTGCTGGGGCCGGAATCGGTCTTGCCGGCGTTGGCCGCCGACAGCGCCGACCTTGTGAGCAACGTGCGCCGCCTGCTCGAATCCGCGCGCGAGTTCGGTGCCCGAGTGGTGCATGCCACCTATGAGGGCAACTTTGGCGGCCAGCCGACAGGTACCGCCTGGCTGTGGCGCGCGCTCGGTCCGGCGACAGCGCATTGGAAGCCTGGCACAGCTGAAACCTCCGTCGTTCCAGAGTTGTTGGGCGAGCATGATCTCGTACTCCCCCGTCATCACGGCCTGTTTCCCACGGTGGACTCGGAACTGCTGCCGGTACTGAAGGGCCTTGGCATCACCACGATCGTTCTGGTGGGCGTGTCGTTGAATCTGGCCATCACCCACACCGCCGGGCACGCCACCCAAGCCGGCTTCGAGCTCGTCGTACCCCGCGACGCCGTCGGAGGAACCCCGGTCGAGTACGCGGAGCAGGTTCTGAACAACACGATTGCCGTACTCGGTCGGCTGACCACCGTCGACAAGTTGATCGAGGAATGGACTCCAGCTCCATCGCCGGTGTAACGCCTACCCGGCCCTCGACAGATCAGACCGGATCGAATCCAGAGATCAGCCAACGGTTGTCAACCTTGTCGAGACTCACGCGAACACTGGACACGCTTTGGCCTGCTTCGACTGCCTGGCCTCGTGGGCGTGCACGCCCAACCACCCGGCCAACGCGCCAAGGGCCGGCACCGTGACCAAACCTGCGACGAGCCCCCGCCACAGGTGCGGTACCCAGCGGCCGGCTTCTTTCTCGGTCCGGCCCTCGGTGAGGTCATCAGCGTCGTCGTCGCGCCGCCTGCGTCGACGTAGTCGAGAACGTCGGCGGTGGAAGATGTTTCGTCGTCCGACGTTTCGGTAGTGTCAGCGCGGAGGCGTTCAGCTCCCCGGAGATGCCACCATGGACTGCTACGTCTACTCCTTCGAGGCGCCCCTGGCCAAATTGGCCTGGGTGTAGACCTTGCCGTCCGGGCCCATGTAGGTGCCGGTGGCCGGGTCGTACTCCGCGGTCACGAGGCGAACGCCGCGACAGTGGCGAAGGTGATTGCCGAACGGCGACATCTGCCGACACCCAACGACGAGTGCCGACTGCTGGCGGCCATCGGTATGCTGCTGGTCGAGCGCGTCCTTGATCGATGGGTGTCGGCACCGGGGCGCGCTCTCGACGATCTGATCCGCCAGGAGTTCGCGGCGCTGCCCGCGGTACTGAAGTAGAGGCTTCGCTACCGCCGACGAATCGTCGAAGCGCCTACCGTGGAGGCCACATGCCGGTCATGCTGGCTAGGTCGCGTCGTTCTCGTGCCGGATGGTGAATTCGGGTATGCGGTAACCACTCTCGCCGAGGTCCGCAATGCAGGCCTGCACTGGTTGGCCGATGCGGACGTCGGCCGGGTCGGCGTCGATAACCGCGTTGATACGCAGGCCTGGCTGTTCGTCGAGTTCGATGAGGCCGACGACGTAGGGCGGTATGCGGCCCGGCACCAGCGCCTGGCGTATCACGATGTAGCTGAAGATGGTGCCCCGGCCGCTGACTTCTTCGAAGTGCACCGGGCCGCCTGTATACCGGCTGCGTTCCAACGGGGGATGAATCCACTTGCCAGTGTCGTCGCAGCGACACAGCATCAACTTGCCCTGCTTGAGACCCTCCCAATACGGTGCCGAGTCGGGGTCCGGAACCGGGATCGGCGGCATCAGTTGCGGATTGGTGGCCGATGGCGATGCCGCGGCTGGTGATGTCATGGCTTCTCCCTGCTGTAGACGTTGGCACCGCCGAAAGGACCGCCGCCGGCAGTGACGAGAGCGAGCTGCGCGTCGTCGACCTGGCGTACGCCGGCGGCGTGGCGCAGCTGCAAGGCGGCTTCGTAGTGGTGGTTGAGGCCGTGGATGTAGCCCTCGGATAACAGGCCGCCGTGTGGGTTCACCACCACGTCGCCGCCGTACGTCGCGCGGCCGGTGGAGAAGAACTTGCCCACCTCGCCCTTCTCGCAGAAACCGAAGCCTTCCATGGTGGCCATCACCGTGTAGGTGAAGCAGTCGTACATGCAGGCCAGATCCATGTCGGCCGGCGTCAGACCCGTCTTCTCCCAGATTTTTGGACCCGCCGTGCGCGAATACATCTCGGTTGGGTCATCCCACTCCGTCCACCCCGCCCCGCCCTGGGAGTTCGACGATCCGAGCAGCCACATGGGATCCTGCTTGGCGTTGCGCGCGATGTCCTCGCCGGTGATCAGGATAGCCACCGCCCCGTCGACCTCGGACGTGCAGTCCAGCACCCGGAACGGCTCGTTGATCCAACGCGCGGCCAAGTAGTCGTCCATCGACAGCGGCTCACGACGCAGCGCATGCTCATTGGGGCCAGCATGCTTGCGCTGAGTGATCGCGATGTGACCGAGATCCTCACAGGTGGAGCCGTACTCGTGCTGATGGCGGCGGGCCCACATGGCGAACCACTGCGGCGGCACCATATAACCGGATGCGGTGTCGAACTGGTCGTGATGCGGCACCTGCATCGGACCCTCGACATGACCGAACCGGTAACCGGACCGGCCGTTGAGCGAGCGATATACCAGTACCGCCTTGCACATCCCGGCTTCGATCACCGCTGCGGCAGTGGCGATCTGGTCGGCGACCAGGTTCCCACCGCCGTACATCGAGTTGGCCCATGCCAACTCGTCGATTCCGAGCGCCCACCCCACAAAGATCGGCTGCTCGGAGTCTCCTGCAGAGAACGTACAGATTCCGTCGATGTCGGCCGGTGTCAGCCCGGCGTCTTCGATGGCATCCCGGCAGGCGGCGACGGCCATGCCGCGGGTGGTGCGGCCGGACTTCTTCGAGTAGGTGGTGCGGCCGATTCCGATGACGGCACAGGTCATTTCATCTCTCCAGTCATCTTGGTTAGGTAGTGGTCGGCGCGGGGGCTGGGTCCCTGGGCAGGCCCAGGATTCGTTCGGCGATCAGATTTCTGACAACCTCGGAGGTGCCGCCAGCGATGGTCAGGCAGCGACTGAACAGATAGTCGTGCACCACCGTTCCGGCGGCCTGCCGGCCCAGTGGATCGCCGTCGGCGGCCGGGTTGCCGTCTGGTCCGGTCAACAAGGCAGGCCCGGCAATGCGCAGTGCCAGTTCGGCGACGCGCTGGGCGTGCTCGGCGCCGAACAGCTTGGCGATGTTGCCTTCGATACCGGGTCCGGATTCGAACACCGCGCGGGCGGCTTGGCGCAGGTTCACCGTCGCCAGGGCGTACGACTCAATGAGCAGCGCGCCGACCTCGCCGGCCAGACGATGATCATCGCGGCGGTGACGAGCCAGCAGATCGAGCAGGTCCTCAGCGACCATGGTCACCGAACCGCCACCGATCGACACCCGCTCGTTGCCAAGCGCTGCCATCGCCACCCGCCAGCCGTTGTTGACCTCGCCGACCACGCGATCATCAGCGACGAACACCTCGTTGAAGAACACCTCGTTGAACAAGGCTTCCCCGGTGATCTCCCGCAACGGCCGGATCTCGACACCCGGTGCCGACATATCGATGATCATCGCCGTAATGCCTTTGTGCTTGGGCACATTCGTGTCGGTACGCACCGTGGCCAACCCGAGCTGGCAGTTCACCGCGTCGCTGGTCCACACTTTCTGACCGGTGAGGATCCAGCCGCCTTCGGTGGGGACGGCTCTCGTCGACACCGCAGCCGCGTCGGAGCCGGCACCCGGTTCACTGAACAGCTGGCACCATCGCACCTCGCCCTCCAAGCTGGGCCACATGAACCGGTCGATCTGTTCGGGGCTGCCGTGCTGAAGCACCGTCGGCACCATCCACTCGCCGAGTCCCAGGCTGGGGCGCTCCACGCCGTCGAGCTCCTGCTCGATGATCAGCTGCTCGACGGATCCGGCAGCGCGGCCGTACGGTTTCGGCCAGTGCGGCACGAGATAGCCGGTGCGAGCCCACAGCTTCTGCTGCTCGGCGGGCTCGGTATTGGCCAGCTCCGCCCGGAAGTCCTGGACCGCCTGCCGGTACTGTTCGGCTTCCGGTGGTAGGCCCAGCGATGTGCCTTGGCGTGCACCACCGATCTGAAGGGCTGCGACATCTTCGCGGAGCGCGTCCTCGCCGCCGGCGAACGCCAGCAGCACCGTAGCGCGCCGGACATAGAGGTGGGCGTCGTGTTCCCAGGTGTACCCGATACCGCCGTGGATCTGGATGTTCTTCAATGCGACACGTTGGTACGCAGGCAACACGTGGCCCGCCGCCATCGTCACCGCCAACTCGGCCTCCGACGCCGGGGCTCGGGCCGCATCCCAGGTGGCGGACACGGCGAGCTCGGTGTCCACCAACATGTTGGCGCAATGATGCTTGATCGCCTGGAAGGACCCGATCGGTCGCCCGAACTGTTCACGGGTGGCCGCATAGATGCTGGCCATCTCGGTGCACGCGGCCAGCCCTCCGGTGGCTTCGGCGGCGGCCAGCAGGCGCATCGTCTGGACGGCCCCGCGGGCCGCTCCCGGGAAACGTTCCGCCACCGGCGCTTCGGTCAATGTGACGACGGTAATCGGACGCATCACCTGATCGACGGAGTCGCTGCGCGTCGTGCTCACCGCGTCGCCGGCCTCAATGAGCACCAGATCCCCCCCGACCGGGATGAGGAAGATGTCGGCGCGCCGCTCCCCTAGGGTCGCCACGGCGTCGGCAACGACCGCCGCTCCGCTCATCGTGGCATTACTCGTCGTGCCGATCGCGGCCACCACGTCGCCCGACACCAGCTTCGGGAGCCAGCGTTGCCGTTGGTCCTCGGTGCCCACCTCGGCGATGACTGCAGAGGCGGCCACGGTCGGCAGGAACGGCCCCGCGATCGCGGCGCGGCCGAGTTGTTCGAGCACGATGGTCAGCTCGGGAAGTCCATAGCCCTGGCCGTCGTAGCGTTCGTCGATGTGCAAACCCAGCCAACCGGTGGAAACGATCTCCTTCCACAAGGCGTCGTTCTGCCACCAGCGGCCGTCGTCGTCCGGGTCGAGCAGGATGCGGCGGGCCGCTGCGGTTCCCCCGCGACCGGTCACCAGTGATTTGGCGACGTCGGCGAGCTCACTGTGGTCTTCGGTTAACGCCAAGGGCATGATGCGGCCTCACTCATCGGGTCGAACGGGAAAGGTCATGGGCGTGGGTCCGAGCGATGCCGCCATCAAGCGTGTCGCGTTGCACGGGTCCCGGCCGTCACGTCGCCACCCGGCGTTCGCCGCGGGGGGTCCAGCCGGTCAACGACACGGTGCTCAGGTCCAAGGTCTCACCCAGCGTCAACGTTCCCGCCATGACCCGCTTGAGGAACTCTCCCATCACGGCCTCGGGCTCACGATCGAGTTCGTAGATCACCAGGTAGCGGTGCGTCGGTGGCGGCAGCTGTGCGGGGAGGTCCTCGTCGTCGGGCACCGTGATCTCGGACAGGTCGTAGCGCTGCGCCGCTACGACACCGGGAACCTCGAGCACCTCAGGCACGTGCGTGGAGTCGTACCACGAATTGAAGGCGTCGTCTTGACCTTCGATGGGGTTGCTCAACACGAGGAACAGGTTCTCCGCCACGGACACGCCTTTCGGGGAAAGGATTCGAGTGATGCGAGACTATGACAGACGACTGTCATAGTCAATGTCCTGCCAAGCACTGGCCCTTCGATCGGGCCTGCTCGAGGTGCATCTGCCATGTTGACCGGGAATTCACGGGGGCATGCCAATCGCGAATGGACATCTCGGACGCGGCTGGCGAGGCCGTGCGCGCACTCACCCCAGCAATTGCTGTGATGATTAATAATGTTGTTGGACAGCCATATTCGGCACCCGGAGCCACCACAGCGCGACAGCTCGCACCGCAGCGTTTCGGCAACAGCATGCCGCGACTTCCGAGTCCGAAATCCGACCGCACGGCAGGAGAATTCCAGCGCCGATGTCGGAGAGGGTAGGGCGCGAGGATGGCTACCGCGGTTCGAATCGTGTGACACCAGACTGTCATAGTGTCCGGGGAAAGCGTCGCGGGTGACGGACGTAGGGGAACGGCTCTCATGATCACACCGTCGAGGGACTTCATCCGGCAAGTTCTGGTCCTGTCGCCAGCCTTGCGCTACCCCGGCTCCCCCACATGTATGACAGGCAACTGTCACCACGTCCTGTTGACCACACGATGGATGCCTGCCGTGGCCGTTCGCTCACCGTCGATGTACAACAGTAGGGAGTTGGTCGCCATGACTGCACTGAACTGCTAATCGTCTATTTGCCGACAGCACAACGACTCCTACGGCCAGTCCCAATCGCCGTCGTATCGTTCAGTGCAGTGCCTGACTGGTTCGGGGCGAAATCATCGAGTCGCGCTCTTGACAGTTGACACTCGGCTGCCATAGTGTCGGTATCCCGCCGCGTGGGGCCGACGGCAGATGTCTATGAGTTGGTGGAGGTCCCCGGTGGCACGTCGGTGCCCGCCGCGGGTCTCACTCCCGGCGGGCGAGAGCGCGCAATACAACAGCGAAAAGGGTTGAGGGACATGGGAGTTTTGGACGGTCGGGTTGCCTTCATCACCGGCGCCGCGCGCGGGCAAGGACGCGCGCATGCGGTGCGGTTGGCCGCCGACGGCGCCGACATCATCGCCCTGGACATCTGCGCTGACATCGCGTCGATGGACTACCCCAACGCCACCCCTTCCGATTTGGACGAGACGGTCAAGCTGGTCGAGCATACGGGCCGACGCATCGTGGCACGCCAGGCCGATGTCCGCGACGGCGACGCCGTGGAGGCGGCATTGTCCGACGGCCTCGCCGAATTCGGGCGCCTGGACATCGTGATCGCCAACGCCGGCATCATCCGGCTCGGCAGCGGGGGTGACGACCGGCAGGTGTTCCGCGACATCGTCGACGTCAACCTGATCGGGGTGTGGAACACCGTGCACGCCGCGATCCCCACCCTGATCGACGGTGGACGTGGCGGATCGATCGTCATCACCAGCTCCAGTGCCGGCCTCAAGGCCACCGGCACCGACCGGACCGGCGGTCAGGCCTACTCGGCTGCCAAGCGAGGACTCGTCGGCCTGATGCAGGTGTGGGCCAACGATCTGGGCAAGCATTCCATTCGCGTGAACACCATCCATCCCACCGGAGTGGCGACCGGCATGGTCATGAACGAAGCGATGGGCAAACTGCTGGAGTCCGGGGACGTCGCGATGGAGGCCATGCAGAACGTCTTGCCGATTCCGGTGCTGGCGCCCGAAGACGTGGCGAACGCGGTGGCCTTCCTGGTCTCGGATGAAGCCAAGTTCATCACCGGAACGGCGTGGCCCCTTGATGCCGGCTTTGCGGTTCGTTGATTGCTGCTGCGCGAATCACGGCGGGCCGTCATCGGGAGCGCCGTGTCAGCAACATGCATGCCGGCCAGGTTGACCTGCACTTCATCCCGCCCCGCCACCCGTGGCGCAACAGCTACGTCGAATCATTGAACTCCCGCATCCGCGACGAATGCCCGCTGGGATGGCATCGGCGAGTGAGGGCGTCTCGCGGGCACGGGTCAAAAACGCCAACTCCGGACCGACGTGGCGACCCGACCAGGCCGCGAAAAAATGCCTCTCTCTTCACCGAGCACTGGATCCGACAGGGGCGAGGTAGGGCACCGATGGGCATGAGGGGAAGCCTGCGCTCCACGCGTTCGCAATCACCAATAACGGCCCGATCACCCCGACCGGCAACTAACCAATGCCAAGGTCGGGTCCGCGGTTAATCAGATAGCCTCGAGGGCAGTCGTTCACCGTCAGGCAGTACATCTCCGGTTTTCACAGTGATGTGCTTCGACAGACGCCAGCGGCCGTCCTCTCGGCGCAGGTGATCGTGATATCGCCCCACAAACGACATCTCTGCCGGCCCGTCCTCCGGTATCAGTGACACAATCACGTCGCTCCAGGCTCTAGCCTCGTTCTCGTAGATGTCGATTACCGGCGCGTAGACGAAATGTTTGATCCTGTGGGGAGTGGAGGGTTGCGTTGCAGGCAACCCTTCCATGATCGCCTTTCGCCCGCGAAACGTCTGTCCCGCCCATGGCAGCACACCGTCATCACAGAACAACGCCGCAAGGTCGGCCCATCGACGTTCGTCGAGCAGCTGAGCGTGCAAAGCAATTACGCGCCTGATCTCTTCGTAATCGTCCACTGCTACCTCTCGTTCCAGGCGTTGGCTTGTCGCCTCTCAAGACGGAGTCAAGCAAAGCCGCACGCTGTGAACCTTACCGCGGTGTAGGTCGAGTCCCGGGCGGTGTCGGAATGCCAGGGTGATCTGATGTCCGCGACGGGTGAAGTGGATGCGTCTTGGAGGCTGGTATGTGGCGAATTAACCTGCGGTGCAACGGCTTGCAGAACCATGCCCGGGTGATGGACGTGGGCCGCAATACGGTGCGGCGGGCGTTGGCCGCTGGGGGGCCGCCCATGTATCGGCGGCGCCGCAGCCAGTCCACCGCCGGAGCTGAGACCGCCGATTGCGACCGGTGACGGATCAACCCAAGGCTGCTGGTTTGCGTCCAGCAGAGTGGTGTACGAGTCGGACCTGATCAGGGGTACCGGCGTGTCGCAGCCGAGCGATTGAAGGTCATCGCGTGATTCTTCGAGAGACCGACCAAAGTCACTCGGAGCTTGGGAATCAACGCGATGACCAGTGCCCACAACATCGACCTGCCTGCTGTGCTCGCCGAACGACTCACCACCTGCCACCCTGACGTCTTGCGAGCTGCTGGCCACGTTCATCCACACCCTGATGGGCGCGGAGGCCGACGCCCTGTGCGGGGCCGGCTACGGCAAGGCCAAGGAAAGTGAACTGCCGAGCACTCTGCGGCGTTCCGAGGACAAAGCCCAGCGCACGTTCGCCAAGGCGCACGACGCTGCCGCCGAGGAATACGGCGAGGGTGAACGGGCGCACCGCGTCGCCTACAGCGCCCTCAAGCACAGTTACGAGAAGGTGGGCGACCACTGGGAGAGGAAGGGCCGGCGCGGCCCGTCCGACGAGCGGGCCGAGAGCGGAGGCCCGCAGGCCAAGGGCGACACCGCCGAGGGCGTCGACGCCAACGCGAGCAAGAAGCACCTCGTCGATCTTGCCCGTCGCCTCGACATCCCCGGCCGGTCGAAGATGACCAAGGACGAACTCGTCGACGAGATCAAGAAGGCCAACCGGCGGGAAAGCAGGCGCAGCCGCTAGGCCTTGCCATTGCGCTCGCGGTGCTTGCAGCCCGGCCAGCAGCACGGCCGGCGCATGCCCTCCTCAAGTTCCTCCTGAGTGCGGCGGATCCGCCGCTCACGGGTCTTCTGCTGCTTGGCGTCCTCGACCCAGCAGATGAACTCGTTGCGCGCCAGCGGGGTGATGTCCTGCCACGCCGCCAGCGCCGTCGCGCTCCCGGTCAGCGCGGTGCGCAGATCATCGGGAAGTTCGTGCACCACGCCGCCCGGAATCACCTGAGTGCCCACCCGCCCACATTAACTCCGCAGGCTCCGGCTCTGGATGTGGAGCGATCGTTGCGACCGGAACAGGAGGGCCATGTCGGTGTCAGTGTCGACGGTGCGGGACTCGGATCCCGACCGGCTGGTCGACGCCGCCGACGCGCTGGGTCGCCGGCGCAGCGAACTCGAGACGATCCTGACCGGCGAACGAGAAATGCTGGCCCACCTGCAGGAGCACTGGACCGGGCAGGCCGCCACCGGCGCGGTCGCGCAGGGGGTCACGGACCTCGCCCAGCAGGACCGGATCGCCCGGCGGCTGCGCAACCTCGAGTCCGCGCTGCGCAACGGCGGCGTGCAGATGGCCGCGTTGCGGGACGCTCTGCTGGACCTGGTGTCGACGCTGGACCGATTCGGGTTCGCCGTCGCCGACGATGGGACGGTCACCCCGCAGCAGTGGCTGGTCGGGCGCTTTCTGGACAGCCTGGCCGACAAGTTCACTGCGTTTCTGAAGAAGATGCTGCAGCTGTTAACCGACCTGGACGAGAACACCGCGTCGGCGATCGATCAGGCCGCGGGAGTAGACATCCCGAGTCCGCCCGTGGCGGTGGGCGGGCAGAGCATCCAGATCCCCTCGACGGACACCGATCCTGCCGACGTGACGACCTGGTGGAATGCGCTGACCGACGATCAGCGCCGTGGGCTCATCGACCAGCATCCGCCGATCCTGGGCAATCTCAACGGGATTCCCGCCGAGGTGCGCGACCAGGTCAACGTCGCGGTGATGGACGACGACCTCGACCGGGTGGAGAACGTGGCGTCCCGCAACCACGTCCCAGCCGACGAGGTGGTGGGCAATCCGGGCCGCTACGGGCTGACCGACAGCGATGTCACGCGCTACCAGAACGCGAAGCGGACCCAGGAAGGACTGCTGCATCAGCTCGGCGCGCCCGACGGAGAGTCCCGGCGCTACAGCGAGATCGGCGCACAGGAGCGGCACGACAGGAACTGGCGGCCGACCATGCTGTGGGCCTACGACCCGCAGGCCTTCGACGGCAAGGCCGCGCGGCGGTCTCGATCGCCAATCCGGACAAGGCGTCGAACACCGCGGTCATTGTGCCCGGCACCAGCGCCAGCGTCCGCGACGGCTGGCTGTCCGTCGGGCACAACGACGCGATCAATCTGTACGGCCAGTCACTCAAGGCCGATCCTGGTGACCCGACGGCGGTGATCTCCTGGATGGGCTACGACACCCCGGAGAGCTTCACCGACCCCAACATCGCCAACACGGGCCTCGCACGCGCCGGGGGCGACGCCCTGGCGTGGGATGTCAACGGACTCAGCGTGACCCACGAGGCGGGCGTTCCCGAGCATGTGACGGTGATCGGGCACTCCTACGGTTCCACCACCGTCGCCGACGCGTTCGCCAACAGCGGGATGCGCGCCGACGACGCCATCCTGCTCGGCAGCCCCGGCACCGACGTGGCGCGCAGCGCCGCGGACTTCGACCTCGACGGCGGGCAGGTCTACATCGGGGACGCGTCCACCGACCCGGTGGGCTGGCTGGGTCAGATGGGCAACACGCTGCCTGGCGAACTCAACGATTCGTTGGGCGACATGGTCGGTCCGACGGCCGGTCTGGGCGCCGACCCGGCGTTCGAGGACTTCGGTGCGACGCGGTTCCGGGCCGAGGTTCCCGGTGCGGACATGATCGACCCGGCCGACCATTCGTACTACTACGCCGTCGGTAGCGAGTCGCTGCGCAGCATGACCGAGATCGTCACCGGCAATCCCGACCGTCTCGGCGAACTCGGCCTGCTGGCGCAGCCGCGTACCGAGCTGACGGTGTCGACACCGCAGCAGCTCGACGTCCCGATCCTCGGTGAGGTTCCGTTGCCGCACATGAACGTCGAGACGCCGGTGATCTATGACCCCGAATGGAACCGGGCGGGAGGATCGGTGACCAATGACCACGGGTACTAGTCGTCGTATCGCGGGGCTGGCCGTCATACTCGCCGCCGCGACGTCAGCTGTAGGAGGATGCTCACCGATGTCCCCGTCCGAGCCGAACTCACCGCAGCCCGGGGGGCCCACCGCTCCGCCGCCGTCCGATGCCGAATCCCGCGCCCAGGTCGTCAACGCGGCCAAAGATGTTGTGCGGGCCGCGAACCTGCGTGTCACGTATGCGAGCTTCCAGTGGGAGTGGTGTAACGATCAGGGCGACCCGCCGTTCCACGGCCGCGTCGACGTGGCGTTCGAGACGCCGCCCGGCCAGAGCGTCAGCCGGCAGATCGCCGACACCCTGGCCGGCCAGCCCGGCTGGGCGCCCGGGCCGCCGCCGGGCTTCCAGCCCGCGGGCGACGCGGTCCACAAGGGCGGCGTGATGGTCCTCGTCGGCCCCGGGAACTACCCCGACCGCGGCACGGTCGAGATCTACGGGGAATGCCGCAACATGAACGACCACCGCGACGACAACCAGCTCGCCGACATCACCGACGAGGTGCGCGGTGATTGAGTTCGCGAATCCCAAGACAGCGCTGAAGTACAGGCCCAGCAGCACCCCGAAGAGGACGACCAGCCATCCGTTCGTCGTCACCTTCAGCCACCGCGGCGCCTGCCGTACTTCCATGAAATGCCACATCACCAGCTGGGTTTTGACCGCTGCGATCAGCAGCACGACGACGGTCACCGACGCGTCGAGATGTTCTCCCGCACCGCCGTCGCGGGCGGTCAGCCACGACGCTACGGTCACCGCCGTCAGCAGCGCCCACACCAGGGTCAGCGGGTGGCGCAGATATGCGGTCAGCAAGATCACCTCATCAGGTAGAGCAGTGCGAACAGGACGAGCCACAGCAGGTCGACCATGTGCCAGTACGTTGCGCCGGTTTCCACCAGCGACATTCGGGGCGCCGGACTGCGCAGATCACGGATCACGAAGCCCAGGATCACCAGGCCGAGCAGCACATGGCACAGGTGCATCCCCGTCATCACGTAGTAGAACATGAAGAACAGGTTCGTTCCCGGGGTTAGGCCGGCGGTGATCTCGGGGATGTACTCGAACGCCTTGAGCGCCGGAAAGAGCGCACCGCCGGCCAGCGCCAGCCAGAACAACCGGTAGGCATCGGTGGTCTTCCCGGCCCGGGCTGCGGCGGTACCCAGCGCGACGAACAGCGAGCTGGTCAGCAGCACGACGGTGTTGACGGCACCGATGGTGAGGTTCAGCTTTGCCTGGCTGTGCAGGAATAGGTCCTGGTCCTGGCCGCGGTAGTACATGTAGACGACGAAGTAGACGCCGAAGATCAGCAGGTCGCCGATGACGAAGAACCACATGCTGGATTCGCCGGGAAGGTGACCGCCCCGGTGAGTCTTTCGCGCCGTGATGCCGGGTCCGGCGGTGGGCTGGGTGGAAACCCCGGTCATGCGCCGGCCTTGGCCGGAGGTTGCGCGGTAGCCGATTCCGCGGTCAGCCAAGCGTTCTCCAGCTCCTCGTCGGGCTGATTCTTGATCGCCCGGAAGATGCACGCGTACACGATCATCTGCCACGACACGTAGAGCGCCATCGCGAACCAGAACGTCATCACCCCGTTCCACGCGAACGGACCCGACTTGGCGATTCAGACCGGTGCGGCGATCAACTCGGTGACGTACTGCCACACGGTGTAGTAACCCAGCCATTTCGGCAGGATGTTGTTCTGGTCGAGGATGATCGCCAGCCCGAAGGCCATCCACATCACGCAGAAACAGCCGAGGGAACCGATGAACGCCAGATATCCGAAGTCGAACAGCATCGCCAGGATCGCGGGGGCGTAGCCGGGGCGGAACGCGCCGAGCCCGAAGCAGAACATCGGGAACAGCATGCCGACGATGGTTCCGGTGATCGCGCCCATCATCAGCGTGAAGCGCAGCACCGGACTGACCGACATCCGCTTGATCTGGATCAGGTAGCACGCATTGGATACCGGCCCCAGCCCGAACGTCAGCGTCAGGATCACGCACGCGACAAGCAGGTTGGGGGACTGAATGAACTCGACGATCTCGGCTTGCGAACTGCTCGGCGATCGCGGCGGCATCATCCAACTCATCGGCACGAAGACCAACCCGAACAGGCTGAAGAAGATCGGGACCGACCAGAACGCCATCCACTGGTCCAGCTTCCTGGATGTGCGCCACGAGCCCCGCCGCCCGGGCGCCGGAAGCACGGTCTGGGTCATACCAGGGCCTCCCGCTCGTCGCCTTGGCGGTTGACGACGCCCACGAGGACGATGAACATCACCACGATGTAGCACGCGAAGACGCTGAGCCGCAGGGTGAATGACACCGCGCCGTTCCACGCGAGCGGACCCGAGGTGTGCAGGATGGAGAACGCGCTGGGAACCAACAGGACCGCGGTCGCGACGTTGAAGTGCGCCACCCACCGGGGGAAGATCGGGTCCGGCCGCGCGTCGAGGTAGATGCTGGCGGCCAGACAGAGGTTCTGCATGACGATCGTGCCGACCGGGGCGATGAAGAAGAACCACGCCATGTCGTTGAGCAGGCTGATCAGCTGGGGGTCGCGCTCGGGCCGGAACGCGGCCATCCCCCAGCAGTAGTCGGCGAGGATGAACGCCGTGAGTCCGACGCCGACGCACAGGATGTAGGCGTAGGTGAAGACGCTGCTCGAGGTGGCGGTCCGGGATATCTGCACCGCGGTCACCGCGAAAAGCGGGACCAGCGAGCACGCGATGAGATTGCACAGGATCGCGACGCCCAGAATTCCGGTGGTGTTCTCGGCGAAGAACGCCGCCACCTGCTCGGGGGTCATCGTCGGCGACAGCGGCGGGGAGAACACCGGGAACAGGAAGAACGCGAGCACGAACAGCGCCGCCGCCGGCGGCACCGTCCACAAGAGAATGCGCTGGCCCCTGGTGTTCATCGCCGTCGTTGTCTTCGCCGTCGCCGTCGTCATCGCTTGCCCTGCCTGGTTGGATCTGCTGCCGCTCCGGTCGCCATAGGTCTAGCACATTCACTGACAGATGACAGTGAGTCTGGGTCGGCCCGGGCGGCTCGTGGCACGGGGATCAAGTCGAATCGGCTGGCATAACCGCAGTTATCGTGTATTCGCGGGCATCTGCACGGCCTGATCAGCCGAATGGCGATCTCATGTTTTCGGTGACACTGGTCAGCAACGGCGCCGTGCTGCACAATGGGGCGCGTGCCAGAGAGTGCGACGCGCCGCGAAGCTCAGCGGCGAAACACCCGTGCGCGGCTGCTCGACGCCGCCATTGTGGAGTTCCAGCGTTCCGGCACCAGCGCGGCCGACATCAACGCCATCGTGAAGGCGGCGGGGGTCGCGCGCAGCACTTTCTACTTTCATTTCCCCACCAAGGAACATGTGCTGCTCGAACTCATCCGACGAGACGAGATGCGCCTGGCGAACGAGCTGAGCAGGTTCCTCGACACCCGCCGCGACCTGCCCGCGGTGTTGACACGGATCGTCGAGCTGGTCCTGGAACTCGAAACCCGTTGAGGATCAGCGCTGTTTCACGACGTCATCAGTCTGTACTTCTCGCCCACCCGGCCCGAACGGGAACAGTGGACCAACCATCCGCTTTTCGTGCTGCTCGCCGCTGAGATCGAGCGCCTGCGCGTCCGCGGCGAACTCTATGACGACGTCGACTCCTATCACAGCGCGGCGTTCTTCCTCCTCGGCGTGTACGCCCTGCTAACAACCGTCGGCGAGGCCCGGTCCGAACGCGACGTGGCGCTGCGCAAGTTCGTCACCAGCACCCTGCGCAGCCTGCTTCGTGTGCCCTCGCCCGCCCCGGCCTCCGCGGACGGGTGAGGGCGCTCAGCGCGGAATGTCGGGCGGCGTGATCGACCGTGGTGAAAGCCTCAGCGTCCGAACGTGTTCGGCGACGTCTTGCAGCGAGGCCACCCAGACGTCGTCGTGGTCGAGCACGTACCGCATCAGCTCACCGAGTTCGGCGGCCCGCGACGCCCGGCCGGTCAGGAACGGATGGTTGGTCAGCACCCAGCAGCCGCCCACCTTGCGCAGCGCGTCGAACTCCAGCTGCCACAGCTCCCGCGCCTTGCGTGGGCTCTCGATCAACCCGCTGCCGGAGATGTCGGGCAGGAAGCAGTACTGCTCCCAGTCGTCGAGCGCCCACTGGATCGGGATCTCGACCAGCGACTCCTGCGTGTCCGGGGTGATCGCCAACTCGTAGGGATGGTCGGCGTCCATCAGGCTCGAGTCGTACAGGAAGTCACGCTCGGCCAGCAGCGCGGGGGTGCGCCAGGACAGATCCCACATCGGGGCCCGGTACCCCACCGGCCGTACGCCGGCGACATCGGCCAGCGCGGCGAGTCCGCGGTCCAGCGCGTCGATCTCCTCCTCGAGGGTCAGCGCGGTGGGCTGCTCGTGCAGATATCCGTGATGGGCGATCTCGTGCCCCGCCGCGACGATGCTGCGCACCGCCTCGGGGTAGCGGTCGGCGCTGTGTCCGGGCACGAAGAACGTCGACCGGATCTGGTGTTTCTCAAGCAGATCCAGAATGCGTGGGATCCCGACCAGCGGACCGTAGGCCTGGTGGCTCATCACACTCATCCGGGCCCCGACGCTCTCGTTGCCCCACAGGATCGCCGATTCGGCGTCCACGTCGAACGTGAACGCGGCCGCGGCGGTCTTGTCTTCGGGCCAGCTGAAGCGCTCCATCAGCCGACCATCAGGGTGATCAGCTCGTAGGCCAGGTTCGCAGCGGCCACGGCCGTCACCTCGGCGTGGTCAAAGGGCGGCGCCACCTCGACCACGTCGGCGCCGACGATGTTCAGCGCGCGCATCGCCCGCAGCACCGCGACCAGCTCACGGCTGGTCATGCCGCCGATCTCGGGGGTTCCGGTGCCCGGCGCGAACGCCGGATCCAGCACGTCGATGTCGATCGACACGTACACCGGATGGTCACCGACGCGCTCGAGCACGCGCTCGATGACGCCGTCCACGCCGATGCGGTCGATGTCGCGGCAGTGCACCACGGTGAACCCGAGTTCGGCGTCGTCTAGCAGATCGGCCGCGTCGTAGAGCGAGCCGCGGATGCCGACGTGCGCGGAGTGCCCCTTGACGATCAGGCCCTGCTCGGACGCGCGCCGGAACGGGGTGCCGTGGGTGCAGGGAGCCCCGAAGTAGGTGTCCCACGTGTCCAGGTGAGCGTCGAAGTGCACCAACGCGACCGGGCCGTGCAGCTCGTTGACGGCCTGCAGCGCCGGCAGCGCGATGGTGTGGTCGCCGCCGAGCAGCACGAACCGCTGCTCCGGCCGGGTGACCAGGCCGAGGATGCCGTCCTTGACCTGCTCGACGGCGGCGGTGATGTCGAACGGGTTGGCGGCGATGTCGCCGGCGTCGACGACCTGGGCGGCCGCGAACGGGGAGACGTCCAGCGCCGGGTGGTAGGGCTTGAGCAGCCGGGAGGCCTGCCGGATCGCGGCCGGTCCGAAGCGCGCCCCGGGCCGGTAGGTGACGCCGCTGTCGAACGGCACGCCGATCACCGCGACGTCATGGTCGGCGACCTCGTGGCGCTGCGGGAGCCGGGCGAACGTGCCGAACCCGGCGTAGCGCGGCACCTGCTGGGCGTCGACCTGGCCCAGCACGCCGGACTCCGCCCGCGTCCGCGGATCTTGTTGCACAGTGCTCTCCTCTTGCCTTTACGCTCTGGTGCGGGTGGATCCACCGTTACACGAGATCACCTGTCCGACAACTGCTTCCATGCTGAAGTCGGACAGCAGCTCGACCGCCGCGGCGATCTCGTCAGGCTCGCCGATGCGGCCCATCGCGATCGTTTCGGCATAGCTGCGCCGGATCTCGGCGACCGGCACTCCGGCGGCGTCGGCGTCGACCTGCAGCTGCGGGGTGTCGATGACCCCGGGCGCCACTGCGTTGACGATGATCCGCTCACGGGCCAGCTCGCGGCCCAGCGTCTTGACCAGCGAGATCAGCCCCGCCTTGGATGCCGCATAGGCGGTCGCCTCGGGCCACCCCGTCACTCCCCATTCACTGGTGATCACGACGATGCGGCCGGCTCCGGCGTTCCGCATGTAGGGCAGCACGCTCTGCACCAGGAAGAAGGTGCCACCGAGGTTGGTATCCACCACCTTCCACCAGTCGTCGGCGTCGTGCTCGAGCAGCGGCGCCATGGTCATGTACGCGTGGTTGGCCACCAGCACATCCAGCCGGCCCGCGGAGGCGGCCACGTGCGCAGCGATGGTCTGGCACTGCTGCGGATCCGAGACGTCGCCGGCCGCGGTCAGCCCGCCGAGCTCGGCGGCCAACGCGGTCAATGCGTCGCTGTCTTCACGGTCGTTGACCGCCACGACCGCACCGGCTTTCGCGAGTCGCCGCGCGTGTGCGGCGCCCATGCCCTGGGCCGCACCGGTCACGAGCGCGACCCGACCGTGCAGATCGGTACTCATATCACCGCTCCCGAGTTCACGTTGACGACGTCCCCGGTGCTGAACGTCGCTTCGCAGACCAGGTATTCGACACAGCGGGCCACCTCGGCCGGTGTGGTGAGGCGCCGCAGTGGCAGGGTCTGCAGGTATTCCGGTGCGCGCCACGGTGAGTCGGCGGCCAGCAGCGGGGTGTCGGTGGGGCCTGGTGCGACCGCGTTGATCCGCACCCCCGTGTCGGCGACTTCGGCGGCCAGGCTGCGCACCAGGCCGAGGATCGCGCCCTTGGCGGCCGCGTAATGAGCGTCCTCGTCACCGCCACCCACGGCGAGCTCACTGGCCACCGCGACCAGCGACCCGCGCGCCGCGCGCAGGTCCGGCAGCGTGGCCCGGGCGACGTTGACCAGCCCGCCCAGGTGCACGCGCAGCATCCGTCGCCACGCATCCACGCTGATCTCCGACACCGGCGCCATCTCGTAGTAGCCCGCCGAGGTCACCACGGCGCTCACCGGACCCAGCCGCTCGCGGAGCTGTCCCACCGCACGCGTCACCGCGCCGGCGTCGGAAACGTCAGTGGCGACGGCATTTTCGGCGGCCCCCGGGTTGAGGTCCAGGCACCCGACCGTGTAGCCGCGCGCGGTCAGCGCCTCGACCACCGCGGCGCCGATCCCGCTGGCGCCGCCGGTGACCAGCGCGACCGGTTGCTCACTCATTCGCCAGTACCGGTTCGTCCTCGTCCTCGTCCTCGTCACGCGGAGCGGTGATCCTCGACTTCACCGTGGCATACAGCACCGCACCGATGATCCCGAGCACCACGATGCCGATCCACACCGACCAGTCCAGGTAGCGCTGCTCGAACGCGACACGGGGCCAGGCGATGTTGACGAACTGCAGCACCGCCCACACCACGGCCACCACCGCCACGGGCAGCGTCCACGCGCGCAGTGAGAACGCCCCGGCCGTCCAGCCCTTGCGCAGCAGCACCACCAGGAAGCCGATCAGCGGGAACAGGAACGCGAGGTAGAAGCCGCCCGCGGTGAAGTTCACCATCAGCGAGTAGTGTCGCCGTCGACGATGCTCAGCAGAAACAGACCGGCGCCGATCGCAGTCGTCACCAGGATCGCCACCACCGGGATACGGGCCTTGCCTCGCAGCTGCACCAGGGTGCCGGCCGCCGGCAGCGCACCGTCGCGGGCGTAGGCCCAGATGACCCGCGACGCCGAGGTCTGCAGCGCCAAGAAGCTGGCCAGGAACCCGATCACGAACATCACCTGGACCGGCTTGGCGATGCCGGCGCCCAGCGCGTCGGTCAGCGTCTCGTACACCGGGTCACTGACCGCGCCCTCGGCCACCGCATCCAGATCGGGGATGGCCAGAATGATCGCCAGGCTCGAGTAGCCCACCACCAGCGCGATGAAAACCAGCGAGAACAGCACGGCCTTGGGCAGGTCCCGCTTCGGGTTGTGCACCTCTTCGGCGATGGAACCGGCGCTCTCGAAGCCGACGAACGACCAGCCGATGAACGCGACCGCGAGCAGGAACGGCCCACCGAGGTAGGACCACAGATCCACATCGGCGCCGCCGCCTTCAAACGCTCCTCCAGCGCGACGGCGAGTTCGTCGGGCCGCAGTCCCTCGTCGGTGGCGAACGTGCAGACCCCGAACCTCATGCCTTCAGCGTTTCGGATCCACGCCGGCGCGGACAGTGTCGGCTGATCCCGGGACTGCCACCACCAGGCTGGCCCGGCCTACAGTCGAAGGATGTCCGTGCCGGAGGTCCGTGCGCCGCGCCGCACGGCCCTGCGCGACTTCCTGAGGTCGCGTCGCACCCGGATCACCCCCGCCGAGGTGGGCCTGCCGCCCGGTGGCCGGCGCCGCACACCCGGCCTGCGCCGTGAAGAGGTCGCGATGCTGGCCGGGGTCGGGGTGTCCTGGTACACGTGGCTCGAGCAGGGCCGCGACATCTCGGTTTCGGTCGACGTGCTCGACGCGGTCAGCGCGGCGCTTCGCCTCGCGCCGGCCGAGCGCATGCACCTGCACCGGCTCGCCGGCATCGGTCCGCAACCGCTGTCACCGCTCGACGACGGACCGGTGCCCGCCGAACTGCAGGCGCTGGTAGCGGCGTGGGCGCCGCGGCCGGCGATGCTGCAGGACCGCCACTGGGATCTGCTGGCGATCAACTCCGGTACGCGAGAGGTGTTCGGCTACACCGATTCCGACCGCAACTGCCTGGTCAGCTTTTTCACCAACGCCCGCTACCGCGCGATGTACGTGGAGTGGAGCGCGGCGGCTCCCGGCGTCGTCGCAGCCTTCCGCTCCGACGCGGGACGCTACCCCGACGATCGGGGCTTCGACGAGGTGGTCGACGAACTTCGTTCGCGCAGCCCCGAATTCGCGGAGTTGTGGGCGCTCAACGACGTCGGCCCGCACCTGCAGGCGGTCAAGGCGGTCCGCCACCCCGAGGCCGGCGAGCTCGTCTTCGACAAGACGACGCTGGGCGTCACCGATCACCCCGACTGGCACCTGGTGCTCTACAACCCGCGGCCCGGCACGCCGACACAGCAGCGGCTGACCGCGCTGCTGCCCGGCTAGGGATCGACCGGAATCGCCACGGTGGTCGCCAGCGCGCGGTGATCCGAGCCCCGCACTGCCACCGTGTACGCCGCGGTCGCGGTGCAGTTGCGCACGAGCACATGGTCGATGCCGACGACCGCCGGGCGCCAGGGCCGGCTGGGATAGCTGCGCGCCAGACCTCCGCCGGCCTGTTCGACGGCGTCGCGGTAACCCTCGTCGAGCAACCGCCGGAACGGCCGCATGTCGTAGGTGGCGTTGAGGTCACCGGCCACGATCACCGCCCCGGATCCGGCGTCGCGGGCCAGCGCTGCCATCGTCTGCGGCAGCTGTTCGATGTCACCGCTGAACCAGTGCAGCGGCTGCACCAGCGGCGCGGCCATGTGCACGCCGAGCACCGTCACCTCGTCGCGCACGCCGGCCACGCGGATCCGCGCGCTCAGCATCGGCATCTGGTAGCCGTTGATCGCGGCGGACGAGGTGATCGGATACCGGCTCCACACCCCGATACCCGCGGCCATCGGGCGCGGGTCGATCACCCGGTGCGGGAAACCGCGGTCCAGTCCGGCCGCCGACATCGCGGCGGCGGCCTCCGGCGTCATCTCCTGCACGACGAGCACATCTGCTGCGGCATCGGCTAATTCGGTGACCGCCCGGGCGTCGGCGCGGCCCATCCCGAGGTTCGCGGTGAGGACACGGACCGCGACCGTGGGCTCGGTCGGCTGCTCGGGTCCGAGGAACCGGGGTATCAGCACCGCGAGCATCACGATGCACAGCAGCGCGGCGACGATGGTCGCCAGCCAGCGCCTGGCAACGGCGAACAGCACCATCGCCACCACCCCCGCGGGGGTCAGGTACGGTGCCGCCGCGGCGAGCACCAGCACGGCCTCGTGGCCGATCGGCAGGTAACGCGCGAGCAGACCGGCCAGCGCCACCAGGAATGCCAGCGCGCCCAGCGCCGTCGCCGCCATGCGAATCATGCTGTGGCGCCGTCGGTTCCGGGCGTGTCAGCCGAGGCGACGCAGGCGCGGCTCCAGATCACGCTGGAACAGTTCGAGGAACCGGCGCTGATCGTGGCCCGGCGCGTGGAACACCAGGTGGTTGAGTCCCCAGTCGACGTAATCCTTGACCTTCTCGACGGCCTCATCCGGGTCCGACGCGACGATCCAGCGCTTGGCCACCTGTTCGATCGGCAGCTCGTCGGCGGCCTTCTCCATCTCGATCGGGTCGTCGATCGAATGCTTCTGTTCGGCGGTCAGCGACAGCGGCGCCCAGAACCGGGTGTTCTCCAGCGCCAACTCGGGATCGGTGTCGTAGGAGATCTTGATCTCGATCATCCGGTCGATGTCGTCGGCATCGCGGTCGGCGGCCTGCGCGCCCTCCCGCACGGCGGGGATGAGCTTGTCCTTGTAGAGCTCTTCGCCCTTACCGGAGGTGCAGATGAAACCGTCGCCGGCGCGGCCCGCGTACTTGGCCACCACCGGACCGCCCGCGGCGATGTACACCGGGATCCCGCCCTCGGGCACGTCGTAGATCGACGCCCCCCTGGTGTGGTAGTACTCGCCCTCGAAGTCGACGCGGTCACCGAGCCACAGCTCGCGCATCAGCTTGACCGATTCCCGCAGGCGCGCGAAGCGCTCCTTGAACTCCGGCCAGTCGCCCTCGAAGCCGGTGGCGATCTCGTTGAGGGCCTCACCGGTGCCCACGCCGAGGAAGATCCGATTCGGGTACAGGCAGCCCATCGTGGCGAACGCCTGCGCGATGACCGCCGGGTTGTACCGGAAGGTCGGGGTGAGCACCGACGTGCCGAGGATCAGGTTCTTGGTGCGTTCGCCGACGGCCGTCATCCATGCCAGCGAGAACGGGGCGTGGCCGCCCTCGTGCCGCCAGGGCTGGAAGTGGTCGCTGACGGTCGCGCTGTCCATGCCGTGCTCTTCGGCTGCCACGCCCAGTTCGACGAGTTCGCGCGGCGCGAACTGCTCGGCCGACGCCTTGTATCCAAGTCTTAGTTGTGCCACGCCTACTTTCTACTCTGCTGCCTACACTCGCGGCATGGCAGTAGCCCTGAGCGCCGTCACCGACACTGTTCATTTCGCCACCACCGACCTGGTCAACTGGACGTTGGTCACCGACGGGCAGGGTGTGCTGCTGATCGACGCGGGCTTCCCCGGCAGCCGCGACGACGTGCTCGAATCGCTGGGCTGGCTCGGGTTCGGCGCCGACGACGTGCGCGCAATCCTGTTGACCCACGCCCACGTCGACCATTTCGGTTCGGCCATCTGGTTCGCCGAAACCCATGGCACACCGGTCTACTGTCACGCCGCCGAGGTCGGGCACGCCAGACGCGAATATCTCGAGCAGGTGTCCCCGGTGGACGTGGCCAAGCGGATCTGGCGGCCCAGCTTTCTCACGTGGACCATCGCGGTGAGCCGCAAAGGTGGTCTGGTCCGCGACGGGATTCCGTCGGCGCAGCCCTACACCGAGGAGGTGGCGGCCGGGTTGCCGGGCAGCCCGGCGGCAATCCCGACTCCAGGCCACACCGGCGGGCACTGCTCGTTTCTCGTCGACGGCGTCCTGGTCAGCGGCGACGCGTTGGTCACCGGGCATCCGGTGTCGCCGCGCATCGGCCCGCAGCTGCTGCCCGGCTTGTTCAACCACGACGAGCAGGGTTGTGTGCGCAGTCTCGCCGCTCTCGGACTGCTCGACAGCGAGGTGCTGCTGCCCGGACACGGGCAGCTGTGGCGCGGGTCGATCCGCGAGGCGGCCGAGCGCGCCGCCGCCGGCTGACACCCGAATTCCGGTTTCCGACGAACGATTTGGCCGCTGCCGTCGTCATTGACTGCAGAGCTGCGCCACGACGGCGGCTCCGACAGATCCATCTTCTGGTTCACAAATTGAACCAGCTATTTCCGGCTGCGAGGCATCGATGTCCTACCCCCACGCCACTGTGGCGCCCGCGCATGCGCCGCAGCACCTGTACGCGACCGCCAAGCGGATTGCCGACACGGCGGCCGGTCTGGCCGCCGATATCGACGCTCACCGCCGCCTGCCCGACAAGGTGCTCACGGAACTGGCCGTCGCGAAACTGCTGCGCGCGGGGGCGCCGGTGGAGACCGACGGACTCGAACTCGATCCCGTGACCCTTCTGCGCTGCGCGGAGACGGTGGCCCGCGGGAACGCCTCGGCGGGTTGGTGCGTGTCGATCGCGGCCACCAGCAGCCTGATGCAGGCCTACCTGCCCGAGCGCAGCGGGATGACGTACTTCGGCAACGGGGTGGGGGTCGCCGCGGGGGTCTGGGCGCCGCGCGGCCGGGCGCGCCGCGTCCCCGGCGGCGTCAAGGTCACCGGCCGTTGGCAGTTCTGCAGCGGAATCAGCCACTCGGACATGTTCTTCGGCGGCTGCGTCATCGGCGACAGCGCGGAGCACTCGGTGGTCGCGATCCCGGTGGCCGATCTGAACGTCCTCGACACGTGGCACACGTTGGGCCTGCGTGGCACCGGCAGTCACGACGCGGTGGCCGACGAGGTTTTCGTCCCCGACGACCGCGTGCTGTCGCTGGCCGACGGCCCGCGGATCGACCGTGCGCTGTACCGGTTCCCGATCTTCGGCTACTTCGCGAGCAGCATCGCCGCCGCGGCGCTGGGCAACGCGCGCGCCGCGGTCGACAACTTCGTCGACCTGGCCGCCGACAAGAAATCCGGGGGTTCGGCGCGCACACTCGCCGAGCGCCAGAGCGTGCAGGGCACGGTGGCCGCCGCCGAGGCGGCGCTGCGGGCGGCGCGTGCGCTCTACTACCACGCCATCGAAAAGTCCTGGAACGCAAGTCGAGTCGACACCCTGACCACCGACGATCGCCTACAGCTGCGGTTGGCGGCCAGCCACGCCGTGCGGACCTCGGCCGACGTGGTGCGCACCGTCTACGACCTGGCCGGCGGCAGCGCCGTCTACGACGACGCGCCGTTGCAGCGCAATCTGCGCGACGCGTTCACCGCGTCCGCGCACTTCCAGGTGAGCAGTTCGTCATTCGAGTTGTCCGGCCGGCTCCTGGTACGCCAACCGACGAACGTCGTGACGTTGTAGATCAGGGCTGTTCGCCACCGAAGCCGGGCCCCGGCTCGGGTGTGACGGTGCGCGCGGTGAGCTCCTGATGGCACTGGCTGCACAGCAGGAGACCCTCGGCGATCTGGCCGCATGCCTTGTGCCGCAGCACCACCGGCGGCCCCTGCGGCACGGGCAGGTGCTTGTCACCCCACTGCATCAGCGCGACGACCGCGGGAAACAGGTCGCGGCCCGAATCGGTCAGCCGGTACTCGAAGCGTTCGGGATCCTGCGTGTAGGGCACGCGGACCAGCAAGCCGTGTTCGACGAGGGAACGCAGGCGGGTCGCCAACGTGGGACGCGGGATGTCGAGGTTGCTCACGAGCTGGCCGAACCGGTGCACCCCCAGGAAGATTTCGCGGAGGATGACGAACGTCCACCGCTCGCCGACCAACGCGAGGGTGCGCTCGACGGATTCCACCTCGAAGCGGTGGGACAACTCTGCGGGCCCCGTCATGACCTCCTCACCCTATCGGTTCACATACTGAACCGACGGTCACGCGACGACACGATGCGCAGATTTCGGCGGGTCACCACCCGTGGCAAGCTCGGAACTGTCCTCGTCGTCGGCCTCGGCCAACCGCTCGAGCGCGGCGAACGACGACGTACCCGGCCGCGCGTGGAACACCACCACCGCCAGATCCCAGGCGGCGGCGATGTGCAGCTTCTCGGAGAACACTTCGAGCGGTCCGACGACGGGGTGGCGCATCCGGATCGGGTTCTTCGGTGCCGGCTGCACCTCCGCACGCGACCACAGCTCACGGAAGTGTTCGCTGCTGTCCGTCAACTCGCGGATCAGCCGCCGCGGCCGCTCCGCGGTCATATCACCGCCGATCGAAAGACGTAGCTGCGCAACGCAGTTCGCTGCCGCGCGATCCCAGTCGACGAACAACGCGCGGCTGCGCGGGTCGGTGAAGATCGCCCAGATGCGGTTCTCCCCGACCCGCAGGTTCGGCGACAGCCGCGGTGCGAGCCGATTGGCGGCCAGCACATCGGTGTACCTGTTCTGGATGATCGCAGGCACCGCGAGGCCGTCGATGAGCAGCCGGCTGCCCTCGGGTATGCACGAATTGCTCTCGTCCGCACGCAACCTCGTCGGGTTCGCCAACTCCAGCAGGTGGCGCGTCTCGAGTGGATCGAGACCGAGCGCTCGGGCCAGCGCCTCGCACACCGCCGGCGAGGGGGTGCGGACCCGCCCCTGCTCGAGACGGCTGTAGTACTCCACGCTGATGTTGGCCCTGGCGGCCACTTCTTCCCGTCGCAGGCCGGGAACACGGCGCGGCCCGACCCCCAACAGCCCGACCTCCTCGGGCCGCCGCCGGGCGCGCTGCTGACGAAGAAACTGTGCGAGCGGACTCGCGTAATAGGAGGACACGAGTATTTAAACGTTTCAATGGCCGGGACGGTTCAACTTTCTTACTTGCGTCCGGGACCGCCGGGCGGCTGAGGGGTGCGCCAGGGCCGGATGCTCGCCCGGCACGCCCGGTCGTAGTCGCGCATCACCTGCGCGACGGCCCGGTCGTCGGCTTCTCCCGCGGCGGTTTCGGCAGGCATTCTCAGCACCGAGACGCTGTGGGCGACCGAGGCGTTCTCGGCGCGGCGGGCGGCGGCGGCCGCGCTCATGCTGAGCTCACGCAGCCACCGGCCGAACCGTTCGAGCCGGTGGGCAGCATCGTCGTCACCCGCGCGCTTCAGTTCCGCGACTGCGTCGTCGCAGTCGTCGGCGACCCTGTCGAACTCCTCGGCGATCAGCACCCACCCGGCGCTGGCGCGGGCAAGCGGACCCGGTCCGCGTCCGCGGGTGAGCTCGCCGACCACCTCGTTGTAGCTCATGGTTCACACCGTTCTTCCGGCCGCAATGCTTGCGCCATTCCGCGGATCTCGGCGGCACCCCGGTTGACCGACCGGGAGAACTCCTCGGCCATCCGGTTCAGGGACTTGGCCACCCGACGGGATATCTCATCGTCGCCTGCCGCGGAGACCTCGAGATCGGCGCGCTCGCGGGCCAGCAGCGCGTCGATCCGCTCTGCGATCACCTCGAGGTGTCGTACCACGCCCGCATCGCCGCTCATGCCCGTCGCTCCACGCCCGGGATGGCCGGTTGCCGGGCCGAGACGCAGCCTAACGGGCGGTGCTGCAACAGATCCCGCATCCGCAGGCGGGCCCGGTGCAGTCGGGATGCCACGGTGCCGACCGGGATGCCGAGGATCTCGGCGATCTCGACGTTGCGATAGTCCAGCACGTGCGCGTAGAAGACCGTGAGCTTGAGATCGTCCGGCAGAGCCCTGACCGCGCCCGCGACATCACCGGCCAGCGACTCCAGTGCCCGCGCCTCGGCCGACCGGGATTCGGGCCGCACGGCCGCCGAATCCGATTGCGCGGTCTCCAACGAGGCGTCGCCGGCCAACCAGGTCGGCGGTCGCCGTTTCGCGCTTCGGTAGTTGTCGACGAAGACATTGGTCATGATGCGGTGCAGCCAGGCGCGCATGTTGCCGCCCGCCTTGAAGGTCGGCAGCCCGACGTAGGCCTTCAGCAGGGTCTCCTGCACGAGGTCTTCGGCGTCGTTGCGGCATCCGGTCAGTCCGTAGGCGTTGGTGCGCAGGTAGTCGAAATGGGGCATGACGTCTCGGACGAATTGCACCTCTGCGTCGTCGCGGTGAGTCGGGTTCATCGGAAGTCCTCGGTTCGGGCCGGTGGCGCGTTCGACGCCTGCTCGGATGAACACTCTCGAAATGCAATATATTGCACGTTGCGCTGCGATGTCCGGGGCAGCAGGCAAGCGGGTTGTCCGGTCCATGGGGCGATCGTCGCCGTCCCGTCACCCGCCAACCAGGATCAATCAGTGCCTGGGACGCGGCGCAGGCTCACTGAACCCGGGCGGGCTGTGAATCAGCTCACACAGGTGAATCACCGGGCGGCCGAAGGCGTTTTCAGGGAGGCCACCGAGATCTGGAGACACGATGAACCACACCACCGGCGCCGCGCTTCCCGGCGTCGGAGCTCACCTTGCGGGCCGGCTGTTCGCCGGCCGGCTGGACCACCAACTCGCGGTCGGGGTCATACCCGGCTCCGGCACGGCACTCGCCGTCCACGCGGAACGCCTGCGGTCAGACCGTGAGCGTCATGCGATCGCACGGACCCTGCGCAGAGCGCTCGACGAGGCCCGGGCCCGTCACGCCCCGGGACTGTCGGCGATCGGGGCTCACCGGCACAACGTCAGCGCTTCAGCCGACACCATCCACGCGGTCGCGCTGCGGTTGCACGCACCGCGACCGGTCCGCGCGATGGGCATGGCCCGGCTGCGCCGGATTCTGTCCGACCCTCAGGGGCCGATGTACCACGGCGGCACGGGCGATCTCGACGGTCGGCTCAACGCAGCGCTCGCGGCACTGTGATGATGCGCGACCGGCACCGTCAGTGCGACGGCACCTCGACGTCTGACATCAGCACGCGCACACCGCCGGTGGACAACCGTGCCATCGCCTCGAAGAACGCGCTCGCTTCGGGAGTGGACACCGCATCGACCGCCGTGTCGTAATCGGGGTAGTACAGATCGATCATCCGGTACGCCGGAGTCGGGCTGCCGTCCTCCTTCGGCCACACCTTCGACGCTTCCAGCCGCAGGTAGCCCGGGATATTGCGGGCGGCCTGCAGCTGTTCGTCGGGGTATGCCGCCTCGAACGCAGCGGGATCGGTCGGGTTGTCGTAGATGACGGTGACCTTCGTTTCGGACATGGGCGTCCCTCTCAGATGGTGTCGTTATCGACGAGAGACGACAATGTCTCCCAGTTCTGTTGTGTCGCCTCGGCTGCGGCGTCGGCCTCACCGCGGCGGCAGTGATCGATGATCCGCTTGTGCTGGGCGATCGACTGCCGGCCGGTCAACGAGGAGAAGCGCAGGTACTCGAGCCTGCGCAGCACCGGGGTGACCTGTTCGAGCACCGAGCGGATCGTTCCGTTGCGGCTGGCTTCGACGGCGACGTTGTGGAACTCGTCGTCGCTGCGCAGGGCGGCCTCGGGGTCACCGGCGGCGAACGCGGCGGCGAAATTCTTGTTGGCCTTGGTCATTGCCGTGATCTCCGCGCTGCCCATCAGCGGCACCGCGGTGCGGACCGCGAGCGCGTGCATCGCCGCCGCGACCGCTTGAGCGTCGAGCACGGTCTTGCGTTCGATCGTCGAGACCACCGTGGACCGACCGGGTGTGGTGTGCACCAGACCCGCCGCCTCGAGGCGTCCGATCGCCTCGCGGATGGGTGTGCGGCTGACACCGAGCCACTCCTCGAGTTCTGCGTCGCGCAGTTTCTCGCCCGGCTGGAAGGTCCCGTTGATGATCGCGTCCCGCAGCGACACATAGGCCTGCTCACGCAGCAGTGACCGCTTGTGCTTACCGCTTTCCGACGGGACCGGCATGCAATATATCGTATCTCACGATTAGCGGGTCAGGTCAGATTCTGATATCCGAGCAGGAACACCGCGGTCAGCGACAGCCCACACGCCACCACGACCGTCGGCATCAGGATCATCGCGTCGAGTTCGTCGTCGTCGAGCACGTCGCTGTCGAATCGGCCGAACAGCACGCGCGCCACCCCGGTGCGGCGGAAGGTGTGCACCATGCTGCGCACGGCCTTGGCCTCGCGGTGCCGGCCGATCAACACCCGCGACGTCACCCCGATCAGAAAGGTCAGCACGCCTGCGGCAACCAGCAGCCAACCGACCATCGTCTGCGACAACACCACGTCACCCCCGGGTTCGCGGGCCAGCCTAGTGCCCGGCGCTCAGCCCAGCGCCTTGACGAAGGCGACCGGGTAGACGTCGCCTTCGGCGGGCAGGGGTTCGGCCAGCCGCGAATAGCCGGCCGAGATGTAGAGCGCCTCCGCTTCGGGCTGGCGGTCCCCGGTGGTCAGGTAGACCCGCCGATATCCGCGGCTCACGATCCGCGACTCGAGTTCGGACAGCAGCGCCTTGGCCAGACCCTGCTTGCGGTGATGCCGGTCGGTCCAGATCCGTTTGAGCTCGGCGGTGGCGTCGTCGAACCGGCAGAACGCACCGCCGGTGACCGGCCGGTCGCCGAGCAGCCCGACCACCAGATCGCCGTGCGGCGGGGTGAACGCGTCGGCGGGGTGGCCGCGCAACCAGGTCAGCACCGCGCTCTCGGTGGAGCCGTAGCGCCGCGAGTACTCGACCGCCAGGTCGGCGAACAGCGGCTCGACCAGCGGGTCGTCCTGGGTGACGGCGATGAAGTTCAGCCGGGTGGACTCGGACATCACGTCGATCTCAACGCTTTCCGGGCTGAAGCATTCCAGGTGGCCAACCTCTTCCCCGCAAAACTTGACACGTGTAAAGTTTAGCGGCATGGACAACATCAGGGGTAAGACCGTCGCGATCACCGGCGCCGCCCGGGGTATCGGGTTCGCGACCGCGAAGGCGCTGCTGGCCCACGGTGCACGCGTGGTGATCGGCGACCGCGACGTGGCGTTGCAGGAGTCGGCCGTGG
Organism: Mycolicibacterium flavescens; assembly: GCF_001722335.1. Classification (GTDB taxonomy): domain Bacteria; phylum Actinomycetota; class Actinomycetes; order Mycobacteriales; family Mycobacteriaceae; genus Mycobacterium; species Mycobacterium flavescens. The sequence goes on from NZ_MIHA01000003.1 coordinate 160,438, forward strand.
CCACGTTGGGCAACCTGGGACCCGCGTCGGGGTACCCGCTCGACGTCACCGACCGCGAGTCGTTCGCCGCCTTCCTCGACAAGGCCCGCACCGACGGTGGCGGCCGCATCGACGTGCTGATCAACAACGCCGGCGTGATGCCGATCGGGCCGTTCGTCGACGAGTCCGAGCAGTCGATCCGCTCGTCGCTGGAGGTGAACCTCTACGGCGTGATCACCGGCTGCCAGCTGGTGCTGCCCGAGATGATCGCGCGCCGCAGCGGCCACATCATCAACATCGCGTCGCTGTCGGGCCTGATCCCGGTGCCGGGCCAGGTGGTCTACGTCGGCGCCAAGTTCGGCGTGGTCGGGCTGACCGCGGCGCTGGCCGACGAGGTCGCGCAGCACCACGTCGACGTCTCGGTGGTCATGCCGCCGTTCACCAAGACCGAGCTGATCTCGGGCACCCGGAGCGGCGGCGCGATCAAGCCCGTCGAGCCCGAGGAGATCGCCGCCGCGATCGTCAAGACGCTGCAGAAGCCCAAGACGCACGTCGCGGTGCCCACACCGCTGCGGTTCACCGCGCAGGCCGCGCAGATGCTCGGCCCCCGCGGCCGCCGTTGGCTGAACAAGAAGCTGGGCCTGGACCGGGTGTTCCTGGACTTCGATCCGAACGCCCGCAAGGGTTACGAGGACCGCGCCCGCACGGCCCAGGGCGTCGTCGAGAGCTGACCTCGCCGAGCTCGGCGTCAGAAGCCGGGGATGGGGTCGCCGAGCCGGTGGGCCTCGATGAGCTCGAGGTTGGCGAACAGCTCGTCGAAGTCGAACTGGTAGTCGTCGGCGGTGCCGACGAACACGACGTGCGCGATGTCGGCGACGTCGTCGGCGGTCAGCACGATCGTCGTGACATTGACCAGGTCCTCGTCGGGCACCTCGGCGTGTGACGGCGGATAGAACCACAGCGCCGACTCCTCGTCGGACAGGTCCTCGTCGAACACCCAGCCGCGCTCGGTGATTCGCGCGTCGAACGCCTCGAGCACCGCGGCGGTCGTACTCTCCTCGGTGAGCGCGTCCAGCACCTGGTCGGGCACCCAGCGCTGATCGCGGGCGGCCTGCCGCTTGCGCCGCCGCGCCTTCTTCTTGTCGCTGCCCCGCGACATCTAGCCCAGCGCCCGGTCGAGGTCGTCGAGCAGGTCGTCGGTGCCCTCGAGCCCGATCGAGATGCGCACCACGCCGTCGCCGAGCCCGATCGCCGCCCGCCCGTCGGGTCCCATCGCCCGGTGCGTCGTGGTCGCCGGGTGGGTGATCAACGACTTCGAGTCGCCGAGGTTGTTCGAGATGTCGACGATGCGCAGCTTGTCGAGTACCTCGAACGCGCGCTCCTTGGCTGCGTCTGGATTCCCGGCTCCGCCGGGGGCCGCCAACTCGAACGTGACAACCGTTCCGCCGCCGGTCATCTGGCGCTTGGCCAGCTCGAACTGCGGATGCGACTCCAGGAACGGGTAGCGCACCCAGCTCACCGCCGGATGGCCCTCGAGGAACTCGGCGATCCGCTGGGCCGACGCGTTCTGGTGCTCGACCCGGATCGCCAGTGTCTCCAGACCTTTGAGCAACGTCCAGGCGTTGAACGGGCTCAGCGCCGGCCCGGTGTGGCGCATCAGCTTCTGCACCGGCTCGTCGATGTACTGCTTCTCGCCGAGGATCGCCCCGCCGAGCACCCGGCCCTGACCGTCGATGTGTTTGGTGCCGGAATACACCACGACGTCGACGCCCAGCGGGAAACCCTGCTGCAGGATCGGGGTGGCGAACACGTTGTCCAGCACCACTTTCGCGCCTGCGGCGTGCGCCATCTCGGAGACCGCGGCGATGTCGACCAGCGACTGCATCGGGTTCGACGGCGTCTCGAAGAACACCGCCTGGGTGGGCACCGAGAGCGCCTGCTCCCACTGCGACAAGTCGTCGCCGTCGACGAACACCGTCTCCACACCCCAGCGCGGCAGGATCTCGTTGCACACCACGAAACACGAACCGAACAGGCTGCGCGCGGCCACCAACCGGTCCCCCGCGGCCAGCAGCGCACCCAGCGAGGTGAACACCGCGGCCATCCCGGTCGCGGTGGCGAAACACGCCGGGGCACCCTCGATCAGCCGCAGCCGCTCCTCGAACATCGAGATCGTCGGGTTGCCGTAGCGCGAGTACACGTACCGGTCGACCTCACCGGTGAACGCCCGTTCCGCTTCTGCCGCCGACGAATACACGTAACCCGACGTGAGGAACAGACCCTCGGCGGTCTCGTCGAAGCCGGACCGCAGCAGCCCGCCGCGCACGCCGAGGGTGGCCTGGCTGACACCCTCGGGCAGTTCCGCGGGTATGCGGACCGACGGCACCTGCTCACTCATGACTGCTTCCAAGGCAATCCGACGGCCTTCCAGCCGGCCCGGCCGCGGTGCCGGTTCTCGTCGAGGTCGCCCTCGAACCCGTCGAGAATGTTGTAGGACGGCCCGATCCCGGCCTCGGTGGCGGCTTCGGCCGCGCCGATCGACCGGTTCCCGGAGCGGCACAGGAACACCACCGGCCTCTCGCCCGGTGTGATGCCCGCGCGCTGCAGATCGTCGACGAACGACTCGTTGTGCGTGCCGTCGAAGCGGTTCCATTCGATGAACACCACGTCGCGCTTCAGCGACGACAGGTCCGGCACCCCGACGAAGCGCCACTCGGCGTCGGTGCGGCAGTCCACCAGCACGGCTTCGGGGGTCTCGGCCAGCAGCGTCCAAGCCTCCTCGGGCGTGATGTCTCCGGCGTATGTCACGGTCGTTGAGTGTCCCACAGCTACCTGGGGCCCTGGGAGCAGACCTTCCAGCCGTCGCCCTCGCGCACGAACCTCATCTCGACGGTTTTCTTGTCGTCGGCCGCGTTGTCGAAGTGGTAGACCACCTTCGCGGTGGCCCGGTCCCCGTCGATCGCGACGTCGGTGACGTCGTCGACATAGCGCTCGCCGTGCTTGCCGACCGAGTCCCGTTGCGCGGCAAGGACATCCTGCTCGGTACCGTGCTGGCCCGCGCAGGTGTAGTCGCGGAAGTCGGCGTAGCTCTGCCGCTGCAGCGCGTCGTTCTGGCCGACCGCCGCGCGCGCCACCTGCTGATCGGGCGGCGGGGTGTCGTCGCCGAAGAAGTTCAGCAGCCAGATTGCGATCACCACGAGCACAAAGATGGTCAGCCCGATCATGAACGGTGCCGCGGTCGAGATCTCGCGGGGTGCGCCGTCGTCGTCGCCCACCGGCGTCACCACAGACCCTGCAGGGACGCCGTCACCCGCCGGGCTCGGTCGCGCGCCACGATCGGATCCGGTGCGGTGGCCAACGCGACCGCGAGCCGCCGCCGGGCTTCGGTCTCGTCGGGGCGGTCGAACAACCGCAGATCGCTCTCGGCGACCTCGAGCGCCTCGGCGAGCACCCCCTGCCGGTCGACGCCGGCGCTGATCTTCATCTCGGCGCCCGCGTAGGTGACCTCGGCCGCGGCGGGCGAGATCATGATCGTGTCCACGGGCAGGCCGAGGATGGCGCGGGCGTGCAGCTCGAATTCGGAGAGCCGCTGCGAGCGCAGCGTGACCAGGCCGCTGTCGTGCGGGCGGGGCCGGACGTTGTCGAAGTAGACCTCGTCGCCGCGCACCAGCAGCTCCACCCCGAACACGCCGCGTCCGCCCAGCGAGTTGACGATGCGGGCGCCGATCGACTTCGCCGAGTCCAGCGCGGTCGGGGACAGCGCCTGCGGCTGCCAGGTCTCGAGCACGTCGCCGTCGCGCAGGCGGTGCCCGATGGGCTCGCAGAAGTGCACGGCGGGCCCGGTCGGGCCGACGGTGCGCACGGTCAGCAGCGTCACCTCGACGTCGACGTCGACCACCGATTCGGCCATCACCCGGTTGTGCGGGATGCGGCCGGCGGCCACCGCGCGGTGCCATGCCGGTTCGACGTCCTCGGGCCGCACCAGCACCGACTCGCCTTCGCCGGGAGCCGACGCGATCGGCTTGACCACCAGCGGGAAGCCGGCGTGCTGGGCGACGGCCGCCAACTCCTCGGTCGAGCCGGCGAACCAGAACGGCGCGGTCGGCAGCCCGAGCTCGTCGGACGCCAGCCTGCGCAGGCCCTCGCGGTCCAGCGACAGCCGGGTACTGCGCGGGGTGGGGAACACCTCGACCGCGCCGCGTTCGGCGACGGCGATCAGCGCGTCGGTGGCGATCAGCCCCGCCTCGGCGACCACGTAGCGCGGCCGCTCGGTCTCGATGAGCGCGGTGAGCGCCTCGGCGTCGTTCATCTTGACCACGGCGGACCGGTCGGCGACCCCGTGCGCCGGCGCGTCGGCGTACCGGTCGACCGCGATGACCTCGGTGCCGAGCCGCTGAAACGCCAGCGCCAGCTCGCGGCTGAGCTCCGAGGAACCGAGCAGCATCACGGCGTCGGTCACGGGTCCGTTGTCGGTGCTGTCAGTCATCGCGCGTCCAGGCTGCCCAACATGCTGACCAAGATACGGCGGTGCGGCTCAACCGGGGACGACGCTGTCGTCGAGTTCGTCGCGGAACTCGCGCATGGCCGCGATGAGCGCGGTGAACGTGCGGTGCGCGGCGGCCAGGTCGGAGTCGGACAGCCCGGCCAGCGCGCCGCGGGTGCGCGCGGACAGCGGGGTGAAGAACCCGCGCGCGACGGTCCGCCCGTGCTCGGCGACCCGCAGGATCACCTTGCGCCGGTCGGTCGGATCCGAATCGCGGATGAAGTGCCCGGAGGTGATCATCCGCTCCACCAGGTAGGTGATCGCCGCCCCCGACATGCCCATCCGTCTGCGCAGGTCGCCCGCCGTCAGCGGCGCTCCGGCCGTCTCGGCCACCATCACGTACAGCAGGGCCCGAAAGTCGTTGGCCGCCACGTCATGCCGACTCGCGAACAGCCTGCCGATCTCGTCGGTCTCGGCGTTCATCGCGCGCACGTCGGCGGCGATCGTCGCCTCCAGTGCGTCACGGTCCGCGGTCACGCCGAAAGCATAGGTCGGCGGCCGCGCATTTGATTAATTGTTAAGATTCTGAAATATTTGTGGAATGTCCCGGCGTCTTTCCTGGATTCTCGCCGCCCTGGTCGTGCTGGCATCCGGTGCCCTGATGGGGCTGATCGGCAGCGACGACTCGAGTTCCCAGTCCCCAGTACCCGTTCCCGAATCGGCCGAATCCGCACGGGTGGACGCCCTGCTCGCCGAGTTCCCCGGCGGCGACAGCGCACCCGCGATCGTGGTGGTCACCCGCGAGGACGGCGCGCCCCTGTCCGGCGCCGACACCGCCGCGGTCAGCGGAAAGTGGCCGGGCGCCCAGGTTTCCGAGGACGGCGCCGCGGCGCTGGCGGTGGTGCCGCTGAGCGGTGACCTGTCCGGTTTCGCGCTCACCGACGAGGTCGAGAAGGTCCGGGCGCAGGCCGACGACGGGCTGCCCGCCGATCTGCGCGCCGAGGTCACCGGCGGACCGGCCTTCGGCGCCGACATCGCCGACTCGTTCTCGGGCGCGAACTTCACGCTGCTGGCGGTCACCGCGACCGTGGTGGCGCTGCTGCTGATCATCACCTACCGCTCGCCGGTGCTGTGGCTGGTGCCGCTGCTGGTGATCGCGTTCGCCGACCGGGTCGCCGCGGTGCTGGGCACCGCGGTGGCCCAGTCGCTGGGGATGACGCCAGACGGGTCGACCTCCGGGATCACCAGCGTGCTGGTGTTCGGCGCGGGCACCAACTACGCGCTGCTGCTGATCTCCCGCTACCGCGAGGAACTGGCCCGCACCGACCAGCACCACGACGCGCTGGACACCGCGGTGCGCCGGGCCGGGCCGGCGATCGTGGCCAGCAACGCCACCGTCGTCCTGGCGCTGCTGACCCTGGTGCTGGCGACGTCGCCGAGCGTCGAGAGCCTCGGCGTGCAGGCGGCCGCCGGGCTGGTGGTGGCCGCGGTGTTCGTGCTGCTGGTGCTGCCGCCGCTGCTCGGGTTGTTCGGCAAGCGGCTGTTCTGGCCGTTCATCCCGAAGGTCGGCGACCGGGCGCTGACCGACTCCGGGTTCTGGCACCGCATCGCCGAGGGCGTGGCCCGCAAACCCGCGGTGGTGGCGACGACCGCGATCGCCGCGCTGGCGCTGCTGTGCACCGGGTTGCTGGCCACGCCGATCGGCCTGTCGCAGACCGAGCAGTTCCGGGTGCAGGCCGAGTCGGTCAGCGGCTACGAGCGCCTCTCCCAGCACTTCCCCAGCGGCCTGACCGACCCGACCCGGGTGGTCGCCGACACCGCGCGCGCCGCCGACGTGCAGCGCGCGATCACCGGGACCCCCGGTGTGGTGTCGGCGAACCCGGCGGGCCAGAGCCCGGGCGGGTTGACCCAGTGGTCGGTCGTGATCGACGCCGAGCCCGCCTCCGAGGGTGCGTTCGAAACCATTGACCGGCTGCGGGATTCGGTGCGCGACGCCGACCCGACGGCGCTGGTCGGCGGCTCCGACGCGACCGCGCGGGACGCGAGCGCGGCGGCGTCGCGGGACCGCGCGGTGGTGATCCCGGCGATCCTGCTGGTGGTGCTCGCGGTGCTCTACGTGCTGCTGCGGGCCGCGCTGGCGCCGCTGGTGCTGGTGGCGGTGACGGTGCTCAGTTCGGTGGCCGCGCTGGGACTGGGCGGCTGGGCCAGCGTGCACCTGTTCGGCTTTCCCGCGCTGGACAACACCACCCCGCTGTTCGCGTTCCTGTTCCTGGTGGCGCTCGGCGTGGACTACACGATCTTCCTGGTCACCCGCGCCCGCGAGGAGACACCCGAGCACGGCACCCGCGGCGGGATCGTGCGCGCGGTGTCGGCCACCGGTGCGGTGATCACCAGCGCCGGCATCGTGCTGGCGGCGGTGTTCTGCGTGCTCGGGGTGCTGCCGCTGATCGTGTTGACCCAGATCGGGATCATCGTCGGGCTGGGCATTCTGCTCGACACGTTCGTGGTGCGCACGGTGATCATCCCGGCGCTGTTCACGCTGATCGGCCCGCGGATCTGGTGGCCGGCGCTGCGCGATGCGGACTACCGTGCCAACGGTGGAGGAGCACAGGGTCGCCACCGCGCTGGGCAGGCTGCGGATCCGCACTAGCGGTCACGGCCCGGCGCTGATGTTGTGGCCCAGCCTGCTGATGACCGGCGACATGTGGTCGGCGCAGGCGGCGCACTTCAGCGCCACGCACCGCGTCGTACTGGTCGACCCACCGGGGCACGGCGGAAGCGAAAAGTTGTTCGCCCCCTTCACATTCGAGGACTGCGCGCGCTGCGTCGTCGACATCCTCGACGCGCTGGGCATCGACCGGACCCACTTCGTCGGCAACTCGTGGGGCGGGATGATCGGCGCCACGTTCGCGGCCGAGCACCCCGGGCGGATCGGGCGCGCGGTGTTGATGAACTGCACCGCGTCCCCGGCCGGCGCCCGGCAGAAGCTCGAGTACGGGTTGCTCCTGCGCGTGGCCGCGCTCATCGGCGGCATCCGACCGCCGCTGACCCGGTCGGTGCTCAAGGCGTTCCTCGGCCCCACCACGATGCGCACGCGGCCCGCCGTCGTGGCGTTCGTGCGCGCGGCAGCCGCCGCCGTCGATGTGTCGTCGTGCGCGTGGGCGGTCAAAAGCGTCGTACCCGCGCGACCCGACCAGCGCGCGCTGCTGGCGCAGGTCACCACGCCGGTGCTGGTGGTCGCGGGCAGCGAGGACGCGACGTTCCCCGTCGCCGAGACGCTCGCGATGGCCGACGCGATTCCCGGCGCGACCGGCGTGGTGCTCGACGGCGTCGCGCATCTCGCCGGTCTGGAGGACCCCGACCTGACGAACAAACTCATCGAGGAGTTCGTCTCGCGCGGGTAGCGTCGGGTCATGACGCGAGCACCAGCGCCGCCGCCGGTCCACATGCGGCGCGACGCGTTCACCCCCACCGCGGAGCTCGCGCGCATCCGCGAGACCACCGGCGTCAGCACCGTGACGAACACGTTCGGTATGACGGTGTACCTGGTCACCCGCCACGACGACGTCAAAGACGTGCTCTCCGATCACGAACGGTTCTCCAACAGCAGACCGCCGGGTTTCGTGATGCCCGGGGCACCAACGCTTTCCGACGAGGATGTGGCCAGCGCCCGGGCGGGCAACCTGCTCGGGCTCGATCCGCCCGAACATCAGCGGCTGCGCCGGATGCTGACCCCGGAGTTCACGATCCGACGGATGCGGCGGCTCGAGCCGCGCATCGCCGAGATCGTCGACGGCCAGCTGGACCTGATGGAGAACAGCGGAGCACCAGCCGATCTCGTCGAGCATTTCGCGCTGCCGATCCCGTCGCTGGTGATCTGCGAACTGCTCGGGGTGCCGTATGAGGACCGCGCCGACTTCCAGCACCGCAGCGCGCGGCAACTCGACCTGTCGCTGCCGTTCGCCGAGCGACTCGAGTTGCAGCGCGCCGGCCGCGCCTACATGCAGTCGCTGGTCGCGCGGGCCCGGCAACACCCCGGCGACGACATCCTCGGGATGCTGATCCGCGAACACGGCGGCGAACTCAGCGACGACGAACTCGTCGGCATCGCCGGGCTTCTGCTGCTCGCCGGGCACGAGACGACGTCGAACATGCTGGGTCTGGGCACGCTGGCGCTGCTGCGCCACCCCGATCAGCTCGCCGCCGTGCGCGACGATCCCGACGCCGTCGGTCCCGCGGTCGAGGAACTGCTGCGCTGGCTGTCCATCGTGCACACCGCGATTCCGCGGATCACCACCACCGACGTCGAGATCGCCGGCGTGCCGATCCCGGCCGGGCAGCTGGTGTTCGCGTCGCTGCCGTCGGCCAACCGCGACCCGGACTTCGTCGGATCGCCCGACGTGCTGGACATCGCGCGCAGCGCGGCCGGGCACGTCGCCTTCGGCCACGGCGTGCACCACTGCCTGGGCGCGCCGCTGGCCCGCATGGAGATGCGCATCGCGTTCCCCGCTCTACTGCAACGGTTTCCGGAACTGCGGCTGGCCGAGGATTTCGCCGACGTGCAGTTCCGGTCGTTTCACTTCATCTACAGGCTCAAATCGCTGGAGGTCACTTGGAGATGAGCAACGTGAAAGTGCATGCCGACCGCGACCTGTGCATCCAGGCCGGTAACTGCGTGATGTCGACCGACGCGGTGTTCGACCAGGACGACGACGGCATCGTCGTGGTGCTCGTCGACGAGGTGCCCGACGACGAACTCGAACACGCCCGCGAAGCCGTGAAACTGTGTCCGGCGCAAGCGCTTCGGCTCGTCGAGAGCTAGACCGCGCGGGGCTGGCGCATCAGCAGCACGCTGACCACCAGCACCCACGCCGGGAACGTCAGCGCCAGCCACATGGTGGTGTCGCCGGCGGCCAGCAGCCCGACCGCCAGCAGGTAGCTCGCGCCGACCAGCCAGCGCGGCATCAGCCCGGTCCTGAGCCAGATGGTGGCCAGCGACATCATGAACACCGCCGCCATCCGCAGCCCGTAGGTCTTGGAGATCGTCAGCAGGATCATCTGCCCCACCGCGGCGACCGCGGGATGACCGGCCGCGCCGCCGCGTTCGAGTCCGGCGCCCACCCCGGCCGCGACGAACATCATCGCCAGGAACAGCAGTCCGCTGCCCAGCAGCACCGTCGAGAAGAACTTGTCCTCGTAGTCGCCCAACCCGTCGCGCACCACGCCCAGAAACCACAGGAACGCGATACCGGCGAACGGCATCAGCAGCGCGGCGATCCGCAGGTTCACGCTGCCCTCGCGCAGCCACTGCGAACCCGGCGGAGCCCCCTCGGGCAGCGCCAACCGGATCAGCACCAGCGCCGCGGCGAACAGCACCGCGAACAGCACGCCGGCCAGCGCCGCGGCCCTCGGAGTGGTGAGCCGCCGCAGCCGCCGATCGGCGGGTCCGGTCACGGCTGGCCGGCGAGCAGCTGAATCATCAGGCCGTGGGCCTCGGCGAGCAGGTTGTCGTCGGGGTCACGCAGTTCGGCGTTGACAAACGCCTTGCGGCCCTGCGCTTCCCGCATCCACCCGCGGGCGGTCAGGTCGGTGTCGATCGGCGTCACCTTGCGGTAGTCCACGTGCAGGAAGCCGGTGCGGCTGATCGGTCGGCCGACCGCGTGGATCACCATGCCGAACACCGAGTCGAACAGCAGTGGCAGCACCCCGCCGTGCACCGCGCTGTTACCGCCGACGTGGAACCGGCTGAACCGCACCGTGAGGTCGACCCCCTCCGGATTCAGCCGGACGTCGGTGTAGGGCGGCATCAGCAGGCTGCCGGCTCCCGGCAGCGACGGCACCCGGTTGGCGGGCCCGACGCCTTCAGCGGCCGCGAACGGGTCCAGCAGAGCCACCAGGTTCTCGACTTGGTCGGCGGCGCGGTCCCAGGTGTCGCTGTCGGGATCGGCGGACACGGCGAGGTCCTGCGCGCGGCGCATCGCGGTGAGGAACCGTCCGAAACCCGGGCCGGGTTCGGCGCGTTCGTAGTCGGGGAAGCCGCCGTGTCTGTCGTAGTCGGGGTCGGTCAGGTGGGGGTCGTCGGTCACGACGGAGCCAGGATGTCGCGGCGCACGATCGTCTGCTCCCGGCCGGGGCCGACGCCGATGCACGAGATGTGCGCCCCGGCAAGCTCTTCGAGACGCAGTACGTAGTCACGCGCCCGGGCGGGCAGATCGTCGAACTCGCGGGCCCCGGAGATGTCCTCCCACCAGCCGGGCAGCTCCTCGTAGATCGGTTCGGCCAGCGCGATGTCGGACTGGGTCATCGGCATGTCGTCGACGCGCTTGCCGTTGACGCGGTATCCCACGCACACGGGCACCGTCTCCAGGCTGGAGAGCACATCGAGTTTGGTCAGGAAGTAGTCGGTGATGCCGTTGACCCGGGTGGCGTAGCGGGCGATCACCGCGTCGAACCATCCGCAGCGCCTGCGCCTTCCGGTCGTGACGCCGAACTCGCCGCCGGTCTTGGACAGGTACTCGCCGTTGGCGTCGAACAGCTCGGTCGGGAACGGCCCGGAGCCGACGCGGGTGGTGTAGGCCTTGAGGATGCCCAGCACCGTGGTGATGCGGGTGGGCCCGATACCCGATCCGACCGCGGCACCGCCGGCCGTCGGATTCGACGACGTGACATAGGGATACGTGCCGTGGTCGACGTCGAGCAGGGTGCCCTGCGAGCCCTCCAGCAACACGGTCTCGCCGTTCTCCAGCGCGGTGTTGAGCAGGTAGCGGGTGTCGGCGATGCGGTGTTTGAACCCCTCGGCCTGCGCCAGCAGGGTGTCGACCACCTCGGCGGACTCCACCGCCTTGCGGTTGTAGATCTTGACCAGCACCTGGTTCTTGAATTCCAGTGCGGCGTCGATCTTCTCGGCCAGCAGCACCGGGTCCAGCACGTCGGCGACGCGGATCCCGATCCGGGCGATCTTGTCCTGGTAACAGGGCCCGATCCCGCGGCCGGTGGTGCCGATCTTCTTGCTGCCCGCGTACCGCTCGACGACCTTGTCGATCGCCACGTGGTAGGGCATCAGCAGGTGCGCATCGGCCGAGATCAGCAGCCGCTCGGTGTCCACGCCCCGGTCGATCAGACCCTGCAGCTCGGTGAGCAGCACCCCGGGGTCGACCACGACACCGTTGCCGATGACGTTGGTGACCCCCGGCGTCAGGATTCCCGACGGGATGAGATGCAGGGCGAAGTTCTCCCCTGTCGGGAGTACGACGGTGTGGCCGGCGTTGTTGCCGCCCTGGTATCGCACGACCCACTGAACACGGCCACCGAGTAGATCGGTGGCCTTTCCTTTGCCCTCGTCACCCCACTGAGCGCCGATGAGCACTATTGCCGGCATGGCGTAGTCTCCCGCTTGATTCTGCATCGACGCTGGCGTTGCCATCGACGCTGTACAGCCGGTGAGCTACCTTATCCCAGCCGCGTGTGAGGAGTTGGCATGAGCACCGCCGACGTCGTGGTGTTGCCGTGCGGAGCCCTCCGGATACCGCGCCCGCTGCGCGGCCTGCCCACGGCCGAATCCGCCGATGTCGACTGCCGCCGGTTGGTCGTGGTGGGCTCGGACGCCGACGTCGCGGCCGTGCTCACCCGGCTGATGCGCACCGAGCGGCTCGGCGTCGAGGTGGCCCACGTCCGGCGCCCCTGGCAGGCCCGCCGGGCGCTGAGCGCCCCGGCGAGCCGGGTCCCGCTGATCCGCGACGACAGCGGCACGGCCGTCGTCGGCGCGGCGCTGTGGCTGGGTGAGGCGCAACTGCACCGCGGTGCGCGGGCGGCGAAGCTGACCGGGGAGGCCGTCGTCGACGACGAGGTGCTGTTCGACGGCACGGTCACCGGGGTGCGGATCGAGCCCACGTCGACGCTGCCCGGGCTGCGGGCGGCGGTGCTCTCGCCGCACATGCGGCCGGGCCGCTGGCTCGCCGGCCGGGCCGCGCAGCTGGGCACCACCGGGGCGTTCGTGGTGCGCGACGGGCAGTTGGGCACGCGTGCGGTCCGGCGATCGACCCTCTACCGGCACACCGAGGGTTGGCTGCGGGTGGGTTGAGCGGTCGGTAGCGTCGACGCGTGAGCGTTCGCCCGCTGCACCGGCCGGTGCGGCCCAGCCCGGTCTTCCTGGCGATCGTCGCGGCCACGGTGGCCGGCGGCGTGCTGGCCTGGTTCTGCGCGACCGACGCCCGCCGACCGTTGGCCTACGTCGCGGTGTTCACGTTCGTGATCGCGGGCTGGCTGGTGTCGCTGTGCATCCACGAGTTCGCGCACGCGTTCACGGCGTGGCGGTTCGGTGACCGCGACGTCGAGGTCCGCGGGTACCTGACGCTCAACCCGCTCAAGTACTCCAACCCGCTGCTGTCGATCGGGCTGCCGGTGCTGGTCATCGCAATCGGCGGCATCGGGTTGCCGGGCGGCGCGGTGTACGTGCGCACCGCGTGGATGACGCCGCGCCAACGCACGCTGGTCAGCCTGGCCGGCCCGGCCACCAACCTGGTGTTCGCCGTGGCGCTGCTGGTGCTGACCGCCGCGCTCTTCGACCCGGCCCACGGCGTGTTCTGGTCCGGTATGGCGTTCCTGGGGTTCCTGCAGGTGACCGCGTTCGTGCTGAACATGCTGCCGGTGCCGGGGCTGGACGGGTACGGCGCGCTGGAACCGCACCTGAGCCCGCAGACGCAGCGCGCGGTCGCCCCGGCCAAGCAGTGGGGGCTGCTGATCCTGCTGCTGCTGTTGTTCACCCCGACGCTCAACCAGTGGTTCTGGCAGACGGTGCTGTGGGTCTTCGACTTCTCGGGGGTGCCGCGGCCGCTGGTGTGGAGCGGCAGCGCGTTGACCCGCTTCTGGTCGGCCTGGTTCTAGCCCCGTGACCTTGCCACATATGCGCGTTTACGCATAGATTGCTGGCATGGGTGCCGGCCACGATCACAGTCACGGGGACGCCCGGGTCAGCCGCATGATCATCGCGGCGGCGATCCTCACCGCGTTCTTCGTGATCGAGCTCGTCACCGCATTGCTGATCAACTCGATCGCGCTGCTGGCCGACGCCGGTCACATGCTGACCGACCTGGTCGCGATGTTCATGGGCCTGACCGCGGTGCTGCTGGCCCGGCACGGCAAGGCCTCCCCGGCCCGCACCTACGGCTGGCACCGCGCGGAGGTGTTCACCGCGGTCACCAACGCGGCGCTGCTGCTGGGCGTCGCGGCGTTCATCCTGTACGAGGCGATCGAACGGATCGGCGACGCGCCCGAGGTGCCCGGGATGCCGATGATCCTCGTGGCGTCCGCCGGGCTGGTGGCCAACCTCGTCGTCGTACTGCTGCTGCGGTCGCACTCGGAGACCAGCCTGGCGGTCAAGGGCGCCTACATGGAGGTCATGGCCGACACGGTCGGCAGCATCGGCGTGCTCATCGCCGGCGTCGTCACGGTCACGACGAGCTGGCCCTACGCCGACATCGTGGTCGCGGTGTTCGTCGCGCTGTGGGTGCTGCCGCGGGCGTTCTCACTGGCCCGCGCGGCGCTGCGGATCCTGTCCGAGTCGTCGCCGGCCCACATCGACGTCGAGGAGCTGCACTCGGCGCTGTGCGCGGTCGAAGGCGTCACCGATGTGCACGACCTGCACGTGTGGACGCTGGTGCCCGGCAAGGACATGGTCACCGCGCACCTGACCAGCAACCGGGACTCGGCGCAGGTGCTCGACGACGCCCGCGCGGTGCTGACCGCCCGCGGGCTCGACCACTCCACGGTTCAGGTCGAACCGGCCGAAAGCAGCGGGGACTGCAACTGCGAGGCCGAGTAGACCGGGCTCAGGCCAGCCCGAGTTCGGTGCGCGCGCCCGGATCGCAGTCGTCGAGCAGATCGAGGCAGCGCTGGTTCTCGTCGGTCTCGCCGATCGCGTCGGCGGCCCGCGCGAGCGCGGCCACACAGCGCAGGAACCCGCGGTTGGGCTCGTGGCGGTACGGGACGGGCCCGAAACCCTTCCAGCCGTTGCGGCGCAACTGGTCGAGCCCGCGGTGATACCCGGTGCGCGCGTAGGCGTACGCCGTGATCGCCTTGTCGTCGGCCAGCGCCTCCTCGGCAAGGGCGGCCCACGCGACCGACGCCGACGGGTGCGCGGCGGCGACGATCGCCGGCTTCTCCCCGGCCGCGAGTTCCTCTTCAGCCTCGCTGTCACCGGGCAGCAACACCGGCTCCGGCCCGAGCAGATCACCCATCCGTGTCATGGCGTCCATTGTGCCGTGCCGGTCGGTGACTAAGCTTCCGGCGGTAGCTTCACGAGGAGGAAGAGCGCAGGCATGTCGAACCCATCAGGGCCTGACCAGCCCGAAGACGATTCGAACGTCGCCGACGGCGCAGGCGCTCCCGACGAATCAGCCACCGAGGCGTTCGAACACGACGCCGACCACGAACCGGCGACCGAGATCATGTCGGCGGCGCCGCCGCCGGACCCGAGCGAAGGCGGTGACGCCGAACCCGGCGAACGCCGGTTCACCGCCCCGTCCGGTTTCGACGCGGGCACCACCCAGCGCATCGACACCCCCGCCGAACCGGCCACCGAGGTGTTCGCCGCCCCACCCGGCGCCAAACCTGTTGCCCCACAGATGATTCCACCGCGCGGCGAGGCGCCCAAGCCGTCGCAGCAGCAGCGGCGGAGCTGGGGATGGGTGGCGGCGGTGGTGCTGGTCATCGCCGCGCTGGTGGCGATCGCCGTGCTCGGCACGGTGCTGTTGACCCGGGACTCCAAACCGAAGGTGTCGCAGGAAGAGATGGTCCGCTCGACCATCGAGGAGTTCGACGCCGCGATCCAGAGCGGTGATCTGGCCAAGCTGCGCGGCATCACCTGCGGCAGCAAGCGCGACAGCTACGTCAAGTACGACGAGAAGACCTGGGCGGAGATCCACGAACGGGTGGCGGCGGCCAAGCAGTACCCGGTGGTGGCCAGCATCGACCAGGTCATCATCAACGGCGACCACGCCGAGGCCAACGTCACCGCGTTCATGGCCTACGCGCCGCAGACCCGTTCCACGCGCAGCTTCGACCTGGAGTTCCGCGACGAGCAGTGGAAGATCTGCCAGGCCCCGGTCAGCTGAGCACCGGTCACATCGTCAGGACCATCCGGTAGCGGGCGCGGCCCTCGTCCATCGCCGCGTACGCCTCGGCGACCTCGGCCAGCGGCCGTTCCTCGATCCGGGCGCGCACCCCGCTCTGCAGCGCGAAGTGCATCGTCTCCTCCACGTCGCGGGAGGTGCCCGACGGGTGGCCGCTCACGCTGAGCCCGCCCATGATCAGATCCGCCGGGGAGATCGGCAGCGGGTCGGCGGTCACGCCGACGATGACCAACTCGCCCTCGGGCCCGAGCCCGCCGACGGTCGCGCCGATCGCCGCGGAGTTGGCCGCGGTGGCCAGCACCACGGCCGCACCGCCGAGATCCCGTAGCGCACCGGCGACGTCCTCGGCGCTCGAGTTGATGTAGTGGTGGGCGCCGAGTTCCTTTGCGTCGTGCGCCTTCTCGCCACCGCGCGCGATCGCGACGGTCTCGAAGCCCATGGCCCGCGACCACTGCACGCCGAGGTGCCCGAGCCCGCCTATACCGAGCACCGCCACCAGGTCACCGGGCACCGCGTTCGTGCGGCGCAGCGCGTTGAACGTGGTCACCCCCGCGCAGCCCATCGGCGCGGCTTCGGCGAACGACAACCCGTCGGGGATCCGGACCAGCGCGGTCACCGGCGCCGTCACCGACTCGGCGTAGCCGCCGGGATAGGCCAGGCTCGGAATCTGGAACTGCAGGCACTGCATGAACTTGCCCTTGCGGCAGGGCACACAGCGGTTGCAGTTGCCGCCGAACCACCCGACCGCGACCCGGTCACCGACCGCGAAACCCTCGACACCGTCGCCGATCTCCGCGACCGTGCCCGCGATCTCGTGACCCGGGGTCAGCGGCCAGCTCACCCCGGGGAACGCACCGTTGATGACGCCGGCGTCGGTGCCACACACCCCGCACGCGGCGACCGTGATCCGGACGTGGTCACGCGGCGGCGAGACGGTCTCGGCGTCGGTGAGGTGCAGCTCTCCCCCGACAGATTCGACGTGCACTGCCCTGTGTGTCGCCATCCGGTGAGCGTATCGGCATCGACGTTGCCGGGCCCGACGAAACAGACCGGTATCTTGGAGCCCTGTGACCACCATGACCCTGGCCGCGACCGACCAGCTCGCGTTGATGCCCGACTTCCTGGACCCGATGACGTTGCTCGGGTACTTCGGCGCCTGGGCTCTGGTGGGCCTGCTGGTCGTCATCTTCGTCGAATCCGGGGTGCTGTTCCCGATCCTGCCGGGCGACTCGCTGCTGTTCGTCGCCGGCATGCTGGCCGCCGGTACCGCCGCGCTGGCCGAGGACGGCGGCGAGGTGATCAATTTCCAGCTCTGGCAGCTGCTGGTGTTCATCCCGATCGCCGCGGTGCTCGGCGGTCAGGCCGGCTACTGGATCGGCCGCAACCTGGGCACCGCGATGTTCAAACCCGACGCCCGGTTCCTCAAGCAGAAGTACCTCGAGGAAGCGCATCTGTTCTTCGAACAGAGGGGGCCGTTCGCGATCGTGATCGCGCGGTTCGTGCCGATCGTCCGGACGCTGGCGCCGCTGACCGCCGGCGCGGCCCGCATGAGCTACGGCGTGTTCACGCTGTTCAACGTGATCGGTGCGCTGGTGTGGGGCATCGGGCTGACGCTGCTGGGGTACTGGCTCGGCCGCTTCGAGGTCGTCCAGCAACTGCTCGAGCCGATCGTCATCGCGATCGTGGTCGTCTCGGTGCTGCCGATGTTCATCGAGTGGTACAAGCGGCGCCGCGCCGCCAAGCGCGCCGGGATTCCGGCCCCGCCGATCGAGACGGGTGAACAGGCCTAATCGCGGCCGCGCTCCAGCGCGCGGATCAGGCTGGCGGCGTCCCACGGGCCCTTGTGCCGCACGCCGTTGACGAAGAACGTCGGCGTGGAGTTCAGATCCATCACCTCGCTGTCCTGGGCGTCGTCCTGCACGTGGTGCAGCACCTTGGACGCGTGCACGCGCACGTCCCGGTCGAAGCGTTCGATGTCGCAGCCGGCGGCCACCGCGTAGCGGTAGATGTCGGACCATTCGAGGTCGTCCTGATGGCCGAACAGTTCGTGAGCCATCTCCCAGAACCGGCCCTGCAGCGCGGCGGCCTCGCTGGCGCGGGCGGCGTCGAACGCGTGCGGATGGGCCCGCTCCAGCGGCATGTGGCGCCACACGTAGCGCAGTTCGGCGCCGAAGTGCTCGCGGACCTCGTCGATCGCGCCGGTGGCCCGGCTGCAGAACGGGCATTCGAAGTCGCCGTACTCGACCAGGGTCAGCGGCGCGTCGGGGTCGCCCTTGATGTGGTCGCGGTCCGGGTCGACCGGGCGGACGAGCTTGAGGCCGACCGGGTCGGGCGGGCTGAGCCGGTCGGTGAGCTTGAAGATCGCCCAGCCGAGGGCGAACGCGACGACCGAGGCGATCAGCACGCCGATGATCGCCTGCTCCTTGCGGGTCGGGTCGTCGATGGCGATGTCGACGATGAACAGCGAGATCGTGAACCCGATACCGGACAGCGCCGCGCCGCCGGCGACCCGCCGCAGCGACATGCCCGGCGCGAGTTCGCCGATCCGGCTGCGGGCCATGAGCCACGTCGCGGTCGTGATGCCGACGAACTTGCCGATCACCAGGCCCGCGACGATGCCCCACGTCAGCGGCGAGCGCAGTGCGGCCGTCACGCTCGCGGCGTCGAGCACCACCCCGGCGTTGACCAACGCGAACAGCGGCAGCACCAGAAACGACACGTACGGCCCGACGGCCATCTGCAGGCGTTCGTTGATCGAGATCGAGTCGCGCAGACCGCGGGTCACCTCGCGGGCGTAGCGCGAATTCGGCGACTGCCGGAACGCGCGGATCCGCTGCACGACCTCCTCGACCTGGCTGCGTTGCGGTGAGAACACCGGAATCAGCAGCGCCACAGCGACACCGGCCAGCGTCGGGTGGATGCCGGCCATGAACAGCGCCACCCACAGCGCGAACCCGAGCGCGGCGTAGGCGGGTCCGCGTGCCACCGGCAGGAACCGCACCGCCGCGATCGCCGCCACCAACACCAACGAAACCACCAGTGGCGCAACGCTGATCCGTTCGGAGTAGAACAGCGCGATCACCAGCAGCGCGCCGACGTCGTCGACGACGGCCAGGGTGAGCAGGAAGATTCGCAGCCGCGCCGGGAACTTGGGTTTGATGACGGCCAGCGCGCCGATCAGGAACGCGGTGTCGGTGGAGATCACCACGCCCCAGGCTTGCGCGTTCTCGCCGGACGGGTTGAACAACAGGAAGATCGCGGCGGGTACGGCGAGCCCGGCGATGGCGGCGACCACCGGCACCGCCGCGCGGGCGCGTTCGGTGAGCTCGCCGATCGCGAACTCGTGTTTGACCTCGAGGCCGACGATGAAGAAGAAGAACGCCATCAGCCCGTCGTTGATCAGGTGCTTGACCGTCAGCTCGAACCGGTGCTCGGCGAAGGCGAACCCGACGTGGGTGTCCAGCAGCGTCCAATAGCTGTCGGCCCACGGCGAATTCGCCCAGACCAGCGCGGCGATGGTGAACAGCAGCAGCAGGACGGCGGCGGTGTTCTCGCCGGTTCTGGTGGCCTTGGCGTCGCGGCTGAACCGGGCGGGCAGCATACGGACGATCCGCGGAATCGACTCCGCGGTCATGCGGTCGGCTGGTCCTCGCGCGCGGTCACGGTGTGCGCGGCTTCCATCAGCATCCAGCCCGCCAGCTGTACCGACAGGTCCCGCTCGGGCACCTCGGAGGCGTTGACGGCGCCCTCGACGAACTGCGCTTCGGCGCCCGCCGCGGTCGGCACCTCGGCGACGCGGTCCCAGAACGCGCCGAACAGCGGCAGCCCGTCGATGCTCTGACAGTTCTGCCAGGCGGCCTCAGCCGAGGCGAGCACCAGCTTGCCGGCGGTGTCGCGCGCGGCGGCGTCGGCGTCGGTGCGCTGCGGCAGCGTGGTGACGACGACCGCGAGGTACCGCGCGAGGATCCCGTTGAACAGTCCGCCGTCCCCCCCGCCTGCGCCCTTGATCACGCCGTCGGGCGCCATGTGCGCGGCGACCGCGGCGACCAGGCGGTGCACCCGGGGGGCGTGGTCGGCGTCGTCGGTGCGCGCGGCCAGTTCGGCCTCCAGACCCAGCACCACGCCCTGGCAGTAGGTGTACTGCGCGCGCACCAGCGAGCCGCCCTTGATCCCGTCGAACACCAGGTGGGTGTCGGGGTCGATCAGCGTCTCGTCGATCCAGTCCGCCATCTGCTGGGCCCGGCGCAGCCGGTCATAGCGGGCCAGGAAGATCGCGGCCGGGCCGTTGGCGGGGGCGTTGAAGAACTGGTCCTGTTTGCGCCACGGGATCCCGCCGCCGTCCTCGGGCACCCAGCTGTTGAGGAACTGTTCGGACAGCTTCTTGAGCGCGCCCGCCTTGACCACGCCGGCGTGCCGTCCGGCCCGCTCCAGCGACAGCGCCAGCCACGCCATGTCGTCGTAGTAGTCGTTGACCCAGGACAGGTTGTTGCGCAACCGGTGTCCGCGGATCTGGCGGGCGATCCGGGTCAGCCGCTCGGGCTGCGGATCGCGCAGCTGCGCGTCGACGAGGTTGTCGAGCAGGTGCGCCTGCCACCAGTAGTGCCAGGTGCCGAACCACCGGTGCCTGCGCGCGGCGGGCCAGGCCACGACGCCGAGCTGGGTGCCGGGCAGCCCCCACAGCCGCTTGAGGTGTCGGGCGGTGATCGCGGCCTCGGCGCTGGCGGCGCGGTTGGCCCAGAGCTGGTCCATACCGTCGATCCTGCCCTACCAGGCCTGTGAAAGGTCTCCGTGTCGGGTGATCCAGGCGTGCATCGCGATGCCCGCGGCGACTCCGGCGTTGATGCTGCGGGTCGAGCCGAACTGGGCGATCGACACCGTCACCGCGGCGCCGGCGCTGGCCTCGTCGGTGATGCCGGGCCCCTCCTGGCCGAAGATCATCAGGCAGTTCCTCGGCAGCGTCGTCTGCTCGATGCGCGCGGCGCCGGGGATGTTGTCGACGGCGACGACGGTGAGCCCCTCGGCGGCGGCGAAGGCCAGCAGGTCGGCGGTGGTGTCGTGGTGGCGCAGCCGCTGGTAGCGGTCGGTGACCATGGCTCCGCGCCGGTTCCAGCGGCGCCTGCCGACGATGTGCACGGTGTCGACGGCGAACGCGTTCGCGGTGCGCACCACCGCGCCGATGTTGGCGTCGTTGCCGAAGTTCTCGATCGCGACGTGCAGGGGGTGGCGGCGCCGGTCGATGTCGGCGATGATCGCCTCCCGCGTCCAGTAGCGGTAGGCGTCAACGACATTGCGGGTGTCACCGTCGCGCAGCAGCGCGGGGTCGTAGCGCGCGTCGTCGGGTGGCGGGCCGGGCCACGGCCCGACGCCGGGCGATTCGCCCCATTCGGTGGGGCCGGGTGTCTCAGTCACCCTTGGTCCACAGCGCGGCGTGGGTGCCGACGAGCGAGACCGTCGCGTACAGCAGCGCGTTGTTGATCTCGCCCTGCGTGCACAGCGACGCGCGCACCTGGACCGCGTCGCGGGAGGCGTCGGGCAGCACCAGCACCGACGCGCCGTAGATGTCGCAGGCGTGGCTGAGGCCGGGCGCGGGCAGGGTCGGGGCGACCAGCACCATCGCGGGCCCGCCCCGCTGTTCGGTCACTTCGCGGTATTGCTCCGCGAGCCCGTCGATCTGGAGTCCGATCAGCATGTAGCCGTTACCGGTGAACGCGTTGGGGTCGCCGAGCGCCGTCGGGTCGAGCATCGCGCCGTCGGCGCGGAACGCGTCGAGGCTGGTGGTGCTCAGCGACAGCCCGGTGTCCTGGTCGCGGGTGGCGGGCAACCCGACCGGGTAGGCCGCCGGATACGCGACGGTGGTGCCTTCGATCCGGTCCTTCGGCGAGTACACGTACACCCCGCGCACCTGCACCTGGTCGCGGGCGGGTCCGATGCACACGGTGCCGGTGAGGCGGTCCGGTGTCTGCGCCGAAACCGGTTGTACGCCAAGGTCGGTGATGTCGCGGCAGCCGTCGGTCGCGTTGGCTTCGACCGGGTGGGCCAGCGCACCGGACAGGCCGAAGCGGATGTCCTCGGGTTTGGTGCGCGGCGCGTCGGGGTCCGCCGGGGATGCGTCGACGTCGACGAGCACGTGGTCGCCCTCGAAGCGCAGGTTGGTCAGCGACATGTTCCAGCCGAGTACGGCCAGGGATTCGCCGATCGTCGCGGTCTGGGTGGCGTACGGCGACGCGGGTGTCTTGTCGCCCGAGCACGCGGAAGCCACCAGAACGACGACCGCGGTCAGCGTCGCGATCAGCGCGCGCACGAGACTCTATGTCCGGCCACGGCCCCTGCCCACGACTTTGGTCATGGCGCGCACCAGGTTTCGCGGCACCAACCGTCCGCCGGTCACCACCGCCTTGTACTGCAGCCCCGGTACGATCACCACCTTGCCTTTCGCGGCATCGGCGAGTGTCTCGCGCACCACGTCGTCGACCTGGAGCCAGAACCACGACGGGGTGCCCTCCATGTCGATCCCGGCCCGCTCGTGGAACTCGGTGCGCACGAATCCCGGGCACAGCGCGTGCACCCCGACGCCGGTGCCGCCCAACCCGTTCGCCAGGCCTTCGGAGAACGCGATCACCCACGCCTTGGACGCCGAGTACGTCGACCCGCGGCCGGGCAGCAGACCGGCCACACTCGCGACGTTGATCACCGTGCCGCGGCCGGCGGCCAGCATCGCGGGCAGCGCGGCGTGGGTCAGTTGCATGACCGCGGTGACGTTGACGTCGAGTTGTGATTGCAGCAGCGCGAAGTCGGAGGTCCAGAACTCCCCGGAGGTACCGAATCCGGCGTTGTTGATCAGTACCTGCACTCCGGCGCTCAGCCGGTCGGCGACCTTGCCGCGGTCGGCGGCCTCGGCGAGGTCGGCGACCAGCACCTCGACGTTCGCGCCCGCCTCGTCGTGCAGTTCGGCGGCGAGGCTGTCCAGCCGCGCGCGGTCGCGGGCGACGAGCACCAGGTCGTGACCGTCGCGGGCGTAGCGGCGCGCGAAACCCGCGCCGATGCCGGAGGTGGGCCCGGTGATCAGGGCGACGGGACGGGACATGGGTTTCAGGCTACTTCGCTGCCCGGCGCGGTCCGCTAGCGCTGATAGTGCGGCGACTGCCGGCCGTTGCGCGCCGGCGGTGGGCGCCGTCCCGCGTCGGGCCGAGGGGGCGGCTGCTGGTAGCGGGCGCTTTCGGGACGCGGCGCCTCGGAGCGGCTGGGGGCCGGGGTGAGCGGACGGCTCGGTGAGCCGCTGCGCCGGGCCAACGCCCCCTGAGCACCCTGTGCGGCCATCGCCTGCGGGGTCGGCGGGAGCACCCGCAGCAGGTCGTTGAACTGCCGCACGGTGCGCAGACCCTCGTCCCACTGGGCCCGGGTGCTGGTGACCGGCATGGACACCAGCGTCCAGTGCTCCTCGTTCCACATGATCTCGGCGCAGTCCGGCGCGGTGTGGGCGAACGTCACCATCCGCCGGTCGCAGGCGCGGCGGGCGGCGTCGAGGTTGGTGGAGTACACCATCCGCGGGCCGATCGCGCCGAGCAGCCAGATGTCGTTCTCGCGGGGCTCTTTGACGCCCTTGAGCCGCAGGTCGACGACGACGTTGGTGCCGACCTTGCGGTGCAGGGCGATCACGGTGGCGACGTCTTCGAGGTCGAAGATGAACACCGCCTCGCCGCGGATCTGGCCGAGGACGACGTTCTTGGCGCTGATGTCGCCGACGGTGGACATCACGCCGCGCTTCCAGCGCTTGAGGATGTCGTGCGATTCGTGCTCGTAGTCGAAGCCGTGCGACTTGGCCCACGACTTGCGTCGACGTCCCAGCCCGCGCCGTCGGTCGTTGTCGACGTACAGCAGCACGCCCGCACCCACGAAGCAGAGTGCGGACAGCGTGAACCAAAGCGGAACCATTGTGCTCAGCCTACTTGCACCGGCCGCCAAATCCCGAACTTGATTTGGTTACAGGCTTATCTCAGCTGCTCTCAGCCGCCGAGTGGGAAGTTAATCAGCGTTTGTCGATCGAATCCGCGTCATAACTGGCCACTCGGCAGCCGAGTGCTCAGTCAAGGGCTCAGCCCAGCACCAGCGAGTCGCCGTCCGGGCTCAGGTTGACCGGCACGACGTCGCCGTCGTGCACCTCGCCGGCCAGCAGCATCTTGGCCAGCTGGTCGCCGATGGCCTGCTGGATCAGCCTGCGCAGCGGCCGGGCGCCGTAGAGCGGATCGAATCCGCGCTGGCCCAGCCACTTCTTCGCAGGCAGCGACACCTCGAGCGTGAGCCTGCGCTGCTCCAGCCGCTTGGCCAGCTGAGCCAGCTGGATGTCGACGATGTGCACCAGCTCCTCGGGGTTGAGCCCGTCGAAGATGATGACGTCGTCGAGCCGGTTGATGAACTCCGGCTTGAACGCACCGCGCACCGCGGCCATCACCTGCTCCTCGGTGCCGCCGGCACCCAGGTTCGACGTCAGGATCAGGATCGTGTTGCGGAAGTCGACCGTGCGGCCCTGACCGTCGGTCAACCGGCCTTCGTCGAGCACCTGCAGCAGCACGTCGAACACGTCCGGGTGGGCCTTCTCGATCTCGTCGAACAGGATCACCGTGTACGGACGCCTACGCACCGCCTCGGTCAGCTGACCGCCCTGGTCGTAGCCGACGTAGCCCGGAGGGGCACCGACCAGCCGCGCGACCGAGTGCTTCTCGGCGTATTCGCTCATGTCGATGCGGACCATCGCGCGCTCGTCGTCGAACAGGAACTCCGCAAGCGCCTTGGCCAGCTCGGTCTTACCGACACCGGTCGGGCCCAGGAACATGAACGAGCCGGTCGGCCGGTTCGGGTCGGCGACACCGGCGCGGCTGCGGCGCACGGCGTCGGAGACCGCGGTCACCGCGCGCCGCTGGCCGACGACCCGCTTGCCGAGTTCGTCCTCCATGCGCAGCAGTTTGGCGGTCTCGCCCTCGAGCATCCGGCCCGCCGGGATGCCGGTCCACGCCGACACCACGTCGGCGATGTCGTCGGGTCCGACCTCCTCCTTGAGCATCACGTCCTCACGCGCCTCGGCGTGCGGGAGCGCCGCGTCGAGCTTCTTCTCGACCTCGGGGATGCGGCCGTACCGCAGTTCGGCGGCCCGCTCCAGGTTGCCGTCGCGTTCGGCGCGGTCGGCTTCCCCGCGCAGCGACTCGAGCTGCTCCTTGAGCTCGCGCACGATGTCGATGGCGTTCTTCTCGTTCTGCCAGCGGGTCGTCAGCTCGGCGAGCTTCTCCCGGTGGTCGGCCAGTTCGGCGCGCAGCTTCTCCAACCGTTCCTTGGAGGCGGCGTCCTCTTCCTTGGACAGCGCCATCTCCTCGATCTCGAGCCGGCGCACCAGCCGCTCGACCTCGTCGACCTCGACGGGCCGCGAGTCGATCTCCATCCGCAGCCGTGACGCGGCCTCGTCGACCAGGTCGATCGCCTTGTCCGGCAGGAACCGCGAGGTGATGTAGCGGTCAGAGAGCGTCGCCGCCGACACCAGCGCGGAGTCGGTGATCCGCACACCGTGGTGCACCTCGTAGCGGTCCTTGAGGCCGCGCAGGATGCCGACGGTGTCCTCGACCGACGGCTCGCCGACGTACACCTGCTGGAAGCGGCGCTCCAGCGCGGCGTCCTTCTCGATGTACTTGCGGTACTCGTCGAGCGTGGTCGCGCCGACCAGTCGCAGCTCGCCGCGGGCCAGCATCGGCTTGATCATGTTGCCGGCGTCCATCGAACCGTCGCCGGTGGCGCCCGCACCCACGATGGTGTGCAGCTCGTCGATGAACGTGATGATCTGACCCGCCGAGTTCTTGATGTCGTCGAGCACGGCCTTGAGCCGTTCCTCGAACTCGCCGCGGTACTTCGACCCGGCCACCATCGAGCCCAGGTCCAGGCTGACGACGGTCTTGTCGCGCAGGCTCTCCGGCACGTCGCCGGCGATGATCCGCTGGGCCAGGCCCTCCACGATCGCGGTCTTGCCGACGCCGGGCTCACCGATGAGCACCGGGTTGTTCTTGGTGCGACGGCTCAGCACCTGCACGACGCGACGGATCTCGGTGTCCCGCCCGATGACCGGGTCGAGCTTGCCTTCGCGCGCGCGGGCGGTCAGGTCGGTGGAGTACTTCTCCAGCGCCTGGTAGGTGCCCTCCGGGTCGGGGCTGGTGACCCGGGCGCTGCCGCGCACCTTGACGAACGCCTCGCGCAGCGCCTGCGGGGAGGCACCGTGGCCGGTCAGCAGCTTCGCGGTGTCGCTGTCGCCGGTGGCCAGGCCGACCATCAGGTGTTCGGTCGAGACGTACTCGTCGTCCATCTCGGTCGCCAGATTCTGGGCGGCGGTGATCGCGGCCAGGGCCTGCGGAGCGAGCTGCGGCTGCGAGGCCGCGCCGCTGGCGGTGGGTAGCCGGTCGAGGAGTCGCTGCGCTTCCGCGCGGATCGTCGCGGGTTCGACGCCGACGGCCTCGAGAAGGGGTGCGGCAATGCCGTCATTCTGGGTCAGCAGAGCCATCAACAGATGGGCGGGCGTGATCTGCGGGTTGCCTGCGGCGGTGGCCGCCTGCAACGACGCGGTCAGCGCCGCCTGAGTCTTGGTCGTCGGGTTGAACGAGTCCACGACACCTTCCCTTTCCTGGGTACGTGAGCTTGGCAAAAATGCTTGTCGGATAGAACAACGCCGTCAAGGTTGAGTCTGTTCCGCTCAAGTCTATCCAATTTTTGTCCGGCCGGGAATCGCCCCGGGAGATCCGCACGATCGCGCAGTCGGCGGGTTAGCTTCGCAATATGTCCGATGACTTCGAGTTCGAGCGCAAGTTCGTGGTCCGCGACATGCCCGCCGTGGTGGCCTCCGACCCGAGCCCGGTACTGATCGCGCAGGCGTATCTGTTCGCCGCGGACGGCTACGCGGTGCGGGTCCGGCTGCAGGGAACGGCACCGGCCGATCTGCGCGGCACTCCCGCCGAGCTGGTGGCCGCCTTGGACGAGGACGCGATCGGCACCATGACCGCGAAGGGTCCGGCTGTCGGCGGCACCCGATACGAGGCCGAGCGCGAACTCGACCCGCTGGTCGCCGGCGCGATCGTCGCGCGCGCCGACCACGTCATCCTCAAGATCCGCTCCTCGGTCTGGCTCGGTGAGGACGGTTGGATCTTCGACCGGTTCCTGGCCGGCAACGCTCCCCTGATCCTGGCCGAGGTGGAACGCAACCAGCCCGTCGTCGACCTGACGATCCCGTCGTTCTGCGCCACCGAGGTCTCCGAGGACGACCGGTTCCGCAACGAGTACCTGGCGTACCACCCGTACGGCAGCTGGGCCGAGGAGTTTCGGCGCGAACTCGACCGCGTCGGGCCGAAATTCGTCGAAACCCTGGGCGAGAACCGGTTCCTGAACTCCTCGGACTCCGCGGCTCTTTGAGCCGGCCCGGCGCGTCGTACGCCGATCGCGCCGCGGCACCGGCGATCCTGGGTGTCATGCGCTTCTTTGTCGGCGCCGCGGCGGTCGCGGCCGCGGTGAGCACGCTGCTTGCGGCCCCGGCGGTCGCCGACTCCGGCGAGCAGGAGATCCGCGCGGTGCTCGACGCGATGAACTCCTCGTACAACCGCACCGACTTCGCCGGGTTCGCCGCCCACGTGTGCGCCGACATGCTGCAGGGCGCAGCGTTCGCGGCCGGCTGGTACGAGAGCCGCAAAGTCGACGGGCCCACCCGCATCACCGTGGAGTCCGTGAGCACGCGCGGCGACGACGCCGTCGCGCACGTCCGGTTCCAGGCCGGCGGGAACAACCGCACCTTCGACGTGGACTTCCTGCGCGAGGGCAGCCAGTGGAAGGCCTGCCAGTACCACCCGACGCAGAGCGCATAGTTCTACCGTGCTGACCGAACTGATCCCGCTGGCGCTGGTGATCGCGCTGTCCCCGCTGTCGATCATCCCCGGCGTGCTGGCCCTGCACAGCGCCGCGCCGCGGGCGACCGGCCTGGCCTTCGTGGCGGGGTGGGTGGCCGGGCTGACCGTGCTGACGATCGTGTTCCTGCAGGTGTCGGGGCTGCTCGGGGGACGCGGAGGCCACCCGCCGGGCTGGGCGTCGTGGCTGCGCATCGTGGTCGGCGCCGCGCTGATCGCGTTCGGCGCCTACCGGTGGTTCACCCGCGGCAAGTCAGAGCACATGCCGCGCTGGATGCATAGCATGAGCAAGCTGACCCCGGCGCGCGCGGGCGCCACCGCACTGGCGCTGACGGTCGTCAACCCGAAGGTGTTGTTCATCTGCGCCGCAGCGGGTTTGGCGATCGGGACGGCCGGCGCCGAGGACCGTCACGAGTGGCTCGGGGTGGTGTGGTTCGTCGCGGTCGCAGCGTCGACGGTGGCGCTGCCCATCCTGGCCTACGCGGTGTCCGGCCACCGCCTCGACGACGCGCTCAACCGGCTCAAGGACTGGATGGAGCGCCAGCACGCCGCGCTGATGGCGGGCATCCTCGTCGTGATCGGTCTGATGGTGCTGTACAAGGGGATTCACGGACTCTGAGTCAGTCGGGTAGCCCGAGTTCGGTGGCGTCGGCGGTCAGGTACCGGGTGACGGTCGGGGCGATCAGCCGCACCAGGTCCTCGCCGTCCATCGTCGCCAGCGGCGCGATCTTCATGACGTAGCGCAGCATCGCGGTCCCGACCAGTTGGCTGGCCGCCAGCAACGCGCGCAGCCGCGCATGTTCCCCGCCACCGAGTTCGCCTGACACCGCGGTCAGCACGTAGTCCTGCATGAACCCGCGAAACGCTTCGTGCGCATCGCTGTTCGACGTGGCCGACTGCAGCATCGCGACCATCGTCGGCCCGGAGTCCTCCGACTCCCAGATCCGCAGGTAGGTGCGCACCATCCGGACGCCGATGTCGGGGTCGGCGCCGGGGCCGCCGGCGACCGCCGAGATCAGGGCCTGCGGGTCGACGATCACGCGCAGCGCATCACGGAACAACGCCGATTTCGAGCCGAACAGGTAGAGCACCATCGCCGGGTCGACGCCCGCGTCGGCGGCGATCGACCGCAGCGTCGTCTTCTCGTAGCCCTCGGCGGCGAACCGGGCCCGCGCCGCAGCCAGCACCGCGTCCCGCGACACCGGCTCGCCCTGGCGACGGCCACGTCGCTTCGTCGCAGGTGAGGGCATACCCCGACCCTAACATTTCAATGTCTGTTGAAATCAGCGCGCGACGGCGTTACGCTCCGATCAGCCTGAAATTCAACGTCCGATGAAAAGGTTCCGCCATGACCGCCGACACCACCTCCCCGCCGACCCGTCCTGCCTCACCGACCCACGAACCGCCCGCGGCCGTGCGCGCCACGGCCGTCGTGTTCGTACTGACCGTGGTGATCGCGATCATCGCGCTCGCCTTCGCGCTGCCCGCCGCCCACACCGCTGCCCGCGACGTCCCGATCGGCGCGGCCGGCCCACACGCCGCCAGCGGTCAAATTGCCGCGATGCTCGAGCAGCAGGCGCCCGGCGCGTTCGCGGTCACCTACTACCCCGGTGCCGACGCGCTGCGCGACGCCATCGAAAACCGGGATGTCTACGGCGGTTTCGCGCTCACCCCCGAGGGTCCGGTCGCGTTGATCGCCACCGGCGGCAGCCCGATGATCGCGCAGATGCTGACCCAGATCGGCACCGGTATCGCCGAGCACAGCGGCGCCGAACTGCGCGTCGAGGATCTGGCCCCGCCGACGGCCGACGACCCCCGCGGCGCCGGGCTGGCCGCCTCGGCACTGCCGCTGACGCTGGCCGCGCTGCTGCCCGCGGTCGCGCTGGTGTTCGCGCTCAAGCGCGAAGTGTGGACCCGGCTCGCGGCGATGGTGGTGTTCTCCGGCGTGGCCGGGGTGACGATCGCGGCGCTGATGCGCTGGGTGCTCGGCGCGATCGACACCAACTTCTGGGGTGTCACCGCAGCGCTGACGCTGGGCGTGCTGGCCACCGGCATGGCACTGCTGGGCCTGGGCTCACTGTTCGGCCGGGTCGGCCTGGCCCTGGGGGCGCTGGCCGCGGTGCTGGTCGGCAATCCGCTGTCCGGGCTGATGACCGGCCCGGAACTGCTGCCGAGCGGCTGGGGTCAGTTCGGCCAGCTCCTGCCGCAGGGCGCCAACGCCACCCTGCTGCGGTCGGCGGCGTTCTTCGACGGTGCCGGGGCCGCAGTTCCGGTCGCGGTGCTGAGCTGCTGGCTGGCGGTCGGCACCGCACTGGTCGTGCTGGCCGCTCTCCGGCAGCGAAGGACACTCGCCACCTGACTTACACTCGGGCGACGTGGGACTCGACGACCGTGACGCGCTGGCTCTGCTGCGCGACGCGGTCGATCCCGCGGGTGGCTCCGACGAACTGGTGCGCGGCTTCTACACCCACTGGTTCGCTGTCGACACCTCCGCGCGCGACCTCTTCCCGCCCGACATGGCCGCCCAGCGGCAGCGCTTCGCCCACGCGCTGACCTACGTGCTGGGCGAGCTGGTCGCCCAGCGGGCCCAGCAGCCGGTGGAGTTCCTCGCCCAGCTCGGCCGCGATCACCGGAAATACGGTGTCACGCAACACCATTACGACAGCATGCAGAACGCGCTGAACAGCTCGTTCCGCAACCACTTCGGCCAGCGCTGGACCGACCGGCTGGCCGAGGCCACCCACGACGCCGTCGCGCTGATGATCGGTCTGATGCGCGGCGCCGCCGACGCCGAGAAGGGTCCGCCGTTCTGCGACGGCACCGTCATCGAGCACATGCGGGTCACCCGCGACGTGTCCGTCGTGCGCCTGCAACTGGACCAGCCGCTGTTCTACCACCCCGGCCAGTACGTCACGGTGCAGGTGCCGCAGTGGCCGCGGCGGTGGCGGTACCTGAGCCCGTCGATTCCGGCCGATCGCGGCGGCGGCGTCGAATTCCACATCCGGTCGGTGACCGGCGGGATGGTCAGCACCGCGATCATCGCCGAGACCCGGCCCGGGGACCGATGGCGGTTGTCGAGCCCGCACGGCGGTCTGCACGTCGACCGTGACGGCGGCGACGTGCTGATGGTCGCGGGCAGCACCGGCCTGGCCCCGCTGCGGACACTGATCATGGACCTGACCCGCTGGGGCGAGAACCCGCGCGTGCACCTGTTCTTCGGCGGGCGCTACCCGTGCGACCTCTATGACCTGCCCACGCTGTGGCAGATCGCCTCGCAGAACCCGTGGCTGTCGGTGACCCCGGTGTCGGAGTTCAACGTCGATCCGCCGTGGGCGCGGGACTATCCGGATGTGCAACCGCCGCGCGGCCTGCACGTGCGCCAGACCGGACAGCTGCCCGAGGTGGTGACGCGCTACGGCAACTGGGGCGACCGCCAGATCCTGATCTGCGGCGGCCCGCAGATGGTCACCGCGACCCGCGACGCGCTGATCGCCAAAGGAACGCCGGCCGAACGGATTCAGCACGATCCGCTGGCCGGGTAGAAAACCGGGCGCGCCCGGCGGCGCGATCGTAGACTCCCGATCAAGATCAACTCCTGGGGGCTGCCGATGACCACGATGCGGGCCGCGCGTATGCACGGATACAAACAGCCGTTACGGCTCGAAGAGATTCCCGTCCCCGACATCGGGCCCACCGAGGTGCTGATCAAGGTCGGCGGAGCGGGCATGTGCCGCACGGACTTTCAACTCATCGACGGCTACTTCACGCTGCCGATGGACTTCCCGGTCACCCCGGGCCACGAGGTGGCGGGCACCGTCGACCGCATCGGTGCGCAGGTGCCCGCGTCGGCGGGGCTGACCGAGGGCATGCAGGCGGTGGTGTTCGGCCCGCTCGGCGACGGGTCGTGCCGCCAGTGCCACCGCGGAAACGAACAGATCTGCAATCAGGGCCACTGGGTCGGTTTCGGCCCGCACGGCGGGTACGCCGAGTACGTGCCGGTGGCCTACCAGCAGGTGATCCCGGTCAGCGGCCGGTTGTCACCGGTGTCGCTGGCGCCGCTGACCGACGCGGGTTTGACCCCGTACCGGGGGCTCAAGAAGCTGCGCGCCGCAGGGGTTCTCGGGCCGGGCGCGACGCTGGCCGTGATGGGCGTCGGCGGGCTCGGCGCCTACGCGGTGCAGTACGCCAAGCTGCTGGGCGGCGGCGCCACCGTGGTGGCGTTCGCGCGCAGCGACGACAAGCTGGCGCTGGCCACCGACAACGGTGCCGACCACACGATCAACATTCGCGACAAGTCCGACGAGCAGGTGCGCGACGCGCTCGAAGCCGCCACCGGCACGCGCGAGGTGGACGCGGTCATCGAATGCGTCGGCGCCGAAGAGAGCGTGCGACTGGCGTTCGCGCTGCTGGCAACCGAGGGCGCGGTGGCCTCGGTGGGGCTGGTCGGCAACCGCATCGACATCCCGCTGTTCCCGCTGGTGGGTCGCGAGTACACGTTCTTCGGCTCGTTCTGGGGCAACTACAACGACCTGACCGAAGTCGTCGCGCTCGCCGAGGCCGGCAAGATCAGGGACTCGGTGACCGAGGTGCGGTTCGAGGATGTCAACGACCACATCGACGCGCTGGGCCGCGGCGACTTCGTCGGCCGCGCGGTGATCGTCTACGACTGACGCCCCACCGTGCGACGATCGTGGCGTGGTTGAGTTCGAGACCGTCACGCTGACCGATCAGGCGTCGTCGATGACCGCGACGTTCATCCCGCAGGCGGGCATGCTCGGCACCTCGCTGGCCGACGGGGACGACGAGTTCCTCGGCCAGCGCCGCGGGCTGGCCGCCTACGTCGACGACGGCAAGACGATGGGCATACCGATCCTCTACCCGTGGGCAAATCGGTTGAGCGCCAACCACTATGACGTCGACGGTGCGGTCGTCACGCTGACCCCCGGCGCCGGCGGGGTGCGGGCCGACGGCCGCGGCGCACCGATTCACGGCGTGCTGACCGCCTACCCCGGCTGGGTGGTGACTGCGCAGAGCGCCGACAGCGTCACCGCGACGCTGGACTACGGCGGCACACCACGACTGCTGGCGTCGTTCCCGTTCCCCCACGTGCTCACCCAGCGCGTCACGCTCGCCGATCGACGCCTCACGGTCGAGACGACCGTGCGCGCGACGACCGCGGCGGCGGTGCCGCTGTGCTTCGGCTACCACCCGTACCTGACGATTCCCGGTGTGCCCCGCGAGCAGTGGACGCTGACCGCGCCCGCGATGCGCCACCTACTGGTCGACGACAACGGGATCCCGACCGGCGACCGGGAGCCGTGGCCGGTGTTCGACGAGAAACTGGGCGACGCCGGATACGACGACGGGTTCGACCAGGTGCCCGAGGCCGCGGTGTTCACTCTGGCGGCCGCGGGCCGTCGCATCGACGTGGTGTTCGAAACCGGTTATCCCGCAGCGCAACTGTTCGCCCCGCCGGGCGAGAACCTGATCGCCGTGGAGCCGATGACCGCACCGACCGACGCGCTGAGGCGGGGCGGCTACCGAAAAGCGGCCCCCGGCAAGCCGGAGACCGCTCGGTTCTCGATCGCGGTCAGCTGACCGCTACTCACTCCGCCTGACGTCGCCGCCGAGCGGCTCCAGGCTGCCAGACCACGACGGCCGTGCTCTTCGGCATGACCGCCAGATCGCGGCGCGGGCTGCCGCGCAGCGTCTCCACTTCCTGGGTCAACTCGCGGACCCGCGCCTGCAGCGCCTCGACCTGGTTGGTCAACTCGATGATGCGCTTGATGCCGGCGAGGTTGACGCCTTCGTCCTGCGACAGCCGCTGCACCTCGCGCAGCAGTTCGACGTCGTGCTGCGAATAACGCCGTCCCCCACCGGAAGTCCGCTGCGGGCGGACCAGCCCGAGCCGGTCGTAGGTACGCAGCGTCTGCGCGTGCATACCCGCCAACTCGGCGGCCACCGAGATCAGGAAGGTGCGCGCTTCGTCATTCGACCGTTTCGCAGCCATCACGCACCTGCCCATCCGGCCCGCGGGTCGAACCCGCTGGCCCGCTCGGCCTTCGCGTACGCCTCCAGCGCCTCGGCCGCCTCACCTTCGAGGTTCGGCGGCACCGCCACCTTCACCGTGACGAGCAGATCACCGTGGCCGCCGGACCGTTTCGGCACACCGCGCCCACGCACCCGCAGGATCCGGCCGTCGGAGGTGCCCTTGGGCACCCGGACGCCGACCTTGCCCTCCAGCGTCGGGATCGACAGCGTCGTGCCCAGCGCCAGTTCGTGGAAGCTGACCGGGACGGTGACGGTCAGATCGTCGCCGTCGCGGCCGAACACCTTGTCCGGGCGCACATGCACCGTCACGTACAGGTCACCCGAGGGTGCGCCGCGCAGCCCCGCCTCGCCCTGGCCGGCCAGCCGGATCCGTTGACCGTCCTCGACGCCCGGCGGGATCCGCACATTGATCGTGCGGGTGCGGGTGGTGACGCCGGTGCCCTTGCACTCCCCGCAGGGGTGCTCGATGATCGAGCCGCTGCCCCGGCACTCGGTACAGGGTTCGGAGAACCCGAACGCGCCCTGGTTGCGGTTGATCACCCCGGCGCCGTTGCAGTTCGGGCACACCTTCGGGCTGGTGCCCGGACGCGCCCCGCTGCCGTGGCAGTTCGTGCACGGGGCCGGGCTGGTGAGCCGCAGCGGCATCGCCACACCCTTGGTCGCCTCGAGGAACGACAATTCGGTCTCGGTCTCGAGGTCGTTGCCCCGGCGCGGTCTGCTGGGTCGCGGCTGCTGGGCACCGCGCCCGAACAGCCCGCCGAACAGGTCGCCGATGTTGGCGCCGCCGGTCTGGCCGGCCGCGTCGAACAGGTCGTTGAGGTTGAATTCGACGCCATCGGAGCCGAACCCGCCGAAGCCCCCGCCGCCACCTCCACCGAACCGGCCGCGCCCGAAACCGCCGTTGGCGAACAGCCGCCGGGTCTCGTCGTACTCCTTGCGCTTGGCCGGGTCGGTCAGCACCTCCTTGGCCTCCGACACCGCCTTGTACCGGTCTTCGGCCGCCTGGTTGCCCGGGTTGCGGTCGGGGTGGTTCTCCGCGAGCAGCTTTCGCGCCGCCCGCTTGATCTCTTGTTCGCTGGCGTCAGAGGAGACGCCGAGCTCCTTGTAGAAGTCCTTCTCGACCCATTCACGCTGAGCCATACCGCGTCACCTCCTTCCGCACTTGTAGGTTTATCGCAGTCTCACTTCAATTTTGCTGGTTGCCGACGAATCACGTCGGATCAACCGGCCAAGCCGCTGGTGGCGCGGGCGACCGCATCGTCGTCGGCCGTCCCGCGCCACCCCTGTCTCACTCGCCGTCAGCGGCCGGCGCGGCGTCACCGGCCTCCGGCGCGTCGCCTTCGGGCACGGTGTCGACCACCCCGACCATCGCGTGGCGCAGCACGTAGTCGCCGACCCGGTACCCGCGCCGCATGACCGTGCCGATCACCGGGTGAGTGCCCTCACCCTCGTGCTGGACGGCCTCGTGCAGCTCGGGATCGAAGTCGTCGCCCTCGACACCGAAACCCGAAAGCCCCAGTCCCTCAAGCACACCGACGATCTTGTCGGCGACCGCCTTGAACGGTCCGCTCTCGAGGTCACCGTGGCTGCGGGCCCGGTCGAGATCGTCGAGGATAGGCAGCAGCTCGGTCAGCACCGACGCCTTGGCCCGGTCGGCCGCGGCCTGCTGCTCGCGCAGCGCGCGCTTGCGGTAGTTGGCGAACTCGGCCTGCACCCGCTGCAGGTCGGCGAGCAGCTCGGCGGCCCGCTGGGCCTCCTCACCGCTGTCGGCCGGCTCCGCGGGTGCCTCCGGCGCCGACCCGCTGGAGGTCGGGCCGGAGGCCGCGTCTCGGACTTCACCGGTGACCGGATCGATGCGCCGTTTGTCGGTGACGGTCACCGGCTCGTGCGGATCGTTTCCTGTCACTTGTTCTCCTTGTTGTCATCGTCGACGACCTCCGCGTCGACCACATTGTCGTCGGCACTGGACGTGCCGCCGGCCCCGGCTTCCGAGGCCTGCTCGGCCTGCGTGGCCTCGTAGATCGCCTGGCCCAGGCCCTGCGACTCGACGCCCAGCTTCTCCATCGCCGACTTGATCTCGGCGATGTCGGTCCCCTCGAGCGCCTTCTTGGCGTCGGCGATCGCGGCGTCGACCTTGGCCAGCGTGTCCTCGGGGACCTTCGAGCCGCCCTCGGCCCCGCGCTGTTCGGCGACGAACTTCTCCGTCTGGTAGACCAGCGACTCGGCCTGGTTGCGGACGTCGGCCTCCTCGCGCCGCTTGCGGTCCTCCTCGGCGTGCGCCTCGGCGTCCTTGACCATCCGGTCGATCTCCTCCTTGGACAGGCCGGAGCCCTCCTGGATGCGGATGGTGTTCTCCTTGCCGGTGCCCTTGTCCTTGGCGGTGACGTGCACGATGCCGTTGGCGTCGATGTCGAAGGTCACCTCGATCTGGGGCACACCGCGCGGAGCCGGCGGGATACCGGTCAGCTCGAAGCTGCCGAGCAGCTTGTTGTGCGCGGCGATCTCGCGCTCACCCTGATACACCTGGATCTGCACCGACGGCTGGTTGTCGTCGGCGGTGGTGAAGGTCTCCGACCGCTTGGTCGGGATCGTGGTGTTGCGCTCGATCAGCTTGGTCATCACGCCGCCCTTGGTCTCGATGCCCAGGCTCAGCGGGGTGACGTCCAGCAGCAGCACGTCCTTGACCTCGCCCTTGAGCACGCCGGCCTGCAGCGCGGCGCCCACGGCGACGACCTCGTCGGGGTTGACGCCCTTGTTGGGCTCCTGGCCGCCGGTCATCTCCTTGACCAGCTCGGAGACCGCGGGCATGCGGGTCGAACCGCCGACGAGCACGACGTGGTCGATGTCGGAGACCGAGATACCGGCGTCCTTGACCACCTGCTGGAACGGCGCACGGGTGCGGTCCAGCAGATCCTGGGTGATGCGCTGGAACTCGGCGCGGGTCAGCTGCTCGTCGAGGAACAGCGGGTTCTTGTCCGCGTCGACGGTGATGTAGGGCAGGTTGATCGAGGTGCTCTGGCTCGAGCTCAGCTCGATCTTGGCCTTCTCGGCGGCCTCACGCAGCCGCTGCATCGCCATCTTGTCCTTGGTCAGGTCGATGCCGGAGGTGCCCTTGAACTTGTCGACGAGCCACTCGACGATCCGGTCGTCCCAGTCGTCGCCGCCGAGGTGGTTGTCACCGGAGGTGGCACGCACCTCGACCACACCCTCGCCGATCTCGAGCAGCGAGACGTCGAACGTGCCGCCGCCGAGGTCGAAGACCAGGATGGTCTGTTCCTTCTCGCCCTTGTCCAGGCCGTAGGCCAGCGCGGCCGCGGTCGGTTCGTTGACGATGCGCAGCACGTTGAGCCCGGCGATCTGGCCGGCCTCCTTGGTGGCCTGACGCTGGGCGTCGTTGAAGTAGGCGGGCACCGTGATGACCGCGTCGGTGATGTCCTCACCGAGGTAGCTCTCGGCGTCGCGCTTGAGTTTCATCAGCGTGCGCGCGCTGATCTCCTGCGACGTGTACTTCTTGTCGTCGATCTCCACCGACCAATCGGTGCCGATGTGGCGCTTGACCGAACGGATCGTCCGGTCGACGTTGGTCACCGCCTGGTTCTTGGCGGGCTGTCCGACCAGCACCTCCCCGTTGCGCGCGAACGCGACGACGGACGGCGTGGTGCGGGAGCCCTCGGAGTTGGCGACCACGACCGGGTCGCCACCCTCAAGAACCGCGACGACGGAGTTGGTGGTCCCGAGGTCGATTCCGACCGCACGAGCCATGGTTGTTCCTCCTGAATAGTCCTGCTGATAGGGGTCTGAGTGCACCGCACTCAAGACTGCGCCGACGGACTATAACCTGTCAACCCAGACTTGAGTCATCTGCGCTCAAGTGTCGTAAGGCTCAACGGGTCGGCTGCCGCGTTTGTTCCCGACCCGCCCCGAAATAGCTCCGAAACTGGGGTAGCGCCTTACCCCAGGAGCCGGCGCCCACCGCCACGACACTCGAATCGACTTGGCAATCGCTAACGGGGAGGGCACCGTGTTTTCGCAGTCTTCGCAGTTCTGGCAGCAGTCAACCCGCAGCACACGAACGCGCGCCGCGGTGTTCCTCGGCGGCGCCGGCCTCATCACGGCCGTGCCGGCGGTGGCGTTCCTGTCCGCGCCGACCGCGCAGGCACAACCCGAAATTGCCTGTACGACCACCATTCCGCGCAGCTGCAGCGCCTCGGGGGCCGAACTGGCCAACCGGCTCACCGCGCCGCGGGACCCGCTGACCGCGCTGGTGAACAACCCGCTGATGGACCTGGCCGGCATGGTGCCGGTGGTCAACGTCTTCATCGGCAACGGTATGGACGGCAACGCCCTGCACCCCAACGGGTTCAACGGCGGGATCCTGATCGGCAACGGCGGGGACGGATGGAACTCCACCACCCCCGGTGTGGCAGGCGGCAACGGCGGCAGCGGCCGGTTGTTCGGCAGCGGCGGCAGGGGCGGCGACGGATACTCCGACATCCGCACCTCGGGTGACGCCACCGGCACCGACGGCGGCAGGGGCGGCAACGGCGGCGTGTTCCGCGGCAGTGGCGGCGCGGGCGGCGACGGCGGTGATGCGGTCACCTACGGCGCCACCGCGACCGCGGGCCACGGTGGCTGGGGTGGCTTGACCACGAACGGGAACGGGGGCGGCGGCGGCGACGGCGGCTACGCCTACGGCGGTTCGATCGTGACCACGGATCCCGAGACCGGCCTGACGACCGTCCAGGTCGGCAACGCTGTCGGCGGGGACGGCGGCCTCGGGATGCCCTCTGGGCCGACCTTCCCCAACCAGAGCACCGGCGACGGCGGGGACGGCGGCGACGGCGGCTACGCGATCGCCTACGGCGGCGACGCGACCGGCGGCGACGGCGGAAGAGCCGGCAACGCGACCAGCACCGGTTCGGGTGGCGAGGGTGGTAACGGCGGCTACGCCATCGCGGTCGACGAACTGAGCGTCACCGGTATCACGACGCAGACGTTTCCCGGCGTCCCCGGCCCCGTCACGGTGACCACCGGCGAGGTGATCGGTGGCGACGCCGTCGGCGGGTCCGGCGGATCGGGCGGCGTTTCCTACGAGGGCACCGGCGGCGACGGCGGGCAGGGCGGCAGCGCCACCGCGGCGGCCGGCAGCGCGACGGGAGGCAACGGCGGAAGCGGTGGCCACAACTGGGTGGGCAACATCAACGGGCACGGGGGTGACGGCGGAAACGGCGGTGGCGCCTCGGCGACGCCGGGCGGGCAGTACACCGTCGTCTCCACTCCGAGCGGCAGCGAGATCAGTTCGACGCTCACGCCCGCTGCCGGTGAGGGTGATGCTACCGGCGGCCGCGGCGGAACGGGCGGCAATGCCGGGCACACCGGCGGCGGGTACGGCAGCGGCGACGGCGGGGACGGCGGCGACGGCGGCGACGCGACCAGCGACTACAAGAACGCCACCGGGGGCAACGGCGGATTCGGCGGCCACGGCTCTCTCGGCGGCACCGGTGCGGGTCAACCCCAGGACGCGGCCAACGGAGGAGACGGCGGCGACGGCGGGGATGCCCAGGTGCGCAACACCTCCGACTTCGGCAGCACCGTCACCGGCAGCGCCGAGGGCGGCAACGGCGGCAAAGGGGGTGCCCCCGGAACTCAGGGCAGCAGCGGGTCGGACGGCCAGGGCGGCTCAGCGACCGGCGGCGTCACCAACGATCCCGGCGCCGACGGGTGATCGCAGGCGTACCGTCGGAAGCCGTGTGCCAGTACTGCGGTTGCCGGGACATCCCGCTGATCCGCGATTTCATCCACGAGCACGCCCGGGTCCTCGACCTCGGGCGCCACGCGGTCCACGCGATCGACCGCGGCGAGTTGGACACCGCGAGAGGTCTGCTCACCGACATGGCCGGCGAGTTGGTGCCGCACTGGCGCGGCGAGGAGAACGGGTTGTTCGCGGTGATGGCCAAGGACGACACGGTCGCCGAGCACCTCGCCCCGCTGATCCGCGAACACCGCGAGCTCGACCGGCTGCTGGCGACCGTCGACCTCACCGCGCCGGAAGGGCAGCAGGCCGTCCGGGACGCGGTCGACGAGCTGTTCGAGCACATCCGCCGCGAAGAGGACGGTATTTTCCCCGCCGCGTTGACGTCACTGGACGGCGACGAGTGGGACGTGGCGATCGCGTCCTGGCACGAGGCGCACCCCGGCCGCGAGATGGTGCGGTTCAACGTCTGAGGTGTCACTCCCGCCACTTCCGTCACAGCTTGCGTACCGTGGGTGAATGCGAACGACGACCGTCGCGGTGTGCGCGATCCTGATCGGTGCGGCAGCCGTCGGGTGCGCGAGCAGCACACCCGGAAGACCCGTGGCGGTCCCCGACACCCAGTCCGAGCCCACCTACCCGACGCCGCGGCCCCCGCGCTCGTCGCCGCCCTCGCCGCCGTCAGCGGCCCGGCCGCCGGGGAAGGTGCCCGCCGCCGAGACCCTGCCCGAACAGAACGGGTACGTCTTCATCGAGACGAAATCCGGGCGGACCCGCTGCCAGCTCAGCGCGGCCGAGGTCGGCTGCGAAACCGCGTTCGTCGACCCTCCGGACGTCGGCGGGCTGCCGGCGAACGGCGTCCGACTGAGCCCCGACGGCGAATTGTCCTGGGTGGTGGGCAATCTCGGCGCTATCCCGGCCGTGACACTCGACTACCGCTCCTACCGCGCGGCGGGCTGGACCATCGAGGCCGCCGAGAGCGGCACACGGTTCACCAACGACGGCACCGGACGCGGCATGGTCGTCGCAATCGAGGGCGTCAAAACGTTCTAGGGTGGGGCATGACCGCTGCTCAACGTGAACGCGCCGCCCTGGTCGCCACGATGCGCGAGGTCGGCCCTGACGCGCCGACCCTGTGCGGCGACTGGACCACCCGTGACCTGGCCGCGCACCTGGTGGTGCGCGAACGCCGACTCGACGCCGCCCCCGGGATCATGATCCCCGCGCTGGCCGGCTACACCGACAGGGTGCAGCGCCAGGCCGCGCAGGGTTCCGACTGGGACGTGCTGCTCGACAAGGTCGCGTCCGGCCCGCCGGTGTACTCGCCGTTCAAGATTCTCGACCCGGTGGCCAACATGGGCGAGATGTTCATCCACCACGAGGATGTTCGTCGCGCCCAATCCGGCTGGGAGCCAAGGCCTCTCGACACCGAGACGGTCAACGCGCTGACCCGCTCGCTGCCACTGATGGCACGGATGACGATGCGCAGGGCACCGGCACGGGTGACGCTGCGCACGCCGCAGGGCAAAGCGCTGGCCACCGTCGGGCGCGGCGAGCCGGTGACCGTCACCGGCGACCCGCAGGAGCTGCTGCTGTTCATCTCCGGGCGCGACGAGGTGCGTCTCGACTTCGACGGCGACGCCGCCGCGGTCGAGTCGGTGCGCAACAACCGCGGCGGGCTGTAGCGCGACAAGCCCGCGCCTAAGCTGGCGGGCGTGAGTTCCTCAACCGATTTCCGTGTCTTCGTCGAACCACAGCAGGGCGGCACCTACGCCGACCAGCTCGCCGTCGCCCAGGCCGCCGAAGAGCTCGGCTACTCGGCGTTCTTCCGGTCCGACCACTACCTGGCGATGAGCGGCGACGGGCTGCCCGGCCCCACCGACTCCTGGGTCACCCTGGCCGGGATCGCCCGCGAGACGACGTCGATCCGGCTCGGCACGATGGTCACCTCGGCGACGTTCCGCCACCCCGGCCCGCTGGCGATATCGGTCGCGCAGGTCGACGAGATGAGCGGTGGCCGAGTCGAATTCGGCATCGGCGCGGGGTGGTTCGAGGCCGAACACCAGGCGTACGCGATCCCGTTCCCGCCGCTGGGCGAACGCTTCGACCGGCTCACCGAACAGCTCGAGATCATCACCGGCCTGTGGACGACACCGCAGGGCGGCACCTTCGACTACCCGGGCAGCCACTACACCGTCGTCGACTCCCCGGGCCTGCCCAAGCCCGCGCAGTCGCCGCACCCTCCGGTCATCATCGGCGGCCAGGGCGCCAAGCGCACACCCCGGCTCGCCGCGAGGTTCGCCTCGGAGTTCAACGTCCCGTTCGTGCCGCTGGACACCGTCAGGACGCAGTTCGAGCGAGTGGCCGCCGCGGTCGCCGACGCGGGTCGGCCCGCCGAGTCGATGACGTACTCCGCGGCGTTCGTGCTGTGCGCGGGGCGCGACGACGCCGAGGTGGGCCGCCGCGCGGCGGCGATCGGACGTGAGGTCGACGAACTGCGCAGCAACTCCCCCACCGTCGGCACCCCGGCCGAGATCGCCGACAAGCTGGGCCCCTTCACCGAGGCCGGCGTGCAGCGGGTCTATCTGCAGGTTCTCGACATGTCCGATCTCGCGCACGTCGAGTTCTTCGCCCGCGAGGTGATCCCGCAGCTCGGCTGAACAGGCGCCGTCGAGCAAGCCGCCACTACTATCGGTGGCCGTGACCAGGGCCGAGCAGGACGACCGTGCACCCTGGTACAACCGCACCCCCGAAGTCGTCGGCGCC
Organism: Mycolicibacterium flavescens; assembly: GCF_001722335.1. Lineage (GTDB taxonomy): Bacteria > Actinomycetota > Actinomycetes > Mycobacteriales > Mycobacteriaceae > Mycobacterium > Mycobacterium flavescens. Next base: position 202,519 of record NZ_MIHA01000003.1, read on the forward strand.
AGCCTGGCGGCCCTGGTGGTGATCGGCCTGCTGGTGTTCGGCGCGACCTTCGTGTCGCGACAGTTCAGCGAGCCGCCGCCGCAGGCCCCGCTGAACTTCGTCGAGCCCAGTTTCACGTCGGCCCCGTCGCGGACCCCGTCGAGCCCGGCCACGACCGCAACCACCGGGACGATCACCAGCACCAGCCCGCCGCAGACCACCGACATCAACGACACCACGACGCCGTCGGAGTCGACGACGTCGGAGTCCGAGACCACCAGCGAGCGGCGGCCCCGCGTCCGCGACAGCGACGAGCAGACGACTCCGCGGACGACACGCCGCGGACCTCGCACGAATGTGACGCGCACCCTCAATCCGTTCAACTGAGCGCCTACTATCGGCGCGTGGCGCGAAACGGCTCTCCCGATGACCCGAACTACTCCGACGACGACCCCACCACGTACGCCAACTACGGCACCGGCGGCTACGACGACGGGGGTGGCTACGGCGAGCCGCCCGAGGAGCCCACGCCGTGGTACCGCAAACCCGCCGCGCTCGTCGGGTTCGGGGCCGCCGGCGCCCTGCTGGTCGCGCTGATCGTGTGGATGCTGGTCGCCGTGATCACCGGAGGCGACGAACCCCAGGAGTCGACCCCGCTGACGCCGCTGACCACCACGAGCCGCTCGGTCGCCACCACCGTGCCGACGACGACGACCGTGGTGACCGAGACGACGGCGGCGCCGCCGACCACCACCGAACCGACCACCACGACCACCACCACGGAGCCGACGACCACCACGGAGCCGACTACCACGACCACCACGACGACCCCGCCGACCACCAGCGTCAGCACCAGCACCGAAACCAGCACCGAAACCAGCACGGTCACCGAGACCGTGACCGCACCGCCGTCGCCCTAGGCGATCAGTCGCGCCGATTTCTGCGTCAGGGTCGCTGAATTCGCGGATCAGCCCCAGCGCAGATCTCGACGAGATCTAGTAGTTGCGCGCCGCGTACTCGGCCACCAGCGCCTCGGCGCTGCGCACCGCGGCCCGGCACGCGCGGGTGGTGAACGGGTCGTTGAGCGGATGATCGGCGCGGCGGCGCCAGCGCTGCGCCGCGGCGAACGCCGCCCGCGGTCCGTCGTAGGGGTTGTCGGGCTGCAGACCCAGCCGACTGGCCGCGTCGGTCCCCGAACCGCCGATGATCCGTCGCAGCGAGACGATCTCGTCGTCGTTCAACGTCGTTGGCCGCGAACGCAGTTGGCTCAACAGCCGCAGCTCCTCGAACGCGTGGGTGTCGGCGAGCAGCGGGTCGATGTCGGCGATGATGTACGGGCTGGCGTAGATCGGGTTGTTCTGCACGAACCGCCGCAGCGACAGCAGCGCGGTGTGCGCCTTGAGCAGATCCGAGCGCTGCGCGAACTGCTGATCGATCACCTCGCGCAGCGCGACCAGGCCGCTGCGCTCGAGCAGTTCGTCGGCCAGCGCCACCGAGTCGCTGACCCCGGCGCGCAGCACCGCGATCGAGATCCGGATCCCGAACATCCCGAACCGGTCCAGCAGCGCCGCCCGGGTGGCCGCGTCGACCGGCAACGTGTCGTCCTCGCGCACGAAGCGGTCCACCGACAGCATCGCCTTGGTCAGCTGCGCCGCGTCCACCCCGGCGAGCTTCTCCAGCGCGACGAACTCGCTCTGCCGCAGCGTCCGCGCCGTCAACGCCAGCAGCCCCGACACCGGCACCACCGCTTGGCAGATGCCGGTCCGGTCCATCTCGGCGGTGAACCGTTTCGCGACGTCCTTGGCCGAGAGCATCGCGTCGATCCGGCCGGCACCGATCTCGTCGGCGCGCGAGGCCACCCCGATGACGCCCAGCGCGCCGTTGGACCCGCCGACCAGCTCACCGATCTGCTTGAGCAGCGCGATGTCCGTCGCGTTCAGCGTCCGCAGCAGGAAGACCACCGCGTCGATGCGCGGCACCCCGTCGTCGGGCACCAGCAGCCGCAGCGTGCGGGCCGACACATCCGGCGACAGCGAGGAGGTGCCGGGGGTGTCGATGATCGTGGTGTCGATCAGCTCGGCGGCCGGCCACTCCACGTCGAGGTCGACGATGTCGTGCGGGTCGAGCGTGGCGAAATCGAAGGTGAGCCCACCGGTGTCGCGTCCGATCGGCACGTTGGAGCGCCGCCCGCCCACGTGGTTCGCGGTGACCTTCGGGGTGGGACCGTGCCGGAACCACGTCACGATACGGGTGGCCTCGGTGGCATCCGTCGGCGCAATGTCCTCTCCCACAAGGGCATTCACCAACGTCGATTTACCCGCCTTCAACGTGCCCGCCAGCGCGATGCGGATCGGCTGGTTGAGCCGGCTGCCGATCCGGTCGAGTTCGTTGTGCACGTCGGGGCGGTGGCGGTACGCGGGATCGGCCTGGTACGCCTGGATCGTTCCGCCCAGGATCGCACGCACCTGATCGCTCGTGCTCATCTCGCGCTACTCACCAACGCTCCCCGCTCGGGTCATGCCGGGGATCAAGCTTAGGCACCGACGGCGCTAGCCGGCGCCCGCGGGTTGGGCCATCAGCTTGACGGCCTGCTCGGTGACCTGGTTGAGAATGTTGAGCGCACGTTCCAGTTCCTTGACCCGGCCGTTGCGTTCGGCCTCGGCCAGCTGGGCCGCGGCCAGCGTCGCCTGCAACGACTCGTTCAGCGAGCGGGTGGTCTGGTTGGCGATCTCGCGGTAGTGGTCGCGCAGCTGACGCTGGATCGCCTTGAGCCGGTCCCGGGATTCCTTGGCGACCGCGAACTGGGTGTCGTCGACGAACCGGCGGGTGTTGAGTTTGGCCTCGTTGCGGACCCGCTGCATCCGGTTCTCGACGTTCTCCTTGTACGCGCTGCGCCCCATCAACAGCCCCGCCCCCAGCGAGATCGGGTTGAACATGCCCAGCCCGGCGAACGACGTCATCATGCCGAACATCAGCACCCCGCCGTAGGAGCCCTGCATGCCCATGGTCAGCTTGCGGCCCTTGCTGAGCTGCTTGGCCTCCAGCCTCGACAGCGACTTCATCTCGCCGAGGTCGGCGCCCATCCGGCGGGGATCGAGTTGCGGCATGTTCACCGCGTCCAGGCCGGCGTCGACGAACGTGCGGGCGACCTCGGCGGCCAGCGCCTCGGCCCGCTGGTGGGCCCAGACGAAGTTGTCGCCCACCGCGGTCGCGATCGCCTCTTCGAGCTCCGCGCCGATCTCGGCCCAGTGCTGGGTCGGGTCGCAGGTGTCGATCACGTGCTCGATGTGTTGGCTGATCACCCGGAACCGGCCGCGCAGATCGTGGTCGACGTCGGCGGTCAGGTCGGCGATGCCGTCGGTGAGCACCTGCTGCCACAGTGCGGTCTGCTGCAACGCATCCTGGGCTTCCTGCTTGCGCCGCTCCAGGTCCGCCTTGAGCGCGTCGCGGGTCTGCGGGTCGTTGAGCGCGGACAGCTCGGCGCTCACCTTCAACGTGAGATGCTCTGCTGCGGAGTAGATTTCGTTGACGACGTGCTCGCGGATCCGGTCGTTCTGCCGACCCAGCACCTCCTCGCTGAGGAACTTCACGATGGCCGGGAAGTTCGATTCCTCGTTGAGCTCCTTGTCGTTGAGCTGGATCGCATGGGCGCGCAGCAGCGACGACGCGGGGATCATCGGCACCGAGAGCCCGGCCCGCTGCAGGTGCGCCCTGTTGGCCTCGACGATCTGGCGCCAATGCGGGTACAGGTCGGTCTTGGTCGCGACAATCGCTGCGACAGGGCAGATCTCGAACGCCTGGCGCATGAACGTCATCTCGGGTTCGGTGAACTCCTGGCTGGTGTCACTGCACATCAGCACCGCGTCGGCGTCGGGCAGCAGCCCCAGCGTCGCCGACAGGTGGGGTTGGCCGTGCCCGCCGACGCCGGGGGTGTCGACGAACGCCAGCCCGTTCCGCAGCAGCGGGCTGGCCGCGGTGACCTCCACACGCAGCACCTGCCGTCCCCCGGCCTGCGGGGCGCGCCGCAGGTCGTTGCGCAGCTCGGCCATCGGGATCTCGACGGCCTCGGGTTCCTGCCCGTCGCCGCGGGCGACGATCAGCTTGGCGCTGGCGGTCTCGCCGTAGGACACCATCGTGGCCAGCACCGTGCTCTCGTCGTCGCCGACGCGCGCCACCGGAACGTTGAGCAGCGAGTTGAGCAGCTGGCTCTTGCCCTGCTTGAGCTGACCGGCCACGACCACGCGGATCTGCGGGTCGGTGACGCGGTCCTTGGCCCGGGCCAGCCGCTCGACGAGGTCGCCGCGATCGTTGGTCTCGGCGATCCGGCTGGTGTGGTCGATAAGCTCGACGATCACCTTGACCTGCTTGGCGGGTTGTGTCATGGAGTCCTCGAGTCGAATCGGTCAGTCAACGGTAGACGTGCCGACTGGCGGGGACCGAGTGTTCGGTCCCCGCCAGCCGCGGTGTCAGGCAGATCAGAAGATGTCGACGCCGGCCTGGTTGACCGTGGTGTCGTTGTCGTTGACCTGCGTCACGACGTCGTTGTCCTCGACGGCGACGTCGTCGTCGCTGGCGTCGACGATGCCGCCGTCGTTGATGACGATCCCGCCGCCGGAACCACCGGCGCCGCCGATCGCGTCGCCACCGTCGTTGCCGATGCCGATCAGGCCGCCGCCACCGTCACCGCCGACCGCGCCGCCGCCGCTGCCGCCGCTCATGTCGACGTCGTTGATCACGGGCGCCTCGTTGTCCTGAACAATGTCGCCGCCGGCCTGCTGGGTGTCGTTGTCGACGTCGTTGGCGTCGCCGATGATCACCGGCGAGCCGTCGTCGGTGTCGATGTCGCCGGTCACGTTGCCGTCGTTGTCGTCGCCGACCACGTTGCCGTCGCCCTCGACGTTGGTGGTGTCGATGTCGTCGGCGGTTCCGGTGTTGACCACGCCACCGTCGGTCGCGGTGTTCGAGGTCTTGTTGCCGAACGTGATGTCACCGAAGTCCAGGCTGACGTTGCCGACGCCCTGCTGCTGGTCCTGGCCCGCGTGGTTGACGGTGTTGGTCTCCGGGCTCAGCAGCCGCGTGTCGTTGTTGGACAGCATGTCGTTGTTGGACAGCGCCTCGGTCTGACGCTGCGGCGTGAACGCGATGCCGTGGGTCTGGGCCACGGCCTGCTGCAGCCCGACGACGGGGTTGCCGCCGCCGTGCAGGACCGCGGCGGGCGCCACGGTGGCGGCCACGGCCTGGACCTGGGCGGCCGACACGCTGCCGAAGCCGGCCTGGTGCAGTTCGCGGTCGGGGTCGGTGACGAAGGCCGCAGCGGCGACCGGGTCGCGGAACAGGTTCAGAAACCAGTCGATGAGGTTCATGTCGGGGTCCTTTCGATTCGGTTCGGGGTTCTTGTCACCGGGCCTCCGGCGATCTGAACACCACGTTATGGATCGCGCGCCCCCGCAGAAACGGGGTCACAACCCCTGCCTGCGCACCACCGCCCCGGGATCACCGTGGGGGCCGCATTAGGGGATTAGGGGATCGGCATGGGGGTCGGTGGGCGCACAAAAAAATGCGCGGCCCCCTGATCACAGGGGACCGCGCATCCGGTCGGACGGGCTCAGTCGAACAGGTCGAAACCGCCGGCGTCGACGTCGAGCTGCTGGATGTCGGCGACCGCCTCGCCGAGATCCGCCACCTCGGGCAGATCCGTCGGGGCGTCGTCGATCACGGATTCGACCGCCGGGTCGAGCAACAGCGGGCCGTCGTCGACGCTCGGCGTCTCGACACCCGGGTCGGTGATCGTCGGCACGTCGATCGCGAGGTCGTCAAGCCCCGTAACCGGCACCTGGTCGCCGAACGCGTCGAACGCGGCCGTCGCCGCGCCGCTGGTCCAGACGTTGGCCGCTTCGGCGACGCCGTCGAACCCGGCGGTCGGAACCGTCGTCGGCAGCGTCGACAGCGACTCGGACACCACGGGAATCAGGGCGTTGACATCGGCGGCGCTCACATCGGTCAGATTGGCGTCGAGAATGGCCTGCTCCGGATTCGCCGCGAACCGCGCGGCGGTGTCCGGGTCACGCACAACCGACATCACGAAGTCGAGCAACTCGTTGGCCATGAAACACCCTCCCTCCCTTTCGTAGATATATGTCCCAGAAGGATCAACAGGCCGCCCAAAGCGGCATGTCACGATGCTATCGACGGTCGCCGCCCCGGTGATCGGTGCGAAACCCACTCCTGCCGGCCCGCCGTTAGGGGACACACCATTAGGGGATCGCGGCGCACTAGGGGCAGCTCCCGTGGCGGCGGCCGCCGAGCCGCTATCGTGATGGGCGGCCGCACGCAGACCTCAGAAAGACGGTGATGAGCGACTCTCTCGGGTTGTCGATCGGGTCGACCAACTTGGTGGCGGCCCGGATCGGCCGACCGCCGGTCATGCGCCGGTCCATCCTCACCATTTTCGACGACCGACCGCCCGAGGTCGGCGTGCCGTCGGAGAACCCGAACCTGACCCGGCCCGGCACGGTGCTCAGCGGGTTCGTCGAGCGCGTCGGCGACCCGGTGCCGCTGGTGGCCGCCGACGGTTCCCCCCACCGCGGTGAGCGGGTCCTCGTCGAGGCGCTCGACGCGATGGCGCGCACGGTCGACGGCGGGTCGCCGATCGCCGTCGCGGTGCCCGCGCACTGGGGTCCGGCGACGGTCGGCGCGCTGCGCGGTGCCCTGCGCGCGGCGCCGGCGCTGTCTCCCGGCGGGGTGGCCCCGGTGCTGGTGCCCGACTCGGTCGCCGCGCTGTCCGCGCTGCAGGCCGCGCCTGGCCTGCCCGACAGCGGTGTCGTGGTGCTCTGCGACTTCGGCGGCAGCGGGACCAGCATCAGCCTGGCCGACGCGGGCGCGAACTTCGCGCCGATCGGTGAGACCGTCCGCTACGCCGACTTCTCCGGCGACCAGATCGACCAGTCGCTGCTCAACCACGTCGTCTCGGGTGTCGCGGCGGCCAACGACGCCGACCCGGCGGGCACCGCGGCGGTGGGGTCGCTGGCGCGGTTACGCAACGAGTCCCGGCTGGCCAAGGAGCGGTTGTCGGGCGAGACCGCCACCGTCGTGCACGTCGAACTGCCCGGCGTCGACACCGACGTGCGGGTGACACGCACCGAGCTCGAGCAGCTGATCTCCGAGCCGTTGACCGGTGTGCTGAACACAGTCGAAGAAACGTTGCAGCGCAACAACATTGCGCTGGCCAGCATTTCGGCGGTGGCGACCGTCGGCGGCGGGGCCAACATACCGTTGGTGACCCAGCAGCTGTCCACCCGGTTGCGGGCGCCGGTGATCACCACACCGCAGTCGCAGCTCAACGTGGCCGCGGGCGCTGCGCTGATCGCCGACACCGCCGCCGATGCCGACGCGCCCACCGGCATGGCGGCCGCAGCCGATGCGCCCACCGGCATGGCCGCCGCGGCGTGGGCCGCCGGCGCGGCCGGGGTGGCCGCGGCCGAGTCGGCATCCGACGGCGCCGCCTCGGCGACGTTCCGCGCGCTGGCGTGGTCCCAGGACGATTCCCCCGCAGGCGAACCCGTGCCCTACGCCGGCGAGGACTACACCTTCGAACCGGGCGTCACCGGCGCGCGGCCCGCGGTGGAGTTCGCGCACGAGGAAGAGCAGTACGAACCGGAACCGCCGCCGCTGCCGTGGTACCGCAGGCCGACCGTGCTGTTCGGGGCCGCGGCCGCCGCCGCGCTGCTGGCGATCGGCGGTCTGGCCGTCACGCTGACCGGGACCAGCGGCACCACCGGGCCGGTGACCGAGACGGCCACCACCTTCGAAACCGGTCCATCCCCCGATCAGCTGACTTCGGTTGCGCCGCAGACGATCACGGTCACCGGATCGGACGGGCAGCCGAGCACCACGGTGGTGCCCCCGCCACCGCCGCCGCCGTCATCGACGACGACCACGTCGCCGACCTCGTCGACCACCACCACGACCACCACGACGACGACAACCACGACGACGACAACCACGACCACGACGCGCACCACGACCACACCGCCGACCACCACACCGCCGCCGACGACCACCGCGCCGCCGACGACGACCGCGCCGCCGGTGACCACGACCGTGGAACCGCTGCCCGACATCCCGATTCCGGACGAGCCCTAGGCCATGGCCGCGTCGGACTCGCCGGCCGACCTTGCGCCGTCAGCGCGCGAACTGGTCGCCAGGCTGGGTGACGACCCGACAGCACCGGTCAAGGTCGTGGTCTCCGGCGGCATCGGCACCGGTAAGACCGCGGTGCTGACCGCGGTCCGCACCGCGCTGCGCTCGGCTGCCGTGCCGGCGCTGACCCGTCCCCCGCGCCCCGGCGAGGCCGACGGTGCAGTGGTCGTCGACGATGCGCATCTGCTCGACGACGCCGAACTCGACGCGCTCGCCGACCGGGTGGACGACCCAGCGGCCACCGTGGTCGTCGCCACCGAACCGGTGGTGCACCGGCCCGCGCTGCGCGCGTTGACACTGACGTTGCAGCGCGAGCACCCGGCCGTCGACCTGGGGCCGCTGGCGCCGGGCGACGTCGCCCGCCTGCTGTCCGATGCGGGCGGCACTCCGTCGACGGATCTGGTCCGGTCGCTGATGGTCGCCACCGCGGGGCTGCCGTTCCTGGTGCGACCGGCCATCACCGCGGTCACCGAACCCGATGGTTCGTCTGCCGGAATCCCGCAGGCCGCGCAGTTCGCGTTGATCGAGCGGCTCCGCCTCCTCGACGAGCAGCTTCTCGACACGCTGCTGGTGCTGTCGCTGAACCGGGGCCTGGGCGCCGACGACGTCGCGGCCGCCCTGCGGTTGCCACCCGATCGGGCCCGGGCGCTGGTCGACCGCTCGCACGCCACCGGACTGATCGAGCCGTCCCACAGCCGCGCCTTCCGTCGCACGCTGCACCGCAGCCTGGCCGAGATCCTGGGTGCCGCAAGACATCACGACACGGAGATCTCGCTCCTGCTGTCGCAGATCGAAATGTCGACGCTGTCACCGGATCTGGCGCTGCAGCTGGCCGAGCACGGGCTGCGCGACGATCGGCTGGCGGCCGCGCTCACCGAGCTGGCCTCCCGGAGTGGAGGTCAACCCGCAAGGGCGGCAAGGCTTTACCGCGCAGCCGTCGACGCGGGAGCGGCCGCACTGAGCCCGCAGCTGGCCGATGCGCTGGCGATGACCGGCGATTGCGTCACCGCGGGCCGGCTCGCCGACGAACTGCTCGGCTCGCCGGATCCGGCCGAGCGCGCGGCCGCGGTCCGCATCGCCGCCAGCATCGCCGCGCACGACGGTAGCGCGGCGCAGGCCGCCGACCTGTTCCGGTGGCTGGGCCCGCACCCGGACGCGTTCGTCGGCGCCGCGGGCACGGTGGCCTGCCTGGCCGCAGGTGATCTGGCCGCCGCCCGCGCATCGGTGAGCGCCGAGTCCGGCGGACCTCCGACGTCGACTGCGCGGGCCGCCCGCAGCCTCGCCGAGGGGCTGCTGATGTCACTGGACTCGCCGTACCCGGCGACGGTGGCCCGGCTGTCGCAGGCCGTCGCCACCGATGTGCCGGCGACCGCCGTCGCTCCTGACACCCCCGCGGCGCTGGTGACGTTGGCCGCGCTGCACGGCGGTGACCCGGTCCGGGCCCGAAGCGTGATCGGCCGCGTGGCGGGCGGCGGCAGTGACGGCCAGGCGTTGTTCGTGACCCGCAGGCACCGCCTGCTGCTGGGCTGGGTCCGCATGCAGGACGGTCAGCTCACGGCCGCAGGCACCGACGTCGCCGCCGCGGGCGCCGACTCCGAGACCAGCCCGCTGCATCGCCGTGACGCGCTGTGGGCGAGCGCCCTGCAGACCGCGATCGCGCGGCGCAGCGGGGACACCGGCGCGATGCAGAAGCACTGGTACGCGGCGATGGAGGTGCTGGCCGAGTACTCCGTCGACCTGTTCTCGCTGCTGCCGCTCGGCGAACTGTGGGTCGCCGCGGCGCGACTGCACCAGCTCGAGCGGCTGCAGCACACCATCGACGACGCGTTCGCGCTGCTCGCCTCGCTCGGCGACCCGGTGCTGTGGAGCGTGCCGCTGCACTGGTCGGGGGTGCACGCGGGGATCCTGGCCAACGCGCCGGACGCCGTCGCACCGCACGGCCAGGCGCTCACCGCCGCCGCACCGCACAGCGCGTTCGCGCGGGCGCTGGCCACCGCGGGCCGGACCTGGCTGCGGGTGCTGGCCAACTCCGTCGACGTCGACGAGGTCACCGCGGCCGCGCGGCTGCTCGCGCAGTTCGGTCTCACCTGGGACGCCACCCGGCTGGCCGGTCAGGCCGCGCTGCAGACGCCGGACGGCCGGGTGTCCGGCGCGATGCTGCAGTTGGCCCGCGACCTCAAGCAGACCGTCGCCGAGCAGGATGCCGCGCCGATCCCCCGGCCGGTCGACGACGACCCGAGCAGGCCGTCGTACATGCGGTTGTCGAAGAAGGAGATCGAAGTTGCCGAGCTTCTGATCCGCGGGATGCCGTACAAGCTGATCGGCGAGCAGCTGTCCATCTCGCCCAAGACCGTCGAACACCACGTCGCCCGGATCCGGCGCCGGCTGGGTGCCGAGTCGCGCACCGAGTTGCTGTCGATGCTGCGGGCCATGCTCACTCCGGCCTGATCGACCCCCTCCCGGCGCGCTCGGTGGCAGCCGTCCGGGTCCCCGCCGGCCGACCCCCGACCGGGCGACCGGAGCTAGTTAGGCAAGCCTTCGTGGCGGCGATTCCCGGTGGGATGCAACTATGAGCAGGCCCTGAAGGTAAGTTACCGACGGGTAACTACAGGTAAGTTACTCATGAGTAACTTAGATTGGGAGGCTCGCGGTGGATACGCAGATGCTGATCAGGCTCGTCGTCGGCCTCGGGTTGACCGCCCTGGTGCTGGTCTTCGCGGCCAAGCGCGTCCTGTGGCTGACCAGCCTGATCCGCTCCGGCGCCCCCACCAGCCCGGAGAACAACCGCAAGGACAACCTCCGCAAACGCATCACCACGCAGTTCGAGGAGGTGTTCGGGCAAACCCGGCTGCTGCGCTGGTCGATCCCCGGCATCGCGCACTTCTTCACGATGTGGGGCTTCTTCATCCTGGCGTCGGTCTACCTCGAGGCCTACGGCCTGATCTTCGACCACGACTTCCACATCCCGATCATCGGCCGCTGGGACGCGCTGGGCTTCCTGCAGGACTTCTTCGCCGTCGCGGTGCTGCTCGGCATCATCACGTTCGCGATCATCCGCGTGATGCAGGAACCCAAGCAGCACGGCCGCGACTCCCGCTTCTACGGATCGCACACCGGCGGCGCCTGGCTGATCCTGTTCATGATCTTCAACGTCATCTGGACCTACGCGCTGGTGCGCGGCGCCGCGGTCAACACCGACGCCCTGCCCTACGGCAACGGTGCGTTCTTCTCGCAGTTCATGGGCTGGGTGCTCAGCCCGCTGGGTTACACCGCCAACTCGTGGATCGAGACCATCGCGCTGCTGCTGCACATCGCGGTGATGCTGGTGTTCCTGCTGATCGTGCTGCACTCCAAGCACCTGCACATCGGGCTGGCGCCGATCAACGTCACGTTCAAGCGGCTACCCAACGGCCTGGGCCCGCTGCTGCCCGTCGAGTACGAGGGCAAGCAGATCGACTTCGAGGATCCGCCGGAGGACGCGGTGCTGGGCCGCGGCAAGATCGAGGACTTCACGTGGAAGGCCTACCTCGACATGACCACGTGCACCGAGTGCGGCCGGTGCCAGTCGCAGTGCCCGGCGTGGAACACCGGTAAGCCGCTGTCGCCCAAGCTCGTGATCATGAACCTGCGCGACCACCTGTTCGCGAAAGCGCCCTACATCCTCGGCGACAAGGAGTCGCCTCTGGAGAACACCCCCGAAGGTGGTCTCGGCGAGGAACTGCGCGGCGAGAAGGCCTCCGAGAAGCACGCGCACGAGCACGTGCCCGAGTCCGGATTCGAGCGGATCCTGGGTTCCGGTCCGGAGCAGGCCACCCGCCCGCTGGTCGGCACCGAGGAGCAGGGCGGCGTGATCGACCCCGACGTGCTGTGGTCGTGCACCACGTGCGGCGCCTGCGTCGAGCAGTGCCCGGTCGACATCGAGCACATCGACCACATCGTCGACATGCGTCGCTACCAGGTGATGATGGAGTCCGAGTTCCCCGGTGAACTCGGCGTGCTGTTCAAGAACCTGGAGACCAAGGGCAACCCGTGGGGCCAGAACGCCAAGGACCGCACGAACTGGATCGACGAGGTCGACTTCGACGTGCCGGTCTACGGCAAGGACGTCGAGAGCTTCGAGGGCTACGAGTACCTGTTCTGGGTCGGCTGCGCCGGCGCCTACGAGGACCGCGCCAAGAAGACCACCAAGGCGGTCGCCGAACTGCTGGCCGCCGCGGGCGTGAAGTACCTGGTGCTCGGCGAGGGCGAGACCTGCAACGGCGACTCGGCCCGCCGCTCGGGCAACGAGTTCCTGTTCCAGCAGCTGGCCGCGCAGAACGTCGAGACGCTCGACGGCCTGTTCGAGGGTGTCGAGCGGGTCGACCGCAAGGTCGTCGTCACCTGCCCGCACTGCTTCAACACGCTGGGTCGTGAATACCCGCAGGTCGGCGGCAACTACACGGTGCTGCACCACACGCAGCTGCTCAACCGGCTGGTGCGCGACAAGAAGCTGATCCCGGTCAAGCCCGCGGACGGCGGGATGGACATCACCTACCACGACCCGTGCTACCTGGGCCGGCACAACAAGGAGTACTCCGCGCCGCGTGAGCTGATCGGGGCGGCGGGCGCGAAGCTGACCGAGATGCCGCGCCACGCCGACCGTGGCCTGTGCTGCGGCGCCGGCGGTGCCCGGATGTGGATGGAAGAGCACATCGGCAAGCGCGTCAACACCGAGCGCACCGAGGAGGCCATGGACACGGCCAACACCATCGCCACCGGCTGCCCGTTCTGCCGCGTGATGATCACCGACGGCGTCGACGAGGTGTCCGCCGCGCGTGAGGTGGAGAAGGCCGAGGTGCTCGACGTGGCCCAGCTGCTGCTGGGCTCGCTGGACAAGAGCACGATCACGCTGCCGGAGAAGGGAACCGCGGCCAAGGAGGCCGAGGAGCGCGCCGCCAAGGCGGCTGCCGCGGCACCCGCGGTCGAGGAGACGCCCGTCGAGGCAGAGGAACCGGAAGCGCCTGCCGCAGAGGCGGCTCAGAGCGTTCAGACCACCGAGACCAAGCCGGTCAAGGGGCTCGGCATCGCGGGCGGCGCCAAGCGCCCCGGCGCGAAGAAGGCTCCGGGTGCGACGAAGGATACCGCCGACAAGGCCGACGAAAAGCCCGCTGCCGCAGCACCTCCCGCCAAGGGACTCGGCATCGCGGCAGGTGCGAAGCGCCCGGGCGCAAAGAAGGCGGCGCCGGCGGCGCAGTCCGCGCCCGCCGAAACGAAGCCGGCCGCGGAGGCCAAGCCGGAGCCGGAGGTCAAGGGCCTCGGCATCGCGGCGGGTGCGCGGCGGCCGGGCGCCAAGAAGGCACCGGCGAAGGCCGCCCCGAACGAGGGCGAGGCCACGGTCGTCCAGCCGCCGAACGTGGATCCGGACCAGGCGAAAGCGGGCACCGAGGCCGCGGACACCGCGGATTCCGACCGCGGCCTGGAGAGCAGGCCCGAGCCCGAGGTCAAGGGGTTGGGCATCGCCCCCGGCGCCCGTCGCCCCGGTGCCAAGAAGAAGGCACCGGCGCCGAAGCCGGCCGCGGCACCAGCCCCCGAGCCTGAGGCACCAGCCCCCGAGCCGGAAGCCGCTGCGGCCGAGCCGGAGCCGGCCCCCGAGCCCGCGCCGTCGTCGGGCAGCGACGGTGACGCCCGCATCGTCGGCGACGAACCTCCGGTGAAAGGCCTCGGCATCGCCAAGGGCGCCCGACGTCCCGGGAAGCGGTGACCCGGACCCCTGTCCTGGCCCTGGCCACGGCGGTCGTCCTGGGGTGGTCCTCGCTCGCGTTCGCGGCGAACGCCGACCCCGCGGACGCCTGCGTCGTCGTCGACACCGACATGGACATCGACGACCTGATGACCATCCCGATGGTCGTCGGGGCCCGGCATGTGGCGGCGATCGTGACGACCGAGGGCTACACGCTGCCGGCGCTCGGCGCCTCGGCGGTCAGCCGACTGGTGGCCGAACCCGGTCAACGCCGGATCCCGGTGATCGTGGGCGCCGCCGTCAACCGTCCGGAGGCCGACATCGCCGAGACGTTCGGCGATTACGTCCTGGTCTTCCGGAAACTGATGAACCGGCTGAACAACTTCCTGCCCGCGGAGCTGCCGCCGACACCGGCGTCCGACGACTTCGTCCGCCAGATCAGCGACGCCGCATCGCACTGTTCGCGGGTGGACATCCTGCTGATCGGCGGCTTCACCTCCTTCCGGCACTACGGTCCCGCGCTGCGCGCCAAGACCGGTCGCGTCGTCATCACCGGCCGCCCGGCCGAAGGCGATCCGGAGCTCGAGGCGGGCGAATCCTTCAACTGCGTCTACGACCGGCCGTCCTGCGAAACCGTGTTCGGTGAACAACTTCCGGGACTGGACCACACTTACGTCGACGTCCCACGCGGCGACTGCGATACGACGCCGAACCGGGCCGGTTGCGTGGGCACCGTGTACGGCCCGACGCTGGCGATGGTCCACCGGCTGGGTCCGGTGGGTCTGCCCAACACGCTGCGCCAGATCCTGCTGGGCGAGTCGGCGTCGTGGGCGGTCGACACCTGGGAACAGTCCGGTTACGGCGGGCGCACGATGTTCTGGGACCAGTCGACGGCGCTCGCCCTGCTCGAACCCGACCTCTTCCGGCCGGTGGGTGCGCACGTCGAGACGGTGTTGAGCCCCGCCGACTTCGCCGACAGGTGGGCCGCTCTGACCAACCTCTCCGCGACCTACGCCTGACCGCGGGTGCGCGCGAAATTTCTAAATGACTGGACGGCAATGCCACCATGGATGATGTGACCACGCCCCATACGCCCGCGACCTGGCACACCGGCGGCCATCAGCAGCGGCTCCGCACGTTCACGCAGTCGTCGAAACTGCAGGACGTGCTCTACGAGATCCGCGGCCCGGTGCACGAGCACGCGTCGCGGCTGGAGGCCGAGGGCCATCGCATCCTCAAGCTGAACATCGGCAATCCCGCGCCGTTCGGCTTCGAGGCCCCGGACGTGATCATGCGCGACATCATCGCGGCGCTGCCGTACGCGCAGGGCTATTCGGACTCCAAGGGCATCATGCCGGCGCGGCGTGCGGTGTTCACCCGCTACGAACTGGTCGAGGGCTTCCCCAAGTTCGACGTCGACGACGTCTATCTGGGCAACGGCGCCTCCGAACTCATCCAGATGGTGCTCCAAGCGCTGCTCGACAACGGCGACCAGGTGCTGATCCCGGCGCCGGACTATCCGCTGTGGACGGCGTGCACCTCGCTGGCCGGCGGCACCCCGGTGCACTACCTGTGCGACGAGACGCAGGGCTGGAACCCCGATGTCGCTGACCTGGAGTCCAAGATCACCGAGCGCACCAAGGCGATCGTGGTGATCAACCCGAACAACCCGACCGGCGCGGTGTACAGCCGCGAAACGCTCGAGCAGATCGCCGAACTGGCGCGCAAGCACGAGCTGTTGCTGCTCGCCGACGAGATCTACGACAAGATCCTCTACGACGACGCCGAGCACATCTCGATGGCCTCGGTGGCCCCCGATGTGCTGACCCTGACCTTCAACGGCCTGTCGAAGGCCTACCGGGTGGCGGGTTACCGGTCGGGCTGGCTGGTGATCACCGGCCCCAAGGAGCACGCGGCGAGTTTCATCGAGGGCATCAGCCTGCTGGCGAATATGCGGTTGTGCCCCAATGTTCCTGCCCAGCATGCGATTCAGGTCGCGCTCGGCGGCTACCAGAGCATCGATGACCTGGTGTTGCCGGGTGGCCGCCTGCTGGAGCAGCGCGACGTGGCCTGGCAGAAGCTCAACGAGATCCCCGGGGTGTCGTGCGTGAAACCCCAAGGCGCGCTGTACGCGTTCCCGCGGCTCGATCCCGAGGTGTACGACATCGTCGACGACGAACAACTCGTGCTCGACCTGCTTCTGCAGGAGAAGATCCTGGTGGTGCAGGGCACCGGTTTCAACTGGCCCACACCGGATCACCTGCGGATCGTGACGTTGCCGTGGGCGCGCGACCTGTCCGCCGCGATCGAGCGGCTCGGCAACTTCCTGGCCAGCTACCGCCAGTAGGGTGAGCGTTCGCGGCCTGCCTCTACCCTGACCGGGTGGCGCACTCACACGGACACTCGCATTCGCTCGACGGCCCGTCCCCGCTGGGTCCGGTGGCCGCCAGGGTGGTCGTCGGCCTGCTGGTGGCGATCGGGGTGGCCACGCTGATCGGCGCCGCGCTGCTGTGGCCCAGCGGCGAGAAAGCCGACATCCCGCTGCCGTTCCAGAACGCCGCGGGCGGGGCCGTCACCACCGAGACCGGCCATGTCGTGTCCAGCGCCGCGGCGACGTGCGGAAGTCCTTCGGCGGGTGAGGTGCTCACGTCGGCGCCGATTCCCGCCGACAGTCAAGGTGCACCGTGCGTGCAGTCTCTGGTGGCGATCGACTCGGGACCGAACAAGGGCGCCAACACCTTGTTGGAGATCGGCGTCGGGCCCGGGCAGCCCACCCTGTCCGTCGGCGACGACATCCGGCTCAGCAGGCAGGTCGACAGCGCGGGCGCCACCACGTACGCGTTCTACGACTTCGAACGCACGTGGCCGCTGGCCGCGTTCGCCGTCGCGTTCGCGGTCGTGATCGTGGCGGTCGCCCGGTGGCGTGGCCTGCGCGCCCTGGTCGGCATCGTGATCGCGGTCGGGGTGCTGGTCGTGTTCCTGTTGCCCGCGCTGCGCGACGGCGCACCGGCCGTCCCGGTGGCCCTCGTCGCGTCGGCGGCGATCCTGTACGCGGTGATCTACCTCGCCCACGGCGTGAGCCTACGCACCAGCGCGGCGCTGCTCGGCACATTGGCGTCGCTGCTGCTTGCCGCGGTGTTGTCCTGGGCAGCAATCGAATTCACGCATCTGACCGGGCTCTCAGAGGATCAGAACAACGAGGTCGCGGCGTACCTGGGCAACGTGTCGATCACCGGAATGCTGCTGGCCGGGTTCATCATCGGTTCGCTCGGTGTGCTCAACGACGTCACGGTCACGCAGGCGTCGACGGCGTTCGAGCTGGCCGCGGTCGGCGACGGCGCCACGCGCCGCGAGGTCTTCGTCGGCGCGATGCGCGTCGGCCGCGACCACATCGCGTCGACGGTCTACACGCTGGTGCTGGCGTACGCGGGTACCGCGCTGCCGCTGCTGCTGTTGTTCAGCGTGGCCAACCGTTCGCTCGGCGACGTGCTGACCGGCGAGAGCGTGGCCATCGAGATCGCGCGCTCGGCGGTCGGCGGTATCGCGCTGGCCCTGTCGGTGCCGTTGACGACCGGTATCGCCGCGGTGCTGGCGACCCCTAGCGCTCCAGCAGTTCCAGCAGATACCGGCCGTAGCCGGACTTGAGCAGCGCCTGCCCGCGGGCGGCGAGCTGTTCGTCGTCGATGAACCCGACCCGCCAGGCGACCTCCTCGGGGACGCCGATCTTCAACCCCTGGCGGCGTTCGATGGTGCGCACGTAGTCGCTGGCGTCGAGCAGCGAGTCGAACGTGCCGGTGTCCAACCAGGCGGTGCCGCGGGCAAGCACCTCGACCCGCAGCCTGCCCTGTTCGAGGTAGGTCTGGTTGATCTCGGTGATCTCGTATTCACCACGCGCGGAGGGCTTCAGCGAGCGTGCGATCTCCACGACGTCGTTGTCGTAGAAGTACAGACCCGGCACCGCGTAATGCGATTTCGGCGTCGCGGGTTTCTCCTCCAGCGACCGCGCGGCACCGTCGGGGCCGAACTCCACCACGCCGTAGTCGGCCGGGTTGGACACCCAGTAGGCGAAAATCGCTCCCCCGTTGACGGTTTGGAAGCGGCTCAGGCTGGTGCCGAGGCCGGGACCGTAGAAGATGTTGTCGCCCAACACCAACGCGATCGAGCCGGTGCCGATGTGGTCGGCACCGATCACGAACGCCTGCGCCAGGCCGTCCGGGCGCTGCTGCACCGCGTAGGTCAGGTTGATGCCGAAATTCGAACCGTCGCCGAGCAAGCGGTGAAACGCGTCGGCGTCCTGCTCGGTGGTGATCACCTGGATGTCGCGGATGCCGGCCATCATCAACGTGGACAGCGGGTAGTAGATCATCGGTTTGTCGTAGACCGGGACCAGCTGCTTGCTGACGCCCATGGTGATGGGGTACAGCCGGGTGCCCGCACCGCCGGCCAGGATGATGCCGCGCATGCCGTCAGCTTAGAAGGCCGTGCGCTCCAGCCATCTGTCCCACACCGCCGCGTCACCGAGCACTTCGACACCGAGGTCGCTCGCGGTGCGTCGGCGGGTCAGCGCGAGCAGCAGTTCGGTGGCGGTGGCGCGCAGCGCGGCGTCGGCCTTGCTGTGGTTGTGCGACCACCAGACGCCGTCGTCGTCGTGCACGATCGTCCATTCACCCGTCGGCCCCAGGCCATCGTCTGTGGCGTGCATGTGCAGGCTGCGGCCGCGGTCCAGCGCGGGCTGGGCGCTGTTCTGCGCCATCAGCTCCACCCACTCGCTGATCGCGTCGGCGGCCAGGTCGGCGGGCGGTTCGTAGCCGGCGCCGACCGCCAGCGCCGCGTCGGCGCGGTGCACCTCGACCTCGTGCAGGCGACGCCGGATCCACCAGCCCGCCGGCCGCGGACCGAGGAAGGTCCACACCCGGGTGGCCGCACCCACGCGGTCGACGGCGTCGATGACCAGCTGTGCACCCTCGAGCAGCCAGCGGGTGGCCGCGTCGGGGTCCTCGGGCGGTTTCCCGTCACGCACGTCGCGGGGATCCAGCGCCGCGATCCGCTGTTCGGCGATGATCTGTGCGGCCCAGCGGTTTCCGCGACCGACATGGCGGAACAGGTGTTTGAGCGTCCAGTCGGGACAGGTCGGCACGGGCGTTGACGGGTCTGCACTGCGGATCAGCTCACCGAAGGATCGGGTCTGGTCGAGCAGCGCCGCTCGGAAATCCACGCTTGCGAACCTACTCAATACCGGACGCGAAAGCCCCCGATAACGGTGATTCGGATCAGGACGGCGTACTAACCGCGGCGCGGGACCCCAACTCGATCGGCAAGGTCGACCAGCCGCGCAACACCCGGGTGTCGCGCCTGCTGCCGCGCCCGGCCAGCCGGGCGTTCGGGAACCGCTCGAAGAAGGTGCGCAACCCGACTTCGCCTTCGGCGCGGGCCAGCGCCGCGCCCAGGCAGAAGTGCCGCCCGCCGGAGAACGACAGGTGCTTGCCGGCGTTGTCGCGTTCGAGGTCGAAGGTGTGCGGGTCGTCGAACACCTTCGGGTCCCGGTTGGCGCCCGCGACGTACAGGATCACCCCTTCGCCTGCACGTACGACACGTCCGGCTATTTCGTTGTCCACCTTGGCGATTCGCGCGGTCAGCTGCACCGGCGGGTCGAGTCGCAGGATCTCCTCGACCGCGGTCGGCCACAGTTCGGGGCGGGCGGCGAGCGTTTCCAGGTGCTCGGGGTGGTCGAGCAGGAGGCGAATGCCGTTGCCCAGCAGGTTCACCGTCGTCTCGAAGCCGGCCGCGAGCACCAGCCCGGCCGTGGCCAGAAGCTCCTGGTCGTTGAGCCGGGCCCCCTCGTCGGAGGCCGCGATCAGCTGGCTCATCAGGTCGTCGCCGGGGTTGGCCCGCAGCTGTTGAAGGTGCGCCGAGAGCCAGTCGTTGAAGCCTTCGATACCGCGGTAGACGGTGCGGTACTGCGACCAGGTCAACCCGATGTCCAGGCTGGGGGCGGCGAGCTCACCGAATTCGAGGACCCGGGGGCGAGCGTCGTCGGGCACGCCGAGGATGTCGCCGATGACGGTGACCGGAAGTTGCGCGCAGTACCGTTCGACGACGTCGACGGTCCCGGCGCCGGACAGCTCGTCGAGCAGCGAGTCGGCGGTCTGCTGCACCCGATCCTTCAGCGCCGCAACGGCTCTGGTGGTGAACACCGACGACACCAGTTTGCGGTAGCGCGTGTGCTCGGGCGGCTCGACAGACAGCATCGACGGCGGTTCCAGCGGATGCAGCAGCCCGGTCTTGGTGTGGTTGGCGACCCACTGCAGCGGCTTGGGCAGGTTCGAGCCCATCGCGGTGACGCGGAAGTCGTCGGAGCGAAGCAGGTCGTTGGCGATCTGGTGGTCGACGGTCATGTGCACCGCGGCGGCCCGCACGATCGGGCCGCGTGCCCGCAGTTCCTCGGTGAACGCGACGGGGTCGGCGCGGACCGCCGGATCGGCGATCAACCGGCCCTGCGGGTCGCCGCGGCGGGCCAGCAGCTTCGAGGCGCCGCGCACGAATCCGTGTACCGCGAGCCACCGGATCCGGTGCCGGATGGGACCGGCGCGCCGGACCGCGCGGGTGTCGTCCACGTGACCTCCTCGGAAGCGGGCCGCTAGCTGCAGAAGATCAGGAAGCAGTTCGGCGCGCCCCCGGAACCACCCGAGCCGCTTCGTCCGGGCGAGCGGTCGTCGCCCCCACCGGACCGGCGGCCGTCACCGCTGCCCGGGTAGCCGCCCGAACCGGGATAACCCCCGGAGCGGCTGCCGGATCCGTCCTGCCACGGCGGTACCTGCGGAGCTTCGGGTTCGGGCGCCTCGGGTTCCTGCTGCCAGGGCGGCGTCCACGGCGGCTTCGGCGGCGTCCACGTAGGTTTCGGCGGGGTCCACGGCGGTTTCGGCGGGGTCCACGTGGGCCGCGGCGACCAGGGGTTCCACGGGTTCTGAGGCCGCGGGTACAGGTAGGGCGGCGGCGACACGACCGGCGGCACGAACACCGGCACCGGGGCGGGGGCCACCGGAGCGGGCGCCGGTGCGGCCGGTGGCGGCGGAGCGGCAGGCGGGGGCGGAGGTGCCGCCGGCGGGGGCGCCTCGACGTAGACGGTGCGCGGCGCCTGCGGCGCGGGTTGCTGTTGCACCACGGGCACCGGCGGCTTGATGGTTTCGGCCACCGGCGGCGGCGCCTGCACAGGTTGGGCCTGCTCGACGGGCGCAGGCTTCGGTGCCGGCGGCGCCGGCACGATGGTGCTCGGCACGATCGCGCTCTGGCCGGGGCTGGGACGCTGATCGGCGGTCGGCCGGATGCTGACCGCCAGCGAAATCACCAGCGCCACAACGCCGACGACGAAGATCGACGTCAGCGCGCTGCCGACGAGCAGGAACGGCTTGCGGTCGTCGGCACCCGGCGGCGGATCCAGGTAGGCACCGTCCCCGCCGACCGGCGCGAGCTGGGTCTCGGCGGCGGCCATCCCGGCGTAGGCCGAGCCCGCCGTGGTCCCGTCCGGATCCTGCGAGTACGCCAGCCCGACAGTCGACGCCTCGAACGCCGGGGCGTGCGCTGCGGCCAGCGCCGCTCCGCGCGCGAGCGCCATCTCGGGTTCGTCGGGCGCCTGCACCGGCAGGCTCACCAGGTCGGCGAGATAGCTCTTGACCGAGCTGACGTCGACGCCGGAACCGACGACGAACATGCCGTCGGGCGGGGCGTCCTGGGCGGCGACGGCCGCGGCCATGTCGGCCAGCACGGCCATCGCGTCCTGGCTGTGCAGGGAGCGGCTGAGCACCTTGGTGACCGAACCGTCGTCGGTCTGCACCACCGACAGCGTCGCGGTGTCCCGGTCGATGAACAACAACGCGGTGGCCGCGTAGCCGACCGCACGGCCCACGGCCTGCGCGAGCGCGGCGGCGGCGTGCCCGTCGGAGACCAGCATGACGTCGTCGACACCGCGCGCGGCGAGCATGTCGCGTAGCTGGGCGGCTTCGGCGTGATCGCTCCACGTGACACCGATGGCCTTGAGGTCGTGCCCGCCGGCGTCGGCGCTCTCCTTGGTGCCCAGGACCGCGTCGACGACCTGAGCGGCGACCGAGGTTGCCGAGGAATCGGCGCCGCTGACGTCGAAGACGTCGTGGTCGACCGTCGCCCCGTCGGCTTTCTCACCCTCGACCAGCACCATGCGGACCGTCGTCGGTGTCATCGACACACCAAGAACGATGTCCACTGACCCCTCCAAAGTGTTTGCTATTCGTCTTATTCGTCGTGTCGCACCGCGCTCCACACAAGCCGGGGACTAGTCATTTATCGTCTCGAGCTGCACCGGCGTTACACCGCGAGCCGAATTTGCTGGAGGACGATCGGCCGTGACCGCGCCGGCAGTTTCGACCCTACCCGCGTCAACGATCGGCCGCGGCCGTCGGTTCAGTTCAGGATTTGATGAAGTTCTGGTACGAGCGCGACGGGGTCGGTCCGCGCTGGCCCTGGTATTTCGACCCGGCCCGGCTGCTGCCGTACGGATACTCGGCGGGACTGGTCAGCCGCAGCAGGCACAGTTGGCCGATCTTCATGCCCGGCCACAGGGTGATCGGCAGGTTGGCCACATTGGACAGCTCGAGGGTGATGTGGCCGGAGAACCCGGGGTCGATGAACCCGGCGGTGGAGTGGGTCAGCAGCCCGAGCCGGCCGAGCGAGGACTTGCCTTCCAGACGGCCCGCCAGGTCGTCGGGCAGCGTGCACAGCTCGAGGGTCGAGCCGAGCACGAACTCACCCGGATGCAGCACGAACGGTTCACCGGCGGCCGGCTGGACCAGCGTGGTCAGCTCGTCCTGCTGCTGGGCCGGGTCGATGTGGGTGTAGCGCGTGTTGTTGAAGACGCGGAACAGATTGTCCAGGCGGACGTCGATGCTCGACGGCTGGACCAGGGTGTCGTCGAACGGTTCGAGGCTCAGGCGTTCGGCGGCGATCTCGGCGCGGATGTCGCGGTCGGAGAGCAGCACGCGACGAGCGTAACGGTCGCTGAACCACCCCGGAACGCCGAAGTCCCCCAGAGCACCTGCTGGTGCGCTGGGGGACTTACGGGTCTGGCTGTTATGTGCCCTGTTACTTGCCCAGGCCGCTCAGGCCGCCGCCGATGGCGCCGAGCCCACCCTGGACGGCCTTGCCGGTCTGACCGAGGCCGAACTTGCCCAGGTCGCCCAGGCCGCCGATGCCGAACTTGCCGAGGTCGCCGGTGCCGCCGATGCCGAACTTGGTCAGGTCACCGGTGCCTCCGACACCGAACTGCACCAGGTCGCCGGTGCTGCCGACGACCCACTTGCCGAAGTCGCCTGCATCGCCTTCATCGGCGTGAGCGGCGGGCGAGAGCACACCGATCAGAGCGGCGCCGGCGATGGCCACGCCGCCGGCGAGGGCTGCGGGGAGTGTGAATTTCATGAGGTCCTCCAAAATCAATGGTCCCGACAGCAAAAAGATAGCCTGCCATCTGGCGAATGTGAAGTTGGTTGCCTGTGGCATTTTTAACTTTGCGAAATGTTTATTGAGGCAAGCGGCGGGTAGCGGCGGCAAGCGTTAGCTGAGGAATTGCGACGCCGGAGCGTACGGGACGTCTCTGAGATGTCGCCGCACACCGGGCCGAGACCGCGTCCATTCCAGGTCAGGCGTTGCTTTACAGCGATAAGCACCAGGCGAGTCTGATATCAGACATAGCTGTGGGGCACCACCCGGTCCGCGGTCACACCGCCCGCATCTCGGACCTGTCGGCGCTATCGATATTCGCCGGCGAAGCGTTACAGTTCGCAGCTCAGTCGGTAAAGCTCGCAGGATATGCCGCGCGGGTGTGGCGTCCGTCACTCAGTGCGCATTGCTGCTCAATTTACGGTGACGCTAATTTATTGGTGTCAGCAAATTGCTATCGATCGTGCTCGCTATATCGACGGCCGCGGCTGTCCGTGCTCTGGAACAGGACCGGCCGCGCGGATGTTAGCCTTCGTGGTCGAACAGGCCGGTGTAGTTCAATGGCAGAACATCAGCTTCCCAAGCTGAATACGCGGGTTCGATTCCCGTCACCGGCTCCACCACATGCATCCCGGGAATAAATCCGGCGACCCAGCGTTGCACTGAGTGACTCTCCTGGTCGAGAACCCGAACACTTGCTCCAGGCCCGACGATCCGATCGTCGGGTCTTCTTTTGTGCGTGCCGGCCGATCCCGGGGAGTCGCGAAAGGCTACGGAAAGAGGGAGATTGAATATGAAGAAGCTTGCCACCACAGTCGGGACGATCATGGCCGCCACCGCGCTCGGGCTGGGTACTGCCGCCACCGCGGTCGCCGCCCCCAGCGGGGTCAGCTCGGCCGACCAGACCCTGACCGAACTGCGCGCCGACGGCTACAACGTCATCGTCAGCCGCACCGGCACCGGAACGATCGACAAGTGTTCGGTGACCGACGTGCGACCCGGACAGACCTACTCACGGACTGACTCCGGTGTGCCCGGACACATCCTCGGCACGCCCGGCCCCAACATCGCCACGACGGTGATGAACAAGACCGCGCACGTGACGCTCGCCTGCTGAGTGCAGCTCTGACGGTCAGCCCCGACACCCGATGGTGTCGGGGCTGACTGCTCTCTAGCGAACTCCGTTCCGCCTTGTGGACCTGTTCTGCAGGGACGCTACCAAGATTTGCTTATTTGCCGAGGCAGGAGCTGGCGACCCGACACGCAACGCGGACCAGGCAAACTAGATTCGGCCGGGCCTGTGGACAAATCCCTGTCCAGTTGCTATTACTTGCCTACACAAGCACACTCAGCAACCGGTCATGCGACAGCCGCACAGCTTCTTGGTGAAGACGCTTTCCATTGCTGAAAATTAACGGTAGCGACAAGGCGCTCCATTTCGGGGCCCGGGGGAGGCAAACGTGTCGAAGAAGATGCGCAGGCAGATGAAGAAGGCGGCGATGGTCGGCAGTGCCGCCTCCGCCGCGACAGCGCTGACCATCGGATTGGCCGCGCCGTCGGCCACCGCCGCGGCGATTCCGTTCCAAGCCGCGGCGGCCCACACGGCGTCCGCGGAGGTCGATCTCGCCGCGCTGTCCACCGCGTTGGTCGAACTGCTTGAGGCCTACGCACAGGGCACGCCGCCGACCCAATTTCCCGAGGAGATCAAGGCGCTCGTCCCGGGCCTCGAGCAGTTGGGCCCGCAGCTGCTGGCCGCACTCGGCAGCGACGACAACGTCGCCTTCCTGCGGTCCCTGGACTTCAGCGGTGCGCTCGCCGGCCTCGGGCTCAACATTCCGAGCCTCGACTCGCTGCTCCCGATCCCGACCAGCTTCGAGTTCGGCGGCCAGGAAATCCCTCTGCCGCTCAAGGTGATTACCACCGGCGAACCGTTCGGCGCCCTCGCGATGCTCGGTCTGAACCCCTACTGGGCCCCGGCCTTCCCCGGCACCATCGCCGAGGCGATCAACAGCACCCCGTACGGCAACATCAACACCGAGATCAGCGCGCCGGTGTCGCACACGATCGACAATCCGCTTTACCAACCGGCCTACGACCTCGCGTACTCGATGGCCACGTGGCCGACATGGGCCGGCGGGGGCGGGTGCGCCTCGTCGAATACCGCGTGCCGTACCGCGTTCGCGCTCAACGCCGTTCGCAATATCTCGCCCACGGTGACCCTGAACGCCACCGCGACCGTCCCGGTAGACCTCGAGAACCTGCGCATCCCCGTCGTCGTCGCGTTCGGGACGGGCGCGCTCTCGGCCGGGTCGGCGTACTCACAGCTGGTGGCCGACCTGCCCAACCAGCCCGGCGGCACCGGAGAAGGCGCCGAAGCCGGCTCGAGCCTCACGATCCTGCCGATGATCCTGCTGCGTAATCCGGGCCGGGCCAACGGCGGCCTCGCCGCGCGGTTCGCGTCGTTCTTCGACCTCGTCGGGCTCGACACCGTCACCCCGGACGGACAGGTGGAACAAGACGGTGGTGCGGTGCTGGTGCCGATCAAGCTCGACGCGACGGTCGAGTACGACCCGATGTCGGACTTCCCGGCCTGGCCGAACCCGTTCTCGCTGGCGAACTCGTTGGCCGCCTTCGCCTTTCCCACCTACATCCTGCGTGGCACCGACCTCAACTTCGAGGATCTGGCCGGCACTCTCGGACCGGTGCTCGACCCCGTGTTGAACGCGGTGCTCGGCAACGTCCTGTCGGCCGCCATCGGCGACGGCATCACGGTCGACGTCGACTTCGAGGGCCTGTCGGTCCCGATCACATTGTCCCGGGCCACGCTGCTCGACCTGGCCGGCGGCCTGCTGCCCGATGGCATCGAGATCCCCGCCGAGGGCTATGCGGCCCTCAACCGGTACCTCACGTTCCGGTCGAACGCGCTGCCTCTGCTCGAACCGCTGCGCCTGCCGGTCGATTTCCTCAACCTCGCGACCGGGCAGAACTTCAGCAACCCGTTCGCCGATGCGCTCGAACCCGCGCTGCGGATCCTGACGAATCTCGGCTATACCGATGTGGACCAGAGCAACGGATACGAGCGGACGCTGACCGACGCAGGCACGGGAGCCAACAGCGGCGGCGTGCCGTTCGGCACCCTGCCCACGAACGTCGACTGGAGCCGGGTGCCCGCCGATGTGCTGTCGGCCCTGGTGACCGGCATCCAGCAGGAGTTCTTCAACGGCGCGATCCCGGGTGTGAATGCACCGTCGGACCCGCAGGCCAATCCGATCGCCGCGTTGATGCGTCTGCTGGGTCTCGCGACCGCACCGGCACCGGCACCTGAGCCGGAGCCTGAGGCTGAGTCGGACCTGCAGGCGGCCAACGCGCTGCCGAATGACGCTGCGGAGTCCTTCACGGTGTCGACGACCTCGGCGCAGCAGCGGACACAGGCCTCGGCCGTGGACACCCAGCCGCAACCGAATCCCACCCCGGCAGCCGATACCGGTGCATCGGAAGCGCAGACGCCGACACCGAAGAAGCGTCCGGAACTGAACAAGAAGAAGGAGACGCTGACGCTGGTCGACGACGAAAAGTCGTCGGATGCCGACGAGGAATCGACCGACGCTGCCGACGACCCCGTCACCGCGCCCGCCGACCCCGCCGGGCAGGGCGCCGGTGACCAGGGCGATGACAACGACAGCAAGGACGACACGGGCGACTCGCAGTCGTCCGGCGCCGCCGCCTAGAACAGCAGCCCCGACACCTTCAGGTGTCGGGGCTGTCTGCTGTCTAACGGAAGTAGATCTCGTCGCCGTCCGGGTAGCCGCCGCCAGTCGTCGTGATGTGCACGTGGTCGTAGTGGCCGTAGCCGCCGCGCTGAGCGCCACCCGGGGTGTAGTAGACCCCGCGCCAGATGGCGTCCTGCAACCCGAACCGCTTGGCGTTGCGCAGCGCGAACGCGACGATCTCGTTGCCCAGCGCGATGCCCTCGGCTGAACCCGGGTTCGGGATCATCACGTCCAGCGCCAAGCCGTTGGGATGCCAGCGCAACGCGTCGGACCGCACGCCGCCGATGCTCGGGATTTGCGGGAACGCCTCGCTGATCGCCCGCGAGGCCAGGATAGTCTTGACCTGCAGGCCGCGCTCCGGGGCGATACCGACCGGCAGTGACCGGTCGACGGTCCGGTACCGCGAGGCGGCGATCATGCGGTCGGGCGCCGCGTTGAAGCCGGCTTGACCGATCGACGGAGTCATGGCGGCTGCGGCCACGATCTCCATGCAGCAGGGCATGGTGTCTCCGACGACGACGGGTTCGCTCTCGGGTGCGGGCCGTGCGGTCATGTGCACATCTCCGCCGATCGCGAAGAAGGCCGCGGCCGGTGCGATGACTGCAGCCACACCCATCGGCGACGTGCGTCGCTTCTTGGCTAAGGAATGCCGTCCCACGAAAACGGATCGTATATCAAATCGTTACATTTGCCGCATTTTGGCCCGAACTGCTCGGTGGCCGCCCAACCAGCGGGAATCATCTGGTCCGTGACAGGACTGCTTGCGGACAAGGTCATCCTGCTCGCCGGACTCGGCGGCATCGGCAACGGACTGGCGCGCCGGTACGCCGACGAGGGCGCCTCCCTGGTCATCGGTGATCTGGACGCTGACCTGGCACAACGCGTCGCTGCGGAGCTCGGTGGCGAGCGGGTGCGGGCGGTCGCGCTCGACGGCGCCGACGAGCAGTCGGTGATCGACGCCGTGCATGTCGCCGTCGAGGCGTTCGGCCGGCTCGACGGTATGCACGTCAACTTCACCAACGCCGACGACGCCTATCTGCCCGGCGGGGTGGTCGAGCTACCGCTGGACGCGTTCGACGAGGTGATGCGGGTCAACACCCGCGGCTTCGTCATCTGCGCCAAGCACGCCATCCCCGCGATGCTCGACAGCGGCGGCGGCGCGATCGTGTTCACCGCCTCGATCGACGCCTACAACGGGGCGGGCACCCGGGTGTCGTACGCGATGAGCAAGGCCGCCGAACTGGCGCTGATGCGCCACATCGCCCGGCGCTACGGTCCGCGCGGCATCCGCTGCAACGCGATCGCGCCGGGACTGATCTGGCACTACAAGTTCGACGGGCAGCCGATGCCCGACGGCGTGGTCGAACAGGCCCGGGCCCGGCAGATGATCAAGTCACGCTTCGGCACGCCGGACGACGTGGCCGCGCTCGCCGCACTGCTGTTGTCGGACGACGGCAGCTTCATCACCGCGCAGACCATCGCCGTCGACGGCGGAGTCACGTTCCGGGCGTGATCCTCCCGCCCGCCCACCCCGTGATCCTCCCGCCCGCCCACCCCGTGATCGCGCCAGCGCGTCGGCCATCGCACGCGCCGACGACGGGCTGCTGGTGATCCGCCAGTCTGTTTCCTTGTCGTGCTCGAACCAGACGAACCCGATGACGTCGTGCTGACGGTCGAGGTACTCGATCAACCGTCGGACCCAATTCGCCTTGCTGCCACCGCTTTCCGCGCACCCCACCTCGGTCACCAGGATCGGCTTGGCCGGGGCGAGGGCACGAAGTTCTTCGAGCGCGGCCCCGAACAGCTCCTCCGGTTCGGTCCACCGCGTCGACGTCAGCCGCACGCCCCAGTTGTAGCCGTCGACGCCGAGCACATCGACGTAGTCGTCGCCGGGTACCACTGCGCCAGCGAACCCAGCGCACCGGCGGTCGGGGCCCACACCCACTTGACGTTGCCCACTCCGCGAGAGGTGAAGATGTCGTGCACGTGGCGCCACACCGCCGTGTACGCCGACGGGGATGTGCCGCACGCGGGCGTCCACGGATACCAGTCGCCGTTGAACTCGTGCGCGAACCGGATCATGGTGCGTCCGCCCCACTCGCCGATCTCGTCGGCCCACCGGTACACGTATTCGTCGAGCGCGCCGGCTTGAAGTGACTGCATCACCGCGGGTGACCGGTCGTCGGTCCAGCACCACGGCTCCCACGACACCAGCGGGTCGGCGCCGCAGTAGGACACGACGGCCATCTCGGCGACCGGCGGCGGCGCGAAGAAGTCCTCGAACGCCAGCACCAGTTCCGCGCGCCGCCCCACCGCGTCGGCGACCACCTGCCACTCCCGCGCCGCGGTGAACCCGCCGTGCGTGCTCAACCCGAAGCGCAGCGCGGCGGTGCGCGGCCGCCGCGTCTCCACCGTCGTCGCCGCCCGAGTCTTTACCTGTTGCTCCACCGATCCCCCCAGTGCCGATCCCCTGCTCGTGATGGTCGCAAACGAACGCGGCGGTAGCGGGGGATTTGACGAAGACGAAAGGATTGCTGCGGCCCGGAGCGGGAAGGGTAACCTCGGAACCTGCAAATCGTCGTTAGATCGGGGACGCACACCTATGGACCTCGTGCTCGGGCTGTCCATGACGTCGCGCACCGTCCGGTGGGTGCTCGTCGAGGGCACCACCGGTGAAGGCGCCACCATCGACCGCGGAAAGTTCGACTTCGACGCCGACGTGGACCCCGATGAGCTGCTCAACGTCGTGCTCGCCGACGCGGCCGGCGCCGCCATCCACTCCGTCGGCGTCACCTGGACCAACGAGGCCGAAGAGATCGCCTCCGGGGTGCTGGCGGCGTTGCAGGCGCGCGGCTACGGCAACGCGATCGCGGTCTCCGAGCTCGAGGCCGGCGACATGCTGGCCACCGGTATCGCCGACATCGCCGACTACGACGACGTCGCGGTCTGCATCGTGGAGCCCGACGCCGCGGTGATCGCGATGGTCACCGCCGCGGGCGTTTCCGTGGACCGCATCGCGCGGCCGCTCGACGGCGCCGACGCGATCGAGCTGACCAGCGGTGTGATCGCGATGCTCGAGCTCAACGAATGGCAGCCGCAGGCGATCTTCGTCGTCGGCTCGGCCACCGACGTCGAACTGGTCTGCTCGACGCTCGGCGACGTCACCGAGGCGCCGGTGTTCTCCGCGGCCGAGGCCGACCTCGCGATGGCTCGCGGTGCCGCGCTGGCGTCGGCGCGCGCGATCACCACCCTCGACGCCCCCGGCACCCGGCAGCGGTCGCGGGTCAGCGCGCTGGCCGCGGTGCTGGCGGCCGCGGTCGTCGCGTTCGTGGTGTCCGTCTCGGCGGCGGTCGGTATGAGCCTCTCCGGTGACCGCGACACCGAGGTGCACGCCGCCGCCGAAGAAGAGCCCGTCGCGGTCGCCGAAGCGCCGGCGCCGGCCCCGGAGAAGAAGACCCTCACCCCCGCCGAGGCGCGCCCGGTCGTCGCGCAGACCATCGCGATCGCCGCACCTCCCCCGCCGCCCGCCGCCCCGCCGGTCTACGAACCGCCCGCGTATCAGGCGCCGGCCTACGAGCCCCCGGCATACGTCCCGCCGGCCCCGGCTCCGGCCTACAGCCCACCGGCACCGGTTTACGCTCCGCCGCCTCCGGCCCCGGCCTATGTGCCGCCGGCGCCGCAGCCGCGCCTGCGCGACCGGATCATCGAGCGGATCCCGATCATCAACCGGTTCCACGAACCGGACTATTCGTACGGCCGCTAAGGGCAGGCCGCCGCCGCGTCGTCGCGGACCGCGCGGTCGGCGGGCACGGTGTAGGTGACCGTCGCCTCGGCGTGTTCGACGCCCTTGTTGGCCACCACGTGCGGGACGCCGGCGGGGATGAAGATCGCCTGACCGGCTCCGAAAATGGCTGGCGCACAGGCGTTCGCGGTCTGCAGATGGACGGCGCCTTCGTTGACCACCGAGTACTCCGGGCCCGGATGTGTGTGCCACCCACTGCTCGATGCCGGCCCGAGCACCAGGTTCTGCACGTGGAGCGTGGTCGGGTGGCCCACCGCGACGATCGCGATCGGCGCGTCGGTGGTGCCCTTGGCGATGTCGGTGCGTTCGATGTCGCCCTCGGCGGGCGTGGCGTGGGCTGCCGCCGGACCCAACCCGGCGACGATGGCCGCACCACTGACTGCCAGAATCACGCGCTTCATCTGCCCTCCCGATTGCCCACCCGGTGTCGCGATTGCCGAAGCGTACCCGCGTCGTTCCCGCCGCACCTAGGGCGCGGGAACCGGGATCGGTATCGGGACGGGCACGAACGGGACCGTCAGATAGGTGGTCGTCATCGGCGTTGTCGCCGGGGTCGTCGTAGTGGTTGTCGGGGTAGTGGTTGTCGGGGTGGTGGTCGTAGTCGTCGTGGTCGTGGTGGTGGTACTTGGCGTCGTTGTCGTAGTCGTTGTGGTTGTCGTGGTCGTGGTTGTCGTGGTGGTGGTCGCCGGGGCCGCGGTCGTGATGATCGTGGTCTCGGTGACCGGCGGCGGCGGTGGCGGGGGCGGCGCGCTGGTCACCGTGACGGTTTCCAGCGGCGGGGGCGCCTGCACCGGAAGCGGCGGTTCGGCGGACGCGGGCACCGGCGCGGGTGGTGACGCCGTCGTGCGCGGTACCTCGCTGACACCGGTGCTGCCGGTCGAACTGGTCAGCGCGATCGCCACCCCGCCGACGGCGACCAGCGCGATCGCCGCCGCCGCACCGAACACCAGGCCCGGAAGGCGTTGCCACGCGCGCGGTTGGTCGATCGGCCCGGTGGCGGGGACGTACTGCACCGGCGGACGCAGCGACCCAGTGTCGTACGCCGGCGCGTAAGACTCCGTGTACGGCACCGGCTCGTCGGCCGGGGCCTCGTCCTGCGACCACGCCAACGCCGGGGCCGCAGGCGCGACGCCGGTTTCGGCCTCGGGCGCCGACACCGGCGCCAGACCGGTGGCGGCCTCCGCGGCCGTCGCCTGCGCACCCCACGCCACGGCCCCCATGGCCGCGTCGAGTCCCGGTTGTGTCGTGACGATCACCGGCACACCGGTGTGCGCCGCAAGCCGCGGTACGACGGCGGGGATGCTCGCGCCGCCGCCGACCGCCACCACCGCAGCGAGGTCACGGTGCCCGATCCCGTTGCGCTGCAACGTCGTATCCAACGCAGCCAGCACGCCGTCGAGCGGGCCGGCGAGCACCGCCTCCACATCCGCACGCGTCACATGGACGTCGGCACGGTGTCCCGGCAACTCCGCGACGAGGTCGGTGGCCGTCACGGCGGACAGCCGTTCCTTGGCGGCGCGGCACTCTTCGCGCAGCTTGGTCAGCGATCCCACCGACGCGGTGGCGGCCGGGTCGACGTGAGACGACAGCCCGTCGACGATGCGGGCCAGCAGCATCTGGTCGATCGAGGCCCCGGAGAGTTCGGTGTCGCGGGTGGTCTCGTCGATCGCCTCGAACGCCGCGCCGGCGTCGGCGAGCGTGATGCTGGTGCCCCCGCCGCCGAAGTCGAGCAGCGCCACCACACCGGCCGCGGGCAGCGCGGGGTCACTCTGCAGTGCGGTCAGCGACGCGGCGGCGTCGGGCACCAGCCGCGCGGACGCCAGCATCGGGTGCGCCCGCAGCGCGGTGCGCAGCGCGCGGAGCGGCGCGGCTGCCCAGTGCGAGGGGACCGCGAGCGTCAGCGTGCTCGGCGCGTCACCGGCGGCACCGACCAGCGCGGCCAGCGCTTCGACCAGCAGCTGTTCGGCCGGATACGCCGAGCCGTCGGCGGCAACCAGAGGCACCGGGTCGCCGATCCGCTCGACGAAGCCGGTGAGGGTCTCGCCGCCCGGCAGGGTGAGCACCGAACGACGGATCACGGGTTGATTGCCGACGCGTACCGCGACCAGATTCGTCGTCCCGATCGACAACCCCAGGGGGTCGCTCATAACGGACCACACCCTAGCCGTCCGGCGCACCCGGATCGCCCCGACACTCCGGGTGGCGAACCGCGTTCGGCGGCGGCCGTTTTGGGCGTCGGCAAACGGGTACCTGCAAGTCCATGACTTCCCTGTGGCTGGCAAACCGCGTCGAGCAAGCGGCACCGGTCGACCCGCCGCCCGAATCCGAACGATCCGCCGACGTCGTGGTGGTCGGCGCGGGGATCACCGGGTTGATCACCGCGGTCCTTCTGGCACGCGCCGGCAAGGACGTCATGGTGGTCGAGGCGTTCCGGGTGGGTGCGGGTGCCACGGGAAACACGACGGCCAAGATCAGCCTGCTGCAGAGCACGAAGCTGTCCAAGATCGTGTCCAAGCACGGCGCCAAGACCGCCCGCCAGTACGTGGAGGGCAACCGCGAGGGCTTGGAGTGGCTGGTGGGGCACTGCGAAGCGCACGGGTTGTCGGTGCAGCGGGAGGACGCCTTCACCTATGCGCAGTCCGAGCAGGGCGTGGCGATGGTGCGCGACGAACTTGAGGCCTGCGAGGCGGCGGGGCTCGACGTCGACTGGGTCGACGACGCCGATGTGCCGTTCCCGTTCCACGGCGCGGTCCGCCTGCCCGAGCAGGCTCAGTTCGACCCGATGCCGCTGCTCGACAGCCTGGTCGTCGAGCTCGAGGAACGCGGCGGGCGGTTGGTGCAAGGCGTTCGGGTGCAGAAGGTTTCGACCGACGGCGAAGGGTTGACGCTCGACGTGCGGACCCAGGCGGGCAGCGAGTTCGAGATCCGCGGCAAGCAGTGCGTGCTGGCCACCGGGATTCCGATCCTCGACCGCGGCGGTTTCTTCGCCCGCCTCAAACCGCAACGCTCGTACTGCATGGCCTACAAGGTGCCCGGCACCATCACCCGCGGCATGTACATCTCCGCCGACTCGCCGACCCGCTCACTGCGGTACGCGCCGACCCCCGACGGCGATCGACTCATCGCCGGCGGCGCGGGCCATCCCGTCGGCCACGAGAAGAGCCCGTCGTCGTCGGTGCAGGAGCTCGACCAGTGGACCAAACTGCACTACCCCGGCGCCATGCAGACGCATTACTGGTCGGCACAGGACTATTCGCCGATCGACGAGCTACCCTACGTCGGCCCGATCCTTCCCGGTAACGAGAAGATCTTCGTCGCAACGGGTTTCGACAAGTGGGGCATGACCAACGGGACCGCCGCCGCGCTGGCGCTGTCGAGCCGGATCCTGGGCGGGCGGATGGACTGGGCCGAGGCGTTCGACAGCTGGAGTCCCCATGAGCTCTCCGGCATCCCGAAAGCGCTGCAGACCAACGCCCAGGTCGGGCTCTATCTGGCGCGGGGCTGGATCACCCCGGTCACCCGGATCGGCAACCGCACTCCCGAGGAGGGCGGCGTGGTCAGCGGTCCGCCGTGGGATCTGGAGGCGCGCAGCGTGGTCGACGGTTGCGAGTACCGGGTGTCACCGGTGTGCCCGCACCTGGGTGGCATCGTCAACTGGAACGACGCCGACGAATCGTGGGAGTGCCCGCTGCACGGGTCGCGCTTCGCGCCCGACGGCACTCTGCTCGAAGGCCCGGCGACGCGCAATCTCACCGCGGCTCGGTAGCTTTCACCGGTTCGGGCAGGAACCGCCGCACGGCGATCGACCCGAGGACGCCGACCACGATCAGCGCGATGCCGACGGTGTCGGACACTTCATCCGACACCCAGCCGACGATGCCGGTGATCGTGACGAACGGCGGCAGCCAGTCGATGGTGCCCGCCCACGAATTCGTCTCCGCCATCGCGTAATCGGGGTAGAACTCGGTGAACGACGCGGCGAACACGACCGCGCCGATCGGGATGATCCAGGCGGTCCAGAAGTTGTCGTTGTCGCCCAGCACCGCGTCCCCGATGCCGCCCGCGACCGCCGAGACCACGAACGCGCCGGCCCAGGCGCCGGTGATCGCGAAGTTGATGCGCCGGAACGCGTCGGTGTCCCAGTGCTCGGGCGGTGTGGTGTCCTTGGCGTAGGCCATGGTGAACGGGCGACGGGCGATCAGCGTGCCGACGGCGAAGACGGCCAGCACGATGTTGCTCAGTTCGCCGGCCCACAGCTGCAGCCAGTCGATCACGGTGTCCGGTGCGAGCAGTCCGAGCACGGCCAGGACTCCGAAGTACCCGACCGTCAGCGCCTCGAGCGAATGCACGGCGACACCGCGGCGCGTGCCGACCCAGAGTGTCAGCAGCGCCAGGCCGAGGGCTGCCGCTGCGGACTCCTCGAACCGGCCCGGGCCGGCGATCACCGCCATCAGAATCCACGGTGCCAGCCCCGAGAACGGAGATCTGACGTAGCCGTCAAGCAGTTTCACGGTCCGGATCGTACGCGCTGGTGCGGGGTTGTGCTGCAATGTCGGGATGGGTGACATCGATGAGATCCAGCAAGTGAAGTTCCGCTATCTGCGGGCACTCGACACCAAGCACTGGGATGACTTCGCCGCGACGCTGACCGAGGACGTGGTCGGCAAGTACGGCGAGTCGATCGGGGAGGAGCACCACTTCACCGACCGCGACGAGTTGGTCACCTTCATGCGCAATTCGCTGGGGCCCGAGATCATCACCGAGCACCGGGTGACCCACCCCGAGATCACCGTCGACGGTGACGAGGCGACCGGCACGTGGTACCTGCAGGACCGGGTGATCGCGGCCGACTTCAACTTCATGCTGATCGGCGCGGGTTTCTACCACGACCGGTACCGCAGGACCGCTGAGGGCTGGAAGATCTGCGAGACGGGTTATGACCGCACCTACGACGCGTCGATGTCGCTGGACGCGCTCAACTTCAAGGTGAAACCCGGTCGCGCGCTGAATATCTGAGCTACTGCGAGATCGCGATCACTGCGCCCGGCCGCAGCCAGCGCATGATGTCGACCAGCGTCTTGTCGTCGATCGCCACGCATCCCGCGGTCGGTCCGCCGTCGGTGGCGTGCAGGAAGAACGCGCCACCGTTGCCGGGCACCCGCGCCTTGTTGACACCCATGACGACCGCGTGCACGTACTGCGGGATCTGCAGGTTCTCGGTGCCGCTGGCGGGGTCGGTGTCGAACGGGCACTTCGACTTCTCGCAGATCTGCATGGTGTTGTAGGTCGGGCTTTTCATGTCGCCGTCCCACCAGTGGTTGGGCCCGACCTGGACGTACTGCAGGCCGCCGCCGGGATTGGGCGCGGTGCCGAACGCGAAGTCGAGCGTGAAAACCCCCATCGGAGTCTTCATCTGGCCGTCGTGGGTCTGCGGCGCCATCCCGTTCGCACCGATCCAGGCCGGGATCCCGGCGGCGACGGGCTGCCACCCCGCGGCGGTGCGTTGGTAGACGTCCATCTTGGCCTTCGAACCGCCAACGCCGACAACGGAAATCACCTGTGTCGCCCGGCCGACGGACTGAGCGAACCACGGCGTCATCTGAGCGCCGGCGACGGGTGCCGCCAGCACGGACAGCACCGCCACACAGAGCAACGTCAGCAGCCGGCGCACCGGCTCATGCTAAGTGCCGGCGGGCTCCGGTTGGAGTAGGCCACGCAGCCATGTCGACCATCCGGGTTGTTCGGCGTCCGCGATCTGTTGGGCGTCGTCGCCGTAGAAGTAGATGGTGACCATGGCGAGCGCCTCCTCACCGACCGTGCAGGCGCCGATGATCGCGACACCGGGCGCGGGTTGTTCCAGGCGCATCATCAGGTCCCGGTTATGGCCGTCCTGGTGGACGCGGCGGACCACACCGGCGAGCCGGGGCGCATCCGCCGGTGTTTCGCGACGCTCGCCGACGTCGGCGCCGGCCAGGCCGAGCGCCTCGGTGAGCCTCCTCCACGCCTGCAGCTCGCTGACCGGCCCCTGGCCCGCGGAGTGCACCAAAGCCGATCGGGCGCCGGGAAAATCGGCGAGATAGACCTTGAGCACCTCGTAGAAGCCGGGCCACCCACCCTCGAAGCTCTCGAGTTCGTCGTCCCAGTCGTCGCGGTCGGTGAACAGGCTGTGCACCATGCGGACCACGCACCGGTCACCCGAGCGGCTGGTGACGGTCACCTCGGTGGCCACCGGCGGCGCGTCGCCGCTCCAGCCGTACTCCTCGTAGGCGAACCGGTTCGGCGGGTCCCAGCCGGTGACGCGGCCGGTCTGGATGGCCTCACCGCAGTTCACGTCGCCGAAGTTGAACTGGACGGCGCCGCCGACGTGTTCCTCGACCGACGTCGTCGTGAACCAGGAACTCATCCCGGCGCCGGTGGCGATCGCCTGCCAGACCTGTTCCGGCGTGCCGGGCACGAGGACTTCCGTCGCGACCCAGCGCCGGCCGGATTCGTCCTTGTTCAAGGGCATTTCGTGTCCTCCTCCTGCGGTTGCGGATAGGCGGCCACGAGTAGGCGGTAGCCGCGGGCGTTCGGATCGGATTCGTCGTGGTATTTCGCCGCCAGAGTGGTGACGGCCTCGGAGAGGTCGCGGGTGAACGCGGCCCGGTCGGCGGGTGAGCGGAACCGGATCGCGGTGTCGATCGACAGCGTGGCCAGCCGCTTGTTCCGAGCGCGTGCAGCCGCCCACAGGTCGCCGACCTCGCGCACCGCGCGGGCGGCCAGCGCGATGAGGTAGCTCGCGGAGAGCCGGTCGTTGGTGCGGCCGGGGTCGGCGGCGACGGCGCCCATCGCGCCCGGTGAGACGACGTAGGACGTGGCGGTCGCGAGCAGGAGTCGCTCGCGCAGCCCGCCCCACTGGCGTTCACCGGCCTCGGCGACGAGCCGGTGCTGTTCGAGGGCGCGCAGGTGGTAGTTGACCTTCTGGCGCGAGATGCCGGTTCGGGAGGCCAGGGTGGCCGCCGAAGCCGGCTCGGTCAGTTCGGCGAGCAGGCGGTTGCGGATCGGATCCAGGGCGATCACCGCCGCAGCGGGGTCGGCGATCACCTCGACGTCGAGCATGACTGCCATGCTCGCCTTTGACAAGATTATTTGTCAATAGGTCTGGCTACGTTGAGGGAATGAATCTGCTGCCCACTCGGCGCCGGCGCGGTTTCCGGCAGATCGGCGAAGGTCTCGGCACGCTCGACCGCGAGGTGTTCGAGGCCATCGCCGAGTCCCCGAGCCCGCTGCTGGACTCGGTGATGCCGCCGCTGACCCGCGCCGCGGACCATTCGAAGTTGTGGTTCGCGATCGCGGCGGCGTTGGCGGCGTTCGGGACCCCGTCGGTCAAGCGCGGCGCCAACCGCGGGGTGGTGAGCCTGGCGGTGACCAGCCTGGTCACCAACCAGGGCGCCAAGCGGATCTGGCGGCGGCAGCGGCCGAACTGGGTGCTGGTGCCGTTGACCCGGCAGGTGCGTCGGATGCCGACGTCGAACTCGCTGCCGTCGGGGCACTCGGCGAGTGCGGCGGCGTTCGCCGTGGGGGTTGGGTTGGAGAGCCCGGCGGTCGGACTGGGTTTGGCGCTGCTGGCGGGTCTGGTCGGGATGTCGAGGGTCGCGACGGGTGCGCACTATCCGGGCGATGTGTTGGCGGGCTTCGGGCTCGGCGCGGCGGTGGCGGTGTTTGGTGGTCGGGTGGTGCCGACCGCGGTGCCGACGCGGATTCCGGCCGCGGACCCGCTGTGGGTGGAGACGCCGCAACGCCCCGACGGCGAGGGCGTGGTGCTGGTGGTCAATCCCGCATCGGGCAGCGGTACGGGCGCACGCATTCTCGACGAAGTGCGAGAAGCCTTGCCGCGGGCGGAGATCGTGGAGTTGTCCGATGACGACGACATCGACGAGAAATTGCGGTCCGCGACGCAGCGTGCCGAGGTGCTGGCGATCGGCGGCGGCGACGGGACGGTGTCGTGTGCGGCGGCGGCCGCGGTCGACGCCGGTATCCCGCTGGCGGTGTTTCCCGGCGGGACGTTCAACCACTTCGCGAAGGACATCGGGTGTGACACCGTCGAGAAGACCGTGCAGGCGATCCGCGAAGGCAAGGTCAGCTGCGTGGATCTGGTGTGCCTCAACGAGAAGCAGATGCTGCTGAACACCGCGAGCATCGGCGCGTATCCGATGTTCGTGCAGACCCGCGAGAAGAACGAGCATCGGATCGGCAAGCCGCTGGCGGGGATGTACGCGATGTTTCATACGCTGCGGCACGGTGAGCCGGTGCGAATCAGCTACGACAACAAGACACTTCAGACGTCGTTGTTCTTCCTCGGCAACTCGACGTATCTGCCGTCGGGTTTTGCGCCGTCGCGGCGGACACGGATGGACGACGGGCTGATCGATGTGCGGATCCTGGAGACAGGTCGCCGGTTCAGCAGGTTGCGGATCCTGCTCGACCTGGCGTTGGGACGGCTGGAGCGGAGCCCGCTGTACCACGAGATGCGGGTGCCCGAGTTCCGGTTCACGGCGGTCGACGGGCCGACCGTTCTCGCACATGACGGTGAGGTCGGCGCCGAGGTGACCGAGGCGAGTTTCAGCGTGCGGTACCGGGCGCTTGCGGTGTTTCGTCCCGCTGCGTGACCGGGCGGTTCGGAGGCGCGAGGAGTAGGCAGGTGACGAAGTATGCGTAGCCCAGGGCCCAGCCGGCGAGGACGTCGGAGGGATGGTGGACGTTGAGCACGACGCGACCGACGCCGATCGCGATGACGATGAGGGCGCCGGCGCCGATCAGGTATCCGCGCAACGGCTTTCGGACGGTGGGGAGCGCGACGGTGAGCAGTGCGGCGACGGCGACCAGGACGCCGAGCGCGTGACCGGAGGGGAACGAGGTGCCCAGCGCGGTGACGAACGCGGTGTCGGGCCGCGGTCGGTCGGCGGCGGCCTTGGCGAGCTCGGTGACAAGGCCGGCGAGTTCAACGGTGAGGAACAGGAACAGCGCAAGGCGGAAGCTGCGGCGGATCAGCGCGACGATGATCAGCACGGCGGTGGCGAGGCGGAACGCACCGGGTCCCAGCAGCGTGCAGAAGATGTCCCAGCCGAGGACCCAGCCGGGATGGTCGGAGCCGTAGCGGTGGAAGGGGTTCAGCGCGGCGGAGTCCACGGTCGTCACCCAGTTCCATTGTTGGGCGACGGCGATCCACAGCAGCGCGTACAGCGCGAGCGCGGCCAATGCCGATCCGACAAGCCACGTCCGCTTCGATGCCACGGTCTCAGCTCTACCACCTCGCCGGCCGTGCGGTTAGGGTGACTGCCCATGCCCGTGTTCCTGCGCAAGTTGTTCCGCATCGGCGGGCTCACCGATGAGGTCCGCGCGGAGGTGGAAGCCGAGGGAGTGCTGTTCGTCGCCGAGTATCTGCCGGTGACGCGGCGGTTCAGCGGCAAGATCCCGGGCCGACGCGCGAAGGGCAACGTGACGAGCTACGCGGGATCGCTGGCGCTGACCAACCGGCGGGTGCTGGGCACGCTGTCGACGGTGCCGAAGCTGGCCGGCCGGACGATCGATCAGCGGTGGGACGCGACGCAGCAGGGCGCGGTGACCGCGGAGCTGTCGGCGACAGGCTTGACTCTCGACGTGGATCTGCCCGCGGTGGATTCGCGTTTCAGCGGCGAACTTTCAATGCACTATAAAGTCGCCATACCCGAGGATGTGCTGATGCGGCTCCCGCGTCGGACGCTGGCATTCGACGTGCCGCCCGAGTACGTGTTCCGCACCGTCGGGGTCCCGTACGACCCGTAAGTTCGAATCATATTGCGCCACAGCGCAGTATCTGGTCGAGCGCAAGGCTCGGCGCATGCCTCTAGCCCGGATGACCCTTTCTCTGGTCACCGGGTTCGAGGCGTGGACCCGTCAGGCCGCGTGGCCGCCGGGTGGTGAGGGTCCGCCGGGATGGTCGGCGGGGTCCGGCGGTGGGGGGTCGGCACCGGCCTCGGTGTGGTGGTCTTGGCCCGCGGGTTCTGTGGTCCCGGCCGGCTCGGATTGTTCATCGTCGTCGCCGGGGTCCGGCGGTGGCGGGTCGGCGCTGGCTTCTGTGTAGTGGTCTTGGTTGGCCGGTTGCGGACCATCCAGCTCTAGGCCGCTCTCGTCGATCGGGTCTGCCGGTGACGCAGCGCGGTCCGCATAGGCCGGCTCCGTGGCCTCGGAGTGCTCGAACGGTTCACCGTCGTCGTAGACGTCTACCGGTGACGCGGTGGCGTCAGCTTCGGCGTGGTCTGTATCGCCCGGTTCGGTGGGCTCGAATGGTTCAGCGTCTGCCGGTGGCGCAGCGCGGTCTGCATCGGCCGCCTTTATGGCCGCGGTGTGCTCGAACGGCTCATCGTCGTGGTCGGCGGCGCCTGCCGGGGGTGTGGTGGTGTCGGTTTGGAGGTGGCGGTTGCGTTTGGCCGCTTCGGCGGCCGGGTCGAAGGGTTCCTCGTCGTCGGGGCGTAGGAGCAGTTCGGGGCGGTGGTGGTAGTTCAGGCGGGCCTGGCCGGTGTCCAGCGGGGGTGGGGGTAGCCATTCCACGTCGTGGCGTTGGCTCATCCGGGTGGTCCAGCCGCCGTCATTGTTGACGCTGCGGTTATCGGGCCCACACGCCAGGCCGAGCTCATCGACGTTGGTCTGACCCCCGTCGGTCCAGTCGTCGGTGACGTGATGAGCTTGACATCCATACGCGCCGACGGTGCAGCCGGGTTTGGTGCAGCCCCCGTCGCGGGCGATCAGCATGATCCGCTGCGCGCGGCTGGCGGTGCGCTTGGCGCGGTACAGGTTCAACGCTGAGCCGGTGGCCCGGTCGAACACCGCCAGATAGTGGCGGGCGTGAGCGGCCATGCGCACCACATCATCGATCGGGACCACGGTGCCCCCGCCGGTGGTCCCGATCCCGGCCCGCGATTCCAGGTCCTGCAGGGTGGTGCGGATGATGACGGAGACCGGTAGCCCGTTGAGTTGGCCCAGATCCCCACTCATCAAGGCGATCCGCCCGACGGCCAGGATCGCGTCATGCTGGCGTTGGGACAGGCTGCGGTGATCGTTGTCGATCTGCGCCTGGGTCGGTGTACCCGAGATGCAGGGCTCCTCGTCGGCGGGGTTGCACATACCGGGAGCGGCGAACTTGGCGAACAACACCTCCCAAACCGCCCACGCTTCCGGGGTCATGGTGGCGCGTAGTTCGACCATGCCGTCGGCGCCTTGTTTGGATTTGGTCACGCTGCGTTTGCGGGCGCGTTCGGCCTCATCCGGGGCCGGGCCGTCCTGATCGATCAGAAACAACCGCAACGTGGCGGTGTCTTGCACCGCGCTGGGTCCGGCGGTGGCCGCACAACGCACCAGATCCAGTTCCAAGCTCTCGCGGGTCGCGGTGTCGACGAAGCCGGGCACCTTGTTCATCGCTTTGCGGATGACCTGCACATGCTCGGCGGTGATCAACCCATGCGCCTGAGCCGCCGCGGTGGCCGGCAACCGCGGCGGCAACACCTCTCCGGTGAATGCTTGGCGCGGGGCCAACAGCTCAGCCTCGGCCAGGCGCCGGTTGGCCTCACTGGTCGAGATGCGCCACCGCACACTCAAGGCTTCTCGCCACGATTTGGCGCCCAACGCCGCCGGAGTGGTCTCGGTCTGCAGGCGCGCCAACGCGCGGTGCTCGACCGCGGGCAGGCGGCACTTCACCGTTTCCAGTTCGTCGAGGACGGCGATCAGTTCCGGGGCGGTCGACAGGTCGAACTCGCAGGCCGCCAACCGATCAACCGCGGCGCGCAACCCGGCCAACGCGTCCTGCGACTCCGTCCCCGACATACTTCGAACATACATTCGACCACCGACAAGTAGAGGCCAAAACCTCACAGCTGGGGATCAATTCCCACTTGGGGATAAACGGGTGATTTGAACGGTTGCGGATCCGCCCCGACCCCAGTGAGGTAGACGCACGACAACGAAAGGATGCCGGTGTGACGGACAGGCGGCGAGACAACGTGCTGATCGTGCACTGGCACGACCTGGGCCGGCATCTCGGCGTCTACGGCCACACCGACGTGTCCAGCCCGCACCTCGACCAATTGGCCGCCGAGGGCATCCTATTTACCCGCGCGCACGCCACCGCTCCACTGTGCTCGCCATCGCGGGGCTCGCTGTTCACCGGCCGCTACCCACAGAGCAACGGGCTGCTCGGGCTCGCACACCACGGCTGGGAGTACCGCAGCGGCGTCCGCACGCTGCCCGCAATACTTTCCGAGAGTGGTTGGTACACCGCATTATTCGGTATGCAACACGAATCGTCGTACCCGGCCAAGCTCGGCTTCGACGAGTTCGACGTGTCCAATTCCTACTGCGACTACGTCGTCGAACGAGCCTCCAACTGGCTCACCACGCCGCCGGACAAACCCTTCCTGCTCACCGCAGGCTTCTTCGAGACACACCGACCGTATCCGCGTGAGCGTTACGAACCCGCCGACGCGGACACCGTCGCCGTACCGGACTACCTGCCCGAGACCGACGACGTCCGCCAGGACCTCGCGGACTTTTACGGAGCGATCACGTTCGCCGACGCCGCGGTCGGCCGGCTGCTCGACACACTGGCCGAGACCGGCCTCGACCGCAGCACCTGGGTGGTCTTCCTGACCGACCACGGCCCCGCCCTCCCCCGCGCCAAATCCACGCTCTACGACGCCGGAACCGGGATCGCGATGATCCTGCGGCCGCCGCGCGACGCCGATATCCCCGCACGCGTCTACGACGAATTGTTCAGCGGTGTCGACCTGGTGCCCACGCTCCTTGATCTTCTCGGCGTCGACATCCCGGCCGAAGTCGAGGGGCTCTCGCACGCCGATGCCCTCATCGCTGCGACACCGCCGGTCCGCACGGCCGTCTATACCGGCAAGACCTACCACGACTCGTTCGATCCCATCCGCGCCGTGCGCACGAAGGACTACAGCTA
The DNA here is from genome assembly GCF_001722335.1 of Mycolicibacterium flavescens. Lineage (GTDB taxonomy): Bacteria > Actinomycetota > Actinomycetes > Mycobacteriales > Mycobacteriaceae > Mycobacterium > Mycobacterium flavescens. The sequence continues at coordinate 246,429 of NZ_MIHA01000003.1, forward strand.
CATCGAAAACTACGCGGCCCGTCCACTGTTGGATCTGCCCTGGGACATCGCCGACAGCGCCCCCGGCCGCGCCGTGGCGCCGCGGGTGGGCTCACCGCGGCCGGCCCGGGAACTCTACGACCTGACCGTCGACCCCACCGAAGCGCACAACCTGCTCGTCGGCGAGCGTGCGGCCCGGATCGAAGCGGTCGCCGACGAACTCGCGCTGCTACTCAACGACTGGCGGGTCAGGACCAACGACGTCATCCCGTCCGAGTTCGCAGGCACGCGGATTTCCGAGCGCTACACCGAAACCTATCTACGTATCCACGGTCCCACCGTCACCAGCCGCTCGGGCATCGCAGCGGAGCGCGGCATAGAGGACGAACACAACCGATAATTTCCCTCACAATGATCGAAACTAGCTGGCGCGCAATATGATCGACGTACCGCTAAGCTGCGCCGATGTCGACTCACCCGACGGCGTATCTCGTCCTGGCCTCACAGCGCAGCGGCAGCACCCTGCTCGTGGAGTCGCTGCGCGCGACAGGTGTCGCCGGGGAGCCCGCAGAGTTCTTCCAGTACTTGCCGACCACCAGCCAGTCCCCTCAGCCGCGGCAGTGGTTCGAGGGCGTCGACGACGCATCCATCCTGCGCCTGCTCGATCCACTCGACGACGGTAAACCCGACCTCGCGCCGCCGGAGATCTGGCGCGACTACGTCCGCACGGTCGGCCGCACCCCCAACGGCGTCTGGGGCGGCAAGCTGATGTGGAACCAGACGTCGCTGCTGCTCGAGCGCGCCGAAGGGCTCCCCGACCGCTCCGGCACCGGGCTGTTGTCGGCAATCCGCGACGTGATCGGCAGCGACCCGCTCCTGGTGCACGTCTACCGCCCCGACGTCGTGTCACAGGCGGTCTCGTTCTGGCGCGCAGTCCAGACCCGGGTGTGGCGCGGCCGGCCCGACCCGGTGCGCGATGCACGCGCCGAGTACCACGCCGGCGCGATCGCCCATGTGGTCACCATGCTGCGGGCACAAGAGGAAGGCTGGCGGAACTGGTTCGCCGAGGAAGGGGTCGCGCCGATGGAGGTCCCGTATCCGGTGCTGTGGCGCAACCTCACCCAGGTTGTGGGCGACGTCCTCGAAGCGCTCGGCCTCGACCGGCGGTTGGCACCGGCGCCGGTACTCGAGCGGCAGGCTGACCAACGCTCCGACGAATGGGTAGACCGCTACCGAAAAGAAGCCGAACGTCACTGCCTACCAACGTGATCAACCGACCTGCGCCACCACGAAGATCCGCCGGAACGGGAACAACGTCCGACCGTCCGGACGCCTAGGGTACGCCGCGGCCAGCAGCGGGATCAGCTCCGCGCGGAACTGCTCCCATTCGAGATCCGTGAGACGACTGTTCAGCGGTCGCAGCGCGGTTCCGGTGATCCACTCGAGCACCGGGTTCTCCCCGCTGAGCTCGTGGACGTACGTGGTCTCCCAGGCGTCGACGGCACAGCCGGCGTCGACGAGCAGCCCCGCGTATCCGACCGCATCCTCCACCTGTCCTTCACGAAACGGGAAATCGTGCAACGGCTCTGCCCATCGGTCACTGCGCGCGAGTTCGCGCACCGCCCGGTGTGACGGCGCATCGAAATTCCCCGGCACCTGCACCGCGATCCACGACCCGGTCGCCAACTCCCGTGCCCACCGGACCATCAGCGCCTGATGATCGGGCACCCAATGCAGCGTCGCGTTGCTGACCACGACCGCGGTGTCCGGCGCCGGGCTCCACTCGCGGACATCGCCCACCCGCGCGTCCAGACCCCGGTCCCGCGCCGCGGCCACCATCTCCGGTGAACTGTCCCACGCCTCGATCACCGCGCGCGGCCACCGCTGCGCGAGCGTCGCGGTCAGATTGCCCGGTCCGCAGCCGAGATCGACCACCCGCCGCGGGTCGTCGGCGTTGACACACGCCATCAGGTCGAAGAACGGGCGTCCGCGCTGATCGGCGAAGGCCAGATACGCGTCAGGGTTCCACATACGCCTCAGTCTGCACCGTTACTGCGTCAGGTCACTGCGGGTTACCATTCGCACGTGGACGTGAACCCGGTTGATCCGCCGATCCCGGTGCCCGACGTCCCCGGCGCCGACGCCACCGCCCGCGGGCTGCCCCGCCGGATCGACCTCACCGCGCGCCAACGCTTCATCGTCGACGCCTCGGCCGTCGCCGACCTCGGCCTGCGCACGGCGATCGCCTCGTTGCTCGCGACCACGATGCTGCCCACCCTGGCCGGTGGTCTGAGCCGCTCACAGTCGCGTGCCGAACGCGAACAACTGGAGTTCTACGCCGACCTGGCCGAGGCCAAGGACCCAACCCGGTCGTTCCCGGCGCCGTCGGACGTCCCGCGGGTGTCGTCGCGCACCGCCAACCCGGTCGCCGAGTGGATCGCCAAGGGCCGCGTCCACAACATCCGCTTCAACAGCAGCTTCACCGCGGTCAACCCGGCGCTGCGCGCCCAGTGCCGCTCCTTCACCCGCAACAATGTTGTGCACGCCCAGCACTGGCGCCACGACGACGGCCCGCACCCGACGCTGTGCCTGATCCACGGATTCATGGGTTCGCCGTACCTGTTCAACGGGTTGTTCTTCTCGCTGCCCTGGTTCTTCCGGTCCGGCTACGACGTGCTGTTGTACACCATGCCGTTTCACGGTCGCCGAGCCGAGAAGGGTTCGCCGTTCAGCGGTCACGGCTTCTTCGCCAACGGGTTCTCCGGATTCGCCGAGGCGATGGCCCAGGCGGTGCACGACTTCCGCTCGATCATCGACTATCTCGAATTTACCGGGGTCGACCGCATCGCGCTGACCGGGATGTCGCTGGGCGGCTACACGTCGGCGCTGATCGCCAGCGTCGACGACCGCATCCAGGCCGTCATCCCGAATGTCCCGGTGGTGGCCCCCGACCAGACCGTCGACGAATGGTTTCCCGCCAACAAGGTGGTGGCGTTACGAAACCTGCTGTCCAACACGGATTCCGACCTCACCGGTGCAGCGACCTTGTACTCGTCACCGCTGAACTACGTCCCGCTGGTTCCGAAGGACCGCCGGCTGATCATCACCGGGCTCGGTGACCGGCTCGCCCCTCCGCATCAGGCGGAGATGCTGTGGGAACACTGGGACCGGTGCGCGTTCCACTGGTTTCCCGGCAACCACATCCTGCACGTCAGCCAGCCGGACTACCTGCGCCGGATGACCCGGTTCATGCGCGATTTCATGTTCGACTGACCTGCGCCGCCGTCCCTGCCGGCCACCCCAACGTGTCCAGCAGCTCGGCGCGCAGCGGCGCACCGGGCACACCCAGCCGGCCGGTCGCAGCAGGATCGAGCGCGGTCAGCAGCGGACCCTGCGCGCCACGCTGGTCGATCAGCCCCGGCAGCGGTGCATCACCGCCGGGTTCTGGTGTCCGGACGGCACACACCGCGGCGACGGTGGGTCGCGTTGCGGTGCCGCTGAATTCGATGGCCGTCCAGGTTTCGGCCAGATCAGACCAGGCCTGCGCCAGCCGTTCGCCGAGACGTTCGTCGACGGCGAGGGCGTAGACCGAGATGAAGCCGCGTTCGTCGTGCACACCGCGCCACGTCTCCCGCTCCCACCCTTCGAGGGGCGCGGGAACCGAATCGACGATCGTCGCATCGAGCCCGGTCTCGCGCAGGTGGTCGGCGAGCCGACGGGCCGCGATCGCCGCCGTGTCGTGCAACGGCAGATCTTTCGAGCGTGCCTGCAGCGCACTGAGATTGGTGCGGGCGTCCAGCGTCAGGCTCACCCACGTGTCGCTGACACCGGCGCTGGCGCGGTTGGTCACACGTACCTTCTCGCTGCGCAGGCCGAACCGCTCGACGTAGCCGGCCAGCACGGCAAGCGCGACCCCGCGACCGGCCGGGTCGTCCACCCGCAGCACCACCGTGGTCTGCTCGGGGTTCGGTGCCGGCAGACGACCGCGGTTGCGCCGCCACAGCGCGAACCACCGCGCGACCATCGTGGTCAGGAACTGGCCGCGCCACCAGGCAAGCGCCACGATGACGACCGCGGCACCCACGCCGAGGATCCACCAGTCGACCGTCGTCTGCCACGGATACGCCATGGCGGTCAGCACAATCGCCAACGCGGCCACTGCAAGTCGTAGGGTCACGATGCCTCCGTCTGAGGGTCTGAGTTCTTCCGCCTGGCCACCACAATCGCTAACACGGCGAGTATTGCGAGCACGCCGGTGCCGACGAACGCGACGATGCGCGGCGTGGCGTCCTGCGGGGCGGGTGCTTCGGGTGCGGCGATCGGCTGCGGTCCGGTGTCACCGTCTTCTCCGACAGCGGCGCTGACATCCCACGTCAACGATGCCACGGGATCGACCAGTCCGGCGCCGGTCAGGTTCGACGGTGCCCGGGCCGCGCCCTGCGCACCCGCGACGAGACGGTCCCTGACCTGTTCGGCGGTCAGATCCGGAAACCTGCTGCGCACCAGCGCCGCAACGCCGGACACATAGGCCGCCGCGAAGCTCGAGCTGTTCAGCGGGTACAGCCGGCCCTGCGCGTCGGGCACCGCGTTGGCCAGGCCGCCACCGTCGGCGTTGCCCACCGAGGCGATGTTCTGCCCGGGCGCGGCGATGCCCACCCAGGGACCGGCCATCGTGAAGTCCGACGCGCGTCCGGTCGGGCCCAACGAGCCGACCGAGAGCACGTACGGCTGCCACGCCGACGGGATCGACACCGACGTCACGCTGGCCCAGTTGCGCGGATCCTCGGGACGTCCGGGATCCGACAGCGGGTTCGACGGACACGCCGATCCCGGGTTCAGGCCCGCCTTGTTGTTGCCGGCCGCGGCGACGATCACCGCGTCCTTGTCGACCGCGGCGTAGCGCAGCGCGGCGCCGAGCTCGGCCTGGTTGACGTCTTCGGTCGCGGGCAGACAGGTGACCGCCGAGATGTTGATCACCCGCGCCCCGAGGTCGGCCGCGCGAACCACGGCGCGCGCCAACGTCGCAACGTCGAGCACCACCCTGGCCCTGGCCGGGTTCTCCTGCGTCACCCGCGGCGCGTAATGCGCCGACGTCGACCGGATCGACAAGATCCGCGCGTCGGGCGCCACGCCGGAGAACCCGTCGGGTCCGGGCTTGCCGGCGATGAGGCCGGCCACCAGCGTGCCGTGTCCGTCGCAGTCGGTCAGGCCGTCGGTCGACTCGACGAAGTCGCCGCCCGGATCCACATCGGGCAACCGCGGTCCCGGCTGGACGCCGGTGTCGATGACCGCGACGAGTTGACCGGCGCCACGGCTGTATTTCCAGGCGCCGTCGAGGTTGAGCAGCCTCTGGTTCGCCGACGGCGCACCGGGATCGGTGCCGGGCAGCACCCCGGTCGTCACGCACTGCCCCCGCTGGGCCATCGCTTCGACGGGGCCCGCCGCGCCCGAGGGCGGCGGCACCGCGGGATCCACCTGTGGCGGCGTCATCGCCTGCGCCGCAGGGACGTTCAAACCGGCGACGATCAGCGTCACGGCCGTCGTCGCGACCGCGCTGCGCAGTCGGACGCCGATCACCTTTGCCTCATCGATTGAGCACCCACGCGAACAGCCCGACCAGGTACGCCAGCACCGGGATCACCGACGCGTCGACCGCCGAGGCCAGGAACCCGACCAGACGGCGCATCGGCAGCGAGTAGGTGTCGGGCTCGGCGAGCCGCGGGAACGCCGCGGCCAACACGAACACCACGGTCAGCACGGCGATCGCCAGCAGCGCCCACCACGCCTCGGTGTAGCGGCCGTCCACCGCGAACGCGACCAGAAGTGCGGTCGCGATCAGGAACGGCGCCGCGAGCAGCCACGCCTTGCACAGCGCGGCGTCCCACACCCGGGCGCGCAGCACAGAGCCCAACGCCACCGCGGCCACCACATACCAAACCCAGTTCGAAACGCCCTGCGGGGCAGCCAGAATCGTCACACCGGCGGTGGAGAGCGCAACGCCACCGGCGATGAAGCCGGTCTGGTGCGAGTCGCTGATGCGGACCCGGCGCGGCAGGTCCTGCAGCACCTTGAGCGACGGCGGGGCCGGTGTCGGGTCACCGGGTGCGGGGATGACGGGCACCGGTAGCCGCGACCACATCGCGGAGAACTGCGCGGCCTGCACCGTGACGATCAGCGCCAGCACGATCAGCAGCGACCCGACGATCGTCGCGTTCAGCGTCCAGATCGTGGCCGCGCCCGCGGTCACCACCGCGCCGAACCCGACCACTGTCGCCGCGGTGAACAAGGCGATGGCGCGTTGCGCGACAACGATGCTCATGATCGACCAGGCGGTCACACCGGCGCCGGCGAGCAGGACCTGCGAGGGCCCGAAGTCACCCGGTACCGCGAGCGCGAGCGCCGCGGCGATCGGCACCAGGGCGGTCACCGCGAGCACCGTTCCCAGGCGCGCGGACCGGCCCCACGTCAGCAGCGCCGCCAGCACGGTCAGCAGAGCGACGGCCGTGGTGGCGATCAGCCCGGCGAAGCCGCCGGTGACCGCACGGTGCACGGTGCCGAACGCGGTGGCGATCAGGATCAGCGCGATCACCGCGACGGTCGCGCCACGCTGGATGTGTGCTGCGCTCCAGGGCTTTTCGCGTGCCGTCGAGAAGATCACCGCGGCGTCGCCGATGTCCTCGACGATCCGCGGGGCGGGCGGACCTGCCGGCAGCGTCTGCAGCGCGAGCAGGTCGCCGTCGACCACGCCGACGGTGTCCAGGGTGGCGTCGAGGCTGAACGGCGCACCACCGATCGGGGCGAGCGACAGCGCAACCGGGGCGGTGTCGTCGTACTCCTCGTCCGACGGCATCGCCATGCGCCGCACGGCGGGCAGGATCTCGCGCAGCGGGAGTTCGGTGGGCAACGCCATGTCCGTGATCCGGCCGCCGGGTTCACCGGCGGCGAGCACCGCGACCCTGACGATGGGCATCGACGGCGACGCCGCCAGTGTTGCGCCCGTCATTGGACTGTCTGCCATTGATGTTCCGTTCTGTGTTGAGAGTCGAAGTCTCGGGTCAAAGTCACGTCGGGGAACCACACCCCGTCGGGAAGTGTTGCGGTGAGCCGCTCGACCGCGGTGGCGATCGCGTGCGGCGTGCCGGGGGTGAACGTCGACACCCACTCCCCGTCGAACGCCTTCGACGGGTGCACCAGCACGCGACCTTCCCGGGTGTCGACGACGCTGACGCCGACATCGGTGCTGATGCGGTGGCCGTCGCGGTGGTCGCCTGCCACCACCTCGACGTAGCTGCGGTCGGTCGAGTACGCGGCCTCCACGACGGCGCGCGCGCTGGGCGGAACGCCGAGGAACTCGATGACCTCGGCCAGTTCCGCACCGTTGCGCAGCTGCTCGTCGGCGCGGGCCCCGATCCGCGCGGGGATCGCGAACTCGTCGAACCGCGCCGGTGCCCGGCCGGACAGCCCGGCGGTCAGCACCGGCACCAGCGCCTGCGGATGGTGCAGATCGAGCGCGGTCAGCGTGACCAGCCCGCCGCTGCGCAGCGCGACGACGGTCGCGTCGTCGCGGCGTCCGACGTGGCCGCGCAGCATGCTGCCGGCGCCCCGGACGAAGCGCAGCTCCAGCCAGCGCCGTGCCCGGCATGTCGTCGTGACCCATTGGCGCACAGCATTGTTGACGGTGCCGTCCGCGGACATCACCCCAAGCTCGACCAGCTCCGCAGTCAACCTGGTCTCGACGCGCCCGCGCGCCGCGAGGTCGCTGTACGGCGGGGTGACGGCAAGGACCCAGGGATAACCCCCGACGCCCGTGCGGTCGGCGACGAACCAGGCCTGCTCCGCGGTCAGCTCGACTGCGTTAGCGGCCACCGTGGCTCAGGCGCCCCATTTGGCGCCTTCGGCCGCATCGCGGGCGCTCATCGCCATCGTGTTCTGTTCGTGGGTGGCGGCCATCGACCGGTACGCGCGCACCAGTTCCTCGAGCGCGGTGTTCCACTGCGCCTGCCAGGCCTGGTACGTCATGCCGGTGTCGCCCTGCCACGCGCCGGCCAACGCGGCCTGCTCGCTGGCGATGTCGGCGCCCACGGCGTGCATCGCTCCCGCGTAGCCGGCCATCTCACCCGCGTGCGCCAGCATCGCCGGGTAGTTGTACATGATCTGAGACATCGGTACTCCCCTGAGTCAGTTCGGAAATCAGATGGCGGTGTAGGTGCTCGCGGCGGCGGCGTCCTGCGCGACGTAGGTGCCCGCGGCGTCACCGAGGTTGATCTGCGCGACGTCGAGCAGCGAGTTGATCTTCGCCGACACCTCGAGGAACCGGGCGTGTGCGGCCTGGAACGCGGCCGACGACTCGCCGATGTGGAACGCCTGCGAGGACTGCGCGGCCTGCTCGGCCTGGGCCATGGTGCTGCGCATCAGCGCCGCCTTGGCCGCGAACGCCGCCTCCGACGAGACGAGTTGGGGGATGTGAGCGTCGAGAAGGCTCATCTGGATTCCTTTCGGATAGTGGTTCGTGAGTTACGGATTCGGTCTTGATGGTCGGGTGCTCAGTCGCGCTCTCCCCCCTTGTCGTCCCAATCGCCCGGCAACAGGGGTTCGGTGGGTCCGCCGCCGAACGGGTCGCCGGCGAGCTCGGTGAGCCCCGCCGCCTGTTCGGTGTCGGATTTCGTTGCGGCGCCGGTGAACCCGACGGTGCCCGCCCCGCGTTCGGACGCCGCGACCGAGGGTTTGCGCGCCGGTTCCGGCGGGGTGTCGTCCTCTTCGGGTTCGTAGTCGAGGTACGCGTCGGCGTACTGACGTTCGTGGATCGGCTGGGTGCGCCGGCGCCGCGCCTTGCGCTTGGCCAGCGACGAGGCCACCGCCGCTGCAGCCGACGAGGCCGCGATGTCGCTGGCCGGCGCCTTGGCGCTGGTGCTGTCGCGCAGCGTCGGGGTGAAGCCCTCGCCGGGGTCCGGGCCCGCGACCGCGTACGGAACCACGGCGGCGACACCGGGCGCGGCCGGCGCCGGGGCCGGGGCGGCACCGGCGCCGACGGACATGCCGCCGGGTGCGCCGGGCGCGGTCGGCACCGTCGGGGCGACGGTGGTGGCCAGCGGCATCGGGTCGGCGCGCTGGGCCTGCGCGGGCGCGGCGGCCGGTTCGGGTGCCGGTTCGGCGGCGGGCTCCGGCGGCGGCGCCTGGTTGATGAACCCCAGCGCGATCAGCCCGAGCGCGAGCAGCGACGGCGCCCACGCCGGCGACGTCGCCACCACGGTCCAGAAGGTCCAGCCGACCGGCTGGAAGAACGCCTGGTAGCCGACCGCGAACAGCAGCGGGCCGTATGTGACAAGGGCCGCAGAGGGATTCGTCGCGAACGCGACCAGCATCTGTTCCAGGTTGCCGATCGGGTCCTGCAGGAAGTCCAGGATCAGGTCGCCGCCGACCAGCGACCGGATGTACTGCTCGAGCAGGTCGGTGATCGCGTTCGAGGCGTTCAGACCCGACCCGGAGTCCGCCGCGGTGGCCTGGGCGAACATCTGCTGGACATCGGCGCCGGCCGAACCGGCCTCTCCGACACCGGGAGTCAGCAGCATCGGCGCAGGCGTCGTCATCGGGGTCGCCGCGACCGCCGCACCTGACACCGCCTGATACGTGCTCATCGTGGTGGCCGCCTGAATCCACATCCGCACGTAGTCGGCTTCGTTCAGCGCGATCGGAATCGTGTTGATGCCGAGGAAGTTCGTCGCCAGCAGCACCGCGTGGGTGGCGTGGTTGGCCGCCAACTCGCCGAGCGTCGGCATCGTCGCCAGCGCCGTCGTGTATGCGGCGGCGGCGGTCTCGTGCTGCACCGCGGCCGCGGCGCTGTTGGCGCTGGCCTGCGCCAGCCACGCCAGGTACGGCGTGTGCGCGGCCACGTACTGCTCGGCGCTGGGCCCCTCCCAGGCACCGCCCTGCACCGCCCCCATGATGGCCGTCAACTCGGCGGCGGCAGAGGAGTATTCCGTCGCCAGCGACTGCCACGAGGCGGCGGCGGCCAGCAGCGAACCCGGCCCGGGTCCACTGCTCAGCATCGCCGAGTGCACCTCGGGCGGTAACGCCATCCAGACGGGAGCCGTCATGATCAGCTACCGGCCACCAGGTAGGTCGCCGCCGCGGTGGCATCGCCGACGGCGTAGCTGGTGCCGGATTCGCCGACCCCCACACCGGAGCGGCCGAGTTCTTCGACGCCCAGGGCGGCCACCGCGTTGTGCTGCATGCCGTGGGCGCTCAGGCTCGCCGCGGTCTGCAGCGACACCGCGTCCGCGGCGGGCGGCACCACAGCGCTCACCGCGGGTGCGGCGGCGGCGTGGGCGGCCGCCAGCCGCGCGGTCAGTGCCTCCACGGCGGCGCTGGCCGCTGCCAGCCCCTCCGGAACGACGCGCAGAGTCATCAGTTGTACTCCCTTCCTCTGTTGCCCGGACCACCGGGAACAGCATCGGCGACGGGGTTGACCAGTTGCAGGAACGTGGGGGTGTCACCGTCATCGAGCAGCATCGCGCGACCGGGTGGCAATCGGCGGAACCGGTGTCCCCTGATCTTCCCGCTGTCCTGCGGATTGCCCGACAGCATCAGTATGGCGGCTTGCAGCTCGTTGAGGCGGCGCAACAGTGGTGCGGTCATCAACGCGTGCGCCGAACCTGTTGCGCGCGCGGTCACTATCACCCGCATGCCGAGCTCGCTGGCCTGCGAGAGCAGCCCGATGATCCCGGTCCAGGGACGCTGTCCGACGAAGGGGCCGCTGACTGCGGGCGCATCCGGGATCTGGTCGACGTCGTCGATGATCAGGTAGTGGATCTGGCCGCCGTCGGCGGTGCGGTAGTTCCAGTTCGCCAACTCCTGCGGGCTCAGACCCGCGGGCGGACGGCGCTTTTCGAGCAACGCGGACAGGCCGAGCATCGCCGGGGTGATCCGGTCGATGTTCGGGGTGTACTCGTTGTCCTCGAACAGCGGTTCGTCGACCAGGTGCAGCCGGCGGTCGATCACCGTGAACGCGACCTGATCGGGCGTGGAGTGTTCGCGGATGGTGCGGATGAGATGGCGCAGCAGCGTGGTCTTTCCGGACTTGGCGTCGCCGAACACCATCAGCAGCGGGTTCTCGTCGAACGCCACCGGCACCGCGGCCAGGTCCTCCTCGCGCTGACCGATGACCACCCGCTCGGGAGCGGGATAGAGCGGGGCCACCGCGGAGGGTGCCAGTTCGCTGGGCAGCAGCCGCACCGGCGGTGCGGTGACACCCTGATGGCGGGCGTTGATCACCGCGATGTCGGACAGCGACGGTTCGGCGAACAGGAAGTGCTCGGCGGCCATGGTCAGGCCGCGGCCCGGCTGGTCGGCCGGGACCGCCTCGGCGGGCCTGCGCAGCGCGCCGGTGATCCGCACGTTGCTGTCGCGCGCATCGGACAGCTTGAGTTCGAGCCGCAGGCCGAGTCCGTCGCGCATCGCCAGCGGCACCTCGAGCCAGTTCGGCGTCGTGACCACCACGTGGATGCCGTACGACATGCCGGTGTTCACCAGCTCGGTCACCTTGGCCAGCAACGGGTTCCGCGTGTTGAACGTGTCGGTGTTGTCGCGGCTGAACGCGTACAGGTTGTCGATGACGAGGAACACCTCGCCGTACTCGTCGCGCCGGTCGCCGTTGTTGCCGTTGTGACCGCGCGCCTGACGCGCCCGCAGCAGCTGTTCGAGCTCGCCGAAGGTGCGCCGGATGCGTTCGGGCTCCAGCGGTGAGGCCACGCTGCCGACGTGCGCGAGGTCGGCCAGCGGACGCAGTTGACCGCCGCCGTAGTCCAGGCAGTAGAACGTCACGTCGCGCGGCGAGTGCAGCGCGGCCGCCGACAGGATGAACGTCTGCAGCGCCGTGGTCTTACCGGATTTCGGGCCGCCGTGGATCAGCAGGTTCGCCGCCGCGGACGTGGCGTCGAAGATCAACGGGTCACGCCGCATCGCGAAGGGCCGGTCGATCTCACCGAGCGGCCAGCGCCACTGACGCTCGGGCACACCGGTGCGGGCCAGCAGCTCGTCGAGCGGGATCGGCTCCTCCAGCGGCGGCAGCCACAGCCGCGGCGCCTTGGGCCCGTAGTGGGCCAACTGGCTGCCGATGGTGGCGATCAGCTTGCGCGGCGGACGGTCCTCGTGCGCGGCCGGATCCGAGACGATCACCGTGTCGGCGGGTGCCTCGACGTGCCCGGCGGTGAACGGCTGCGGCACCGGGACCGACTGCACGACAACGGTTTTCTCGGCCCGCGGCGGGTCGTAGATGCCGTCGACGTAGGTGCTGCGGAACTTGACCGGCATCGCGCCCGGGGTCGGCACCAGGTATCCCTCACCCTTGTGCTCGGGTCCGGCCTCGATGTGGAACGCGTCCTCGACGCCGATGATCTGGCGGCTGACTGCGGGGCTGGCGACCTTGAGCCCGATGCGGTACGAGGTGTTCTTGTCGATGTCCTTGATCCGGCCGACGTCCAGGGTCTGGGACGCGAACAGGATGTGGATCCGGAACGAACGACCCTTGCGCGCAACGTAATCGAACAGGTCGGCGTACTCGGGATGGTCGGCGAGCATCAACGAGAACTCGTCGGCGACCACCAGCAGCGTGGGCATCGGCGGCAGGTCGTGGCCGTCGGCGATGGCGGCCTCGTACTCGCGCACCGAGCTGAAGGCGCTGCCCTGCACGCGGCGGCCGGCCTCCATCAGAAGCTGCTCACGGCGGGCCACCTCACCGCGCAGGGTGTCGGCGAACCGGTCGGCCAGCGACCGCTTCTCGGCCATGTTCGAGATGACCGCGACCACCTGCGGGAAGTCGCGGAAGATGTCGGCGCCTGCCTCGCCCTTGAAGTCGGCGTAGATCACGATCAGCCGGTCGGCGGAGTGGGTGGTCAACAGCGACAACAGGATCGACATCAGGGTCTGCGACTTGCCCGAACCGGTCATACCGATCATCAGGCCGTGCGGACCCATCCCGCCCTCGGCCTCGTCCTTGAGGTCGAAGACCAGCGGTTCGCCGGTCGCGGTGATGCCGATCGGCACCCGCAGTTCGTCGGTCCGCGCACGCGGCGCCCACAGGCTCGCCACGTCGAGCGCGGCGGCGTCCGGAATACCGAGCAGCGTCGTGAACGTCGCCACTCCCGCGCTGCTGGTCCGCGCATGGCTGGGGTTGGAGTCCCACCGCGACAGCCGCCGTGCGATGTGGCGGGCCGTGCCCACGTCGAGGTGGTCGGCGTCGTCGACATACGGCTGCCAGCCGCCGGTCTGCCAGCGCTCCAGCTTGCCGTCGCCCACCCGCAGGATCGGCCGCTCGGGGTCTGGGTACTGCTCGCGGTGCGGTTCTTCGGCGGCGCGGTGGATCACCGTGACACCGGCCAGGCCGCCGCGCGGCACCAGCGCCGCGGGGTCGACGTCGGGGTCGTCCACGACGATGATCAGGTGCTTGAGCCCGGCCTCGGCGTCACCGCCGAACGGGGGCCGGTCGTCGAGCGCCGCCGCCAGCAGTGTCCGCAGCTCACCGACATCGCTTGCCAGGTAGCGCGCCGGCCCGGCACCGTCGACGGCCCCGGGAACGTCGTTGTGCGGCAACCACTTCAGCCAGGACCAGTCGTCGCTCTCGATGTCCGGCGCGAGCAGCGCGACGCCGAGCACCGCGGGGTCGTGCCACGTGACCGCCTGCGCCAGCCAGGCGCGCACCGCGCCCCGGACGTCGTCGGCGTCCCCGAGCACGGTGACCCGCGAGACCTTGCCCAGATCCAGCCCGGCCGGTACCGCGCGCACCGTGCGCTGGACGTCGAGCAGTCCACGTAACGTGCTGTGCGACACGGGTTCCAGGTCGACCTCGTCCGCACTGTCCTTGACCCGCAGGGTGGCGTTCAGCGGGGCGTCGTGCAGTCCGGTGCGGACCACCAGGAAGTCGGCGTCGTGCGGGTCACGCTCCCACTGTCTGCGGGTGTCGGGCACGTCGATCAGCAGCTCGGGATCCGGGTGCGACCACTCCAGCGCAGTGCGCTGCTCGGCGGCGTGGGCGCGGATGTTGTCGCGCACCACCGACAGGTAGCGCAGGTAGTCGGCGCGTTCGGCGTCGACCTCCTCGGTGCGCATCTTGTTGTCGGTGCCGCGGTACAGCGCGGTGGCAGCCAGCAGCAGCACGAACGGGAAGAACAGCGTCGTCGGCGAGATCATCCGCATGCCGGTGGCCACCAGGGCCACGATCATGCCGACGATCAGGATGACGATCAGATAGGGCAGCACCCGGCGCAGCAGCGACGGCGGCACGATCCGCGGCAGTTCGGGCGGCGGTTCGATGGTGATGGTGCCCTTGCGCGTCGTCGGCGCCGGAATGCGGCGACGCGCCTGGAAAATCAGCCGGCTCACTACGGGGTCTCCCTTATGACAGCGGGGCGTGGGTCGGCGGCGAGCCCGTCGTGCGCCAGCAACGCGTCGGAACGCGACAGCGTCGGGCCGGGCGCGAACTGGCTCAGCAGCGACCACGGAATCGGGACTGCGGGCTCGGTGAGTCCGAGCGCGGAGATCGCCTTGTCGTCGGCGTCCTCGTCGAGGCCGTAGCGCACGCCGGTGTCGCTGAGCCAGAAGTAGGCTCCGCCGGCCTGCGGGCTCGCCGCACCGCCGCCGTCCTGGCCGACGCTCTGCACCAGGTAGCCCTGCCCGGGGGTGAGCACGACGTGGTCGGCGGTGGCGCCCGAGCCGGCGCTGACCAGCGCGACGGTGCGCAGGCCCTCGGCGATCGGCAGCGTGACACCGGAGCGCAGGTTCACGGTCGCGCTGGTGGCGTCGGCGGGCCGCGACCACTGTGCGCACGTCAACGGTGCGTCGGTGGCGTCGACGAGCGAAAGCGGTTCGGCCGGATAGGCGTTCGTGTCGATGTCGGTCGCCACCGGCAACCGGGCGACGTCGTCGGCGCCCAGCCGCGGCGGCTGGTCGAGGCCGAACGAGTTGGTGTTGCGCATGATCGTCGCCAGCACCGGTGAGATCGGCTGCAACCCGTCGCGGAGCACCGCGTAGTGGCGCAGCGTGTTGTCCGCGGCGTACGACGCGACTACGGAACCGACGGGTGCGGCCGCCGGCAGCGGGAAGGCCGGCGGCTCACCGGCACCGGGGATCGCGGGCGGGCTCAGGGCGGGCGCCTCGGGCACCGCGTTGAACAGTCCGGGCGCGATCGGGCGGACGTCGGGCGCGGTGCCCAGCCCGAGCGCGCTGGTGACCGCGCGGTCGGCCAGGTCGATCGGGCTGCGCCTGCCGTCCCACAGCAGCCAGGTGCCGGCGTTGGGTCCGCTCGGGTTGCTGACGAGCACGGCGCCGTTGTCGGCCAACGGTTTCGCGCGCTCGCCGCCGTCAGTGACCGAACCGGCGATCAGCGTCACCCCCGACGCGGGGCCGGACACGCCGTCGCACACGGTCCACTCGGCGTCGCGAGTCGTGTTCTGCACCATGCGTTCCGGCGCACCGGGGATCCCGACCAGGTTCCCGCGCGGGAACTGGTCGATCTCACTGGTCTTGACCTGGGTGGGGTTGTCGGGGCGGCCCGCGATCAACCGCGCCGAGGTCAGGTTCAGCACCGGGTGCACGGCGTCGCCGAGGCGGACGTACAGCGCGGAGGTGGTGCGGTCGGCCAGGATCGCGTCGTTGCCCGCGACCCCGCCCGGGCGGATCAGCGAGAACACGAAGCACGCGGCCAGCCCGGTGATCAGCACCAGCGCGCCGACGAGCACGGAGCGGGTCTGGGTGCGCAGCGGGTCGACCAGCATCCGGGTGTCGTGCAGCGCGACCCCGGAGGCGATGCGGCGCATGACGAACCGCCACCCCGACACCTGGTGGCGGGTGACGAACCCGCGGCGGTACACGACCCGGTCGGGGTTGTGGTTGGTCGGGGTGCGGGAGGTGAACGCGCGGCGGTCGTTCTCGTCCTGGCTGGTCATTCGGACACCGTCAGGCCGAGCCCGCGCAGCAGCGGGATGGCGGACTTGGTGACGTCCTCGTCGGTGATGGTCATCAGCTCTTCATCGGTGAAATCGTGGTCCTGGCCCAGTTGTGGGGCGTGGTCGAGGCGGTACTCGCGCTCCTCCTCGGAGCGCTCGACGAGGTTACGGACGAAACGGCCGTTACCGGCGATGTCGAGGTTGCGCCGCTGCACCCCGGCGGCGTCGGCGGTGGTGGCCGCGGCGAGCTGGCCGAACAGCGCCTCCATGTGCGCCAGCGCGGCCGGTTCGAAGACGCTGTCGCGCTTTTCGGCCATCCGCACCGCGATCTCGACGAGTTCGTGCGGGGTGTAGGACGGGAAGTCGATGCTGCGGGTGAACCGCGAGCGCAGGCCCTCGTTGGTGTCGAGGAACGCGTCGAGGTCCTTGCGGTAGCCGGCGATGATCACCACGAGGCGCTCGCGGTCGTTCTCCATCCGCGCCAGCAGCGTGTCGATGGCGACCAGCCCGAAGTCGTTCTTGGCGCCGGTGGACACCAGCGCGTAGGCCTCGTCGAGGAACAGCACGCCGTCGAGCGCGCTGTCGATGATCGCGTTGGTCTTGGCCTCGGTCTCACCGATGTGCTGGCCGATCAGGTCGGCGCGGTGCACCTCGCGGACCGTCTCCTTGCGCAGGATGCCCAGGCCGCAGTAGATCTTGGCGACGACGCGCGCGATCGTGGTCTTACCGGTACCGGGCGGGCCCGCGAACACCAGGTGGTTGGTGCGCTGCGCGACGGTCAGCCCGCGTTCCTGGCGGCGCAGCGCCATCGCCACCGAGCTCTTCAGCCGGGCCACCTGGTACTTGACCTCTTCGAGGCCGATGAACTCGGCGAGTTCGGCCTCCGCCTCGACCAGCAGGTGCGCCTTGCGCTCTTTGGCGCCCGGGTCGACGAAGTCGGCCTCGGTCGGTTCGGTGGCCGGATCCCACGGGTCGGTGCGGCCCTCGATGCGCGCGGCGCTGGTGGGGATGATCCCGTAGGAGCTGTCCGAAAGCGCGAGCTCGACCTCTTTGTTCTCCGGGTTGGCCGCGTACAGCTCGGCCAGCACGTCGGCGGCGTCGAGGTCCTCGCCCTGGGCGCGCAGCGACAGCGCCTTGACCAGGGTGCCGTCGACGGTCGCGACGTCGATCGGGCCTGCCGGCTCCTCGAGGTACGACAGGGCGGGGGCGAACATGCCCAGGCGGGCCAGCGAGGTGCCCAGCGCCACCCGCACCGCGTGCGCGGTGGTTTCGTCGAGCGTGTCGTCGGTGACGACCGGGGTCAGCAGGCGCACCACGTCGGACCAGCGTTCGGTGCGGTAGTAGATGGCCGCGCGCACCCAGCGGGCCTGCAGCCACTGTGGCCGACGCGTCATCAACGGTTCGACCAGGTGGTCCGCCCCGGCGAAATCACCTGCGTCACAGCGGGTTACCGCGTAGGCCAGGCAGAAGTCGTCGGCGGTGGAGGCGGCGAACCGCAGGTAGAGACCGGTGTCGTAGGTGAAGGCCAGATCACCGTCGTTCAGTTGCACGTGGCGTTGCAGCACACCGGCGGTCGCAACGGTTTGCCAGACGGCTTCGAGTACACGGGGGCTGGTGTCGCCCGCGGCGGCCAGGCCGGTCCACGCGTCGCACTGTTCGCGCGCGATCCGGGTCAGTTCGGCGAAGCCCGAACGCGCCGCGGCCGGATCCGGCGGGCGCCTGCGGTCATGTACGGACAGGCCCAGGGCCCGGCAGCACGTGGCGAACCGACTCACCACGTCGTGGTCGACGCGTGGAGTCGCAGCAAATTCTGTTGGTAGCGGCACGCGCCGTGATCTCCCCGTCGTTTCGCAGGCTAACTTTCCGCCCGAAGTTAGCATTGACTAAGCTAACTGTACAGACGTACCTGAGGATCAACGACGAGTGATACGCCTCACCTTTTGATAGCGCTGACCAGGCTAATTGTTCCTGTCATCAGCGCTGCCTCGGACCCCGCCTCGGGTACCGGGCGGCCGTTACCGCGTAGCCAGTCCTGCAACGCAGTGGCCTCTGCGTGCCAGCCGCGCGCACCGAACCACTGTGCGGCGGGCTCGTGCTGCTCGTTGTAGACCAGGGTGAAGAAGCCGTCCTCCCCGGCCGACCGCTCCTCGGCCCGCTTGGCCGCGAACGTCGCGGCGTCCATCGGCGCGGCCTCCTCGACCGCGACGTGACTGCCCGGCGCGGCCAGCGCGTCGATGCCCGCGAACAGTTGCCGCTGCGCGGCGGCGGGCAGATAGATCAGCAGCCCCTCGGCGATCCAGGCCGACGGCTCCGTCGCGTCGAACCCGCTGTCGCGCAACGCCTTCGGCCAATCGTCGCGCAGATCGACGGCCACCTCGCGGCGATCGGCGGTCGTCGGGCGGCCCGCCAGCGCCTGCCGTTTGAAGTCGAGTACCCGCGGCTGGTCCAGCTCGTACAGCACGGTGCCGGCGGGCCAGTCGAGCCGGTATCCGCGCGAGTCCAGGCCGGCGGCCAGCAGGACGATCTGGCGCACGCCGGCGGCCGACGCGGCCCGGAAGTAGTCGTCGAAATACCGGGTGCGCACAGCCTGGAAGTTGACGAAATCGACGCCGAACTCCGACCGCAGCGGGTGCTCGGGCGCGCGACCGTCCAGCAAATCCGCCCACTCGCCGCCGGCGGCGCGGCAGAAGACCTCGGCCAGCGGGTCCACCGCTACCGGGTCGGGCTTCTGCGCCTCCAGCGCGCGGGCCGCCGCCACGAACAGGGCGGTGGCGCCGACGCTGGTGGTGATGTCCCAGGTGTCGTCATCGGTACGCATGCGTCGTTTGTACGCCGCGTCCCTGTGCCGGGTGCTCAGACAAGGGGGCGACCGGTGCGCACGCGCCAGTCGAGGTCCTTGAGCAGCACGTTGTACGGGAACTGCCGGACGAACCGCGGCATCCGGTTGTAGACCCGGCCCACGTTCCACATGATCCGGTTGAACCGGCGCTGTTTGTCCGCGTCCCAGGGCAGGCCCATCTCGTCGCGGAACCGCTGCGGCAGGAACCCGGTGGTGATGAACAGGTTCACCGCGTCGGTGCGCTTCTGCAGCCAGGCCGGCGGTTTGAGGTTGCCGATGCGGCCGGCCGCGATCGGCCACAGGTACTCGCGCACCGCGTCGTCGATGTGCACCTTGTCCAGCGACTGCTGCCAGTACTCGTCGAACGCCTTGCGGTCAGCGGGCCACATCTCGGCGGGCACCTGCAGCGTCGTGCCGAGCGCCGCGCCCTCGGCGAAGTGCCGGTCGGCCGACTCGTCGTCCATCTCGCCGACGAAGATCCGGTAGACGTCGACGAAGCCTTTGTACAGGCACGCCGCCACCCACATCTGCAGTTCCTTGTCGAACGCGTTGTACTCCACGGGGTCGCCCGGCCGGGAGTGCACCTGCGCGTGCGAGCGGTTGACCGCCCGCCGGTAGGTCGCCTTCTGCTCCTCGCTGCCGGCCAGCGCGACGGCCAGGTAGGTGAAAGTGGTGCGGGCGCGCTTGATCGGGTGGCGGTCGGCGCGGCCGGACTCGACCCGGCTGTCCTTGACGCCGTAGCCGACGCCGGGCCGGGCCAGCTCCATGATCACGTTGGCGGGCCCCGACAGCAGGCCGATGCCGAGCATGGCGTCGCCGGCGGGCACGTTGCGCTTCAGCGGCCGGTCGGGCAGTACCGCGTCGTTGACCGCCCGTCCGACATGGTCGACCGGTTCCATCATGGGCACCCCTTCACGCAAATGTGAGAACACTTGTTTCCTGATTCTGCTCCGCGCGGTGGACGGGTGTCAAGATCCGGCCCGGATGTCAAGATGGCGCTATGGCACAGGTCCGTCCCTACCGCGGTGTCGACGCGGCCGACCGCCTGGCCCAACGCAAGCGCCGGCTGCTGGAGGCCGGTCTGGACCTGCTCGGCGCCCGCGCCCAGGACCCCGCCGAGCTGACCGTGCGCGCGATCTGCGCCGAGGCCGGGTTGGGCGTGCGCTACTTCTACGAGAGCTTCACCGACAAGGACGACTTCGTCGGCCAGGTGTACGACTGGGTGATCGCCGACATCGCGACCACGACGCAGGCCGCGGTCGCCGCCGCACCGCCGCGCGAGGGTTCACGCGCGGCGATGGCCAACATCGTGCGCACCATCGCCGCCGACCGGCGGGTGGGTCGGCTGGTGTTCAGCTCGCACCTGTCGAACTCGGTGGTGCTGCGCAAACGCGCCGAGTCGTTCTCGCTGATGGTCGGGTTGACGTTCGCGCACGCCGGCGCCCTGGGCGCCGAACCCAACGACGCCACCAGGGCGCTGGCGCACTTCGTGGTCGGCGGTGTCACCCAGACCCTGACCGCGTGGCTGTCGGGTCAGCTCGCGTTCGACGACAACCAGCTGGTCGACCGGTTGACGGCCATGCTCGACGCGCTCGCGGACTAGGCGGTCACCCGCGGCCTGCGGTCGGCCGCGGTCTTCGGCTCCGTCCGGGTGTCACTGTCGGTGAATTCCTTCGTCCAGCAGGCGAATTCGAGTGTGATGCCGTCGGGGTCGAGGAAGTAGAACGAGCGCACGTAGACGCCGGGATGCAGCGTCGAGGACACCTGCGCGGGGCTCTCGTCGTGGTTGAGCACCGGGCCGACGCGCACACCCTTGTCCTTGAGCCGCTGGCGGTACTCGTTGAACTTCTCGGCGGGGACATGGAACGCCAGGTGGTTCATGGTGCTCACCGCGCTGACGATGTCACCGATACCGGGTATGGCCTCCGGCGAGGAGATGCCGGGCACCCGGTCGGGGGCGTCGGCGAACCAGAAGAACGCGACACAGTCGCCGTTTCCGGCGTCGAAGAAGAAGTGCTGCCCCATGCCGCCCGGCAGGTCGAGCGATTTGATCAGCGGCATGCCGAGGATGTTGCTGTAGAAGTCCACGGTCCGCGCCATGTCCGAGCACACCAGCGCCACATGGTTGATTCCGCCGAGTGCGAATTCGGAATTCGGGTTGTCGGGCCTGATCATCGGCGCCTCCTAGGCGATTCTCTGGCCAAGAACGCCAACTGAATCTAACATCAGGTCCAGTTCTCGAGCAATGAGGAACGGACCTCGCACTGCCATGACGATCGCATCGCGCGCGCTGCTGGTCAAAGTCACTGCAGCGGCGCAGGTTTCGGATAAATCCGTCGACCAGCAGGCACCCCCATGACCAGAACTTCCTCCTCGTCGGGCACACCGGGGGTGATGCGCGAGTTCGTCGGGGCGGACTCGCCGACCGCCAGGCGCGCCGGTGCGGGCGGGCATCCGTGCCAGGGGCTCTACCACCGCGGGGTCGGCCGCAAGCCGAAGGTGGCGATGATCGCCACGCACTACCAGATCGACTTCTCCGAGCACTATCTCGCCGACTACATGGCCACCCGCGGCATCGGCTTCCTCGGCTGGAACACTCGCTACCGCGGCTTCGAGAGCAGCTTCCTGCTCGACCACGCACTGGTCGACATCGGTGTTGGCGTGCGCTGGTTGCGCGAGGTGCAGCACATCGAAACCGTTGTGCTGCTGGGCAACTCCGGTGGCGGATCGTTGATGGCGGCCTATCAGGCCCAGGCCGTCGACCCGCACGTCACTCCGCTGCCCGGCATGCGCCCGGCCGCCGGCCTCAACGACCTGCCGCCGGCCGACGGCTACGTCGCCACCGCCGCGCACCCGGGCCGCCCCGATGTGCTGACCGCGTGGATGGACGCCGCCGTCGTCGACGAGACCGACGCCGTCGCAACCGATCCCGACCTCGATCTGTTCGCCGGCCACAACGGCCCGCCCTACTCCGCGGACTTCGTGGAGCGCTACCGCGCCGCCCAGGTGGCCCGCAACCACGCGATCACCGACTGGGCGGAGACCGAACTCGACCGGGTCCGCGCCGCGGGCTTCTCCGACCGACCGTTCACGGTGCTGCGCACGTGGGCCGACCCGCGGATGGTCGACGCCGCGCTGGAGCCCACCAAACGGCCCGCGAACATGTGCTATGCCGGGGTTCCGGTGCAGGCCAACCGGTCCGCGCGCGGAATCGCCGCGGCCACCACGCTGCGCAACTGGATGGGGATGTGGAGCCTGCGCCACGCCCAGACCCGCGCCGAACCGCACCTGAACCGCATCACCTGCCCTGCGCTGGTGATCAACGCCGAGCAGGACACCGGGGTGTTCCCGTCGGACGCGCAGCGGATCTTCGACGCGCTCGCCAGCACCGAGAAGACGCAGACCTCGATCGATACCGACCACTACTTCACCACGCCTGGCGCCCGCAGCGAGCAGGCCGATACCATCGCCAAGTGGATCACCAAGCGGTGCCGATAAGAGTCCTCGCCCACTACCTGCCCGGACCGAAGGCGACCGATGTCGTTGCGCCAGAGTCAGATTGGCTCGACGTTCGGTACTGCGCGGAAGACGACGACGACACGTTCGGTCGGGAGCTGCCCGAGGCACAGGTGATCTGGCATGTGCTCAGACCGCTGTCGGGCGCCGACCTGGCCGCGGCCGGGCGCTGCGTGCTGGTGCACAAGATGGGTGCCGGGGTCAACACGATCGACGTCGAAGCCGCGACCGGGCTGGGCATCGCGGTGGCGAACATGCCCGGGGCCAACGCCCCGTCGGTCGCCGAAGGCACCGTGCTGTTGATGCTGGCCGCGCTGCGCCGGCTGCCCGAACTCGACAGCGCCACCCGCGCCGGGCGCGGCTGGCCGTCGGACCCCACCCTCGGCGAGACCGTGCGCGACATCGGCGGCTGCACGGTCGGCCTGGTCGGCTACGGCAACATCGCCAGGACCGTGGAGCGCTACGTCAGCGCGATGGGCGCGCGGGTGCTGCACACCAGCACCCGCGACGACGGCCATCCCGGCTGGCGTCCGCTGCCGGACCTGCTGGCGGGCAGCGACATCGTCTCGCTGCACCTGCCGCTGACCGAGCACACCCGCGGGATGATCGACCGGGCGGCGCTGGCGCGGATGCGTCACGACGCGGTGCTGGTGAACACCAGCCGGGGCGCGATCGTCGACGAGGCCGCGCTGACCGATGCGCTGCGCGCCGGGCGGCTGGCCGCCGCGGGTCTGGACGTGTTCGCCACCGAACCGGTCGAGCCCGACAACCCGCTGCTGCGGCTCGACAACGTCGTGCTCACCCCGCACGTCACCTGGTACACCGCGGACACCATGCGGCGGTATCTGGACCGTGCGCTCGACAACTGCCGCCGGCTGCGGGACGGCCGTGCGTTGCAAAACGTCGTGAACGGTATCGTGTCCCCCAACCGACCGGTTAATAGGGAGACTCCGTCACAGTGAGGTGCACGAATGCCCATCGCAATCACCCCTGAGCACAACGACCTGGCCGATTCGGTGCGGTCCTTCGTCGCGCGGGTGGCGCCGTCGGAGGTGCTGCACGAAGCGCTGGAGACTCCCGTCGGCAACCCGCCGCCGTACTGGCGCGGCGCGGCCGACCAGGGGTTGCAGGGCGTGCACCTGGCCGAGAGCGTCGGCGGGCAGGGCTTCGGCATCCTCGAACTCGCGATCGTGCTCGCCGAGTTCGGCTACGGCGCCGTGCCCGGCCCGTTCGTCCCGTCGGCGATCGCCAGCGCGCTGATCGCCGCGCACGACCCGAACGCCAAGGTGCTCGAGGACCTGGCTTCCGGCGAGAAGATCGCGGCCTACGCCATCGAGTCGGGGCTGACCGCGACCCGGCACGGCGAAGGCGGCGGACTGGTCATCCGCGGTGAAGCCCAGGCCGTGCCGGCTGCCGCGCAGGCGGCGCTGCTGGTGCTGCCGGTCGCGATCGAGAGCGGCGAGGAGTGGGTGGTCTTCGACGCCGAACAACTCGAGATCGAACCGGTCACCAGCCTGGACCCGGCCCGCCCGATCGCTCACGTGCGCGCCAACGCCGTCGAGGTCGGCGACGACCGGGTGCTGGGCGTGAGCCGCCCGCTCGCGCGCGCGCTGATCTCGACGCTGCTGTCCGCCGAGTGCATCGGCGTCGCGCGGTGGGCCACCGACACCGCCGCCGAGTACGCCAAGATCCGCGAGCAGTTCGGCAGGCCGATCGGCCAGTTCCAGGCCATCAAGCACAAGTGCGCGGGCATGATCGCCGAGACCGAGCGGGCCACCGCGGCGGTATGGGACGCCGCCCGCGCCATCGACGACGCGCTCGCCTCGGGAGCCGACAACGACGACAGCGCATACGAATTCGCCGCAGCGGTCGCCGCGACACTGGCCCCCGAGGCCGCGCAGCACGGCACCCAGGACTGCATCCAGGTGCACGGCGGTATCGGCTTCACCTGGGAGCACGACACCAACGTCTACTACCGGCGCGCGCTGGTGCTGGCCGCCGGCTTCGGCAGGCACGCCGACTACCCGCAGCAGGTCGTCGACGTCGCGACCAGCACCGGGATGCGCAAGCTCACCATCGACCTCGATCCCGACACCGAGAAGCTGCGCGACGAGATCCGCACCGAAGTGGCTGCGCTGAAGGCGATTCCGAGTCAGGAGCGCACCACCGCGATCGCCGAGGGCGGGTGGGTGCAACCGCACCTGCCCAAGCCGTGGGGCCGCGCCGCCGGGCCCGTCGAGCAGATCATCATCGCCCAGGAGTTCGAGACCGGCCGCGTCAAGCGCCCGCAGATGGGCATCGCGGCGTGGATCATCCCGTCGATCGTCGCGTTCGGCACCGACGAGCAGAAGCAGCGCTTCCTGCCGCCGACGTTCCGCGGCGAAATGATCTGGTGCCAGCTGTTTTCCGAGCCGGGGGCGGGTTCGGACCTGGCCAGCCTGACCACCAAGGCCACCAAGGTCGACGGCGGGTGGCGCATCACCGGCCAGAAGATCTGGACCACCGGCGCCCAGTTCTCGCAGTGGGGCGCGCTGCTGGCCCGGACCGATCCCAGCGCGCCGAAACACAATGGCATCACGTACTTCCTGCTGGACATGGCCAGCGACGGCGTGGAGGTCAAACCGCTGCGCGAGCTGACCGGCAACGCGATGTTCAACACCGTGTTCATCGACGACGTGTTCGTGCCCGACGAGATGGTGCTCGGCGAGGTGAACCGCGGCTGGGAGGTCAGCCGCAACACGCTGACCAACGAGCGGGTGTCGATCGGCAGCAGCGAGCCGCCGTTCCTGGCCAACCTGAACGGTTTCGTCGAGTTCATCCGCGACGGCCAGTTCGACCAGATCGAGCAGAACCACGCGGGCAGGCTGATCGCCGAGGGGCACGCCGCCAAGGTGCTCAACATGCGCTCGACGCTGCTGACCCTCGCCGGCGGCGACCCGATGCCCGCCGCCGCGATCAGCAAGCTGCTGTCGATGAAGACCGGGCAGGGCTACGCCGAGTTCGCGGTGAACTCGTTCGGCACCGCCGCCGCGGTCGCCGACAACGCGCAGCCGCCGGGCCAGTGGTCGGAGTACCTGCTGGGCAGCCGGGCCACCACGATCTACGGCGGCACCACCGAGGTGCAGCTCAACATCATCGCCGAACGGCTGCTCGGGCTGCCGCGCGACCCGTAAACCGATCCGCGAAAAGCGGTTGCCACCCGGCGTAACCTGGAATTATTCGGTTGCGTCAAGGCGTTTGGTGGTAGGTATGAGCAGCCTCAAGAACCGTGTCATCCGGGTTGCCGTCGGCTCCGCCGCGGCGGTGGGGATCCTGACCGCCCCGACGCTTCTCACCGGTGCGCCGGTGACGCCGCAGGCGCAGCCCTGCTACAACGGCATCGTCGTCGGCAACCCGTGGGCGACGTCGTGCAACTTCGGGCCCCGGCCGCCGCGGGTCCGCGGCAGCGCTCCGGACCAGACCGCGATCATCGCCTGCCGCAACATCCCCGGCTGCCTGTCGTGGTACGTCAACGGGCCCTGGTGAGAGCGTTTAGCGGGCCACCTGCGGTGGCAACCCGGTACGTATGACCGACGATGTCGAGAAGCGCTGGGACCGACCCGCGGCGTTCCGCGCCGCCGCGAGCTATGTCGGTGTCGTCGTCGCGATCGCAGCGGTGGTGTTCGTCGTCTACGCGCTGACCGCCAAGACCTCGGTCGTGGCGGCGTCGGCCGTGCCCGCGGCGCTGTTCCTCGGCGGGCTGGGCGCATTCGGGAAGACCTACCAGGTGTGGAAGGCCAAGGGCACCTGGGTGCAGTGGCAGGGCGCGGGCTGGTTCCTGCTCACGCTGATGCTGGTGTGCCTGTCGATCCCCGGCGCGGCCGCGATGGCGGAGTGAGGCCGGCGGGGGCTATTTCTCGTCCAGCTCCATCTCCCGCAGTTCGCGCTTGAGGATCTTGCCGGTCGGGTTGCGCGGCAGCTCGTCGATGAAGATCACCTCGCGCGGCACCTTGTAGCGGGCCAGGTGGTCGCGGACGTACCCCTTGATGTCGTCCTCGCCGATCGAGGCGCCGTCGGCCTTGACCACGAACGCCCGCAGCCGGTGCCCCCACTCCTTGTCCTCGACGCCGAGCGCGGTGGCCTCGACGACGTCGGGGTGGCCGCTGATCAGATCCTCGACCTCGGCGGGGAACACGTTCTCGCCGCCGGAGACGATCATCTCGTCGTCGCGGCCGCTGACGTAGAGCAGGCCGTCCTCGTCGAAGTAGCCGACGTCGCCCGAAGACATCAGCCCGTCGACGATCTGTTTGTGCCCGCCGCCGGTGTAGCCCTCGAACGGGAAGAAGTTGCCGACGAAGATCCGGCCCACCTCACCCTGGGGCAGCTCGTTGCCGTTGTCGTCGAGGATCTTGACCTTCACGCCCTTGACGACGGGTCCGACGGTGGCCGGGTTCTTCTTGAGGTCCTCGGGCCGCGCGATCGTGGCGAACGCGATCTCGGTGGACCCGTACAGGTTGTAGACCACCGGGCCCAGGGTCTGAAGCGCCCGGGTGGCCAGTTCGGCGCCCAGCTGGCTGCCCGAGACGAACACGATGCGCAGCGAGGAGGTGTCCGGTTTGGTGTCCATCCCGTCGTAGGCGTCGAGCATCCGCGACAGCATCACCGGCACCACCACGATGCCCGTCACCTTGTGTTTCTCGATGTCGGCGAACACGGTGGCGGGTTTGAACTTGCGCCGCAGCACCAGCGTGTTGCCGAGCATCATCGCGATCGTCGCGTGCAGGAAGCCCAACGCGTGGAACATCGGCGCCGGCAGCGATGTCACCTCGCCGCCCTTGAACGGCACGTGCGAGAGCACCCCGCCGATCGGCGCCAGTGTCGGCGGCGTACTTCTGTTGGCGCCCTTGGGAGTTCCGGTGGTACCGCTGGTCAGGATGATCACCGACGAGTGTTTGGTCGCCTTGGGCGCGCGCCTGCCGGAACTGCGGGCGACGAAGTCCTCGAGCGTCTCGTCGGTGCTGCCCGACGGTTCGTCCTTGTCGGGGTTGACCCCGAGCCCGCGCAGCTTGCCCAGCGGTGGTTCGGCCTTGGCGACCGCCTGGTGGTACTCGTCGTCGTAGATGATCAGCTTGGCACCCTCGCGTTCGGACACCTCCTTGATCTGTGGGCCGGAGAACTCGCTGTTAAGCAGGATGATGCGGGCGCCGGTGCGGGCCGCGCCGTAGAACGCCACCAGGAACCAGCGGTGGTTGCGCGCGAGGATCGCCACGCCGTCGCCGCCCTTGATGCCCTTCTCGATCAGCCCGTTGGCCACCTCGTGGGCGGCCTCGTCGAGTTCGCCGAACGTCATCTCGCCGAAGTCGTCGATGATCGCCGTGCGGTTCGGGTGACGACGCGCGTTGAGCGCGGGGATCATCCCGAACTCCCCCCAGCGCCGGATGTCGGCGAACATGGCCGCGACGTTCTGCGGCGGCTCGATCCGCAACGCGCCGGCGCCGAACATCTTCGCCGCGTAGTGCAGCTCGGCCGATCCGCGTTCGAGGAGTTGTTGCGCCTTGGCGAGCGGCAGCGGGAGGTCGGTGAGCTTCATGAACCCCACAATATGTGACCGCGGTCGCACCGCGGCCGGGAAACTAGCATGACGGTATGGCGCCTTCCGGCCGGCACGCGCAGCACTTGGAGGTCGACGGTCAGTCGGTGCCGATCACCAGTCCGGACAAGGTCGTTTTCCCGGCGACCGAGACCTCGCAGGCGATCACCAAGTCCGACCTCATGCACTACTACCTCAGCGTCGCCGACGGCGCACTGCGCGGGGTGCGCGACCGTCCGATGATCCTCAAACGGTTCGTCAAGGGCATCAGCGAGGAGGCGGTGTTCCAGAAGCGGGCCCCGAAGAACCGGCCGGACTTCGTGAGCGTCGCCGAGCTGAAGTACGCGTCGGGGACGTCGGCGGCCGAGGCCGTGCTGCACGACGCGGCCGGTCTGGTGTGGGCGGTCAACAGCGGCTGCGTCGACCTGAACCCGCACCCGGTGCGCGCCGACGACCTGGCCCACCCCGACGAGCTGCGGGTCGACCTGGACCCGATGCCCGGCGTCACCTGGCCGCAGATCCTCGATGTGGCGATGCTGTCGCGGGAGGTGCTCGAGGAGCACGGGCTGACCGCGTGGCCCAAGACCTCGGGTTCGCGCGGTTTCCACATCTACGCGCGCATCGAGCGGCGCTGGCCGTTCAAGTTCGTCCGCCTCGCCGCCCAGGCGGTGGCCCGCGAGGTGGAGCGCCGGGCACCCGAGATCGCGACCGCGCGCTGGTGGAAGGAGGAACGCGAAGGGGTGTTCGTCGACTTCAACCAGAACGCGTTCGACCGGACCGTGGCCTCGGCGTACTCGGTGCGCGCCACCCCCGACGCCCGGGTGTCGACGCCGCTGCGCTGGGACGAGGTGCCCGGCTGCCGACCGGAGGCGTTCACTGTGGCCACCGTGCCGGACCGGTTCGCCGAAGTCGGCGACCCCTGGGAGGGCATCGACGACGCGGCGGGTTCGCTCGACGCGCTGCTCGACCTGGCCGACCGGCTCGGGCCGGCGGAGAAGGCGCCGCGCGGCACCAAACGCAGCAAGGACGGCCGCCGCGCGTCGAGCATGCCGCTCATCGAGATCGCCCGCACCAAAACCAAGGACGAAGCGCTGGCCGCGCTCGACGAATGGCGCCGACGTTACCCGTCGGTAGCTGAATTACTGGCTCCCGCAGACGTTCTCGTCGACGGTATGCGCGGACCCAGTTCGATCTGGTACCGCATCCGGATCAACCTGCAGCATGTGCCCGAAGATCAGCGGCCGCCGCAGGAGGAGTTGCTGGCCGACTACAGCCCGTGGACCAACTATTCCGGGCCCCAGGGCTCGCGCGGCGGCTGACGAATTTGCTGCACCGCGGTATTCGGGCTTCTTAACAAAGTATTAGCCGCTGCTCCCCGTTGCCTTAACTTGGCCCCCTAACTTGGGAGTCACGTTGAAGAGGTGCTTCGAGGGGAGGCAGTGATGTACGGCAATCCGACATTCGACTGCGCGGGCGCCCAGATTCATGCGGTGTGCCGCCAGTTGGCGACGGTCGTTACTGTCGATGGAAGCATCGACGACACCAACATTGAACGGGTATCCGCGTTGGCACGCCGGTTCGTGCTCGCCGAGAAGTCCTATGTTCTCGACCTGAGTGGCGTCAATTCCGCTACAGGACAGCTCATTTCGATGCTCTTCGATGTCGACGAGTGCTGCTTCCACGCCGGTGTGGAGTGGTCGGTGATCGCCAGCGACGCGGTGACGCGGGTGCTGCGGGCCTCCGGGGTGGGTTTCCCGGTCGCCGAATCGGTACCCGAGGCGCTCAACCAGTTCGCTGACAGCATCGACCAGCGCCGCCGGCTGCTGCCGCTGTTGACCAAGAAGACCGCATAGCGGAAGGCGAAAGCGTGCTACTCGATATTCGTTGGCTCGGTTACCTGCTCGGCCGTCGGCACACGACGGCCAGGCGGGTCGACCACGCCGTTCACTGACCTCTCCCGTCGACCGACACCGTGCGGTGGATCGTCGACGCGATGAACGTGATCGGCTCCCGCCCCGACGGTTGGTGGCGGGACCGACACCGGGCCATGACCATCCTCGTCGAACGGCTCGAACGCTGGCGACCCGACGGTGATTCGGTCACCGTCGTGTTCGAACGCCCACCCGAGCCGCCGATCGTGTCCGCCACCGTCGATGTGACCCATGCGCCCCGGGCCGCACCCAATTCCGCCGACGACGAGATCGTGCGCCTGGTGCAGAACGACGACCGGCCCGCCGACATCACCGTCGTGACATCGGACCGCGTCCTGTCCAAGCGGGTGCGCGCCGCCGGCGCCACCGTCCACCCCGCCGAGCGGCTGCGCGACCTCATCGACTGACCGGCCGCCAGTCCGGTGAGCGCCCGAGGTGGCGCAACAGCCGGTCCAGCTCCCCCGCCCCGTCGCGCTGAACCAGTGCGTGCGCGAACGGTGAGTTCGGCGCATCGCGGATCTCGCCGTCGGGGACCCCCAGCGCGAGCGGCAGCACCGCCGCGAGGACATCGCCCGCCGGCGCGAAGGGCCGCTCCAGGCTGCGCGCCACATCCCAACCGTGCACGACGTAGTCGACGAAGTGGAATCCGATCGCCAGGGTGCCGGGAACCGTTGCGCCGGGCCCGAATTCAGGCATCGTGAAGGTCGCCTCCAGTACCCCGGGCGCGCTGAACGCGTCGAGGACATCGGCGGCTGCGGCCGCGTACGCACCACCGGGATCGGCGCGCACGGCGTCGGTGACCGTCGCCGGGTCCCAGATGGACAAGGATTTCCCATCACCGCGCGCGGACGCGGCGAAGCCGCGGTGCTGCACCGTCATGTGCGTGATCAGGTCGGCCAGATCCCACCCGGCACACGGGGTGGGGCGGCCGAGGTCGCGGGCGGTGACCGTGGCGATGACGTCGACGGTGGCGGTGACGGCTTGTCGGTGCAGGGGGCGGATGTCGGAATCAGTATGCATGTACGTATGATGTGCAGAAGCTTATTATTTGTCAACGCTTAACATCACCCTGTGCCACCGCAGAAGCGCCCCGACCTCGCTGCGCTGCTCGCTCCGCTGATGCGCCGCCTGATCGCGGCGGAGCGGTCGGTGCTGCAGGCGCACGGGGTCTCGATGTGGGGCTACAGCGTGCTGACCGCGCTCGACGAGTCGCCGGTGCGCACGCAGGCCGCGCTCGCCGAGGCCATCGGCGCCGACAAGACCCGCATCATCGCGACGCTTGACGAACTCCAGGCGGCCGGCTTCATCGAGCGCCACCCCGACCCGGCCGACCGCCGCGCGCGCCTTTTGGCGATCACCGACGCCGGCCGAGAGCTCAAGGACACGGCGCAGGCCGAGATCCAGCGCAGTGAAGAGCGGTGGCTGTCGGTGCTCGACCCCGCCGACCGGGACGTGTTCTTTCGGGCACTCCACGAGATGACGCGTGTCAAGGACACCCCATAAGGTCTGAGGAATGAATCGCCTCGACCGCTTCTTCGAGATCTCCGCGCGGGGAACGACAGTCGCCGCCGAGTTGCGCGGCGGCCTGGTCACGTTCATCGCGATGGCCTACATCATCGTGCTGAACCCGATCATCCTGTCGAGCTCCGAGGACGTCTCCGGCGGACGGCTGGAGTTCGCCCAGGTGTCGGCGGTCACGTCGCTGGCGGCCGGCGTCATGACGATCCTGTTCGGGTTGATCGCGCGGTTGCCGTTCGCGTTCGCCGCCGGCCTCGGCATCAACTCGTTCGTCGCCACCACCCTGGTCGGGGATCTGACATGGGCCGAGGCGATGGGCCTGGTGGTGATCAACGGGCTGATCATCGTGATCCTGGCCGCGACCGGTCTGCGCCGGCTGGTGTTCGACGCGGTACCGATGCAGCTCAAACTCGCGATCACCTCGGGCATCGGGCTGTTCATCCTGTTCATCGGGCTGGTCGACGCCGGGTTCATCGGCTCCACCGGGCGACCGTCACCACCGGTCGGGCTCGGCGGGGACGGCGGCGGGTCGATCAGCACCGTGCCGACCGTGGTGTTCGCGTTCACGCTGCTGCTGACCGCCATCCTGGTGGCCCGCAAGGTGCGCGGCGGCATCCTGATCGGACTGGTCGCGGGCACCGTCGTCGCGGTGGTCATCGAAGCCGTCTGGCATCTCGGTTCGGCCGTCGACAAACCCGGCGGCTGGAGCCTGTCGGTGCCGACGCTGACCGGTTCGCCGTTCGCGCTGCCCGACCTGTCGCTCGTCGGCGCGTTCAGCATGGACAGTTTCGGCCGCATCGGGATGATCGCCGCGGTGATGTTCGTGTTCACGCTGGTGTTCGCGAACTTCTTCGACGCGATGGGCACGTTCACCGGGCTGTCGCGCGAAGCCGGCCTGTCCGACGAGAAGGGCACGTTCCCGCGGCTGAAATCCGCGCTGATCGTCGAGGGCGCGGGCGCGGTCGTCGGCGGTGCGTCCTCGGCGTCGTCGAACACCGTGTTCATCGAATCCGGCGCCGGCATCGGCGAGGGCGCCCGCACCGGGCTGGCGAACATGGTGACCGGCGCGCTGTTCCTGGCGGCGATGTTCATCTCGCCGCTGGCGTCGATCGTGCCGACCGAGGTGGCCGCCGCCGCCCTGGTGGTCGTCGGCGCCATGATGGTGTCGCACCTGCGCCACATCGACATCACCGACTTCTCGGTCGCGCTGCCGGTCGTCCTGACCGTCGCGGTGATGCCGTTCTCCTACTCGATCGCCAACGGCATCGGCGTCGGCTTCATCGCGTGGGTGGTGCTGCGCTCGGCAGCAGGAAAAGCCCGCGAGATCAGCCCACTGCTGTGGGTGGTCGCCGCGGGCTTCCTGCTGTACTTCGCGCGAGGGTGGATCGAGTCGCTGCTCGGGATCTGATCAGCTGCCGGCCTGACGCTTCTCCTTCTCGGCGTCGGCCAGGTCTTCGATCCGGTCGGCCTGCGCCCGGGTGACCGCGGCGTCGACCTTCTTGTCCTGGGCATCCTCGAGCTTGGCGGCGCTGACCTTCGCCACCGTCTGCTCGGCGTCGGCGATCTCGGCCTCTTCGCGGCGCTTGGCGGATTCCACGTTCTGCTTGCGCTGCGCAGCGACGTCGTCGGCGCGCTTCTTGTCCTCGACGATGCGCTTCTCGGTGTTCTCGACCGCGGCACGCTTGCGCTGCTGCGCCTGCTCGCGCGCCCGCTGGGTCTCGCGGGTGGTCTCCTCGAAGGCCTCCTGCTTCTCCTGCGCGGCCTTCTCCTGCGTGGCCTTCAGGTCGGCCTCGGCCTGCTTGACGTTCTCGGTCGCGGCCTCATCGAGTCGAGCCGCGCGGCGCAGCGCGTCGCTGCGATCGACCAACGTGGTACCGCGCTTGCGCAGCACCGGATCACCCAGCGCGGTGCCGACGGCGGTGTCGAGCATCCCCACCGACCGTTCGAAGAACAGCCGGGCGGGCGCCTCGTTGTCCATCCGGGCGACGACCCGGTCGTCGATCACCTGCAGCGGGAACCGGGCCACCTGGTACTGCAGTTTCAGCACGGCTTTGGGTATCGCGGTCAAACTCATGGTCAAGCTCCTTCGTCGCCGGGTCAGGCGTCGTTGTGGTCAGGCGTCGTTGTTGAGGTTCTCGGCTTGGCGCCGGATGCGCGCGGCCTCGGCGTGGGCGGCCCCGGATTCCTGCACGGCCTCCCGGTGGTCCTCCACCGCTTCGGCGAGCTGACTGTCGGCGTCGCGGATCTCGGCGCGCTGTTCGGCCTTGGCCTGCTGGGCCTTGCGCTCGGCGTCCAGTTCGGCCTGGGCGCGCTCCTGGTCGAGTTTGCGGTGCGCCTCCTGCTCGGCGGCGCGCTTCTGCGCGGCCTTCTGGTCTTCCACCGCGCGCTTCTCGGCGGCGGCCTCGGCGTTGACCGCGGCGCGCTCCTGGGCGCCCTCGCGCTTGGCCTCGACGAAGTCGCTGCGGGCCTCCTGGGCCTCGGCTTCGGCGACGGCGTCGACGGTGTTGGCCTCCTTGCGTCGCTGCGCCTCGGCCTGCTGAAGCTGCCCCTCGGCGGTCAGCGAATCGTTGCCGGTGACCGCGCCGAACACCTCTTTGGCCTTGCCCTTCACCGTGTCCATCAGGCCTTCGCGCGCCTGACCAGCTTTATCGTGGTCCGTCATTCGGGCCTCCTCTCGAGGGCTAAGGTTCCACGCGCGCCGGGGTCCGAAACACCATGTGTGCCGACGCACAGAGGACCGGCGGCCTGCGATCATGTGTCGCGTGGTGGCCCCGATTCCCGTCATCGCGCTCACGGGTTACCTGGGCGCGGGCAAGACGACGCTGCTCAACCATGTCCTGCGCCAACCCGGCGCCCGGGTCGGCGTGGTGATCAACGACTTCGGCGAACTCAACGTCGACGCCGCGCTGGTCACCGGGCAGGTCGACGAACCGGCGTCGATCGCGGGCGGTTGCATCTGCTGCTTGCCCGACGACGGCGGACTCGACGAGGCGCTGGCCAAGCTCGCCGACCCGCGACTGGGCCTGGACGCGATCATCGTCGAGGCCAGCGGACTGGCCGACCCGATCGCGATCTCACGCATCATCCGCTACAGCGGCGTCGACCGGGTGCGCTCCGGCGGCATCGTCGACATCATCGACGCGGCAGCGCATTTCGACACCGTGGACGACGGGCTCACGCCCCCTGCCCGGTACGCGGCGGCATCGCTGGTCGTCGTCAACAAACTCGACCGGATCCCCGACGACATCCGCGCCGCCGCGCTCGAGCGGATCGAGCGCCGCGTGCACGAACGCAACCCGCAGGCCCACGTCGTCGGCGCGGTGGCCGGCCGCATCGACCCTGCACTGCTGTACGACGTCAGCGACACCGCCGCCGAGGACGGGCAGTTGTCGCTGCGCGAACTGCTGGTCGCCGATCCGGACGAAGACGGGCATCCGCACGTGCACGCCGACTCGGTGACCGTGACCGGCGACGGATGCGTCGACCCCGGTCCGGTGATCGACCTGCTGGAGAAACCACCCGCCGGCGTGTACCGGCTCAAGGGCACGGTCGCGGTCAGGTACCGCGACCGGACGCGCCGCTACGTCGTCAACGTCGTGGGGCCGTCCGTGCACGTCGCGACCGCCCCGGCGGCGGCGCGCGCCAACAGCCTGGTCGCAATCGGCACCCACCTCGACACCGACGACGTGCGGGCCCGCCTGTCCGCGGCGCTGCTGCCGCATGCCGGGCCGGCGCCGGCTGCTTCGGTGCGCCGCCTGCAGCGGTACCGGCGGCTCAGCGTGTAGGCGGCATATCGTGGTCCGATGAGCTCCGACGGAGAGCGCGCCGGTGTCGAGTTGACCAACCTGGACCAGCCGCTGACCCCGGACGCCGGGGCCACCAAACGCGATCTGGTCGACTACCTCGACGCGGTGGCCGAGCGCATCCTGCCCGGGCTGCGCGGCCGGCCACTGACCGTGCTGCGGGTGCTGCGCGGCCGCGCGCCGTTCATGCAGAAGAACGTCCCGAAGTACACCCCGGACTGGGTCAGGACCGTGTCGATGTGGGCCGAGTCGTCACACCGCGACGTCCGCTACGCCCTGTGCGACGACCGGCGCACGCTGCTGTGGCTGGCGAATCAGCGCGCGGTCGAGTATCACCCCACCCTCGGGTTGGCCGACGACATCTACCGTCCGACCCATCTGGTGCTCGACCTGGACCCACCGCCGGACAGCGGCTTCGACGCCGTGGTGGCTGCGGCATACCTTGTCCGGCAGGCACTTTCGGACTGCGGGCTGACCGGGGCGGTCAAGACCAGCGGCGCCAAGGGGGTGCACGTGTTCGTCCCGGTCGACGACAGCGCCCCGGTCGAGGACGTCGCCGCGGCCACCAGGGCGCTCGCCGCCCGGGCCGAAGCTCTCGATCCCGGGCTCGCCACAACGGCTTTCATCGTCGAAGACCGCGAAGGCAAGGTGTTCATCGACTCCACCCGCTCCGGCGGCGCGACCGTCGTCGCCGCCTACAGCCCCCGGCTGCGGGAGGGCACCCCGGTGTCGTTCCCGCTGGACTGGTCCGACCTCGACCGCATCAGCCCCCGCGACTTCACCGTGCACACCGCGCTCGAGGTTCTCGGCGAGAAGGACCCGTGGCACGAGCGCATGCCCGCGCCGCAGCGCCTGCCCCGCGACCTCATCGAGCACGGGCACACGATCCCGGTCGCGCGGGTGGCCGCGATGCACGAGGGCAAACGACGGGCCAGGGCGCGCCGCACTGATTGACTCCCCGGCGAACCGGGTATCGCCGAGCGCATCCGTGCTGAGGGGGTCCCGATGGTGGGCTGGCTGGACAGGCTGCAGCGCCGCCACCGCCGCGTGGGCTTCGTCATCGCGGTGATCTACAAGTACGTCGACGACCAGGGCGGCTACCTCGCCGCGCTGATCACCTATTACGCGTTCGTGTCGCTATTCCCGCTGCTGCTGTTGATGACCACGGCGCTCGGGGTGGTGCTGGTCGGGCACCCGGAGCTTCAGCAGCAGGTGCTGACGTCGACGCTGGCGCAGTTCCCGGTCATCGGCACGCAACTCGAGCGGCCCGACGAACTCAGCGGCGGTGTCACCGCGGTCGTCATCGGCATCGTCGGCGCCCTGTACGGCGGGCTCGGTGTCGGCCAGGCGTTGCAGAACGCGATGGACTCGGTGTGGGCGGTGCCCCGGCACAGCCGTCCCGACCCGATCCGGTCGCGGCTGCGCAGCCTGCTGCTGCTGTTCGTGCTCGGGACCGCGGCACTGACCGCGACCGTGCTCTCGGCGGCCGGGCACGCCACCGCGGACCTGGGTTGGCTGGGCAAGGCCGGAGTCACCGTGCTGACCGTCGCGATCAACGCGGTGATCTGCCTGGTGGCGTTCCGGGTGACCACGGCGCGGCACCTGACGTACCGCGCGGTGCTTCCCGGCGCGCTGACCGCGGCGGTGATCTGGCAGCTGCTGCAGTGGTTCGGCGCGGGTTATGTCGCGCACACGGTGAAGACCGCGAGCGCCACCAACAGCGTGTTCGCGCTGGTGCTGGGTCTGCTGGCGTTTCTGTACCTGGTCTCGGTGACGTTGGTGATGTGCGCGGAGGTCAACGTGGTGCGCGTCGACAAGCTGTATCCGAGGTCGCTGATGACCCCGTTCACCGACGACGTCGAGCTCACCTCGGCCGATCGCCGGACCTACACGCGTCGGGCAAAAGCGGAGCGGGTCAAGGGTTTTCAGCGAGTCAGTGTGCGGTTCGACGCCGACCGGGACACCACGGGCGGCCAGGGCTGATCCCAGGTGTCCACGGCCGCGACATCGGTCAGCGGCTTGCGGCGCAACGGGCGATGTCCGCCCGCGGGCCAGCCGACCGCCTGCCCGACACGGCAGTTCCTGCAAGACAAGCAAACTGCTGTCGATGTACGAGGCAGGCACGCTCAAGCTCGACGACATCAACGAGGCGATGAAAGACCTGCGTGCCGGCAACAACATTCGCGGTGTCATCGCGTTCTGACCGCGAACCCGGCGGGACGGCCACCAGGTAGAGTCGGACGTTCCAGAGGCTGAGCCCACGCCTGACTGATATGGCCGTGTCCGTGGGGGTGCGCGATGATTCCGGGATCCAGCGTCGTCTTCGACAGCGACGACCTCGGCGAGACCGAAGACTTCCTCAGCGACGTCTACACCAAGATGTCCATCGGCGGGGACGCCGAGCGGGCCGGGGTGTCCATCACCCGCCGCTGGCTCGGCGACATCAGCTTCGACGAACTCGATTTCGGCTTCGACCTGGCGTTCGACGCGGAGGCCCTGGGCCGGGTCACGTTGTGCCGCGTCCACCGCGGTCACCTGGAGGGCACGATCGGCGGCCACACCGACAACGTGATCAAAACGGGCGACGTCGCGCTGGCATCGCCCCCTGAGCTGCCGTACTCGGGGCGGCTCAGCGCAGCCCGCTACGACCTGACGATGTTCGACCCGGATCTGCTCAACCGCGTCGCCTCGCCCGGGCCGGACAGTCCCGGCGGGCGGGTACGGCTGCTGGGCACCCGGCCCGTTTCCGAGGAGGCCGCGCGTCAACTGAGCGCCGCCATCGGGTTCGTGCGCGAATACGTGGCCCCCGACACCGGCGAGGTCGCGCCGCTGGTCGCGTCCACGGCCGCGACTCTGCTGGCGTCGGTGGTGGTCTCGACGCTGCCCACCAACGCCGTGCTGGATCCCGATGCCGGCGATCGGGTCGACGCCCGGCCGGTGCTGCTGCGCCGGGCGATCGCGTTCATCGAATCCAATGCGCAGGCCGATCTCGCGCTCGCCGACATCGCCGCGGCCGTGCACGTGACCGCCCGCACGCTGCAGTACATGTTCCGCAGACACCTCGACATGACGCCGATGGAGTACCTGCGCCGGGTCCGCCTCGACCACGCCCACCGGGACCTCCAACTCGCCGATCCGGCCGAGACGACGGTCGGCATGGTCGCCGCCCGCTGGGGGTTCATCCATGCCGGACGCTTTTCCGGCCTGTACCGTCAGACGTACGGGCGCGCTCCGTCAGTCACGCTGCGCGGGTGATCGTTGCGGTGCGAAGTGGCGCCGGCCCGGTTGAGGAGGCCAGTTTTGCGCGATAAGGCTTCCGTCGGCGACGGCATCGACGCCGCGTGGCGGTCAGTTCCGCACCCGGTCGTGGTCGTGGACCGCACCGGCACCGTCCGGGCGCTCAGCGCCGCAGCCCAGACCCTGTTACCCGAAGTGGCCCCCGGCGCGACGCTGGCCGACAACGCCGAATGGCTCGCGCGCGCCCACGACGAATACGTCCGTGCCCCGGATGCCGACGTTCCCGCAGGCACGCTCGGCGGCAGCCGGGTCGAGGCGCACCCCACCCCGTTGCCCTCCGGGTTGGTGGCCTGGTGGCTCGTCATCGGCGACACCGAACGCTTCCTGCACGACACCCAGCAGGCACTGCAGCGGGAGCGTGAACGCGCGACGTTCCTCGACGACGCCTCCGCGGTGCTGATGGCCTCGCTGAACCACGACCGGTGCATGGAGGCCACGGTCCAGATGGCGGCGCGGTACCTGGCCGACGCCGCCGTCGTCGTCGCCCCCGACACCGGCCGCGACGTCGTCATCGTCTGCGGCGGCCCCGACGGCACCGAACAGCACAGCATCGCCGCCGATCCGGCCGACGTCCCCGGCCTCAGCGAGGCGCTGCGCGGCTTCCCGCCCGTGCCGTCGCGGTGGATCGACCCCGCGCTGATGCCCGGGTGGTTGATCCCCCGCCACTTCCGGGGTCCGGTGGGTTCGGTGCTGATCACGCCGCTGCCGGGCCACGGCGTCCCGGCCGGTGCGCTGGTCCTGCTGCGCCACACCTCGCAGGCCGCGTTCAGCGAGGGCGAGGAACTGTTCGCGCGGCTGTTCGCCGCGCGGGCCGGTGCGGCGCTGTCGGCGGCGCGGCTCTACGCCGAGCAGTCCGCGATCACCCGCACCCTGATGAAGGACCTGATGCCGCCGCAGCTGCGTCGGCGCGACGAGTTCGAGCTGGCCGGCGGTTACCGGGCCTCGGCGGACCACGAACTGGTCGGCGGCGACTTCTACGACGTGCACCCGGCCGAGACGCCCGACGGCGAGACGCTGGTGGTGCTCGGCGACGTCTGCGGCAAGGGCCTGGAAGCCGCCGTGCTGACCGGCAAGATCCGCAACACCCTGCAGGCACTGGCGCCGCTGGCCGACCGGCACGAGGACGTGCTGCGGCTGCTCAACAGTGCGCTGCTGTCCCCCGACAACAGCCGCTTCGCGACCGTGGTGCT
The DNA here is from genome assembly GCF_001722335.1 of Mycolicibacterium flavescens. Lineage (GTDB taxonomy): Bacteria > Actinomycetota > Actinomycetes > Mycobacteriales > Mycobacteriaceae > Mycobacterium > Mycobacterium flavescens. The sequence continues at coordinate 286,009 of NZ_MIHA01000003.1, forward strand.
CGCGTCGGTCGCCCGCCGCGACGGGCACGTCGCACTGCGACTGACCTGCGCCGGGCATCCGGCGCCGCTGATCGTGCGCAACGACGGCACCGTCGAGGCCGCCGACACCCGCGGCATGCTGGTCGGCGCGCTGCCGCAGTTCCGGGCGCGGTCGGTCGAGACGACGCTGGCTCCCGGCGAGACCTGCCTGCTCTACACCGACGGGCTCACCGAGGCCCGCGGCGGCCCGCTGGGCGCGGAGGTGTTCGGCGACGAGCGGCTCGAGGCCGCGATGGCGCAGTGCGCCGGCCTGCCCGCCGAAGCGGTGGTCGAGCGGATGATGATGTTGGCCTCGGAATGGGTAACCGACCGGGAACACGACGACATGGCCGTCGTCGCCATCACCGCACCACGCCGGACCCATCTGAGCGCGGTCGACGGCCACACACCGGGTAGGTATATCGCTTGAGCACGAAGGGCGCCGAGGCGCCTGCGACGGACGCCGCGGCGGTGCGTGAGCACCTCTGGCAAGCGGCGCTCGCGGCCGACGAGGACGCCGCGGTGCGGGCCGTGTTCGCCGCCATCGACGCGGGGCTGACCCCCGAGGACGCGCTGCTCGAGGTGATCGCGCCCGTTCAGCGCCGGGTCGGCACCGAATGGGCCGACAACAACATCACCGTCGCGCAGGAGCACGCCGCCACCGCGATCAACGACCGGGTGATCGCCGCGCTGTCGCGCCACCCGGCGTCGCGGGTTCCGGCCGAGGCGGGCCGCGTCACGGTCGCGTGCGTCGACGGCGAGTGGCATGCGCTGCCCGCGCGGCTGCTCGCCGAGGTGCTGCGGCTGCGGGGCTGGCAGGTCGACTTCCTCGGCGCGCAGGTGCCGACCCCGCATCTGATCGCGCACCTGCATCAGCACGCGCCGGACGCCGTCGCGCTGTCGTGTTCGATCCCGACCCGGCTGCCCACCGCGCACGCCGCCATCACCGCCTGCCAGGCCGCCGGTGTCACGGTGCTGGTGGGCGGCGCCGCGTTCGGCGTCGACGGCCGCTACGCCCGGTTGCTCGGCGCGGACGCCTGGGCGCCGGACGCCCGCACCGCCGCTTCGTGCCTGAGCGCCGGTCTGCCCCGGCTGCGGCTGGCCGCCGGCCATCAGGCGATCTACGATCTGCCGCATCTGGCGGATCAGGAGTACTCGATGGTCAGCGCCGCCAAGGCCAAGCTGGTCCGCACCACCGTCGGCGAGTTGCAGGACCGCTTCCCGCCGATGAAGGAGTACACCGAGCAGCAGCGCCAGCACACGTCCGAGGACATCGCGCACATCGTCGACTTCCTGGCGACCGCGCTCTACACCGACGACGACGACCTGTTCACCGGGTTCCTCACCTGGACCGCGAGCGTGCTCTCGGCCCGCGGGGTGCCGGCGAACTCACTGATGCCGACTCTCGACGTGCTCTCGGAGCAACTGCGAGAATTTCCCCGCACGCAACGTCTGCTCGACGCCGCGCGCACCGCCTTGACCACCCACTCGACCCCCACCACCGCATGACTCACACCGTGACTTTCGATCCCACCGCCCGATCGGCGTGTTTCCGCATCGCCGGCGACCTGGACTACGGGCACACCGACGATCTGCTCACCGCCGTTTCAGACCTGCTGGCCGACGCCGGCACCGTGCGCGACATCCACCTGGACTTCGCCGACCTGACGTTCTGCGATTCGGTGGGACTGTCGGCGCTGCTGCAGGTGCACCGGCAGACGTCGAGCGCCGGTGCGCGCCTGCACCTGGACAACCGGCCCGCGCACCTGGAGCGCATCCTGCAACTGACCGGCGTGCTCGACCACCTCACCGCCGACCCGGCCCCCGCATCCGAGCCGGAAGAAACCGAGATCGGTTGATGAACGACTCTGTTGCCGGCCGGGTGGCCGCACTGCAGCGCTATCCGGTCAAGTCGATGCTCGGTGAGCCTCGTGACTCGTTGCGGGTCGGACCGTCGGGGGTCGAGGGCGATCGCCAGTTCGCGTTCATCGACGACGAGACCGGCCGCGTCGCCACGGCCAAGCATCCGCGGTTGTGGAAGGCACTGCTGCAGTGCTCGGCGATGACCGGCGCGGACGGCGTGGTGGTCACGCTACCTGGCGGCGACGCGATCCCGGTCACCGAGGCTGCGGGCCGGCTGTCCGAAATGCTCGGCCGCACAGTGCATCTGGCGGACAAACGGGCGGCGGGCGCGGTGCTCGAGCGCTCGGACCCGCTGCAGGTGCTCGAGCACGGCGTCGAGGCGGAGTTCGATCCGGTGCTGCTCGAACTGGGACAGGGCGCGCCGGGCGGCGCGTTCGTCGACCTCGCCCCGGTGCACCTGATCACGACGGCGACGCTCGACGAGATCGGCGTCGGGATGGCCGAGGCGCTGCGGTACCGGCCGAACATCATCGTCGACGTGCCCGGCCCGCCGTTCGCGGAGAACGACTGGCCGGGTGTCGAGATCCGCGTCGGCGGCGTCACGCTGCGCGGCATGGTGCCGACCCCGCGGTGCTCGGTGCCGACCCTCGAGCACGGCAACCTCGACCGCCTGCCGGATGCGGTGCGGTATCTGATCAAGAACAACCGCGTGGAGGTGCCGGGTTTCGGGCCCTCACCGTGCGCGGGGTTGTACGCCGAGGTGGTCTCGGTCGGCGACGTCAGCGTCGGCGACGACGTGCGCGTGGCGTAGTCCTCATGCCGCGTCCTCATGCCGCGAGCGGTCCCGCGGCCGCGGCGGTGACGGCCTCGGTCACCCGGTCGACGGTGGGGCTGTCGAGCTTCCAGCACTGCCAGTACAGCGGCACGTCGAGGTGGGCGTCGGCGATCCGGACGAATGACCCGTCGGCGAACCGTGGTTCCGCGAGCACGTCCGGGAACATCCCCCAGCCCAGCCCGGCCTGCACCGCCGCGCCGAACCCCTCCGCCGTCGGAACGAAATGCTGCGGCCGGCCGATGTCACGTCGAAACAACCTGCGCACCAACATGTCCTGCAGAGCGTCGTCGCGGTTCCAGGCCAGCGACGGTGCCTGCGCTGCCGCCGCGGCCGTAAACCCCTGCGGCAGGTACCGGTCCCGGTACGCCGGACTGGCCACCGGCAGGTAACGCATCACGCCGAGCGGACGCACCCGGCACCCCGACACCGGCGTCCGCTCGGTGGTCACCGCGCCCATCACCACGCCCTCGCGCAGCAGACGCGCCGAGTGGTCCTGATCCTCGATGCGGATGTCGAACAGTACATCGTCGAGTGCGGCCAGCACCGCGGTGAACCACGTCGACATCGAATCGGCGTTGACCGCCAAGGCGATTCGCGGCGAACCGGCCGATCCACCGCAGATCTCGGCGAGCGCCTCCGCCTCCAGCAGCGCGGTCTGGGTGGCCAGCCGCAACAGCGGCACCCCCGCGGCCGTCGGCGCACACGGTTTCTCGCGCACCACCAGCACCCGACCGACGTTCTGTTCGAGCGCCTTGATGCGCTGGCTGATCGCCGACGGTGTGACGTGCAGGTGCGCGGCCGCGGCGTCGAACGAGCCGTGTTCGATCACCGCGGCGAACGCCGCCAGCTGCTGCCCGTCGACCCTCACATTAGAGATACTAATGGCTGTCTAGTTTCTTTAGCTGTACTGATCGCGCGGTGGTCCCTAACGTCGAGCCCATGGGTTCCCCGCTGGTGCTCGGCTTCCTGACCTCGTTCGCGCTGATCGCCGCGATCGGCGCGCAGAACGCGTTCGTGCTGCGCCAGGGCATCCGCGGCGAACACGTGCTCGCGGTCGTCGCGGTGTGCACGGTCTCCGACATCCTGCTGATCACCGCGGGCATCGCCGGTTTCGGGGCGTTGATCAGCGCGCACCCCGAAGCCATCGCGCTCGCCAAGTTCGGCGGTGCGGCGTTCCTGATCGGATACGGGCTGCTGGCCGCCCGCCGGGCCTGGCGGCCGTCGGCGCTCACGCCGTCGGAGAGAACACCGGCCCGACTGCTCGAAGTCCTTCTCACCTGCCTCGCGCTGACCTGGCTCAACCCGCACGTGTACCTCGACACCGTGGTGCTGCTCGGGGCGCTGGCCAACGAGCACCGCGACGGGCGTTGGCTGTTCGGCGTCGGCGCCGTCACCGCCAGCGCGGTGTGGTTCGTCAGCCTCGGGTTGGGCGCCCGTCGGCTCGCCGCGCTGTTCGCGACCCCGACGACGTGGCGCGTCCTCGACGGTCTGATCGCCGCGACAATGATCGGACTCGGCATGTGGATGGCGCTCAGCTGACACAATCATCGGCCATGGGGGTCACCACTGAAGCGCGCACTCTGCGGGACCGCAAGAAACTGCGTACCCGCGAAGCGATCCGAACCGAGACGATCCGGCTGATCGACCGCACCGGGTACGCGAACACGACGATCGAGCAGATCGCCGAGGCCGCCGACATCTCGCCCAGCACCTTCTTCCGGTACTTCCCGAACAAGGAGACGGTGCTGATCTCCGACGACCTCGAGCGGCTGTTCCTCACCCTGCTTGCCGCACAGCCGCGAGAACTCGACTCCTTCACCGCCTTCCGCCGCGCCCTGGAGACCACGGCCGCCACTGTGTCCGAGGACGATTGGGCGTTCGAACGGGTCCGGCAGCGGGTGGTGTTCTCGGTGCCCGAACTCAAGGCCGCGCAGTTCGACGCCTACCGACGCGCGATCGTGCACTGCGCCGCGACCGAGAACCGACGCCTGGGCCGCAAACTCGACGACCTCAGGGCGAGGGCGTTCTTCGGGGCACTGGTCGGCGCGCTGATGGCCGTTATCGACCGGGTCGAGGGCTCGGTGGAAGCGGACATGATGCGCGCATCTGATTTTCATCGAATCGGGTATGCAGTTGCAGTGACTAAACCGACCTCGAACCACAGAACCGTCTTCATCACCGGCGCCGCCGCAGGCATCGGCCGCGCGACCGCGCTGACGTTCGCGCGCAAGGGCTACTTCGTCGGCGGCTACGACATCGACGAGGTCGGGCTCAAGACGCTGGCCGACGAGATCGACCGGCTGGGCGGACAGTCGCACACCGGCCACCTCGACGTCACCGACGCCGACGAAATGACCCGCCGCGTCGCCGAATTCACCGAGGTGACCGGTGGCCGGCTCGACGTGATGATCAACAACGCGGGCATCCTGCGCGCCGGCCGGTTCGACGAGATGGACATCGCCGGCCACCACAAAGAGATCGACATCAACGCCAAGGGCGTGGTCAACGGGCTCTACGCGGCGTTCCCGTATCTACGTGAGACCCCGAAGTCGATGGTGGTCAACCTCGCGTCGGCATCGGCGATCTACGGGCAGGCCGAGCTCGCGAACTACAGCGCGACCAAGTTCTTCGTCCGCGGCATCACCGAGGCACTCGACATCGAGTGGAGCCGCTACGGCATCCGGGTGATCGCGATGTGGCCGCTGTACGCGCAGACCGCGATGACCGAGAACATCAAGACCGGCACCACCGACTCGCTGGGAATCCGGCTGACCGCACAGGACGTCGCCGACGCGATCCTGGCGGCCACCGAGCCGTCGTTTTTGCGCCGCGCTCTGCACCAGGTGCACTTCCCGGTCGGGTCGCAGACCAAGGTGCTCACCACCGGGTCGCGGTTCTCGCCGGCATGGCTGACCAGGGTGATCAACAAGAAGCTGGCGCACTCCTGAATTTCGGTTCGCGCTGATCCCAACCGGTGACCCCGGGCGGCACCGGGTCATACGGTGCGCGCATGAATGAGGACTGGCTCGCCGTCGTCGTCGGCTTGGCGCTGCTTGCGCTCGTCCTGGTCGGCGCGATCCCGGGCAGCGTGATCCCGTGACCGAACAGGCCACCGAGGCCGAGCCCAAGGCGCGTCCGTCCGGGGTCGGCTACGCCGTCGCCGGTGTGCTCGTAGTCCTCGTGCTGGGTGCGGTGACCCGGTTCCTGGAGGCTCAGGTACCGAAGTGGGCCGACGGCACCGCTTTCGAGGGTGTAGCCAAGGCGGTCGAATTCCCGGTCTACGCAATCGCTTTGGGTCTGCTCGGCAACTTCGTACTGTCGCGGCTGGCGCTGCGCGACGCGCTGTCGAACGGGTTTCGCACCGAGTTCTTCATCAAGACCGGCCTGGTGTTGCTCGGCGCGTCGATCAACCTGAAGGTCCTCGTCACCGCGGCGGGTCCGGCGATCATCCAGGCGCTGCTGCTGATCTCCATCGTGTTCGGCTTCACGTGGTGGCTGGGCGGGGTCCTCAAGCTGGAGGACAAGCTGCGGGCGCTGCTGGCCTCTGCGGTGTCGATCTGCGGGGTCAGCGCGGCCATCGCCGCCGCGGGGGCGGTGCAGGCCAAACGCGAACAACTCGCCTACGCCGCCTCGCTGGTGATCGCGTTCGCGCTGCCTTCGATCTTCCTGTTGCCCTGGCTGGCAGACGTTTTGAACCTCTCCGATGCGGTGGCCGGGGCGTGGATCGGCGGCAACATCGACACCACCGCCGCGGTGGCCGCGGCCGGGGCGATCGCCGGCGAGGAGGCGCTGCAGATCGCGACGATCGTCAAGACCACCCAGAACGCGCTGATCGGCCTCGTGGCGATCGCGCTGACCGCCTACTTCGCGCTCAAGGTCGAACGCCGGTCCGCGGCCGAAGCCCGGCCCGGTATCGGCCAGTTCTGGGAGCGGTTCCCGAAGTTCGTGCTGGGCTTCATCGCGGCCTCGATCATCGGCACCCTGTACCTGGCGTGGGGCGGGGACAAGGCCGCGATCGGCACGGTCAACGATCTGCGCACCTGGTTCCTGATTTTCGCCTTCGTCGCGATCGGCCTGGAGTTCTCGCTGAAGGGCCTCAAGGAAGCGGGCTGGCGTCCGGTCGCACTGTTCGCCTCGGCCACCGTCGTCAACATCGTCGTCGCTCTGGGCCTGGCCGCCGTGTTGTTCGGGAACTTCCACGTCGGTTAGCTACGCTCGCCGGGTGGCCACAGGGCTGACTCGGCGCGGGTTCCTGACGATGACCGCGGGCGCGGCGCTCGTCCTCACCGCGTGCGGTTCCGATGAACCGGGCACGGTGGCCGAAGACGGCTCGGTAACCGTCAGACACGCCTTCGGGGAGACCAAGATTCCGGCGCCGCCGACCCGGGTGGTCAGCGCCGGCCTGACCGGTCAGGACGATCTGCTGGCGCTCGGGGTGGTCCCGATCGCCGTCACCGACTGGTTCGGCGCCGAACCGTTCGCCGTCTGGCCGTGGGCGCAGCCCCGACTCGGGCCCGCACAGCCGGTCGTGCTCAGCCTCGCCGACGGTATCCAGGTCGACCAGATCGCGTCGCTGCGACCGGATCTGATCGTGGCCACCAACGCCGGCCTCGACGCCGACACCTACGCCCGCCTCTCGCAGATCGCGCCGACCGTCGCGCAGAGCGGGCAGGCCCCGTTCTTCGAACCGTGGCGCGACCAGGCCACCACGATCGGACAGGCGGTCTTCAAGCACGACGAGATGCAGGCGCTGATCGCCGGCGTCGACGAGAAGTTCGCCGCCGCGGCCAGGCCGTCGTTCGAGGGCCGATCGGCCGCGCTGCTGGCCGGCCGCCTCGACGACGGGAAGCCGCAGCCGTTGAGCCCGCCGTGGCGCGCCGAGTTCCTCACCGCGATGGGGCTCACGCTCGCCGACGGGCTCGACAACGCCGACGTCGCGATCTGGGCCACCGAGAGCGACGAGGAACAGGCCGCGCTGCTGGCCGACCCCGCCGTCGCCGCCCGCACCAACGTCTTCACCGGTAAGGAACTCGCCGGCGCACTGGCGTTCGCGTCGGTGCTGTCGTATCCGGTCGTGGCCGACCGGCTGCCGGGAATGATCGCCGACGCTCTCGCCTGAGAGGATGTCCGGGTGACCGAGACGCCGGAGCAGCGCGGGTTCGCGACCCCCGGATCCGCCTACTACCCGACGCTGGTCGCGGTCTTCACCGGCCTGGTGCTGATCTCCAACATCGCCGCCACCAAGGGCGTCGCGTTCGGCCCGCTGCTCACCGACGGCGGATTCCTCGTCTTCCCGCTCACCTACGTCATCGGCGACGTGCTGAGCGAGGTGTACGGGTTCCGAGCCGCCCGGCGCGCGGTCGTCATCGGCTTCTGCATGCAGGCGCTGGCGGTGCTCGTGCTGTGGGCGACGGTGCACCTGCCCGCCGCGCCGGACTACGCCAACCAGGACGCGCTGGCCGCCACCGTCGCGTCGATCACCGGGTTGGCGGTCGCCGGGCTGGCCGGCTTCCTGGTCGGGCAGTTGGTCAACGCCTGGGTGGTGGTGCGCATCAAGGCACGCACCAAGGAGAAGCACCTGTGGGCCAGGTTGCTGGGCTCGACCGTCGTCGGCCAGCTCGCCGACACGGTGGTGTTCTGTGCCATCGCCGCGCCGATCATCGGGTTCGGCAACATGAATTCGTTCGTGGTGTACGCCGCGCTGGGGTGGTTCTACAAGACCGCGGTGGAGGCCGTCGTGCTGCCGGTGACCTACCGCGTCATCGCGTACGTCAAGCGTCATGAGCCGTCGTATCAGCCCGCCGAATGAGGCTTCGTTAAGGCTCCTCTGGCAAGCCTCGCAGAGCGCGTGTACCGGTAGCTACTCGTGGGTAAGTTCGGGCCATGAGCGTGACAGCCGATGTGGTGGACCGACGGAAGCTCGGCACCGTGCGTGACTATGGCGACCAGGCGCTGCTGCTCGAGTTCGACAGCACCGCCGAAGTATTGGCGTGGATGGATGCGATCCGGCAGGCCGAGTTGCCCGGCGTGCTCGACATCGTGCCCGCCGCGCGCACCATCCTCGTCAAACTGGTCGGCCCCCGGTATCAGGCGCCGACGCGCCAGCGTCTCGGCACGCTGCGCATCAGCGCCGACCTCGACGCCGAACTGACCGCCCCGCAGGGCCGCAGCCCCGACGTCACCATCGACGTCGTCTACGACGGACCCGACCTCGACGAGGTCGCCCGACTGACCGGGCTGACCGCCGAGCAGGTCGTGGCCGCACACACCGGCTCGCTGTGGCGGGTCGGATTCGGCGGTTTCGCACCAGGTTTCGCCTATCTGGTCGGCGGAGGGCTGGAAGTGCCGCGCCGCGCCGAACCCCGCACCAAGGTGCCCGCAGGCGCCGTCGGCCTGGCCGGTGAATTCAGCGGCGTCTACCCCCGCGAGTCCCCCGGCGGCTGGCAGCTGATCGGGCGCATCTCCGAGGACCAGGACCCGCTGTGGGACATCGACCGCGACCCGCCCGCGCTACTTCGGTCGGGGCTGTGGGTGCAGTTCCGGGCGGTGGGGTCATGACCGCCACACTGGAAATCCTGCGTTCGGGCCCGCTGGCGTTGATCGAGGACCTCGGTAGGCCGGGGCTCGCGCACCTGGGCGTCGGTCGCTCCGGGGCCGCCGACCGTCGCTCGCACACGCTGGCCAACCGGCTGGTGGCCAACCCCGGCGAGCACGCCACGATCGAGGTCACGTTCGGTGGTCTGGCGGCCCGCGTCCACGGCGGCGGCAAGGAAGGGGTGGCCGTCGCGGTCACCGGCGCCGACACCGATCCCGCGGTCAACGGAATCCCCTTTGGCACCAACAGCATTCACTACGCCCACGACGGCGAGGTGATCACGCTGGGGGCGCCGCACTCCGGGCTGCGGACCTACCTCGCGGTGCGCGGAGGCATCGCCGTCGAACCGGTGCTCGGCTCGCGCTCCTACGACGTGATGTCGGCGATCGGCCCGCAGCCGCTGCGGCCCGGCGACGTGCTGCCGGTCGGCGAGCACACCGACGAGTTCCCCGAACTCGACCAGGCGCCGGTCGCCGCGATCGAGGACGACGTCGTCGAACTGCATGTGGTGCCGGGCCCGCGCGACGACTGGTTCGTCGACCCCGACGTGCTGACCCGGACCAACTGGAAGGCCACCAACAAGGGCGACCGGGTCGGGATGCGGCTGATCGGCATGCCCCTCGAATACCGTCAGCCCGACCGCCAACTGCCCAGCGAAGGGGTCATGCGCGGCGCAATCCAGGTACCGCCGAACGGGTTTCCGGTGATCCTCGGGCCGGACCACCCGGTCACCGGCGGATATCCGGTGATCGGCGTCGTCGCCGACGAGGACATCGACAAGGTGGCCCAGGTCCGGCCGGGACAGACGGTCCGGATGCACTGGACGCGGCCGCGGCGGCCGTTTCAGGACAGCTGAGCGTTGGTACAGACAGCGCTGCCGCGCGCTGGTAGAACAAAGGTGTGCATGTCGCCGACCCCCATGCTGCCGTCGCCCGCATCCACACCGCGCGCCTGATCCACACCTCGGACCTCGACTTCGAGACCCGCGCGGACGCCCGGCGGATGGTGATCGACGCCTTCGACGGCGACTTCACCGAGACCGACTGGGAGCATTCGCTGGGCGGCATGCACGCGCTGATCTTCGACCACGGCGCGCTGATCGCGCACGGCGCGGTGGTTCAGCGCCGGTTGCTCTACCGCGACACCGCGCTGCGGTGCGGCTACCTCGAGGCCGTCGCGGTGCGGGAGGACTGGCGCGGCCAGGGCCTGGCGCGCGCGGTGATGGACGCGATCGAGCAGGTGCTGCGCGGCGCGTACCAGCTGGGTGCGCTGAGCGCCTCGGAGGCCGGCCGCAGCCTCTACGTCGCGCGCGGGTGGTTGCCGTGGCAGGGCCCCACCTCGGTGCTCGCCCCGCAGGGGCTGACCCGCACGCCCGACGACGACAACGGGCTGTTCGTGCTGCCGGTCAACCTGCCCGACGGCCTCGAACTCGACACCACCGCCGCCATCACCTGCGACTGGCGCGACGGCGACCCCTGGTGACGCTCACAGCACGTCGACCGGGGGCGTGAGAGGAAGTTCACGGCGGAGTCACCGCACGGCACGTTGAGGCAATACTGCCTGCGTAGCGTGGTCGTCATGAGTATCCGCGAATCGTCGACACGTCGGCGCAATGGCCGGGTAACTCCTCGGAAACAACCCTTGAATACACAGGGCTCATGAGTGCGCCCGACTGGGCACCGCTCACCGGGTTCCGGGTGGCGGTGACGTCCGCCCGCCGTGCCGAGGAACTGAGCGCGCTGCTGCAACGCCGCGGCGCGACCGTCACCACCGCGGCCGCGATCACGATGGTGCCGCTGCCCGACGACGACGCGCTGCGGGCGCACACCGAGGATCTGATCGCCACGCCGCCCGACATCGTGATCGCGACGACGGGGATCGGGCTGCGCGGCTGGATCGCGGCCGCCGACGGCTGGGGTCTGGCCGGCGAGCTGACCGCCGCGCTGGGCAAGGCGCGGGTCGTCTCACGCGGCCCCAAGGCGACCGGTGCGTTGCGCGCGGCGGGTCTGCCCGAGGAGTGGTCGCCGGAGTCGGAGTCGTCGCGGGAGCTGCTGCACTACCTGGTCGAGGGCGGCATCGACGGCCAGCGCATCGCGGTGCAGCTGCACGGGGCGACCGAGGAGTGGGACCCGTTCCCCGAGTTCCTCGACGAACTGCGCGCCGCGGGCGCCGACGTCGTCCCGATCCGGGTGTACCGGTGGCGTCCGGCGCCCCGCAACGGCGAGTTCGACCAGCTCGTCGCCGGGATCGCCGACGGCCGCTTCGACGCGGTGAGTTTCACCTCGGCGCCCGCGGTGGCGTCGATGCTGTTGCGCGCCACCGAGATGGGCATCGAGAACCGGGTGCTCGCCGCGCTGCGCGGTGACGTGCACGCGATGTGCGTGGGCCCGGTGACCGCGCGGCCGCTGGTCCGGCTCGGGGTCCCGACGTCGGCGCCGGAGCGGATGCGGTTGGGCGCGTTGGCCCGTCACATCACCGACGAACTGCCGCTGCTGTGCGCGCGCACCGTGCGGGTGGCCGGTCACGTGCTCGAGATCCGCGGCACCTGCGTGCTGGTCGACGGTGTGGTCAAGGCGGTGTCGCCGGCCGGGATGGCCACCATCCGCGCGCTGGCCCACCGCCCCGGCGCGGTGGTGTCGCGCACCGACCTGCTGCGCGCACTGCCCGGCAGCGGCACCGACACCCACGCGGTGGAGACCGCGGTGCTTCGGCTGCGAACAGCGTTGGGCGACAAGAACATCGTGTCGACCGTCGTCAAACGCGGCTACCGGCTGGCCGTCGAGGACAACCTGGCGCAGGCACGATGAGCTACCTGCTGGTGGCGCACGGTACCCGCAAACGGACCGGCGTCACGCTGATCGGAGCGCTGGCCGAACAGGTGTCGCAGACGCTGGACGCGCCGGTGCACGTGGCGTTCGTCGACGTGCTGGGCCCGACGCCGTGCGAGGTGCTGCAGGGCATCGACGACCGCACCACGCTGGTGCCGGCCTTCCTGTCGCGGGGCTATCACGTCGGCACCGATATTCCGGCGCACGTCGCGGAAAGCGGACATCCCGCGGTGACGGTGACCGAGGCGCTGGGCCCGAGCCCGCAACTGGTCCGCGTCCTGATCGACCGTCTCATTGAATGCGGTTGGCGGCCCGGCGATTCCGTCGTACTGGCCGCGGCGGGGACATCGGACCCGCGGGCGCGCTCGGATCTGCGGCAGATGTCGGCGCTGCTGTCGGCGGTGACCGGCGACCGCGTGGAGTTGGCCTACGCCGCGACCGGTGAACCCAGGGTCGCCGACGCGGTGGCCCGGCTGCGTCGCCTGGGCGCGCGCCGCGTCGTGGTCGCGTCGTACCTGTTGGCGGAGGGATTGTTCCAGGACCGGCTGCGTCTCAGCGGCGCCGACGCGGTGGCCGACCCGCTGGGCACCCACCCGGCGCTGGTCCGGCTGATCGTCAACCGGTTCCGCCGCGCGATCGTCCCCGGCGAGCAGACGCAAACTGTCCCGAAATCCCGCGAAAACAGGTCACTTCGCGTCTGCTCGCGCTGAGATCTCGACCATTCCGGCTTCGGTGAGCCGCGTCGCGTACACCGGCAGCGCGACCGCCGGGTCATCCAGGCAGACGCCGTCGTCGAGCGCGAACGCCTGCTTCTTGATCGGCGACTGCACCGTCGGACGCCCGGACCGGTCACCGACGATGCCGCGGGACATCACCGCCGCACCGCAGAACGGGTCGATGTTGCCGACCGCGCGCAGCGATCCGTCGTCGAGGCGGAACAGCGCGGCCTGCGCACCGTCGGGCAGCAGCACCCCGACCCCGCGGTTGGGGATCAGGAAGTCGTACCTGCACGCGACGGTCCACACTGCGATGTCGTTGACCAGGCTCATGATTGCGGCACCTTCGGCATTCCGATGGACACGGGGACTCGTCGGCCGGCGGGGGCCGCGAACTCGATCGTGGGGTCGGCGACGTCGGGGGCGTTGACGAACGACACGAAGCGCGACAGCTTGTCCGGATCCTCGAGCACACCCTTCCATTCGCACGCGTACCCCTCGACGTGCCGGGCGACGGCCTCCTCGAATTCCCCTGCCAGCCCGAGAGAGTCGTTGCACACCACGTCGCGCAGATGGTCCAGGCCGCCTTCGAAGCTCTCCACCCACGGCGCGGTGCGCTGCAGGCGGTCGGCGGTGCGGATGTAGAACATCAGGAACCGGTCGATGTAGCGGATCAGCGTCTCGTCGTCGAGGTCGCCGGCGAGCAGTTCCGCGTGTCGCGGCGTCATCCCGCCGTTGCCGCCGACATAGAGGTTCCAGCCGGTCTCGGTGGCGATCACGCCGACGTCCTTGCTGCGGGCCTCGGCGCATTCGCGGGCACACCCCGAGACGCCCATCTTGATCTTGTGCGGGGCGCGCAACCCGCGGTAGCGCAGTTCCAGGTCGATGGCCATCTGCACCGAATCCTGTTGTCCGTAACGGCACCAATCGCTGCCGACGCAGCTCTTCACCGTCCGCAGCGCCTTGCCGTAGGCGTGCCCGGACTCCATGCCGCCCTCGACGAGGCGGCGCCAGATCTCGGGGAGCTGGTCGACGCGCGCACCGAACAGGTCGATGCGCTGCCCGCCGGTGATCTTGGTGTACAGGTTGAAATCCCGCGCGATCTCGCCGATCAGGATCAACTGCTCGGGGGTGATGTCGCCGCCGGGCACCCGGGGCACCACCGAATAGCTGCCGTTCTTCTGGATGTTGGCCAGGAAGTGGTCGTTGGAGTCCTGCAGCGAGGCCTGCTCGCCGTCGAGGATGTGCTCCGAACTCGTCGACGCCAGGATCGAGGCGACCACGGGTTTGCAGATGTCGCAACCTCTTCCGCTGCCGAAGCGTTCGATCAGGTCGGAGAACGTGCGGATCGAGGTGGCGGTGACGATCTCGAACAGTTCGGCGCGCGACTGGCCGAAGTGCTCGCACAGCGCCTTGGACTGGGCGACGCCCTCGGCCTCGAGCAGTTGTTTGAGCAACGGCACGCACGACCCGCACGAGGTCCCGGCCAGCGTGCACTTCTTCAGCTCCGGCACATCGCAGCAGCCGCCGGCGATGGCGTCGGTCAGGTCGCCTTTGGTGACGTTGTTGCACGAGCAGATCTGGGCACCCGCGGGCAGCGATCCGACACCGAGACCGGTTGACGCCGAATCGCTTCCGGCCGGGGCGATCAGCGCCATCGGGTCGCCGGGCAGCGGTTCGCCGACCATCGGGCGCAGGATGCCGTAGGCCGAGGCGTCGCCGACCAGGATCCCGCCGAGCAGCGTCTTGGCGTCGTCGGAGAGCACGAGCTTCGCGTAGGTCTGGTTGACCGCGTCGTTGACGACCACCTCGAGGCAGTTCGGCGTCGTGCCCATCGCGTCACCGAAGCTGGCCACGTCGACCCCGAGCAGCTTCAGCTTGGTCGACAGGTCGGCTTCGCCGAACTCGGCGGCGCCGCCGAGCAACCGGTCGGCGACCACCTCGGCGGTGGTGTAGCCGGGACCGACCAGCCCGTAGCAGCGGCCGTCGATCGCGGCTACCTCGCCGATCGCGTAGATGTCGGGATCGCTTGTCACACAACCGCGGTCGGTCAGCACGCCGCCGCGTTCGGCGCGGGCCAGGTCGGCGTCGACGGCCAGTTCGTCGCGCGGGCGCACCCCGGCCGCGAACACCACCACCCCGGCGTCGACGGTGCTGCCGTCGCTGAGCGTGACGCGCACCGAGTCGTCGTCGGCCGAGCGCCGCAGCGGCCGGTTGCGTTGCGCCGGGCGGATGTCCTGGGTGCCGACGCCGGTGTGCACGGTGATGCCGAGCTCGCCGATCATCCGGCCGAGCAGTGCGCCGCCGGCCTCGTCGAGCTGCTGGGCCATCAGCCGCGGCGCCATCTCCACGACATGGGCGTGCAGGCCGAACGAGCGCAGCGCGTTGGCCGCCTCCAGTCCGAGCAACCCGCCGCCGATCACCACCCCGGCCGCCGGGCGCCCGCCCTCGAGGGCGGCGGCGGCGCTGGCCCGGATGGCGTCGAGGTCATCGAGGGTGCGGTAGACGTGGCAGACCGGCAGGTCGCGGCCGGGCACCGGCGGCACGAACGCATACGAGCCGGTGGCCAGCACCAGCGCGTCGTAGGGCACCTGTCCGCCGTCGGCGGTGCGCACGGTCTTCGCCGCTCGGTCGATGCCGACCACCCGGCTGTCGAGCCGCAGGTCGACGAGGTCGTCACCGCGGTAGTCGTTGCCGGCGAGCGCCAGCCGGCCGCGGTCCCAGTGCTCGGTGTAGGAGGTCAGCCCGACCCGGTCGTAGGCCGCGTCGGCCTCCTCGGCCAGCACGGTGACGCGCCAGCAACCGTCGACGTCGCGCGCCCGCAACGCCTCGACGAACCGGTGCCCGACCATCCCGTGGCCGACGACCACCACATCTCTGGGTTCCTGCATGCCGCCGACGCTAAGCAGCCGATATTGCCGCAATGTCGCCTCGTGTGAAGCACCGATCACGGTGTGCTCACCAGCCGCTGCCGGGTGGTGTGAGTGCGCTTCGCCGGCGGCGAACGACACCGCGGGAACATGAGCGTGGTCGACTCAAGTTGTAGTGGGTAGCCGACCGGCGCGGTGCCGGTCCGTCGAGCAAAGGAGAGGGACATGAGCACTCTGGCACTGAGAAACCGCCCGGCCTGGGACATCGACCGCTGGGTACGCGACTTCTTCGGCCCCGCGACCGCCGACGACTGGTTCGCCGGCGCGTTCACCCCCGCCGCGGAGATCGTCCGCGACGGCGAGGACGCACTGGTGCGCGTGGAACTCCCCGGCGTGGACGTCGAAAAGGACGTCAACGTCGAGGTGGAACGCGACTACCTGGTGATCCACGGTGAGCGCCGCGACGAACGCGCCGAGGACAAGGACGGCCGCACGCTTCGCGAGGTCCGCTACGGGTCGTTCCGGCGGGCGTTCAAACTCCCGTCGCACGTCAGCCGCGAGGCCGTCTCCGCCTCGTATGACGCGGGCGTGCTGACCGTACGCGTCGCCGGTGCGCACCGCGGCGCCGAACCGCAGCGCATCGCGATCGAAAGCAAGTAACCGACCGAAAAGCCGGCGGAACCTCCAAGGGTTCCGCCGGCTTCGTCGTGTCAGCCGACGGTCGTCTCGGTCTCGAAAGTATCTGTGGTCTCGGTCGTTTCGCTGGTCGCCGTCGTGGTCAATGAAGTCGTGGTCGTGGTCGTCGTGGTCGTCGTCGTGGTGGTCGTGGTGGTGGTCGTGGGCGACGTGGTCGTGGTGGTGGTCGGCGACGTCGTCGTCGTTGTTGTCGTCGTGGTCGTTGTGGTCGTGGGCGTCGTCGTGGTGGTCGTCGTGCGGGTCAACGACGGCACCGGCGGCGGGATGACCTCGGGGGTTCTGGACGAGTCAGCGGTACGGACGACGGCGTAGACCAGGATCACCAGCAGGATCGCCAGCGCCACACCGCCGGCGATCACCAGCGGCTGCTGCTCATGCCAGTCGCGGTCGGGCTCGTCGCCGTCATGCTCGTCATGCTCGTCGTGCTCGTGGTGCTTGTCGGTGGGCACGCCCCGCACCTTAAACCCAGCGCTGCAGCAGCTCCTTGGCCCGCACCGACAGGGCGCGCTGCAGGAAGGGCCCGAAGCTGACCCGCGCGACACCGAGCGGACCGAACGAGGCGGGGTCGTCCTGGTCGGGCACGCCGATCGCGTTCACCGGCAGCGGCAACTCAGAGCACAAGCGGCGCAGCGTGTCCGGATCGTGGCGGCCCACCGGGTAGAGCACGTCGGCGCCGGCGGACGCGGCCTCACGGAGTCGGGCGACGGCCCGCTCGACGCGGTCGGACTCGTCGCCGTCCTGGCGCAGGAACAGATCGGTGCGGGCATTGACCACCACATGCACTCCGGCGTCGTCGGCGGCCTGACGCAGCCCGCCGACGAACTCGGCGTGTTCGGCCACCGACCGCAGCCGGCCGCCCTCGCTGTGCACGGTGTCCTCGATGTTCAGCCCGACGGCACCGGCCTCGAGCAGGCCCTCGATCAGCCGTGCCGGGGTCTGCCCGTAGCCCGCCTCCAGGTCGACCGACACCGGCACGTCGACGGCCGCGGTGATCTCCTTGACCCGGGCCACCACGTCCTCGAAGGCCATCCCCTCGTTGTCGGCCTTACCGAGGGAGTCGGCCAGCGGGTGACTGCCGACGGTCAACGCAGCAAATCCCTCGTCGACCGCGAGACGCGCCGACCAGACGTCCCAGACGGTCGGCAGAATCACCGGGTTGCCGGGCTGGTGTAACGCCAGCAGCGCCTCCGCGCGCTGATTGGCGGCTGCGTCGGGCATCGGGCCTCCTAATACGGGTTTGACGTGATCTGTCTCACTGTGCACTGCATGATGTAGCTAGCATCGGGTGTCGTACTGTGATTCCCGACACCCTTCAGCCCAAGGAGGTCACTTGTCCAGCACTACCGAACTCGCCGAACTGCACGAGCTAATTGGAAGCCTGCGCCGGTGCGTGACATCGCTGGCGTCGAGGTACGGAGATACTCCGGCCACGCGCCGCATCGTCAACGACGCCGAACGCATCCTCAACGACATCGATCGTCTGGACATCGACGCCGAAGAGCTGGAGCTGGCCCGCGGCGTGGTGCACCACCACGCCGGTGACCGCATCCCGATCCCGGACACCCAGTACGACACCGATTTCTGGCGCGGCGTCGACGACGAAGGGCTCGGCGGGGTCCGCTGACACGGACCTCCGCCGGATCCCGGGACAACTCAACACCGAAAGGCAACAGTGAGCGCACCCACCGCCGACCGCAAGGCGACCGGCGTCTTTTCGCCGAGCCGTGCCGAAATCCCGCAGCGCACCCTGCGCACCGACCGGTGGTGGCAGTCACCGCTGATCATCAACCTGGGCTTCGCCGCGTTCATCATCTACGCGACGGTGCGGGCGTTCATGCAGAAGTGGTACTACGTCGCCGACTACCACTATCTGACGCCGTTCTACTCGCCGTGCCTCGCGCGGTGGAACGCCGCCGAACAGTCCGGGTGCATCCCGGAGTCCAGCCACTTCGGCCAGTTCCTGCCCGACGTGTGGTGGCTGCCGTATGCGGCGATATCGCTGCCGTTCCTGCTGCTGTTCCGGCTGACCTGCTACTACTACCGCGGCGCCTACTACCGGACGGTGTGGCAGGCCCCCACCGCGTGCGCGGTCGCCGAACCCCACGCGACCTACACCGGTGAGACGCGGTTCCCGCTGATCATCCAGAACACCCACCGGTACTTCTTCTACATCGCCGTGGCCATCTCGTTGATCAACACCTACGACGCGATCGTGGCGTTCCGTTCCCCCGAAGGCTTCGGATTCGGCTTGGGCAACGTCATTCTCGTGGCCAACGTGGTGCTGCTGTGGACCTACACGGTGTCGTGCCATTCGTGCCGCCACGTCGTGGGCGGCCGGCTCAAGCATTTCTCCAAACACCCGGTGCGGTACTGGATGTGGAGCCAGGTCAGCCGACTCAACACCCGGCACAAGACGTACGCCTGGATCACGCTGGGGACGCTGATGCTCACCGACTTCTACATCATGCTGGTGTCCAGCGGTGCCATCAGCGACCTGAGATTCATTGGCGCGTAGGAACTTTCTGAGAAACGGTAGTGAGGTTTATTCGATGGCGGAATTAGAACGGCACTCCTACGACGTCGTCGTGATCGGCGCCGGCGGGGCTGGTTTGCGTGCGGTGATCGAGGCCCGCGAACGGGGCCTGAAGGTCGCGGTGATCACGAAATCCCTTTTCGGCAAGGCCCACACGGTGATGGCCGAGGGCGGGTGCGCGGCGGCGATGGGCAACGCGAACCCGAAGGACAACTGGCAGGTCCACTTCAAGGACACCATGCGCGGCGGGAAGTTCCTCAACAACTGGCGGATGGCCGAGTTGCACGCCAAGGAAGCCCCGGACCGGGTGTGGGAGCTGGAGACCTACGGCGCGCTGTTCGACCGCACCAAGGACGGCAAGATCAGCCAGCGCAACTTCGGCGGTCACACCTACCCGCGGCTCGCGCACGTCGGCGACCGCACCGGCCTGGAGATCATCCGGACCCTGCAGCAGAAGATCGTGTCGCTGCAGCAGGAGGACAAAGAGGAGTTCGGCGACTACGAGGCCCGCATCCGGGTGTTCCACGAGACCGTGATCACCGACCTGATCAAGGACGGCGATCGGATCGCGGGCGCGTTCGGCTACTACCGCGAGGGCGGCAACTTCGTCCTGTTCGAGACGCCGGCGGTGGTGCTGGCCACCGGCGGTATCGGCAAGTCCTACAAGGTGACGTCGAACTCGTGGGAGTACACCGGCGACGGGCATGCGCTGGCGCTGCGCGCGGGCGCAACGCTGATCAACATGGAGTTCGTCCAGTTCCACCCGACCGGCATGGTCTGGCCGCCCAGCGTCAAGGGCATCCTGGTCACCGAAGGTGTGCGCGGCGACGGCGGAGTGCTGAAGAACTCCGAGGGCAAGCGCTTCATGTTCGACTACATCCCCGCGGTGTTCAAAGGCCAGTACGCCGAGAGCATCGAGGAAGCCGACCAGTGGCTCAAGGACAACGACTCCGCCCGTCGTACCCCTGACCTGCTGCCCCGCGACGAGGTGGCCCGCGCGATCAACTCCGAGGTGAAGGCCGACCGCGGCACCCCGCACGGCGGCGTCTACCTCGACATCGCCTCGCGGCTGCCCGCCGAGGAGATCAAGCGCCGGCTGCCGTCGATGTACCACCAGTTCATGGAGCTGGCCGAGGTCGACATCACCAAGGAGCCGATGGAGGTCGGACCGACCTGTCACTACGTGATGGGCGGCATCGAGGTCGACCCGGACACGGGTGCGGCCAAGACGCCCGGCCTGTTCGCCGCCGGCGAATGCTCCGGCGGGATGCACGGTTCGAACCGGCTGGGCGGCAACTCGCTGTCCGATCTGCTGGTGTTCGGCAGGCGCGCGGGCATGGGCGCCGCCGACTACGTGCGCGCGCTCGGTGACCGGCCCGCGGTGTCCGAGGAGGCGATCGACGCGTCGGTGAAGCTGGCGCTGCATCCGTTCGAGGGCCCGTCCAACGGGGACGCCGCCGAGAACCCGTACACCCTGCAACTCGACCTGCAGGACACGATGAACGCCCTGGTCGGCATCATCCGCAAGGCCGACGAGGTCAGCGAGGCCATCGAGAAGCTCAAGGAGCTGCGCGAGCGCTACAAGCGGGTGAAGGTCGAAGGCGACCGGCACTTCAACCCGGGCTGGCACCTGGCCATCGACCTGCGCAACATGATCCTGGTCAGCGAGTGCATCGCGATGGCCGCGCTGGAGCGCACCGAGAGCCGCGGCGGGCACACCCGCGACGACTATCCGTCGATGGAATCCTCCTGGCGCAAAACGCTGCTGGTGTGCCGCGCCGAAGGTGAGACGACGGTGCCCGACATCGCCATCACCCGCCAGGACCAGGTGCCGATGCGCGACGACCTGCTGGAGCTGATCGACATCGAAGAGCTCGAGAAGTACTTCACCCCGGAGGAACTCGCCAACCACTCGTCTAGGAGAGACGCATGAGTTACCAGGCAAAGATGCGGGTGTGGCGCGGCGACATCGAGGGCGGTGCGCTGCAGGACTATTCGGTCGAGGTCAACGAGGGCGAGGTGGTGCTCGACATCATCCACCGGCTGCAGCAGACCCAGACCGGCGACCTGGCCGTGCGGTGGAACTGTAAGGCGGGCAAGTGCGGATCGTGCTCGGCGGAGATCAACGGCCGGCCGCGGCTGCTGTGCATGACGCGGATGTCGACGTTCTCGGAGACCGAGGTGATCACGGTGACGCCGCTGCGGACGTTCCCGGTGGTGCGCGATCTGGTCACCGACGTGTCGTACAACTACCAGAAGGCACGCGAGATCCCGGCGTTCAAGCCGCCCAAGGATCTGCAGCCCGGCGAGTACCGGATGGCGCAGGAAGACGTCAACCGGTCGCAGGAGTTCCGTAAGTGCATCGAGTGCTTCCTGTGCCAGAACGTCTGCCACGTCGTGCGTGACCACGAGGAGAACAAGGAGGCGTACGCCGGGCCGCGGTTCCTGATGCGCCAGGCCGAACTCGACATGCATCCGCTCGACGTGCACGGGCGGCGGGCCGAGGACGCCCAGGAGGTGCACGGGCTGGGCTACTGCAACATCACCAAGTGCTGCACCGAGGTGTGCCCCGAACACATCAAGATCACCGACAACGCGTTGATCCCGATGAAGGAGCGCGCCGCCGACCGCAAGTACGACCCGGTGGTGTGGCTCGGCGACAAGTTGTTCCGGCGTCGTTGACGAGGGCATTGACGGGGGCGTTGACGGGCGCGAATCCGTAGGTAGTCTGCGGGGAAGCGGCCAATCAACGACGAAAGGTTGCACCGTGGCACTTCGACAGCGACATAGCGTCAACGACATTCGCACTGCGATCCGCGAGCTGAGCGTACGAGCGCAGTTGGCCCGACGAGAGGGCCGCACCGCCGACGCCGCCGAGCTGGAACAGCGCATCGCCGGCTACCGCGACGAGCTCGGCGCCTGTCCGTAACACCGCGGTTTGGGTGCGCTACCTATCGCGAGACGACTGGTGGCGCACCGAAATCACCCGTTGTTGAGGCGGCGAAACGTGCTGCGGTGGAACACGATCGGCGCGACATCCGGATGCACGGTGATGTCGCAGACCCGCAGCAGCACGATGTGGTGATCGCCGGCGGGCACCAGCTGCTCGACCCTGCTCTCCAACCAGACGCTGGTGCCTTCGATGAACACCGCGCCGGACTCGCGTGACACCGTCTGCAGACCCGCAAACCGGTCACCGGTCTTGGCGGCCAGCGTGCGCGCGGCCGCGTCGTGCGACTCGCCGAGCACACTGATCCCCAGCGACGGCAGCTCCCTGAGCTTGGGCCAGGTCTCCGAGGTGTTCTGCACGCAGAACGACACCAGCGGCGGGTCCAGCGACACCGGCACGAACGTGCTCGCCGCCAACCCGACCCGGACACCGTCGACCTCGGCGGCGATCGCGATCACGCCGGTCGGGAAATGCCCGAACGCTTCGCGCAGCGTCGAGGGGTTCAAATCTGTAGCGCTCATCGCTTCCATCTTCACACGGTGCCCGGTCGACCGGCCAAGTCCCGGTTCCACCTGACGGACATCGGCCGTGCGCACAGCACCGGCGTGCTTCGGAATCGCGCTGAGCCCAACCGGTAACCTGACGCGGACGCCCGCCCGGGTGACCGCTACGCCGAGGACTGACGCATCGCATGTGGATCACGCTCTTGGTGATGGCCGTCGCGGTCAGCCTCGAGCCGTTCCGGGTGGGCATGACGGTCCTGATGATCAATCGCCCCCGGCCGGCGCGCCAACTGCTCGCCTTCCTCACCGGCGGCTTCGCGATGGGCATCGCGGTCGGTCTGGTCGCACTGTTCCTGCTGCGCCCCGCGCTCGGCGGCAGCGACTCGACGCTGCCCGTCGTGCAGATCGTCGTCGGCGCGGTGCTGCTGGTCAACGCGGCGCTGGTGGTCGCCGGCGTGTGGAGCCGCGGGCTGGACGCCGCGAACCTCACCGAATCCCGGTTCGGCCCCCTGACCGCCCGCGCCCGACGCGTGCTCGAGGGCCGGTCGCTGTGGACGGCGACGGTCGCGGGCCTGGGCATCGCGCTGCCCTCGGTCGACTATCTGGCGGCGCTGGCGCTGATCGCCGCGTCCGGCGCCGCGACGACGGTCCAACTGGGCGCGCTGCTGGTGTTCAACGTCGTGGCGTTCGCGCTGGTGGAGATCCCGCTGCTGTGTTACCTGGTGGCCCCGCACCGCACCCGCGCCGCGCTGTCGGCGCTCTACGACTGGCTGCGCGCGCAGGGCCGCCGCGGGGTCGGCGCGCTACTGGCCGTCGCCGGCGGGGTGCTGCTCGCGGTCGGCCTCGCCGGCCTCGGGTGATCTCGGCGTACTGGGTTGCGCTCACCGCACCCAACTACGCCGAAATCGCTCAGGTCGGGGTCAGGTCGGCGGGTTGTTCAGCACGTACTGCAGACCCGACAGCAGCTGCGACACCGGGTCGGCGCCGCCGCCGAACGCGGCCTGGGTGGCCGGGGCGGTGACCTCCGCGGGGTCGTAACCGTTGACCGGGTCGACGGTGATCGGCGCGGTCAACGGGTTGTCGTGGCGCGAGTAGCCGGCGTCGACGTACGGCTTGAGCACCGCGTCCAGCTTGATCAGCGTCTCCTGGTCGACGCCGAGGTACTTGAACGGCAGCACCAGCGGCAGGTGTTCCTCGGGGATCATGAACGTCGTGGTCTTCGCGCCGCGCGAGTTGACGACCGTGCGGATGTTCTGCGGCGGCACCATCTCCGGGCGGGTGAACGCCACCGCGGTGTGACCGGTCGCCAGGCCGACGATCGCGTTGGCCACCGAGATCCAGTTGTCGGGGCGGTCGGGCCAGTCGGCGATGCTGTCGTAAGCCGAGACGAACTGGTAGGTGTCGTACTGGCTTTCGACCGGCGGCGGGATCCGGTAGTCCAGCGACGGCACCACGGCGCCCACCGGGAACATCTGGGTCAGGAAGCTCTCGCCGAACGCGTGCCGCGCGACCGGGTCGCCGTACATCGCGAAACTCAACTGGTCCGGCGGCGGTGCGGCCGGGTCGTAGGCCAGCTTGGCCTGCACGTCGTTGAGCACCATCGCGCCCTCGGACAGCCCGATCACGGTGCCCTGGCCACCCTCGCGGACCGCGTTGATGACGTTGGGGGTGCCGACGTCGACGGACTCGCCGACGCTCGGACCGTCGAGGCCGAGGCCCGGCACGTAGCGGTCGCCGAACGCGCCGATACCCGGGAACAGCCGCTCCAGGGTGTGTCCCTGCACCTGACCAGCCGGATAGTCGACGATCTGGCGGTCCAGGCCCGGGAACCAGTCCGCGCCCGTGCGCATGATGTATTCGTCGTACGGGATGCCCAGCACGTGCGCACCGCCCAGCGCGTACGCCCGTCCCGGCGTGCCCAGCGGCGGCGGCCCGTCGGCCGGGGCCGGCGGCGGTGGCGGTGCGGGTCGTTCGTCGGCCGCCGCGACACCGAGGCCGAAACAGCCTGCGGCGCCGAGGGTTGTCAGCGCGGACCCGAAGGCGAGAAATCGTCTCATGCCTGTTCGCACACCTCCCCGACCTGTCGGTCGCACTGCCACCAAACCTTACCCCGCCGCGTCACGTCGGGCCCCATCCAGTCTGTCGAACCCGCCGCGCTGATACAGCTCCACGCACGCCGCCCGGCGGACCTTGCCGCTCGTGGTCGTGGGTAACGACCCGGCAGGCACCAGCACCAGGTCTTCGACGCTGAGCCCGTGGGCATTGGAGATCGCCGCGGTGACATCGCTTTTGATGCCGGCCAGCCGGCGCTGCGCGTCGTCGTCGAGGTCGGCCGGTTTCTTCAGCTCGATGACGGTGACCAGCCGTTCGGCGCCGCTTCCGGGGACCGCGACGGCCGCGACGCGCCCGCCGGTGATCTCCTGCACCGTCGCCTCGATGTCCTCGGGGTAGTGGTTGCGGCCCCGGATGATCAGCAGGTCCTTGATGCGGCCCACGATGAACAGCTCACCGCCGTGGACGAAGCCGAGGTCGCCGGTGCGCAGCCACGGGCCGACGGGCGTTCCCGGCGACGGGTCGACAAGTGTTGCGCCGAAACAACTCTGCTCCCCGGGCGGTCTGCCCCAGTAGCCGTCGGCGACGTTCTCACCGTGCACCCAGATCTCGCCGACGACGTCGGGCGCGCACTCGCGCGATGTCTCGCTGTCGGCGATGCACAGCACCGGGGACTTCGGCAGCTCGTAGCTGACCAGCGCCGACCCGGTCCGCGAGTCACACCGCTGCGCACGGCCCGCCGACAGCTCGTCGACATCGAAGCGGGCCACCTCGACCGAATCGCTCCAGGAGCCGGCCGTGACGAACACCGTCGCCTCGGCGAGACCGTAGGACGGACACAGCATGTGGCTCTCGAAGTTGAAGTGCGAGAAGCGGTCCGCGAACCGCTCCAAGGTGGCCGGGTCGACGCGTTCGGCGCCGTTGATGATGCCGCGCACGCCACCGAGGTCGAGCCCGTCCAGATCGCTGTCGACGGTCTTGCGGGCGGCCAGGTCGAAGGCGAAGTTCGGGGCGGCCGAGAATGCGCGCGGATTCTCCGCCAGCGCCTGCATCCATCTGGCCGGCCGCTCCAGGAACGCGGTCGGGCTCGTCAGCGCGGCGGGGATGCCGGACAGAATGGGGGCGCAGATGCCGAGCACCAGACCCATGTCGTGATAGAAGGGCAACCACGACACGAACGTCGCGTCGGTCGATACCCCCGCCAAGAAGCGGCCCATCACCTGTTCGAAGTTCACCTGCAGGTTGCGGTGCGAGATCATCACGCCCGTCGGCGCCCGGGTCGAACCCGAACTGTATTGCAGGTAGGCGATATCCGGCAGTTCGGTCAACTCGACCACACCGTCGTCGTCCTGGCACACCGAGTCGATCTCGATCAGCGTCGGCGTGGTGTCCAACCCACCGACGAAGTCGCCGACGTCGGCGGCCGCCGATGACGTCGTCAACACCACCGTCGGCGCGGTGTCGGCCAGCACCGAGTCGACCCGCTCGTGCCCGGATCCCGGATGCGGCAACGGAAGCGGCACCGCGATCAAACCGGCCTGCATCGCGCCGAGGAACGCCAGGATGTACTCCATACCCTGCGGGGCCAGGATCACCGCCCGGTCGCCGACCGCCCCGTGCCTGCGGATCTCACGGGCCACGTTCATCGTGCGGCGCGCCAGCTGCGACCAGGTCAGGCGCTCGGGCACCCCGGCCCAGTCGCGGCTGAAGTCGGTGAACGTGAACGCGAGATCGTCGGGCCGCAGACTGGCGCGGCCGTGCAGAATCGACAGGATCGAGGACTGAGGTGTGGTCACGGGTCAGCTCGTCGAGTCCGCGGGGACGCGCTCGGCGGGGCCCGGGGTGTCCAGGCGCGACGGCCACCAGTTGGCCCGGCCCACCATCGCGGCGATCGCGGGCACCGTGATGGTGCGAACCACAAAGGTGTCCAACAGGATTCCCACTCCGATCACGAAACCGCCCTGGATCACGATGCCGATACTGGAGAACAGCAGACCGGCCATCGAGGCGGCGAAGATCAACCCCGCCGCGGTGATCACACCGCCGGTCGAGCCCAGCGTGCGGATCACTCCGTAACGCACGCTGTGCGGCGACTCGTCGCGCAGCCGCGACACGAACAGCATGTTGTAGTCGGCGCCGACCGCCACCAGCACCACGAACGCCAATGGTGGCACGCTCCAATGCAATTCCTGTCCCAGCAGCATCTGGAACGTCAGCACCCCGATGCCGATGGCCGCGAAGTACGACACCACCACCGACCCGACGAGGTACAGCGGCGCAATGATCGCGCGCAACAGCACCATCAGTGTCAACAGCACGACGATCAGGGTCGCGGCGATGATGAACCGGATGTCCTGCTGGTAGTAGTCGCGGGTGTCGCGCAGCGCGACGGGGAAGCCGCCCATCGAGATCGTCGCGTCGGCGAGCATGGTGTTCGGTTGCGCGCCGCGCGCGACGTCGGCGATCTGATTGACCTGATCCATCGCCTCGGCGCTGAACGGGTTCAGCTCGGTCTGCACCAGGTAGCGCACCGAGCGCCCGTCCGGCGAGATGTACGCGGCCGCGGCCTTTTTGAAGTCCGGCAGGTTGAGCACCTCGGCCGGGATGTTGAACCCGGCCTGGTTCGGGTCGGCGGCGTTGTTGCGCATGGTCAGCAGGAACGTCGACGCCTCGTTCAGGCCGGCGGCGATCACCTTGACCTGCTCGACGAGTTCGTCCACCCCGCCCGCGACCTCGCGGCTGCCGGTGGCCAGCCGGTTGGCGCCGCGCTGCAGTTCGGCCAGGCCGCGCTGCGGGCCGCCGGGCTGATCGAGGCCCATCGCGTTGACCGCCTTGGTGACGTTGGCCATCGCGTTGTTGAGTTTCTTGACCGCGTCGTTGAGGGTTTCCCGGTCCTCGACGCCCTGCAGTTCCTGGGCCAGACCGTTGATCTCGTCGAGGCTGCCGTCTTCGCGGGCCTGCACCAGCCGCTGGAACTGCTGGCGGGTGTCGACGCAGGACGGGTTGGCGTCGCAGACCGCGTTGCCGTTCAGCGCCGCCAGCACCGGGCCGATCCAGGCGAACATGTCCCGGACGGTGCGGAAGTTCACGCCCATCGAGTTGCCCAGCGCGTTGATACTGGTGACCAGTTTGGCGGCGACCTCGACGTCGCGGACCAGTTTGTCGCCGCCGTACTCGGTGCGCACCGAGGAGAACGTGTCGACCAGTTCCTGGATGCTCGGCGCGATCGTGTTGATCTGGCCGCGCACGTCGGCGAGGCTCTCGGCCAGCGTGTCGGCGCCGTCGGTGAGCCGGTTCAGGTCGCCGGTGCGCTGGCCGATCTGGGCGGAGCCGTCGGCCAGCCGGTCGCCGACGATGCCGGCCTGGAACGTCGCCCGGAACTCCAGCGGCACCTCCCCGACCGGGCGGGTGATGCCGCTGACCAGCCCGACGTTGGGCAGCTGCGCCACCCGTGAGGCCAGCTGCTCGAGGTCGGCCAGCGCCCGCGGTGAGCGCAGGTCGTGCGGCGACTGGATCAGGATGTACTCCGGGATCGACCGGCTGATCGGGAAGTGCCGTTCCAGCGCGGCATACCCGACCGAACTGGGCGCCGACGCGTCGACCACCTTGCGGTCGTCGTAGTTGTAGTCGGCGAACACCGCGATGCCGGCCAGCAGCGCCAGCACCAGCAGGCTGCCGACCAGGTGCGGCACCGGGCGGCGCACGATGCGGATGCCCGAGCGGCGCCAGAACCGCGCGGTCAGTTCGCGTCGCGGTTTGACCCAGCCGCGCGGGCCCGCGAGCACCAGGATCGCCGGCAGCAGCGTGATCCCGGCGAGGTAGGCGATGCCGATGCCGATCGCCGACGACACCCCGACGGTCTTGAACACGCCCATCTGGGCGAAGCTCAGCATCAGGAACGTCAGGCCGACCGTCGCCGCGGACGCGGTGATGACCTTGCCGATCGAGCTCATCGCCGCCCGGACCGCGTGCTCGTAGCCGTCGCCCGAGCGCAGGTAGTCGTGGTAGCGGCTGATCAGGAACACCGCGTAGTCGGTGCCCGCGCCGGCCATGATCGCGCTGAGGAACACGATCGACTGGTTGGACACCCCGGCCCCGGTCAGCGACGAGTACGCGGCCACCGCGCCCTGCGCGATCAGCAGCGACGACCCGATCGTCACCAGCGGCAGCAGCATCGTGACCAGGCTCCGGTAGACCAGCAGCAGCACACCGAGCACCAGCACCGCGATCGCGATCTCGATCGGCAGCCGGTCCTGTTCACCGGCGACGGTGAGGTCGGCGACGGTGGCCGCCGGGCCGGTCAGGTACACGTCGACCGTGCTGCCCGCGACGGCCTGCTCGACGGTGTCGGAGACCCGGGTGAACGAGTCGAACGCCCGCGGGGTGCCCAGTTCACCCTCGAGGCTGACCGGCAGCACCCAGGTCGTCTTGTCCTCGCTGGTCAGGAACGGCCGCAGCTGCGGGGTGGCGACGAAGTCCTGCACCGACACCACGTCGGTGACGTTGTCGCGCAGCGTGTCGACCAGCTTGCGGTAGGTGTCCTCGTCCTCGCGGGTCAACCCGTTCTCGTTGATCAGCGCGATCAGCAGCAGGTCGTCGTTGCTGGATTCGCCGAACGCCTCGGCCATCTTGGTGGCCGTCACGGTCGACGGCGCGTCGGCCGGCAGGATCGACAGCGGGTTGCGCTGAGACATCTCGCCGAGCGACGGGAAACTCAGCGGCAGCGCGACCAGCAGCGCGAGCCACACGCCGATGACCGCCCAGGGCCAGCGCACCACAAAATCGGCTAACCGCCGCATATCGTCCTCACCGAGATTTGAAGCTCCACGCTAAGCGACGCGTCCCCAGCTGCCGCTGTCGGCGACCAGTGAGCACACCGATCGCATGGTCTGCATGTAGCGGGTGACCGACTTGGCCGCGACGTTGTTGTCCGGGTGCATGATGGCCATCACCGTGCCCTCGCCGTACCGGAAGATGTAGATCGTCAGCTGGTAGGAGAACCGCCCGTCGGGGTAGATCCCGATGTTGTCGGCCAGGCCCATGTCGGCGGCGGCCAGCACCGCGTTCAGCGGGGCGGCGCCGGCGTGGAAGAAGTTGGACACCGGGAAGTTCGGTTGCGGCCAGTTCAGGTCCGGCGCGAGTTCCAGCACCCGGTAATACGGCACCTTGGCCATGTTCAGGTTCGAGTCGAACGACGCCTGCGCCGACCAGGCCGCGTCGGCGAAGGAGGCCGCGCCGATCGGCACGGTGATCGGGATGAGGCCGGTGAACCAGCCCTGGGTCATGAAGTTGTCGGTGGCCGTGCGCGAATCGCGCGGGGTCAGGCCGTAGTAGGTCAGCGCACCGGTCAGTTCGTGCTCGACCTGCGCGAGGCAGGCGAACAGCCCGCCCACGAACCGCGCCCCGGCCGCCGCGCAGGCCGCCTCGAAGCGTTCGGTCTGCCCGGTGTCCATCAGGACCTCGGTGGTCATGGTGCTGCTTTTCGCTTCCAGGTGGTTGCCCAGCGGCAGCGGGAACTCCGGGAAACCGCCGCCGCTGTTCTCGGCGAAGTCGATCCAGGCCCGCACTTCGGGCGAGTCGACGGTCAGCTCGGCGGTACGTTCGCGTTCGCGGATGCAGAACTCGTCGAAGCTGCCGGCCTCCGGCAGCACCAGCGCCTCTCCGCCGCTGCTCAGCGCCGAGTACATGCCGTTGGCTTCGAGCATGGTGGTGCCGATCAGGGTGGCGTCGCCGTGCACGTGGTCCATGGCCGCGAAGAACGTGAACCGGCCGTCGTTCTGGATGATGCCGAAGGTGAAGCACCCCCACTCCAGCGGGCCGGGGATGCCGACGACGTGCTCGCGGATCTGCTCGACGGTCATGGTGCCGTGGTCGACCGGGACGAACTCGATGTCGGCCGGGTCTTCCAGCGCGTGCCGGATGAACTGCCCGTCACCGGCATGCCGGAACCAGCTGCGGAACGTGTCGTGCCGGCGCAGATAGGCGTTGACGGCGTGGTCCATGGCGTCGATGTCGCACTGGCCGCCGACCTCGCAGCTGGCGATGATCTGGCGGGAGAAGTTCATCCCCGCGTCGGTGCGCTCGCAGTAGTTGCGCAGGTGCTGACCTTGCATGTAGCTGACGGGCACGGTGCTCACCGGCGCCTTGCGCGCCTTGTCGACCGCAGCGGCCGTCGGATGCCACGACGTGACAGCGCCCGAGCTCAACGACCATTCCTCAAGTGCGCCAACCGTGATCTTGCCGATCCGCAAAAGCTTCTTGTCCTTCCCAGTGCTGCCCGATCCGCCGGCTGACGATCGGCGTATGGGCAGTCGCCGGATCAACATACTCTCGCCCGTGCCACGTTGCCCGGCCCGTGCTCGGCCCGTGCTACGGCCGGGTTGACGGCGACGCGCATACAGCTTGCGAACATGCCATAGTGTGCGGCGGGGGAACGTTATTTTCGGGCGCGAAAGGTGTCCCGTTGGTCATGTTCTCCCGATCATTGCTTCTAGGGAGGACAGCACGGGTATGGGATCGGCCGCAAACCCGAACGAGGCTGCTCGTTTTGCAATCGTCGGATACGCGGCGCGGTTCCCCGGTGCCGCTGACGCCGACGAGTTCTGGGAACTGCTGCGCGACGGCCGTGACGCGATCTCCGAAGTGCCCGCCGACCGCTGGAGCGTCGACGACTTCTTCGACCCCGAACCCGGAGCGCCCGGCAAGGTCGTGACCCGCCGGGCGGGGTTCGTCGAGGACTCCACCGGCTTCGACGCACCGTTCTTCGGGATGTCGACGCGCGAAGCCCGGATGGTCGACCCGCAGCACCGCCTGCTGCTGGAGACCGCCTGGCGCGCGGTCGAGCATGCCGGTATCGCGCCGACATCGCTGGCGAACTCCAACACCGGGGTGTTCGTCGGCCTGGCCACCCACGACTACCTGGGCATGGTGTCCGATCAGCTGACGTACCCCGAGATCGAGGCGTACATGGCGATCGGCACGTCCAGCGCCGCCGCCGCGGGACGGATCAGCTACCGGATGGGGCTGCAGGGCCCCGCGGTCGCGGTCGACACCGCGTGCAGTTCGTCGCTGGTGGCCATCCATCAGGCCTGCCAGGCGCTGCAGCTCGGTGAATGCGACCTGGCGTTGGCCGGCGGGGCGAACGTGTTGCTCACCCCCGCCACCATGATCACGTTCTCCAACGCCCGCATGCTGGCCCCCGACGGCCGGTGCAAGACGTTCGACGCCGCCGCCGACGGCTACGTGCGCGGTGAGGGCTGCGGCGTCATCGTCGTCAAGCGCCTCGAGGACGCGGTGCGCGACGGCGACCGGATCCGCGCGGTGATCCGCGGCAGCGCCATCAACCAGGACGGTGCCTCGGGCGGGCTGACTGTGCCCAACGGCGTTGCGCAGCAACGCGTTATCACCGATGCGCTCAACCGCGCGGGGGTGCAGCCCGGCGACGTCGGCTACCTGGAGGCGCACGGCACCGGCACCTCGCTCGGTGACCCGATCGAAGCCCAGGCCGCCGGTGCCGCATTCGGCGCGGGCCGCGACCCGGACCAGCCGCTGCTGATCGGTTCGGCCAAGACCAACATCGGTCACCTGGAGGCCGCGGCGGGCATCGCCGGTGTCATCAAGGTCGTCCTGTCACTCGAGCACGAGGCCCTGCCCAAGCACCTGAACTTCGAGACCCCGTCACCGCACATCCCGTGGGACCGGCTGCCGGTCGAGGTGGTGACCGAGACGCGGCCGTGGCAGCGCACCGGCCGGCCTCGGATCGCCGGGGTGAGCTCGTTCGGCTTCGCGGGCACCAACGCCCACGTCATCCTCGAAGAGGCACCCGAACCGGCACCGCCGGTGTCAGCCGAGGACGACGACACGGTCGCGCTGCTGCCGCTGTCGGCGCGCACACCGGCCGCGCTCAAGCAACTGGCCGACCGGTACCGCACCTGGCTGACCGAGCACCCCGAGGTCCCGCTGGCCGACGTGTGCTTCACCGCAGGCACCGGGCGCGCACATCTCGAGCAGCGCGCCGCACTGGTGGTGAACTCGCGCCAGTCCGCGGTCGACCTGCTCGACGCGCTCGCCGACGACCGTCCCGCCACCGGCCTGATCCGCGGGGACTCCCAGGACCCGCCGAAGACGGCGTGGCTGTTCACCGGGCAGGGCAGCCAGTACCCGGGCATGGCCCGCGAGCTGTTCGACAGCGAACCGGTGTTCGCCGAGACGGTGCGGCAGTGCGCCGAGGCGGTCGCCGATGTGCTCGAAAAGCCGCTGCTCGACGTGATTTTCGACGGCCCCGAGGAGACGCTGCGGCAGACCGCCTACGCGCAGCCCGCGCTGTTCGCGATCGAGATGGGCCTGGCCCGGCTGTGGCAGTCGTGGGGGCTGGAGCCCGACGTGGTGTTGGGCCACAGCGTGGGCCAGTACGCGGCGGCGTGCGTGGCCGGCGTGTTCAGCGTCGAGGACGGCGCGCGGCTGATGGCCGAGCGCGGCCGGTTGTTCGGCAGCCTGCCCGCGGGCGGCCGGATGGCGGCGGTGTTCGCGCCCGCCGAGCGGGTGGAGAGCCTGACCGACGAGTACCCGAGCCTGTCGGTGGCCGCCTACAACGGCGCCAACACCGTGCTGTCCGGTCCGGCAACGGATCTGGAGCGCGCCGTGGCCGCGTTGTCGGCCGACGGCGTGCGCTGCGAGTGGCTCGACACCAGCCACGCGTTCCACTCGGCGCTGCTGGACCCGATCCTCGACGAGTTCGAGGCATTCGCCGACAAGTTCGATTTCGCTGCGCCGCAACGGATTCTGATCGACAACCGCACCGGCGCGGCGCTGGGCCGCACTGTGCGTCTCGACGGTGCCTACTGGCGCAGGCATGCGCGCCAACCGGTCGAGTTCGCCAAGAGTGTGCGCACGCTGGCGGAGATGAACTGCAAGGTGCTGCTCGAGATCGGCCCGCGACCGGTGCTGACCGCCGCGGCGCTGTCCGCCTGGCCCGACCCCGCCACCGCGCCCCGCGCGGTCGCCTCGCTGCGCCGCAACGCCCCCGACCACCGGCAGATCATCGAGGCCCTCGGCGACGCCTACGTGCTCGGCCATACGCCGGAGTTCGCGGCGTTCCGGCGGCCCGACGCGCGCAAGGTCGACCTGCCCACCTACCCGTTCGAACACCGCCAGTACTGGTTCCACGACAACCGGCCCGACGGTGAACCCGAG
Source organism: Mycolicibacterium flavescens (assembly GCF_001722335.1). Lineage (GTDB taxonomy): Bacteria > Actinomycetota > Actinomycetes > Mycobacteriales > Mycobacteriaceae > Mycobacterium > Mycobacterium flavescens. The sequence goes on from NZ_MIHA01000003.1 coordinate 319,660, forward strand.
GCGCCCGAGCAGACCGCGCCGTCGGCCGCGCCCACCGAGGCGGTCCGGTTACTCGAGGACGGCCGGTTCGAGGAACTGGCCACCCTGCTCGGCGACACGAGCGATCCCCAGACCCTCGACGTGCTGACCAAGCTCGCTGCGCAACACAATCAGCAGCGCACCACGCAGTCGATCGCCGATGCCCGCTACGAGATCCGCTGGGAGAAGGCCGCATCGGCCGCCGCAACCGGTGAGACCGGTACGTGGCTGCTGGTCGGCGACGACACCCCTGAGGTGCGGCCGCTGCTCGACGCGCTCACCGCGCGCGGGCAGCGGCACCGCCTCGTCGGGTTGCCGGCCTCCGACGCCGACCAGGAGCAGTTCGAGGCGGCGATCCGTGCGGCCGCGCAGGACGACGCGCCCCTGCGCATCGTGCACGTGGCGGCGCTGGACTCCGGTGTCGCGCCGTCGATGCGGTCGTTGCTGCGCATGCAGCACCAGATCCTGGGCGGCACGCGTCGCCTGTTCCGCGCGCTGGCCGCCACCGGTGTGCGGGCGCCGGTCTGGCTGGTCACCCGTGGTGCACAGCGCGTCGTGGACGCCGACAGTGTGGCGCCGGACCAGAGCTGCCTGTGGGGCTTCGGCCGGGCGGCGGCCCTGGAGCTTCCCCACCTGTGGGGCGGGTTGGCCGACCTGGGCGACGGCAGCGGCGACGAGTGGTCGGCGCTGCTCGACCGGATCGCCTCCGGTGGCGTCGATGACCAGATCGCGCTGCGCGGGCCGAATGCGTACGTGCCCCGGCTCATCCGTCGCGCCGGTCAGCCCAACGGCACAGGACTGCAGCTACGTTCGGACGCAACGTATCTGGTGACCGGCGGCCTGGGGGCCATCGGCCTGGAGATCGCCGGGCACCTCGCCGCGAACGGCGCAGGCCACCTGGTGCTCACCAGCCGCCGCACCCCGGGCGACGCGACGCGCGCCCGCATCGACGCGCTCACCGCGCAGCACGGCACCGACATCCGGGTCGTGACCGCCGACGTCGCCGACGCGCACGACGTCGCGCGCCTGCTGACCGGCATCGCCGACCTGCCTCCGCTGGCCGGGATCGTGCACGCCGCCGGCGAGATCGGCACCACCCCGCTCGCCGACCTCGAGGACGCCGAGGTGGACCGCGTCTTCGCCGGGAAAGTCTGGGGCGCCTGGAATCTGAGCGAAGCCGCCGCGGACATGCAGCTCGACTTCTTCGTCAGCACCTCGTCGATCGCCTCGGTGTGGGGCGGTTTCGGGCAGACCGCCTACGGTGCGGCCAACGCGTTCCTCGACGGGCTGGCCTGGCGCCTGCGCCAGAACGGCATCGCCGCAGCGAGCGTGAACTTCGGGCCGTGGGCGGCGGGCATGGCCGACAGCGAATCCCGGGCGCGCCTGGAACAGCGCGGCGTGCACACGCTTTCGCCGGCCGACGCGCTGGCCGGGCTGGCCGACGTCCTCGCTCCCGGCCTGGCGCAGGGCGTGGTGGCCCGCATCGACTGGAGCCGGTTCCTTCCGCTGTACCAGCAGACGGGTCGGCGCGGGTTCCTCGCGGAGGTCGAGCGCGAGGTGCCCACCGCGGTCGCGGCCCCGGCGGTGGCGACCGGAGGCCGGACCCCGTTGGTCGATCGGCTCACCAACGCTCCTGTGCAGCAACGCAAACGACTGCTGACCGATTATCTGCGCGACGCGGTGGCCGACGTGACCCGCGTCGACGCCGCCGAGATCCGCGAGGACGCCGGGTTCTTCGACCTCGGCATGGACTCGCTGATGGCCGTGGAACTGCGCCGCCGCCTCGAAGAGGGGCTCGGCAAGGAGATTCCGGTCACGCTGGTGATGGATCAGCCGCGGCTGTCCGACGCGGCCAACTACCTGCTCGACGAGGTGCTCGGGCTGGCCGAGCAGACGCAGAAGCCGGCCGCCCCGCCTGCGTCGGTCGCGCGCAACGACGACGCGATCGCGATCGTCGCGGTGTCGTGCCGGTTCCCGGGCGCACCGAACCCGGAGGCGTTCTGGGACCTGCTCTCCGGCGGTGTGGACGCGATCCGCGAGGTGCCCGAGGACCGCTTCGACATCGAGGAGTTCTACGACCCGGACCCCGACGCCCCCGGCAAGACCTACACGCGGTTCGGCGGGTTCCTCGACGGCATCGACGGATTCGACCCGGAGTTCTTCGGCATCTCGCCGCGGGAAGCGGTGTGGATCGAACCGCAGCAGCGGCTGATCCTCGAAACCGTCTGGGAGGGACTCGAACGCGCCGGGTACTCCCCGGCCGAGCTGCGGGGCAGCCGGACCGGCGTCTTCACCGGGGTGGCCGCCAACGAGTACGCCCACCTGCTGTCCGCCGAGTCGATCGACAAGATCGAACCCCACTTCATCACCGGCAACGCGCTCAACGCGATCTCGGGCCGGGTGGCGTTCGCGCTGGGCCTGGAAGGTCCGGCGGTGGCCGTGGACACCGCGTGCAGTTCGGCTTTGGTCGCCGTGCACCAGGCCGTGCAGGCGCTGCACTCCGGTGACTGCGACCTCGCGCTCGCCGGCGGGGTGAACGTGCTGCTGAGCCCGGTCACCGTGGTCGCGGCCTCGCGGGCGCGGATGCTGTCGCCCGTGGGCCGCTGCAAGACGTTCGACGAGTCGGCCGACGGCTACGTGCGCAGCGAGGGCTGCGGCGTGCTGGTGCTCAAGCGCCTGCCCGACGCCGAACGCGACGGTGACCGGATCTGCGCGGTGATCTCCGCCAGCGGGGTCAACCAGGACGGTGCGTCCAGTGGCCTGACCGTCCCGAACGGCGGTGCGCAGCAACGGCTTATCGAGTCGACCCTGGCGCGGGCCGGGTGGACCGGCGCCGACGTCGACTACCTCGAGGCGCACGGCACCGGCACCCCGCTCGGCGACCCGATCGAGGTGCAGGCCGCGGCGGCGGCCTACGGAGGGTCGCGTCCCGCGGACCGGCCGCTGCTGATGGGGTCGGTCAAGACCAACATCGGGCACACCGAGTCGGCGTCCGGCGCCGCCGGTTTGATCAAGGTCGTGCTGTCGTTGCAGCACAACCTGCTTCCGCAGAGCCTGCACTTCCAGAACCCGTCGCCGCACATCCCGTGGGACTCGCTGCCGGTGCGCGTCGTCGACAAGGCCGTGTCGTGGCAGGCCAACGGCAGGCCGCGCCGGGCCGGTGTGAGCTCGTTCGGGTTCACCGGCACCAACGCGCACGTGCTGATCGAGGAGCCGCCGACACCCGCCGAGCGCGAGTCGGAAGCAACCCCCGATCAGCCTGCCGCGCACGTGCTGCCGCTGTCGGCGCGCTCACCGGAGGCCCTGGTGGCGTTGGCGAAGCGCTACGACACATGGTTGGCCGAGCGTCCCGACGTCGACCTCGCCGAGGTGTGCCGCACCGCGGGCACCGGCCGGTCGCATTTCGAGTACCGCGCCGCGATGGTGGTCGACTCGGTGTCCGCCGCCCGCCAGGGGCTGGCCGACGTGGTCGAGAACCGCAGCCGCCCCGGCGTCGTGCTCGGTGAGCACACCCACCAGCCGACCACCGCGTGGCTGTTCACCGGCCAGGGCAGCCAGTACCCGGGCATGGCCCGCGAATTGTTCGACGCCGAACCGGTTTTCGCCGAGACCGTGACGCGGTGCGCCGAAGCCGTGCGCGACCTGCTCCCGGTCCCGCTGCTCGACGTGCTGTTCGCCACCGACCGCGAGATCGGAAACCGGTTGCGGCACACGTCGTACGCGCAGCCCGCACTGTTCGCGATCGAGATGGGGCTGGCGCGGCTGTGGCAGTCCTGGGGTGTCGAACCCGACGTGGTGCTGGGCCACAGCGTCGGCCAGTACGCGGCGGCCTGCGTGGCAGGCGTGTTCAGCCTCGAGGACGGCGCGCGGCTGATGGCCGAGCGCGGCCGGATGTTCGGCAGCCTGCCCGACGGCGGCCGCATGGTGGCGATATTCGCCGACGCCAAGCACGTCGAGCAGGTCGCCGCGGAGTTCCCGCGGGTGTCCGTCGGCGCCTACAACGGGCCCAACACCGTGCTGTCCGGTCCCGGCGGCGATGTCGAGCAGGTCGTCGAGAAGTTCGCCGAAGAGGGCATCCGCTGCACCTGGCTGGAGACCAGCCACGCGTTCCACTCCGAGCTGCTGGACCCGGTGCTCGACGAGTTCGAGGCGTTTGCAGGGCAGTTCGAGTTCGCCGCGCCCACGCTGCCGCTGGTGTGCAACCGCACCGGCGCCGTGCTCACCGCCCAGAGCCCGCTCGACGCGCAGTACTGGCGGCGGCACTCGCGCCAGCCGGTGCAGTTCGCCGAGAGTGTGCGCACCGTCGCCGCACTGGGATGTTCGGTGCTGATGGAGATCGGCCCGCAGCCGGTGCTGACCGGTGCCGCGGTGCAGGTCTGGCCCGAGCACATGCCCGCCCCGCGGGCGATCGCCTCGCTGCGCAAGGGCGTGGCCGACCGGCGCCAGATCGCCGACGCGTTGGCCGCGGCCTACGTCGGCGGGCACCGACCCGATTTCGCCGCGCTGTACCGGCAGCCGGGCCGCCCACTGGAGCTGCCGACCTATCCGTTCCAGCGCCGCCGGTTCTGGCCCAGGACGTCGAGCATCTCGGTCGACGGTCCCGCCATGTCCGGACTCCTGGGCAGCGCCAAGGAACTGGCCTCCGGCGACACCGTCTACACCAGCCGGCTGTCGGTGAAGTCGCAGCCGTGGCTGTCCGACCACGTCATCTACGGCACCGTCGTGGTGCCCGGCGCCACCTACGCCGCGATGGCGCTGACCGCGGTCGGCGCGCCGGCGCGGGTCAGGGAGGTCTTCTTCTACGAGCCGATCATCCTGCCGGAGAAGAGTTCCCGCGAAGTGCAGCTGACGCTGCATCCCAGCGGGACCGACGGCGAGTGGACGTTCCAGGTGCACAGCCGCGCGCACGGCGAGAGCGGCGCCGAATGGTCGCTGAACGCCGACGGCACCGTGGTCAGCGGACTCGACGACGCGCCGGTGTCGACCGATCCGGTCGACGAGGCGATCGAGCGGTGCAACCGCATGCGCCCGCAGGACCTGTTCGAGACGTTCGCGGACATGGAACTGTCGTGGGGCCCGACGTGGTCCGGATCGCTGAAGTCGCTGTGGCTGGGCGACGGCGAGGCGATCGGCGACGTCTTCGTCGGCGAGGAGCTGGCCGAGCAGCTGGGCACCGAGCCGATGCACCCGGTGCTGATGGATTTGTGCACCGGTGTCGCGTTCCCGGCGTTCCCGGCGCTGCTGGCCGCCGAACAGGGCGTCAGCGACCTGTTCCTGCCGCTGCGCTACGGGCAGGTGGCGTTGCGGGAGAAGATGCCGCGCCGGTTCTACTGCCGCGCACATTGGCGCACAAGCGAACTGACGAGCGAGACGCAGGTCTTCGACCTCGAGTTCATCAGCCGCGACGGGCGTCCGCTCGGCGGCATCACCGAGTTCACGGTCAAACGCGCGCCGCGCGAGGCGCTGTTGCGCGGACTCGGCGGCGACGCGACGCGGCTGCTCTACACCCTGGGTTGGCACGAGGTACCGCTGCCGGAATCGGCCACCCCCGATGGCACCTGGTTGATCTCCGGGTTCGACGAACTCGCCGCGACGGTGCCGGGCTGCATCCCGGCCGACCGGTCCGCGGACAGCGAGTCGCTCGGCGACATGCTGGTGCAGGCGCAGGAGCGCGGGCTGCCGTTCACCGGTGTGGTGTGGCGCGCGATGACGCCGCGTCACGACGAGTCGAGCTCCGATGTGGCCTCGCGGATCGAGGCCGAGATCGCCGACCTGCTCAGCGCCGTGCAGAGCCCGGTGAAGCTGCCCGGCGGACTGTGGATCGTCACGGAACGGGCGGTGGCATGCGAATCCGGTGAACCCGCCGATCCGGTGCAGGCCGCGCTGTGGGGTTTCGGCCGCACCACGATCAACGAGGAACCGGCGCTGCGCTGCAAGCTGGTCGACTGCGACGGCTCGCCCGAGGCGGTGCGCGCGCTGGCCGATCTGCTGGCCGCACCGGTTGAGGAGCCGGAACTGGCGCTGCGCCAAGGCAAACTGTTGGCGTCGCGGCTGTTGCCGTGGGCCCGCAGCGGGCATCTGAACGTGCCGCGGTCGACCGACTACGTGCTGGCCCCGACCGAGCGCGGCGCGATCGACAACCTGCGGCTGACCGAAGCCGACGTGCCGGCACCGGCCGACGGCTACGTGCAGGTGCGGGTCGAGGCGGCGGGCCTGAACTTCCGCGACGTGCTCAACGTGCTGGGTCTGTACCCGGGCGACCCGGGTCCGATCGGCGGCGACTTCGCCGGTGTGGTCACGCAATTGGGTGACGGGGTGACCGGCCTGGAGGTCGGTCAGCGGGTCTACGGGTTCATGCAGGGCGCGTTCGCCAGCCGGTTCAACGTGCCCGCGCAGTTGGTGGCGCCGGTGCCCGACGGGTTCGACCCGGTGGCCGCGGCGACCATTCCCGCGGCGGCGCTGACCACCCGCCTCGCGTTCGACTGGGCGCAGTTGCAGCCCGGCGACCGGGTGCTGATCCACGCCGCCAGCGGTGGTGTCGGGCTGGCCGCGATCCAGATGGCCCAGCAGCACGGCGCCGTCGTCTTCGCGACCGCGAGCACCTACAAACGCGCGACGCTGCAGAAGATGGGCGTCAAGTACGTCTACGACTCGCGCACCACCGATTTCGCCGACCAGATCCTCGAGGATACGGGCGGCGACGGTGTTGATGTGGTGCTCAACAGCCTGACCAACGAGGGCTTCATCGAAGCGACCGTGCGGGCCACCGCGCAGAACGGCCGGTTCGCCGAGATCGCCAAGCGCGACATCTGGACGCCGGAGCAGATGGCCGCCGCCCGGCCCGACATCGCCTACGAGATCGTCGCGCTGGACACGGTGACGTTCCAGGAGCCCGAACGTATCCGCAGGCTGCTGACCGAGGTGTCCGACGGGCTGGCGTCCGGCGAGTGGGCCCCGCTGCCCGCGGAGATCTACCCGCTGACCGAAGCGAGGACCGCGTTCCGGCGGATGCAGCAGGCGCGGCACATCGGCAAGATCGTGTTGCAGATCCCCAATCCGCTTGCACCGCAGCCGGATCGGAGTTACCTGGTCACCGGTGGGCTGGGCGCGATCGGGTTGCACACGGCCGCGTATCTGGCGCAGCTGGGGGCCGGTGACATCGTGCTGACCAGCCGGCGCGCACCCGATGCCGACGCGCAGCGCACCATCGACGAGATCGCCGAGCGGCACCGGTGCCGCATCCACACCATGTCCGCCGACGTCGGCGACGAGGCCGAGGTGGCGGCGCTGCTGGAGCGGATCCGGGCGGAGTTGCCGCCGCTGGCCGGGGTGGTGCACCTCGCCGGTGTGCTCGACGACGCGCTGCTCTCGCAGCAGGATGTCGAACGCTTCCGGACCACGTTGGCGCCCAAGGCGTTCGGGGCGTTCCACCTCGACCGGCTGACCAGAGACGACGACGTCGACTTCTTCATCGTGTCCTCGTCGGTGTCCAGCGTCTTCGGCTCACCCGGGCAGGCCAACTACGCGACCGCGAACGCGTGGCTCGACGGTCTGGTGGCCCGCCGCCGGGCACACGGCTTGCCCGCGACCGGTGTGAACTTCGGGCCGTGGGCCGACGGCGGGATGGCGTCCTCGGAGGCCGCGCGCGCAAACCTCAACGCGCAGGGGCTGATCGCGCTGGAACCGTCGGCCGCGCTCACCGCGCTCGGCGAGGTGGTGGCCAACGGCACCGCCCAGGCGACCGTCGTCAAGGCCAACTGGGCCCGGGCCGCCAAGCTGCTGGGCGCCACCCGGCCGCCGATCCTCGACCTGGTGCTGCCGCGCCCCGAGGGCGAGGTGACCGGCGACAGTGAGCTGCTCAAGCAGTTGATGGAGGTCCCGGTTCCGCAGCGCGCCGGTTTCGTGACCGAGTTCCTGCAGCGGGAGGTGCAGACGTTCCTGCGGCTGGCCCAGCCGCCGGCGCCGTCGAGCCGGTTCCTGGACCTCGGCACGGACTCGCTGATGGCGATCGAGTTGCGCAACCGGCTGCACAGCCAGTTCGGCGGCAAGTTCACCATCAACGCGACCGCGGTGTTCGACTACCCGACGATCGGCGGGCTCGCCGAGTACCTGGTGGGTCAGCTGCCCGACGCCGAACCAGCGGAGCCGCAGCCCGCAGATCCACCGCCCGCGGAGAGCTGAGGCTAGGCCCAGCGCTCGGCTTGAACCTCGGGCGGCAGCGTCGTCTGCAGCGGCACGTCGAGGCCGTCGTAGATACCGGGCTTCTGCTCGACGAGCCAGGCCAGCGCGCCGAGCAACCGGTTGGCCGCGGTGGTGTTGCCGCCGTCGGCGCGGGTGCCGCCGGGCACGTCGGCGCGGGTGGTGATGGTCAGCTGCGGGTCGCCGTCGATGATGACGCGGTGATCGCCGACGCCCTGGTCGGGGTACGGCCAGTCCGGTGCGCAGGAGGCGTGGATGCGGGTGATGTGGTCGATGACGATCCGCTCGCGGCCCCCGGAGCGACCGATGACCTTGAGCCAGAACGCGCCCTGGGTGCCCTTCTCGAACGGGCCCATCACGGTGTCGACCGACTCCTCGAGAGGTCGCCGTTGCACGTCCTCGGTGATCTCGTCGATCTCCACGCCGAGTGCCCGGCCGACCAGTCGAATGTTGCCGCCCCACACCATGGTTGGGATCGACGGCAGCAGCATCATCGGGGTGTCGTCCATCGACCCGCCGAAGCCGCATGACACCTTGACCGCGTACGGCTGGTCGTAGGTGGAGTAGTCGAAGATCTCCTGGCAGCGGATGGTCTTGATGCGCGTGCACAGCCCGGCGGCGATCACCGCGAGCGCGTCGTTGCCCCAGCCCGGGTCGACACCGCTGACCAACAGCGTCGCCGATCCGGTTTCGGCGGCCGCGGTGAGCCGGTCGAGCCACTCCTGCGGCGCCGAGCGCGGGTCGTAGAGCGAATACAGCGACGGCGTCACCACATGCCGGCCGGCGCGCAGGCACCGTTCGATGTCGGCCACCGCGTCGTCGGGGCGGATGTCACCGGAAGCCATGTAGGCCACCGCGTCACACGCGCCGAGCGCCGCGTCGACGTCGGTGGTCGCGGCGACACCCACCGGGTCCAGCCCGGCGAACGACGCCGCGTCGCGGCCCGCCTTCTCGGGCGTCGAGGTGATGACGCCGGCCAGTTGCAGACCGGGGAACGCCACCGCCGAGCGGATCGCCGTCGCACCCATGTTTCCGGTACCCCAGACCGCCACGCGAAGCATCGCCACACCCTAGCCGGGAGCCGCGTGACGATTCTCACATCACCGGGAAATGACTGGTCAGGCACGTGTCAACTGGGCGTTTGGGCGGCCCGGCCAACCAGGTGGTCGGTGCGGCCCGAGGAATTGGCCGCGGGGGGTTTGAGTTGAAGTTACTGATGGGTATAGTCCGACCCAGTTACTGGTGGGTAACTTATCCCGAGTACCCAACCGTGAGTGGCTATCTCACCGAGGAGGAACCGTGAGCCACTATAAGAGCAACGTACGTGACCAGGTGTTCAACCTGTTCGAGGTGCTGCGCCTCGACCGGGCGCTGGGTACGGGTGAGTACAGCGACCTCGACGCCGACACGGCCCGCGAGATGCTTTCCGAGATGGCCCGGCTGGCCGAAGGCCCGATCGCCGAGTCGTTCGTCGAGGGTGACCGCAACCCGCCGGTCTTCGACCCCGCGACGCACTCGGTGACACTGCCCGAAGAATTCAAGAAGTCGGTGCGCGCCTGCATCGAGGGCGGCTGGGACAAGGTCGGCCTCGACGAGGAACTCGGCGGTGTGCCCGCCCCCAAGGCGCTGCTGTGGGCGCTCAACGAGCACATCCTGGGTGCCAACCCCGCCGTGTGGATGTACGCAGGCGGTGCCGCGTTCGCGCAGATCTTCGCGCACAACGCGACCGAGGAACAGAAGAAGTGGGCAGTCCTGGCCACCGAGCGCGGCTGGGGCGCCACCATGGTGCTGACCGAGCCCGACGCCGGTTCCGACGTCGGTGCGGGCCGGACCAAGGCCGTCCAGCAGGACGACGGCTCCTGGCACATCGACGGCGTGAAGCGCTTCATCACCTCGGCCGACTCCGATGACCTGTTCGAGAACATCTTCCACCTGGTGCTGGCCCGCCCCGAGGGCGCAGGCCCGGGCACCAAGGGTCTGTCGCTGTTCTTCGTGCCGAAGTTCCTCTTCGACTTCGAGACCGGCGAGCTGGGCGAGCGCAACGGCGTCTTCGTCACCAACGTCGAGCACAAGATGGGCCTGAAGGTCTCGGCCACCTGTGAGCTGACCTTCGGCCAGCACGGCACGCCCGCCAAGGGCTGGCTGGTCGGCGAGGTGCACAACGGCATCGCGCAGATGTTCGACGTCATCGAGCAGGCACGAATGATGGTGGGCACCAAGGCCATCGCCACGCTGTCGACCGGTTACCTGAACGCGCTCGAGTACGCCAAGGAGCGTGTGCAGGGCGCCGACATGACCCAGATGACCGACAAGACCGCGCCGCGCGTCACGATCACGCACCACCCGGACGTGCGTCGGTCGCTGATGACCCAGAAGTCCTACGCCGAGGGCCTGCGCGCGCTGTACCTGTACACCGCGACCTTCCAGGACTCGGAGGTCGCCAAGGCCGTCCACGACGTCGACGCCGACACGGCCGTTCGGGTCAACGACCTGATGCTGCCGATCGTCAAGGGTGTCGGCTCCGAGCAGGCGTACGCCAAGCTCACCGAGAGCCTGCAGACCTTCGGTGGGTCCGGCTTCCTGCAGGACTACCCGATCGAGCAGTACATCCGCGACGCCAAGATCGACTCGCTGTACGAGGGCACCACCGCGATCCAGGCGCAGGACTTCTTCTTCCGCAAGATCGTGCGGGACAAGGGCCAGGCGCTGGCGTACGTGGCGGGCCAGATCGAGCAGTTCGTCAAGAGCGAGGCGGGCAACGGTCGGCTCAAGGCCGAGCGTGCGCTGCTGGCTACCGCGCTGGAGGACGTCCAGGCCATGGCCGCGACGCTGACCGGCTACCTGATGGCCGCGCAGGAGAACCCGACCGAGCTGTACAAGGTCGGCCTGGGCTCGGTGCGCTTCCTGATGAGCGTCGGCGACCTGGTCATCGGCTGGCTGCTGCAGCAGCAGGCCGCGGTGGCGGTCACCGCGCTCGACGAGGGTGCCAGCGGCGACGACCGCGCCTTCTACGAGGGCAAGGTCGCGGTGGCGTCGTTCTTCGCGAAGAACTTCCTGCCGCTGCTCACCAGCACCCGGTCGGTTGTCGAGAATCTCGACAACGACGTGATGGAACTCGACGAAGCGGCCTTCTAGTCCGGTTCCTTTGAGGCCTTCGGCCCGCTTCTTTGACCAAAACGCCCCCGGACTCTTCCCGGGGGCGTTTTGCGTTGCGGTTTACGAGTTGACGGCCTACGAGTTGAGGTAGGTGACCACCGCCAGCACCCGCCGGTGGTGTGCCTGCGAGGGCGGCAGGTCCAGCTTGGTGAAGATCGCCGACACGTGCTTCTCGACGGCCCGCTCGCTGATCGAAAGATGCCGGGCCAGACCGCTGTTCGAATGCCCCTCGGCCATCAGCGCCAGCACCTCTGACTCGCGCGGGGTCAGCCGGTCCAGCACCGTGGAGGCCTGCCAGCTGCCGATCAGCTGGCGCACCACTTCCGGATCGAGCGCCGTCCCGCCGTCGGCGACCCGCCGCAGCGCCGCGTCGAACTCGCCGATGTCGGTCACCCGGTCCTTCAGCAGATACCCGACACCCTCCGGTGCGCCACCGAGAAGTTCAGTGGCATACCGGGTCTCGACCCACTGCGAGAACACCAGCATCCCCACCGACGGGTGCGAGCGGCGCAGCGACACCGCGGCCACCAGGCCCTCGTCGGTGAATGTCGGCGGCATCCGGATGTCGACGATCGCGACGGCGGGCGTCAACTCCTCGACGACGCGGACCAGTTCCTCGGCGGTGCCGACCTTGGCGACGACGTCGTGGCCACGCTCTGCGAGCAGCTGAGCCAGGCCGTCGCGCAGGATCGCGTTGTCCTCGGCGATGACGACGCGGATCACCGGCCGGCTCCCGGCGGCACGGTCACGGTGACCACTGTCGGTCCGCCGTCAGGGCTGACGACCGTCAGCTCACCGTCGAGCATGGCCAACCGGTCGCGCAGACCGGTCAGGCCCGAACCGTTGCCGACCTGCACCCCACCGGAGCCGTTGTCACGCACGGTGATCCGTAGTTCGGCGGGATCGCTTCGAATGCTCACTGCGGCGTGGTCGGCCCCCGAGTGCCGCGACACGTTGGCCAGTAGCTCGGCCACGCAGAAGTAGGCCATGGTCTCCACGCCCAACGACGGACGCACGGGAAGGTCGACCGACACCTCGACCGGCAGCGGGTTGCGGGCGGCCAGCGTCCCGACGGCGGCCTCCAAACCGAGATCTAGTGCGGGCGGCCGGATCCCACGCACGATCTCGCGCAGCTCGGCCAGCGTGTCTTTGGTGTTGGCGAGCGCGTCGGACACCAGGGTGCGGGCGCGGCCGACGTCGGAGGCGGCGAAGTGGTCCTCGGCGCGGGCCAACGCCATCGCCACCGTGATCAGCCGCGCCTGGGTCCCGTCGTGCAGATCGCGTTCGACCCGCTGCAAGGTGGCCGCCGATTCGTCGACCACGTCGGCGCGGGCTCGCTCGAGGTGACCGACCCGGCGGTCGCGGTCGGTCGCGCCGAGCAGCGCCCGGGCCATCCACACGTCGAAGCGGCTCGCGGCGAGAATCAGCCAACCCGTTGCGTACAGCCCGGCCACGCCGGCCACCGACAGCAGCAGATACAGCGGCAGTGAGTCGATCGGCTCCCCGATCGTGATGAAGGGTTCCCCGGTCACCAGGAATGCCACCGGAGAGGCGACGGCCGACGCGCACACCACGACGGCCAGGATCAGGCCGTAGCCGACCGGCGTCATCACCAGCGAGTGCAGCGCGACGAACCCGAGGCTGCGCCAACCGACACCGTCGGTGAGCGCGGCCGCAACGGTCTGCAACCGGCCCGGCGGCCGGACGAACGGCGGCGGGGCCTCGATCTCGACGCCGGTCAGCCGGGCCAGGGACCGGTACAGCCGGTTCCACGCCCGGCCGCTCATCACGATCAGCGCCAGCAGCGGGATGCCGATCAGCGTCACCAACAGCAGACCGGAGGCCAGACCGGCGGCGAACAGGAACGCGACCCCGACGACTGCCAGCGCGGTGGCCAGCAGGAAATACGCGTAGGTGCGCCAGGCCTCGGGGCGCAGCGGTTGGGACAGCGTCCGAGCTGCGGGGGCGGTTGTCGTCACGGGATCCATCGTGGTGGGCGACGGCGCTGCGGTCGATCGTGGTGTCCGGCCGATCCGTGGTGTGGCTGCCCGTACCCCGGACATGAAGGCGGGTTCGGGAGGGCAGATAGGCGCGTCACATCAGTTACACGCGGTCGGCTTTCATCCTTTGCCGACTCTTCGGATTGGCCACTCCCGAACCCGTCGTGCGATCGATCGTACGCCCGTGATCGAGAACACACCAGACCGAATTTTCCCGGCTCATTCGTCCTGGGCTCGCAGCAGCGCCCGGGTGCGGGCCTGAGCCTCCGGGTCGGTGTCGAAAACGCTGGCCACGAACTCGTCGACCCCACTGTCGCGCAGCTCCGCGAGCCGCTGCGCGACCGTGTTCTCGTCGCCGATGATCGCGGCGTCCTCGGGTCCGGCGAACCCCTCGCGATCGAGCATCGCCCGGTAGGACGGCAGCGTGCCGTAGACCCCGAAACCCTCGGCCGCTTGTTTGCGGGCGCCGTCCACATCGTCGGTCACGCTGACCGGCAGCGACGCCGCCACGCGCACGTCGTCGGCGCCGTGGCCCGCCTCGACCGCGGCGTCGCGCAGCACCGGCACGATGTGGCCGGCCAGCGTCTTGGGGCCGGTCATCCACGTCAGCGTGCCCCTCGTGCGGCGCCCGGCCAGCCGCAGCATCTGCGGTCCGAGCGCCGCCAGGTAGACCTCCGGTGCCGGCGCGGGGACCTGCAGCGATCCGCGGGCGGTCCAGAATTCGCCCGCCGCGTCCGCGGGCTGACCGGCCAGCAGCGGCTGTAGGGCGTCGAGGTACTCGCGCATCTGGCGCACCGGCCGGTCCCACGGAACGCCCCACACTCCCTGGGTGACCACGCGGTGGCTCATGCCGATGCCGAGCGCGAACCGCCCGCCGCTGATGAGGTTGAGCGTCAGGGCGCGCTGCGCCAGCTGCCACGGGTGCTGGGCCTGGATTGGGATCACGCCCGAGCCGATCTCGAGCCCGTCGACTTCGCGGAACGCGATCGCGAGCATCGTCGGCAGGTCGGCGTCGAACGGCAGTTGGGCCAGCCACACTCGGCGGAAACCCTCGTCGCGCAGGGTCGCGAGTTTCTCGACCAGCGTGTCGACCGGCGACGGCTCGCTGGGATTCAGTCCGACGATGCTCAGGCTCGTTTGCATGCTTACATACTGATCCATGGCCACCGACGCCGCTTCGACCGAGCTCGCCCGGCTGCAGCATCTGGGTCCGAACTGGTTCGCGTCGGTGATGGGCACCGGCATCGTCGCGACGGCCGGCGCCACACTACCGGTGAATGTGCCTGGCCTGCATGTCTTTTCGCGGGTGGTCTGGGTGTTCGCGGCCGTGCTGCTGGTGGTGCTCGCCGTCGCGGTGGGCGCGCAGCGGATCCGTCATCCGGTGGCGGCGCGCGGGTACGTGCGCAACCCGCAGATGACCCATTTCTACGGTGCCGCGCCGATGGCGCTGCTGACCGTCGCCTCGGGGTCACTGCTGCTGGGCAAGGACCTGCTCGGTGAGCGGGTGGCCGTGGACCTGGCGTGGGTACTGTGGACCGCAGGCACGATCGGCGGGCTGTTCACCGCGGCCACCATCCCGTTCCTGATGTTCACCCAACTGCACGTCGAACCCGACGCCGCGTTCGGCGGCTGGCTGATGCCGGTGGTGCCGCCGATGGTGTCGGCCGCCTCCGGTGCGCTGCTGATCCCGCACATGGCGCCGGGAACCGGCCGCGCCACGATGCTCTACGGCTGTTACGCGATGTTCGGGCTGTCGCTGATCGCCGCGCTGATCATCATCACGATGATCTGGAGCAGGCTCGCGCTGTACGGCACGTCGGGCACCGCGCGGGTGCCGACGCTGTGGATCGTGCTCGGACCGCTCGGGCAGGGCATCACCGCAGCGGGCCTTCTCGGTGCGCAGGCCGCGCTCGCCGTCCCAGCCGAACTGGCCGCGGCGATGAACGTGTTCGCGGTGCTGTTCGGGGTTCCGGTGTGGGGTTTCGCGGTGCTGTGGATCGTGCTGGCCACGCAGTTGACCGTGCGCACGATGCGCCGCGGGATGCCGTTCGCGCTGACGTGGTGGAGCCTGACGTTCCCGGTCGGCACGTTCGTCACGGGCACGACGCAGTTGGCCAAGCACACCGGGCTGCCGGCGTTCGCGGTCGCCGCGGCGATCGCCTACGTCGGGCTGCTCGGCACCTGGGCGTTGGTGGCGGTGCGCACCGCGCGCCACAGCGTCGGCGGCGCGTTGTTCGTCGCGCCGGGGTCCGATCCGATCAAGGCGAGAAAGGATCCGCCGCCCGGTCTTGAAAACGTGGGATCCTGAAACGTAAAGAGCCCCGCACTGCCGCCGGGTCGGGGGGTCAGACGGCAGTACGGAGCTACCCGGTCTATCGACACCCCCGCCGCGGGCGTTACAAGCCCCGGCACAAATTTTTTGCGGGACCGTCAGGCCTCGAGGATCGCGGCGACGCCCTGCCCGCCGGCCGCGCAGATCGAGATCAGCCCCCGCACCGGCTGACCGGTCTCCTTCTTCTTCTCGGCCAGCTGCTTGGCCAGCTGCGCGACGATCCGGCCGCCGGTCGCGGCGAACGGGTGCCCGGCCGCCAGCGACGAGCCGTTGACGTTGAGCTTGGACCGGTCGATCGCGCCGAGCGCCTTGTCCAGGCCGAGGCGTTCCTTGCAGTACTCCTCGGACTCCCATGCCTGCAGGTGGGCGAGCACCACCGACGCGAACGCCTCGTGGATCTCGTAGAAGTCGAAGTCCTGCAGGCTCAGCCCGTTGCGGGCCAGCAGGCGCGGCACCGCGTACGTCGGCGCCATCAGCAGGCCGTCGCGGCCGTTGACGTAGTCGACCGCGGCGGTCTCGGCGTCGACGAAGTAGGCCAACGGTTCGATGCCGTGCGCCGACGCCCACTCCTCGGACGCCAGCAGCGACACCGACGCGCCGTCGGTCAGCGGGGTGGAGTTGCCCGCCGTCATGGTCGCGTCGCCGTTGCGCACGCCGAACACCGGCTTGAGCTTGGCGAGCTTCTCCGGTGACGAGTCGGCGCGCAGGTTGTTGTCGCGGTACACCCCGAGGAACGGGGTGACCAGGTCGTCGAAGAACCCGCGGTCGTAGGCGGCGCTCATGTTGCGGTGGCTGGCGGCGGCCAGTTCGTCCTGGTCGACGCGCTTGATGCCCATCTCCTTGGCGGTGACGGCGGCGTGCTCGCCCATCGACATGCCGGTGCGGGGTTCGCTGTTGACCGGGATCTGCACGCCCAGCGACGCCGGCAGCTTGCCAACCAGCTTGAGCCGGTCGACGTTTGACTTCGCCCGGCGCAGCCCGAGCAGCGTGCGGCGCAGGTCGTCGCCCAGCGCGATCGGCGCGTCGGAGGCGGTGTCGACGCCGCCGGCCGCCGCGACCTCGTAGCGTCCCGCGGCGATCCCGTCGGCCGCCGCGATCGTGGCCTGCAGGCCGGTGCCGCACGCCTGCTGGATGTCGAAGGCCGGGGTGTACGACGACAGCGCGCTGCCGAGTACGCACTCGCGGATCAGGTTGAAGTCGCGGCTGTGCTTGAGCACCGCACCGCCGATCACCGCGCCCAGCGTCTCGCCTGCCAGGTTGTAGCGGTCGACCAGACCGGCCAGCGCGGCGGTGAACATGTCCTGGTTGGACGCGTTGGCGTAGGCGCCGTCGGAGCGGGCGAACGGAATTCTGTTACCACCGAGAATCGCGACGCGTCGCTGGGTATCACTAGCCATGAACCCCATAGTACCCACCCTTCTTACTCTGGAGTAAGTTCGTCTCATGGCTTCCGATCTGTACTCGCAACTCGTTCACTCGGCGCCCGGATCGTTCCTCGCCAAGCAGCTGGGCATCCCGCAGCCCGAGACCCTGCGGCGCTACAAGCCCGGCGACCAGCCGCTGGCCGGCACGCTGCTCATCGGCGGTGAAGGCCGGCTCGTCGAACCGCTGCGCGCCGCGCTGGCCGAGGACTACGACGTCGTCTCCGACAACCTCGGCGGCCGGTGGGCCGACTCGTTCGGCGGGCTGGTGTACGACGCCACCGGCATCACCGGGCCGGCCGGGCTCAAGGGCCTCTACAAGTTCTTCACCCCGCTGCTGCGCAACCTCGGGCCGTCCGGGCGCATCGTCGTCATCGGTACGACGCCGGAGGAGGCCGGCAGCGGGCACGAGCGGATCGCGCAGCGCGCGCTGGAGGGCTTCACCCGCTCGCTGGGCAAGGAGATGCGCCGCGGCGCGACGGTGAACCTGGTGTACGTCTCACCCGACGCGAAGCCGGCCGCGACGGGGCTGGAGTCGACGATGCGGTTCCTGCTGTCGGGCAAGTCGGCCTACGTCGACGGGCAGGTGTTCCGGATCGGCGCGGACGACGCGTCCCCGCCCGCGGATTGGGACCGGCCGCTCGACGGCAAGGTCGCGATCGTGACCGGCGCCGCCCGCGGTATCGGCGCGACGATCGCCGAGGTGTTCAGCCGCGACGGCGCCAAGGTGATCTGCATCGACGTCGAGGGGGCGCAGGAGGCGCTCGGCGTGACCGCCACCAAGGTCGGCGGGACCGCACTGGCCCTGGACGTGACCGCCGACGACGCCGTCGACCGCATCACCGAGCACGTGCGGGAGCACTACGACGGTCGCGTCGACATCCTGGTCAACAACGCGGGCATCACCCGCGACAAGCTGCTCGCCAACATGGACGAGGGCCGCTGGGACTCCGTCGTCGCGGTGAATCTCGTTGCCCCGCTTGCGCTTGCCGAAGGACTGGTGAACAACGGCGTGCTGGGCGAGGGCGGCCGGGTGGTCGGGCTGTCGTCGATGGCCGGTATCGCGGGCAACCGCGGGCAGACCAACTACGCGGCGACCAAGGCCGGCATGATCGGGCTGACCGACACGCTGTCGGAGGCGTACGCGGACAAGGGCATCACGGTCAACGCGGTGGCGCCCGGCTTCATCGAGACCAAGATGACCGAGGCGATCCCGCTGGCCACCCGCGAGGTCGGGCGGCGGCTGAACTCGCTGTACCAGGGCGGTAAGCCGGTCGACGTCGCCGAGACCATCGCGTACTTCGCCAGCCCGGCGTCGAACGCGGTCACCGGCAACACGGTGCGGGTCTGCGGCCAGGCGTGGCTGGGGGCGTGACGTGAGCCAACCTTCCGGCTTGATGAATCTCGCGCGCGCGGCGGCGGGTGCGCTGCCGTTCGTGCCGCGCGGTGAGACGCTGCCCGACCGCACGCTGACCGTCGACGAGTTGAGCATCGACCCGGCCAACGTCGCGGCGTACGCGGCGGTGACCGGTCTGCAGTTCGGTGACACGGTTCCGCTGACGTATCCGTTCGCGCTGACGTTCCCGACGCTGATGTCGTTGGTCACCGGGTTCGACTTCCCGTTCGCCGCAATGGGTTCGGTGCACATCGAGAACCACATCACCCAGCACCGGCCGATCGCGGTGACCGACACCGTCTCGGTGAAGGTGCGCGCCGAGAACCTCCGCGAGCACCGGCGCGGTCTGCTGGTCGACATCCTCACCGACGTCAACGTCGGCAACGAACTGGTCTGGCAGCAGGTGACGACGTTCCTGCACCAGCAGCGCACCAGCCTGTCCGACGAGCCCAAGCCGCCGCCGCAGAAGCAACCGAAGCTGGGCCCGCCGAACGCGGTGCTGCGCATCACGCCCGGCCAGATCCGGCACTACGCGTCGGTCGGCGGGGATCACAACCCGATCCACACCAACTCGGTGGCGGCCAAGCTGTTCGGCTTCCCGAGCGTGATCGCCCACGGAATGTTCAGCGCCGCAGCGGTTTTGGCGAACATCGAGGGGCAGCTGCCGAGCGCGGTGAAGTATTCGGTGAAGTTCGCCAAGCCGGTGGTGCTGCCCGCGAGCGCCGGCCTCTACGTCGACCGCGTCGCCGACGGCTGGGACCTGACGCTGCGGCACCTGAAGAAGGGCGACCCGCACCTGTTCGGCACGGTCCGCGCGCTGTAGGCGGGCACCTGATACCGGCCAGCAGACGCAAAGTGCCTCTATTCAGCCGCGAATCCGGTCACTTTGCGTCTGCTCGGCGTGGAGTCCGTCGCCGTGTTCGGCCGGGGTGCCCTTGAGGCCGCGCCAGAACAGGTTGATCATCAGCTCGGCGGCCTCGTTGACGTCGGCGTCGCCGGTGGACACCCGGCTGGCCACCGCCTCGCCGGCGCCCACCAGCGCGACGGCCATCATGTCGAAGTCGGTGTCGGGCTCGGGATTACGCGTGCCTGAGCGCAGCAGCCTGCCGACCAGGTCGATGATCCGCTCGCGGCCCTCCCGCACCGTGTGCGCGAACGCCTGCGAGCTGGTGGCCTGACTGTAGAGCACCATCCACGACGCCCGGTTGGCGTCGATGTAGTTCAGGAACGCCAGAACCGCGGTGCGCAGCAGGTCTTTCGGGCTCTGCTTGAAGTCGATCCGGCTGCGCACGTCGTCGACGAACCGGCCGAGTTCACGGTCCAGGCACGCGGCGAACAGCTCCTCCTTGGAGCCGTAGTACAGATACAGCATCGGCTTGGAGATCTGCGCCTGCGCCGCGATCGCGTCCATCGACGTCTCGTGGTAGCCGTTGACAGAGAAGATCTGCACCGCTGCGTCCAGCATCTGCTGCTCACGCACGGCGCGCGGCAACCGCTTGGTCCCACCGGCCATCCCACCAGGGTAAGCATCGGGCGGTGGGTGGGAATCAGCAGTGCCGGTCCCGGCGCCCGTCAGCAGCGCGGGTTGGGGCCCTTCATCCCGGCCAGCCGCAGCACCGACTCGTCGACCTTGGACATCGACAGCTCACCGGCGTCGAGTGCCTCTTCCAGCCGGTCGAGCACCGCGGGCACCTCGGCCGTCGTCACCCAGAGCGCGGTGTCGGCGCCGGCCTGCAGCCCGCGCAGCGCCGCCTCGGCCACCCCGAACCGGTCCGAGATCGCCTGCATCGACGAGATGTCGTCGGTGAAGACCGGGCCGTTGAACGGCGGGCCGCCGTAGTTGCCCGACCGCAGCAGCCCGTAGGCCGCCGGGCTCAGGCTGGCCGGATCGCTGCCGGTCAGGCCCGGCACCTGCATGTGCCCGACCATCACGCCGACCCGCCCCTGTGTCGTCAGGGTCCGGTACGGCACCAGGTCGGTCTGCTCCAGCTCGGCCAACGGCGGGCTGGTCACGCTGCCGGTGTGCGAGTCGCCCGAACCGCGGCCGTGGCCGGGGAAGTGCTTGAGCACCGGCATCACCCCGGCGTCGCGCAGTCCCCGCGCGTACGCGCCGGCGAAGTCAGTGACCACCGTTGGGTCCGACCCGAACGACCGGTCCCCGATCACGGTGTCGTCGGGCGCATCGGTGACGTCGACGACCGGCGCGAAGTCGATCGTGATACCCAGGTTGCGCATCGCCTGACCGCGCTGCAGCGCGATGTCGTAAACCTGCTCGGGCGTGCTGGATTGCGCGAGCACCCGCGGCGCCGGTTGGCTGCCGATCACCGACGACAGCCGTGACACCCGGCCGCCCTCCTCGTCGACGCTGACCGCCAGCGGCAGCGGGTTGGCCGACGCGGCGATCTCGGCGAGCGGACCTCCCAGCATCGACAGGTCGGTCCAGCTGCCGATCATGATGCCGCCGACGTGATGGTTGTCGACGACGGCGCGGGCGTCGGCCGCATCGGAGACCCCGACCATCAGCAGCTGCGCGAGCTTGTCGCGCTTCGACATCGCCGCCAGCAGCGCCGCACCGGTGCCGCACGCGGGCGCGGCCGGCGCCTCGGTGGCGGCCTTGGTGATCGGCGCCGACGACACCTCGACGGGCGGCGCGTCCTGGTCGGCGGGCGAACACGCCAGCAGAAGCCCGGCCACGGTCACCAGTGCGCAGAGTGCTCGGGTTCTCGCCATGGGCCTCGACACTAACCGCAGCACCCGCCCGGTTCTATCCCACGCCCGCATCCGCGTGGCGGAACCGTCGTTCATCAGCGCACATACCGCGCGTGCTAGTTTTGCCGACATGGATCGGTTCCTCGTGCCTGCCGCGGCCAGCATTGTGGTCGGACTGCTGCTGGGCGCGGCGGCGATCTTCGGTGTGACGCTGATGGTGCAGCAGGACAACAGGCCTCCGCTGCAAGCGGGCGATCCGGCGTCGTCGGTGCTCAACAGGGTCGAGTACGGCGACCGAAGCTGATTCCCGGGCCGCCGCCATCGGTCCGTCTGACGTGGGCCCGTCGCCCCTGCCCTCCGACGTCGAGACCGCTCCCCTGTCACGGCGCTGGCTCTGGGTGGCCGCCGCGGCCGCTCTCTTCCTGACCTTCGCCCAGTCCCCCGGGCAGATCTCCCCGGACACCAAGCTCGACCTGACCGCGAACCCGCTGCAGTTCCTGGCGCGCGCGTTCAACCTGTGGAACAGCGAGCTGCCGTTCGGCCAGGCGCAGAACCAGGCCTACGGCTACCTGTTCCCGCACGGCACCTTCTTCCTGATCGGCGACGTCGTCGGGCTGCCGGGCTGGGTGACCCAGCGGCTGTGGTGGGCGCTGCTGCTCGTCGTCGGCTTCTGGGGCGTCGTGCGGGTCGCCGAGGCGCTCGGCATCGGCAGCAGACCCTCGCGGGTGATCGCCGCGGTCGCCTACGCGCTGTCACCGCGCGCGCTGACCACGATCGGCGCCATCTCCTCGGAGACGCTGCCGATGATGCTGGCGCCGTGGGTGCTGCTCCCGGTGATCCTGGTGCTGCGCGGCGACCCTCGGGTGCGGCTGCTGGCGGCGCGTTCGGCGGTGGCGATCGCGCTGATGGGCGCGGTCAACGCGGTCGCGACGCTGACGGGCTGCCTGACCGCCGCGATCTGGCTGGCGTGTCACCGGCCGAACCGGACGTGGTGGCGCTTCACCGCGTGGTGGGCGCTGTGCATCGTGCTGGCGGTGACGTGGTGGGTCGTCGCGCTGGTGCTGCTCGGCCGGATCAGCCCGCCGTTCCTGGACTTCATCGAGTCCTCCGGCGTCACCACCCAGTGGATGTCGCTGACCGAGATGCTGCGCGGCACCCACGCCTGGACACCGTTCGTCGCGCCCAACGCGACCGCGGGCGCATCGCTGGTCACCACGTCGGTGGCCGTGCTGGCCACCACGCTGGTCGCCGCCGCCGGTCTGGCCGGGCTGGCCATGCGCACCATGCCCTACCGGGGCCGGCTGATCACGATCCTGCTGATCGGCGTCGCGCTGCTGGCCGCCGGCTACTCCGGTGGGCTGGGATCACCGGTGGCCGACCAGGTGCAGACCTTCCTCGACGCCGACGGCACCCCGCTGCGCAACCTGCACAAGCTCGACCCGCTGCTGCGCCTCCCGCTGGTGCTCGGGTTGGCGCATCTACTCGGGCGTATCCCGCTGCCGGGCAGCGTCCCGCGCGAGCGGTGGACCAGCGCGCTGGCACATCCCGAGCGGGACAAACGCATCGCCGTCGGGGTCATCGTGCTGGTCGCGCTGACCGCGGCCAGCTCGCTCGCGTGGACCGGAAGACTCACCGCGCCAGGCGCTTTCGACGCCATCCCGCAGTACTGGCACGACACCGCGGACTGGCTCGACGAGCACGCCACCGAGGGTCGGGTGCTCGTCGCGCCCGGCGCGCCGTTCGCCACCCAGGTGTGGGGCAACAGCCACGACGAGCCGCTGCAGGTGCTCGGCCGCACCCCGTGGGGGGTGCGGGATTCGATTCCGCTGACCCCGCCGCAGACCATCCGCGCGCTGGACTCGGTGCAGCGGCTGTTCGCCGCCGGACGGCCCTCCGACGGGCTCGCCGATACCCTTGCCCGCCAAGGCATTTCCTATGTCGTGGTGCGCAACGATCTGGACCCGGACACGTCGCGCTCGGCGCGTCCGATCCTGGTGCACCGGGCCGTCGACAACTCCCCGGGCCTGGAGAAGGTCGCCGAGTTCGGTGATCCGGTCGGGCCGGGCACGCTGGCCGGTTTCATCGCCGACAGCGGGCTGCGGCCGCGGTACCCGGCCGTCGAGATCTACCGGGTCACTGCGCCGACGACGCCGGTGCGGCCGTATCTGGTCGACACCGACCGGATGGCCCGCGTCGATGGGGCACCCGAGGCGCTGCTGCGGATCGACGAACGCCGCCGCCTGCTGGGCCAACCGCCGCTGGGCCCGATGCTGCTGACCGGCGACGCCGAACACGCCGGGGTGCCGACACCTCTGGTCACCGTCACCGACACGCCGCTGGCCCGCGAAACCGACTACGGCCGCGTCGACGACCACTCGTCGGCGATCCGCACACCCGGGGACGCGCGCAACACCCACAACCGGGTCCTCGACTATCCCGCTCCCGGAACAGATCTGGTGTACGGGCAGTGGAACGGCGGACGCATCTCGGTGTCCAGTTCGGCCGCGGACTCCACGGCCCTGCCCAACGTCGCACCGGCCACCGGACCCGCGGCCGCGATCGACGCCGACCCGTCGACGAGTTGGGTGTCCAACGCGCTGCAGGCCGCGATCGGCCAGTGGCTGCAGGTCGACTTCGACCATCCGGTCACCAACGCGACGATCACCGTCACGCCCAGCGCCACCGCGGTCGGCGCCCAGATCCGGCGGCTGGAGATCTCGACCGTCAACGGCACCAGCACCCTGCGCTTCGACGAGGCGGGTAAACCGCTGACCGCGGCGCTGCCGTACGGGGAGTCGCCGTGGGTGCGGGTCACCGCGGTGGCCACCGACGACGGCTCCCCGGGCGTGCAGTTCGGGCTCACCGACATCGCGGTCACCCAGTACGACGCGAACGGCTTCGCCCACCCCGTGAACCTGCGCCACACCGTCGCGGTACCCGGACCGCCACCGGGTTCGGCGGTGGCGCAATGGGATCTGGGTTCGGAGCTGCAGGGCCGCGGCGGCTGCGCGGAAAGCCCGACCGGCATCCGCTGCGCCGCGACGATGGCGCTGTCCCCCGAGGAACCGGTGAACCTGAGCCGGACGCTGACCGTACCGACGCCGATCGAGGTGACGCCGACGGTGTGGGTGCGCCCGCGCCAGGGTCCCCGGCTGGCCGACCTGATCGCCGCCCCAGGGGCTGCCCGCGCGTTCGGCGACGCCGACCCCATCGACGTCCTCGGCTCGGCCTACGCCGCCGCCGACGGCGACCCCGCCACCGCGTGGACCGCCCCGCAGCGCGTGGTGCAGCACCGCACGCCGCCGACGCTGACGCTCAAACTCCCCCGGCCCACGGAGGTCGCGGGCCTGCGGGTGACGCCGAGTTCCAGTGCGCTGCCCGCACATCCGACGATGCTGACCGTGGATCTCGGTGACGGCCCGCAGACCCGCCGGGTGGCCCGCGACGCCGGCACCCAGACCCTCGAGCTGAACCCCCGCGTCACCGACACCGTGACCGTGTCCATCCTCGGCTGGGACGACGTCATCGACCGCACCTCGCTCGGCTTCGACCAGCTCAAGCCGCCGGGGCTGGCCGAGGTGACCGCAGTCGACGGCCGCGGGGCCCCGATCGCGGCCGCCGACGCCGACGACAACCGTCAGCGCCGTATCGAATTGCCCTGCGGCCGTGGCCCGGTCATCGGTATCGCCGGACAGTTCGTGCAGACGTCGTTGACCGCGACCGTCGGGGAACTGCTCGACGGGCTGCCGGTCGCCGCGCAGCCGTGCCGCACCGACCCGATACCGGTGCCCGCCGGTCAGCAGGAGCTGGTGATCAGCCCCGGCGACACCTTCTTCGTCGACGGTGCGCAGCTGGCCGGACCGCGGGCGCACGAAATACGCCCGGCGCCAGCGGTTCCCGCGCAGACCGGCGACTGGGGCCCCGACCGCCGTGAGGTGACGGTGCCGCGCTCGGAGGCGTCGCGGGTGCTGGTGGTGCCGGAGAGTATCAACCCCGGGTGGGAGGCGCACACCGGCGACGGGACCCCGCTGAGCGCGATCACCGTCAACGGTTGGCAGCAGGGCTGGCTGCTGCCGCCGGGGACCGAAGGGCCGGTGACGCTGAGCTTCCCGTCGAACACGCCGTACCGTGCCGGGCTGGTCGGCGGGCTGGCGCTGCTGCCGGTGCTGTTCGCGTTGGCGCTCGTCCCGATGCGCAGACGGCCGGAGCCCGTTGAAGGGGCGCCGGCGTGGCGCCCGCGCCCGTGGGCGGTGGCCGCCGCGGTGCTGGGGGTCGGCGCGGTGGTCTCCGGGGTGGCCGGTGTGGTGGTCGTCGCGGCGGTGCTGGGTCTGCGGCACCTGCTGCGGCGCAACCAGAGACGACGTGAGGTGGCGACGGTCACGACGGCGGCGGGCGGTTTGATTCTCGCCGGCGCGGTCCTCAGCCAGAACCCGTGGCGGTCGGTCGAAGGTTACGTCGGGCATTCCTGGGGTGTGCAACTGCTGGCGTTGATCTCGCTGGCCGCGGTCGCGGCGTCGGCGGTCCCGTCGCGCGAACGGCTCAGTTGACCGCGATCAGGTGCTGCAGCGTCGGCTCACCGATGACGTACTTCTCGACCGCCTGTTCGGCGCGCAGGTCCTGACCCGTCTGCCGGATGATGTGCTGGCTCAGGTGCTCGGCCCACGACCGCACGATGAACGCCTCGACGAACGTGTTGGCGTGCTCACCGCTGCGGAACAGCCGCCACTGCGCGGCCCCGGTGCGCTGCCGCGAGCGGCCCACCCGCTGCATCGCGGCGATGAACGCGGCCTCGTCCTCGGGTGCGACGCGGTAGGACTTGAGCACCACGACCGGCCCGTCGGGCGGTTCGGGCTCGAACACCAGCGTCGGTTCGGGCCAGTGCCCCGACACCTCCACGTCGAGGTCGCCGGTGCCCGGGTGCAGCGGCCACCACAGCAGCGACACCGCGCACGCGACGAGCAGCGCGGCGCTGATCAGTAGCGCCGTCACGCTGCCCGCCGCCTCGGCGACCAGCCCCCAGACCAGCGACCCGATCGCCTGCCCGCCCATGAACACCAACTGGTACACCGACAGCCCCCGCGCCCGCACCCAGGCGGGCAGGCTCAGCTGCAGCGACGCGTTGAGCGTCGAGAGCGTCAACAGCCACGACAGCCCGCCGACGACCAGCGCGGCCATCACCACCGCGAACACCGGCACCAGCGCGAGCACGACGGTGGCGAGGGCGAATCCGACCGCGCCGGTCAGCAACAGCACGTTGCGACCGAACGCCAACTGCAACCGCGACAGCACCGTCGCCCCGCCCACCGCGCCCACGCCCAGCGCACCGAGCAGCATGCCGTAGCCCGCCGACGACAGGTGCAGTTGCCGGTCGGCGATCACCGCCAGTAACCCCCACAGCGCGCTGCCGGGGGCGATGAACAGCAACGCGCGCAGCAGGATCCGCCGCACCACCGGCGAGCTGCGGATGTAGCGCTGACCGGCGCTCAACGCGGCCAGCGGCCGCTCGGTGGGCAGCACCCGTTCCTCGGCTGGCCTGCGCCAGCCGATCAGCACCACGACGATCCCGACGAACGACACCGCGTTCAGCGCGAACACCATCGTCGGTCCCGACAGCGACACCAGCGCCCCGGCCACCGCCGGGCCGATCGCCCGAGCCAGGTTCATGCTCATGCTGGTCAGCGCTGCAGCGGCCGGAATCTGTTCGCGGGGAACCAGTTCCGGTTGGATCGCCTGCCACGCCGGCGCGGTCAGCGCCTGCCCGCAGCCGATCAGGAACAGCAACGTCAGCAGCAGGGCCGGGGTGGCCAACCCGACGCCGGTCAGCACCGCCAGCAGGGACACCCCGGCGGCCATCGCCGACTGGGTGGCGATCAGCAGCCTGCGTCGGTCGATGAGATCGGCCAGCACCCCGGACGGCAGGGCCAGCAGCATCACCGGCAGCGCGGTCGCGGTCTGCACCAGCGGCACCAGCACCGCCGCGCCCGGATCGGCGACCAGCATCCACTGTGCCCCGACCGTCTGCATCCAGGTGCCCAGGTTGGACACGAACTGCGCGATCCACAGCGCCCGGTACACCGGGGAGGAGAACGGCGCCCACGCCGAGGACGCGACGGGGCCAGGGGTTACCGCCATGTTCTCCGGCCTTTCCGATAAGGGACAGGACACCTGTACCCCGAATACACCGACACCCGGACAACTGCAGGCCTAGCATCGGCCGGGTGCCGCAGATCAACACCGCTCGCGGAGCGATCGACACCGCTGATCTCGGTGTCACGCTCATGCACGAGCACGTCTTCATCATGTCCACTGAGGTCGTCGAGAACCACCCCGAGGGCTGGGGCGACGAGGACCGGCGCATCGCCGCCGCGATCGAGCGCCTCAACGAACTGAAGTCGCGCGGCGTGGACAGCATCGTCGACCTCACGGTCATCGGGCTCGGCCGGTACCTGCCGCGGATCGCCAGGATCGCCGCGGCGACCGAGTTGAACATCGTGGTGGCCACCGGCCTGTACACCTACAACGACCTGCCCATGCACTTCCATTTCCGCGGTCCCGGCACCGCGCTGGGCGGCCCGGAGATCATGACCGAGATGTTCGTCCGCGACATCGAGGAAGGCTTCGCCGACACGGGCATCCGGGCGGCGATCCTCAAATGCGCCACCGACGAACCCGGTGTGACGCCCGGCGTCGAGCGGGTGCTGCGCGCGGTCGCGGCCGCGCACCGGCAGACCGGGGTGCCGATCTCCACCCACACCCACGCCGCCAGCCGGCGCGGCCTCGAACAGCAGCGGGTCTTCGCCGAGGAGGGCGTCGACCTGTCGCGCGTCGTCATCGGGCACTCCGGGGACACCACCGACATCGGCTACCTCGAAGAGCTCATCGCCGCCGGCTCCTACCTCGGGATGGACCGGTTCGGCGTGGACGCCTACCTGGGTTTCGAGGACCGGGTGAACACAGTGGCGACGATGTGTGAACGCGGCCACGCCGACAAGATGGTGTTATCCCACGACGCCTCATGCTATTTCGATGCGCTACCGGAGGAGACGCTGTCGGTGGCGATGCCGAACTGGCATTACCTGCACATCCACAACGACGTCATCCCCGCGCTCAAGGCTCGCGGTGTCACCGACGACCAGCTGACCACCATGCTGGTCGACAACCCGCGCCGCATCTTCGAAAACCGCGGCGGCTACTGATATGACCGAACCGATCCCGCCGATCAGCACCCAGATCTCGCGGCTCGCAGCGGCGGACCCGCACGCCCCGGCGCTCACCTGTTCGGGGACGACGATCACCAGGGCCGAACTCGACGCGTCCACCAACCGGCTGGCCCGCGCCTACGCCGAACTCGGTGTGCGGCAGGGTGATTACGTGACCGTCGTGCTACCCAACTCGATCGGGTGGGCGCAGGCGGTGGTGGCGGCGTGGAAGCTGGGCGCCGTGCCGCAGCCGCTGTCTCCGCGGCTGCCCGACGCCGAGTTGGCCGGCCTGCTGGAGCTCAAGCCCGCGCGTTGGTGGTCGGCCGCGACGACCCGACCGGTCGCACACCCAGTGTGCCCGCGGACTTTTCACCCGACCCGGCGCTGTCGGACGGGCCGCTGCCGGAACGGGTGTCGCCGGTGTTCAAGGCGATGGCCTCCGGCGGCAGCACGGGACGGCCCAAGCTCATCGAGTCCGGCAGCGACAGCCGGTTCCCGGCGCTGGCCGGGTACCCGCTCGGCGCGCAGGAGGGTGACGTCAACCTGCTCTCGGTGCCGTTGAGCCACAACACCGGTTTCACCACGTTCGCGATCGGGCTGGTGCAGGGCCACCACATGGTGATGATGCCGCGGTTCGACCCGCACGAATTCCTGCGGTTGGTCACCGAGCACCGCGTCACGTTCCTGACGACCGTGCCGACGATCATGCAGCGTCTGCTGCCGGTGTACCGCGAGAACCCGCAGGCCTACGATCTGTCGTCGATCCGCCGGTTCTGGCATCTGGCCGCGCCGTGCCCACCGGCGATCAAAAGGGCGTGGATCGAGCTGCTCAGCCCGGATGCGGTGTGGGAGCTGTACGGCGGCACCGAGTTACAGGCGCTGACGTTCATCTCCGGTGAGCAGTGGCTGGCGCACCCGGGGTCGGTGGGTGTCGTCGTGGCCGGTGAGATGAAGGTGCTCGACGACGACGGCAACGAGTGCCCGCCCGGCGTCGTCGGTGAGATCTACATGCGCCCGGTCCCGGGCAGCGCACCCACCTACCGCTACGTCGGTGCCACCGCGAAGTCGCGCGATGGTTGGGACTCACTGGGCGATCTCGGCTATTTCGACGCCGACGGGTTCCTGTACCTCAACGACCGCCGCGTCGACATGTTCACCGTCGGCGGCCGCAACGTCTACCCCGCCGAGATCGAGTCGGCGCTCAGCGAGCACCCGCAGGTGCTGTCGTGTCTGGTGGTCGGGGTGCCCGACGACGATCTGGGACAGGTGCCGCACGCGCTGGTGCAGGCCGACGGCCTCGACGAGGACGCCGTCATCGCGTTCCTGTCGCAGCGACTCGAGCACTACAAGGTGCCGCGCAGCGTGGAGTTCAGCGAGGTGCCGTTGCGTGACGACGCGGGCAAGGCGCGGCGTTCGGCGGTGCGCGATGAGGTTCTCGCGCGGGCCGCGCAATCCAACTAACGCGCGGGCCGCGCAATCCAACTAACGCGCGGGCCGCGCAATCCAACTAACGCGCGGGCCGCGCAATCCAACTAACGCGAGATCGGCTCGGCTGTGCCGCTGACCGACGAGTCCAGCGGCGGGACCGGACGCGCGCGCCGGAACTCCCAGCGCCGCAGCGCCTGTCGGCACGGCTCCTCGATCAGCGCGTAGCTGACCGCCGCGATCGCGAACCCGAAGATCAGCGTCAGCACCAGCACCACCGGCATGTTGCCGTTGAACGCGAACTGCCCGATCATCGGGAACACCATGGCCAGCGCGGCCAGGTGCCAGATGAACAGCCCGTAGGACCAGCGGCCGAGCGTGACCATCGTGGTGCTGCCGAGGATCCGGTGCGGGGTGCCGGGCCGGTCGAGCACCAGCGGCGCCAGCAGCGCGCCCGCCACCACGGCGCCCATCGCGGTCTTGACCGTCACCTGGGTGATGCTGCCGAACTGCAGGCCCTCGTTGCCGGCCAGCGGCGAGGCCGCCACCGCGAACGCGCCCGCCGCGACCAGCGCCATCACGATCGGCTGCCGGCCCACCCGGTGCGCCCAGCCCACCTTGGTCACGGTCAGTTCGGCCAGGATCATGCCGGCGGCGAACCAGGAGAAGAACGCCGGCGGCCAGTTCCACAGGTTGTGCCCGGTGTCCGGTTCGAACGGGATGCGGATCCAGAACAGGCTGGCCACCGCGGCCGCCGCCAGGACGGGGATACGCGCGCGCACCGGCACCCGTCGCACCAGCAGGGCCAGGAACGGCAGCGCGATATAGAAGGCCACCTCGACCGACAGGCTCCACATCTGGGTCAGCCCGGCGGTCAGCGTCAGCGGCACGTAGATCTGGGTGAGGGTGAGGTTGGCCAGCCAGACCGTCAGATCGGCGCGGGCGTCGACGGCCCCGGGCAGCAGCAGCAGGATGACCACCACCGCGACCAGGTAGGCCGGCATGATCCGGACCAGGCGTGAGCGCAGGTAGTGGCCGGTCGGCGGGACCGGACGCAGCCCCCGGGCGGCCGCGGCGTGCCCGCGCCACAGCAGGAACCCCGACAGCGCGAAGAACAACGCGACGGCCAGGTCGAACCGGCCCAGTACGCGGCCGGTGACACCGCTGGAATGGCCGGTCTGGAACGCCACGTGGGTGACGACGACGCCGATGGCCGCGCAGGCCCGCATGCCCTCGACCGCGGGGACGAAGCTGCGGGTGCCCCCGACGCCCTCGTCGGTCCCGTCGCGCTCAGCCACGTCGACTCTCAACCACGATGACCCTCAACCACGACGACGACCCTCACCACGATGACCAGTGTGCCGCCACGCTGCAAAACCGGTAAATAGGGGTAGTCCAGCGCGGGCGGCCATGCAACTAAACGACCGCCTTAACTTGGACTGTTAGTGTCGAACGGGTTTTTCGGGTCCTGCAGGTAAAAGGAGGCACGGTTTGAACCGCGCTGTCGCGCTGCGTATCGCCGCGTGCGGGATCTTGGGGCTGGGGGCCGCCCTGCTGATCGCCGCGCTGTTGCTGTCCACCTACACCGAGGGCAAGATCGCCAAGATCCCGCTGGACCTCGACGCCACCCTGGTCAGCGACGGCACCGGGACCGCGTTCAACCCGGCGTCGCTGAACGAGGAGCGCTTCGTCATCGACCGTGACGTACCGCTGGCGCTGCAGGAGCAGGTCTCGGTGGAGTCGCCGTCGAACGCCGATGTGGTGACGCTTCAGGTCGGCAGTTCCCTGCGCCGCACCGACCAGCAGCAGGACAACGGGCTGCTGCTGGCGATGGTGGACACCGTGACCGTCAACCGCAGCACCGCCGAGGCGGTGTCCAGCGAGAGCAACCCGGGCGGCGCGGTGCAGAAGCCGCGCGCCATCGACGACGACAAGCCGCCGACCAACATCGCGCTGCCGCACGAGGGCCTGGCCTACCGGTTCCCGTTCCACACCGAGAAGAAGACGTACTCGGTGTTCGACCCGATCGCGCAGAAGGCTTACGACGCCAACTACGACGGCGAAGAAGACGTCAACGGGCTGACCGCCTACAAGTTCACCCAGAACGTCGGCTACGACTCCGACGGCGAGCTGGTCGAGCCCGTCAGGTACGCCTCGCTCTACGAGGATGACGCCGACGCCGAGGTGACCGCCCGCGCCGCGATGTGGGGTGTGCCGGGCGAACCCGACGAGTCGATCACCATGGCGCGCTACTACGCGGCCAAACGCACCTTCTGGGTGGACCCGGTGTCGGGCACCATCGTCAAGAAGGAAGACCACGGCTATCACTACTACGCCCGCGAACCCCTCAAGCCCGAGGTGACGTTCGTCGACTACACGGTGACCTCCAACGAGGAGACGGTCGAGTCGCAGGTGGCCGCCGCCAGCGATGAGCGTGACCGGGTCGCCCTGTGGGGCCGGATCCTGCCGATCACGTTCACCGCGACCGGCCTGGTGCTGCTGGTCGGTGGGGCGCTACTCGGGTCGTTCAGCCTGCGCGCCGAATCCGCGCTGATCGATCCCGGCCTCGACGAGGCCGATCACGGGTTCTTCGACACCCAGGGCATCCAGGTGCCCGGCGCCGAGGCCAAGACCGAGAAGCTGCCCACCCAGCGGCCCAGCGACCTACCTCCGGACAGACCGGTCTGATCCGGGCGCGGTCGTCGGTGGTCGCGGCGTACGCGCTGCTGCTCGCCGTTGCGGTGACCGCACCGCTGTTCGCTCCCGGCTATCTGCTGCTGCGCGACGCGGTGTCCACGCCGCGTTCGTATCAGTCGGATGCGGCGCTGGGCCTGTCGGAGGCCGCGCCGCGCGCGTTGCCGCAGGACTTCTTCGTGGCCCTGGCCTCCTCGGTGATCGACGGCGGCGTGGTTGTCAAGGTGCTGCTGACCGCCGGGCTGTGGCTGGCCGGCTGGGGCGCGGCCCGGTTGGCGGCGACGGTGCTGCCGGCGGCGGGCCTGGCCGGGCAGTTCGTGGCGGCGACGCTGGCGGTATGGAATCCCTATGTCGCCGAACGGCTTCTGCAGGGTCACTGGAGCCTGCTGCTGGGCTACGGATGTCTGCCGTGGGTGGCGGTGGCGATGCTTGGGTTGCGCGCGTCGATGTCGTGGGGTGCGCTCGGCGCGCTGGTGTTCTGGATCGCGCTGGCCGGGCTGACTCCGACCGGGCTGGTGCTGGCGGCGACGGTCGCCTTGGTGTGTGTTGCGGTTGCCGGGCAAGGGCTTTCGCGCTTTTGGTGCGCGGCGGTCGGGCTGGGCGCGGCGGTGGTGGCGGCGCTGCCGTGGCTGGTCGCGGCCGCGGTCGCACGCTCGTTGTCGTCGTCGCAGGATCCGGCGGTGGGCGCGTTCGCGGCGCGCGCCGAACCGGGCCTGGGAACCCTGTTCAGCCTGGCCGGCCTGGGTGGCATCTGGAACAGCGACGCGGTACCGGGCTCGCGCACAACACTTTTCGCTGTCGTGGCGACAGCGGTTCTGGTGGGTGTGGTGGTGCTCGGTCTGCCCGCCGCGGTGCGCCGACCGGCGGCGGTGCCGCTGCTGGTGCTCGCCGGTGTCGCGGTCGTTGTGCCCGCGCTGATGGCGACCGGGCCCGGCCTGGTGGTCACCGAAGCGGTGATCCACACGCTGCCGGGGCTCGGGATCGTGCGCGACGGGCAGAAGTGGGTGGCGCTGGCGATGCCGGGTTATGCGGTCGCGGGGGCGGGTGCGGTGCTGGCACTGCGACGCATCCCGGCGGCGGCGACGGCGGCGGTGTGCTGTGCGGCGCTGCTCGCGGTGCTGCCGGACCTGGCCTGGGGGGTGGGCGGCAAGGTGTCGGCGGTGCAGTATCCGCCGGGTTGGGCGCGGGTGGCGGCGATGGTCAACGCCGACCCGCGGCCGGTGGCGGTGCTGCCGGTCGACAGCATGCGCCGCTTCGACTGGGCCGGTGAGGCACCGGTGCTCGATCCCCTGCCGCGCTGGGTCCGCGCCGACGTGCTCAGCACCGGGGACCTGCAGATCGGGTCTCGGACGGTGTACGGCGAGGGGCGGCGCGCGCGCGACGTGCAAGAGCTGTTGCTGCGTGGGGTGGACCAGAACCTGCTCGCCGACGCCGGTGTCGGATGGGTGGTGGTCGAATCCAACGGGTCGACAGAGCGTTTGGCCTTGCCGGTCGCCTACACCGACGAGGACGTCACGCTCTACCGGGTGGGCGGGTCGGCGCCGGCAGCCGAGGGTCGGACGATCGTGTTGATCGCGCACCTGGCGTGGTTGGCAATGCTCGTCGCGGGCGCCGGTGTGGCGCTGCATCACCGTTTCCGGCGTAGATGATCGGTTCTCACACGGCGACAACGCGAATCAGATCGTCGAGCCCCCTGAAGTCATCGGCGTTGCGCGTGTACAGATCCAGTTGATGCGCGTGCGCAGTCGCAGCGATCAGAAGGTTGGCGAATCGCTTTCGCGGCGTGCGTCGCTTGGCAACCGCAGCGGCCACCACAAGTGAGTAGCTACGGACAGCGGCGGTGTCGAAGGAGATGGGCTCGAAAAGCGATTCCACTTCTTGCAGGCGAGTCTGACGCTTGGCAGCCTCGCTCGGGTCGGCGGCGAGGAGCGGGCCCGCGGCGAGTTCAGCGGCTGTCACGGCCGAGATCGCCACCTCGTCCGGCAGGGACGCTACGACAACCGGGTCATGCCAGTCGATCACGATCGACGTGTCCAGTAACCCCGCGGCACGCCCAGCCACGCTAAACGCCCTGATCGATCGCGTGGTCCAGCTCAGCGCGGAACTTGCGGTGGTCGATGCGTACCCCCGTCGACGCCAGCCTTGCGATCTCGTCACGGGAGACGAAGGTGCGGCGCCCGCCCCGGATCGGACGCAGTTCGGCCACCGGTTCGCCGTTTCGCGTCACAACGAAGGTCTCACCCGCGGTCACCGCATCGATGACCTTCGCGTTCTCGTTACGCAAGTCGCGCTGGGGGATCGTACGCCTCATCGGGCCAGTGTAGCAACGTATGCTACGCTGCGCTACGCTCGATTAGACGACGCCGCTCGGGTTCCTTCCGGCATGCACGGACTCCAGCACCGCACGCATCGCAGAAGTGCCTTGCAGCCCGGACGGGACACGGCTCTACGTCACCGGCGACGAACTTCTCTACGTCCATGACGCGGCCAGCGGGGAGATCCTGCAGACGATTGAGATACCCGAAGGAGATAACCAGCTGATCGTCGGCGCGGACGGGACCGTCTATGCCGCGACGCGCAGCGGGTGGATCCAGACGCTCAGTCCGATCATCGAATCGGGCGGGACCATCAGCGCTTAGGGGGTCAGACGACGCCGCTCAGGTACTTGCCGGCGTGCACCGACTCCAGCACCGCGCGCATGGCGGAAGCGCTTTGCTGCCAAGAGAACTCGCCGCACCGGGCGTGCGCCTTGGTGCCCAGCTGTTCGCGCAGCACGCCGTCGGACAGCACGTTGCCGAGCGCCTGGACCAGTCCGTCGAAGTCGTCGACCAGCAGGCCGGTCACCCCGTCGACGATCGAGTCGGTCAGCCCGCCCGAGGACCGGTAGCCGATCGTGGGCACCGCGTGCTGGCCCGCCTCGATGACGGCCAACGCCCAACCCTCTTTCCGGGACGGCAGCACGTGCACCCACGCCTGTTGCAGCACATGGTGTTTGGTCTCGTCGTCGACGTGGCCGTGAAAGGTGACGGCGTCGGAGATGCCCAGCAGCTCGGCATGCTCGACCAGCCGCCGCTCCCACCAGCCGCCGCCGACAACGTCGAGTTGCAACCCCGGCACGCGAGACCGCAGCGCCGCCACCGCTTCGAGCGCGTCCTCGATCTGCTTGTGCGGCACCAGCCGTGACAACACCACCACCCGCGGCGTGGACGCCCGCTCGGCGGTCAACGTCGACGGCGGCGCCTCGTCGAGGCCGTTGCGCACCACCGCGATCTGGCCGGGCCGCACGCCCAGCGAGGTGAGATCGCGCGCCGACGGCGGCGACACCGTCACGTACTGGTTGCGGCGATGCGCGCGCGGGGACAGCTTCGATTCGACGAACCATCCGAGCCGGCCGACCACCGCGCCCGCGACCGGCCACTGCTCGCGGTGGCAGTGGTGCACGAGCACGGCGACCCGCCGCCCGTAGGCCAGCCGGGCCATGAACGGGATCCCGTTCTGCGTGTCGACCACCACGTCGGGTTTCGCGTGCCGCAGCGGTCCGAGACCGAACCGGGCCAGCACCATCGCCAGGCCCGCCCAGATGTAGACCGTGTAGCGACCGCCGCCGCGGCTGACCCGCACACCGTCGACGACCTCGCGGCGCGCCGCCCCGGGATAGCTCGCGGTGCGCAACGTCACCTCGACGCCGGCGGCGACCAGTTGCGCGCCGATGCGCTGCAGGTAGGCCTCGCTGCCGCCGCCCTGCGGGTGACCGGTGTCGCGCCAGCACAGCAGCAACACCGATTTGAAGGGGCGGGCAGACATCACCGGACAGAGTAGTCGCTGCGTAGGGTTCGAGTTCATGCCCGTCACGCAGCGGTTGGCACGCAGGGCGACGCTGTCGCGCTCGCTGCGGCTGCTCGGCGCGTTCCGCTTCGAGCAGAGCGATCCGGCCCGCTTCTACGGCGCCCTCGCCGAGGACACCGCCGCGATGGTCGCCGACCTGTGGCGCGACGCGGTCGGGTCGCCGCCGGACGGCCGGACCGTGCTCGACGTCGGCGGCGGTCCGGGATATTTCTCCGAGGCGTTCGTCGTCACCGGTTTCCACTACATCGGCGTCGAACCCGACCCGGCGGAGATGCACGCGGGGCCCGCGCTGACCTCGGACGCGACCTATGTGCGGGCCTCCGGGACCGCGCTGCCGTTCGCCGACGCCAGCGTCGACGTGTGCCTGTCGTCGAATGTCGCCGAACACGTCGCGCAGCCCTGGCGGATGGGCGCCGAGATGCTGCGGGTGACCCGGCCCGGCGGCCTGGTGATCCTGTCGTACACGGTGTGGCTGGGGCCGTTCGGCGGCCACGAGACCGGGCTGTGGCACTACCTGGGCGGCGCCCGGGCGGCGCGCCGCTACACCCGCCGGCACGGTCATCCGCCGAAGAACAACTACGGCTCGTCACTGTTCGCGGTCAGCGCCGCCGACGGGCTCGAATGGGCGCGGAGCACGGGCGCTCTGCTGGCCGCATTTCCCCGCTACCACCCGCGATGGGCCTGGCCGCTGGCGAAGGTGCCGGTGCTGCGGGAGTTCCTGGTGAGCAACTTGGTGCTGGTCCTGAGCCCTCAGACTGCAACAGGTTCTCGTTTTGACCCGCGGTAGGTAATGTGACGGCCATGACACAGAGCACCGCGTTCAAGACCGAGTGGGACAAGCTGTTCATCGGCGGTAAGTGGGTCGAACCGGCCACCTCCGACGTGATCGAGGTGCACTCCCCCGCGACCGGTGAACTGGTCGGCAAGGTGCCGCTGGCGTCGGCCGCCGACGTCGAGGCCGCCTGCGCCGCGGCCCGCAAGGCGTTCGACGAGGGCCCGTGGCCGCACAAGTCACCGCAGGAGCGCGCCGCCGTGCTGGCCGCCGCGGTCAAGCTGATGGAGGAGCGCGGCGACGAACTGAAGTTCCTGCTGGCCGCCGAGACCGGTCAGCCGCAGACCATCGTCGACATGATGCAGTACGGCGCCGCGATGTCGTCGTTCCAGTACTACGCCGGTGCGGCCGACAAGTTCGTGTGGAAGGAGATCCGCGACGGCATCTACGGCCAGACCCTGGTCGTGCGCGAACCGATCGGCGTCGTCGGCGCCGTCACCGCGTGGAACGTGCCGTTCTTCCTGGCCGCCAACAAGCTGGGGCCCGCGCTGCTGGCCGGCTGCACCATTGTGCTCAAGCCGGCCGCCGAGACACCGCTGTCGGTGTTCGCGATGGCCGAGATGTTCGCCGAGGCCGGGCTGCCCGAAGGCGTGCTGTCGATCGTGCCGGGCGGACCGGAGACCGGCCGGGCGCTGACCGCCAGCGACCTGATCGACAAGTACACGTTCACCGGCAGCTCCGCGGTCGGCAAGGAGATCGCCAAGATCGCCGCCGAGAAGCTCAAGCCGTGCACGCTGGAACTCGGCGGTAAGTCCGCCGCGATCATCCTCGAGGACGCCGACCTGGACTCCACGCTGCCGATGCTGGGCTTCTCCGGTGTGATGAACAGCGGTCAGGCGTGCGTCGCGCAGACCCGCATCCTGGCGCCGCGCTCGCGCTACGACGAGGTGGTCGAGAAGGTCGCCAACTTCATCTCCGCGATGCCGGTCGGTACCCCCGACGACCCGAACGCCGCGATCGGCCCGCTGATCTCGGAGAAGCAGCGTGACCGCGTCGAGTCCTACATCAAGAAGGGTGTCGACGAAGGTGCGCGGCTGGTCACCGGCGGCGGCCGCCCCGAGGGCCTGGACAACGGCTGGTTCGTCGAGCCGACGGTGTTCGCCGACGTCGACAACTCGATGACGATCGCGCAGGAGGAGATCTTCGGCCCCGTGCTGGCGGTGATCCCCTACGAGACCGAAGAGGACGCGATCCGCATCGCCAACGACTCGGTGTACGGGCTGGCCGGCTCGGTGTGGACGACCGACAACAAGAAGGCGCTCGAGGTCGCGTCGAAGATCCGCACCGGCACCTACGCGGTCAACATGTACGCGTTCGATCCCGGCGCCCCGTTCGGCGGCTACAAGAACTCCGGCATCGGCCGCGAGAACGGCCCCGAGGGCATCGAGGCCTACGTCGAGCACAAGAGCGTGCTGTTGCCGTTCGGCTACACCCCCGAGGACTGAGCCCCTCCGCGCCGAGCGCTGTTTAGAAGGCCGCCTCGGGTAGCTCCATGACCGTCAGATCGACGTTGTCGACGATCCGCCGTTCGGCGGTCAGCCGCGGTAACACGTTGGCCGCGAAGAAATCCGCGGCGGCGACCTTGCCGGCGTAGAACGCGCGGTCGCCCTCGGCGGGACCCTCGTCCAGGGCGACCAGGGCGATCTCGGCCTGCACGAGCAGCAGCCAGCCGATCACCAGGTCGCCGACCGCCATCAGGAACGGCACCGACTGCAACCCGAGCCGGTACAACTGTCGGGCGTCCTCCTGCGCCGAGAGCAGATAACCCGTCAGCGTCGCCGCCATCGCCTGCACGTCCTGCAGCGCGGTCGCCAGAAGCGCTCGGCCACCGGCCAATTCGGTGCGGCCTGACTCGGCGCCGACGAACTGCTGGATCTGACCGGCCAGGTGCGCCAGCGCCGCACCCTGATCGCGGGCGATCTTGCGGAAGAAGAAGTCCTGCGCCTGGATCGCGGTGGTGCCCTCGTAGAGCGAGTCGATCTTGGCGTCGCGGATGTACTGCTCGACCGGATAGTCCTGCAGGAAGCCCGAACCCCCGAAGGTCTGCAGCGACTCGGTCAGGCACTGATACGCCCGTTCGGACCCGACGCCCTTGACGATCGGCAGCAGCAGGTCGTTGATCCGGTTCGCCATGTCGGCGTCGGCACCCGAAACCAGCTGCGCCGCAACCGGGTCCTGGTGCGCGGCGGTGTACAGGTACAGCGCCCGCAGGCCCTCCGCGTAGGACTTCTGCGTCATCAGGGCCCTGCGCACGTCGGGGTGGTGGATGATCGTCACGCGTGGGGCCAGCTTGTCGGTCATCTGCGTCATGTCCGCGCCCTGCACCCGCGTCTTGGCGTAGTCCAGCGCGTTCAGGTAGCCGGTGGACAGCGTCGCGATCGCCTTGGTGCCCACCATCATCCGGGCATATTCGATGACCCGGAACATCTGCGCGATCCCGTTGTGGGTGTCGTTGACCAGCCACCCGACCGCGGGCACGCCGTGCTGCCCGAAGGTCAGCTCGCACGTCGCCGACACCTTCAGCCCCATCTTGTGCTCGAGGCCGGTGACGAACACCCCGTTGCGCTCGCCGAGCTCGCCGGTCTGCGGGTCGAAATGGAACTTCGGTACCAGGAACAGGCTCAGTCCCTTGGTGCCCGGGCCCGCTCCCTCGGGCCGGGCCAGCACGACGTGCATGATGTTCTCGAACAGGTCGTCGGTGTCGCCGTTGGTGATGAACCGCTTCACCCCGTCGAGATGCCATGTGCCGTCGGGTTGTTCGACGGCCTTGGTGCGCCCGGCGCCCACGTCCGAACCCGCATCGGGTTCGGTGAGCACCATCGTCGCGCCCCAGTTGCGCTCGATCATCAGCGCGGCCCAGTGCCGCTGCTGTTCGTTGCCGATGCCGTGCAGGATCTCGGCCATCTTCGAACCGGCCTGGTACATGAACGCCGCCGGTTGCGCGCCGAGTGCGAGTTCGTTGATCGCCCACTCCACGGTGGCGGGCGCGGACACCCCGCCGATGGCCTCGGGTACGCCCACCCGGAACCACTCGCCCTGGTGCCAGGCGCGGAACGACTTCTTGAACGCCTCCGGCAGCGTCACGGTGTGCGCCGCGGGGTCGAACGTCGGCGGATGGCGGTCGCCGTCGGCGAACGACTCGGCCAGCGGGCCTTCGGCCTGGCGGGCCGCCTCGTCGAGCATCTGTCGTACCGAATCGACGTCGAGGTCGGCGAACTCGCCGGTCGCCAGGACCTTCTCCAGCTGCAGCACCTCGAACAGGTTGAACTCGAGGTCGCGTACGTTGCTCCTGTAGTGGCCCATGCGAGCGTCCTTCCGTGGCGCGGTAGGCCCCTACCGTAGTCCGCTGACCCGCTCGCCGAGCTGTGGATTGCAGCCGCGTCGAGATTATGGTCCGGTGCATAATCGTGTGGCGGGCCGCGTCCGGAGTTCGGCGGGGTTCACACGTCTGAGCTGCATGTACATGCTCACGCCGTGTGACGTGGAATACAAACCTTGCTGCCGGGTGTTACGGCTTTTATGCTGTCCGTCATACCGTCAGGAGGCGCCGATGTGGATCGTCGAGGTCAACTTCGCCGGCTATCAGTTCACGCATCGCGTCCATGACCGCCACCGCGCGACCCGCCGGGGCCGGTCGATCCTCCGCCTGAGCCCGCTCTCATGGCGCGCGCGCCGCGCCGGGACCGCCTGACCACCCCACTGGAGGCCGAGCTGTCCGCCGCTGCCACTGCCCCGAAGAAACGGGGGTCGACGCGCACCAACATGTTGATCAGCGCCGCCGAGGTGCTGCGCGAACGCGGCGCGGCCGGGGTCACGATCGACGAGGTGCTCGCCCGCAGCGGCGCCCCGCGCGGTTCGGTCTACTACCACTTCCCTTCGGGCCGCAATCAGATCCTGACCGAGGCGCTGCAATATGCGGGCGACGAGATCACCGGCGTCATCGACGAGGCCGCGACCCGCGGTGGGATGTACCTGGTCCGCAAGTTCGTCGCGTTCTGGGAGGAACTGCTCGTCGAAAGCGACTTCGCCGCGGGATGTCCCGTGGTGGCGGCGGCCATCGGGGCGGCCGACGCGGAACCGCAGCTGACATCGGTGGCCGGCAGCATCTTCACGCATTGGCGCGCCGGACTGACCCGCGCGTTCGTCTCCGACGGATTCGGCGACACCGACGCGGCGTCCTTGGCGATCACGTGCATCGCCACGCTCGAAGGCGCCGTGGTGCTGTGCCGGTCCACCCGCACCGTCGACCCGCTGCGCGACGTCGCCGAGCAGCTCGAATTCCTGATCAGATCAAGGGAATTCATCCGTCGCTACGGCGTGCCGGACCGGAGTTGACGGCGCGCCAGCGCGCGCACACGAAGTCGCGGTTGACCGCCGCCTCCGTCAGGGCCCATTCCGAGCGCATCGGCAGCACCGGTGACCCCGCGCCCAGTGAGCACGGCGCGTAGCTGACGACCATCTCGTCTATCAGGCCCGCGGCGGCGAACTGCGCGGCCACGTCGCCGCCGCCGACCACCCATACATCCTTGCCGGCCGCGGCGGCGACCAGCTCCGGGTGCAGTTGGGCGACATCACCGGCGAAGACCTCGACCGCATGGGCCTTTTCGACGATCTGCGGTCGGTGCGTGATCACCCACGACGGCTGCTCGTACATCCAGTCGCCCGGATGATTGCCGACGATCCACTCGTAGGTCGCCGACCCCATCACCACCGCGCCGATCGTCGCGATGAACGCGTCGTAGTTGAACGGTCCGGTCTGGTCGATGTCGCGCGACGTGAGCCAGTCCAGGCTGTCGTCGGTGTCGACGATGTACCCGTCGAGGCTGGACGCGGTGTAGTAGACGGTCGCCAATTCAGTTGCCTCTCATCCATTCCAGGGGATCGCCGCGGTGGGTCTGCACGCCGTGCCGGGCCAGCATCGAACGGGCCAGCCCGCGCCGCAGCGCCGCGTAATTCAGCACGTGCGCGATGATCCCGTACAGCTGGAACGACTCGGGCGGGTCGCACAGCGCATCGATCACGGTGTCACCGAGGCGCCCGTCGGCCGAGTATTCGGAAACCATTGCGGCCCAGCGCTCGCCGATGACGATGTGGTGCGCGCACAGCTGAGCGGGGCTGGTCGTCGCCGCGCGGGTGGCCGACCGGTCCGGGAAGTCGCGGCCCTCGATGGTGGCCAGCCAGACCTCCTTGGTCCAGACGATCGCGCCGAGCACGTCTCCGACACTGGGTTCGGGGCCGTCCCAGTCGAGGACCACCTGTCCCGGCGCGACGGGCTCGGTCCACTGGTCGGCGCTCAGGTCGCCGGCGCGTCCGATCAGGTAGCCGGTGTCGGCGATGTCGTGCGCCACCATCAGTTGCGAGATGTCGGGCTCCTTGGCGTCGCCGGCGCTGTCGAGCCACAGCGAACCGGGGGGATGGAAGTGCAGGCCGTTGGGCGCGTTCACCCGGAAGCCGACGTCGGCCGCGCGCGACGGCGGAACCCCGAACGTGCGCCGGAACGCCCGCGAGAACACCTCGGCCGAACTCCAGCCCTCGTCGGCGGCGACGCTCGTCACCTTCTCGCCGCGCTGCAGTCGCCACGCGGCCCGCTCGAGCATGATGCGCCGCCGCATCGCGGCCGGCGACTCACCGGTGAGGCGGCGGATCTCGCGCGAGAAGTGGAACTCCGAGGCGTGGCTGCTGCGCGCCATGTCCTCGACACCGCTGTTGTCGGCGTCGACGACGGCGTCGAGTAGTTCCCGCAGCCGATCCCGGCGTGGTCCTGGGCTCACGTTGACCGAGTATGGACCTGCGGCACCGGTCAGTACATGACTATTCCTGCTGCGTTCAGGTGTCGAGGACCTCGGCGACGCGGGCTTCGAGCACGGCGCGCTCTCCGAGGTCGTCGATGTTGATGCCGAAGCGTTCGGTGAGCGCGGTGAGCACCTCGGCGGCGGTGTCGAAGCGGATGCGTTCGGTGGTCCCGCCGCGGTGGACGGCGAGGTGGCGGCCGCGCAGGTTGTGCCGGGCGTCGTCGGTGACCCGTGACACCGACAGGCCGGTCACGAAGATCGACTCCGGATGCGTTGAGACATACCAGCTTCCGACTTCGAGGTCGATCTGAGGTATCGGCCGCGTCTCGAACGCGTACAGCGGCTGCCACTCGCCGCGGATCTCGGCTTCCAGCACGAAGCCGTCGTCGTGGTGGCGGAGCCGGTAGGGCTCGTGGCGGGTGTGCTGGGCCGGTCCTTCCTCCAGTCGGATGGGCGAGGACAGGGTCTGCCCGCCGAAGCCGACGTCGACCAGCCAACGCCCGTCGTCACCGGGCACCTGCACCGACAGCGTCTCGTGGGTCTGGGCGGGCAGCGCGCCCGACGGGTTCATCCACACCACCCGCCCGGCCAGCCGGTCCACGCCGAAGCCGAGGTCGGCGAGCACATAGCCCAGCAACCCGTTCTGCTCGTAGCAGTAGCCGCCGCGGCGCCGGTGCACGAGTTTGTCGGTCAGCGCCTTGGCGCTCAGGTCGGCGACCGGTACGCCCAGCAGCGGGTCGAGGTTCTCGAACGGGATCGACCGGTTGTGGCCGGCGACGAGGCCACGCAGGGTGTCGACGGTCGGCTCGGTGGAGCCGGTGTACCCGATGCGGTTCAGATACGCGGCGACGTCCGTGGTCATGCACCCATCCTGCGACCTCAACCCCCGTTGAGGTCAACACCGGATGCGGGCTTCAGGGCTTGCCGCGGCTCGGCGTCTGGTAGGCGACACCATGGCGAAGCGGCGTATTGCCTTGCGCAGCAGTTGATTCCTGCACCGGTGAGCCGCCGGCGG
Source organism: Mycolicibacterium flavescens (assembly GCF_001722335.1). Taxonomy (GTDB): domain Bacteria; phylum Actinomycetota; class Actinomycetes; order Mycobacteriales; family Mycobacteriaceae; genus Mycobacterium; species Mycobacterium flavescens. The sequence goes on from NZ_MIHA01000003.1 coordinate 363,694, forward strand.
TGCCCGTCACGCCGGGGGCGTTGCTCTGATCACCTGGCGAGGGCTCGGCCCCGTGAGTGAGTTCCTTGAGCCGCGCGTTGAGCAGTTCGAGCACCGGGATGCGGTTGCCATGCTCGGTCTCGTGCTCGAAGACCGCGCGCAGCGTCGGTTCGTCCAGCGACCGGATGCGGTGCCGCAGTTCGGTCAACGGCAACTGGTCGTAGTCGGGGATCGGCAGATCGCTCTGCGCCATGGGCTGTCTCCTCACAGGTGCGGTAGGCCGTCGACAGGTGCGGGGACGGCCGTCGACCCGTCGGCGCGCCGGTACCGGACGACGACCGCGGCCAGCGCGCCGACGCCGGTGAGCACCAGCGTCGGCCACGCCAGGGCCTGCAGCAGCCACAGTCGCCGCTGCGCCTTGAAGATTCGCTTCTGCGCGTTCCGCGCCCGGGCCAACGTGTTCACGCCTAACGGTTGCCCCGGACGGCGGCATCGAAACCCTCTCGGGTCAGGTGCCGGTCCACTTCGGCGCGCGCTTCTCGGCGAACGCGATCGCGCCTTCCTTGGCGTCGTTGGACATGAAGACCGGCCCGAAGATCTCGACCTGCTTCTTCCACATCTCCTGGGAGTTCCAGTCGCGGGACTCGACGATGATCCGCTTGGTCGCGGCCACCGCCAGCGGACCGTTGGCCGTGATCTTCTCGGCGAACGCGATCGCGGCGTCCAGGGCCTGCCCGGGCTCGGCGAGCACGTTGACCATGCCGAGGTCGTGGGCGCGCTGGGCGGACAGGCTCTCACCGGTCAGCGCGAGCTCCATGGCCAGGCCGTACGGGATCCGCTGCGGCAGCCGCAGCAGGCCGCCGCCGCCGGCCACCAGGCCGCGCTTGACCTCGGGGATGCCGAACGCCGACTCCTTCGACGCCACGATCAGATCGGTGGCCAGGGCCAGCTCGCAACCGCCGGCCAGGCAGTAGCCCTCCACGGCAGCGATCAGCGGTTTGACGGGCGGCTTCTCGGTGAAGCCCAACCCGCGGCCCTCGATCGCCACGTTCTCGCCGCGCGCGAAGGCCTTGAGGTCCATGCCGGCGCTGAACGATCCGCCGGCCCCGGTCAGGATGCCCACCGACAACCCGGCGTCGCCGTCGAGGCGGTCCATCGCGTCGGCCAGCCCACGGCTCACCTCGGCGTTGACCGCGTTGCGGGCCTGCGGCCGGTTGATGGTGATCACCAGGATCCGGTCGCGTTGTTCGACCAGAACTGCTTGTTCGTTGTTGTCACTCACGCGGCTGATCGTAACGGGGCCCTCAGTCGCGCTCCTTCTTTCCCTGCCCGCGGCCCGGGCCGTCGCCGTCACCGGGTCCCCAGCCGGGCCGCCAGCCCGGTCCGTCGCCTTTCTTGGGCGCCTTGACCACAGGTGCCTGCGAGGTGGCGGGCGGCGGGGACGTCACGGGTGGCGGGGGAGGTGGCGCTTCGGCGGTGCTGGTGCTGACGGGTCGGGGCGGCGGCGCGGTCGACGACGGGTCCACTGCCAGCGCCAGCACCGCCACCACCATCCCGACGAAGGCGCCCGCGGCGATCAGCAGCTTGCGTTCCCGGCTCATCGGCCGGCGGTGCGGTTGCCGAGCCACGAAGTAGGCGGCCGACGGGGCGATGACCGGTTGGGCGACCGGTTGGGCCATCACCTTGGTGGCGGGGCGCGGCACCGGCGTGATGGTCCCCGACAGCGCGGCGCGCATCTCGGCGGCGCTGCCGAACCGCAGCGACGGGTCGCGGGCCACGGCGCGGTCGATGACCGCCGCCAGCGCGGGGTCGACGTCGGGGCGGACCGCGCCGACCGGGGGCAGTGGTTCGTCGAGGATGGCCCGCAGCACCGCCGCCGGGTGCTCCTGCGGGTACGGCGGCCGCCCGATCAGCGCCTCGTAGCCCATCACGCCCACCGCGTAGAGGTCGTCGAGCGCGGTGGCCGGCGCGCCGGTCGCCCGCTGCGGGCTCAGGTACGCCATCGTGCCGATGATCTGCCCGGTCGCGGTGTGGGCGGCGCCGGCGGTCTTGGCGATCCCGAAGTCGGCCACCTTCAGCGTCTCGCCGGAGGCCGAGACCAGGATGTTCCCCGGCTTGATGTCGCGGTGCAGGATGCCGACCGCGTGCGCGGCGGCCAGTGCGCCGAGCACGTCGCTCAGCATCGCGTGTACCCGCGGCGGTGCCATCGGGCCCGCGGCGATCTCGTCGGCCAGCGTGCGGCCGGGCAGCCGTTCCATCACGATGAACGGCGTGCCGTCGTGTTCACCGGAATCGTGAACGGCCACGATGTTCGGGTGGTTGAGCGCCGCGGCGGCGCGGGCCTCGTCCTCGAATCGGCGCCGCATCCCGGGATCGGCGGCCAGCGCCGGGTGCAGCAGCTTGATCGCCACCGGACGCTGCAGTCGGGTGTCCCAGCCGTCGCGCACCTCGGCCATCCCGCCGCGGCCCAGCACGTCGCGAAGCTCGTAGCGGCCCGCCAGAAGTTCGCGGCCCTCCATACGGCCTAAGGTAGCCCTCGACGTCATCCTGCAAACAGGCGCGTTTGGCCTGCACAGACCCGCTCCGCTAAACTAGAACACGTTCCAATTCCCGAGGGGGTCCGTGACCGTGACCGATACCGAACGCTCGGAGCTCACCAAGTGGGATCCGACGCTGACCGAGCGGGTCATGGGCGTCACCCGGCCGTTCCTCAAGCGCTACTTCCGCTCGGAGGTCCGCGGTCTGGACAACGTGCCCGCTGGCGGAGCGCTGCTGGTGTCGAACCACTCCGGCGGCCTGCTGCCGATGGACGTGCCGATCCTGGCCGCGGAGTTCTACGCCGAACACGGCTACGACCGTCCGCTCTTCACGCTCAGCCACGACATGCTGATGACCGGGCCGACCGGGGACTTCTTCCGCAAGATCGGCTACATCAGCGCCAATCACGAGAACGCCGACCGGGCGCTGCGTTCCGGTGGGCTGGTCGTGGTGTTCCCCGGCGGTGACTACGACGTGTACCGCCCGACGTTCTCGGAGAACGTGATCGACTTCGGCGGCCGCACCGGATACGTGAAGGCCGCCCTCAACGCCGGCGTGCCGATCGTGCCCACGGTCGGCATCGGGGGTCAGGAGACGCAGATCTTCCTGTCCCGCGGCACCTGGCTGGCCAAGCAGCTCGGGCCGATCGCCCGGCTGGCCCGCACCAAGATCGTGCCGATCTCGTTCGGCTTCCCGTTCGGCCTGTCGCTGGTGGTGCCGCCGAACCTCCCGCTGCCGTCGAAGATCGTGATGCAGGTGCTGCCGCCGATCGACATCGTCGCCGAGTTCGGTGAGGATCCCGACATCGACGAGGTCGACGCCCACGTGCGTCGCGTCATGCAGCGAGCCCTCGACCAGCTGGCGACCGAACGCCGGTTGCCGGTGCTCGGTTAGTTGTTTCGGAGTGTGTCAGCGCGGCTATCACGGTGCTCGATGACTAAACGTCGCTACCCGCTGCTGCGCGCGGGCGCCGAACTGCTCAACGCCGCCAACGGAGTACGGCCGCTGGGCCGCGAGGGCTACATCACGCTGCCCGTGTTTGCGTTCGGCTGGCCGACGACCGAGGCCGCGCCGCTGTACCTGACGGGTTCGGTGCTCGACGCCGCGCGTCGCGGGCTGCGCGGCGACTTCCGCGGGGCCCAAGGCCGAATCGCGTTGGTGCTCACCGCAATCGCATGGGCGCTGCTCGGGCTGATCATGTACCGCAACGCGAACTCCAAGCCTCACTTCGAGGAACCGCTGCGCGAAGCGCTCGGCGACGACTACGAGCAGGTGGCCGCCGAGTCGCAGCCGGTGCGGCGGCGCCGACTGGTCGGCATCCCGCCCAACGAGCTGATGCGGCGGCGCTACGTCGAGAGGGCCAACACCGTGCAGTACGGCCCGCACGGGCGGGTCAACCGCGCCGACATCTGGCGCCGCGCCGACCTGCCGCGCGACGGCAAGGCGCCGGTGCTGCTGCAGGTTCCCGGCGGCGCGTGGGCCATCGGGATGCGGCGTCCACAGGCCTATCCGCTGCTGAGCCACATGGCCGACCGCGGCTGGGTGTGCGTGTCGATCGACTACCGGGTCAGCCCGCGCCACACCTGGCCGGCGCACATCATCGATGTGAAGCGGGCGCTGGCGTGGATCAAGGAGAACATCGCCGACTACGGCGGTGACCCCGATTTCGTGGCGATCACCGGCGGTTCGGCCGGCGGGCACCTGTCGTCGCTGGCGGCGTTGACCTTCGACGACCCGCAGTGGCAGCCGGAATTCGAGGAGGCCGACACCTCGGTGGCGGCCGCCGTGCCGATCTACGGCCGCTACGACTGGGTGTCGGCGCGCGGTTCGGGCCGCAAGGAGTTCATCGCGTTCCTGCAGAAGTTCGTCGTCAAGCGGCCGATCACCGAGAACCGGCAGGCGTACGTCGACGCGTCGCCGCTGCTGCGGTTGCGTGCCGATGCGCCACCGTTTTTCGTGCTGCACGGACAGGACGACTCGATCATCCCGGTGCCGGAGGGCCGTGAGTTCGTCGAGAAGCTGCGCGCGGTGTCGACCTCGACCGTCGCGTACGCCGAGATCCCGCACGCCCAGCACGCGTTCGACTTCTACGGGTCACCGCGCGCGCACTACACCGCGCAGGCGGTTGAGAAGTTCCTGTCCTGGGTGCACGCGAAGCACCAGTCGGGCCGGCAATCAAGCCAGGGCGGACTCGACGACGGTCAGCTCCTCGGATAGCCCTGCCGCGCCGCGGATCTCGATGAATGCGCGGGTCATCGCGTCGGTCAGCTCGTGCGGGTCGTCCAGCGTCGCGCCGTCGGAGAGCACCGAGATGTTGAGCTGGTCGACGTAGCTCCACACCGTGATGTTGAGGCCGCTGCCGGTGGTCAGCGGGCCGACGGAGTAGATCTCGGTGACCAGCGCGCCGCCGACCCGGCCCGGTTCGCGCGGCCCCGGCACGTTGGAGATCGGCAGGTTCAACACCTTGTTCTGGCCGTCCTTTTCGGCCAGCCACTGGAACAGCCGCTCGGCGGGCCGCGGCGGGAAGTACGCCGACCACCGGCTCACCAACTCCGGACCCATCAGGTGGTGGGTCTCCTTGGCGTCGACGGCGGCGTCGTGCACAGCCTGCACACGCTCCAGCGGATCGTCGAGCTGGATCGGCACCGTCATCATCACGCCGGTGAAGTAGTTGCCCGAGATCCGGTCGGGCGAGAAGTCGAAACTCACTGGCACGGAAGCCAACAGCGGATGATCGGCGTGCCCGTCGTACTTCAGCGACAGCTCGCGCAGCGCGCCCGCGGCAATCGCCAGCACCATGTCGTTGATCGTCACCCCGAGGTGCTTGGCGGTCTGCTTGACGTCGGCCAGCGCCAGCGTCGCGGTGGCGAACTTGCGTGTCGCGTCGACCCGGTGGTTCATGAACGACGGCGGCGGCGTGAACGGCCGGGTCAGCTCCGGGGACAGTTTCTTGGTGCTCTTGCGCACCCGCTGGATACCTTGCGCGGTGTACCGCATGACGCCGGGTATCCGCGCGATCTGCCGCATGTGGTCGGCGAACGCGGTCCGCACCAGCTCGGCGCGCCCCGGCGGCGGGTCGGTGGCATACGAGTCCCGCTCCCCCGGACCGTCCTGCAGATCCATGCCGCGCGCAAGCAGATTCGCCGATGCCACCCCGTCGGCGAGGGCGTGGTGGATCTTGCCGAGGACCGCGATGCGGCCGTTGGCCAGGCCCTCGATGAAGTACATCTCCCACAGCGGTCTGCTGCGGTCCAACGGCGTGCTGGCGATCCGCCCGACCGCCTCGTCGAGTTCGCGGCGCCCGCCCGGCGGGTCCACCCGGTAGGGCCGCACGTGGTACTCGAGGTCGACCTCGCAGTTCTCCCGCCACATCGGGTGGTGGAACTTGAACGGGATGTCGACCAGCTCGTAGCGGAACGGTTCGAGTTTGTAGAGCCTGCCGTGGATGACGCGGCGGAACTCGTCGATCCCGAACCGCCGGTCGCCGAGTTCGGAGAGGTCGATGACCGCCAATTTCAGCGTGTGCATGTGCACCGCCGGTGTCTCGGTGTACAGCAGGACCGCGTCCCACCCGCTGAGCCTCTTCACCTGCGCACCCCTCTCCCGGAGGTGCCTATATAACCTCTTTGGCGCCGACCAGCGCCCGATTTCGGTGAATCTGGTTGAGGAACAACCCGATACCCTTGGCGGCCGAGCCGGTTCGTGCGCCGTCGGTCATGTCGAAAGCGTGTCCGGCGCCGGGTAGTTCGATGTAGCTGACCACCGACCGCGACACCGCGCGCAGGCGCTCGACGAACGCGCGGGCCTGCGCCACCGGGATCACGCTGTCGCCGGTTCCGTGGACGACCAGAAACGGCGGCGCGTCGCGGTGCACGCGCGCCATCGGCGACGCCGACCGGAACACATCGGGGTGCTTCTCGTGTTTGCGTCCGACCACGATGCGCTCGAGGAAATCCATGAACCGGGCGCGTTCGACGGTGGAGCGGTCCTCCCAGTCGTAGCGGCCGTAGATCCCGACGACCGCGTCCACGGAGGTGTCCGACCCCTCCGGGAGTTCGGCCTGCAACTGCGGGTCGTTGATGGTCAGCCCGGCCAGTGCGGCCAGGTGGCCGCCGGCCGACGTGCCCGCGACGGTCACGAAGTCGCGGTCGCCGCCGAACTTGTCGACGTTGGCGCGCGCCCAGGCGATCGCGGTCTTGACGTCGGTGATGTGCGCGGGCCACTTGTGGTGCGGCGCCACCCGGTAGTCGATGGACAGGCACACCCAGCCCATCTCGGCCAGATGCGACATCAGCGCGTAGCCCTGCAGGATCCGGCTGCCGTGCACCCAGGCGCCGCCCGGCAGGAAGATCATCACGGGGGCGGGCTCGGCCGGCAGGTCGCGGGGGCGCCAGACGTCGAGCAGTTGCGACGGCCGCGGGCCGTACTGCACCGAGGTGCGGTACACGTTGCGCCGGTGTTCGCGCAGCTTCCACAGCGGAGGCACCGAATCCGGGGCCGGCCACTCGCCGGCGAGGTCGTTGGCGTTGACGACGCCGCGCAGCGCGGCGGCGGTGATCGCGCTGGTGCTGTTGCGCTCGGATTCCTTGAGCTCGGCGTTGCCCGGCGTCATCCAGGACTTCGCTGTCGCGGCCAGGAAGTCGGGCAGATGGCGGTAGCCCCACACCCCCATCGCGGTCACCGCGCCCAGCGGCTCAAGGTGCTTGCCGACCACCGGCAGCGAAGCCGACGCGACGCTCATCGCCAGCATGTAGTCGGAGGGACCCGCGTTCAGCAACCACCGCGCGCGGGTCATCCACGTGGGGCCGGGATACCGGACATCCGGTCGCACCGTCATGGCGCGACTGTACCCCCGAAGTTCGCGCGCAGATGACAACATCGGCCGAAGTGTCTACCGATGAATCGGCGCGCAAAATGTGGGCCGCGTCACGCACCGCTGTGACCTGCGATTAGTGTTCAGCGTGACTTGACACCGTCCAAGACGGAGAGGATTTCCCACCGTGAGTAAGTCAGCGCTGGCCATCACCGAAGAGCACATCGACCTCGCCGACGCCGTGTTCGGCGCGCTCAACCGCGCCGACAGCAGGGCCGCGGCACGGGCGACGCTCGAGGACGGCTCCGCGCATCCGGCCGCAATCTGGTCGGCGGCCGCGGATCTGGGCTGGACGGGGTTGGCGATCGCCGAGGAGCACGGCGGCTCGGGGTTCGGCCTGGGCGAACTCGCGGTGGTGCTGGAGGCCCAGGGCCACGAACTGTGCCCCGGACCGTTCCTACCCAGCGTCTGCGCGGCCGTGGTGATCGACCGCTGCGCACCGGATTCGCTTCGCGCCGAACTACTTCCGGGCCTGGCCGACGGTTCGACGGTCGGCGCGCTGGCGGTCTCGGGCAACTTCACGATCGGATCGGACTCGACCGTCACCGGCGAGAGTCCCGCCGTGCTGGGCGCACCCGACGCCGGCCTGCTGGTCGTCGCAGCCGGTGACGACGTCGCGGTGATCGACGCAACGGCCGACGGGGTGACAGTCACCGCGCTCGACTCGATGGACACCACCCGCAGCCTCGGATCGGTGGCGCTGCGCAGCGTCGCGGTCCCCGAGGACCGGGTGTTGCGCGGCGCGGCACGCAAGGCGCGCACGGTGTTTCGCGTGCTGGCCGCCGCCGAGGCGGTGGGTGTCAGCTGGGCGACACTGGAGATGGCGGTCGAGTACGCGAAGGTGCGCGAACAGTTCGGCCGCACGATCGGCACGTTCCAGGCGGTCAAGCACCACGCCGCCAACATGCTGGTCAACGCCGAGGTGACGACCGCCGCGGCGTGGGACGCCGCCCGCGCCGACGACCTCGACGGGGCCTGGTTCGCCGCGGCCGTCGCCGCCTCCCACGCGATCCGCACCCAGATATTCAACTCGCAGAACAACATTCAGCTGCACGGCGGGATCGGTTTCACCTGGGAGCACGACGCCCACCTCTACCTGCGCCGGGCCCGCACCCTCGCCGCGCTGATGGCCGAGGCCGGTGACCCGTTGCTCGACGTCGTCGAGGGCCACCGCAGCGGGCAGGCGCGCGGCGCGTCGTTCACACTGCCGCCCGAAGCCGAACAGTTCCGTGAGCAGGCCCGCGAGGCCGTCGCCAAGCTACGGTCGATGCCGGCCGACCAGCACCGCGACTACCTCGTCGACTCCGGGTACCTGGTGCCGCACTGGCCGAAGCCGTGGGGCCGGGCCGCCGAGGTGCTGGAGCAGCTGGTGATCGAGGAGGAGTTTTCCGGCGTGGAGCGCGCGGACATGGGCATCACCGGGTGGGTGACGCTGACCATCGCCCAGGCCGGCACCGACGATCAGCGCGAGCGCTGGGTGGAACCGGTGCTGCGTGGTGAGGTGATGTGGTGCCAGTTGTTCTCCGAGCCCGGCGCGGGTTCGGACGCCGCCGCGGTGCGCACGTCGGCGAAGAAGGTCGACGGCGGGTGGCGGGTGACCGGCCAGAAGGTGTGGACCAGCCTGGCGCACATGTGCCAGTGGGGTCTGGCGACGGTGCGCACCGATCCCGACGCGCCCAAGCACGCGGGAGTGACGATGATGGCGATCGACATGAACGCCCCTGGGGTGACGGTGAATCCGCTGCGCGGGCTGACCGGTCACGCCCACTTCAACGAGGTGTTCTTCGACGACGTGTTCGTGCCCGACGCCGACGTGGTGGGCGATGTGAACAAGGGCTGGCTGGTGGCCCGCGCCACCCTGGGCAACGAGCGCATCTCGATCGGCGGCGGATCGGGCGGCGCGACCGGTTTCGCGGCCGACGACCTGGTCAAGCTGCTCGACAGCGCGCCGCAGGAGACGCAGGCGTACTACGTCCGGCGCGCCGGTGAGGTGCTCGCCGAGACGCACACGCTGCGGCTGCTGAACCTGCGGCGGATCACCCGCGCGATCGCCGGATCCGAACCGGGACCCGAGGGCAACGTCACCAAACTGCTGCTCGCCGAGGCGGGTCAGCGGATGACCGAGCTCGCAATGGAACTGGCGGGTTCGGCCGCCGTCACCGGACAGACCCCGACGCTGACGCAGGCCTACCTCGGGAACCGGGCGATGACGATCGCCGGCGGCACCTCGGAGATCACCCGCAACACGATCGCCGAGCGGATCCTGGGCCTGCCGCGTGATCCGCTGCTCAAGTAGTCAGCTCACGCCAGCAGCGTGACACCGGCGACGATCAGCGCGGGCACCTTCACCAGTTCCAGTGCGACGTAACCGAAGTGGGCCCGCGAGCGGCCACCCGGGTCTTGGCTGTCCGGCGCGGCCAGCACCGTGTCGGAGCGGCGGTTGAGCGCGGGCCGGATCGCCAGTTGCCCGACCAGCATGACGATGGCCACGGCCACCGCGACGATCGTGACCACCCGCGGCGGATCGAGCACGATCGCGATCACCAGGACCGCGGCCAGGACCGCCTCGACGGTGTTGAGCGCGCGAAACACCAACCGCCCGATGCCCAGCCCCACCTTCAGCGTCACCCCCGGCGCCCGGAACTTCAGCGGCGCCTCGATGAACGAGATGGCCAGAACCATCCCCAACCAGACGAAGACGACCGCGACCGCAATCGCCGGTGCCGTGCTCATGGTGCCTCCTTTTTCGACGCGAGCATCGCGACGCACATCCCCGGTTCGGCGAACGGGATCAGCGCGTCGACGGTCAGCGGCGCCTCCCAGGCCGCCAACGCGCCCTGCATGATCCCGAGGTGGATGGGGCAGATGACCTCGCGGTGGTCGACCGCGAGTTCGAGGAACGGACAGTTGCGCAGTGCGATATCACCGGTGCGCGAACGGTGTTCGGGAGCGAAGCCGAGTTCGTCGAGCAGTGCGGTGAGCCGGTCGACGGCCGGAAGAGCGGTGCTTGCGGGCTCGCGGGCGACCTCGGCGGCCGCCCACGCACGACCGGCGGCGGTGGCCCGCCGGCGGGTGTCCCGCTGCCGGCCCAACGCGTCGACGAGCACCCCGGCCAGCATGCGGTAGTCGCGCGGGCCGTCGGGGTCCATCCCCGCGGTGGCCCGGAACATCAGCGGCGGCCGGCCCGGTTTGACCCGGCTGGGCGGCAGCGTCTCGGCGCGTCCGCGCTGCACCAATGCCTCCAGATGGAAGCGGGCCGTGTTGGGGTGGATCGACAACCGTTCGGCGATGTCGGCGATGCTCAACGGCGCACCCGCGTCCCTCAGCGTCGCCAGCACCTCGTCGCGTCGTCCCACGTCACCCTCGTTTACACAAGCCGTCTTGTAAAAAGACTAGTCCTCGCGGGACAGCGCCGCACGCGGGCACTCGGCGATCGCCTGCGCGCTGCGCTCCTGTTCCTCAACGGGGACGGGGTCGAGTTTGACCACGGCGTAGTCATCCTCGTCGAGTTCAAATACCGCCGGCGCGTACTTCACGCAGATCGCGTTGCCTTCACACCGGTCCCGGTCGACGATCACCCGCATGGCCACACTCCTGAAGTTTCTACGAGGGCTGCTCGGATTAACTCAGGATACTCCGGTCAGGTGCGCGGCCCCATCCGCCTACCGAGTTCCGCGCGCGAGCGGATCCCGAGCTTGCGGTAGATCTGCGTCATGTTCGCCTCGACGGTCTTGGCGCTGATGAACAGCGCCGCGGCGATGTCGCGGTTGGTCATCCCCGAGGACGCCAGTTCGGCGACCCGTTGTTCGCCCGGGGTGAGCTCGGCCGACCGGCCGGGTGCCACGTTGGTGCGCTCGATCTCGGCCCTGGCGCGGTTCGCCCACAGCGGGCTGCCGAGCCGCTCGAAGGTCTGCAGCGCCTCGGTGAACGTCTCTGTGGCGCTTTGCTTCTGGCGTCGTCGCCGCTGCAGCTGGCCCAGCACCAGCTGGGTCCGGGCGCGTTCGAACGGCATCGCGAGCCGGTCGTGTTCGGCGAGCGCCTGCAGGGCCGACTTCTCCGCCGCGGCGACGTCACCCGCGGCGGCGGCGACCAGCGCCCGGCACCTGGCGGCGATCGCCAGCATCCAGGACCGGTCCAGCCGGCGGCCGTTGCGTTCCAGCGTCGCGATCATCGGTTCGGCCTCGGCGGTGCGGCCCAGAGCCACCAGCGCCTCCACGGCGTCGGGCACGAACCCGGCCTTGATGATCTCGGTACATGGGAGCCGGTCGAAGTCCGACGTCAGCGGTTCGAGGTCTTTCAGCGCCTGCTCGTAGTCGCCGAGGGACACGCTCACGAAACCCAGTGTCATGATCGGCCATTCGGCCAGCAGCGGGGCGCTGAACCGTTCGGCGGCCTCGATCGCGGCCGTCGCGTCGGCGCGCGCGGCGTCCACCTGCCCGGTGTATGCGGCGGCCAAGCCGCGGACGGTCAACGCGATCACCAGCGAGTGGTCCCCGCCGATCTGCTCGGCGTGCTGGATCGCGTCGTCGGCTGCGCCTGCGGCCGCGGCGTAGTCACCGCGCCACACGTGGATCAGCGTGCTCCACACACAGACGAACAGCATGTCGCCGTCGGCGCCGCGCTCCACGCAGCGTTGGCGCAGCACCGCCATGTGCCCGCGCGCCTCGTCGAGACGGCCCGCCCACGCGAGGACCTGCGCGGCGGTGGAGTGCGCGCGGAACGGGATCGGCACGTCGGCGTCGGGGTCCTCCATAGCCAGTGCCCGGTTCAGGCTGTCTTCGTCGAAACCGTTGCCGGACAGCGCTTTGAGAACCTCCAGGTCGGCGAGCGCCTGGCTGGTGAGCATGTCGATGCCGAGGATTTCGGCGTGGTTGACCGCGTTCTGCGCGCTGACCAGCGCCTGCTCGTACTGTCCCTGGTTGGCCTGGGCGAACGACAGCGTCAGCAGGGTCTGCGCCAGCACGGCCGGGTTGTCCTCGCTGTTGGCGAGCGCCTCGGTCAGCACGTCGGCGGCGTCGGCGAAGCTGCGCCGGTAGATGTAGATGCCGGCGAGCAGTCCCAGCGCGATCGCCCGCAGCATCCCCGGCCGCACCACCTCAAGCGCCGGTGCGAGCACCTCGTGCGCCTTGTCGTGATCGCCGGCCCGGAAGTGGTGGCTGCCCGAGCGGATGCGCCGCGACGGGCTGTCCCCGCCGAGCTTGATCGCCAGGTCCAGCAGTTCCGCGGCCGCGCTCGGCGCGCCGCGCGCGCGTGCGGCCTCGGCGGCGTCGTCGAGCGAGCGCAGGATCTCGGGGTCCGAGCGCGACGACGCCAGCGCGAGGTGCCGCGCCTTGAGTTCGGGCTGCACGACGGCTTCGGCCAGCGCCCGGTGCATCCGCCTGCGCCGTGGCGCCGACGCCCCGAAGTAGACGCCGCGGGCCAACAGCTGGTGCGTGAAATGGACCCGGTTGCCGGTGATCTCGATGATGCCGCGGCTCTCGACCTCTTCGAGCAGCTCGGTCATCCGGTCGGGGTCGTTTCCGGTGGCCGCGGCCAGCAATTCGACCGTCGGGTCGGCAACGCTGGCGGCGGCCAGCAGCGCGTCGTTGGCGTCGTCGTCGAGATCGGTGATCCGCCGCTGCACCAACTCGGCCAGCGTGCGCGGCAGGTCGGGTTCGGTGTCGATTGCCCGCGCCATCTCCAGCGCATAGAACGGGTTGCCCCCGGAGACGTCGGCGATCCGCATGATCGTCGGTCGCGGTAGCGAGCGCCCGATCCGGCTGCTGATCAACTCGTGCAGGCCGCCGAGGGTCATCGGGCTGACCCGCACCCGGGTCAACGCGTCGGGTCGGGCCAGATGCAGCCACGACGTGGTGCTCGGCTGCTCGGGATCCGCGCGCTCGGTGACGACGAGGGCGACGCGGCCGCGCAGGCGGCGGGCGACGAACGCCAGCACGTCGCGACTGCAGGCGTCGAGCCATTGCAGATCGTCGACCGCGATGACGACCGGGTTGTCGACAGCCATCGTCTCGATGACCGACAGCATGGCCGCGGCCACCACATGCTGATCGGTCTCCGGGCCGCCGGCGTCGTCGCGCATCAGAACCCGGTTCACCGCGACCCGCTGCACTTGGGGCAACGACGCCAGCGCATCCGTGTCGATGTCGGTCAGCAGGTCGGCGACCGTGCCGTAGGCGAGTTTGGACTCCGCCTCCCACGCCCGCGCCGACATCACCGTGAACCCGCTGTCGCGGGCGTGCTGCAGCGCGGCCAGCCACAACGTCGTCTTGCCGATCCCGGCCTCGCCTTCGAGCAACAACCCCGCGGGCCGCTGCGCCGCGGCCGAGACGATCTCGGAAATCGAGTGCATCTCGTGCGCCCGGCTGACCACCCCCACCGCCACATCATGACAGCGGGCAAACAATTCCGGCGCGGATGAACCAGACCCGGCCTCCTCGCGCCGTCACGGGACGCAATACTGGGCAGATGCCTCCGCCCGAGTTCCACCCCGAACTGCGCCGCACCGCCCGCCTGGTACCGAAGCAGGCGATCACGCCGGTGACGCTGCCGGTGATCCGGATGGTGACGCGCCGGATGTGGCGCAAGGTGCCGCGCGACGTCGAGGCGCTGACGTTGCCCTCCGGTGTCGGGGTGCGGCTGTTCCGGCCCGCCGGCGCCACCGGCCGGGGTCCGGCGCTGCTGTGGATCCACGGCGGCGGGTATGTCATCGGGCATCCCGGTCAGGACGACGACCTGTGCCGCCGCTTCGCGCGCCGACTCGGAGCCACCGTCGCGGCGGTCGACTACCGCCTGGCCCCCGAACACCCGTATCCAGCGCCGCTGGAGGACTGCTATGCGGCGTTGAAGTGGCTGGCGGCGTTGCCGTCGGTGGACCCCGCGCGGGTCGCGATCGGAGGCGCCAGCGCCGGCGGCGGACTGGCCGCGGCGTTGGCGCTGCTGGCCCGCGACCGCGGCGAGGTGCCGCTGGCGGCTCAGCTGCTGGTGTATCCGATGCTCGACGACCGCACCGTCGACCGCGCCGAACTCGACAAGCCGGGGCTGCGGCTGTGGAACCAGACCAGCAACAAGTTCGGCTGGTCGGCGTACCTCGGTGACGCCGATCCGGAGGTCGCGGTGCCGGCCCGCCGCCAAGACCTGACCGGCCTGCCGCCCGCGTGGGTGGGCGTGGGCACCTTCGACCTGTTCCACGACGAGGACCTCGCCTACGCCGAACGCCTGAAGGCCGCCGGGGTGCCGTGCGAGGTCGAGGTCGTCGAGGGGGCGTTCCACGGGTTCGACGGGGTGGCGCCGAAAGCGTCAGTGTCACAACGCTTTTTCGACAGCCAGTGCGCGATGCTGCAGGGCGCGCTGACGCCGGCCGCCGCTTAGCTCAGCGTTCGAAGACCGGTCGGCCCGCGACGATCGTGGCCTCGACCATGGTCGCGTCCAGCGCGTCGAGCACCTCGGCGGGAGGACCGGCCAGCACGACCACGTCCCCGGGTTCGCCTGGCGCGATGCGGCGGGGCCGGGCGGGGCGCTCGGCCGGGCCGAGGAACATCGCCAACGCCCGATGCGGCGCGACGCGTTCGGCCGCGCCGAGGACATGGCCGGCCCCGGTGGTGCGGTGAACTGCCGCCCGCATTGCCCGCCACGGGTCGCCGTCGCCGAACGGGGTGTCGGTCGACAACGCCACCGGCACACCGGCATCGATCAGAGACGCCAACCGCCACAGTTCGTGATGTTCGGCGGCGGGCACGTCGTCGAGATACTGATCGCCGCGTTCGGCGACGAAATTGGGTTGGGTCACCACCGTCACGCCGCTGTCGGCGAGCGCGGCGATGCTGTCGTCGGGGACGACGGCGGCGTGTTCGATGCGGTCCCCCGCGCGGGACCCGGCGATCTGCAGCGCCGCCAGCGTGACCGCGAGTTGTGCGGCCGTCACGCAGTGCACGGCCACCGGTGTGCCGTGGTCATGGCGGTCGACAATCCAGTCGGCCAGCCCGTCGAGGTCGAGGTCGGTGTCGTGCAGGATCCGCTTACCCGGGGCGAGGCAGTGCACTCGCTGGTACAGGTGGGCCGCGAGGAGAGCGTCGACGTCGGTGGCGTCGAGATCGGGGGTGGCGTCGGTGACCCCGGTGACCCCGAGCCCGGCCAGGTGCCTGCTGATCTGCGAGAGGCCGGTGTCGTTGCGCGGCAACGTGTTCGACCAACCGTGGTCGTCGCTGCGCAACCGGCCGTCAGGGTGGTCGGCCCGCCCGATCCGTTCGAGGCCCGCGGTGTTGAGTGTCCACAGCACACCGCTGCGGTGCTGCACCCGCACCGGCACCGGGGGTGCGATTTCGTCGAGCAGGTTGCGGTCGAGTGGCCCGGCGACGGCCTCGTGGTACCCGACCGCGCGGATCCAGCCGTCGTCACCGACCGGGGCTTCGGCGAGAATCCCTGCGAGACCGGCACGGTCGCGGACGTCGGAGGGCCCGACTGTGACCGAGCGCAGCGCTGCGGCGGCGGAGTGCAGGTGGACGTGGTGGTCGTGCAGGCCGGGGATGACCGTGCGCCCCGCGGCGTCGAGAATGTCTTCGCCGGGGCGGGCGCTGAGGTCCGCTTCGACCGCTGTGATCGTGTCCTCGACGCGGATGTCGGCTGCGGTGCCGTCGAGCAGTCTGGCGTGTTTGATCAGCACGCCGCGAACCGTCGGCGGATCAGTTCGTCGACCTCGGCGTTGTGGGCGCCCAGCGCCGGCGCCGACCCGGTGATCTGTGGTGTTGTGTCGCAGCGTGTTTGGCCGTCCTGCGGGAGCGCGGCGTAGGTGGCCGCCACCGCGGCCATACACACCTCGACCAGTTCGCCGCCGCCACTGCGCAGCGACTGCACCACCGCGAGCGCGGCTTCCAGACCCGTCAGTGGGTCGGCGATCGCGTCACCGCAGAACACCGGCCCGTCGCCGTCGGCGCCGACCAGACCGCCGGAGACCGCCGCGTCGTCGCCGAACGCGACCCAGTTGCCGCGCTCGTCGTCGGTACCGTGACCGGTGATACGCAGCCAGACCCGACCGTCGCGCGGGGACACGTCCGTCGGTCCCAGACCGCGGCGCACGAGCGCGGCCGGACGCGACGACTCGATCACCACGTCGGCGGCGTCGAGCAACGCCCGCAGACCGTCGGGTTCGTCGAAATCGGCTTGGTAGGAGAGCTTTCCGGCGTTCATCCAGTCGAAGAACGACCGGGGTCCGTTGCGGGCGCCGTCCGGCCGGGCAACGGTTTCGACCTTGACGACGGTGGCGCCGGCCCGCGACAGCAGGTGCCCGCACAGCGGGCCCGCCCACATCGCCGACAGGTCGGCGACCAGCAGATCCGAGGGGCCGCGGGTGGTGGTGGCGGCGCCGAACGGATACACCCGCGGCGGTTCGGGCGGGGTCTCGGCGAGTGCGGCCACCGGCAACCCTAGCAGCCGGGCCTGTTCGGTGACGTCGGCGGAGTCGCGGTCGGCGGCCCACGCCTGCACGGCGGCCCACGGCTCGTCGACCGTGTCCGCGCCGATCAGGGCGGGTACCGCGGCGACGTCGTCGGGGCGCGACAGCGTCAGCGCGCACCACCCGTCGCGCGAGGGCATCAGGCGGGTCGCGCCGCCCGCCGACACCCGGCCCCGCGGCGCGATGCCCAGCAGCGCGGCCCGCCCGCCGATCAACTCGGCGGCGTCGACGGACACGCCGGTGAACGTCATGAACGCACCGGCCACCCGGCGGGCCCGGTCGAGCACGCCGGCGGAGACGGCCAGGGACGTCACAGCCCCATTGTGCTTGCTTCGTCCCGGCCAAAGGGAGCGGGGTTCAGAACTGCAACGCGGTGAAACGCCAGTCGAGCACCTCGCGGTCGGGCTCACCGGCGGCATGGACCACCGATCGCAGGGTGAGCACGCCGCCGCGACCGTCGGGCAGCGGGTCGGCGCGCTCGACGTGCAGTTCACTGAAGAGGGTGTCACCCTCGTGGACCGGGCCGGTGTGGTCACAGGACTGCCAGGCCAGCACGGTCACCAGGTTCGGCAGGAGCCGGGTGGCCTGCGCCAGCGCCAGCCCGATGGTGTGCCCGCCGTAGACCAGCCGCTGCCCGGCGACGCGGCGATCATGGTGGGTGGCAGCGATGTTCAGCGACAGCCGGGCCAACTCCGGGGCGCTGCTGACGACGTCGCCGGTGCTGTGCAGCACCGCGCCGGCCAGGCCCGCATCGAAGTGGTCGCCGGCGACGCGCGCGCGGTAGGCCTCGGCGTCCCAGTCGGCGGTCGGGTCCGGCGTGGGCAGGGCTTCGGCGCCGACGGCGGCCAGGTCGTCGGCGTGTCCGGTGTCGCCTGCACCGTCGCGTAGCGGCAGCATCGCGCACCGGTAGAAGTCGAGAACCATCCGGCCCAGCTGGTCCACGGTGGTCATCCGCAGCGCGGCCAGACCCGTCGGGGCACGGCCGGGCTTGGCGGAATTCTGTTTCAGCCCAACGACTTCGGTGCGGGTGAACAGCGAGTCGCCGATGACGGGGTACCGGTGAAACCTCAGCCCGCGGTAGAACAGGTTGGCCTTGACCCGCTGGGTCACCAGGGTGGTCTGGCCGATCGCGACATCGCACACCAGCGCGGGATGGGCCAGGGGCCCGGTGGCGCCGGTGACGGCCGCCGCGAGTTCGGCGTCCAAGGCCAGGCGCAGCCGGTCGCCGAGGATCGACTGGTGCACGGCCGCGGCGCCGTCGGTCAGCGTCATCGACGGTGCGGTGTCGAATACCTGCCCGACCCGCAGGTCGTCGAAGTAGGGGCCGCTCACGGCTGCCCACTCTGGCATTCGGCCGGACAAAGTGTCAATATGGCCGTACATATGAACACGCTCAGTGAAGAAGAAACCATGTTGGTCGCCACCGTGCGGGCTTTCATCGACCGTGAGGTCAAGCCGCGGGTGCGCGACGTCGAACACGCCAACGAGTACCCCGAGGCGTGGATCGAGCAGATGAAGCAGATCGGCATCTACGGGCTGGCGATCCCCGAGGAGTACGGCGGCTCACCGGTGTCGATGCCGTGCTACGTCGAGGTCACCCAGGAGTTGTCGCGCGGCTGGATGAGCCTGGCAGGCGCGATGGGCGGGCACACCGTCGTCGCCAAACTGCTCACCCTGTTCGGCACCGAGGACCAGAAGCGCCGGTATCTACCCGCGATGGCCACCGGAGAGGTGCGCGCGACGATGGCGTTGACCGAACCGGGCGGCGGTTCGGATCTGCAGAACATGACGACGGTGGCGCTGCCGTCCGAGGGCGGCGGGCTGACCATCAACGGCTCCAAGACGTGGATCTCCAACGCACGCCGGTCCGGGCTGATCGCGCTTCTGTGCAAGACCGACCCGGCGGCCACACCGCGGCACCGGGGTATCTCGGTGGTGCTGGTCGAGCAGGGCACCACCGGGTTGTCGGTGTCGCGCGACCTGCCCAAACTCGGCTACAAGGGTGTCGAGTCCTGCGAGCTGGTGTTCGACGACTGTCGGGTACCGGCGTCGGCGATCCTCGGCGGCGAGCCCGGTAAGGGTTTCGGGCAGATGATGAAAGGGCTTGAGACCGGCCGTATTCAGGTGGCCTCGCGTGCTCTGGGTGTCGCGACGGCCGCGCTGGAGGACGCGCTGCGCTACGCGCAGGAGCGGGAGAGCTTCGGCCAGCCGATCTGGAAGCACCAGTCCGTCGGCAACTATCTGGCCGACATGGCGACCAAGTTGACCGCCGCGCGGCAGTTGACCCGCTACGCCGCCGAACGGTACGACAGCGGCGAACGCTGCGACATGGAGGCCGGGATGGCCAAGCTGTTCGCCTCCGAGGTGGCGATGGAGATCGCGCTCAACGCCGTCCGGATCCACGGCGGCTACGGCTATTCCACCGAGTACGACGTCGAACGCTATTTCCGGGACGCGCCGCTGATGATCGTCGGCGAGGGCACCAACGAGATCCAGCGCAATGTGATCGCCTCGCAACTGGTGGCCCGGGGCGGCGTCTGACGATGAAGCCCGCGTACCAGGTGCTGCGGGACCAGCTGCGCGACGAGATCGCCGAGGGCCGCTACCGTGACGGTGCGCGGCTACCGACGGAGTCCGAACTCGTTGCTGCACACGGCCTGTCGCGGCAGACGGTGCGGCGGGCGTTCCAGGACCTGGTGGCCGAGGGCGTGGTGTACCGGGTGCCCGGTCGCGGCACCTACGCCAGCGACGTCGGTGGCCGGTATCTCCGTCAGCTCGGTTCGATCGAAGACCTGATGAGCCTGTCCGACGACACCTCGATGGAGGTGCTGAGCGGGTTGCGCAGACGCGTCGACGTGGCGGCCGCGAGCCGGTTGCGCCTCGACGGCGACGCGGTGTTCACGGTGCTGTTCCGACGGCTGCACGCCGGTCTGCCGTTCGTGTCGACGACCGTGCACCTGCCACCCGCGGTGGCCGCATCGGTGGTGGACTCGGCGGAACTGGCGGACGGAGCAGTCGGCACGCAGACCGTGATCGGAGTACTCGAACCGCACCTCGACGCCCCTATCGTCGAAGCGGCACAGTCGATCACGGTGTCGCGAGCCGACGCCGGGGTTGCGGCCGCGGTGCACTGCGAGCCCGGTCACCCGATGCTGCGGGTGGACCGGCTGTACTCGGACGCCGAGGGCCGCCCGGTCGAACTGTCGGTCAGCCACTTCCTGCCCGAGCAGTACACCTACCGCGTGACGCTGCGCCGCTCAGGCTAGTTGTGATTTCGGCGCGCTACCGATCGCTCAGCGACTGGTAGCGCACCGAAGTCACTCGATGATGGAGTCGATGAGGCCCCACCGCAGGGCAGTCTCCGCGTCGACGGCCCGGCCGGACAACACCAGATAGGCGGTGCGCCAGCGGCCGATTCGCCGCGTGACACTCACCGTACCGCCGGCGCCGGGCAGCAAACCGAGCGTGAGTTCGGGCAGCCCGAACACCGCGTCGGCGCTCGACTGCACACGCCCGCAGAACGCCGCCATCTCGAGCCCGCTGCCCAGCACCCGGCCGTGCACCACCGCCCGGCACCGATTCCCCAGTCGCTCAGCGAGTTCCGCGAGCACCAGCGCCGGGCTGTAGCGGGTCCTGGCGAAGTGCGCGCTGGCCGGATCGGCGAAGCTGCCGAACTCGGCGAGGTCCCCTCCGCTGCAGAACGACGGCCCGTTGCCGGACAACACGACCTCGGTGACCGACGGGTCCAGCCGCGCCACCTCCAGCGCTTCGAGCAGCGCGGCGCGTGCATCGGTGGAGAACGCGTTGTGCCGCTGGGCGCGGTTGAACCTCACGTGCAGCGTGTCGTCGACCCGTTCGGCCACAACGGGTTCCGGTAACACGGGGACCTGCGCAGGCCCGCGCTCGGCGAGCCAGCGCGCGAACTCCGGGCCCGACTGCAGCGTCGAGTACGCCAGCGACTCGGTGATGACGCCGTTGAACGCCGGGGCCTCGACGTCGGCGGCCCGCAGCACGTCGTCGCAGATTCCGGCGGCATGCGGCCACCGCTCGCACCGTTCGCGCAGCTCCTCGAGGGCCGCGGAGACCGACGCGACGGTGACCGACCGCGGGTCGTCGGTGTCGTCCTCGGTGAGCGTGAAAGTGGCGTCGTCCGAAGCGGACCCGACGGCGACGACGATCCCGCCGGCCAGTTCGATCGTGGTCACGAGTACTTCTTGATCAGCTCCTGCTTGTACAGCTTGCCGGTGTCGGTGCGCGGCATCTGCGGTTCGAACGTCAGCGTGCGCGGACACTTGTAGTGCGCCAGCCGGTCCCGCAGCCAGGCGATCAGCTCGTCGCCGAACTCGGGGGTGGCGTCAGCGGGGTCGACGGTCTGCACCGCGCCGTGCACCCGCTGGCCCATCTCGTCGTCGGGCACGCCGAACACCGCCGCGTCCAACACCTTCGGGTGCGTCACCAGCATGTTCTCGGCTTCCTGCGGGTAGATGTTCACACCGCCCGAGATGATCATGTGGTGCCTGCGGTCGGTCAGGTAGAGGTAGCCCTCCTCGTCGACGTAGCCGATGTCGCCGACGGTCATCCAGCCGTGCTTGTTCTGCGCCTTGGCGGTCTTGTCCGGGTCGTTGAGGTACTCGAACGTGTGCCCGCCCTCGAAATAGATCTCGCCGGGTTCAAAGGGCGGCAGTTCGTTTCCGTCCTCGTCGCAGATGTGCAGGGTGCCGGTCATCGGCTTGCCGACCGAACCCGGGTGTGTGAGCCACTCCTCGGCGCTGATCAGCGTCGACCCGTGCGCCTCCGAGGAGGCGTAGTACTCGTCGATGATCGGGCCCCACCAGTCGATCATCTGCTTCTTGATCTCCACCGGACACGGCGCGGCGGCGTGGATGACGCGCTTGAGGCTGGAGACGTCGTACGAATTGCGCACCGAATCCGGCAGTTTGAGCATCCGGGTGAACATCACCGGCACGAACTGCCCGTGGGTGACACCGTAGCGCTGGATCGCGTCCAACGCGCCCTCGGCGTCGAACTTCTCCATCACGACCGTCGTGTACCCGGCGGCCTGCACCGTCATCGACCAGACCGACGGGGCCGTGTGGTAGAGCGGCGCCGGGCTCAGATACACCGAATCGGGCTGCATCCACACCGCGACCAGCATCGTCATCAGCCCGGGGGCTTCGGCCGGCGATAGGTGCGGCAGTTCGCGTTTGATGCCTTTCGGGCGTCCGGTGGTGCCCGACGAGTACTGCAGCAGATCGCCCTCGATCTCGTCGGCGATCGGGGTGTCGGGGTGCGCGGCAACGCATTCGGGGTAACGCTGCCAGCCGTCCAAGTCGCCGTCGGCGATGAGCAGCAGCTCCGGCAGGCCGTTGGGCAGTTCGGCACCGAGACCCTCGAGCGTCTTGCGCAGCGCCGCCGAGCCGATGATGCCCTTGGCGTTGCTGTTGTCGATGATGTAGGCCGCCTCGGCGGACGTCAGGTGCGTGTTGATCGGGACGTAGTACAGACCGCTGCGCCGCGCCGCCCACATGACGGCGTGCATGTGCTCGTTGTTCTCCATCAGGATCGCGACGGTGTCCCCTTCGACGAACCCGTGCCGGCGGAAATGGTGGGCCAGCCGGTTGGCCCGCGCCTCGAGTTCGGCGAACGTCACGGTCGTGCCGCTCGGATGCATGATGATGGCGGGCTTGTCGGGCGTGGCCTCGGCATGTTCGCGGATCTGCATGGGCTGACTGTACTCAAACCGAGTTGACAGGTGTCAACAGTGGTGCGGATTCTAGGCGGGCGCGAAGTTCCCGTGGAACCCCTGCGGGATGTGGTGGGTCAGCGCCGCGGTCGCCAGCGGTCCTCTCGCAAGGTCTCTGGCGTCGAGAATGACCAGCTGTGAGGCGCGCCGGACCGCGTCGTACTCCACCGTCAGCAGCCAGCCGTCGTCCTCGGCGGTGCCGCCCGGGCGCGGGGTGAAGACCGGCTCGCAGAAGCTGTTGCCCGGGCCGGAAGCGGGGTGGTCCTGCTCGGTCTGATCGGTCAGGTCCAGCTTGCTCACCGTGTCGTAGAACGCGCCGAGGCGGCGACGGGTGTTGTAGTACGCGAACCGGTGCGCGCGGCCCTCCCGGCCCGGATGGTGTCGCGGGAACTCACACGGGCCGGCGCTCAGCGGCTCGGACAGGACCCGGCCGGACGCGGTGACCCGGAACCGCGTGAACTCCGACGGCGCGTCGGACAGCGACGCCGTGTGGAACCGCGCGATCCGTTCGGCCAGCCGGCCGTCGCCGTAGGTGATGGCGTCGACGACGACGTCGCTGCCGTCGTCGTACGCGTTGCTGAGGTGGAACTGCAGCACCGCCTCGCACTCGACGCGACGGATCTGTCCGCCGTCGCGCGGGACGAGCAGGAACTCGCTGCCGCGCTCGGGCCGGTACCGCAGGGTGTCGCCGATGGTCGCGCGCCCGAGCGCCACCGCCATCGCGTCCGGGATGAGCGGGGAGACCAGGAACACCAGGTACCGCTCGGTGATCGTGAAGTCGTGCACCATCGCCGTGTACGGCAGCGGCGTCGACCGCAGGTGCCGCAGTCGTCCGGTGCGGTCGGTGCGGTAGATCCGCAGGTGCGGACGCGGGATCAGCTCGACCCCGAAGTTGTACATCGCGCCGCTGTCCGGGCAGAAGCTGGGATACGCGGAATAGGTTCCCAGCCAACGAAGTTCGCCCCCGAAGCGGCGCGCCCCGAGGGTTTCGAGGGTGTCGGGGTCGATCTCGTGCGGCGGTCCGCCCTCCCACAGCGCGAAGAGGCGACCGGCGTGCTTGACGACGTTGGTGTTGGCCAGGTTCGGCGGGACGCGACCGATGTTCTTGCGCCACCCGCCGGGCGCCGCGGTGCCCATGTGGCTCACCGAGCCCTTGCCGCGGAAGTGGTTCGTGCGCACGTACCGGTTGCGGTAGTGCACACCGGACCCGTCGATCGTGAACGCCGACAGCATGCCGTCGCCGTCGAACAGATGGTGCAGCGGGCGGCCGGTGTAGTCCTCCCAGCGCCCGGGGCCGTCGCGGTACAGGGTGCCGCGCAGTTCGGCGGGGATCGTTCCGTCGATCTCGTCGATGCGGTAGTCGTGCTCGACGGGTTGCGGCTCGCTGACGCCGAGGCTGCTCAGATCCTCGGCCCCCAGCTCTGACAGCTCCGCATGGCGGGCCTCGCGTTCGTCGTCGGGCAGGGAGTCGAGATAGCGGCGCAACCCGGGGAACGGGCTCAGATCCACCGTGGGTTCGAGCGATGCGGTCACGCCGGTTCTCCTAACTGAGACTAGATGTCAAATTAGTCTCAGTTGGGCCTGTGGGTCAACGGCGTCGGTAACAATGCCGGTGATGCCCTTCACCCGGTCGTACGACGCGCTGCTGCAATCGGCGCTGGACCTCATCGCCGAGCGCGGCGTCGACACGCTGACGTTGAGCCAGGTCGCCGAGCACGCGCGCGTGTCCCGCGCGACGGCGTACCGGGAGTTCGGCGACAAGGACGGGCTGATCAGCGCCGTCGCCGCCCACGAGATCGGCCTCATGCTCGCCGCGGTGCAGGCCGACGTCGACACCTCGGCCGCGCCGGCCGATCTGGTGGCTTCGGTGGTGGTGTCGGCGCTGCGGTATCTGCGCGGCCACGCCGCGTTCACCTACGTCCGCGATCACGAGCCGCACCGGCTGCTGCACGCCGTGCTGTCGATCGGGGACTCGCGGATGGACCTCGTGCAGACCGTCGCGAGCGTGGTGACACCGACCGCCGTCGTCGACGAGAGCCAACTGCGGGTGAGCGTCGTTCAGGCCGCCGAGCTGATGGTGCGCGCGGTGCTGTCGCACACGCTGATCGAGTACAGCACGCTGTCCGACGAGGAGGTCGGCGCGGCCGTCGCGCACGCGGTCATCGCCGGCTGACGGCCGCGAACAGACGCACAATGCCCCAAATCCGGGAGGAAATGGGGCATTTCGCGTCTGCTCGGCAGAGAAAGTTGCGCGGCAGAGAAAGTTACTCGGCGTCGAGGCGGTGCTTGAGCGCGTCGAACTCGTCCTTGATGCCGGTCGGCAGCTTCTCGCCGACGAACTCGAACCACTCCTCGATCAGCGGGACCTCCTGGCGCCACTCGTCGACGTTGACCGCCAGCGCGGCCTCGACGTCAGCGGGGTCGGCGTCGAGGCCGGACAGGTCCAGGTCCTCGGCGGTGGGCACGGTGCCGATCGGGGTGGTGCGGCCGCCGGCGCGCTGCTCGATCCGGTCGATGACCCACTTCATCACGCGGCTGTTCTCGCCGAAGCCCGGCCACAGGAAGCGGCCGTCGTCGCCGCGGCGGAACCAGTTGACGAAGAAGATCTTCGGCATCTGCGACTCGTCGGACTGCTTGCCGATGTTGATCCAGTGCGCGAAGTAGTCGCCGACGTTGTAGCCCAGGAACGGCAGCATGGCCATCGGGTCGCGGCGCACCGTGCCGACCTTGCCCTCGGCGGCGGCGGTCTGCTCGGAGCCCATCGTGGCGCCCAGGAACACGCCGTGCTGCCAGTCGCGGGCCTCGGTCACCAACGGAACCGTGGTCTTGCGGCGGGCGCCGAACAGGATCGCCGAGATCGGCACACCCTGCGGGTCGTCCCACTCGGGCGCCAGCGTCGGGCACTGCGACATCGGGGTGCAGTAGCGCGAGTTCGGGTGCGCGGCTTTCTCACCGGACTCGGGGGTCCAGTCGCGGCCCTTCCAGTCGATCAGGTGCTGCGGGTCGCCCTCGAGGTCCTCCCACCACACGTCGTTGTCGTCGGTGAGCGCGACGTTGGTGAACACGGTGTTGCCGGCCTCGATGGTCTTCATCGCGTTCGGGTTGGACTTCCAGTTGGTGCCCGGCGCGACGCCGAAGAAGCCGAACTCGGGGTTGACCGCGTAGAGGCGGCCGTCCTTGCCGAACCGCATCCAGGCGATGTCGTCGCCGACGGTCTCGGCGCGCCAGCCCGGGATCGTGGGCTGCAGCATCGCGAGGTTGGTCTTACCGCACGCCGACGGGAACGCCGCGGCCACGAAGTACGACTTGTTCTCGGGGGAGATCAGCTTGAGGATCAGCATGTGCTCGGCGAGCCAGCCCTCGTCGTGGGCCATCGCCGAGGCGATGCGCAGCGAGTAGCACTTCTTGCCCAGCAGCGCGTTGCCGCCGTAACCCGAACCGTAGCTCCAGATTTCGCGGGTCTCCGGGAAGTGGCTGATGTACTTGGTGTCGTTGCAGGGCCAGGGCACGTCCTTCTGGCCCGGCTCCAGCGGCGCGCCGATCGAGTGCAGCGCCTTGACGAAGAAGCCGTCGGTGCCCATCTTGTCGAGCGCGGCCTTGCCCATGCGGGTCATGGTGCGCATCGAGACGACGACGTACTCGGAGTCGGTGAGCTCCACACCCAGCTTGGGGTCCTCGGCGCCGAGCGGGCCCATGCAGAACGGCACCACGTACATGGTGCGCCCGCGCATACAGCCGCGGTACAGCTCGGTCATGGTCTCGCGCATCTCGGCGGGCGCCATCCAGTTGTTGGTGGGGCCGGCGTCGATCTCGTTCTCGGTGCAGATGTAGGTGCGGGACTCGACACGGGCCACGTCGGAGGGGTCGGACAGCGCGAGGTACGAGTTCGGCTTCTTCTCGTCATCGAGGCGCTTGAAGGTGCCGGCGGCGACGAGCTGCTCGCACAGGCGGGCGTTCTCCTCGTCAGAGCCGTCCGCGAACACCACGCGGTCGGGCTGCGTCAGCTCGGCGACCTCTTGAACCCAGGCGAGCAGACCCTTGTGCTTCGTCGGTGCGGTGTCCAAACCGGGGATGGTCGCTGCGGTCATGAAACTCTCCTGTGTCTGTTGCTGCCAGGACCCAAGGCTCCGTATGCGCCACTCAGACAGGAAGTCGGCGGCGCTGCGTTCCTTATCAAGAGGTTAACGCGGGTGAGATACCCGCGGGGACCCGGGATCATGTCCGATCACTCACAGGAACGATTCAGAAGAGGTTTTTTCGGCCGTTCGACCGACCAGGTGCCGAAGTGTCAGCCAGGTGCGCCTCCGGATTTGCCGGTGCGGACCGCGTCGAGCACCCGCTGCAACGACGGTAACCGGTGGTCGCGTTCGCTGGCCGCACGTGCGGTCTCCACCGCATGTCGGCGCAGTTCGGCGTCGATCTCGGCGATCCGGGCCCGCGCGGCCTGCGCCTCCCGCTCGTCGCGGGCCGCCGATTCGGCGGTCAGCGCGCTCTCGGCGTCCAGCACCCGGGTGGCGACCCGTTCCTCGAGCGTCGCCCGCAGCGCGCTGAACACCTCGGACACCCAGCGGTCCAGTGCGGAGCGGTCGTGCAGCAGGCCGCGGATGCCCACCACCCACACGGTCACCGCCAGCCCCACCGCCGCGCCGACCGCCAGGCCCGCGACCGTCAGGCCGGGGGCCAGACCGGCGAACAGCCGGGTCACCATCAGCGCCACCCCCAGCCCGAACCCGGCGCCGAGCACCGTCGTCAGCTGGGTTTCCAGGCGCCGGGACTTCAGCGGAGGCGGATCGATGACGGGGTTCGCCGCCGGCGCGGTGGGCGGCGGTGGGGCGGGCATCTGCAGCTGAGCCGCCGCGTCGGCCACCTGCGCGGTGATGCCGTCCTCCACTTCGGCGACGACGTCGGCCGCGCGCCCGCGCACGTGTGCCTCGAACCCGCCGAGCGCTCGCCGGCCCAGCTTCGACGCGTCGTCGGCCAGTTCGGCGCGCACCGACGTGCAGCGGTTGCGCGCGAAGTAGCCGAGTTGGACGCGCGCCTGCTGGATCTGGGTGCGCAGCGCGATGGTGTGCTCGGTCTTGGCCGCCCGGCGACCGCGCATGACCTCGTCGCGGGCCTCGTGCAACGCCGACACCCGCGCCCGCCGCCCGGCCCCCGCACCGTCGGCGGTGTAGCGGTCGATCAACTGCTCGATGCGGGTCTCCCACGCGCGCAACCGGTTTCGCCGCACCAGGTCGGGATCGGCGAGCCGTTGACGGAGCAGGTCGACGAGCTCGTCGACCCGCGGCTCGCCCAGGTCCGGCGCCGCCGCCGTCCCCACCCACGGCACCCGCGCGTAGCGCTGCGACCAGCGGGCCAGCACGTCGCGGTCGGCGGCCAGCACGTCGCGCCAGTCGCGGTGGGTGTCGATCTTGGCGACCACCCCGATCACCAGGTCGGTGTGGCGGCTGACCAGATCGACCAGCTCGCAGTCGGATTCGGTCAGCGGGGTCACCGCCGAGACCACGAACACCACCGCGGCCGGGGCGTCGCCGGCGGCGAGTTCGTCGGCTTCGACGACGGTGTGTTCGGGCATCCGTTCGCGCAGCGCGGCGACCAGGCTGGTGCTGCCGGCCAGCCACGGGCCGGTCACCAGCACGACGTCACGCGCGCGCACCGCGGGCGGGCTCAGGTCCGGTTCGACGGCGGCGACCACGGCGTCGGCCGCCGCAATCTGCTCGGCGACCGTGCGGTCCACCACTACTGCGCCCGGGCCAGCAGCCGCAGCGAACCGCGGCTGATGTCGGCCGCGCACGCCCGGTGCAGCGCGTTGACCGGGCCCTGCCCGTAGCGCCGCCACCGCACGGCCCGGCGCAGGTGCCCCTCGGGGTCATCGGCGCGGTCGACCTCAGCGCCCGCGGCCTCCACGACGTCGACCGCCGCGGTCATCACCGACAACACGGTCTCGTCGGCGCGGAGCAACCCGGCCAGCGTCTCGTCGCCGGACTGCGCCGCCACGGCCCGCACCTCGCTGATCGCGCGGCGCAGTCGCCGGTACCGCAGCGGCGCGGCCGCCGCCTGCACCAGGTCGACGACCCGCGCGACCTGGCTGAGGTCCCGCAGATGCGCCGTCAGCGCCGGGACCGTGGCGCCGCGCTCGAGCGCCAGCACCGCGTGCGCGATGCCGAACCGGTCCAGTTCGGCGAGCAGGCGGGCACGGGTCTCGGCGGGCAGCGGATGCGCACCGGAGACGAAACCGTCGGTCGACGTCAGGTCCGCCGGTTCGGTGATCAGCACCCGCAGCGCGGCGACCAGGTCGTCGGTCGGTGTGGCCGAGGCCAGCAGCGCCACCATCGGCACGGTCGGAAGCCCGGTCACCGTGCGATACCGGGCGGCGCGGCGCTGGGCGATGGCCAGGGGTCCGCCCGGTCCGTAGCCGCTCAGGTCGCTCTTGTTGAGCACGACGACGGCGGGCCGGTCCGCATCGAGAAACCCCAGGTCCTCGGGTTTGGGCGCCTCGGCGATCACCAGCACGTCGACGTCCGCGCAATCGGGCACCACCGCAACACCCGCGCCGGTCAGCGCGGCAGCGACGGTACGCCTGCCAACCCCGGCGCGTCCGTGCACCGCGACCCGCGTCGGCGCCGAGAGCCGGCGCACGATCGGCTTCAGCCGCCGGTCGTCGATCTGGTGCAGCGCGTCGACGAAAATACGGGCGCCCCTCCCTGCTCGTGCGAGACGTGTGCCCGCTACGACGATGGTGGCATCCCGACGCGCCCGCGGCGAGCCTCTGGCGGTCCGGCCTGGGGACAACGCGCCACATACCAGCGCCAGGCAACTGTTGGGTATCAATCTGCACCACGATGCGGGTACTCCACTTCCGATGAGCCACCATGGACGGATGCACCAATCCGGACCCGATGTCGCGGCTTCGGGTTCCGAGACCCCTGCCGATCGGCATCACCACCGGCGCGTCACCAGTTTCCGCACGCGGCGCAGCACGCTCTCGCCCGCTCAGCAGGCGACCTGGGACCGGCGCTGGCCCGAGATCGGGATGCACGCGCGCGACGGCGACGTTCCGGCGCCCCGACTGGACACCGCCACCTGGTTCGGCCGGTCGGCGCCTGTCGTCCTGGAGATCGGCTGCGGCACCGGCACCTCGACCCTGGCGATGGCCAAGGCCGAACCCCACCTCGACGTGGTCGCCGTGGAGGTCTACCGGCGCGGGCTCGCACAGCTGCTGTCGGCCATCGACCGCGAGAACGTCACCAACATCCGGCTGGTCCGCGGCGACGGCGTCGACGTGCTGCAACACATGTTCGGCCCCGACTCGCTGACCGCGGTGCGGGTGTTCTTCCCCGACCCGTGGCCCAAGGCCCGCCACCACAAGCGCCGGCTCCTGCAACCGGAAACCGTCGCGCTGATCGCCGACCGGCTACGCCCCGGCGGTGTGCTGCACGCCGCCACCGACCACGCGCAGTACGCCGAGCACATCGCCGAGGTCGGTGACGCCGAACCCCGGTTGCGCCGGGTCGGCCCGGACGGCGACCTGCCGGTCTCGGTGCAGCGGCCGGTCACCAAGTACGAAGGCAAGGCGCAGCACGTCGGCAGCGCCGTCACCGAACTGCTCTGGGAGAAGGCGTCATGAGCGCTGACCTCGAACAGATCCCCGAAGTGGCCTCGCCCGCCGAGCCGGCGTCCACCGACGGAACCGCCCGGGTGCTGCTGGTGTGGGACGCCCCCAACCTCGACATGGGGCTCGGCTCGATCATCGGCGGACGGCCGACGGCCGCGCACCGCCCGCGGTTCGACGCGCTGGGCCGCTGGCTGCTGGCCCGCACCGCCGAGCTGTCGGCCACCCGGCCGAACGTCTCGATGGAGCCCGAGGCCACCGTGTTCACCAACATCGCCCCCGGCAGCGCCGACGTGGTCCGGCCGTGGGTCGAAGCATTGCGTAACGTGGGTTTCGCGGTTTTCGCGAAGCCGAAGATCGACGAGGACAGCGACGTCGACACCGACATGCTCGACCACATCGCGCTGCGCCGCAGCGAGGGTCTGGCCAGCGTGTTGGTGGCCTCCGCCGACGGGCAGGCCTTCAAACAACCTCTGGAGGACATCGCCCGCGACGGCATTCCGGTCCAGGTGCTCGGATTTCGCGAACATGCGAGCTGGGCGCTAGCGTCGGATACCTTGGAGTTCGTCGACCTGGAGGACATTCCTGGTGTTTTCCGGGAACCGCTACCGCGAATCGGCCTCGATTCGCTGCCCGAGCAGGGTGCATGGTTGCAGCCGTTCCGGCCGCTGTCCTCGCTACTGACCTCGCGTGTGAACAACTGAACTGCGCATGGTCGGTGTTGACTTAACAGCTGATCTGGCCGAAACCGAGTAAGGAGCTTACGTGTTCGCCTGGTGGGGTCGAACGGTGTACCGCTATCGATACATCGTCATCGGCGTCATGGTTGCGCTCTGTCTCGGTGGCGGTATCTACGGCATTTCGCTCGGTAACCACGTCACGCAGAGCGGCTTCTATGACGAAGGCAGCCAATCGGTTCATGCCTCGGTAATCGGTGACGAGGTGTACGGCCGCGACCGCACCAGCCACGTCGTCGCGATATTGACCCCGCCCGACGGCGAGAAGGTCGACAACCCCGAGTGGCAGCGTGAAGTGGTCGGCGAGCTCGACAGCTTCGTCAGCGACCATCCGGATCAGGTGGTCAGCTGGGTGGGCTGGCTGCGGGCGCCCGACGCCGCCAGCGAGACCGTCCAGCAGATGAAGACCAGCGATCTGTCGAAGACGTTCATCAGCATTCCGCTCAAGGGCGACACCGACGACGAGATCCTGAAGAACTACCAGGCCGTCGAACCGGCGCTGCTAGAGATCAACGGCGGCGACATCCAGCTCGCCGGCCTCAACCCGCTGGCCAGCGAGCTGACCGGCAGCATCGGCGAAGACCAGCGCCGCGCCGAGGTCGCGGCGATCCCGCTGGTGTGTGTGGTGCTGTTCTTCGTGTTCGGCGGTGTCGTCGCGGCGGCGCTGCCCGGCATCATCGGCGGTCTGACCATCGCCGGCGCGCTCGGCATCATGCGCCTGCTCGCCGAGTTCATGCCCGTGCACTTCTTCGCCCAGCCGGTGGTGACGCTGATGGGCCTGGGCATCGCGGTCGACTACGGGCTGTTCATGGTGAGCCGGTTCCGCGAGGAGATCGCCGAGGGCTACGACACCGAGGCCGCCGTGCGGCGCACCGTGATGACCTCGGGCCGCACCATCATGTTCTCGGCGGTCATCCTGGTCGCCTCCTCGGTGCCGCTGCTGCTGTTCCCGCAGGGCTTCCTGAAGTCGATCACCTACGCGATCATCGCCTCGGTCATGCTGGCGGCGATCCTGTCGATCACCGTACTGGCCGCGGCGCTGGGCATCCTGGGCGCCAACGTCGACGCGCTCGGGGTGCGCACGCTGCTGCGGGTGCCGTTCTTCCGCAACTGGAAGCCGATGCGGGTCTACCTGGAGTGGCTCGCCGAGAAGACCCAGAAGACCAAGACCCGCGCCGAAGTCGAGAAGGGCTTCTGGGGCAAGCTGGTCAACCGCGTGATGAAGCGGCCGGTGGCCTTCGCCGCGCCGATCGTCATCGTGATGATCGCGCTGATCATCCCGCTGGGCGGGCTGTCGCTGGGCGGCATCAGCGAGAAATATCTGCCGCCGGACAACTCGGTGCGACTGGCGCAGGAGGAGTTCGACCGGGTGTTCCCCGGGTTCCGCACCGAACCGCTGACCATCGTGATGGAACGCGAGGACGGCGAACCGATCACCGACCAGCAGATCGCCGAGATGCGCACCAAGGCGATGACGGTCTCCGGGTTCATCGAACCCGAGGACGACCCGTCGAAGATGTGGCAGGAGCGCTCGGTTCAGGAGGGCGGATCCAAGGATCCGTCGGTGCGGGTGATCCAGAACGGGCTGGAGAACCGCAACGACGCGAGCAAGAAGATCAACGAGCTCCGTGAGTTGACGCCACCGCGCGGGGTCAACGTAAGTGTCGGTGGCACACCGGCTTTGGAGCAGGACAGTATTCACAGCCTGTTCGACAAGCTGCCGTTGATGGTCACGCTGCTGATCGTCACGACGACGGTCCTGATGTTCCTGGCGTTCGGGTCGGTGGTGTTGCCGATCAAGGCCGCGGTGATGAGCGCGTTGACGCTGGGTTCGACGATGGGCGTGCTCACCTGGATGTTCGTCGACGGGCACGGTTCGGGCCTGATGAACTACACGCCGCAGCCGCTGATGGCGCCGATGATCGGGTTGATCATCGCGGTGATCTGGGGTCTGTCGACCGACTACGAGGTGTTCCTGGTTTCGCGCATGGTGGAGGCCCGCGAGCGCGGCATGTCCACCGCCGAGGCGATCCGGATCGGCACCGCCACCACCGGCCGCCTGATCACCGGCGCGGCGCTGGTGTTGGCCGTCGTCGCGGGCGCGTTCGTGTTCTCCGATCTGGTGATGATGAAGTACCTGGCGTTCGGCCTGCTGCTGGCGCTGCTGCTCGACGCCACCGTGATCCGGATGTTCCTGGTGCCCGCGGTGATGAAGCTGCTCGGCGACGACTGCTGGTGGGCGCCGCGCTGGATGAAGCGCATCCAGGAGCGACTCGGCCTCGGTGAGACCGAACTGCCCGACGAGCGCAGGCGCCCGGTCGTGCGCGACGAGGCCGAGAACCCGGAGGCGTTGGTCGGTGCGGGTGCGCCGGTGCCGCCGCGGCCGTTCGACCGGCCACGCCCGCCGCACGATCCGACCCATCCCGCGCCCGCCGAGGGTGCGGCGCGGCCGGGCGCGCCCCGGGTGGCA